>NZ_JBVHXA010000001.1:393084-844352 GCF_055563935.1 Streptomyces sp. NPDC029169
AGGACTGCCCGACCGGGGCGCCCGACCGGCGGTGCCCGACCGGGACGCCCGGCTGGCGGAGCCGATGCAGGAGCCCCTCGGCCACCGGGACGCTCAGCCCGGACGCCCGACTGGCGCTGCTCGGCCGCGACGCCCGACCGACGGCGCCCGACCGACGGCGGCTAGCCGACGGCGCCCGGCTGGCGGCGCCCGGTCGGGATGCCCGACAGGACTGCCCGACCGGGGCGCCCGACCGGCGGTGCCCGACCGGGACGCCCGGCTGGCGGAGCCGATGCAGGAGCCCCTCGGCCACCGGGACGCTCCCGGGACGCCCGGCTGGCGGTGCCCGGCCGGGACGCCCGACCGCGGTTCCCGACGGACGGCGCCCGACCGGCGGCGGCTAGCCGACGGCGCCCGGCCAGCGCCGCCGGTGAAGGAGCCCCCTTCCCGGCGGAGCGATCCCGTGGCGACCGCGTCAGCTGTCCTAGGGTCGCTCCATCGGGAGCGCGTCGGCGATCTCGCGGCGGAGGTCGGTCGCCTCGGCTTCGAGGGCCTGGATTCGGGCCTCCCGGCGGGCGGCCAGCTCTTCGAGCCGGGTCGTCTCGTCCGCGATGACCCGGCATGCCAGGTCGACGGCCGCGTCCGCCTCCTCCGCGCTCGCGTGTCCGGCGTAGTCCTTCAGTGCCGCCTCGACCGCGGCGACACCGCCACGGCCGAGGATCCCGGCCACGTACTCGTAGTCCATCCCCGCATCCTGACAGCCGCGCGGGGATCTCGGGCCGTCACCCTCCGGTCCCACCTCGCTCAGCGGTTCTCGGTCAGGTCGGACTCGGCCGGTCGCGCCGCCGAGAAGCCGCGCTGCGCCGTCGGCTTCGGCCCGCAGAACGCCGCCTCCAGCGTGCCGCCGAGGGCCGTGTTCGCGGCGCCCCGGTTCGAGGTGTTCGCCATCGCGGCGAGGCTGCGCCGGCCGTCCCGGGTCGCGAACGCGTAGGTGTAGAAGCCCTGGACGGTGCCGGTGTGGCCGTACACCTGGGTGCCGCAGGAGAGGTTGTAGCGCCGCAGACCGAGGCCGTAGAAGCGGGTGCCGACGGCATCGGTCGGGGTGACCGTGGTCATCGCGTCCAGCATGCGCGGCGACAGCAGCCAGCCGCGCATCAGCGCGGTCGTGAAGGTGTTCAGGTCCGCGGGGCTGGAGACGACGGCTCCGGCCGACTGCGCCCAGGAGACGGTCTGTTCGGTCGAGTCGACGAGCGGCGCGCCCTCCTCGTCGGGGTGGAGATAGCCGCGCGCGTGGAGGCCCTTGATGCGGGTGTCGGGGTGTACGTACGAGGTGTTCCGCAGGCCCAGCGGCCTGATGACGCGGCGCTCGTACTCCTTGGCGACCGGCCTGCCGGTGAGCTTCTCGATGAGCATGCCGACGACGACGAAGTTGGCGTTCGAGTACTTGTACGCGACGCCCGGCTCGGTCGTGCGCGGCAGGCTCAACGAGAGGTCTACGAGCTCCTGGTAGGTGAACACCCGGTTCCGTACGGCCTCGAAGCCGGGCACGGTCTTGTCGAACATCGCGTCGGTGTACTCGCCCAGACCGCTGCGGTGGCTGAGCAGATGCCGGACCGTGATCCTGTCGTCGGGCAGCAGCCCGGGCAGATAGCGGTTCACCGGCTCGTCGAGTTCGAGCCTGCCCTCGTCCACGAGCTGGAGCAGTACGACGGTGGAGAAGGTCTTGCTGACACTGCCGATCCGGAACCGGGCCTTGATGTCCATCGGCGCGCCCGAAACGCGGTCACGGACGCCCACGGTCCGCGTCTCGGCGCCGTCGGGGCCGGTGAACCGGGCCATCGCGCCGGGTGCGCCGTTGGCCATGGCGGCGTTCAGCGCCCCGAGCACGCCGTCCATGTCGGGAGCGGGTACGGGAGCGGGAGCCGTGGGTGCGGCCCGGAGGGCGTGCGCGGCGGACGATCCCGACGCGGCGGACGCGGTCGTGACGGGGGTGATTGCGCCGGCCAGCGCGGCGATCAGCGTGGCCGTGACGGTCAGTCTGCGGCGGGGCGACAGGGGCATGTTGCTACCTCGGCTTCTTCGGGTTCCTCGTCGACTCGGTGGGCGCGAGCCGCGCAGGCACCGGGAATCCGGCACGCTCATTGCGCCGCCCCCCTGCCCTACCGATCAGGAGTGACAACGGCGACGGGAGGTTCCCGTCACGCGCGACGGAATCGCCCTCCGCCGGCCGGAAGCCCGGCGGCCCCCGGTGCGTCCGGATTCCGGTTCCCCCCGCCCCCCGCCCCGCCTCGGCGCGTCACTAAGGCCCGCGGCCGAATGGTGTCAAGCTCCGCCAGACGACCCCATATTGACGGTCGGTCACCTGTTCGTGACCCAGTGATAAGATCGCTTCGCTTACGGAGCGGTGGATGGGTGCACGACGACATCTCCGACCTCGGCGACCTTCCGTACGGTTGACCCCCGCACGAACGGTCCGCCGGTCCACCCGCATTGACGGAGTTCAGCAACTGACCGTCAGTCGCCTGAAGAGAGCCTTATGACGTATTACGCACAGAACCCAGTGATCTGGGCCCTCTTGGCTGCCACCCTCGGCGCCGTAGCCGTAATTCTTCGCCAGCGCAAGGCGATACGGACTTTACGGCAGGAGACCGAGGAGCTCAAGGCCCACTACTCCGCATTGGAGAACAGCTACTCGAAATCCGTCGAGGACGAGAAGGAACGGGCCCAGGACTCGACAAAATCGGTCCTCAAGTCCGCCATGCGGACCCTTCAGGGCCTTGCCGCCGAGCAGCAGTTGGTCATCTCAGGACTGCAGAGCAAGTACGGCGATTCCGTCATGCTCCACGATCTCCTGGAGATCGACCACACCAATTCCCAGTTCGGCCGGCGCGCCCAGTCCATCGCCGTCCTCTGTGACGGCTGGCTGGGCCGGCAGCGCGAGGTCGCCTCGGTCTACGACGTGGTCCGCAGCGCGCAGGGAAGAATCCGCCACTTCCGCCGGGTGGAGATTCTCTCGCAGGTCGACTTCGGCATCACGAGCCGCGCCGTCGAACCGGTGGCGCTTGCTCTCGCCGAGCTTCTCGACAACGCGACGAGCTATTCCAGCCCGGACACCGTGGTCGAGATCAATATTCGTACCGTGCCCAAGGGAATTTGTATCGTCGTCGACGATGCCGGTGTCGGCATGAACGACGAGGAGCGGGCCAGGGCCGGGAAACTCCTGTCGACCGAGCGCGTCTCCGGAGTCTCTGGACTCGGCAGCCCGCCGCAGTTCGGTTTCGCCGTGATCGGGGTGCTCTGTGAGCGCTTCGGCTTCGAGGTGTCCGTGGATTCCAGTTCACCGTACGGAGGCGTCCGCGCCGTCCTCCTGCTGCCGCACGAGCTGCTCACCGGCATGCCGGAGAAGAAGGCCCCGGCACCGGCCGTCCACGCCGCGTCCGCCGGGTCCGCGACGGAGCCGAGCGGCCCCACCTCCGCGGTGACCACGGCCACGACCGACGACGGTCTGCCGCGGCGGCGCCGCAAGCGGCCGATGGCCATCGTGACCGGCGGCACGTCGGAGACGCCCACGGCGACCCGCTCCGGTGCCGAAACCGCCGCGATCATGGGGGCGTTCCAGCGCGGTACGCAATCCGGACGGGCCGCGCGCCCGGACGCGGCGGATCAGACGAGCAGCACACGTGGTGCGAGCAGCGAAGGGCATGAGGTCTCGTGAACGACGATCTGTCATGGATGCTTGACAGCGCCCTGGAGATTCCGGGGGCACTGCACGCGGTCCTCGTCTCCGCCGACGGCCTGCTGATGGCCCGGACGAGGGACTTCGGGAAGGACAACGCGGACACGGTCGCCGCCGCGATGAGCGGGATGCAGTCGCTCAGCCGCTCGCTCGGGTTCTTCGTCGAGGCCGGGCAGGTGCAGTGGCGGCAGACGCTGGTCGAGTTCGACGGCGGCTGGGTCTTCCTGATCTCCGCCGGGGAGGGCGCCTACCTGGGCGTCTCCGCCTCGCCGGACGTCGACATGCAGGACATCACCTTCCGGATGCAGCAGCTCGTCGGTCAGCTGGGCAAGGCCCTGATGACGCCGCCGCGCGAGAACCTCGGCGCCCGCTCATGAGCCGTTTCGAGGAACTGGGGCCCGAGGCGGCGGAGTTAGTACGCCCGTACGTCATCACCAAGGGACGCGGCCTGCCCGACGAGGAGCAGCTGTCCCTGGTCACTCTCGTCACCGCGGCGGCCGACCACCAGCAGCGCCCGACCCGGCTGTCTCCCGAGGAGCAGGGCCTGCTCGAGCTGTGCACCGCCGGCTACCTCTCGGTCGCCGAGGTCGCGGGGCACACACGGCTGCCCATCGGCGTGGTGAAGATCCTTCTAGCCGCCCTCACCGAGGGCGGCTACCTCATCACCCGCCCGCCCGTGCAGCGTGCCGCGCTCGCGGACCGGGACATCCTCGAGGAGGTGTTGAATGGGCTCCGCGCCAAGTTTGGATGAGCAGGCGTACGTACGCGGCGGTGCGACGCAGACGGCCGTGAAGATCCTCGTCGTCGGCCACTTCGCCGTCGGCAAGACCACGTTCATCGGTGCGATATCGGAGATCCCTCCGCTGACCACCGAGGAGACGATGACCCGCGCCGGCGAGTCGTTCGACGACCTCAAGGGCGTCCGGAGCAAGACCACCACCACGGTGGCCATGGACTTCGGCCGTCTGACCATCAGCGAACGCGTCGTGCTGTACCTGTTCGGAACGCCCGGTCAGCAGCGCTTCGTCCAGATGTGGGAGGACATGGCGCGCGGCGCGCTCGGAGCGCTGGTGCTTGTCGACCCGGAGCGGCTGGCGGACTCCTTCGCCGTGATCGACCTGATCGAGCAGTACGGCCTCGACTACGCGATCGCGATCAACCGCTTCGACGGCACGGCCGACCGCGAGGTACGGGCGCTGCGCGAGGCGCTGGACCTGCTAGACGACACGCCCATCGTCACGTGCGACGCCCGCGACGAGAAGTCGTCCGCCGACGCGCTGATCACTCTCGTCCGCTACCTGCTGGACCGCGCTCACTAGGAAGCACAGACATGGACGCTCAACCCACCGCCCCCGTACCCCCGCCCGGGTGCCCCGCCCACGACGTCGGCGGCCGGGTTCCGCTGTACGGGCCGGAGTTCCAGGCCGATCCGCAGGCGTACTACAGCTATCTGCGCCACTACGGTCCAGCCGCGCCCGTGGAGCTCGCTCCGGGGGTGGACGCGACGCTCGTCACGGACTACGCGACGGCGCTGCAACTCCTCCAGGACTCGGGCTCGTTCCGCAAGGACGCGCGCCGCTGGCGGGACCTCCGCGACGGGCTGATCCGCCCCGACAATCCGGTCGTGCCCGTCCTCGCGTACCGGCCCAACGCGATGTTCAGCGACGGCGCCGAGCACCTGCGGCTGCGGCAGGCGGTCACGGACAGCATGGCCCGCGTCGACGCGCGCAAGCTGAGCCGGACCACGGAGCAGGTCTCCGAGTACCTGATCGCGCAGTTCGGCGCGCGGGGCTCCGCCGACCTGCTCGGTGACTACGCCAGGCAGCTGCCGCTCTTCGTCTTCAACGAACTCTTCGGCTGCCCGGCCGACATCGGCGACCGCGTGCTGTTCGGCATCATCGGCATGTTCGACGGCATCAACGCCGAGCGGGCGGTCGAGGTGCTCTTCGGCGCCGTCGGCGAACTGGTGGCGCTGAAGCGTGCCAGGCCGGGCGAGGACGTCACCTCCTGGCTGCTTCAGCACCCGGCGAAGTTGACCGACGAGGAGATGGTCCATCAGGTCGCCCTGCTCCTGGGTGCGGGCACCGATCCGCTGGGCAACCTCCTCGGCAACACCCTGCACCGGCTGCTCACCCACGACCGGTACGCCGACGGCGGCGGCCTGATCGACGAGGCCATCGACGACACCCTGTGGGACAACCCGCCCATGGCCAACTACGCGCCGCACTACCCGGCCGCCGACATGGAGTTCGCGGGGCAGAAGTTCCGCGCCGGTGATCTGGTGCTGGTCAGTTTCGCGGCCGCCAACACGGGGCCGAAGCTGGCCGCCGCACGCGAGGCCGGCAGCAACAGGTCCCACCTGGCGTGGAGCGCGGGCCCGCACGCCTGCCCGTCGAAGGAGCCCGCGCGGCAGATCACCGTGACCGCCATCGAGCACCTGCTCAACCAACTCCCCGATGTCGAACTGTCGGTGCCCGAGGAGAGCCTCGTCTGGCGTCCGGGCCCGTTCAACCGGGGCCTCACCACGCTTCCCGCGCGGTTCACCCCGGTCGCCGCGCGCCGGACGGGCGCGCAGACGGGCCCCGAGGCGGCCGCGCGTCCGGAGGAGTCCGAGGCGGGCCGCAAGCGCGAACGCGGGGGTATGTGGAGCCGGTTCCTCAACTGGCTGGCGGAGTGAGAAGCGTAACTCCGCTTGGCTCCCCCGCCCTCGCATGAACGATCCGGCACGGGGGTAGTGAGCACCGCGTTGTTCGAGGTGCTTACGAGAAGAAGGAGGTGTCGTGGACCACATATCCACCGACGCCGGTTTCCTGCCCGGCCAGACCGAGTTCGGCCCCCTCGATACCCGCCCATCCGGGCGGGTATCTTCTTGGGCGCTCAGGCGCAGTACGGAGACGCTCGGCGGTCACGCGGCGAGACAGGTCCTGCGGCTGTGCGAGGCCGCGGGGCTGAGCGGGGCCGACTCCGCCGCGTACGCGCGGACGTTGCTCACGGCGCTGGACGGCGTCGGTGAGCGGCCGCTCGAACTGCCGCCCCCGGACCGCTCGTTCCTCTCGGACGACCACACGCCCGTGGAGTTCTCCCTCGCCTTCACCCCGGGCGCGCACCCGACGCTGCGTGTGCTGCTCGAGCCGGGGTGCGGCGCCGCCGACCTGGCGCAGAACGGGCGCACCGGGCTGCGGGTCGTCCGCCAGATGGCACAGCGCTGGGGCTTTGACACCCGGCGGCTGGACGAACTTGAGGACCTGTTCTTCCCGCTGGACCCGCAGGGTCCGCTGGCGCTCTGGTGCGCCCTGGAGCTGGTCCCCGGCGGGGTGCCCAAGGCCAAGGTGTACCTGAACCCGGCGGCGTCCGGGCAGGAACGTTCCGCCGAGACGGTGCGGGAGGCCCTGCGCCGGCTCGGCCACCCGCGGGCGTACGCGGCGCTGCCCGAGAGCGATCGGCCGCTGTTCTTCGCCCTGGATCTGGGTGACTGGGAAGAACCCCGGGTGAAGGTCTACCTCGTGCACGAGGACCTGTCGGCCGCGGAGGCCGCCGGCCTGTCCCGTATGGACGGCGGCCCGGGACGGACGGAGATCGAACGGTTCTTCCGCACGGCGGCCGGACACGACCTCGACGGCGACGGCCTCGGCCCCGTGGACGTACCGCTCGACCGGCGGCCGGGCCTGAGCTGTCACGCCTTCACCGAGAGCCGGTCCGGGCGGCCCACCGGGTTCACCCTGCACATCCCGGTCCGCGACTACGCCCGCCACGACGGGGAGGCCTTCGACCGGGCGGTGGCCGAACTCCGCCGCCACGGCATGGACCCCGACCCGCTCGTCCGGGCCCTGGCGGCCGTCACCCCGCGCCGTCTCCAGGACGGCGTGGGGCTCATCGCGTATCTGGGACTCGCCCACCAGCAGGGCCGGCCGCCGCGGATCAACGTGTACATCTCCTCGGAGGCGTACGCGGTCAGACCGCCGGCCCCGGTGGCGGTACCGTCCCCGCAGGCCGAGCCCGTCCACTGAGACCGCGCGCCCTCCCTATCGCGAGGCGGTAGGCGCCCGGCGCTACGCGTCCTGCAACTCCCGCAGTTCCCGCAGGTAGGGGCCGACGTCCACCTGGATGGAGGCGCCTTCGGTCTTCCGGCCGTAGCGCGCCTCGATGCTGTCGAGGTACGTGCCGATCTCCTCGCGCATGACCTCCGCGGGCGGCAGGGTCACGTCGCCGTCGACGATCGATGCCACCCAGCGCGCCTGGGCTTCCACGAGGCGCGTGATCGAGCCCACGGGGCGGATGAGACCGACGAAGTACAGGCCGGGCCGGTCGGGTGCGACGACCCGCCTGTACAGCTCGACCACGCCCTGCTTCCTGCCCGCCGGACACCCGGCGGGCAGGAAGGGGAAGTCCATGCGGAATCCGGTGCAGTAGACGATCGCGTCAGCCTCCGCCACGGTCCCGTCGGTGAAGGAGACCCGGTCGCCGTCCAGGGAGTCGATCGCCGGCTTGGGGGTCACCCCGCCGTGGCGTATGCGGCTGAGGATCTCGTCCGAGATGGTCACGGCCGAGGAGAAGATCGCGTGGTCGGGCTCGGGCAGGCCGTAGTCCGACAGCTTCCCCCGCGCCACGAGCAGCGCCTGTTCGACGAAGCTCCGCTGCTCGGAGAAGGACATGTCGTGCCACCACGGCGCGTCTGCGATCAGGTCCACGGACGTGCCGAAGAGCTGCTTGGGCACGACGTGCAGCCCCCGGCGGACGGAGAGCAGAGTCCGCGCGGCGTGCCGGGAGAGGTCCGTGGCGATGTCCACGCCCGACGCCCCCATCCCCACGACGACGACCCGCTGCCCGGCGAAGTCCCGGCCGTCGTGGTAGTCCATCGAGTGGAGAATCCTTCCTGCGAAGGTCTCCGAGCCCGGCGGGAGCGGATTCGGCAGAGCCGGCACCGTGTTGTGGCCGGAGGCGACGATCACCTGCGCGAACCGCCGTTCCGTCACCTCTCCCCGCGCGTCCCGGCTGACGACCGTCCAGGCGTCGTCGCCGTCCTGCCGCACGGAGAGCACTTCCGTACGCAGTTCGACGCGGGGCAGGAGTCCGGCCCACTCGGCGAAGGACCGCAGATAGGCGGCGACGTCGCTGTGCCCGGGGTAGAGGGGCAGCTCGTCCGGCATCGGGAAGTCGGTGTACCCGGTGAGCTGCTTGGCGGTGTTGAGATGCAGCGACAGATACGCCGGGCCCTCCTCTCCCGCCCCGGGCTGGCGCCAGATCCCTCCGACGTCCGGCGCCTTCTCCAGACAGACGAAGCCGATTCCCCTGGCCGCGAGCGCGTGCGCGGTCGCAAGCCCCGAGAGGCCGGCACCGATGACGCACACCGTCGCGGCAGGGGAAGCACCGATCACACGTGACCCGCCCAAGGAACCCTCCACAGAACACCATCCGTCCTTGCACCGGCGACGGCCGCCGCCGCTGTCCCCCCGTGCGGGAGCCGGGGCCTCACGATACCGACCGGCCCGTGAAGGGGAGTTGCGAGGTGGCAGGCCCGGGGAGCGACGGCGGGCGGGCCGTATACGAGAACGTCATGGAAAAGTCTCCTCCGGGTTACACGGTGACCCCCTGCCCCGTGCCACGCTCCCGGATGCAAGAAGTCAACACGCGTAGAACGCCGAGCCGTTGAGCGGGCTCCGCGTTCCGGCGCGTGCCGTCCCCCGCGAAAGGTCCCCCCATGTCCGTTGTGCACCCCGGCAGATGGAAGGCTTTGGCCGCGTCCATATCCGCCGTCCTCATCGGTCTCATGCTTCCCGCGGTCGCCGCGACCCCGGCGAGCGCCACCACCACCGCGTACGACAGCACGTACTACCAGAACGCGATCGGCAAGACCGGTACGAGCCTGAAGTCCTCGCTGCACACGATCATCAGCAGCCAGAGCAGGATCTCGTACGACGCCGTCTGGAACGCGCTCAAGGTCACCGACCAGGACCCGAGCAACACCGCCAACGTGATCCTGCTGTACAGCGGCGTCTCGCGCAGCAAGAGCCTCAAGGGCGGCGACGTGGGCGACTGGAACCGTGAGCACGTCTGGGCCCAGTCCCACGGCAGCTTCGGCACCTCGGCCGGCCCCGGCACGGACCTGCACCACCTGCGCGCGTGCGACGTGCAGGTCAACAGCATCCGCGGCAACAAGGACTTCGACAACGGCGGCAGCGCGGTCAGCGGCGCGCCCGGCAGCTACACGGACTCCAACTCCTTCGAGCCGCGCGCCGCGGACAAGGGCGACGTGGCCCGCATGATCCTCTACATGGCCGTCCGCTACGAAGGTGACGACGCCTGGGCCGACCTGGAGCCGAACGAGTCCACGTCCAACGGCAGCGTCCCCTGGCACGGCCGCCTCTCGGTCCTGAAGCAGTGGAACGAGCAGGACCCGCCGAGCGCCTTCGAGGAGCGCCGCAACGACATCATCCACGGGACCTACCAGGGCAACCGCAACCCGTTCATCGACCACCCGGAGTGGGTCGAGGCGATCTGGTAGCCGCACCCTCGCCCGCCGAGCGCGGCTGATACGGGACGGGGGCTGCCAGGTCCGAAGGGGGTCCCGTCGGGCAGCATGGGCAGTATGAACTCGGAGCAGCCGCCGCCTCAGGAAGCGAAGGACGTCGTCCCCACGGCCACCCTGCTGAACTCGGCCGACGTCAGGAACGCCAAGACGACCCTTCTCGGACTCCTCGGCCGCACGGGCGTGCCCGCGGACGAGGCCGGGCAGCTGATCGCCCTCGTCGAGGCGGGCGCCCTCGCCGAGGCGCACTCCGAGGTCGTCCACGGCGGGGACGCCGCCCCGGAGGAGAGGGGAGAGCGCTACGGCCTCGGGTGGCGCGACGGTGCCCGGGCGGTCGGCGACGCGCTCCTCCGCGTCGCCGAGCGCGCCCTGCGGGAGGCCATCGGCCCGGACGTGCCGGGCACCTTCGAGGAGGGCGGGGCGACGGAAACGCCGCACGTCCACCCCCCGGTCGGAGGGGTGGACGTGGAGCGGGCGAAGGTGGCGGTGACCCCGCTCTACCTCGGGTTCAGCCACCTCTCCGACCTGGACCCCGAGGTCGCGGACGACGTCCTCGTCGCCGTCCTCGGCACCATGAGCACCGCCGAACGGGCCGGATACGCGGGTCGGCTCGACGCGTTCGCCGTGGCCAGGAGCGGAGAGCTTTCCCGGCTGTACGGGGAGTACGGACCCGGCAGCGACGTCTCCATCCACGGCCGCTACGCCCTCCTCCACTCCCCCGCCAGCATCGCCGTGCTCGAACGTCTCGTCTCGGCACCGGCCGCGCTGCGGGAGGAGTGGGACCGCGGGGAGCTGCCGCCCGTCTGGCTGGAAGGACTGGCGAAGGCCTGGGGCGCCACGACGGGTGAGTGATCGCCGGCGGCTACTGCGCGTAGGTCTCGAACTCGGCGACCTTCGGCGTGCCGGTGGAGCCGGTGATCTCGAAGGTGACCTTGGTGAGCGAGGTCCGGGGGAAGGTGATGGCGCCCGCCCCGCTGCCGGAGGTCAGGAGCGCGCCGGTGTCGGCGTTGACGACCCTCCAGGACCCGATGGTGCCGGCGGAGCCTGCCGCCTCCCGGATGTCGATCCTGGACACGGCGGTGGCGGTGGCCCACTTGATCGAGACGGAACCGGTCGTCCCGACCGGTGACCAGTAGGTGCTCATGTCACCGTCGCGCACGTTGCCGTAGCTCGTGCCGTCGGCCTTGCTGGAGCCGTCGGAGCCGGCCCCGATGCTGAGGTTGGTCCCGGCGGACTGGGTCGGCGTGGGCGCAGGAGTGGTCGTGGTCGCGGTCGGTGCCGGGGTGGTCGGTGCCGGTGTCTGCGGGGTGCAGCTGCCGTCCGACACCTGCAGGGCCTTGCCGGCGCCCGCCGTCTGGCTCACGACGGCCGGCACACAACTGGCGTTGTCGAGGCTGTAGGCGTAGGGGATGGCGACGGTCGTGTTGGACTGCGGGTTCGGACCGGCGGGGTTGTAGTCGGTACCGGGCGCCGACCAGGTCACGTTGTCGAAGACGTTGCCGCTGACCTGCCAGTAGCCGGCCGCGTCCGTGTAGAAGGTGCCGAGGACGTCCTTGGAGTCCTCGAAGTAGTTGTTGTCCACCTTGGCGCGGGCCCCGGCGCGGGAGTTGATGCCGGATTCGTTGAGGCTCACGTAGTGGTTGTTGTACATGTGGGCGGTCCCGCCCCGCAGCAGGGGCGCGCGGGAGTCGATGTTCTCGTACAGGTTGTGGTGGTACGTGATGAAGCCGTTGGAGAGGTCGGTCTCGCTGGAGCCGACGAGCCCGCCGCGGCCGGAGTTGCGCAGGATGCTGTAGGACAGCGTCACGTACTGGGTGTTGTCCTTCATGTCGAAGAGGCCGTCGAACCCTTCCGCCTCTCCGCCCGACGCCTCCAGGGTGGTGTGGTCGACCCACACGTTGCGGACGCCGCTCTCCATGCCGATGGCGTCACCGCCGTTGGAGAGGGGCGAGCCCGACTTCTTGACGTTCCGTAGGGTCACGTTCTGGATGATGATGTTGCTGGCTTCCCGTATGTGGATGCCCAGTTGGTCGAAGACGGCGCCGCTGCCGACGCCGACGAGGGTGACGTTGCTGATCTGCTTGAGCTCGATCACGCCGTCGGCGGTGTTGCAGGAGGTGCCCGACACCTTGCTGGTGTTGCCGTGGTTGATGGTCCCCTCGACCTCGATGGTGATCGGGGTGCTGCTGCTGGCCCGCCCGCACAGGGCCGCGTGGATCGCGGTCCCCGTGGTGGCCCGCACGGTCTGTCCGCCCGCGCCTCCCGTGGTCCCGCCGTTCTGGGTGGCGTAGCCGGTGGCGGTGCCGGTCGCCGCCGATGCCTCGGGCATCGTCAGCACCACTCCGGCCGCGGCCGCGAGGGCCGCCGTGGCCAGCCCCGCGCCGAGTCGCAGTGCGACTGGTCGTCTCATTCTCGTGTCCCCATTCGTGTTCGAGCATGCGTCTTCGACAGGTGTCTTCGGGACAGCTGTCTTCGAGTACCGGGTGATCTGCTGCTGTAGCGGCTCATGCGCAGAAGTCACGACAGGACCGCGACGGTCGCTTTCGCCGGAACGGTCCGTGAGCGATAGAAAGCGCTTTCTGACCGTGACAATAGGGTGGCTTCCGCTGAGCTGACAAGGTGCCGTCAGACAGAAAAGAGCGTCACCGCGCACGTACGCCGATGCAGGGGTGCCCCCCCCGTCACATCGTGCGAACACCCCGCAGCGGACAGCGAGTTCACGCCCGTACGTCGTCCTCCGTTTGGCGGAGATCGGTATGACGGAGACAGGAGGCGACGACCACGAAGGGCCACACCGACTGCATGCACGTCACCAGGCGTTCGGCGACTCCCGCCGCGCCGTGACGGTTCGTCTCGATCATGAACCAGAGCGCGCCGAGGCCCATCAGAGCGGTCGCCGCGACCGAGGGCAGGAGCCGTAGCGCCCAGGGCACGGCTACGCCGCGTTCGGCGGCCAGGACCGGCCACAGCGCCAGGAAGGCGAAGCCGATCGCCGCGACCGAGCCGTGGTGCAGGGACCCCCCGCTGCTCGGCGCCGGGAGCAGGGACACCACCACGGCCGCCACGCCGCCGGCCGCCAGGGTCACCCGCCCGGCGAGCGCGGCCGGGCGCAGCCCCCAGGCGGTGAGCAGGTGACAGACGCCCAGCCCGAAGAGTGCTGCGGTCATCACCCAGAACCCCTCGGCCCCGTAGGCCGCCAGGACGCTGATCGTCTGGGTGACGGGATCGTAGGCGGGTCCCTCCAGCCGCGCAGCGATCAGCCAGCCTCCGGCCAGCAGCACAGGGGCACACCCGGACGAGATGAGGGCCCACCGAGGAACAGGTCGCATCGGCCCACCGTAAGCCGCTCGGCCCCCTCTGCCACGCGTACGCGGGCGGGATGGGCTCCGAATGGGTGTGTGCGGATCGCTCAGCGCGGCGGGGAGTGCGGCCATCCCGGAGCCGAGCCCGTAGACGGCCTGTGTCGCTCGGCGACCGGCGGATACAGAGCCGCGACAAGGGCGCCGGCGCCCGCGAGGCCGCCCACGAACGACACGAACGGGGCGCCTCCAGCCACGCGGAGAGCAGGGCCCCGGCGTCGAATCCCGGACCGCCCCCGCCTCGGCGGTCGCTCCACGGAGCAGGGCGAGCGCCAGGCGGCCGGCATCGTCAATTCTGGCCATCCGAGGCCGCGTCCACGCGTCAAAGCTGGGCGAGAATGTCCGCCTTCAGGCGGTCGTACTCAGCGACCGCCTCGGGCACGCCATCGAAGTAGTCCTCCCAGAACCCGGCCCGCTGCCACTCGCGCGGCGCCAACGTCAGCGAGTCATCCGCCAGTCCAGCCACCCAGCAGGCGGGCAGGCGCCCGCTGACAACGGTGAACATCGCCGTGTCCCACAGCCCTGGAGAGTCGAAGGACCCCGACTCGCTGTCGGCCGGATCCGGAATTCGAAACAGCACTCGGCCACTCCCGGTCACCACTTCGAGGACCGGGTAGTCAGCTCCCACACGCATCGCCGGGTGGTCACTCACCACCTCACCGGAGGTGGGACTGATGATCTGAATGCAGCGGACAATCATCCGCGCAGCCTATGGACGAACCCGCCGCGGAAGTTGCGGCGCGGTGCCTCTGCACTGCCCGGACCGGTTGCACCTACATCACTGAGGCCGACACCCTCCAGGCAGCCGGCCTCAGCCTTGCTGAATCGACCAGTCTCCGCTCCGGCCGAAACCACCCCGCCTCGTCGTCCACCACGGCACGGAGAACCGTCGATCCCGGATCGAACACGGGTCAAGATCGCCCGGCTGTTCGCATTGTCGGGGGCGCGCCGGCCAGCCGATCTGATGCCACAACGCTACCGCCGCACACCCGCCCCGGGCGTGTTGAGTCAGGCGAGGTATTCGCCGTTGGCGTTGTAGACGGAGATCCAGGAGGCGCCATCTCCTTCGCTGTTGCGCCATTCCTTGTAGATGGCGGAGATGAGCTTGGCTCCGTCTCCGGCGCTGGTGAACATGTCGCCGGTGTAGTCGGTGTAGATGTCGTTGCCGTCGACGTCGAGTTTGATGATGTGCTTGGCGGCGTCTTTCTGTCCAGGGGTGCCGTGCTTGGCGGCGTATGCCTTGAGCTGGTCGAGCTGGCTCTTACGGAGTCCGCTTTCGGTCTTCTTGCCGGCGCCGTCCTTGCTGGCCTCGGGCTTCGGCTTGTCCTCCTTCTCGGCGGGGGCGGTGACGGTCTTGGTGACCGTGACGGTCGGCGCGGGGGCGGCCTTGCCGTCGCCGGCGACGGCTGCGCCGCCCGCGCAGCCGAAGAGGAGGCCGCCGAAGGCCGCGCCGATGACGCTGAGGGTGAGGGTGGTGGCGCTGTGGCCGCGCGGGAGCTGGGGCGGCGTCCAACCGTAGGGGGGCTGTCCCTGCGGGGTATTGGGGGGATAGCTCAAGGCGCGCTCCTGGTCGGGAGTTGGGGCTGAAGGGTGTACCGGGCCCTGCCGTGTGGCAGATCCCGGGGCGTCAGTAGTGGTGGCGGGAGCGGCGCTTGGCGTTGAAGTAGACGGGGTACCACAGGCCACACGTGCAGAGGATCAGGAACCAGTGGCCGAGGGTGCCGAAGAAGCCGGGGCCGTGCTTGGTGACGCGCATCTGGTTGGCGACGACGACCTGTTGCGGCTGCTGGGGCCGGCCGTAGCCGTACCCGGCGGGCGGCTGGCCGTAAGGCGGGGCGGGCGGCTGCTGCTGTCCGTAGGGGGGCTGGCCCTGGGGGCCGGGCTGGTGGGGCTGCTGGGTCATGGCGGTGCTTCCTTCTCCTGGGCAAGGGAAAGCCCCAGCTCACTGCCGCATGATGGAGCCAGGGCGGCCGCCATCATGGCACGCCAACGATCAAATTGCACGCTCACGTCACATGTGAGCGATCAAATCTGGACGAGGGGCAGGCGTGAAGGTCACCACCAGCACGAACGGCGTCACCGTGGAAGAGCTGCCCAACCAGGCGGGCTACGCGTTCATCGTCGGCTTCCCCCCGGGCGGGGCGAAGCCGAACGGCTTCTACGTCTCCGCGCCCGAGGACGCGCCGGTCACGGCGACGCTCCTCCGGCGCCTGCCCCTGGACCTAGCTGGTGGGCCTGGTGGATGAGCTATTGGCGGTCTGGGACGGGAAACCGGCCTGGGCGTACGGCGGGACGGCGGACGTGGTGGCGTACGCCGAGCGGACCGGCGTCCCGGTCCGGGTGCTGTGGCCGGAGGGCGCCACTGCCTGACCCGCAGCACCACGATGGCCCGCTCCCCGACTCGGGGGCGGGCCGACTTCTTTTGACGGGGATGCCCGGATCACCGGAACACCGAATCCGGGATCTGCGTCACATGACCTTCGATCAATAAGCACTGGCGGCACCGCGCCCCACGAAACATCACGAACTATCACATTTGCGAGATGAAGTCGCCGAGCCGGCCGAACCCCTCGGCCCGAGGATCAAGCGGGCACGTTTCTGCTGAACCAGCCCGTGAACACGTCCCGCTCGCCGTCGGACCGGTGCAGCTCGGCCCTCTCCAGCAGCTTCTCGGCCTCCGCCCGCCAGGTCGCGGCGTCCGCGCGTGGCGGGGGCAGGAACGGGCCTCGGTCCGGCGCGTCGGCGGCTGCCCCGAAGAAGTCGCCGCCCTTGCGCCGGACGTCGTCCGTTCCCCATGCCCGGCCGGGGCCGTTCCGGGGCACCTTCTGCAGATGGGGAATGTGCTTGGCGCAGTGGATGTACGCCTCCTCTACGGCGACCTCCACCCACACCTGGGCGCGGCGGCCGGGCACGGTGTCGTACGGCAGGTCGGCGCGGGTCTCGCGCATGGCGTCGTCGGACACGATCCGCGCCCGGCCGTTGACGTGGAGCCCGATGCGGTCCCGGACGAAGTCCATCATGAGGATGCCGACGTGGGCGTTCTCCTCGATGTTGCCGAGGCTGGCCTGGACGCCGTTGCCCCGGTACTCGGGGTAGGCGAGGGTCCGGTCGTCCAGGACGTGGAGGAAGCCGGGCGGGCCGGCCCGGAAGGTGTTGTCGCACTCGCCGTGCCGGTCGGCGGTCGCCAGGAAGAACATCTCCTGGCGCGCCACGAACTCCCGCATCCGGGGGTTGAGCCGGTCGAGGACCTGCTCGGCGTAGAACCTGTCGGCGCGTTCGGTGGTGCCCATGCGCTGCTGGACCAGGTGTTCGCCGTCGCTGCCCGGGCGTGTGGTGCGGACCGGCGCCTGCTGCGCGGCACCGGTCTGTTCGAAAGTGCTCAATTCGTTGCCCCGACCAGATCTTCGATGGAGTCGTGCCGTATGCGGTGGGTGGGGATGCCGATGCCCACCAGGGTGTCGACGCCGCGGCGGATCATGCCGGGCGGGCCGGAGAGGTAGGCGTCGTAGGAGTGCCATGGGCCGAACTGACAGACGGCATCGGGAAGTTGGCTGCACAGCTGCCCGGCGGGGCCGTCGTCGACGACCGGGCGGACCGAGAGCCAGGGGTGCGCCTGCTGCAGCCGGAGCATGGTGTCGATGTCGTACAGGTCGTGGTCGCGGCGGGCCCCGTAGAAGACCTGCATCGAACGGCGCCGGCCGTGCTGGGCCACGTCCTCGACCAGCGCCTTGATGGGCGCGATGCCGGTGCCGCCGCCGAGGCACAGCAGCCCGTTGTCCGTGGTGTGGTCCACGGTCATGGATCCCGTGGGCGCGCCGAGCCGGATCACATGTCCGGGGCGGGCGCGGTGCACGAGCGCGTTGGAGACCCAGCCCGCCGGGACGGCCTTGACATGGAAGGAGAGCAGTCCGTCGGAGCGGGGCGCGGAGGCGAAGGAGTAGTGCCGCCAGACGCGCGGCCACCAGGGGGTCTCCAGGGCGGCGTACTGGCCGGCGAGGAAAGGGTAGGGCTGGTCGGGGCGGACCGTCACGACCGCGACGTCCTGCGTACGCATCTCGTGCGCGACCACCTCCGCCTGCCACCACGGGGGTGCGCGGAGCTCGTCCTCGGCCGCCGCGTCGATCATGATCTGGGAGATCGCGGTGTAGGCGCCGATCCAGGCCGCTTCGGTCCGCGGCCCCCAGCTCTGCGTGGCGTAGCGGGAGAGGGCGCCGATGAGGCACTCGCCGACGGCCGGATAGTGCTCGGGGAGCGTGCCGTACTTCCGGTGCCCGCGGCCGAGCCGGGTGAGGTACGCGGTCAGGGTGGCGGCGTCGTCCACATGGGTCGCGGCGGTGAGGAGCGCCGTGAAGAGGCGGTCGCGCTGGGTGTCCATCGCCGCGGGGAACAGGGCCCGCAGGTCGGGATGCTTGAGGAAGAGCAGGGCGTAGAAGTACGAGGTGACGTTGTCGGCGATCGGCTCGATCTCGGCGAGGGTGCGGCGCAGGAGCGCGGCGTCCGACGTGTCCTCGGGCGCTTCGGCCCGCTGCCGGGGTACGGCCGGCTGGGGTACAGGCGGCTGGGGTGCCGTACGGCCCGGGGTGGCGGGCCAGACGCCGCCCGGGCCGCCGTGGGAACCGCTCGGAGTACGGACCGGGCCGCCACCGGGAGCGGTGACCGGGCCACCGTGGGGACCGCCCGGAGCACGTACCGGGCCGCCGCTCGGTCCACTGACCGGACCGCCGCCGGGGCCGCCGTGGGGACCGCCCGGAGCACGTACCGGGCCGCCGCTCGGACCACTGACCGGACCGCCGCTCGGGCCGCCGTGGGAACCGCTCGGACCGCTGACCGGACCGCCGCTCGGACCGCCGCCCGGCGTTCCGCTCGGGTTTCGCCCGAACCAGCCGCCGTCCGGTCTGCGGCCGCCTGAGCTCTCGTTGTCGGCCGACGTGGGGGTCGGACCATCCATCGGTTTGCCTCGCCTCGAACGTCTTTCGGTCGGTCTTCGCGCGTGGGGTCCGAGCGTGCCCCGTCGTCCCTTCCCTCTCGGAATTCCCCGTCGGCGCACCCGCCCCCGCGAAGGTGCTGTACGCCCGCTGTGACGTGGGGCACGGGTGTGCGAACGGGCTCGACCATACCCCGGGGGCGAGATTCCATAAAGGCACTCCTCGCCCCCTCGCCACCTCGGCGATTCGCCGCGACCTGCGGCGCGGCGCGCACCTCTCACCGAATGTTCGCGGGCTTTTCACCTCTCCCGAGATGCGTCCACAGGAAGGTGTGCATCAGGGCGTTGTTGTGGGCGGACTGTTCGTTGTCGCTGGCGCCCGCGTGGCCGCCCCCGAGGTTCTCGTGAAGCAGGACCCGGTGGCCGAGTTCGCGCAGTCGCGCGGCCGTCTTGCGGGCGTGACCGGGGTGGACCCGGTCGTCGCGGGTGGAGGTCATCAGCAGGACCGGCGGGTAGACGCGGTCCGCGGCGAGCTGGTGATAAGGGGAGAGCGCGCGGAGGTGGGGGCGGTCGGCCTCGTCGTCCGGATTGCCGTACTCGGCGATCCAGGACGCGCCCGCGAGAAGCCGGTGGAAGCGGGTCATGTCCAGCAGCGGCACCTGGGCGACGATCGCGCCGAACAGCTCCGGGTAGCGGGTGAGCATCGCGCCCATGAGCAGGCCGCCGTTGCTGCCGCCCGCGGCGCCGAGCATGGCGGGCGTGGTGATGCCGCGCGCGACGAG
The DNA here is from genome assembly GCF_055563935.1 of Streptomyces sp. NPDC029169. Taxonomy (NCBI): domain Bacteria; kingdom Bacillati; phylum Actinomycetota; class Actinomycetes; order Kitasatosporales; family Streptomycetaceae; genus Streptomyces; species Streptomyces sp. NPDC029169. The sequence continues at coordinate 412,391 of NZ_JBVHXA010000001.1, forward strand.
GTCCCGGGCGACGGCCGCGAAGTCCTGGAAGGCGCGGGGACGGTTCGCGCCGAGCGCGGCCTGGTGCCAGTCCGGTCCGTACTCCCCGCCGCCCCGGATGTTCGCGATCACATAGGTGCCGCCGCGCTCCAGCCAGGCCCGGCCGCGTACCGCGCCGTAGGAGGGGGTCAGGGAGACCTCGAAGCCGCCGTACCCGTAGAGCAGCGTGGGTCCGGGGCCGTGGGCGGCGCGGTCGGGGCCGATCACGAAGTACGGCACCTGTGTGCCGTCCTCGGAGGTGGCGAAGAACTGCTCCACCGTCAGGCCGGTCGTGTCGAAGCGCGCCGGGGCCTGCTTGAGGATCTCGGTGTCGGCGCCGATGTGCCCGCGGTAGAGGGTGGAGGGCTGGAGGAATCCCGACACGTCCAGGAAGTACTCGTCGGAGACGTCCGGGTCGGTGTCCACGACGGTGACGGCGGACAGCGGCGGGACGTCGGTGAGCGGCTCGCGCGCCCAACCCTCGCCTCCGGTCGTCGGGGTGAGGATCTCGATACGGGTGCTGACGTCGCGCATCGTCTCCAGGAGCAGATGGTGGCGGGTCCAGGAGTGCCCGGCCAGGGCGGTCCGTTCGTCCGGGGTGAACAGCACCTCCGGGGTGCGGTCGCCCGCAAGGAAGGCGTCGAAGTCGAAGACCAGCAGGGAGCCGGCCCGCTGTCCGAGCCAGTCCGACTTCAGGGTGACGATCAGATGGTGGCGGTGGGCGTAGGCCTCGGCGTCGTCCGGGACGTCGATCTTCACGAGATCCGCGTCGGGCGTCACGAGGTACGTCTCGCCACGGTAGAAGTCCTTGGCGCGGCCGACGAAGTCCCGCTCGAAGCCCGGTGTGGTGTCGCGCGCCCCCCAGGCCGACACGTCCGAGGGCGTGGCCTCGAAGACCACGGCGGCCTCCTCCAGCGGGGTGCCCCGTCGCCATCTGCGTACCGTGCGCGGGTAGCCCGCCTCGGTCAGGGAGCCCGGCCCGGTGTCCGTGCCGACGTAGACGGTGTCGGCGTCGATCCACGCGATCCGGGTCTTCGCCTCGGGCACGTGGAACCCGCCCTCGACGAAGGCCCGCGTGGCGAGGTCGAACTCCCGGACCTCCACGGCGTCGCCACCGTCGCGGGACAGACACACCAGGGCCAGGTCGTCCTCGGGGCGGCGCACCCGCGCCCCGGCCCAGACCCACTTCTCGCCCTCCGCGGCGGCCAGCGCGTCGACGTCGAGGAGGACCTCCCACTCGGGATCGTCCTTGCGGTACCGCTCCAGCGTCGTCCGCCGCCACACACCGCGCACATGCCCGGCGTCCCGCCAGTAGTTGTAGAGGTACGCGCCGCGGCGGGTGGTGTACGGAATGCGGTCCGAGGCGTCGAGCGCCTCCCGTAGCCGCTCCTTGAGCGGGGCGAACCCGTCGTCGACGGCCAGCGCCGCCGCGGTCTCGGCGTTCCGCTCGGCCACCCACTCCAGAGCGGCCTCACCCTCGACGTCTTCGAGCCACAGATACGGATCGTCATCGGTCACACACCGCATTGTGCCGCTGGTCTGCCCTGTCGCACCTGCCGAAAACCTGCACAACGTGCGTGTGTTGAGGACGGCCCCCTTCACACCTCCTCGACCCGCGTACCCCGGAGCCCGTCCGGCTCGCCCATATCTGTCCGTTACGTTCCCAGCGCGCGCGGGTGCCTCGGAATGTGTTACTCGATCTTGAGGAGAAGATGTCGGCGTTCCGTGAAATTGGCTGCACGGCCGTTTCCCGAGGGACACATCCGTTCACGTGGCAGCGTCAACGGAATTGGTCCGGCCACCCGTTCGCGTGCTTTGATCGGCCCGCTGCGGCCGCAGAAACGGATTCCCCCCAACAAACGAAGGGTGCGCATCATGCGTCACGACCTTGAGACCGTTGAGATCTCCGACGCCGACCTGGACGCCGTCTCCGGCGGTCTCGTCACCATCTCCGGCGGCCTCGCCGGCGCCGCGACCAGCGACGTCGCGAGCGTCCTCGGCACCGTCGGTTCGCTCCAGACGGTCCAGGGCGTCGAGGGCCTCGCCACCGGCGTCCCCGCCCTCGCCCAGGGCATCACCGGCGTCTCGGTGAACACCGCCGGCCTCACCGGTCTCGCCGGTCTCTGAGCCGAATACCGCCCATGAGCCCCGGAACCGGGATGGTCTTTACGGTTCCGGGGCTCATGGGCACCCCCCGTACCGAACGATTCGAATGCAGTCGAGGGAATAGCCCGTGCAGTTCCGCCAGAAGGCGCTTTCCAAGCTGCAATCGCCCGAAGAACTCGACGTTCCCGTGCGTTTCGCGCGCCCGCAGGGGCGCCTCGTGCTGGCCGTCACGGTCGTCGTCATCGCCGTCGCGGGCTACTGGGCCCTCACCGGCACGGTGTCGTCCAAGCTGAGCGCGCCCGGCATCCTCACCCACGCCGAGGGCAGTTACCTGCTGCAGAGTCCGGTCGCCGGACAGGTCACCGACGTACTCGTCGAGGAGGGCCGGACCGTCTCCCCCGGTGCGCCGGTGCTGACGGTCCGTACGGAGAAGGGCGACCGGCCCGTGCTCGCGGTCGCCGGCGGCCGGGTCACCACCCTGTTCGCCAGGATGGGTTCGGTCGTCAGGACGGGCGCGGACGTGGCGACGGTGGAGCGCGTGACTGATCCGAAGGCCCCGCTGGTGGCCGTGCTGTACCTGCCGGGCGACAGCGCCGCGACGATCCGGGAAGGCGCCCCGGTCGACCTCGGCGTGCAGTCCGTCCCCCGGAACCGGTTCGGCGTCCTGCGCGGCCACGTGACGGCGGTGAGCCGCACGCCCCAGACCCGGGAGCAGATCGGCTCCTTCCTCGGCGACAGCGGACTCGCCGCGCAGTTCTCCCGTGACGGCAACCCGGTCGCCGTGCTCGTGAGCCTCGATCGCTCCGCCGCCACCGCCTCCGGCTACGCCTGGTCCTCCACGGACGGCCCCCCGCACGCCCTCGACTCGGGTACGCCGGTCACGGGCGCCGTCCATCTCTCCGCGCAGCGCCCCGTCGACTGGCTGCTGCCGTGACCGCGCCGCCGGAGTCCACGCGGGACCGGGCACGCTCCCGTTCCCGGGCGTCCGCGCGCCGGCTCCCGCCCGCCCGGCGCCGGCGCGGCCCCGTCCCGAAGGGCCGTCGGCCGCGGACCGTACGCACGCCCACCGTGCTCCAGATGGAGGCCGTCGAGTGCGGCGCCGCCGCCCTGGCGATGGTGCTCGGCCACTACGGCCGCTTCATCCCGCTGGAGGAGCTGCGCATCGCGTGCGGCGTCTCGCGCGACGGCTCCCGGGCGAGCAACCTCCTGAAGGCGGCGCGCAGTTACGGCCTCCAGGCCAAGGGCATGCAGATGGACCTGGCCGCGCTCGCCGAAGTGGCCGCGCCGGCCGTCCTGTTCTGGGAGTTCAACCACTACGTCGTCTACGACGGCATGGGGCGCCGCTTCGGCCGCAGGGGCGTGTACGTCAACGACCCCGGCAAGGGACGCCGGTTCGTCCCCATGGACGAGTTCGACACGAGCTTCACCGGGATCGTGCTCACCTTCGAGCCCGGCCCCGGCTTCCGCCGCGGTGGCCGCAGGCCGGGCGTCATGGGCGCCCTGCCGGCCCGGCTGCGCGGCACGTCCGGCACGATGGCCGCCGCCGTGATCTCCAGCCTGCTGCTGGTGGTCGTCGGCGCGTGGGTGCCCGCGCTGAGCCGTACGTACATCGACATGTTCCTCATCGGGAACCAGACGTCGCTGCTTGGCGTGCTCTTCGCGGCGATGGCGACGACGCTCGTCCTGACCGCGACGCTCACCGCGCTCCAACAGGCCAATCTGCTGCGCGGACGCATCATCTCCTCCACCCTGGGCAGCGCCCGCTTCCTGCGGCATCTGCTCAGACTCCCCCTCACGTTCTACGCCCAGCGCAACCCGGCCGACCTGGTCCAGCGCCTGCAGTCCAACGACGCGGTCGCCGAGACCCTCGCCCGCGACCTGGCCGCGGCGGGCGTGGACGCCGTCGTGGTCCTCCTCTACGCGGTGCTGCTCTGGACATACGATCCCCAACTCACCGTCCTCGGCGTGCTGATCGCGCTGCTCAACGTGGTGGCCATGCGGATCGTGATCCAGCTGCGGGCCACCGACACGCAGAAGCTGCGCGCCGAGAACGCCCGGCTGACCAACACCGCGTACAGCGGTCTCCAGCTCATCGAGACGATGAAGGCCACCGGGGGCGAGAACGGCTTCTTCCGCCGCTGGGCGGGGCAGCACGCGACCACCCTCGACGTGCAGCAGCGGCTCGGCGTGCCGAGCGCCTGGCTGGCGGTCGTGGCGCCCACCCTGGCCGCCCTGAACAGCGCGCTGATCCTGATGATCGGCGGTCTGCGAGCGGTGGAGGGGCATCTCTCCGTCGGTCTGCTCGTCGCCTTCCAGGCCCTGGTGACCAGCTTCACCGCACCGATCACCCGCCTCAACGGCGTCGCCGGACGGATCCAGGACTTCGCGGCCGACGTCGCCCGCCTGAAGGACGTCGAGAACTTCCCCGTCGACCCGGTCTACACCCGGCGCGAGCCACCGGCCCGAACCCGCCGGCTCAAGGGCCATGTGGAGCTGGAGGACATCACCTTCGGCTACAGCCCGCTGGACGCCCCGCTCCTGAAGGACTTCTCGCTCTCCGTCGGCCCCGGGCAGCAGGTCGCGCTCGTCGGCGGCTCCGGCAGCGGCAAGTCGACGGTCTCCCGGCTGATCTCCGGGCTCTACGCCCCGTGGGAGGGCGCCATCCGGATCGATGGCATGCGTCTGGAGGACATCCCGCGCAGCGCGCTGGCCGCCTCCGTCTCCTTCGTCGACCAGGACGTCTTCCTCTTCGAGGGCACGGTCCGCGACAACATCGCCCTGTGGGACCCCTCCGTCCCCGACGAGGCCGTCGTCGCCGCCCTGGAGGACGCGGCGGTGTACGACGTGGTCGCCCGCCGCCCCGGCGGCATCCACAGCCGCGTCGAGCAGGACGGCCGCAACTTCTCCGGCGGCCAGCGGCAGCGCCTGGAGATCGCCCGGGCGCTGGTGCGCCGGCCCAGCGTCATGGTCCTCGACGAGGTGACCAGCGCCCTGGACGCGGCGACCGAGCAGGTCATCATCGACAACCTGCGGCGCCGTGGCTGCGCCTGCGTGGTGATCGCCCACCGGCTGAGCACGGTCCGCGACAGCGACGAGATCGTCGTGCTCGACCGGGGCACGGTCGTGGAACGCGGCCGGCACGCGTACCTGGTCGCCGCGGGAGGCGCCTACGCCGAACTGGTCAAGGAGCACTGAGGTGACGTTCCCTCACCAGCCGACGGCGACAGGTGCCCAGCCGAGCGGCGCGTACGACCCCGTCGTCGCGGCCCTCGGCGGGCTCGGCACGGCGGTCGACTGCACCGGGATGACCAGCCTGTCCCTCGAAGGCCCGCACGTGCTGTGGCTGGTCGTCGAGGGCGCCATGGACCTCTTCGCCGTCGACGCCGCCCAGCTCGGCCCCTGGCACTTCCTGGGCCGGCTGGAGGCGGGCACCCTGCTGCTCGGACCGGTGGAGGGGCCCGAGCACACCCTGATCGGCCGGCCCCTGGAAGGGTGTCTGCTGCGGCGCATTGAGCTGCGCGAACTGCAGGCGTACGGCGACCAGACGTATGAGGGTCAGGCGTACGGAGGTCAGGCGTACGGCAGCCAGACGTACGGCGGTCAGTGGTACGGCGGTCAGTGGTACGCCGACCAGGACCCGTACGGGGCCGCCGAACCGCAGCTGAGCCCGCTCGAGCACGCCTTCACGCTGGGCGTCGGACGCGGTCTGCGCGTGCTGTACCAGGCGCCGTTGGACGGCCGCGCCGCCAACGACCCCGCCGGGGCGGACGACGACATCCTGTGGATGCAGATCGCCCCCGGCAGCGTGCGCTACGCGGCGGCGTACGAGGGGTACGGGGACGACACCGCCGGCATCCTCCTCGTCGACCCGGCGATGTGGCAGGGCATGGTCGACCAGCAGTACCGGCTGCTGTACGCCCTGGACAGCTGGATCGAGCAATTGGAGCGCGCCCACGAGGACCGTACGGCGGCCGGGATCGAGGCCGGCCGCGCCGCCCGTACGCAGGCTGACGAGGCGCTGCTCGCCTCCATCGGCCGCTCCGGCGGCTCACGCGCCTCCGGCTCGGGCGCGTCCGGCCGGGCTGCCCGCGGGCGGGCGAGCGACGACGCGACGTACGCCGTATGCCGTCTGGTCGCCGACGAGGCCCGGATCACGCTGGCGGGACAGGCCGAGGCGATCGGGCTGCCCGGCCGCCTCGACCCCGTCGAACGCATCGCGCTCGCCTCACGGATCCGTACCCGTGTCGTCCGGCTCGGCGGCCGGTGGTGGCGGGAGTACAGCGGGCCCCTGGTGGGTCGTCGCGAGGAGGACGGGACCCCGGTCGCGCTGCTGTGGCGGCGCGGCCGGTACGAGGCCGTCGACCCCGCCACCGGCGAGCGCGAGCGCCTCGGCAGGGCTGAGGCGGCAGGCCTCGAACCGCGCGCCGTCATGCTCTACCGGCCGCTGCCCGACCGGCCGTTGGGCCTGCTGCCACTGATGCGGTTCAGCGTCCGCGGCACCCGCGCGGAGCTGCGTACGCTGCTGCTCGGCGGGCTCGTCGCGGTCGGCCTGGGCTCGCTGGTGCCCATCGCGACCGGCAAGGTGCTCGGCGAGTACGTGCCCCGGGCCGAGAACGGTCTCATCGTGCAGACCGCGATGGCGATCATCGCCACGAGCGTGGTCTCGGCCGCGTTCATGCTGCTCCAGAACATGTCCATCCTGCGGATGGAGGGCAGGATCGAGGCCACCCTCCAGCCCGCGGTGTGGGACCGGCTGCTCCGGCTGCCGACTCGGTTCTTCGCGGGCCGCTCCACCGGTGAGCTGGCCAGTGCGGCCATGGGCATCAGCGCCATCCGCAGGGTGCTGTCCGGCATCGGACCGGTGATCGTCCAGGCCGGCACCGTCGGCACGATGAACCTGGTCCTGCTGCTCGTCTACAGCGTGCCGCTGGCGCTGGCCGCGCTCGCGATGCTGCTCGTCATAGCGGCGGTGTTTCTGGGCATGGGGCTGTGGCAACTGCGGTACCAGCGGCAGCTGATCCGGCTCGGCAACAAGCTCAACAACCAGGCGTTCCAGACCCTGCGCGGGCTGCCGAAGCTGCGTGTCGCGGCGGCCGAGAGCTTCGCGTACGCCGCCTGGGCCGGTGAGTTCGCCCGGACCCGGGAACTCCAGCAGCGGATCGGGCGGATCAAGAACGTGCTCGCGGTGCTCGGCGCGGTCTGTCTGCCGCTCTGCACGCTCGTGATGTTCATGCTGCTGGCCGGACCGGCCCGCGGGTCGATGTCCGCCAGTGAGTTCCTCACCTTCAGCACCGCCGTGACGATGCTGCTGTCCTCGGTCACCCAGCTGACCGGCGCGCTCCTGTCGGCCGCCGCGGTGCAGCCGATGTTCGAGCAGGTCAGGCCGGTGTTCCAGGAGACACCCGAGGTCCGCGGCTCCAGCGCCCAGCCGGGCGAGCTGAGCGGCGCGATCGAGGCCGAGAACCTGTCCTACCGGTACACCGACGACGGCCCCCTGGTCCTCGACGGGGTCGACTTCCGGGTCCGGCCGGGCGAGTTCGTGGCGATCGTCGGTGCCAGCGGCTGCGGCAAGTCGACGCTGCTGCGGCTGCTCATCGGCTTCGACAGGCCGACGACCGGCAGCGTGCGCTACGACGGCCAGGACCTGGCGGCGCTCGACCAGGCCGCCGTGCGCCGCCAGTGCGGCGTCGTGCTGCAGAACGCCCAGCCGTTCTCCGGGTCGATCCTCGACTGCATCTGCGGCGCCGAGACGTTCCCCCTCGAAGACGCGTGGGCCGCCGCCGCGATGGCGGGGCTGGCCGAGGACATCAAGGCGATGCCGATGGGCATGCACACGATGCTGTCCGACGGCGGCGGCACCATCTCGGGCGGACAGCGCCAGCGGCTGATGATCGCCCAGGCGCTCATCCGCAGGCCGCGGATCCTCTTCTTCGACGAGGCCACGAGCGCGCTCGACAACGAGGCGCAGCGGGTGGTCATCGAGTCCACCCGCGCTCTGAACGCGACCCGTGTCGTGATCGCCCACCGGCTGTCCACCATCATGGACGCCGACCGGGTGATCGCCATGGCGGACGGGCGGATCGTCCAGCAGGGATCGCCGGCCGAGCTGCTCGCCGACACGACGGGACTCTTCCACGAGCTGGTCCGCCGTCAGCTGCGCTGACCTCCGTCCGCGTCCGCCTCCACGTCCGCGCCCGCGTCCACGTCCGCCCTGCCGAGGCCGCGTGCCAGGTAGAGGCCGGTGGCCATGACGAGCAGGGTCACGCAGGCGGTGAAGATCAGCCCGGCGGCGTCCAGACCCAGCCACATGGCCAAGGCGCCGACGCCCACGACCGGCAGGGAGATGCCCGCGTAGGCGACGACGAAGAACGAGGAGATCGTCGCCGCCCGGTGCGCCGCCGGGGCCACCGCTCCGACGGCCGTCAGTCCGGCGCGGAAGGCCAGCCCCTGGCCGATCCCTCCGCAGACCGCGCCGGCCACCAGGAGCGGCAGCGTCTCCGCCCACAGGGACGCGCCGACGAGGAGGAGTCCGATCACGAGGACGAGACAGCCGAGCGGCAGGGCGGTCCGCACCGCCAGCCGGGTCGTCAGCGACTGCCCGACGGTCGAGGAGAGGAACACCGAGAAGACCACGCTTCCGCTGACGGCCAGGTTGGTGATGCCCAGGGTCTGGGACACGAAGCTCGGTGCCAGCGCGGTGAACAGGCCGAGCAGCGAGAACCCGGCGAAGGCGGCGAGCGCCGAGGGCGTGAAGACGCCACGGACCTCTGACGGTACGTAAAGACCCTGCGGCCTCGGCCGGGTCCGGAGCCGTGGCTCCGCAACCGTCTCCGGCAGGAGGAGGACGACGAGGCAGGCCACGCAGAGCAGCGCGAGATGGGCCAGGAAGGGCAGGGCCAGCGGCTCGGGGGCGTACTCCGCGAGGAGTCCGGCCAGCAGGGGTCCGCAGCCGAGGCCGCCCATGTTCGCGGCGGTCGCGGCGAACCCCGCGCGGGACTTCCGTTCCGGCCGCGCCAGTTCGAGGACGGTGACCGTGCCCGCCCCGCTCAGCAGCCCGGCCGAGAAGCCCGAGAGCACGCGGCCGGCGAAGAGGAACGGCAGTCCGCCCTCGAACAGGAAGCACAGCGCGCTCGCCGCGGCGAAGCCGAGCGCGGCCCACAGGACGGGGCGGCGGCCCGCCTCGTCCGAGTAGTTGCCGACGAGCAGAAGGGTGGCGATGACGCCGACTGCATAGCTGGCGAAGATCACCGTCACCATCAGCTCGGAGAAGCCGAGCTCTTCGCGGTACAGCCCGTAGAGCGGGGTGGGGAGCGTCGTGCCCGCCATGCCGATGGCGAAGACCGCCGCGGCCGCCTTGTATCCGAGGCGTCCTCCGCGGTAGGGCGTCGTCACGCAGTGCTCACCCCTCCCCGTGCCAGGGCGAACACGCCGAAGACGATCAGGCCGACGCCCAGCAGCTCCGGCAGGAGCCACCATCCGGTCCGTACGTGTTCCTCGTACAGCAGGACGCCCAGCGCGAGGCTCACCGTGGCGTCCCCCAGCGTCAGCGCGGGTTGTGAGGCGACGAGCGGCCCGCCCTGCATAGCGTGTCCGAGCAGCAGGAGGGCGGCGATCCCGGTCACGCCGAACGCGTACGTCTGCCAGGTCGTCAGGAAGGCGCCGAGGCCGTCCTCCTCGAGGATGTGCACGGAGGTCTTCATCAGGGCGGCGGTGAGCGCGTAACAGACCGCGGTGGCGCCGCCGAGGCAGCCGGCGCGGGCGCGGCCGGCCGGCTTGCGCAGTCCGGCCGCTGCCAGCGCCACCACCGCGGCGCCGCTCAGCACGAGCGCCGGGATCCAGCGGTTCAGCTCCAGGTGCGTACGGTTGCCGCTGGGCGAGGCCGCCGCGAGCGCGAGCCCGAGCCCCAGCACGATCCCCGCGACGGCCGGCCACAGCGTCGCGGGCAGCCGCTCCCGTGTCATCAGTGAGGCGATGAGCAGCGCGAGCGGCAGTTCCAGCACGAAGAGCGGCTGTACGAGCGACAGCGGGCCGGTCGCCAGGGCCACCGCCTGACCGGCCCCGGCGGCGATCACCGCGAGGATGCCGGCCAGCCAGAGCGGGCGCCGCAGCAGATCGAGGATCAGTCCGGGCCGGAAGGAGTCCGACTGGGGAACGGTGAGCGAGGCGCGGCGTTGCAGCACCGTGGCGAGCGCATTGCTGGACGCGGCGAACACCGCGAACAGGACCGGCAGGACGATGCCCATCCCCCGATAGTCACCCGCGCGGGCGGCGGTCGCCGTGACGACACCGGCCGGGGCCGGTGGTTCACCGGGTATTCGCCCGTCCGGACCCTCCGCGGGCCGATCTCGGGCGAATCCGGTGGCTCGGGCGTGGGGCCGCCGGGTCCCGGGTGGTACGTCGTTGGCCATGCAGCCAGGCACACCGCCGCCGGTGAACCCCTTCCTCCGTACTGTCGCCGCCTACGCGTGGCGGCTGCTCGTCGTCGGCGCGGTCGTGTACAGCCTGTTCGCGCTGCTCGGGCGCTTCCACGAGATCGGGGTGGCCGTGTTCCTGGGTCTGGTGATCACCGCGCTGCTGCGGCCGGTCGCCGATCTCGTCGCCCGGGGCCTGCCCCGCCCGCTGGCGGTCGCCCTCACGCTCCTGGGCAGCCTGGCGCTGATCCTCGGTGTGCTCGCGCTGGTCGGCGAGGCGGTGGAGAGTGACCGGACGACGCTGGTGCGCGAGTTCCGGGACGGGATCGACCGGATCGAGGACTGGCTGGAACGGCCGCCGTTCCGGGTGAACCCGGAGGCGCTCTCGGATGTTCAGGGCAGGATCGGTCAGTTCCTGTCGAGCCACCGCTCGACCCTGATCAGCGAGGCGATGAGCGGCGCGCACCGTCTGGTGGCGGTGCTCACCACGCTGGCCCTGGCGCTGTTCTGCTCGGTGTTCTTCATCCACTCCGGAGACCGGCAGTGGGCGTGGCTGGAGGAGCAGCTGCCGGGGGCCGTACGCGGGCGCCTGGAGATCGGCGGCCGTGCGGCCTGGCGTACGTTCACCGGCTACACGCACGGGATCGTGCTGGTCGCCGCGGTGAACGGGGTGCTCGTCGGTCTCGCCCTCTGGCTCCTCGGCGTTCCACTGGCGGTCCCGCTCGCGCTGCTCGAGTTCATGGCCGCCTTCGTCCCGCTGATCGGTTCTCCGATCGCGCTCGCGGTCGCCGCCGTCGTGGCGCTCGCCTCGCAGGGCCCGTGGGTGGCGGCGATCGTGGTCGGACTGATCGTGGTCATCGGTCAGATCGAGGGGCATGTGCTGCACCCGCTGGTCATGAGCTGGGCCGTTCGGCTGCACCCGCTGGTGGTGGCGATCTCGGTGATCGCGGGGGCGATCGCCGCCGGGATCGTGGGTGCGGTGGTGGCCGTACCGCTGGTGTCGGTGATCTGGTCGGTCTACACGGCGCTGCGGGCGGCGCGGGTGCCGGCGAAGGGATGAGCACGGCGGCCGCGCGCGAGGCGACGGCCGCCGAGGGACACGTACCGATGCCGCTACTGGATGCCGGGGATCTCGCGGGCCGCGAACGCCTTGCGGACCGCGTCCGCCGCGCTCGCGCCGTACATGCGCTGCGCCGTGGCGATCGTCGTGCGCGCCGCGTCCTGGAAGCTCGTGTCGGGCGCGAAGTCGAACTGAGCGTTGACGATGATGCGGTCGGCCGTCCGGGGGCCGAGCGCTTCCCGGATGTCCAGGAGCGCGCGGGACCAGATCTCGCCGTCCGCGTGCACCTCGCCGACCCGGTCGGCGTACACCTTGTTCCCGTCGATGCGCCGCAGGCAGTGCGGGGCGTCGCTGTACGTGACCGAGTCCCAGTCGGCGACGCAGGCCGGATTCGCCTTCACGGGCCAGCCGTACCGGGCTGCCGCGTGGGTGCCGACCTCGACCGCCAGGTAGTCGCCGAAGGCCTCGCCGATGGCCCCGGCCTCCGTGGAGGTGCCGAAGCCGGGCACCTGGGCGTGGTGCACCGCGTGTCCGTACTCGTGGACGATCACCTCGGCGTCCTCGGCGTCGTCGACGCCGCCCTTGCCGAAGCGGATCTCGGCCTTCTTGTCGGTGAAGTAGGAGTTGTCCGCACCCCACTGGTTGATGCGGACGGGCTGCACGCGGTCGTTCGCGCCTGGCAGTTCGCTGCCGAAGCCGAGACCCTGCAGGTACTCCTGCGCCTCGTTGACCCAGAAGTAGGCCATGACCTGCTCGAACTGGTCGTCGTGCCGGGTGTACGCGTGGGCGTCGGCGGGGTTCGCGGAGGCGCCGGTGTCCGATCGGACGGAGGCCCACCGTCCCGAAAGTCCGCCGTCGGCGCCGAGGTTGCGCAGCGTGGCCGAGGTGTATGCCGAGGCGGGGACGGCGTCGGACGCGTCCTTGCCGTCGGAGAGCGACTGGTCACCCGACGACTGGACGGGGTTGACCATGAATATCCGGGCCTGCGGGTCGGCGGTGACCGGGGCGCTCCCGGAGGCCGAGGCTGCTCCGGCCGGGGCGAGCAGTGCCACCGTGGCGGTGGCCGCGGCGATGAGTCCGCGGGGTGTGCGGCGAGCCATGTGCGTCCTTCCCTGTTGGGACGTGGTGCTGTGCGGGCGTGATCCTCGCGCAAGTGCCCTGTACTTGACCAGGCTTCGTGCCATGAGCCCCGGGAGTCATTGGCGTGAACTTGTCAGGCAGGGCATCTTGACGGCTCGTATTGGTCTAGGCCAACTTGTGAGGCGCTGCGCGTCGACGCCGCACTTCTGCTCCGCATCTTCCGTACCTTCCGCACCCCCTTCACCCGGGAGGACCTCTTGCGTTCCCGAAATCGCCTCGTGGCCGCCGTCGTCGGCGCGCTGCTCGGCGCGACCGGCGTGGTCGCGCTGCCCCAGTCGGCCCAAGCCGCGAACGTGCTCACCAACTCCGGCTTCGAGGCCGGCACACTCTCCGGCTGGTCCTGCACGGGCGGCCTCGGCTCCGTCGTCTCCACCCCCGTGCACTCCGGCACCAAGGCCCTCGCCGGGGCCGCGAGCGCGAGCGACAACGCCAAGTGCAGCCAGACCGTGGCCGTCCAGCCCAACACCACGTACACGCTGTCCGGTTGGGTCCGCGGCAACTACGTCTACCTCGGGGTGGACGGCGACGCCTCCACCTGGACACCGTCGGCCACCGCGTACACCCGGCTCTCCCTGAGCTTCACCACCGGCGCCTCGCAGACCAGCGCGACCGTCTACACGCACGGGTGGTACGGCCAGGGCACCTACCACGCCGACGACATCAGCCTCGACGGACCGGGCGGCGGAGGCGGCGGCGACACCCAGGCCCCGAGCGTGCCCGGCAGCCTGCGCTCGACCGGCAAGACGTCCTCCAGCGTCTCGCTGGCCTGGAACGCCTCGTCCGACAACGTCGGCGTCACCGGGTACGACGTGTACCGGGGCGGCACGTTCGTCTCCACGGTCACCGGAACCTCGGCGACCGTCGGCGGGCTCGCGGGCTCCACCTCGTACGCCTTCACCGTGCGGGCGCGCGACGCGGCCGGGAACACCTCCGGCGCGTCCAACAGCATCTCGGTCACCACGGACCCGGGCGGTGGCCCCGGCGCCTTCAAGCAGGCCGCGCCGTACCTCTACCTCGGCTGGGGCAACCCGCCGTCCGCCACGACGGTGATGAACGCGACCGGCATCAAGTGGTTCACCATGGCGTTCATCCTCTCCTCCGGCGGCTGCAACCCGGCCTGGGACGGCAACCGGCCGCTGACCGGCGGCACCGACCAGTCCACCATCAACGCGATCCGGGCGGCGGGCGGCGACATCGTCCCGTCCATCGGCGGCTGGTCGGGAAACAAGCTCGGCCCGAACTGCGCGACTGCGGCCGACCTCGCCGGCGCGTACCAGAAGGTCATCGACGCGTACGGGCTCAAGGCGATCGACGTCGACATCGAGAACAACGACGAGTTCGAGAACGCGGCCGTCCAGGACAAGGTCCTGACCGCCCTGAAGACGGTCAAGGCCAACAACCCGGGCCTGAGGACGATCGTCACCTTCGGCACCTCGACCACCGGCCCGACGTACTGGGGCAACCGGCTGATCGAGCAGGCGAAGGCGCTGAACGCGGACATCGACGTCTTCACCATCATGCCGTTCGACTTCGGCGGCGGAGCCGACATGTACGGCAACACCGTCAACGCGGCGAACGGCCTGAAGAACAAGCTGAAGGCGGTCTTCGGCTGGGACGACGCGACCGCCTACGCCCACCTCGGCATCTCGGGGATGAACGGCCTGTCCGACCAGCAGGAGGTCACCACACCGGAGATCTGGGCCGGCATCCGCAACTGGGCGAACACCAACCACATCGCCCGGCTGGCCTTCTGGTCGGTGAACCGTGACCGCGGCTGCGCGGGCGGCGGGGTCACCAGCAACTGCTCGGGCATCGCCCAGAGCGACTGGCAGTTCACCTCCATCACGGCCGGCTTCACGGGCTGACCGTCCGGCGAGACCGCCGCGGACCGCTCCCGGCCCGCGGCGGTGTCCTCGTGCGACAGTGAGGTCATGGACGTCGAGCAGGTCATCGATGAGCTGTACGGGGTGGAGCCGAACGAGTTCGTCGCGGCCCGGGACGCGCGGACGGCCGAGGCACGAAGGGCGCAGGACACGGCCGCCGTGAAGCGGATCGCCGCACTGCGCCGCCCCACGCTGGCCGCCTGGGCCTCGAACCGGTTCGTACGGGAACGGCCCGAGGAGGCCCGTCGGCTGCTCGCGCTCGGTGAGACGCTCCAGGAGGCCCACCGGCTCCTCGACGCGACGAAGATGCGCGAGGCCACCGCCGTACAGCACAAGGTGATCGCCGCCGAGGTCCAGGAGGCGGCGGCGGTCGCCGACGGGGCGGGCCACCCGCTGAGCCCCTCGGTCCTGCAGGAGGTCGAACAGCTCTTCCGCGCGGTGCTCGCCGACCCCGAGATCGCGGCGGAATGGTCGACGGGCCGCCTCGTGAAACCCCCGGAGGCCCCGGTCGGCTTCGGCGCCATCACCCCCGAGACCCTCCCGCCCCGCCCGGCACCGCGCCGGCAGCCCAAGCCCGAGCCCGACGCCCGAGCGCGCGCGGCGGCGGAGAAGGCAGCCGCCGAAGCGCGCCGCAGGGACGAGGAGCTACGGGCGGCGGAGGCCCGGGCGACCGAGGCGGACGAGCGGGTCGCGCAGCTGGAAGAACAGCTCCGCGCGGCCAGGTCGGACCAGCGGGCGGCCCGAGAGGCGGCGACCAGGGCCGCGAAAGCGGCCCGCGCAGCGCACGGCAACTAGGCCCGTCTTCATAGGGATCTCGCCCAGAGCCGGAACGATCCCAGGCTCGTGGCGTTGCAGGTTGCGGTGACGCGCCCCTGGTGGTCGCCCGCCTTCTTGCAGGGTTGATGGGCCGGTATGCCCGATGATGGGAACCGCCCGGGGCAACGGATCAAGCAACGCTGGGAGTACGCACATGACGGTGGAGGCCGGCACGCAGCATGAGGCGCGCGTCGCAGGACGGGTGTGGACGGTGCGCCTGGACCCCTACGGACGCCCATCAGCCGGCACGGTGAGGCTCTCCTGCTCCCGCCCGGCCTGCGCCGATCAGCGCTTCCCCGGCGGCGCCGCCGCAGGGCGCAAGGCCGCGATCGGTCACATCAACACGCACCTGGCCCACATCCGCGCGGGCGGCGGGCCGCGCGGCGAAGCGTGGTGCGCGTGCCGCGCCGCCGACTGCGCCTGGCACACCCCCGACCCCGAAGCCGGACGGCGGGGCGGGACGCGGCCGCCGGCGGGGGCGGTGCGGTGCGGGGGCCCGGTGGTACTGACGGTCTACGCGGACCGTGCCGGAAGGCTGTGGCGGATCGCGGAAATGTGCGCGCGCTGCGCGGCCGCCACCCCCGACTGCCGTGTCCTGGACACAGCTCCGCCCCCGGCTCGCACCGCCCCGGCCGGCGCGGACCAGGCGCCGGGGAAGCCGGATGCGGAGCCGGCGCCCGGCGGCACGGTGGGGGAGGGTGTGGCGGCGATGTTCTCCGACCAGGGCCCCTCCCCCGCTGCCGACGCTTCGTCAGCCGCCACGCCGACTCCGGTCCCCCGCGCCCGCGCCGCCTCACCAGGTGGAGCGGCCCGGCTGGCGAAGCGGTCGGGGAAGATCGCACAGCGGATCGTGCCGCACGACCTCGAGCCCGACGTCCTGCGCCTGGAGCTCATCGAGCTCGGTGACGCGTTCCGCGCCTACCAGCAACGCGCCGAACCCGACCTCGCCCTTCTCGCCACACTGCACGAACGCAAGGCCCGCGCGTTCGCCCTGTGGGCCGACCTGAGTGGCGACGGCTCCCTGCGCCACGAGGCGAAGCGCGCCGAGAAGGCGGCACAGACCACCCTCGAAATGAACGACAACCGCACCGACACGGCGGGCGGAGACGGGCCGGTGGTGGAACGGCTGCTGACCCGGCAACAGGCCGTGCACGCCCGCTCCCTGCTGGACCACGTCGCCGCCCACGCCCCTCACCCCGAGGCCGAGGTGCGCCTCGCGGTACTCATGCTCACCCTGCGAGCCGCACGCGCCGGCACCGGGAACATCACCGGCCAGGACCTCACCGGCTGGCTCCAGGACGATGCGGAACGGGTACTCCAGCAGCTGGTCGCGGCCGACTGGCTGCGCCTGCCCGGAACCGTCGCCGAGGTGCTCGCCTCCCGACCCGAAGACGCCACCGCGTTCACCGTCCCCACGCTGCTGCCCGAGCAGCCCCGCCTGTTCGGCTTCGGCAAGGCCAACCGCTCCAGGATCTCCGGCTGGGCCCAGAAAGTCGTGGGTGACCGGAAGATCCGCAAGAAGAAACTAGGTGCCACAGCCCGGCTCCTGGCCTTGTACACCGCCGCCCACACCCGCCCCGACGGCCGCCTCGGACGCACCGAGGACGGCGGGCTCCACCTGGACCAGGTCGCCACGTTCTGCACCCTGCCCCCCGAACAAGTCGCCGAACACGCCGACCTGCTGGTCGCCGCCGACTGGCTCACCGAAGCCGAAACCACCGAAGAAAGACTGCGCGGCCGGCTCACCGAGCGCATCCTGCCGCTGAGCGGGCTGCCGTAACGCGCCGGGGTCGCCACGGATAGCTCGGCCGCCTGCACGCCAGAAGCCGTGCACCGCACGACCGCCCTTCGGGCCCGTGCAGCCGGCCGTTGCTCATGCCCAGTTGGCCACGTATCGGTCGCGATCCGGCTGACGACAATTGCAGGTCAACACCCTGCCTCGGCCTTCATGCGACCGGACGTCTACGCTCGGTGACCGGGCGGCAGTGATCGCGCCGGACGGGTTCCGAGGGGAGTGTGCGATGCGCGCTGGGTGGATCAGGCTGTGGCAGTGGACGGCGTGGGGCGGGATCGGACTGAGTCTGTACGCGGGCTGGTTGACGTTCGATGACATCCGGGACCGCGCTGCCAGCGAGCGCGACATCAGTGCGGCGTGCGATCAACTTGTGTCCGGGGCCGCGGTGATGGACCTGCAGGGCGGGATGGTCCGGGCAGAAAGCAGCGATTACCCCAAGTCCAGGCTCGATGTGGGCGAGCTACCCGGTTACTGCACCGTCTACAAGGTGCATGGTCCCGGTAGGACCACGGGCCTGTTCACCTTGAGGGTGCGGGTCAGCGGCAGTTCAAAGCCGTTGCACTGGATCGGTGACGACAACGATCTCGAGCCGTTCCGCGACAGTCTCGACAGTCAGAAATCCGATGTCACGGCGACCGCCGACCGGCGCCCCGAACCGCGACCCATCGGCGATGGCACCCTGGGCCGCTACGGAGACTGGTACACCACCATCCGCGCCGAGTGCGGCCCCGGCAGCCGCGCGACGGCCCCGAAGCTGCTGAACGTCACGGCCGGCGCCGACTACGACGACGTCTCCGCAGCGGACCGTGAGCGCCTGGCCCACATCGCCCGCTCGGCCACCGAGAAGCTCACCGACCGGATCGGCTGCCAGAGCCGGCTGCCCGCCCTGCCTGACCACCAGTTGCCGTCCGTACCGTCCGACCTCCGCCCCGCGCAGGCGACGGACGGTTCATGCCGCTGGTTTGCGCGACACGTCCAGGAGCAAGGGCAAGGCCGGCTGCCCGACCGTGCCCTCGCGACACCTGCCCTGGACGCGGCCCCCATCGAGAGCTGTCTTCTGGCGGTCAGCCCCGACCAGGTGGGCCGTATCGCCGGCGGCTTGCCCGACGACGAACGCGATTCCGCACGCAGTGCGCTCACTCACTCGCCGTGGTGGCTGCGCACCGCCTCCTACTTCGACGCAGAGGCGCACGCGGTGGGATACGAGGCCCTTGGCAGCGAGGACAAGATCATCACAGCGGGAACGGCCGGACACGAAAGCGGTGCGTGGTGGGCCTCCTCCCTCTGCGACAACAAGCCCGCCCTGCACACTCTCAGCTCCAGCTACACCTATGACAACGTGCTCGGCCCCCAGACGCTGTCGGCCCTGTTCCGCGCGTACGTCGACGACATCACGAAGCGGCGCGGCTGCACCCACGTGACGTACCCGAACAAGAAGGACTTCCGCGCCCCTGAGCACCGCGCCGCACTGAGCACGTCATCTGACGGATGATGCCAACTCGGGCACCGGCTGGGGTTCCGGTAGCGTCCGTTCCATGATCGCCCTCGATGCCCTCGTCCGCCTCTGCCCGCCGCCCGCCGATCCGCCGCCCGCGGTGGACTGGACGCAAGCCGAGCGCGCCCTCGGTGCGGCTCTGCCCGCCGACTACAAGCAGCTCGTCGAGGCATACGGCGACGGCATCTTCGACGAGACGATCTGGCTGCTCGTCCCCGACTCCGCCTACGACGACTGCGACCTGCACGCGCAGACGACGGAACGGGACGAGATCCTGGCCGACCTGTGGGAGTTCGAGGACAAGCCCGCCGGCCTGCAGGAAGCGGGGGCGCGGGTCCTGCCGTGGGCATTCGAGGAGGGCACGGGGGCGTTCCTGTACTGGCTGGCGCGGCCCGGTCAGCACCCTGACGAGTGGACCGTGCTCTACAACGAGGGGCGCGGCCCACTGTGGGAGCACCACGACATGGGGTGCCTCGCCTTCCTGCTGGCGGTGCTCACCGGAACGGCGGAGACGGAGTACTTCGGCCACCTCTACGAAGTACTGAAGCCGACGGAGCACCGCTTCGCGACGGCAGACCAGACCCTCGGAACGACCGGACAGTGACGCCGTCGGCGCGCTCGAAAGACGTTCGCCTGCCGTCCGGGCCCTCGGTGACGACCCGCGCCGGAGCTCAGCCCCCGAAGGGGGCGCTCGCCAAGCCCTCGCCCGCGTTGCGCAGTACCAGGAGCGAGCCG
Source organism: Streptomyces sp. NPDC029169 (assembly GCF_055563935.1). Classification (NCBI taxonomy): domain Bacteria; kingdom Bacillati; phylum Actinomycetota; class Actinomycetes; order Kitasatosporales; family Streptomycetaceae; genus Streptomyces; species Streptomyces sp. NPDC029169. The sequence continues at coordinate 431,850 of NZ_JBVHXA010000001.1, forward strand.
GAGAGCGGGTGGGGGTGGGGCAGGCCTGTGCGGGCTGTGGTGATGTAGAGGTCGCGGAGGTCGGGGCCGCCGAAGGCGCAGGCCGTGGGGCGGCGTACGGGGAGGGGGATGACGCGGTCCAGGTCGCCGCTCGGGGTGTAGCGGCGGATCTGGGCGCCGTCCCAGAGGGCCACCCACACGCAGCCGTCCGCGTCGACCGTGAGGCCGTCGGGAAAGCCCGCTCCGGGTTCGATGGTCGCGAAGGGGCGGCGGTGGGTGGCGAGTTCGGCGTCCGTCGGGCAGACGTCGATGCGACGGGTCGGGCTGTCGACGTAGTACATGAGGGAGCCGTCCGGGCTCCAGCCGATGCCGTTGCTGACCGTCACCTCGGGGAGCACCACACCGGCGGCGCCGTCGCGTGCGAGGCGGACCAGGTTGCCGCCGCCGGGCGCCTCGTCGTAGCGCATGGTGCCCGCCCACAGCGCCCCGTCGGGCGCGACGGCCGCGTCGTTGCCGCGGCGGCCGGGCACGGGGTCCCGCAGGAGCCAGGAGAAGGTGCCGTCCGCGTCGTACCGGCCGATGCCGTCCCTGAGGTTGACCACGAGACCGCCGTCCGCGGTCGGTTTCGCCGCGCCGACGTGCTGTTCGGTGGCCATGACGGAGCGATGGCCCGTCGCCGGAGTGTACGTGTGGACGCGCGAGCCCAGGATGTCGACCCAGATCAGCCGACCGACGGCCCGGTCCCACGTGGGACCCTCGCCCAGCTCGGCCTGCTCGCGGACGGCCACCTCGATCCTCATCGGGCGCCCCGGTGACCGAGGCGTATGGAGAGGTCGGCGGCGCCCTTGGCGGCCAGCTCGGCGAGCTCCCGTTCGCGCTCCTCGCTCCAGCGGATCACGGGGACGGAGACGGAGAGCGCCGCGACGACCCGCCCCGCGCTGTCGCGTACGGGTGCGGCGACGCAGCTCACGTCGGGGTTGGACTCCTGGTGTTCGATGGCGACGCCCCGCTCGCGGATCTCGGCGAGGGCCGCGCGCAGCGCGTCATGGCCCGTGATGCTGTTCGGCGTCATCGCGGCCAGTTCGCGGCCGTCGATACGGCTGTCGAGCTCGGCCGGCGGCAGCGAGGCGAGCAGCATCTTGCCGACGGCCGTGCAGTGCGCGGGCAGCCGGCGGCCGGCGGCGGAGACCATGCGGACGGCGTGGGTGGAGTCCACCTTGGCGATGTAGATGACGTCGGTGTCCTCGAGGAGCGCGACATGGACCGTCTCGTCGCAGATCTCGGCGACCTCGCGGGCCACCTGGCGGCCCTCGGCGGCGAGGTCCAGCTGCTCCGCGTACCGGCTGCCGAGCTGGTACGTACGGACGCCGAGCCGGTAGCGGCCGGGGTGTTCGGGCACGGGCACGAGGTAGGTGCGGGCGGCCAGCGTGGTGAGCAGTTCGTGCACGGTGGTGCGCGGAAGGCCGAGCCTGCGGACGACGTCCGGGGCGGAGAGTGTCTCGTCGCCCGTCAGGAACAGCTCCAGTATGTCCAGCGCTCTGGTCACCGCGGGAACCTGGCGTCCCATGGCCGCTCACCCACCCCTCGTGTCCGGCTTCGTTCGACATTCCGGCCGCTGGCCGATATCGCGAACACAGGCTAACCACAGGTCGCTCCCCCGGGCAATGGTCGTGCAAGGCGTTGACAGGCCCTCGACCAGCCCCTACGGTCACGCCTACATTTCGAACGTGTGACGAAATTTCGAACGAGACCGAGGGGCAACCGCCGTGCGCATCACGGGAATCAGCACTCACGTCGTCGGAACTCCCTGGCGCAATCTCACCTACGTACTCGTCCACACCGACGAGGGGCTGACGGGCGTGGGCGAGACCCGCATGCTCGGCCACACCGACGCGCTGCTCGGCTACCTCCGCGAGGCCGAGGCCAACCACATCGCCGGCTCGGACCCGTTCGCGATCGAGGACCTCGTCCGCCGGATGAAGTACGGGGACTTCGGCCGGGCCGGCGAGATCGTGATGTCGGGCATCGCCGTCGTCGAGATGGCCTGCTGGGACATCAAGGGCAAGGCGCTCGGCGTGCCGGTGTGGCAGCTGCTCGGCGGGAAGGTGACCGACAAGGTCAAGGCGTACGCCAACGGCTGGTACACCACCGAACGAACTCCGGAGGCGTACCACAAGGCCGCCGGCGCGGTGATCGAGCGGGGCTATCAGGCGCTGAAGATCGACCCGTTCGGCACCGGGCACCTCGAACTGTCGCACCAGGACACGCTGTACGCGGTCTCCCTGATCGAGGCCGTACGGGACGCCATCGGCCCGGACGCCGAGCTGATGCTGGAGATGCACGGCCGGTTCTCGCCGGCCACGGCGATCCGGCTGGCGAGGGAGATGGCCCCGTTCCGGCCCGCCTGGCTGGAGGAGCCCGTCCCGCCGGAGAACCTGAAGGCGCTGGAGAAGGTGGCGGCGAAGGTGGACCTCCCTATCGCGACGGGTGAACGGATCCACGACCGGATCGAGTTCCGCGAGCTGTTCGAGAGCCAGGCCGCCGACATCCTCCAGCCGGACGTCGGCCACCTGGGCGGCATCTGGGAGACCCGGAAGCTGGCAGCGACCGCCGAGACGCACTACATGATGGTGGCCCCGCACAACGTGGGTGGCCCGGTGCTCACCGCCGCCTCGCTCCAAGTGGGCTTCACCGCCCCGAACTTCAAGATCCTGGAGCACTTCAACGACTTCGCGGACGCGGACATCAAGAAGGTGGTGAAGGGCGCCCCTCAGGTGGTGGACGGCTACTTCCACCTCTCGGACGCGCCGGGTCTCGGTGTCGAGCTCGACACCGACGCCGCGGCCGAGTTCCCGCAGCAGCGGGCCCACTTCGACCTGTGGGCGGACGGCTGGGAGCAGCGCGATCCCTCTCGGGGCGGCGGCAAGTGAGGACATCGGCCCCTGCCCGAGGACGGCTGCCGGGCCACACCGTCACACCGGGGCGACGGACGACCACCACAGCACGGTCCGGCGGAGCCGAGGCCACCGCCGAGATCGGCACCACAGAAAGGCAGCGCGCATGACCGGAGTGGGACGCGCCGTCGTCCTCGACGCTCCCGGGCGGCACCGGCTCGTCCCGCACGAGCCGGCCCCGCCCGGTCCCGGGGAGGCCCTGGTCCGCGTCCACGCGAGCGGCATCTGCGGCAGCGACCGCGAGGTGTACCAGGGCAACCGGCCCGAGGGGTACGTGCGCTACCCCCTCACCCCCGGCCACGAGTGGTCGGGGACCGTCGCCGCGGTCGGCGCCGGGGTGCCGCCGGAGCTCGTGGGCAGGAAGGTGGTCGGCGAGGGGTTCCGCAACTGCCAGGTGTGCGAGCGGTGCCATGCGGGCGACACCACGCTCTGTACGGCCGGGTACGACGAGACCGGGTTCACGCTGCCGGGCGCGATGGCGCCCACGCTGACGCTGCCGGCCCGGCTGCTGCACGTACTCCCGGACGACGCCGATCTGACGGCCGCCGCGCTGCTCGAGCCGGCCGCCTGTGTGGCGGCCTCGACGCTCGCGGCAGCGCCGCGGCCCGGCGAGCGCGTCGCCGTGGTCGGCGCCGGGACCCTGGGGCTGATCGCCGTGCAGCTGCTCGCCGCCTCCTCGCCCGGCGAACTGTACGTGGTCGAGCCACGCCGCGAACGGGCCGAGCTGGCACGGAAGTTCGGGGCGACGGCCGTGATGGACGCAGCGGGCGAGGCAGAAGGCCGGTGCGATCTGGTCCTGGAGGCCGCCGGGGCGCCCGGCTCCGCCCGTACCGCCGTGGGCCTCGCCCGCCGCGGCGGCACGGTCGTCCTCACCGGCATCCCCGCCCCCGGGGCGCTCGGCCTGGATCCGGCGTCCCTCGTCACCGGCCGGCTGACCCTGCACACGGTCTTCGGCGCGCCGCCCGCCGCCTGGTCCCATGCCGTACGGGCCTTCTCCGCGGGCCTCCTCGACCTCGCACCGCTGGTCACCCACGAGCTGGCGCTCACGGAGTTCCCCCGGGCGATCGAGCTCGTGGGGTCCGGCGACCCGAAGGTCGGCAAGGTGCTGCTGCGGCCCTGATCCGCGCGCCGGTACGGAGCCACCTGACTGCCCGTACCGGCGCGCACCCAAAGACTCGAACCATGTCCGAAATTTCGAACACAAAGAACACGAAGGACTGCCCGTGACCGACGCTCCCTCTCCCCCTCCCCGACGCCCCGGGGAACAGACACTCGCCGCCCTCGGCCTCGGCACCCCCGTACCTTCCTCCGCCGACACCTCGCCGCACTCCTTCCCGGACGGCGGCACCTGGCGCACCGAGGTCCCCTCGGTGGAGGGCCCGGAGGCGCTCCACGCGGTCCTCAAGGAGGCCACCCGGCTCGATGTGCCCGTCCACCGGGTCAGCCAGGGCAGCGGCGTCTGGATGCTGACGGACGCCGAGATCACCGAGATGGTGGAGGCGGCGGCCGAACGCTCCATCGAGGTCTGCCTGTTCACCGGCCCGCGCGGCACCTGGGACATCGGCGGCTCGGTCCGGACCGACTCGCGCGGCGGAGGTCTGCGCGCCCGCGGCCACGACGCGGTCGCCGGCTGCGTGGAGGACGCCGTCCGCGCCACGGAACTGGGCGTGAAGTGCCTGCTGGTCGCGGATGAGGGTGTGCTGTGGACGCTGCACCGGGCGCGGTGCCAGGGCATCCTCCCGGCGGACACCACGCTCAAGGTCTCGGCGCTGATCGGTCCGGTCAACCCGGCGGCGTACGCCGTCCATGAGCGTCTGGGGGCCGACTCGGTGAACGTGCCGAGCGATCTGACGCTCGCCCACCTCACCGAGATCCGCCGGGTCAGCGCCGCGCCGATGGACATGTACATCGAGGCACCCGACGACCTGGGCGGCTACGTCCGGATGTACGAGGTCGCCGAGCTGATCCGCCGCGGCGCCCCGCTGTATCTGAAGTTCGGCCTGGCGAAGGCCCCTTCGATCTACCCCTCCGGCCTGCACCTGCGCGAGACCGTCCTGGCGACGGCGCGCGAGCGGGTACGCCGCGGCCGGCTCGCCCTGGACCTGCTGGCCCGGCACGGCGCGGACGGCGGCATGTCGCCGCTCGGCTCCCGGCTGCCCGGCCCCCTGAACCGCTTCCCGGACCGCATCCACCCCACCGACAAGGACTGATGACCATGCGCATCCGCAGAGCCGCCACCACGACGGCCACCACCACCGCCCTCGCGACCTGCCTCGCCCTCGCCCTCACCGCCTGCGGCCAGAGCGGCGCGGGCGGCAGCAACGAGGAGAAGAACGCCGGGGACCTGACGGTGGGCATCGCCATGCCCACCAAGTCCTCCGAGCGCTGGATCGCCGACGGCAAGAACATGGTCGCCAGCCTGGAGAAGTACGGCTACAAGACCTCGCTCCAGTACGGCGAGGACGACCCGGACCAGCAGGTCTCGCAGATCGAGAACATGATCACCCAGGGGGTGGACGCGCTGGTGGTCGCGGCCATCGACGGCCGGGCGCTCGCCAACGTGCTGAAGCAGGCGGCGGACGCCAAGATCCCCGTGATCTCCTACGACCGGCTGATCCTCGGCTCGCCCCACGTCGACTACTACGCCTCCTTCGACAACGAGAAGGTCGGCGAGCTCCAGGGCGGCTACCTCGTCGAGAAGCTGGGCCTGAAGGACGGCAGCAAGAAGGGCCCGTTCAACGTCGAGCTGTTCGCCGGCTCGAACGACGACAACAACACCCGTTACTTCTTCCAGGGCGCCATGAACGTCCTGCAGCCGTACATCGACAAGAAGCAGCTGGTCGTGAAGTCCGGCCAGACCGCGCTCAACCAGGTCACCACCCTGCGCTGGGACGGCGGCACTGCCCAGAAGCGCATGGACGACCTGCTCACCTCGTCGTACGCCAAGGACCGGGTGGACGCCGTTCTCTCGCCGTACGACGGCATCTCCATCGGCATCCTGTCGGCGCTGAAGTCCGACGACTACGGCAGTGCGAGCAAGCCGCTGCCCCTGGTCACGGGGCAGGACGCCGAGGTCGCCTCGGTGAAGTCCATCATCGCGGGCGAGCAGACCCAGACCGTCTACAAGGACACCCGCGAACTGGCCAAGGTGGCCGCCCAGATGGTCAACGCGCTGCTCGACGGCAAGACGCCCGAGGTCAACGACACCGAGACCTACAACAACGAGAAGAAGGTCGTGCCGGCCTATCTCCTGGACCCGGTGAGCGTCGACAAGAGCAACTACCAGAGCGTGCTGGTGGATTCCGGCTACATCAAGGCCAGCGACCTCAACTAGCAGATTGGCAGGCACGACCATGGCGGGACCCGTCCTGGAAATGCGCTCGATCATCAAGACCTTTCCCGGCGTCAAGGCGCTGTCGGACGTCTCCCTCACCGTCCGTGCGGGCGAGGTCCACGCCATCTGCGGGGAGAACGGCGCCGGCAAGTCGACGCTGATGAAGGTCCTCAGCGGCGTTCATCCGCACGGCAGTTACGAGGGAGAGATCCTCTTCCAGGGCGAGCCGTGCCGGTTCAGGGACATCGAGGCGAGCGAGAAGCGCGGCATCGTGATCATCCACCAGGAGCTCGCCCTGGTGCCCTACCTCTCCATCGCGGAGAACATCTTCCTCGGCAACGAGCACGCCACCCGGGGGATGATCAGCTGGGACAGGACACTGGAGCACGCGGCGGCGCTGCTGCGGCGGGTGGGTCTGGACGAGCATCCGCAGACCCGGGTCGCCGACATCGGCGTCGGCAAACAGCAGCTGGTGGAGATCGCCAAGGCGCTCGCCAAGGAGGTGAAGCTGCTGATCCTCGACGAGCCGACGGCCGCGCTCAACGACCAGGACAGCGGCAAACTCCTCGGCCTGATCGATGAGTTGAGGGATCAGGGCATCACCTCGATCATCATCTCGCACAAGCTCAACGAGATCGCCCGGATCGCGGACTCGGTGACGATCATCCGGGACGGCCGGTCCATCGAGACCCTCGATGTCAAGGCGCCGGAGACCACCGAGGAGCGGATCATCCGCGGCATGGTGGGCCGCGATCTCGACCACCGCTTCCCCGAGCGCACCCCGCACACGCCGGAGAGGGGCGCGGCACCGGCCCTGGAGATCCGGGACTGGACCGTGCACCACCCGATCGACCAGCACCGCAAGGTCGTCGACGGCGTGTCGCTGACCGTGCGGCGCGGGGAGATCGTCGGCATCGCGGGCCTGATGGGCGCGGGCCGCACCGAACTGGCCATGAGCGTCTTCGGGCGCAGCTACGGCCGGTACGGCGGCGGCACGGTCCTCAAGGACGGCGTGGAGATCCGTACGCGGACGGTCCCCGAGGCCGTCGGGCACGGCATCGCGTACGTCACCGAGGACCGCAAGCACTACGGCCTCAACCTGATCGACACCATCAACCGCAATGTCTCGCTGAGCGCCCTGTCCAAGGTCGCCCGTCGCGGCATCGTCGACGAGCACGAGGAGCGCCGGGTCTCGGAGGAGTTCCGCCGGACCATGAACATCAAGGCGCCGACCGTCTTCGAGCCGGTGGGCAAGCTCTCGGGCGGCAACCAGCAGAAGGTCGTGCTCAGCAAGTGGATCTTCGCGGGTCCCGACGTCCTCATCCTGGACGAGCCGACCCGCGGGATCGACGTGGGTGCCAAGTACGAGATCTACACGGTCGTCGACCGGCTGGCCGCCGAGGGCAAGGCGGTCCTCTTCATCTCCTCGGAACTCCCCGAGCTGCTCGGCATGTGCGACCGCATCTACACCATGGCCGCGGGCCGGCTCACCGGTGAAGTGCCCCGCGCCGAGGCGACGCAGGAGCTGCTGATGCGGCACATGACCAAGGACACCGTCTCCCCGGTGTCCCCGAAGGACAGGAACAAGAGGTAGCACCCATGAGCACCGATCTCTCGGCCGGGCCGAAGGCCGACCCCTCGCCCGGTCACCCCGCGGGGTCCGGCCCCGGCGTCGGCCGGCTGATCCTCGACGGACTGCGCGGCAACATGCGGCAGTACGGCATGCTGATCGCGCTCGGCCTGATCGTGGCCCTGTTCGCGGTCTGGACGGGCGGCGACCTGCTGCTGCCGCGCAACGTCTCCAACCTGGTCCTGCAGAACAGCTACATCCTGATCCTGGCCATCGGCATGATGATCGTCATCATCTCGGGCCATATCGACCTGTCGGTCGGCTCGCTCACCGCGTTCATCGGTGCGTTGGCGGCGGTGCTGATGGTCGAACACCGGATGGCGTGGCCGCTGGCCGTGGTCCTCGTGCTCCTGCTGGGCGCGGCGGCGGGCGCGATGCAGGGCTTCTTCATCGCGTATCTCGGCATTCCGTCGTTCATCGTGACGCTCGCGGGCATGCTGCTCTTCCGGGGTCTCACCGAGATCTTCCTCAAGGGCCAGACGATCGGGCCGTTCCCGGACGGGCTGCAGACGGTCTCCAACGGCTTCCTCCCGGAGGTCGGGCCGCGGACCAACTACCACAACCTGACGCTGCTCCTGGGTCTGGCGCTGATGGTCTTCGTCGTCTGGCAGGAGATACGTGACCGCCGGCGCCAGCGGGAGTTCGCGCTCGAGGTGCCGCCGGCCGGGCTCTTCGCGCTCAAGCTGGGCGCGCTCATCGCCACGGTCCTGGTCTTCACCCTGCTGCTCGCCAGCTACAAGGGCGCCCCGGTGGTGCTGCTGATCCTCGCCGCGCTCCTCGTCGGCTTCGGCTACGTCATGCGCAACGCGATCGTCGGACGCCATGTGTACGCGATCGGTGGCAACCTGCCCGCCGCCAAGCTCTCCGGTGTGCGGGACAAGAAGGTCACCTTCCTGGTCTTCCTCAACATGGGGATGCTCGCGGCGCTGGCCGGACTGGTCTTCGCCGCCCGGTTCAACGCGGCCTCGCCCAAGGCCGGCATCAACTTCGAACTGGAGGCGATCGCCGCCTCGTTCATCGGCGGCGCGTCGATGAGCGGCGGCGTCGGCACGGTCCTGGGCGCCATCATCGGCGGCCTGGTGCTCGGCGTGCTCAACAACGGCATGAACCTCGTCGGGATCGGTACGGACTGGCAGCAGGTGATCAAGGGCATGGTGCTGCTCGCGGCGGTCGGCTTCGACGTGTGGAACAAGCGGAAGGTCGGTTCGTAACGGGTGTCCGGGGCCGCGGCGGAAGCGGCGAACGAGGCTCTCCCACTTGGATAGGGTGCCGGTCGACATCGGTGTTCTGTGTGCGGGAGACGTGAGTTGATGAGCGGTCAGCAGCCAGGGCGGGGAAGCGCCTCTCAGATCTTCCAGCCGCTGGCCGGGGACGATCCGACCACCGTCGCCGGATACCGGCTGGCGGCGAAGCTCGGCGCGGGCGGTATGGGCAAGGTGTATCTGTCCTACACGCCCGGCGGGCGGCCGGTCGCCATCAAGGTGATCCGCCCCGAGTTCGGTGACGACCCCGAGTTCCGGCGGCGGTTCGCCCAGGAGGTGCAGTCGGCGCAGCGGGTGCAGGGGCTGTTCACGGCGCCGGTCATCGACGCGGACACCGAGGGGCCGCAGCCCTGGCTGGCGACGGCGTACGTGCCCGGGCCCTCGCTCGCCGACGCCGTGGTCGCCCACGGAGCGCTGCCGGTCGAGACGGTACTGCTGCTGATCGCCGGTATGGCCGAGGCGTTGCACGTCATCCACGGCGCGGGGATCGTGCACCGCGACCTCAAGCCGTCGAACGTCCTGCTCGCCGCGGACGGGCCCCGCGTCATCGACTTCGGCATCGCCTACGCCGCCGACGCCACCTCCCTGACGGGCAGCGGCGTCACGATCGGCACGCCGTCGTTCATGGCCCCCGAGCAGGCGGCGGGCCGCAAGGTGACGGCGGCCACCGACATCTTCGCCCTCGGCCAGGTCGCGGCGTACGCGGCGACGGGAACCCCGGCGTTCGGCGAGGGGACCTCGCACGGGGTTCTCTACCGGATCGTCCACGAGGAGCCGGACCTCTCGCGGGTCCCCGAGCGGCTGACGGACCTGGTGACGCGCGCGCTCGCCAAGGACCCGGAGGCGCGGCCGTCGCTCGCCGAGATCATCGCCCTGTGCCAGTCCGCGAACGCAGAGACGGTGCTGCGCCGGCCCGAGGACTGGCTGCCGAGCTCGGTGGCCGCCGACATCACCGTACGAGCGGCAGCGCCCGCGCCCGCTCCCGACCGGACTCCGCCGCCTCCGGCCTACACCCCCACGGCGCCGGCGGGCCCGGCGCCGGTCGCGTACACCCCCACGGCACCGGCGGGCCCGGCCCCGGTCGCGTACCCGCCCACCGCACCGGCCGGCCCGTCGCCCGCCTACTCGCCGACGATGCCGGCCGGCCCTGCCCCGGCGCAGGCCTACACCCCGGCGCCGTTCGCCCCTCAGCGCCACCCATTCCAGGCGCCGCCTCCCGCGCGCTCGGGCAAGCGGGGCCTGGTCATCGCGCTCGCGGCCGCGCTGGTCTTCGGTGTCGCCGGAGGTGGCACGGCGTACCTGCTGCTCAAGGACAAGGACAAGCAGACACAGGGCGGCGGCTCGGCGCAGGACGGCCAGAAGGGCGGCGGGAGCACGGGGGGTACGACGCCCAGCCGGTCGACGAGCCCGTCGCCGAGCACCAAGCCCCAGCCGCAGCCGACCGACTTCAAGGGGATCAACCTCACCGCGGGCTACCACCTGACGCTCGGCGACGAGACGATCCGGCCGCAGCAGGGCGAGGACGGCGGGTACGAACTCTCGTACGACACCGGCGGCTATCTCGACGCGGAGAGCAGCGGCAGCAGCCTCGTGCTGCTCGACGCCGGGCAGGAGGGCTCGCTCGCCGCCTGCCGCGCGGACACCCGCTTCACGAACGACGTCTACGTGGACAAGCTGTCTCAGGGACGGCAAGTGTGCGTCACCACGGGCACGGGTCACATCGGTCTGATCACGGTCCGCGGCTTCTCGGCCGAGGACTCGCCCAGCACCTACATGACCCTGGACCTGACCGTCTGGCGCAACGCCGCATAAGGCACGGCGCATAAGGCACGGCGCATGAGACGCGAGCAAGGCCCCTGCCGGGAACGCCAGGGGCCTTGCTCGTCTGTGCGTGTGCGCCGTGCGCCGGGGATCAGACCGCCGGGGCCGGGTACGTCGGGTACTCGACGCCCGAGACGTGCTGGACGACCCGGATGACCTGGCACGAGTAGCCGAACTCGTTGTCGTACCAGAGGTAGAGGATCGCGTTGTCGCCGTCCACCTTGGTGGCGCCCGCGTCGACGATCGAGGCGTGGCGCGAGCCGACGAAGTCCATGGAAACGGCGTCGGGGGCGGTGGTGAAGTCGATCTGGCGCTTGAGCGGCGAGTGCAGCGAGACGTCGCGGAGGTACTCGAGGACCTCGTCGCGGGTGGTCTCGCGGCCCAGGCGCAGGCTCAGGATGGCGATCGAGACGTCCGGGACGGGGACGCGGATCGAGCTGCCGGTGATCGGCGCCTTGAGGTCGGGCAGCGCCTTGGCGACGGCCGAGGCGGCACCGGTCTCGGTGATGACCATGTTGAGCGGCGCGGAACGGCCGCGACGGTCGGCCTTGTGGTAATTGTCCAGCAGGTTCTGGTCGTTGGTGAACGAGTGGACGGTCTCCACGTGGCCGCGCAGCACGCCGTACTCGTCGTCCATGGCCTTCAGCGGCGGGACGATCGCGTTGGTGGTGCAGGAGGCGCAGGACAGGATCTGCTCGTCCGGCTTGATCGTGTCGTGGTTGACGCCGTGGACGATGTTCGGGACGTCGCCCTTGCCCGGGGCGGTCAGGACGACCTTGTCGATGCCGGGGCGCAGGTGCTTGGAGAGGCCCTCGCGGTCGCGCCACTTGCCCGTGTTGTCGATGAGGATGGCGTCCCTGATGCCGTACGCCGTGTAGTCGACCTCGGACGGGTCGTTGGCGTAGATCACCTTGATCGCGTTGCCGTTGGCGAAGATGGTGCTGGTCGCCTCGTCGACGGTGATCGTGCCCTGGAACTGGCCGTGGATCGAGTCGCGGCGCAGCAGCGAGGCGCGCTTGACCAGATCCTGGTCGCCGCCGCCGCGGACGACGATGGCGCGCAGGCGCAGACCGTTGCCGGAGCCGGCCTTCTCGATGAGCAGGCGGGCGACGAGGCGGCCGATGCGGCCGAAGCCGTAGAGGACGACGTCGCGGCCGTCGCGGCACTCGATCTTGTTGACGCCCGTGGCACCGGCGACGGCCTCGGCGGTGAACTCCTCGACGGAGAGACCGCGGTCGTCGGACTTGAACGTCGCGGCGAGCATGCCGATGTCGATCTGGGACGGGCCGAGGTCGAGGGCGGTGAGGGCCCGCAGGAACGGCATGGTCTCGGTGACCGAGAGTTCCTCACCGGCGATCTGACGGGCGAATCGGTGGGTCTTGAGGATGCTCACCACCGACTTGTTCACCAGGGAACGGCTGTGAAGCAGGACCGTGACGTCCCGCTCCCGGTGCAACTTCCCGATGATCGGAATCATCGACTCCGCGATCTCCTCGCGGTTCTTCCAGCTGGTGAACGAGTCGTCATTGACAGTCACGAGTTCATCTTTCGAGCTAGGCGGTGCTCATATGCTAACCCGACGGAATTTTGATCTTTCCTGGGGGCCCCACCCCTCAGGACCACCCCGCCCGTTCGGGACGACGCTCCTCAGTCCGAGGCGACGGTCACCACAACCGAGTGCCATCCGCTCGCCCCGTCGGGCATGGTGTCGGTGCGCCGCTCGGTCTGGGTGGCTCCGGTGCCGTCGGTCGCGCGGACCGTGAGGGTGTGGCGGCCGGGTTCGGCCTGCCAGGGGTGGACCCACTGCCGCCAGGTGTCCAGGCTGTCCTCGGCTCCGAGCCGCGCCTCCTGCCAGGGCCCGTCGTCGACCCGGACCTCCACGCGCGCGATGCCCCGGTGCTGGGCCCAGGCGACCCCGGCGATCATGACGGTGCCCGCGTCCGGGCGGGCGAGCGCCCGTGGGGTGTCGATCCGGGACTGGGTCTTGACCGGGGCCTGGGCCGCCCAGCCGCGCGGGACCCAGTAGGCGTCGTAGGCGTCGAAGGTGGTGAGCTCGATGGACTCGATCCACTTGCAGGCGGAGACGTAGCCGTAGAGCCCGGGGACGATCATGCGGACCGGGAAGCCGTGGGACAACGGCAGCGGCGTGCCGTTCATGCCGAAGGCGAGCAGCGCGTCGCGGCCGTCCATGACGTCCTCGACGGGGGTGCCGATGGTCATGCCGTCGACGGAACGGGCGACGAGCTGGTCGGCGGGACCACCTTCGGACGGCGGGCGCACCCCGGCCTCGCGGAGCAGATCGGCGAGGCGTACGCCGAGCCAGCGGGCGTTGCCGACGTACGGTCCGCCGACCTCGTTGGAGACGCAGGCGAGGGTGATGTCCCGCTCCACCACCGGGCGTGACATCAGCTCCTTGAGGGTGAGGGAGCGTTCACCGCGCACGCCGCTGCCGTGGATCCGCAGGCGCCAGCCGTCGGCGTCGACCTGGGGGACGACGAGCGCGGTGTCGACCCGGTAGAAGTCCTTGTTCGGGGTGAGGAACGGGCTGATCCCGGGGACGTCGAGCTGCGCACCAGGCGGGACGGCGGCCGCGGGCGAGACCGGGCGCGGCAGCCGCAGCGCCTTCCGGGACGCCGTCGCGCCTTCGCCCGCGGGTGACCCGGCCGCCCGGCCGAGCGCGGCGGCCCCGGTCGCCGCCAGGCCCGTCACGGCGGCGACGACGAGGAAGCCCCGGCGGCCCGCGCGGGCGGCCGCGTCCGGCGGCTCCCCGGCGCCCGTGGCGAGCAGCCGGCCGATGAGGACGTACAGCAGGACGGCTCCGGCCGCCGCCCCGGCGAGCGAGGGCACGGCGTCGAGCGCGGAGCCGGAGTCGGGCCGGCTCACGGCGGCGAGGGCTCCGACGACGCCGAAGCCGAGGACTCCGGCGGCCCCGGCCGGGCGGTTGCGCAGGGCGAGCAGCCCGAGGGCGGCGGCGATCAGACCGAGGACGAGCACGATGCCAAGCAGGAGGACGGTCTTGTCGCTCTCGCCGAAGGTACGGATCGCCCACTGCTCGATGGCGGACGGGGTCCAGTCGACGAGGACGTCGCCGACGGCCGTGACCGGCGCCGCCTCGGGGCGGATCCGGCCGGCGAGGAGATCGGCCACGGCCAGGGCGACATAGCCGGAGAGGACCCCGCCGAGCGCGGCGAGCAGCCGGTCCGTGCGCGTGGGCCGGCGGGAGGAACGGGTGGCGTTCATGGTCCCAGCATCGGCGCGAACAGGCCGCCGCGTGGGGGATTTCAGCCGCGCGCCGCCCCCGCGTCGCCGACCAGGGCCGCCAGGGCCGCGCCGAGGGCGTCGAGGCCGGGTCCGGCGGGGCCGCCGGGCTCCCGCATATAGACGTCGCGGCGGATCTCGATCATCAGGGCGGAGACACGCGGATCGCGGCCGTAGTGCTCCAGCGGCACGTACGTCCCCGCGAAGGGGCTGTCGGTCCCGATGCCGCCGAACGGCGCGAACGCCTTCCGTGCCGCCTCCACCAGCGTGGGCGGCGTGTGGAAGCGGTCGGTCCCGAGACAGATGGGCGGTCGGGGACCCGTGCCGTGCAGCTCGTACGGCAGCACTTCGGTCGGGTACGAGTGGACGTCGATGATCACGGCGTGACCGGCCGCCGCGAGCCGTTCGTTCACGGCGGCCGTCATGGCCCGCGCGTACGGGGTGAAGTACCGGTCGAGGAGAGGCTGGGCGTCGAATCCGGCCGGCCGCAGCTCGGCGCGGTGCGTGGTCCGGGTGTAGACCGCGCCCATCCCGGCCGCGAGCATCTCCTCCCGCTCGTCGGGGAAGCGCTCGGGATCGACGACCAGCCGGGACAGCCGGTTGACGAACCGCCAGGGGGTACCGGCCGCTGCCCGCACCGCGACGGCGGCGATCTCGGCGGTGTGGGAGTCGGTGATGTGGTCGAGCTCCCGCGCGAGCGCCTCGTCCCCGAGGACGATGCCCGCGCGCACGTCCGGGGGCAGCTCCCGGGAGGAGTGCGGCACGTGGAGGAGCACCGGGGAGTCCGGCGCTCCGGGGAGGAGCTCGAAGGAGGGCGTCGCGTCGGTCATACGCACCAGCATGATCACCTGGGCGAGGGTCGGGGAGCTCTGACTGAAATAGAATGGGCGTGTGACCGAGAATCTTCCCCCCTGTCCCCAATGTTCCAGTGCGTACACCTATGAGATGGGTGCGCTCCTGGTCTGCCCCGAGTGCGGCCACGAGTGGTCCGCCTCCGCCTCCGGCGACAACGCCGGAGCCGGCGAGAAGGTGATCAAGGACTCGGTCGGCAACGTACTGGCCGACGGCGACACCGTCACGGTGGTCAAGACCCTCAAGGTCAAGGGCAGCCCGAGCGGCATCAAGGCGGGCACCAAGGTGCGCAACATCCGTCTCGTGGACGGTGTGGACGGCCACGACATCGACTGCAGGATCGAGGGCTTCGGGCCCATGCAGCTCAAGTCGAGCGTGGTCAAGAAGGCCTGATCTGGGCCTCCGGACCGGACGACGGTCGCAGCCACGGCGCGCCGTCCGGTCCGTAGCACGCCCTCGTTACGCGGCGTCCCGCACCGAGCCCGTGAACTCCGGGCCGGGGTGCGGCTCCCAGTCGGCGTCGTAGGTGATCAGGCGTACCCGCAGGGACTCCGCCGGCTCGCTCACCGTGTCCGCGACGGTCGGCACGGTCACCTCGACGCTCGTCCGGCCGGCCGGCACGGTGCCCCCGAGATACGGCTCCCAGCCGATCCGGGAGAGCGGCCGGGGCGGTTCCGGGATCTCGCCGAAGCGCTCCTCCAGCCAGCTCCGTTCGACATCGGTGGTGGAGAGCTCCGCACCGTCGGCGACCGGCAGGAGGGCGAGACCGGCGTCGACGTCGGCATCGGCGACCGCGGACAGGGTCAGCCGCCAGGCCAGGGGGCTGCCCTCGGTGACGTCGTCCGCGACCGGCGTCACCGTGACCGTGGGCATCGCGTCGTCGTTCCGGGCGGTCACCCCGCCATGGTGGGAGCCGACGGCAACGCCGCTCACCGCCTTCACGAACACCTCCTGGGAGATGTCGTAGCCGTAGCGGGTGTTGCCCCGCACCACGACCGGCACGTCGATGCTCCGGCTGCCGGGACGGACCGTCACGATCCGGGACGTGACCACGTCCGAGCCCGGTTCGGCGACGAACACGCGAACCTGGCCGCTGCCCCGGCCGGAGACGCGGACCGGAACACGGTAGGTCCGCTCGCCGGAGTCCCCCTCGTCGACGGTGAGCCGGCCGATGTCGACGCGCGGCATCGCCGCCGGGCGCACCGCCGGTGTGCCGGCTCGCCAGCCCCAGGTGTCCATCAGCCAGGCCTGGCCGGAGCCGCCCCGGGGCGTCAGTTCGAGGGTCGTGATGCGCTTCAGGTCGAGGCCGGACCGGGTGGCGGCGGCCAGCGGGACGCGGACCTCGCGGCCCCAGTAGGAGGCGGTCCGCTCACTGCCCGGCAGTCCGTCGACCCGCGCCCGGCCGAGCTGCGCGCGGCGGCCCGAGCTGTCGACGAGGGCGATGTCCAGCGTCGTGCCGGTGGTGTTGGGCGGCACGATCACCCTCGCCGCCAGGGCCGCGCTCCCCACGAGGGAGACGGGACGCGGGGAGCGCACCGTCACCGTCGGACCCGTGCCCGTCGTACCTGTACCCGTACCCGACCACCGCATCGCGACGGCGTCGCGGCCCGGCTCCGGCGAGGTCTCCCAGAAGGCGAAGTGCGGCGACTGACCGCCCGCGTCGGGCGGCAGGCAGGCGCGCGCCGGGTCGGGGGCGACCTGCGCGCACACCCGGCCGCCGGTCACGGCGACCGAGGGCTCCGGCCGGAACGCCGGGGTCCGGTGCGCGCCGACGGCGTGGGTGAGGACGCGCGCGGGGCCGGCCGAGGGCGCCCGGCGACCGGTGCCGTCGAGGAGCGGACGTACCCGGTCGTCGCCGCCGACGAACAGCCGGGCCGCCACCGCGATGTACGTGGCGCCCGCGGTCTGCTGCTGCGCGGCGGTGAGCCGGATGCCGTTGCCCGGCGAGCACACCGGATCCGGCCCGTCCTCCGTGGAGAAGTCGTCTATGGCCGGTGCCTGCGCCTGCCCCGGAGTCCACTCACTGTTGAAGAAGTTGTGGTTGGCGCCGACCATGTACACCGAGCTCTGGAGCGCGGTGCCGCGGCCGACCCCGCGCGTGCCGTCGACGTAGATCTGACCCTGCAGGTCGGACACGTCGCCGTCGCAGCCGGGCAGGAGGGTCACGGAGGGCACGTCCGGGGCTGGGTTCTGCCCGAAGATGGTGGGCCCTATCAGGACGTTGCCGCGAATGTTCCAGCGCACCGGGCCCCGGTAGCCGTCCTGGTCGGCGGGGGGCCGCTGGAGGCTGTCGAGCGCGGCGCGGTTGACGCCCTCGCCGCCCCGGGAGTGGCCGACCAGCAGGACGCGGGACAGGTCGGCGGAGGCGGCGGTGCGTACGGCGGCGGGCGCGCCCGCCCGGTTCACGGACCAGTCCGCCCAGCGGGCCAGGTGCTGCCGCACCAGGGACGAGCGGGCCTGTGCGCCGCCGTCTTCCGCGCGGTGGTCCTGCCCGTTGATGCCGTTCGCGGAGATCGACACCGTCACGTAGCCCTGCGAGGCCAGGAGCCGCTGGGCGAGCAGATAGCCCTGGTGGCTCGGCACCGGTCGGGTGCCGGGCCTGCAGGGCCAGGCTCCGTTCAGCTCCTCCTCGGGGCCGTAGCACGTGTCGTGACGGCCGTGCAGGAACAGCGCGAGCGGCCGCTTCCCCGGTGCGCCTGCCGGCCCGACCACCACAGCCCGCATCTCCACCGGTTCCGGGAATCCGGGCAACCGGATGGATTTCAGGTCGTATTCACCACTCACGGTGCGATAGCCGCCGGGCACTCCGGGATCGATCCCGTTCGCCGGGACGGGTGCCTCCTGTCGCTCCGACGGAGCTAGGGGCCGGGCCCGGACGGTCGGGTCGGGGGCGTCGGCGTCCAATCGGCGGCCGCCGGCCAGCACCCTCAAGTCCGATGCGGAGCCGAGCCGTACGCCGTCGGCCCTCAGCCGGTACGAGCGTCCGTCCGCAGCGGCCACGGGGCGGCCGAGCAGCCGGTTCCCGGCGTAGAACTCGACGCGGGCGTCGCCCATGGGCACGGGGTCGGGGGACGTCCAGACGAGTTCCCGGCCGGCGCCGGTGCCGGTGAGGCGCCACCCCTCTGGTAGTTGCTCGCCGTTGCCCTCGTTCCCCGCCCGTGCCGGGGAGCCCGAGGACGGTTCGGCGTACGCCGGTCCGGGCGACGCCGCGGCCAGCGCGAGTAACGCCACGGCCGCGGTCACCGCGCGTGTGACACGTATCAAAGCGGTCTTCCTCACGATCGGTCTCGTTCGCGGCACCTCGGGGTCCCCGGGTGCCCCTCTCGTGACCGGAGGACGGCAACCGACCGCCGCGGGTTGCCTCATGGGGCGGGACGACATCGGCGCGCGTGGAGAGATCGCGGGGATTTCCCGCACGGGGGTAGGCCCGCACAGCCCTCTTGTTATACGTTCCGTCTAACAGCTTGCTAGACGCTGCGTCTAACAAGCGTGCGAGGTCTCGATCCGACGTCTCGATCCAAGGAGCCGCACATGGCGAGCAGCACCGTCCCACCGGAGAGCGAGGACCGGCACGCCGAGCAGGAGGTCGCCCGGCGGCTGCTCGACTCGGCCGCCAGGCTGTCGTACGACCCGGCCACCGAGGTGGACTGGGACACCCCGCTGGACAAGGACTTCCACGGCGCGAGCCCCGAGTGGAGCACGCTCTACGGCACCGCGTACTGGAGCGAGTTGACGGACGCTCAGCAGAAGGAGCTGACGCGTCAGGAGGCCGCGTCGGTGGCCAGTACCGGCATCTGGTTCGAGATGATCCTCCAGCAGATGGTGCTGCGCGACATGTACGCCAAGGACCCGACCGACCCCCGGTTCCAGTGGGCGCTCACCGAGGTCGCCGACGAGTGCCGGCACTCGATCATGTTCGCCCGCGGCGCCGCGAAGCTCGGCGCCCCGGCCTACCGTCCGCACCGGATCGCGCTCGAACTGGGCCGGGCGTTCAAGACGATCGCGTTCGGCGAGGCGGCGTACGCGGCGATCCTGGTCGCCGAAGAGGTCCTCGACGTGATGCAGCGCGACTGGATGCGCGACGAGCGGGTCGTGCCGTTCGTCCGCACGATCAACAACATCCATGTCGTCGAGGAGTCGCGGCACATGAAGTTCGCCCGCGAGGAGACCCGCAGGCGGCTGCGCGGGGCGAGCAGGGCGCGCCGCCAGTTCAACGCGCTCGTGATCGCGATCGCGTCATACGTCATCGTCACCAGCATGGTGAACCGGAAGGTCTACGAGAGCGCCGGGCTCGACGTCGAGCGCGCCGTCGCCGAGGCCAGGGCGAACGAGCACCACAAGTCCCTGATGCGGTCCAGTTGCGCGGGCCTGATGGAGTTCCTGGCCTCCGCCCGGCTGCTCACCAGGCCCGCCCTGGCCTTCTACAAGCGCGCCCACCTGATCTGACCGGACTGAGTCGAGCCGACGACATGACGTACGCCATCACCCAGACCTGCTGCAGCGACGCCACCTGCGTCGCCGTCTGCCCCGTCAACTGCATCCACCCGACGCCGCAGGAGCGGGAGTTCGGCAGCACGGAGATGCTCCACATCGACCCGGCGACCTGCATCGACTGCGGCGCCTGCGCCGACGCCTGCCCGGTCGACGCGATCTTCCCGGTGGACAGCCTCTCCCCCACGCAGACCGCGTACGCGGCCGTCAACGCCGCGTACTTCGCCGACGACGAGCCCCGGACGGCCGCCCTGGGGCCGAACTTCCACTCCTGGGGCGCCCCGGCCTTCGAGCGCGACATACCGTCCGACTTCGCGCCGATCCGGGTCGCGGTCGTCGGCACCGGACCGGCCGGGATGTACGCCGCCGAGGATCTGCTGCTGCACACCAACGCCGAGGTGACCCTGGTCGACCGGCTGCCCGTGGCAGGCGGTCTCGTGCGGTACGGCGTGGCGCCGGACCACCCCGCGACCAAGAAGGTCGGCGACACCTTCGCCCGCTTCCACACCCATCCCCGGGTACGGATGCGGCTGGGCGTCGAGGTCGGCAAGGACGTCACGGCGGCGGAACTCGCCGCGCACCACGACGCCGTCGTGTACGCCGTGGGCGCGTCCACCGACCGCCGGCTCGGCATCCCGGGCGAGGAGCTGCCCGGCAGCGTCCCGGCGACCGCGTTCGTGTCCTGGTACAACGCCCACCCGGAGGTCGCCCCGGACGCGATCGGCCTGGGCGCCGCCGAGCGGGTCGTCGTGGTCGGCACCGGGAATGTCGCGCTCGACGTGGCCCGGATCCTCGTCATGGACCCGGAGACCCTGGCCGGCACCGACATCGCCGACCACGCGCTGGCGGCCCTGCGCGCCTCGCGGGTGCGCGAGGTGGTCCTGCTCGGGCGGCGGGGCCCCGAGGACGCCGCGTACACCGCCTCCGAACTCCTCGCCCTCACCCACCTGCCCGGGGTACGCCTGGTCGTCGACGACCACGACCCGCGGACCGGGGCGGCGATCGACGGCGCGGGACCGCGCGAGAAGGCCGCGCTGCTACGGGACGTGGCGCGGGAGACCGTGAACTGGTCGCGCCCGCCCTCTCCGGAGCGGCGCATCGTGCTCCGGTTCCACTCGGCGCCGGTGGCGGTGCTCGGCGAGGACGCCGTGCGGGGCGTGCGGGTGACGGAGGGTCCGGGCGAGCGGGAGATACCGGCCGGTCTCGTCCTGCGGGCGGTCGGCTACCGCGGTGTGCCGGTGCCGGGGCTGCCCTTCGACGAGACGACCGGCACCGTGCCGCACGAGCGCGGGCAGGTGGCCGGGATGCCGGGGACGTACGTCGTCGGCTGGATCAAGCGCGGCCCCTCGGGTGGCATCGGTGCCAACCGGACCTGCGCCGCCGAGACGGTCGGGACGCTCCTGGCCGACGCCGTCGCGGGCGCCCTGCCGGCTCCGTCCCGTACCTCCCAGGCGTTCCGGCGGCTGGCGCGCAGGCGCGGTGCGACGGTCGTCGACGCCCGGGGCCTGGCCGCGATCGACCGGGCCGAGCGGGCGCGCGGGCGGGCGGCCGGACGCCCACGGGTCAAGCTCGGCACCCTGGCCGAGCTGGTCGCGACGGCGAAGGGGGGCCGCCTGAGCCGGACGAGCTGAGCGGACGTCACGTAACGTCACCGCAAGGGGTCGAGCGCACGGCTACTCGAACCGCGAGGTGTCGCCGGCCCCTCGGCGTACGATCTCCGGCTCGGCCCCGGAGAAGTCGATGACGGTCGTCGGTTCCGTTCCGCAGTCACCGGAGTCGAGGACGGCGTCGACCGCGTGGTCGAGCCGCTCCTTGATCTCCCAGCCCTGGGTCATCGGTTCTTCCTCGCCGGGCAGGAGCAGGGTGCTGGAGAGCAGCGGTTCGCCGAGTTCCTCGAGGAGCGCCTGGGTCACGACGTGGTCGGGGATCCGGACGCCGACGGTCTTCTTCTTGGGGTGCAGCAGCTGCCGCGGTACTTCCTTCGTCGCCGGCAGGATGAAGGTGTACTTGCCGGGCGTCGCCGCCTTGACGGCGCGGAACACGTCGTTGTCGACGTGCACGAACTGGCCGAGCTGCGCGAAGTTCTGGCACACCAGGGTGAAGTGGTGGCGGTCGTCGAGTTCGCGGATCGAGCGGATCCGGACGATTCCGTCGCGGCTGCCGATGCGGCATCCCAGCGCGTAGCAGGAATCCGTCGGGTACGCGACGAGGGCGCCGGAGCGGATGCTGTCGGCCACGGTGCTGATGGTGCGCCGCTGAGGGTTCTCGGGGTGCACGTCGAAGTACTTCGCCATGCAGGCAGTCTAGGTTCCTCGCGGGTCCGGCCCGGGACGGCGGGCCGGTGCGGTTCCCCGCACGTTCGGGCGGCCGTCAGGCCGCGAGGCGCAACTCCTGGCGCAGGACGATCGCGTTGAGCCGGATCGTGAACGGGGCGACGTCCATGAGCTCCAGGGCGGCGGCCTTCTCCTTCTCCAGGCCGACGGTCACGTCGATGCAGAAGGCGATCGCGTACATGTGGTCCCCGGTCTCCTCGTCCTGGAGGGCGAAGAACACGTCCCGGTAGTAACCGGTCCGGTCCGGACCTTCGTCGTAGTACGAGAGTCCCGGCTCGCCCTCCTGTGCGGAGAGGCCGGTGAACGCGCGGGCGAGCTCCTGCTCGACGGTGTCCCAGAACGCGGCCTCGGCGAACTCGCCCGGCAGGGCCTGCCGTACGGCCTCCTTGAGGGAGAGCACCATGACCATGACGGGGGCGTGCTCCTGGAGTCCCCAGCCGCGGACCATCTTCACGACGGTGCTGTCGGGGATCGCGGCGGCGGCGCGGTGGATGTTCTCGAAGTCGAAGTTGACGGTGGCGGGCGCGATCGCCTCCTGGAACAGCCGGTCGATGGCCCGGGCCTGGTCGAGATGGTCCGTACCCACCTCGATGACGGTCTTGAAACTGGCGGACATGACTCCTCCTGATGCGTCGGTGTGATCAAAGAGGGGTCAGTATGCCGTCTGGCGTCGGGCCGCCACACTCTTGTCGTCTTGTCGACTTCGCCGGAGAGTACGGGGATGACGATCGTTGTACTGGTGGGCACGCTGGACACCAAGGGTCTGGAGTACGGATGGCTGCGCGAGCGGCTGCTGCGCCGCGGGGTCGAGGTCATAGTCGTCGACACGGGGGTGATCGGGACCCCGCGGATATCCGCCGACGTCCCGCGCGCCGATGTGGCGCGGGCGGCGGGCACGGAGCTGGAGCGCTTACGGAGCGAGGGGGACCGGGGCGCGGCCGTGACCGCGATGGCGCGCGGCGCCGCCGTGGTCGTCCGGCGGCTGCACGCGGAGGGCAGGCTGCACGGGGTGCTTGCGCTCGGCGGCAGCGGGGGTACGTCGATAGCGACGCGGGCGATGCGGGCGCTGCCGATCGGGGTGCCGAAGGTGATGGTCTCCTCGATGGCCTCGGGGGATGTCGCGCCCTATGTCGGCTCGGCGGACATCACGTTGATGTACAGCGTGGTCGACATCGCGGGGGTCAACCGGGTGTCGGCCCCGATACTGGCGAACGCCGTCGACGCCGTCGCCGGCATGGCGCGGGGTTTCGCGACGACGGTGTCGACACCCGCACCGGAGGGCGACAGGCCGCTGATCGCCGCGAGCATGGCGGGGGTGACGACGACCGGCGTCGACGCGGCCCGGGCGCGGCTGACCGAACTCGGTTACGAGGTGCTGGTCTTCCACGCGAGCGGGGCGGGGGGCCGGACGCTGGAGTCGCTGGCGGAGCAGCGGCTCTTCGCGGGCGTCCTGGATCTGACGCTCTGTGAGCTGGCGGACGACCTCTGCGGGGGCATCCTGACGGCCGGGCCTGACCGGCTGCTCGCGGCCGGACGCGCGGGGGTGCCGCAGGTGGTGAGTCCCGGGGCGCTTGACCTGGTGAAGTTCGGCCCCCTCGACACGGTCCCCGAGCGCGTGCTCGACCGTGACGTGCGGGTGCACAACCCGTCGATCTCGGTCGTGCGGACGACGGCCGGGGAGTGCATGGAACTCGGGGCCCGGCTCGCGGCGAAGCTCCGGTCGGCCACGGGCCCCGCGGCGGTGTGCCTTCCGCTGCGGGGCCTGTCCACACTCGGAGCGCCGGGCGGCCCGTACCACGATCCGGCCGTGGACGAGGCCCTGTTCAGCGCCGTCCGGGACGGGCTGCGCGGCAGCGCGGTCGACGTACTGGAGTTCGACACCCACCTCAACGACCCGACGTTCGGCCGAGCGGCGGCGGAGTTGCTACACCGCCTGATCAGCCAGAACGCCCGAGGGGAAGGAACCACCGCCTGAGCGACAGGACCGCCGCCCGACCGGCCGGACTGCTGCCTGGCCGAACGGACCAGCGCTTGACCGGGGGGACGACGGTCCGCCGGAGGGGGGCCGGTCGGCCGACCGGACGGATCAGCGGCCTGCCCGCCGGACCACCGGTCGGCGGGACCGGTCGGCGGTCGACCTGGCACCGCCGCCGGCCGGACCGGCCGCCGGCTGGCGGCTGGCGGGCACGGGCGACGGTGGAGCGAGCCGGGGGCCGGTGGCTCAGTGAGGGAGGGCGGACAGGCGGCGGCGGTCGAGGGGGGAGGCGCGGCGGTCGAGGCGTTCCTCGAGGAGGTGGCGGGCCGCGTCGCTCTGGCCCGCCTCCAGGAGCGCGTAGAGCAGGGTCTCCTCGACGACCTCGCGCTGCGCGGCGCTGCCGCCGACGCGCCGGAGGGCGGGCAGCAGTGCCCGCAGCCCCTCCACCGCGGTCGGCCACTGTTCCTCCAGGACGGCCTCCAGGGCGCGGCAGAGCGGCGCGATGACCTCGCGCTGGACGGCGTCGGCTCCGGCGGCGTGCGTGCGCAGCCGCCGGAGCGCGGGCAGATCGCCCGCGGCGGTGAGCGCGACCGCGCTGTGGAGGGCGGTGAACGCGGTCGCGGGCCGCTCCAGGAGGTCCCGGGCGACGGCGTCGAGGACCCCGTCGACGGGCACATTGCCGGTCCAGTTCCGGGTCATCCTGGCCCGCCACAGGAGCGAGCCGGAGTCGACCAGGGCCCGTACGCCGTTCACCTGGCGCGGCGCAAGCTGGGCGAACCAGCGGCGGCGTACCGCCTCGGAGTCGTCCAGGGCGAGTTCGTGCAGCGCCACGTGCCAGGAGAAGTGGGCCCGGTGCACGGCGCCGCGGCCCTGGCCGCCGATCCAGCCGTCGAGCCAGTCGCGCCCGGCGCGGTGGTCGCCCGACTCGTAGTGGACGTGGGCGAGGGCGTGCACGGCGTGTCCCGAGGCGGGTTCGGCCGCCAGGGCCGCCGTGGCGAGGGCGCCCGCCTCCTCGATGCGCCCCTCCTCCTGGCGGAGGAAGGCGACCAGCGAGGTGTGGAACCAGTGGCCGTCGTAGGCGGGCGCGGTGTGGTCCACGATCCGCTGGGCGAGCGTCCCGTCGAGGTCGCCGACGCCGGAGAAGGCGATCGTGGGCACCGCGATGCTGAGCGCGAAGGCGTCGCCCGGATACCGGTCGAGGTGCTCGACGAGCGCCCGGTCGCCGTCCGGCCCCGCAGCCCCCTCGTGGTCCTGGATCCGGCGCGTGACGACGTCCACGAACGAGCGCTCCCGCTCGTCCCCGCGCTCGGCCACGCTCCGCTGCGCGTCGGCGAGTTCCCGGTGTACGTCGAGGTCGGCGCCGCACTCGTGGCCGAGGAGGGCGAGCGCGGCGTGCCCGAGGGCGAAACCGGGATCGAGCGCGGTGGCCCGGGCGAACGCCTCTTCGGCCTTCGCCCGTACGGTGACGACCCGGCCGAGGCCGCTGCGGAAGGCCGCGGCCGCGGCGGCGTGGGTCGACAACGACAGCCCGAACTGGTCGGTGGGCCGGCGGCGGCCCGCCTGCGGGCCGCGGGTGAGCGGGGCCAGCACGGACTCGGCGAGCTCTCTGGCCTGCGCCCTGATCTCGGGCATCGCGGTCGTCTCCCACAGCTCGCCGCGCCGGGGCGCGCCGAGGGTGAACAGGCGCCTGCCGGTGCCGCCGCGGGCGTCGCGCAGCCGGCCCGCGTCGGTGGCGACGCCGATGCCGAGCGGTCCGGGCACCGCGAGCCCGTCGGCGAGCAGCCCGCTCCACAGCAGGTCGTCGGTGGCGTCGATGCGCAGCCCGGGCCCGGTGCAGTCGACGACCCACGCCACCGTCAGTTCCCGGCCGTCGGCGACCGCGACGGCGAGCCGGCCGTCGTCGAGCGGCCGGGCGGCGACGATCCGGCCGGCGTGGATCCGCAGGCGGCGGGCGGCGCGCGCCCGGGCGATCGTCTCCGCGGTGGTCGGCGCCATCCGGTGGCGGTGGACGTTCCACCGGGTCGCGTCGCGTTGCAGGAACTCGGCCCGCTCCTCGTCGGTGAGTCCCTGCCAGAGCGCGGCGATCACGGGGCGCAGCCCGTCGAGAGCGGGCCGCCAGTCGCCGTGGTCGCGCAGCGAGGCGGCGAAGTGCCGCCGCAGCGCGGTCCGCAGCCGGTGCAGCGGGAGGGCCGTGAGGCCCGGCGGTGGAGGTACGGGCGGCAGCGGTGCGACGGCGTGGGGCTGGGGCAGGAGACCGCTCCGGGAGAGGGCGTGCACGGTGCGGCCGGGCCGGTCGAGGACGAGTGCGAGGTCGACGGCGGTAAGCCCGGTGCCGACGAGCAGCACGTCGTCGCCCGCCCCGACCGCGTCGAGCGCGCCGGCTGCCCAGGGGTCGCCGATGAACCGCTCGGAGCAGCGCAGTTCGGCCGGTGCCCACCGCGCGGCGCCGGCGGCGGGCCCGGTGGCCAGGACGACGCTGTCGGCGGTGACCGTCCCGCCGTCGGCGAGCCGCAGCTCGAACCGCCCGTCGGCCGTGGCCGCGCAGCCGGTCGCCCGGGTCCGCAGCCGGCGTACGGCGACGGTGCCGTGGGCCGTGATGATGGCGCGGCCGAGGGTGTCGGCGAGATAGGACCCGAAGCGGTGACGGGGCGCGAAGTCCGCGGCGGTGACGGTGGATTCGCCGTGCCGGCAGAGCCAGCGCCGGAAGTGGCCGGGGTCGTCCGGGTAGCAGCTCATCCCGCCGACCGGCACGTTGAGCCGGTGCTCGGGGACCTCGGTGGCGTAGGCCGTACCGCGTCCCGCCTCGGCCGCCGGGTCGATCAGGACGAGGTCGAGCGGGATGCGCCGGCGGGCGGCCGTCTCGCACAGCTGGACGGCGACGAGCGCCCCGGCCGCGCCCGCGCCGACGACGGCCACGGTCGGCCGCGCAGGACGGGACACCGCAGACACCGCGGACACGGACACGGGCGCGGTCATGGGCATGGGCATGGGCACGACGGACCTCCGGCCAAGGCGGGTGCTGCACAACGTTGTTCACTATGTCGATGAACAATGTGCAGTGACAAGGCCGCCACGTCCTCGCGCCAGGAGCCGGATCGGTTTCGCGCCAGCCGTGAGACATTGAGGCGGTGAGGATCTCAGCGCGAACGGACTACGCGGTCAGGGCCATGGCGGAGCTGGCCTGCTCCCCGGACCGGCCGCTCAAGGCGGAGGACATCGCCGGCCGGCAGGACATCCCCGTCCGCTTTCTCTTCGTCGTCCTCAGCGAGTTGCGGCAGGCCCGGCTGGTGCGGAGCGTGCGCGGCCCGGACGGCGGGTACACCCTGGCCAGGCCGTCGGCGGAGATCACCCTCGCCGATGTGATCCGGGCGATGGACGGGCCGCTGGTGAGCGTGCGTGACCTGAAGCTGACGGGTCTGGAGTACCAGGGCGCCGCCGCGCCGATGCCGGACGTGTGGCGTGCGGTCCGCGCGAGTCTGCGCCAGGTCCTGGAGGGGACGACCCTCGCGGACCTGGCGTCGGGCACGCTGCCGGAGCTCGTGCAGGAACGGGCGCGCGAGTACACCGACGACGTACGGACGTATCCGTAACGCCGTGGACCACCGTGGCTACCGTCCGGGCAGGCCGAGTTCGCCGCCCTGGTAGAAGGCCTCGGACTCCTCGACGACGTACGGAGCCATGGTCTCGCGGCGCTGCCGTTCGGCGTCGGAGGACCGCCAGGCGTCGCACGCCTCCTTCGAGTCCCAGAGCGAGACTCCGGTGATCTCCTGGCCGTCCTCGGTCCAGTAGGCATACGCCCGGTGCAGACCGTCGGGCGCGAAATCCGGGCGCCAGGCCCGCTCGAACTCCTGGAGGGCGCCCGGCTTGATACGGCGCGTGGTGACCCAGACAAAGCGCTCCTGCATCGCAGCCTCCTCGGATACGGGATCGGTCGTGAGCGCGCTCTTCGACCACCGTAGGACCGTGGTGGCGTTTCCGCCTCCGAGGCGGTTACCGAGGGTGACCCGGCGGCTGCCAGAGCGCGGCGGTCACGGCGGTGGCGACGGCGACGGCCGTCAGGCGCGTGTAGTCGAGGGTGTCCGGGGTGTCGGTGGGCCGGTGGTAGTGCGGGTTGCGGAAGTTCGCGGTGCCGGTGAGCAGGACGGCCGGGACGCCCGCGTTCCAGAAGGCCGCGTGGTCGCTGCGGCCGAGATGGTTCACCGGCGGCACCACGAGGCCGGCGAGGGTGCCCAGCAGCCCGTCGGGACGGGGGTCGCGGAGGGTGACGACGGGCAGCGGCGGGTCCGTGAGCCCCGCCGCCCGCCGCCACAGGCCGGCCGCCGCGCCCGAGGAGCGCCGGTGGACGACGAGGGTGAAGTCGCCGCGCCGCCCGGCCGCGCGTACGGCGGCCACCGCGCCCGGGAAGAGCGCGCCGAACCCCGCCGGCATCGTCTGCGTGCCGGGCTCGGCGGCGAAGCAGCCGACGGACTCCAGGCAGAGCATGCCGGCGACCCGGTGGCCGCGGCGCAATGCGCGGGCGGCGACGCGGGCGCCGACGAAGCCCAGCTCCTCCATGTCGAAACACATCAGGCCGACGGCGGGCGGCCTCGACAGCCCGGCGAGCAGCCGGGCGACCTCCAGCAGGACGGCGACTCCGGAGGCGTTGTCGTCGGCGCCAGGGCTCCCCGCGACGGTGTCCAGGTGCGCTCCGACGAGCACCATGGGGCGGTCGTCCCCGTCCGGCGGCTCGGCAAGGAGGTTGGCTCCGGTGAGCCGCCGGTGCACGCGGAAGCGGAGCGGTGACAGGCCGGCGCCGTCGGGGTGGTCGGTGGAGCCCGCCCGCCACCGGACGTCGAAGGGCTGCCGCTCGGTCCGCCAGCCCGCCTCGGCCAGTCGGCGTGCCACATGGGTCTCGGCCCGGAGCATGGCCTCGGGCGCGTGGATCCGGCCGCGCGGGCGGTCGGCGAGGAACTCCACGTCGTACCGCAGGCGCTGCGGATGGGCCCGTCGGGTCAGTTCCCGGACGAGCGCGGGCACGTCGGGACCGGGCTCCATGGCGTCGATGGTGGCGCACCCGTCCCGTCCCCGCCCGCTCATCTCACCGGTCCCGGCCCGTTCTCGTCGCGTTCTCGTCCGTGGTGGAGGGTGTGGCGGCGCGCACGGGGCGGCCCGGGCAACCAGACTGGGGGTTCTCCCGTCCCTCTCCATACGATCACCTCCTTCGGAAGGACCCCGGCATGGCGACGCTCGATCCGATCACTCGTAGGCTCCGGCGCCTCTTCGCGGTCCTGGACACCGACGGCGACGGATATGTCACCTGGGACGACCACGTGCGGATCGTCCGGGCCTACGCGGGCGCGTACGGGCTGACGGAGGACGATTCCCGGATCCAGGCCCTGGAGCGGGCGTACTGGGCGCAGTGGCTGGGGCTGCTCGCCCAGTCGGTGCCGGGGCAGCAGCGGCTGGACCAGGACGGGTTCGTCGCGGCGCACCGCGCGGTGGGCTACGACAGCGACCGGCCCGAGCTCCTGGAGAACCTCGCGGCGGCGATCTTCCGCATCATGGACACGAAGGGTGACAAGCGTGTCAGCGGGGAGGAGTTCGCCGACTACCTCGCCGTCTGGGGCGTCTCCGGCGACGAGGGCGGGGTGGTCTTCGAACGTCTCGACCTGGACCGCGACGCCTATGTCTCCCAGCGGGAGATCGTGCGGTCGCTGCGCGCGTTCCACCTCAACAACGACGACCTGAACACGCCCGGAGGTATCTTCCTCGGCGTGTACTGACCCTCGGCGTGTACTGATCCTCGGCGTGTGCTGACCGTGCGCGGCGGGCCGGGGTGTGGTCGGATCGGCGTCATGGACGTCACAGAGGAGAGCGACGGTTCACCCGGGCCCGAGGGGCCCGGAGACCGCCGTCGTGCCGCTCGGCGGGCCGTCGCGAGCCGGACGACCGACCGGGCCGAGCTCGCTGAGTTCCTCGACATACTCGACCTGCGTCCCGAGGTCGACCACCTCTACTCCGGTACGGAGTCCGGGCGCCCCCGCCGCGGCGGCGAGGGGCGCCCGGAGAACGCCTAGAAGGTGAGGTTCCAGGCGTCGATCCTGCCGATGTCCTGGTTGGCGTTGTCGTTCACACGGAGCTTCCAGACGCCGTTCGCGACCTCGGCGGAGGCGTTGACGGTGAAGGTCTGGACGAGGTTGTCCGTGCCGCCGCCGCTCCGGTTGTGCAGGGTGTAGACGGTGCCGTCGGGGGCCACCAGGTCGACCTTCAGGTCACCGATGTAGGTGTGCTGGATGTTCACACCCACCTTGAGGGTGGCCGGGGCGTTGCCCGTCACCCCGCTGACCGTGATCGGGCTCTCGACCGTGGTGTTGTCGGAGATGGCGACGTCGGTGAGGTTCTCGAAGTACGCGCCGGGCGGCGGGGTGGAGCCGCCGACCGCCTTCAGCGCGTCGACCCGGCCCTCGCCGAAGAAGCTGTTGAGGGCCGTGGTGCCGGTGCACCGGCTGTCCGCCGGGCAGGCCAGGTCGGTGGCCTGCTCGCCCAGCTTCGTACGGATGTCCGCCGGGGTGTAGGCCGGGTTCGCGCTCGCCAGCAGCGCGGCCACGCCCGCCACGTGCGGGGAGGCCATGGAAGTGCCGCTCAGCGAGGCGTACTTGCCGCCGGGGACGGTGCTGTAGACCGACTCGCCGGGGGCCGACACCTCGATGACGCCGCGGCCGAAGTTGGAGAACGAGGCCTTGGACGAGCCGCTGGTGCCGTTCGCCGCGACCGTGACCACGCCCGGCAGCTCGGCCGGGATGTCCAGGCAGTCGTTGGTGATGGTCCGGCTCACCGGGGTGGAGTCGTTGGGCGAGGAGGTGTCGGTGGTCTTGTTCGCCAGGTCGTAGTTGGCGTTGCCGGCCGCCGCGACCTGCAGCGAGCCCTTGCCCTCCGCGTACTGCTGGGCGCGGTTCACACCCTCCAGGATCGCCGCCTGGTCCACGTTGGTCGGGCAGTTGAACTGCCACGGGTCCGTGTAGTAGCTGTTGTTGGTGACCTTGAAGCCGTGGTCACCGGCCCAGATCAGCCCGCAGATGGTGTTCTCCGCGAAGAACAGGGTGCTGCCCGGCTCGGCGATGCGGACCGAGGAGATCTTCACGCTCGGCGCGACGCCGATGGCGCCCTTGCCGTTCTTGGCGGCGGCGACCGTGCCGGCCACGTGGGTGCCGTGCTGGTCCACGTCACGCCAGGCCCCGGCCCGGGTGTCGGTCTTGCCGTACGCGCAGGAGACCGAGTCGGCGGCGTTGAAGTTCGGCGCCAGGTCCTGGTGTTGGTCGTCCACGCCGGTGTCCAGGATGCCGACCTTCACCGTGGCCGAGCCGGTGCTGACGGCCCAGGCCTGGTCGGCCTTGATCTGGGTCATGTCCGAGCGGACCGGCTCGGTGGACGGCGCGGCGGACTGCGCCGGGTTGCTCGGCAGCGCCGGGTTGTAGGCGTCGGCGGGGACGTCGGAGGTGCGGGTGGCGCCGACCTGCTGGACGCCGGTGACCGCGCGCATCGTCGAGGCGAAGCTCGCCGAGGTCGAGTGGGCGACGATGACGCCGATGGCGTCGTACGAGGCGAAGACCGAACCGCCGTTGTTCGCGACCGCCGTGCGTACGGCCGTGGTGTCACCGGGAGCGGTGATCACCAGGTAGGCCCGGGTACCGGCGGCCCAGGCCGTCGGGGCGGCGACGGACGCGGCAGACGCGGTGGCCGCGGCGGAGGCGGCGGAGCCGGCACGCGCTGCGGAGGGGGCCGGGGGCTCCGGGATGGTCGTCGGAGCAGCGTGGGCCACTCCGGCGGGGACGGCGAGCGCGACGGCCGCGCCCAGAGCGGTTGCGGCCACGGCCGGGAGTCTCAGCCGGCTGGATATGTGGGAAAACAATGCGTCCTCCGATGGCCCGGTGACGCGGGTGGCGTCGGCCGGGCCCTGTGATGTGTGGGGTGGACGCAAGATCCCAGAGGACCGTATGCGGAAGAAAGCCTTCTGTCCGACAAGCCTGTTGGCGTTACACAGTGTTGACCTGACGGAGCCTCAGCTTGGGAGGGTTTCCGCCCTGTTGGGCAGGTTCGTCACGAGGGGCGGCGCGCGGCTGCGGCGCCTGCCCCTCGGGACGCGATCTCAGTAGAGCCGCGGTGACATGACCTGCGGCTCGGCGCCCGGCACCTCGAGGACGCAGCGCGGTATGCCGGGGCCTGCGGCGGCGCGTACCGTCGCCGGTGTCGGGGGGTCGGTCGGCAGCTCGATGTGCACGGTCACCGGGCGGTCGGCGCCGGTCGTGGCGTACCCCGTCTCCTTGCCGTCGACGAGGACCTCCACGACGGCCTTGTGGCCGGTCTGGACCGTGACGCTGACCGAGTGGCCCGCGTGGTCGATGTGGAAATGGTGGCGTCGTCTCATGGGATGTCGCCTCCGACCGGTCGCCGTCCACACCCCCCTGCTCCAGCGTAGCCATCCGGACCCCGGGCGGCCCGGCCGGGGGCGCGGGCCCCGTCACCCGAACAGCCGCCCTCCAGGCGTGCAACCGCCCCTCCGTCGGGTGCACTGGAGGGGCAAGCGTCCGCCGAGCATGGAGACGACCATGTACGAAATGCACGTCGGCATAGCACCCCGCGACGGGGTCTTCGTCTGGCACGTGGCCGCCATCGGTACCGCGACCGCCCTGTGCGGGCAGTCGCTCCACGAGGAGCCGCTGGAGGAGCGGGAGAGGACCGACCGTCACTGCACCCCTTGTATGAGTTCGTTCCAGGAGCTGATGAACGACCGGCGGTGACAGCCGGATTTCCGGTACCCCTCACACTCCCAGTCGGTCCCGGAGCGCCGACAGTCTCGGCCGTCGCTCGGCGCGTTCGCGCGAGTGGCGGTCGAGTTCTTCCATCAGGCGGCGGCCGCGGTGGTCGAGGTCCAGTTCGTCGAGGATCCGGTCGATCTCCGCGAGCAGCGCTCCGTACAGCTGCCAGTGCCGGGGGTCGCGCTGGACGGCGTGGAGCAGCAGGTCCGCCGCGTGGTCACGGACCGCGCGGGCCGCGCGGAGCTCGCCGGCGAGCCGTTCCTCCGCCGCCTCGGCGTCCGAGCTGACATGGGTGGAGACGAGGACGGCGAAGCTCACGATCGTGTCGGCGACACGCGCCAGGAGGTCTTCGAGGGCGATCGCGACGTCCCTGGGGAAGAGCTCCCCGCCCTTGCGCTCCTTGGCGAGGTCGGTGAGCGTCCGGGCCAGGACACGGAGCACGACGGCGCAGATCTCCAGGGTGTCGAGCCCGGTGCGCAGCACGATGCGGTGCAGGACGCCTTCCTCCTCCTTGATCCGGGGGTTGAGCCGGAGGCTGTCCTCGGCCTGGCGCAGCGCCGCGTCGACGTCGGCCACGTCGTTGTCGAGCCGGCGGGCTTCGTGCAGGCGGGCGGCGGCGTGTTCGACGGGGGTGGGGGTGGTGAGCTCCTCGCCGATTCCCAGCATGAGCCGGCGCATGCGCCGCGACAGGCCCTCGATGGACTCCCCCGCCGAGCCGACCCAGACCGGCGGGGCGAGGACCGTGTTGAACAGCAGCCCCACGATCGCCCCGATGAGGGTTTCGAGGACGCGGTCCCAAGCCGTGTCGGTGACCTGGGTGACGCCGAGGACGAGCATCGCGCTGATCGCGACCTCGGGCACGAACTCGTCCACGCGCACGAAATGGCCCACCACCAGCGAGGCCAGGATGATCAGCCCGAGGCTCCACCAGGTGAGACCGACGAGGGCGCTGAACCCGATGGCGATGACGACGCCGACGACCACCGAGTTGACCCGGCGGATGCCGGTGGTGAGCGTGGAGTAGAGGGTGACCTGGACGACGAGCAGGGCCGTGAGCGGGGCGGTGAGGGGTGCGGGTTCGCTGCTCAGCTGGAGCGCGACGACGTAGGAGATCGTGGCCGCGGCGGTGGACCGGACGGTCTGCACGACCACCGGGTCCCGGCGCAGCGACGGCAGGTCGGCGACCGTTCGTCGTAGCGCAGCGCGCACGTCGCTCACCCTGTCAGGCTTTCGCACCGGCGGACTCTTCGCACGCCGTACTGGGACGGCCCGCCGGAATGGCGATCTCGCCGGGGGTACGGTGGGATGAAGAGCGATCACGCGTCCCGACGGATGGATGAAGGTTGTGTCGACCTCGAGCCATGCGGTGTCCGGCGCCCCCTGTTGGGTCAGTCTCATGGCCCGCGATCTGCGCGCCGCCGAAGCCTTCTACGGGGGTGTCTTCGGCTGGGAGTTCCGGGCCACCCGGTTGGGCGAGGAGTTCTCCGTGGCGATCCGTGACGGGGCCCCGCTCGCCGGGATCGGCGCGCTGGCGCCGCGCCTCGCGGTGGCCGTCGCCTGGACCCCGTACTTCGCCGTCGACGACGCCGACGAGACCGCGGCGCGCATCCGGGAGCGCAGCGCCACGGTGGCCGTGGGGCCGCTGCGGTTCGGGACGGGGCGCGCGGCGCTCGCCTCGGACCGGGAGGGGGCTGTCTTCGGGATCTGGGAGGGCGAGCACATCCCCAACTGGAGTGTCGGCAAGGGTGGCGCCCCGGCCTGGCTGGAGCTGCGGACCCGGAACGCCTTCGACGCGGCGATCTTCTACGCCGAGGTGCTCGACTGGGCGGGTGAGCGGCCCGGCTGCTGCCAGGTGAGTTACGAGGACGACCATGTCGTCCTGAGCCACGCGGGTGTCACCGTGGCGCGGCTCCGCGGGGGCGCGGTGGAGGACGCCCCCGACCCCCATATCCGGCCGCGCTGGCATGTGCACTTCCGCGTGCCCGATGTCGACGAGGCGGTCGAGGCGGCCCTGCGGCTCGGCGGTTCGACGGCCTCGCCGGTCGTGCCCGCGGGCAACGGCCGCCAGGTCATGCTGCGTGATCCCGACGGCGGGCTCTTCACGGTGGCCGACAGCGTGGAGTGACCCCCGGCGCTCCGTCGCGGGGCCGGGGCGCAGCCCGGGGAGCCGGGGCGGAGCCCCCGGGGTCACTCCCCCGCGTGCGCGGCGCGCCGGATCGTGGCGTCGACGAGGGCCAGGGCCTGGTCCCGGTCACGTCCCGGGGCGCGGTTCCAGGGGCCGATGAGGCCGGTCCAGCCCTGGGCGCGCAGTTCGGTGACGATCCAGGCGGCGGAACGGTTCATGGTGTCGGCGCTGCCGTAGCCGAGGCGGTGCGCGGTGAGGAGGGCGCCGCAGAGGCAGCGGGCTCCCCGGGTGTCGCGGAGGCGGTACGGCTTGTTCTGCCAGCCCCATTCGACGAGGACGCGGCGGGCGTGGGCGAGGTGGGTGGAGGGGCGTACGTCGGGCTGTCCGATGCGGCGCCACGCGTGCAGCCGGTCGGGCAGGACGGCGCCGAGCCGGCCGGGGAGCGGTCGCTCGGCGGGCGGGGGCGGGGTGAGCCCGGCGAGGGCGGTGGCGACGAGCTGATCGACAGGGACGGAGAGCAGCCGGCGCCAGTCCTCGGCGGCGGGTGGAGGCCCGTCCGGGGTGCCCCAGTGCCGGACGATCTCCTGCCAGGCGGCGGTGTCGTAGAGCTGCGCCCCGGCGCGGTCGAGGGTGTCGGGGGCGAGGGTCGGCAGGGACATGCGCGCTCCGGACTCGGCGGATCTTTCACTCAGCAGAATGTCGGCTTTGTTCCGAGCATTCTTGAGCGATCCAGCCAAAAGTTACCAATTGGTATGCCGTGACTTCCCATGCGGGCGGCAGTAGAACTCGTTCCCCTTCCACCGACAGTGAGGGCTCTCATGGCTGTTAACCGCCGTGGATTCATCACGGCAACAGGTTCTATTCTCGGCACTCTGGCACTCCCCGCGCATGCCTACGCCTCAGCCACGCAGTCCCGCATCCCCGCTCTGGTGATCGGCACGGGCTACGGCGGCTCCGTCGCCGCGCTCCGGCTCGCCCAGGCGGGTGTGGACGTACGCATGGTCGAGATGGGCATGGCCTGGGACACCCCCGGGCCCGACGGAAAGATCTTCGCCAACACCACCACCCCCGACTACCGGTCCTTCTGGCTGCGCACCCGCACCAAGCAGCCCCTCAGCCAGTTCCTCGGCTTCCCGCTCGACAAGGACGTCCCCCGGCACACCGGGATCCTGGACGCCGAGGAGTTCGGCGGCATCACCGTCTACCAGGGCCGGGGCGTCGGAGGCGGCTCCCTGGTCAACGGCGGCATGGCCGTCACCCCGCGCCGGGAGAACTTCGGCGCGATCCTCCCGTCCGTGAACGCCGACGAGATGTACGCCGTCTACTACCCCCGTGCCAACGCCGGCCTGGGGGTCACCCACGTCGACCCGGCCTGGTGGGAGAGCGCCGCCTGCTACCAGTACGCCCGCGTCGGCCGCAAGCACGCCGAGCGCTCCGGCTTCCCGTTCGTCTTCGTGCCCAACGTCTACGACTGGGAGTACATGAAGCAGGAGGCGGCCGGCGCCGTACCCACCTCGGCGCTGGCCGGCGAGGTCCTCTACGGCAACAACCACGGCAAGAAGACGCTGCAGAAGACCTATCTCGCGCAGGCCCGGGCGACGGGACGGGTCACCGTCTCACCGCTGCACAGGGTGACGTCCGTGTCCCCCGCGGCCGGCGTCGGCTACACGGTCGAGGTCGACCGGCTCGACACCGAGGGGAACACGACGTCCACCGAGACGGTCCTCGCGGACCGGGTGTTCTTCGCGGCCGGCAGCGTCGGCACGAGCAAGCTGCTGACCAGGCTCAAGGCCAACGGCGCGCTGCCCGGTCTCAACGGCGAGATCGGCAAGGGCTGGGGCGACAACGGCAACGTCATGTGCGGGCGCGCCAACCACATGTGGGACGCGACGGGCAAGCTCCAGGCCTCCATGCCCACGGCCGGCATCGACAACTGGGCGGCGGGCGGCGCGTTCGCCGAGGTGGCGCCGCTGCCCACCGGCATCGAGACGTACGCCTCGTTCTACCTGTCGATCACGAGGAACCCGCACCGCGCCGAGTTCTCCTGGAACCCCACGGCCGGCCGGGTCGAGCTGAACTGGCAGACCGCCTGGAAGCAGCCGTCCATCGACGCTGCCAGGACCATCTTCGACAAGATCAACGCCAAGGAGGGGACGATCTACCGCACGGACCTGTTCGGCGCGTACAAGATCTGGGGCGACCACCTCACGTACCACCCGCTCGGCGGCGCGGTGCTCGGCCGGGCCACCGACAACTACGGGCGCCTCCACGGCCATCCGGGCCTCTACGTGATCGACGGCGCGCTGATCCCGGGGAACACCAGCGTCAACCCGTTCGTCACGATCACCGCGCTCGCCGAACGGAACATCGAGAAGATCATCGCCACCGACCTCTGAGGTCATCGTGCAGGTCACTGTGTGGGCAGCACACACGCCGCATCGAGACCAAGCACCCGGTTGAGCCGCCCGAACGACAACCAGGAGCCGATGCTCATCGTCAGCTCCACGATCTCGGGCTGGCTGTAGTGAGCGGTCACACGAGCCCAGAAGTCCTCGTCCTCGTCGAGACCGTGATGATCCAGGGCGTACCGCTCGGCGTACTCCGCGGCCAGCCGCGTGCGGTCGTCGAACGCATCGGTGGTACGCCACTGGGTGACGGCGTCGGCGAACGACTCCTCGACCTTCTCGCCGTCGCGGTCGGTCCGCCAGTCGAGGCAGAACAGACAGCCGTTGATCTGCGCGATACGCAGCCGCGCGGCCTCGAACTCCCGCAGCCCCAGGGTCGTATGGGCGTAGACGGAGAGGGAGAAGTTCGCGGCGGCCGTCCCGATCTCGGGGACGATCTCGCCCCATACGTACTCGATCGGGTGCCTGTCCTCGGGGACGTCGATCCTCATGGCCTCTTCCTTCCCAGTCTGCCCACCGCGGGGCGCAGCGGGACGTCGAGCGCGTCGTAGAGGCCCGGCTTCGCGTCCACGAGCCAGTCGACGGCGTTCACGAGCCGGCCGACGGCCGTGGCGTTGCCGCCCGCGGAGCGGTTCTCGCCCTCGTCGGTGGCCTCGACCGTGACCTCGATGCGCGGGCGGCCCTCGATGACGACCCGGTGGGCGCCCGCGCCGTCGGGCGGGGTGGGCCAGTCGGGGGCGGCAGAGGGGTGGATTCGGGTGACGTGCTCGATGACGATGCGGGGTTCGCCGCCGACGATGCCCTGGACCTCGAACCGTACGGCGCCCTGGGTGCCGGCCTCGAAGACGCCCATCGTGCGCGTGGTCACGGTGGTGTCGAGGGGGCGCCGCTCCAGGGTCTCGCGGATCTCGTCGAGTTCGACGCCGAGGGCCCGCGCCATGAGCCGGATCTGGCCGCCCCACACCATGGTCGGGACGGACGGGGCGAGCATCAGCGGTTCGTACTCCATGGGGTGCCCCATGCCGACGAGATGGCGGACCGAGTCCTCCTGCTCGTACGTCGAGTAGTCGAAGATCTCCTGGCAGCGGACGACGTCCACGGTGGTGCCGAGGCCGCTGATCAGCAGGGGCAGGACGTCGTTGCCCCAGCCGGGGTCGACGCCGGAGACGAACAGCGAGCCGCCGCCTTCGGCGACGGCGGCGAGCACCGGGTCCCGGAACTCGGGCGGGGCGCCGCGCTGGTCGTACAGCGGGTACAGCGCGGGTGTCACGACGACCGCGCCGCAGCCGACGGCCCTGACGACGTCGGCGAGCGCCTCGTCGGGCCGGATGTCGCCGGAGGCGGCGTACACGACCGCCCGGGGGCGGGCGGCGAGCACGGCGGCGGTGTCGTCGGTCGCCGCCACCCCGAGGGGGCGGTCGAGTCCGGCGAGCGCGCCCGCGTCGCGGCCGACCTTGGCGGGGTCGTGGACGAGGACGGCGGCGAGGGCGAGCGCGGGGTGGGCGTCGACGGCCCGTATGGCCGCGCGGCCGACGTTTCCGGTGCCCCAGACGACGGTCGGAATCATGCGGGGAGAGTAACCTGACGAACCGTCAGTTCCTAGAGTCGTGAACGGACCCGATACCGCCCTCGCGGGCGCCGCAACCCTCTCGCAACCTCGCGCCGTGTTGGCTGGGGACGCCGACCGACCGGGAAGGGGCCGTTGGATGGACCGATCCGAGGAGCGCGTGGAACTGACCCCCGCAGCCGCCGAGCTGCTGCGCCGACTGCGGGAGCTCCACGGGCCGCTGATGTTCCACCAGTCGGGCGGCTGCTGCGACGGCAGCGCGCCGATGTGCTACCGGGACGGAGAATTCCGCACCGGCGGCTCGGACGTGCTGCTCGCCTCCCTGGAGGTCACCGGCGTCGCGGAGCCGGTCCCGTTCTGGATGTCCAAGGCGCAGTACGAGGTGTGGAGTCACACCCGGCTGATCGTGGACGTCGTGCCGGGTCGGGGCAGCGGGTTCTCCCTGGAGGCCCCCGAAGGCGTCCGTTTCCTGATCCGTTCCCGGCTGATCGACTCCCCGCCGGTTGCCGCTCGGGAGACATGACGGGACGCCTGGGGATCGTTCCTCGGAGACGTACGAGGTGACGGTGCGCGACGGAAGGGCCGTCGCATCGGCCGACACGCCCGGGCGGGGCCCGATTGCCGGAGGCCCCCGACGGGGAGGAGGGCGCGCGGCGGCCGTCGGCGTACGGCACCGGCTGGTCGCCGAGGGCTCCCGTGTCCCGGCGCGCCGCTGCCCGGCGGCACGTCGACGCTGGTCACCCGGGACCCGGACGTCCCGTCGTCACCGTACGCAACCACCCCACGGGGACGGCGTCGGGATCGTCGCCCGCCGGTGACCCGTACGGACACGTTCCGTCACCGTGCGGGGCGCGCTCGCCCTGGCTAGCGTGGGACCCGGCAACGACCATCGAGACCACCATCGATCGGAAGAGAGTCACTGTCATGGCCGCACGACGTGAAGGCACCCCTGTCTGGGCCGACGCGATGTTCACCGACGTGGAAGGCGCCAAGACCTTCTACGGCGAGGTGCTGGGCTGGACCTTCGGCGAGTCGTCCTCCGAATTCGGCAACTACACCCAGGCGTACCGCGACGGCAAGGCGGTCGCGGCCGTCGTCCCGCCCATGCCCGGCCAGGAAGGCTCCCCGCAGTCGGCCTGGTGTCTGTACTTCTCCTCGCCCGATGTCGCCGCCACGGCCGAGAAGATCAAGAGCAGCGGCGGCACCATCGTCATGGAGCCGTTGGCCGTCGGCGACTTCGGCTCCATGTGCCTGGCGCAGGACCCGGCCGGAGTCCTGTTCGGCGTCTGGCAGCCCGGCAGCCACGAAGGCTTCGAGCTGGAGGGCGAGACCGGCTCCTACGTGTGGGCCGAGGTCTTCACCCGGGAGCCGAAGAAATCGGACGACTTCCTCACCTCGGTGTTCGGCTACAACGCCAAGAAGATGGCCGACGAGCACATGGACTACAAGGTCTTCGACCTGGGCGGCGAGATGCCGGTCCTGGGACGGATGAAGATGACGCCGGAGGACTTCCCGGCCGAGGTCCCGTCCTACATCCAGGTCTACTTCGCCGTCGACAACTGCGACCAGGCCGTCGACAAGGCCGTGAAGCTCGGCGGCCAGAAGGTCTTCGGGCCGATGGACAGTCCCTTCGGGCGGTTCGCGGCGATCGTCGACCCGCAGGGCGCGGCCTTCGCGGTGATCGACGTCAAGACCACGGTGGGCGAGATGCCCGAGATGGTCTGAGCGGTACGCGGGACGGTGCCCGGGGCTGTCACGGCCCCGGGCACCGTCGTGCCGTCGTGTCTCAGCTGCTGTCGCGCACCGCGACGATCCCGTTGAACACGCCGATGTACGCCGTGCCGTCGGGGCCGAGGGTGATCGGCGCCCAGTTGTTGTCGTACGCCGGGCCGGTGCCGGTGAACCGCCGCCAGGCGCGCTTCCCGGTACGGAAGTCGACGGCCGTCAGGTACCAGGCGTCGACGCCGAGCGGGTTCGGCCGCTTCTCGTAGAAGTAGAGCAGGCCGTTGGCGGTGGAGAGCTTGGGGACGGTGGAGGGTGAGCGGACGTCGCTCTCCCAGACGGTGTCGCAGCCGCTGCCGTCGGGCCGGACGTCGATCCGGGTCGCGCCGCCGACGACGCTACGGCCGAAGGTCAGCGTGGTGGGGTTCTCGTAGCCGTAGTTGTTCTCGACGACGAGGCTGTCGCCCCAGCTGATCAGGGAGTTGTCGGTGGTGGAGGCGCCGGAGCCGAAGACCGGGACCTTGCACACCAGGCGGTCGGCGTCGGGGACGTCGGTGCCGCGCCGGTAGACGAGGACGTTCATCCGGTCGTCGGCGTTGTCGGTGATGGCGACGTAGTCGTCGCGCGCGCCGAAGAGGTCGGGCGTGGTGCCCGAACCCTGGTTCACCGAGCCGGGTTTGGTGCCGGTCCCCCGGTCGTAGGTCTGGCGCCACTGGATCCGCGGGGTGCCGTCGGGGTCGGCGCGGAAGCTGTAGAGGGCATGGTCGGAGACGATGGAGACACCGTCCGCGGCGACGGAGAACGAGTTCTGGATCTCCTCGCCGTCGAGCCTGATCGAGCGGAGGGTGCCGGTGGCCGGGTCGACGGTGCCGACGCGGCCGAGCCGGGTCACCCACCAGATCCGGCCGTCCCAGTCGGGCATGACGGAGGTGACGGGGTCGCAGACGCCGCTGGGGAAGAGGTTGGTCCAGCCGACGCAGTCGTGCGGGACGAGCGGGGTGAGGTCCCAGTCGTCCTCGACGACGAACTCCCAGGCGCCGTCGGGTTTCTGACGGTGTGCGAGGCGCAGGACGTGCTGGCGGGAGTCGGCGAGGACGACGCGGTCCCGGTCGTCGAGGTAGAAGTAGGCGCCGCCGGAGGTGTCCTTGAAGATCTTCTCGAAGTCGAGCCGGGTGACGGCCTCGACGGTCGAGGAGCGCTGCGGCAGCCGGTACTCGGCGAGGGTGTCCAGGGTGCGCGGGTCGAGCAGCTTCAGAAGGAAGCCGGAGAAGGTGCCGCAGACGGTGAGGAGCCGGCCGCCGGAGTCGAAGGTGACGGTGGCGCACTCGCCGCCGAGCGCGGCCATCTTCTCGCTGTCGACCGTGGGGGCCCTGCCGAGCGGCCCGGGGAAGGGGTGGGTGCCGCTGCCGGCGCCGTCGGCGTGCATACCGCTGCGCCCGTTGGGGGCGAGGTACGGATGCTGGGCGGGCGCCTCGCCCGGCACGGGCCGGGCGGGCGCGGGAGCGCCCTCGTAGTGGTCGACGAGCCGGTGGCCGGGGGCCAGGGGTATCTCGTCGGCGAGGGCGACGGGGGTGGCGAACGCGAGGGCGGTCGCGCTCACCGCGGCGAGCGCGGCGAGCACGCGTGCTCGCCTGCGGGGGGTGGTCAATGCGGCTCCTCGG
Source organism: Streptomyces sp. NPDC029169 (assembly GCF_055563935.1). Taxonomy (NCBI): domain Bacteria; kingdom Bacillati; phylum Actinomycetota; class Actinomycetes; order Kitasatosporales; family Streptomycetaceae; genus Streptomyces; species Streptomyces sp. NPDC029169. The sequence goes on from NZ_JBVHXA010000001.1 coordinate 474,014, forward strand.
GTGCGTACGTCGGTCGCGCCGGCGGCCGACGGTAGGGAAGAGCGCGTGACTTGTACATGGAACCGCCGCTGGTTTCACGGCCACTTCATGCCGTGCATGTGGCCGTGAAACGTTACGGCTTGAGGCTGCTGACCACGTTGGCGGTGGCGGCGACCCCGTTCTGGATGGTCGGCGCCATGCTCGTGCCCGCGAGGAAGAAGCCGAGCAGGGCGCAGACCAGCGCGTGGGAGAACTTGAGGCCGCCGTTGCGGAGGAAGATCACCGCCAGGACGAGCAGGAGAAGTACGACTGAAACGGACACGGCCATCGCCCACACCCTCCTTGCGCCGCGCCGGAATCGCGGCGTTCGGCGGCCAGTGTGGCGCAGCGGGGGCGCCGTCCGGCCGTACGGCATGTCTGCCGAACGGGTGAGATTCGCCGTCAGCTGTTCAGGAAGTCCCGGAGCCCGGCGAGGTCGTCGGTGTTGATGTGGTCGACGCGGGCGGCGCGCAGCTCGCTCCAGACGGCGTCACGGGCGGGTCCAGGCTGGTCAGGGGTGGCCCAGAAGCGGACCCGCTGGCCGCGGGCGTGGGCGGTCTCGACGATGGAGCGCAGCCGGGCCCGCTCGGCGGCGGGGAAGGGGCCTTCGCCCCGCCAGCTGAAGGAGTGGGTCCAGTTGGAGCTGACGAGGGGGATGAAGGAGGCGGGCGCGGACGTCTGCGCCGCGAGGTCGTCGAGCCGGCCGTCGTAGAAGGCGTGGCGGACGCGCTGGGCCTCCATGGGGGCGCGGGCGGCGCGGTCGCCGGAGATGACGGGAGTGACGGCGCCGAGGTGGACGCGGCCGCCGGTGACGGTGGACAGCATCCGCCGGTACGGGCGGAGTTGGCGGTGGAGTTCCCGGTACGCGGCGACGCCGTCGGCCTTGATGTCGATGAGGAGCTGCACGGGGTGGCGATAACCGGCGTACACGGCACCGTGGTTGGCGCGCACGCGGGCGAACAGGGGGTCGAGGTAGAGGGAGGCGAGGGTGCGGCTCGGGTCGAGCTCGGCGGGCTCGTGGGCGACGAGCAGCTCCCCGTCGACGAGGAAGATGTCGGCCTCGACACTGGTGAACCCGTGTCCGAGGGCGTCGTGAAGGGGCCGCGCGTGCAGGTAGTCGTTGTGCGCGTGCGCCTGCGCCAACGGCCGGACGCCGTGGGCGAGCGCGGCCCCGGGCAACGCGAGCCCGGCGGCTCCGGCGGCGAGGGCGACGACGGCGGTACGACGGGTCAGGGGCGCCATGGGGTAACTCCCGGGGGTGTCGGGACGAGTGACCCACACGAGTATGTGCGCCGGCCGACTCAACGGGCGGGCGCCATCCAAGAGTTGGCCGACCCGACGCCGCCCGGTCGCCCGGGGTTGGCCGACCGGGTGCGCCTGGGGCGGCCCGGCGCGGACGACCGACGCCGCCCGGCCGCCCGGGGCTGGCCGACCGGGTGCGCCTGGGGCGGCCCGGCGCGAACGACCGACGCCGCCCGGCCGCCCGGGGCTGGCCGACCGGGCTCACCTGGGGCGGCCCGGCGCGAACGACCGACGCCCCCCCGGTCACCCGGGGTTGGCCGACCGGGAGCCCCTGAGGCGGCCCAGCGCGGAGGACCGACGCCCCCCGGTCACCTGGGGTTGGCCGACCGGGCGCGCCTGGGGCGGATCGGCGCGGACGGGCGACGCTGCCCGGTCGCCCAGGGTTGGCCCGCCGGGTGCGCCTGGGCGGCCCGGCGCGGACGGGCGATCGGCCGGGGCCGACGGGCACGGCAAGCCGGGACGGCTTGGCGGATGTGGCCCGAGAGGGCAGGTGCCGCCCAGCCGCGGGCGCGGACGTGCGCCGGGTCGCGGCGAACTCGTCGACGACGGCGAGCGCAGCGGCGACGGCGAGCGGACGACCAGTCCCCCCAAGACCGTTCGGGCCTGACGGTGCGTGAAAGCGCGCGTCAGCCCGACCGGCGCTCGCCGCGTCACTGCCAGGCGAGCGCCGGTCGGGACTTCACACGGCGGCCACGCCGCGTGTGGATCGGGCGGTCATCGTGCCCGTACCCCTCTTGACCCTTGCCTCGATGTCAGGCGGGGGCCGGGAGACCGACCAGTGCGGCGATCGCGTCCTGGTGCCGCCCCGCCGAACCCAGGGCGATCTGATCGGACTTGGCCCGCTTCAGCGCGAGGTGCGCGGGGTGCTCCCAGGTCATGCCGATGCCGCCGTGCAGCTGCACGCACTCCTCCGCCGCGTGGACGGCGACCTTCGAGCAGTAGGCCTGGGCGACGGCCACGGTCAGCGGCGTGTCGGGGCTGCCCGTGGCGAGCGCGTCGGCCGCGGCCCGGGCCGCCGCACGGGCGTTCACGACCTCCAGCCAGAGCTGCGCCATGCGGTGCTTGAGCGCCTGGAAGGAGCCGACCGGCCGGTTGAACTGGTAGCGGGTGCGGGTGTGACGAACCGTCTCCTCCAGACACCACTCGGCGAGCCCGAGCTGCTCGGAAGCGAGCAGCCCCGCCCCCGCGAGCAGGCCGCGCTCGACGGCCGCGCGGGCCGTGCCGGCGTCCGCGAGCCGCGTGCCGGAGGCGGCGGCCGTGGTCACCGCCGCGAGCGGCCGGGTCAGGTCGAGCGGGATCTGCGGCGTGACCGTGACCTCGCCGGCCGGGACGGCGTACAGACCGTCCGCACGCAGGACGAGGAAGACGTCGGCGGCGAGGGCATCGGCGACCCCGGTCACGGTGCCGGAGGCGGGCGCCTGCGCAGAGGGGAACGCGTTCGGCATCGTGGACGCGCCCGGAGCCGTAGACGCATCCGGGGCCGCAGCCGCGCCCGGCGCCGCGGACGTGGACGCGCCCGGGGCGGTGGACGTGCCCGGCCCGGTGGACACCCCCGGCGCCGTGGACAGGGGCAGTGCGAGCACCGCGATCGTGCGGCCCGCAGCCAGCTTCGCCAGCAGCTCGGCGATCGGGGCGCTCTCCGTGTCCAGGGCGAGCAGGGTCTCGGTCGCGATCACCGCGCTGGTGAGGTACGGGGCCGGGGTCACCGCGCGGCCCAGCTCCTCCAGGACCACGGCAACCTCGCGGTGGCTCGCGCCCTGGCCGCCGAGCGTCTCGGGGACGAGCAGCCCGGCCGCGCCGATCTCGCCGGCCAGGGACTTCCAGAGACCGGGGACGTACGGGTCGCCGCTCTCGATGCGGCCGAGCACGACGCTCGGGTCCGCCCGGTCGGTGAGCAGGGAGCGGACGGCCGCCCGCAGGTCGTCCTCGGATTCGGAGTACAGGAGGTCAGTCATCGCGCGAGGTCCTTCCAGGCGACGTCCTTGTCGTTGCGGGGCTCGGCGGGCAGGCCGAGGACGCGTTCGGCGACGATGTTGAGCAGGACCTCGGTCGTACCGCCCTCGATCGAGTTGCCCTTGGAGCGCAGATAGCGGTACCCGGCGTCGCGGCCGGTGAAGTCGACGAGCTCGGGGCGGCGCATCGTCCAGTCCCCGTACAACAGCCCCTCCTCGCCGAGGAGTTCGACCTCCAGGCCGCTGATGGCCTGGTTCAGGCGGGCGAAGCCGAGCTTCATCGCGCTGCCCTCGGGTCCCGGCTGTCCGGCGACGAGCTGCTGGCGCAGCCGTTCCCCGGTGAGTCGGGCCACCTCGGAGTCGACCCACAGGTCGAGCAGCCGCCGGTGGAGGTCATGGGTACGCAGCTCGGGCCGTTCGCGCCACGTCGCGGCGATCGGGCCGATCATGCCGCCCTCGCGGGGGATGCGGGCGCCGCCGATGGAGACCCGCTCGTTCATCAGGGTGGTCTGGGCGACCCGCCAGCCGTCGCCGATCTCACCGAGCCGGTGGGCGTCGGGGATGCGGACGTCGGTGAGGAAGACCTCGTTGAACTCGGCCTCGCCGGTGATCTGGCGCAGCGGCCGCACCTCGATGCCCGGGTCGGTCATGTCGCAGACGAAGTAGGTGATGCCGCGGTGCTTGGGCAGATCGGGGTCGGTACGGGCGATGAGGATGGCCCAGCGGGCGACATGGGCGCTGGACGTCCACACCTTCTGCCCATTGACGATCCAGTCGCCGGTGGCCTCGTCGCGGACGGCACGAGTGCCGAGCGCGGCGAGGTCGGAGCCGGCGCCGGGCTCGCTGAAGAGCTGGCACCACACCTCCTCGCCCACCCAGAGCGGCCTGAGGAAGCGCTGCTTGACCTCCTCAGAGCCGTACGCGAGGAGGGTCGGCGCGGCCATGCCGAGGCCGATGCCGATCCGGCGGGGATCGTTGTCGGGGGCGCCGGCGGCGGTGAGTTCGGCGTCGACGACGGCCTGGACGGCGCGCGGGGCGTCGAGTCCGCCGAGGCCGACGGGGTAGTGGACCCAGGAGAGCCCGGCGTCGAAGCGGGCCCGGAGGAAGTCGGTGCGGTCGGTGGTCGCGGGCGGGTGCTCGGCGAGCAAGGCCCTTGTACGGTCGATGAGTTCGGCCGCGTCTGTCATGCTCCGGCCCCTTCCGGGAGGACGACCAGACGGCCGGTGGTGATGCCCTCGCTCACGCGCTGCACGGCGTCGGCCGCGCCGGCGAACGGGACGCGCTCGCTCACCAGCGGCCTGATCAGGCCCTTGGCGGCGTACTCGGTGAGCGTCTCGTGGCAACGCAGGATCGCCGCCGGGTCCTTGAGGTTGTAGAGGCCCCAATGGAGGCCGACGATCGAGTAGTTCTTGACGAGGGCGTGGTTGAGAGCGGGCGAGGGGATGGCCCCGCTCGCGAAGCCGACGACGACGATCCGGCCCTCGAAGGCGACGACCTTCGCGGACTGCGCGTAGGCCTCGCCGCCGACGGGGTCGTAGATGACATCGGCACCCCGGCCGCCGGTGGCCTCCTTGACGGCGGCGATGACGTCCTCGGAGCGCCGGTCGACGACGACGTCGCAGCCGAGCGCCCGGGCGACCTCCACCTTGTCCGCCCCGCCGACGACACCGATGACGGTGGCGCCGGCTGCCTTGCCGAGCTGGACGGCGGCGCTGCCGACGCCGCCAGCGGCGGCGTGGACGAGCAGCGTCTCGCCCTCCTTGAGGGCGGCGCGGCGGTGCAGACCGAACCAGCCGGTCTGGTAGCCGATGTGGAGAGCAGCCGCTTCGGCGTCGTCGAGGGCCTCCGGGGCGGGGAGTACGGCCGCCGCGTCCGCCACCGCGTAGTCGGCGAAGCCGCCGTAGGGCAGGGCGGGGGTCGCGATGACCCGCCGGCCGTCCTCGGCCTCGCCGCAGATCTCCACCCCGGGGGTGAAGGGCAGCGGGGGCCGCACCTGGTACTGGCCCCGGCAGAGCAGCGCGTCCGGGAAGTTGACGTTGGCGGCGCGCACCCTGAGGAGGAGCTGCCCCTCGCCGGGCGTGGGCGTCTCCACCTCGTCGAGCTGCATCACCTCGCCCGGCTCGCCGTTCTCGTGCACTCGCCATGCCTGCATCGTGGTCCTCCACCAGCCGTCGTCCGTACTGCGCGGTCGGTCGCATACTAAGCGGTCGCTTGTGCCTGGTGGAACCATGCGCGGAGGACTTCTTGCGACGCCCGGGGCGCCCAGGGCGCCCAGGACGACCAGGACGCCCGGAGCGCCCTCGCCGTCAGGACTGCTTCGGCCGGGCCCGTACGTGCATCCGCTCGCCCTGCGGCCCGAAGAGGCTCAGGAACTCCACCGGCCCGTCGGGCGTGGGCCCGAACCAGTGCGGTACGCGCGTGTCGAACTCGGCCGCCTCCCCCGCCCCGAGGACCACGTCGTGCTCACCGAGGACGAGCCGCAGCTTCCCGGACAGGACGTAGAGCCATTCGTACCCCTCGTGGACGCGCGGGTCCGGCTGCTCGTACGGCTTCTCCTGCACCACCTTGTACGCCTGGAGGCCGCCCGGCTGGCGGGTGAGCGGGTACATCGTCCGGCCGTGCCGCACGATCGGCTTGGCCCTGACCCGGGGGTCGCCGACCGGTGGCGCGCCGACGAGCTCGTCGAGCGGCACCTGGTGGGCGCGGGCGATGGGGAGCAGCAGCTCGAGGCTCGGCCTGCGCTGCCCGGACTCCAGCCGGGAGAGCGTGCTCACGGAGATCCCGGTGGAGGCGGACAGGTCTCCCAGGGTCGCGCCGCGATCGCGCCGGATGCGGCGCAGCCGTGGGCCGACCTCGTTCAGCACGGCGTCGATACGGTCGTCCCCGGTCTCTGGTTCCGTCATGCCTCCATCATGCCTCCCTTTGCCGAAACAGCAAGAATGTTTGTCGGCCAGGGGCCTCGGGAGTGACGCTCCCGGTATGAGTGAACAGACGAGCACAGGCGAACGTCAGCGGTACGACGTGGTGGTGGTCGGCGGCGGCGCGGCGGGGCTGAGCGCGGCCCTGGTCCTCGGCCGGTCGCGGCGCCGCACCCTGGTGGTCGACGCGGGCGAGCCGCGCAACGCCCCGGCCGCCCATATGCAGGGCTTCCTCTCCCGGGACGGGATGAACCCGGCGGAGTTCCTGGAGGTCGGGCGGCGCGAGATCGCCGCGTACGGAGTGGAGTGGACGGCGGGCCGGGTGACGGCGGCGGTACGGGACGGCTCCGGCGGGTTCGTCGTGACCGTGGACGACGGCCGCCGTCGGATCGAGGCGCGCCGGCTCGTCGTCACCACCGGGCTCGTCGACGAGCTCCCCGCGATCGACGGGGTCGCCGAGCGGTGGGGGCGGGAGGTGCTGCACTGCCCGTACTGCCACGGCTGGGAGGTCCGCGACCAGGCCTTCGGCGTGCTCGCGCATCCCGTCTTCGGCGCCCATCAGGCGCTGATCGTCTCCCAGTGGTCCAAGGACGTGATCCTCTTCGCGCACACGGCCGGGCCGCTCTCCGAGGAGGAGCGCGCGCGGGTGGCGGCGGCCGGAGTCGAGGTGGTGACGGGCGAGGTGGCCGGGCTCGTCGTCGAGGACGACCGGTTCACCGGCGTACGGATGACGGACGGGCGGATCGTGGCGCGCGACGTCCTCTTCGTCGGTCCGCGCATGACACCGCGGGACGGCCTGCTCACCGCGCTGGGCGCCGAGACCCGCGAGACGCCGCTCGGCTCGTTCGTCGCGGTGGACGAGACGGGCCGGACCAGCGTGCCGGGCGTCTGGGCGGCGGGGAACGCGATCGGCGCGCAGGAGCAGGTGATCAACGCGGCGAGCGGGGGCTACCGGGCCGGTGTGGCGATCAACATGGAGCTGATCACGGAGGATCTGGACCGCAAGGTCGCGGCCGCCGGCTGACGGTCCTTCAGTTCTCGCTCCCGCCGCGCTGTCGATGCGCCATGAGAAACGAAGCGAACGATCCGCCGGGCCTGCCCGCCCCTCGGTGACGCACTGGTCCACGCGGATGAACCCGGGCGGCTGCGGCTGCGGGGGACGGCGGCGAGCGGCGAGGATCGGCGAGGGTGGCCGGACGCGACCTCCAGACTCGGAAAGGCAGGGCACACCACATGCTCGGTACGGACTTCACCAAGGGATCGCCCAGCTGGGTCGACCTGGGCAGCCCCGACACGGCGGTCGCCGCCGCGTTCTACACCGCCGTCTTCGGCTGGCAGTACACCTCGGCCGGGCCGGACGCCGGCGGCTACGGCTTCTTCCAGCAGGACGGGAAGACGGTCGCCGCGCTCGGTCCGCTGACCGAGGCGGGGGCGAGCAGCGCGTGGACGCTGTACTTCCAGACGCCCGACGCCGACGCCACGGCCAAGACCGCCGAGAGCGCCGGCGGGACCGTGCGCGTCGAGCCCACGGACGTCATGGACGCCGGGCGGATGGCCCAGCTGACCGACCCGGCGGGCGCGGACTTCGCGGTCTGGCAGCCGGCCGCGACGAAGGGTCTGGAGAAAGCCTCCGAGAACAACACGCTCTGCTGGGCCGAGCTGCATGTGCCCGACCCGCAGGCCGCCCTGGACTTCTACGGAAAGCTGTTCGGCTGGCGCTCGCAGGAGATGGAGACGCCGGGCATGACCTACCGGGTGCTGTCCACCGCCGAGGGGGACCTGGAGGACGCGTCCTTCGGCGGTGTCGCCGAGCTCCAGGAGGGCGGGGACCACGCGCGCTGGATCCCGTACTTCGCCGTCGCGGACGCGGACGACGCCGTGATCCGGGCGCAGGGGAACGGCGGGTCGGTCATCATGCCGGCGGCGGACATCCCCGACGTGGGCCGCATCGCCTGGCTGGCCGACCCCTTCGGCGCGCCCTTCGCCGTCCTCAAGCCCGCCCCGGAGATGTGACGTCTCAGCCGCCCTCGAAGCGTGGGCGCCGGCGTGCGGTCGATGGCGGCGGCCAGGCCCTGGTCCGCGTGTCGATCACCCGCATCCCCTTCCTGACGTCTCGTCAGGAAGGGGATCGGCACGGCCGGAGGAAGGCCGTCCGCCGTCAGCGGGAGAACAGTTCGAAGGCGACGGTCGGCCGGTCCCCGTACCGGGCCGCGTAGCGCTGGTTGTTCCCGGCCAGGAAGGTACGGACGTACTCCTCGGGGTCCTTGTCCGTCAGCGCCTCGATGTACGCGCGGTGGGCGAGCAGCGACTGGACGGAGCGCTCGACGCCGGGCGTGGCGTCGACGGCGTGGGTGGGGGTGTTCGATCCGGCGACCGCCACCCAGCGGACGCCGTTCCACGGCTCGATGCCCTGCTCGGTCAGTTCGGGGAAGATCCAGCGGTTGCCCGCGTCGCCCGCCGCGTCGAGCGTGGCGCGGCCGACGGCCACGTGGTCGGGGGTGTTCCAGAAACCGCCCGCGCCCGTGCCCCAGGTGTCGCGGTGGTTGAGGGTGAGGACGAGTTCGGGGCGGTGGCGGCGGATGGCCGCGGCGATGTCGCGGCGCAGACCGAGTCCGTACTCGATCACCCCGTCCCGGTGGTCCAGGAACTCCACGGTGGACACCCCGACGATCTCCGCGCTCGCCCGCTGCTCCTGCTCGCGCAGCGGGCCGCAGGCGGCCGGGTCGAGCGAGTCGATGCCGGCCTCGCCGCGGGTGGCCAGGACGTAGACGACCTCCTTGCCGGAGTCCGTCCAGCCCGCGATGGCGGCGGCGCAGCCGTACTCGAGGTCGTCCGGGTGGGCGACCACGGCGAGCGCGCGCTGCCAGTCGGCGGGCATGTCGTCGAGGGGCGTGATGCTCGTGTCGGTCATGGGCGCAGGATACGGCGTCACACCCGGAGCGCTCCGGAGAGGATCACCGAGCGAGACGCGTGACGGGGGCGGTCCGGGTTGAGCCCGCGCCGTGCCGCGAGCGTGACGGCGAGCCGCTGGGCGCGCACCAGGGCGGCCACGGGGTCGACGGCGTCGGCGTCGAACAGCGCACCGGTGGCCTCCACTTCGTCCCGGAGACCGGTCGGCTCGGGACCGAGGCAGCACACGAGGCTGGAGCGGTCGCTGATGACGATGGGCCCGTGGCGGTACTCCATCGCCGCGTACGACTCCGCCCAGGCGCGGGCCACTCCACGGAGCTTGTGCGCGGCCTCGTCGGCGAGACCGACCGTCCAGCCGGTGCCCAGGAAGGTGAACTGGCCGCGTCGTTCCCAGGCCGTCGGCAGAGGTTCGTACAGGGCGAGTTCGGCATCGGCGATCGAGGCGGTGAGGTCCACCCCGAGCCCGGCGCGCAGCAGTTGGAGAGCGGTGGTGGCGAACCGGGTCTGGACGACGGAGCGTTCCCCGGCGAAGCCGAGGTCGATCACCCGGTCCGCGAGGTGGGCGGCCCGGCTGTCCGGGGCACTGGTCAGGACGAGGGTCGGGATGCGGCCGGAGGCGCGCGCGAGCAGGGTCACGACCTCTGTCGTCGTACCGGAGCGGGTGAGGGCGACGATCCGGTCGTAGTCGCGGCCGAGCGGGGTCTCGTCGGAGGCCGGGAAGGCGTCGGTCTCGCCCGCGCCGAGGGATTCCCGCAGGGCGGCGTAGGCGCGTGCCATGAAGTAGGAGGTGCCGCAGCCGACGACCGCGATCCGCTCGCCGCGCCGGGGCAGCAGGTCGGCGTGGTCGGCGGCGGTGTCGGCGGCACGGCGCCAGCAGTCGGGCTGGCCGGCGATCTCGGCACTGACGTGGGTGGTCATGTCCGGGTCCTCTCCTCGATGTGCTCCGGACGCTTTCTATCCGCCGTGCCACGAGCGCACCATGAGCAATCAGGACGCATCTCTTGGACTTTTGCGTCCGGCCGTGACGGGGCTCGCGCCGCAGGAGGCCCGGACGACCAGCCTCGGCCGCAGCTGTACCTGGTGCAGGGGTGAGGCGTCGCCGTCGGCGAGCCGGCGCAGCAGGATCTGCGCGGCGAGCCGCCCGACCTGGAACTTGGGGGGCGATACGGCGGTCAGCGGGGTCTCGGCGACGTCCGCGAACTCGTTGTCGTAGCTGATCAGGGCCAGGTCGCGGGGCACGCTCAGGCCCGCGCGGCGGGCCGCGGCGAGGACGAGCGTGGCCTCGCGGTCGCCGAAGCAGAGCCCGGCGGTGGCACCGGCAGCGCGGAGGGCGGCGACGGCGCGGTCGGCCCGTTCGGGGTTCCAGCGCTCCCGTCCCTCCCGTACGTGGAGGGGCTCGGGGAGGCCGAGGTCGGCGACGGCCCGGGCGAAACCGGACTCGATGGGCACGGTGGTGGGGGCGTCGGAGCGGACCAGGAGGGCGATCCGCCGATGGCCCAGGGCGCGCAGATGCCGTACGGCGTCATAGGCGCCGCCCTCGTGGTCGGTGCAGACGTGCTCGGTGGGGTCGCCGGGGCCGTACGCGGCGAGCCGGCGCTCGACGAGCACCGCGGGGACCGGCAGCGCGAGGAGGTCGTCGGCGCGCCGGCCCGGGTCGGTGGCGGTGTGCAGGGTGGGGACGAGCAGCAGTCCGTGGACGCCGGCGGAGAGCAGCCGCCGCACAGCGGCGTCCTCCTCGTCGGGGTCGTAGTGCGAGCAGGCGAGAACCAGTCGCGCGCCGGCCGCGGCGAGTTCCCGCTCGATGCCCTGGAGGACGCGGGGGTAGTAGAAGAAGGTGTCCGGGACGAGGACGCCGACGATCCTGCGGTCGGCGGCGGCCGCCCCGGTGTCGGCGGCCGGCTGCGCGGCGAAGGTACCGGCCCCCTGGCGGCGTTCGACGAGGCCGAGGGCGACGAGGTCCTCGTACGCGCGCCGGACGGTGGTCACCGAGAGTCCGGTCTCGGTGGCGAGGGCCCGCTCGGTGGGGAGCTTGGAGCCGGGGGGCCAGGTGCCGTCGAGGATGCCGCGCCGCAGCTCGGCCATCAGGGCCCGGAACTTAAGCTCGCGTCCGGCCGCCGGAACCTCGCTCCGTGCCAACCCGGCCCCCTCCGAACTCGCCTCGATTGCTGCCTGATTGCGCGGCTCGCGGGGCGAATCCTATCCGTCAACTTGACCCGGCCCTAAAGGACCGGGCTTGGAGGTAGCGCCCAGCCGGCTGCTGGGTGGGCTCCTCCGTCCAGACACCCTTATGGGGTGGCAGGGACGCGTGACTCACGCCCCGCAGTCCACACGGTCTCGCCCTTGTGGCCGATGTTGTGGGACGCGTTGTCGTCCGCGTGCATGAGGGCCCCGCAGGACCGGCAGGCGAACGTCGCTTGTGACTGGCGGTTGCGCCGGTCGATGTGACCGCACTCGCAGCATTGCTGGCTGGTGTACGCCGGATCGACCTACAACAGCGGCACCCCAGCCCGCTTCGTCTTGTACTCCACGAAGGCGGCGAGCTGGTGGAAGCTCCACGAATGCAGAGACGTCCGCTGGTCCTTGCGGAGCCGTACCCGGCTGCGGATGCCCGTGAGGTCTTCCAGGGCGATACCGGAACCGGTGCGTTCAGCGGTGGTGACGATGGTCTTGGAGACGATGCGATGTTGGTGATCCCGAGGTCGACGCCGATGAACCCACTGGGCTCGTACTGCCCGGACTCGGGGACATCGCAGACGGCGATCAGGTAGAACACGCCGTCGCGTTCGATCAGGTCGGACTCGCCTTGCGGTGCTCACGGAGCATCTTGAGCGCGTCCGGCGAGCAGGCGAAGCGAACGCCTCTGAGCCGTCCGGCAGTTGTCCAGATCGACACCGTGCCGGCGTCGTACTGTCAGGACAGGCACCGGTCGTCATACGGCTGCGCGGCCTGGGGCCGGAACGTGATCGGCTTCGGCTCCGCCTTGCCCCTGCGCTTCGACCCCGGCTCGCCCAGGTTCCCGGCGCGGATGTTCGCCTTCAACGTGGCGTAGGCATCACGCGTCTTCTTGATGACGTGCTGGGCCGCCTGCGCCCCCAGCCCCCGCGCCTTCAACTCGGCGTAGGTGTGCTTCCGCAGCCCTCCACGCCCACTTGGTCTTCACGCCAAAATACCGGCGCGGACCATTCACCGACGAGATCCTGCGCCGCTGCGAAGAGGTCATGCGCTCTGTCTGCGCGGACTTCGAGACCGAGCTGGTCGAATTCAACGGCGAGACTGATCACGTGCACCTGCTGGTGCACTATCCACTGAAGGTTGCCCTGTCCCGTCTGGTCGGCTCACTCAAGGGCGTCTCCGCCCGCAGGCTCCGACAGGAGTTCCCGGGCCACATCCGCAAGTACCTGTGGGGCCCAACACTTCTGGTCACCCTCCTACTTCGCCGCCTCTTGCGGAGGAGCCCCGCTGTCGATCATCAAGGAGTACATCGAGAACCAGAAGCGCCCCGGCTGAGGTCAGCAGTACCACCCCCGTGCGACCGTGCGGGTCAGAGCAGTCAAGAGAAGCGATTCCTCCCCGGCGTGAACGCCCGGGGTTCCTCGTTAGCCTCGATCTTTCGTGACGGTCCGTCGGTTTCTTCGGTGGGCCGTTTCGGCTGTTCGGGCTGTTGGTGGCCAGGCTGATGGCCCGGCTGTCGCGTCGGGTGGGCGCCGGGTTCCACGGCTCCGGTCGGGTGGTGCTGCTCGCAGGGACGGGAACGTGCTGGTCAGCCGGGGTTCGGGAGAGCTTCGAGCCGTGCGATGGCGTCGGTGATCACGTCGGTCCAGGGCCAGTGGTGCGAATCTCAGGTGCCGGCGGCGGGCGGTGGTAACGATCTGGGCTGCGGCGGAGAAGAGGCGGAGCCGGAGACGGCGGGGCTCCCACCTGCGGGTTTCGCCAGTCAGGGCGAGCATGGGCATCCAGGCCAGCAGGTCGAGGGCGATCTGGACGATCTCCAGCCAGATCCGGTTCTGCGCGGTGTCGTGCAGGGGCAGGTTACGCAGGCCGGTAGCGCGGGCGGCACGGATGCGGTCCTCGGCCCGTGCCCGCTGGCGGTGCCGCAGTTCGAGTGCGGCGATCGCGGTGCCGGTGGTGTTGGTGGCGAACGCGGTGAGCCGCAGGCCGTCGGCGTCGGTGAAACGCAACTGCGCGCCGGGGTGCGGCCGTTCCTTGCGGACGATCAGCCGCATCCCGACCGGCCAGCCCTTCAGGCAGTCTCCGGCGAGTTCGGCGACCCAGGCGCCGTCGCGGATCTCGCCGCCCGGCTCGACGGCCACCGTCCACGCGGCGGGCGGGACCTTGAGCACGGCCTCGTGGATGGTGTCGGTGATGGTCATGCCGACCGAGTACGACAGCCACCGGCCGCGCTGGGCGAACCAGGCGACGAACCTCGTGAGTGCCGCCTCCGGAGTCGGTACGGATCAGCGTCTGGCGTCCACGCCGGTACTTCTTCGGTAGTTGGGCCAGGGAGGGTGGGCCGTGGTGATGTGGTCGGTGCCGGTGTTGCTGACCGCGTTGCCCGGCCTGAGCAGGCCGGCCACCGGCTCCCCACTCCCGCCGCTTCCGTGATCGACGAACCCCGTCAGAGGATGGTGTCCGAAGGTCTTCTTCCAGGTCGCGGTGGCGTCCTGCTACCCGGAGTGGGCCGGCACGAGCACCCCGTCCAGGTCCACGATCACCTGCCCTGCGGCATTCGGGGCCGCATTCTTGGCCACGTTCCAAACGCGTTCGCGCGCTTCGGCCCGCGCGGCCCGTATCGCGGACAGGGCCTTCGGCCCGGCCGCGGCGAGGGTGTCGATGAGGCGGGAGACGGTCGGCTCGGAGGCCACCGGCCCGAACACGGTCGGCTCAGCCCGCAGCACCCCGACATCCGCGAGACAGTCCCCGCCCAGCGCGACCGCGAGGGCCACGTCCAGCAGGACCTTCCCCGGATCGTGCACCGTCCTCGGACGACGCCACGGCGCAAGCGCCGTCGATACCGCCTGGTCCAGCCCGGCCTGGCGAGCCGTCTCGACCAGCACCACAGCCCCGGCCTGGGAGACCACTGAACAGCCGCCGCCCTCGACGCGGACACGCGGGTAGGACCCGATACGCTTCTGCATCTGGAAAGTTCCCCCGGCTTACACGGGTACAAGGACCTCAGCAATCCTCATTCTCGCTGGTCAGAGGCACTTTTCTCTTCTGTGATCACTTGCCGGACAGGCCGCTTCATGAAGCGCGAGGCTAAAGCTCTGCGTTGGCACTGCGTGGTGATCACCCGACTGGCAGCGTCTGGTTTGCGACAAGGAGGAGATCCCAGTGTCGTGTATTCAACGCTGCTTCGGCGCCTTTGGCGGGTGCGAGAAGGGAAGGCGATGGACGCCACGTATGCAACTTCACGCGACAGCACCCGGATTGGATGGACCACAGCCGGGCGCGGCGAACCGATCGTCCTCGTCCACGGGTCAGCAGCCGACCACACGCGGTGGAAAGCACTCGCAGCAAGAATGTCCGACCGGTTCGCGCTGCATCTTGTGGATCGCCGTGGTCGCGGACTCAGCTCGGATGCTGAGAGCTATTCGATCGAGCGTGAATACGACGACGTCGCAGCGGTTGCGGATGTGGTCGGCGGCGGCGTGACAGTGCTCGGCCATTCGTACGGCGGACCTGTCGCCCTCGGCGCGGCGATGCGCACGGAGGCGATCACGCGCATCATCTGTTACGAAGGCTGGCCAGTCGTCGAGGGCGTACCGAGCTGGGCCGACTTCCGAGACGCGCCAGACAAGATCCAGGCCCTGGTCGACGCGGGCGATCAGGACGGTGCCGTCGCGTTGCTCATGAGGGAGGTCGCCGGCCTTAGCCCGGAGCAGGTCGAGTGGATGCGCGGGCAGCCGGAGTGGGCGGGACGGCTGGCCGCCGCGCACACGCTCCCGCGGGAGCTCCACGCCGGAGCATCGGTCAGGCTGTCCGAGGCCGAATTCCGCTCGATCGCGGCTCCGGTGCTGTTCCTGATCGGCGAGCAGAACGAGGAACGCCTGGGGCCGCAGGCGGGGGAGCTGTGCTCGATCCTCCGACACGGCCAGATTGCCGTGCTCCCGGGTCAGGGGCACACCGCCATGGATACCGCCCCCGAGATGTTCGCCGATGCGATCACTTCGTTCATGGCGTCGACGGCCTGACCGCTGAGTCCTCCCCTTGGGCAACGGTGCCAGCGCCGCCGATCTTCTTCACCTGAGGAGTGCATCTTTCCCCACGACGAGGCTAGATCCTGCTGAAGATCCCCGCGTCAGGAGGTCGGGAAGTCGTCGGCCGTCCGGATGCGGTCGCGGATCCAGACACCGGCGGGCTTGAGCGAGCTCGTCCCGGCCCACGGCCCGTTGTCGGCGCAGGTGCCGACGGTGAAGACGGCGCCGCTGCGGTGGTCGTCGGAGAAGTTCCAGTTGACCCAGCTGATCTTCTTGGCGGCCATGACGTCCAGGAAGCGCTGGGTCATCGCGAAGTCGTCGGCGCCCTCACCGGCGTAGTTCTGGGTGCCGAACTCGGTGACGAAGACGGGCAGTTTGTCGGCGGCGCGGGAGAGCGTGTTCAGGTACTCGTCTCGGTGCGAGTACGCGTAGAAGTGGAAGGTGTACATGATGTTGGAGGCGTTCACCGGGCTGGCCACGATCTCGGACTCGTCGGCGCCCTCGGACACGCCGAGCGAGGACCACGCGCGGGTGCCGACGAGGATCGGCGTCTCGGCGTCCTTGGCGCGGATGACGGGGATCAGCTGCTCCGCATAGCTCTTGATGCGGGACCAGGCGACCCCGCTGGGCTCGTTGGCGATCTCGTACAGCAGGTTGGTCTTGGCGCCGTGGCGCTGGGCGATCTCGGTGAAGAAGGTCTTGGCGCGGTCGAGGTTGTAGTGCGGGTCGCCCGGGTCGAGCATGTGCCAGTCGACGATCACGTACATCCCGCGTGCGGTGGCCTGGTCGATCAGGGAGTGGGCCAGGTCGGTGTACTTGCGCGGGTCGGTCTCGTACCCGTCCTCCTGGACGTAGGTGGAGACGCGCAGGACGTCGGCGTTCCAGTCCTTGGCGAGGGCGTCGAGCGAGCCGCCGGTCAGACACTGGCTGTACCACTGGGTGCCGTGGCTGGACATGCCGCGCAGCTGGACGGGCTTGCCGTACTGGTTGCAGAGCTTGGTGCCGCAGACCTTGAGCTGTCCGTTGATCGCGGCCGGGGTGTCGCCGACGGGCGTGGTGGCGGTGTCGACCGTGAGGTGGTCGACGTTGGGGCCGCCGTTGGCGGTGGTGGCGGTGGCACGGAGGGTGTTGGCCCCGGCCCTGAGGTTCACGGTGAGGGTGGTGGTGGCCCAGGTGGCCCACGCGCCGGTGCCGGGGAAGGCCTTGCCCGCGGTGGCGACGACCCCGTTGACGGCGATGTCCATGGGGCGGTTGGTGGTCGTGCCGTTGGCGTAGCGCAGGGTCAGGGTCGCCGTGCCCGCCGTGGCGGCGTTGACGTTCCACTGGACGTAACTGCCGTTGACGTTGTTGTAGTTGACGAATCCGGTGCCGGTGAAGCCGGTGTGGTTGGACTCGACCAGGCCCTGGGAGACGGTGGCGGTCTCCGCCTCGTGAGTGACGGGGGCCGCGACCGCCGCGGGTGGTGCGGCGGCGAGGCCGAGGAGGACGAGGGCGGCCACCGCGGTGCCGAGCGCACCTAGTGAACGCAGCCGGAGATGTGCCGATCGTGCCGATGTCATGGGGGTCTCCCGGAACGATGAATCGGAAGGAAAGTTTCCTAACGAATGGATAGCAGCACGGCCGAGTGGCTCGCAAGGGTCATGACAAACAGCGCGGCCGCTGTCATGCCCTCGGCGGCGCTCGCGCTCACTCCCCGTACAGCGCTTCGATCTCCCTCTCGTACCGCTGCGCGATCGCCTGGCGGCGCAGCTTCAGGGTGGGGGTCAGCGTGCCCGCCTCCACCGTGAAGTCCTCGGCCAGGACCTCGAAGGCTCGGACGCGCGCCGGGCGGGAGACGCTCGCGTTCGCGGTCCGCACCGCCTCCTCGATCAGGGCCCGTACCCCCGGGTTCGTGGACGGCGAGGGACCCAGGTCCACGCCTTCCCGGTCCGCCCACCCCCGGACCTCCTCCGCGTCCAGGGTGATCAGCGCGACCGGATACGGGCGGCGGTCGCCGATCATCACCGCTCGCGAGACGTAGCGGGAGTGCTGGATCGCGAACTCCGTCTCCGACGGGGTGAGGTTCTTGCCCGCCGAGGTGATGATCAGCTCCTTCTTCCGGCCGGTGATCCGCAGAAAGCCGTCACCGTCCACCTCCCCCAGGTCGCCCGTGTGCAGCCACCCCTCCCCGTCCAGCGCCTCCGCCGTGGCGGAGGCGTTCGCGTGGTAGCCCGGGAAGACGTTCGCGCCCCGCGCCAGCACCTCGCCGTCCGCGGCGATCCGCACCTCGCACCCGGCGATCGGGCGCCCCACCGTCCCGTACCGCACCGCGCCCGGGTGGTTCAGGCTGATCACCCCGCCCGACTCGGTCATCCCGTACCCCTCGAAGACCGATATCCCGCAGGCCCGCAGGAAGTCCAGGGTGGCCGGGGCGATGGGCGCGCCGCCCGTCAGTGCCCAGCGCAGCCGGCCCCCGAAGGCCGCCCGGACCAGGGAGTAGAGGGACTCCTCCGCCGCCTGCCAGGCCTCCCGCGCCGACTCCGGGAGGCGGCCCTCCGCGGCCAGCACTCCCAGCCGTACCGCCTCCTCGAAGCGTTCGCGGCCGCCCTCCTGGGATTCCGCGAGCGAGAGGACCACCGAGTGCACCTTCTCGAACAGCCTGGGTACGGACGGCAGATGGGTGGGCCGGGCCTCCGCCAGCTCGCCGACCACGTCCTCGATCCGGCCGCCGAAGTAGCACAGCTCCCCGCCCTCCAGGAGGGTGGTGAACTGGATCAGCTGGGCGAGCAGATGGGCCAGCGGCAGGTAGAGGTACGTCGAATCCCCCGGCCCTCCCTTGATCAGCGGGAGCGTCGCGTCCTGGATCGCGCCCAGGTTCCCGTGCGTGAGCCGGCACCCCTTCGGCGGTCCGGTGGTCCCGGAGGTGTAGACGATCGAGGCGTCGTCGCAGGGCCCGACGGCGGCGGCCCGCGCCAGCAGTTCCGCAAGGCCCCCGGCGGCCGCCCCCGCCTCCCCCATCAGCACCACGTCCCGCACCCGTGGCAGCTTCCCCCGCAGCGACTCCACCCGCTCCGCCTGCGCCGGGTCCTCGCACACCACCACCACGGCCCCGGAGTCGCCCAGTACCCAGGCCAGTTCCTCCTCCCCCGCCGTCGGGTACACCGGCACCAGGACCGCGCCCGCCGCCAGCACCCCGAAGTGCGTGTACGTCCACTCCGGGCGCGTCTCGGCCAGCACCGCCACCCGCTCCCCCGCGCCCACGCCGAGGCCGAGTAGTCGGCACCCGGTCTCGCGCACGGCGTCACGCAGCCCGGCGTACGAGACCGTCCGCCACTGCCCGTCGCGCCGGAACCGCAGCGCGGTCTCCGCGCCGTACCGCTCGCCGGTCCACTCCGTGAAGACCGCCAACGTCCCTGGCCGCTCAGCCCTCTCAGCGCGCTCCGTCATCGTGTGCCCTCCCCACAGCCGGTGGTACGACCGACGCTAGGCAGTGCACCCGTGGCAGGGCATGACCGGAATCGTCACGCCCGCTGACCTCAGCGCTCAGACCAACTACCGTCGTCCGCATGGGAAGGCGGACGATCACCGTGCACCACGTGCGGGCCGTGCTGGCGGGCGCGCGACGCGCCGGTCTCGACACCGTGCCGCTGCTGCAGGCCGCGCAGATCCCGCCGTTGCTGCTCGGCGACGACCGTGCCCGCGTCACCGCCACGCAGTTCGCGCGGCTCTTCCGCGCGCTCTACCGGGAGACCCAGGACGAGTTCCTGGGCCTGAGCGGTGCCCCCAGCCGCCCCGGCACCTTCGCGATGATGTGTTACGCCACCCTCGGCTGCCGGGACCTCGGCTCGGCCGTCCAGCGCGGGGCTGCCTTCTACGGCCTCTTCCCGGGCGGGCCGGACCTGGCGCTCGAAGTCGGCGGCGGCGAGGCGCGGTTCACCGTGCGCAGCGATCTCGCGGGGGACGAGGAGCGCTTCCTGACGGAGTGTCTGCTGGTCATCTGGCACCGCCTGTGCAGCTGGCTGATCGGCCGACGCATCCCCCTTTCCTACGCGGCCTTCGCCTATCCGCCGCCGCCCCACAAGGACGAGTACGAGGTGCTCTTCGACTGCCCGGTCCGCTTCGGCGAGCCGCGCACGGGGGCCGGCTTCGCCGCGCACTGGCTGACCGCCCCGCTCGTCCGGGACGAGGCCGCGCTCGACGAGCTGCTGCGGCGCGCGCCCTTCGACCTGCTCAGCAGGCCGGAGTACGGGACCACGGTCGCCGAGCAGGTACGCCGGGCCCTCGCGCAGGAGCTGCGCCACTCGCCACGGCTGCCGGCGCTCGGGGAGGTGGCGGGGCGGCTCGCGGTCAGCCCGGCGACCCTGCGCCGGCGCCTCCAGCAGGAGGGGACCTCGTTCCAGCGGCTCAAGGACCACGTGCGGCGGGACGCGGCGATCGCGGGGCTGGCCGAGGGCGGGGAGCCGATCGCGGAACTGGCGGCCCGGCTGGGCTTCTCGGAGGACACCGCGTTCCACCGGGCCTTCCGGCGGTGGACAGGGACGACCCCGGGCGCGTACCGCATCGCCTCCGACGGCTGACCCCACCGGCCCCGCCGCCACCGCTGCGACATCCGGCCAGGAAAGGTGAGCTGCGCGGTCAGCGCCATCCCTACCGGTCGGTCACTACCTTTCCCTCACCTACCCCCACACGGGACCCTTGGGAGAGCCGCCCATGCGTATCCACAGCACCGCCCTGGCCGCCGTCGCCGCACTGGCCCTGTCGGTCGTCATCCCCGCCACCGCCACAGCGACCGCGACCGCGTCCACCGCCGACGCCGAAGCCGCCACCAGCCCCG
This sequence comes from Streptomyces sp. NPDC029169, assembly GCF_055563935.1. NCBI lineage: Bacteria > Bacillati > Actinomycetota > Actinomycetes > Kitasatosporales > Streptomycetaceae > Streptomyces > Streptomyces sp. NPDC029169. The sequence continues at coordinate 494,124 of NZ_JBVHXA010000001.1, forward strand.
GTGACCTGGTGAGCGTCGCGCCGTCCGCCTTCCACCCGCTGCCCGGACAGTGGACCAACACCAACGCCTGGAAGATCCACTACCGGTCCACGGCCGCGGACGGGACCCCGAACACCGTCTCCGGCACCGTGATCGTCCCGCAGGACGGCCGTACGGGCCCCCGCCCCCTCATCACGTACGCCGTCGGCACCGTCGGCATGGGCGACTCCTGCGCGCCCAGCAACAACTTCCCGTACGGCACGGCCATGGAGGCCAACCTCATCCAGCAGCTCACCCTGCGCGGCTGGGCCGTGGCCGTCACGGACTACGAGGGTCTCGGCACTCCGGGCGACCACACGTACACGGTCGGCCCCTCGGCCGGACACGCCATGCTCGACGCCGCCCGCGCCGCGCAGCGCCTGCCCGAGGCGGGCCTGTCGAAGGACGGGCCGGTCGGCATCATGGGCTACTCGCAGGGCGGGCAGGCCGCCGGCTGGGCCGCCGAGCTGCACGGCTCGTACGCGCCCGAACTCAAGGTGAAGGGCACGGCGACCGGCGGCGTCCCGGCCGACCTGCTCAAGGTCGCGGACTCCAACAACGGAAGCTTCGGCTCCGGCCTGATCTTCATGGCGGCGGCCGGACAGGACGCGGCCTTCCCCGAGCTGGACCTCGACTCCTACCTCAACCCGGCGGGCAAGGTCCTCGTCGACTTCTTCAAGAAGAACTGCGTGGCGATCGACGCCACGGTCGGGTCCTTCAAGAAGATCTCCGACCTGACCACCTCCAACCCCCTCTACCAGCCGGACTGGCAGGCCCGCCTGAACCAGTCGAAGCTGGGCCGCACCGCGCCCGCGGCGCCCGTGTACCAGTACCACGCGCTGGGCGACGAGCTGATCCCGTACGCGGTGGGTCGGCAGCTGCGCTCCGACTGGTGCGCGAAGGGCGCGAACGTGCACTGGGAGACCATCTGGGTCGGTGAGCACGTCAGCGGCGTGATCACTGAGGCCGTCGAGGCGGGCAACTGGCTCGCCGACCGGTTCGCGGGCCGCCAGGCCGACGACAACTGCTAGATCAGTGAGTTCTGCGGGGGGGGCGGCGGTCTCAGAGGGGCAGCCGGTCTCAGAGGGTCGGGTGCGGGACGAAGCGGAAGCCGCTGCGGGGGCGGGTCGGGATGCGGTGGAGGGGGATCTTCAGGTCCTGCTCGGGGACGGTGTACTCCAGGCGGGCCAGTTCCCCGGCCAGCGCGGCCAGGACGGCGACGGTGATGTCCTCACCCGGGCAGCGGTGGCCGCTCTTGGCGTGTCCGCCGCCCTGCGGGATCAGCTCGTCGGGCAGCGGCGCGCGGCGCAGGAACCGCTCCGGGTCGAAGCGGTAGGGGTCGTGCCACAGCTCGGGGTCGTGGTTCTGGCCGTAGACGTCGAGCAGGAGGAGCGTGCCGGCCCGGATGTCCTGGCCGTCGAAGCGCAGGTCGTCGGCGGCGAGGCCGCCGATGAACGGGACGAACGGGTAGAACCGGCGGACCTCGTGGGCGAACGGCTCGGCGTAACCGCCCGCGTTCGTCTCGGGATACGGCTCCGCGAGCGTGCCGGCGTCCTCGCGCAGCAGCCGGCGGTGCCCGGGCCAGCGGTCCATGGCGTGGGCGGCGAAGACGAGGTACCAGGCGATGGCGACGGTGGGCCGCACGATGTTGAGCAGCTCCACGGCAGCCGTGTGCGTGTCAAGCCGCGAGCCGTCGGCGTCCCGGTGGCGCACGATCGCGTCGAACGGCGTGCCGGGTGCGTGGGCGGCTCCGCCGCGGGCCTCCTCGACCAGCCGGGCGAGCAGCTCCTCCTGCCGGGTGCGGGCGCGCCGGGCCCGCAGGTGGCGGGGGCCGGGGGTCGCGAAGCCGTCGACCATGGCGACGCAGTCCCGGGCCATGCGTACCGTCTGGCGTTCCGTCAGCGCGAGACCGGTCCAGGCGCAGACCGCGCGGGCCAGGATGAGCGCGGCCTCGTCGAAGAGCACCACCTCGCGGTCGTGGGGCGGGGCGAAGGCGCGCTGCCACTCGGCCGTGACGCGGTCGACGAGTTCGCCGACTCCGGCGGGTTCGGTGAGTTCGGCCAGGAGCATCGCTTTGCGCACGCGGTGCCGTTCGCCGTCCAGGGTGTGCACGGCGCCGCGGCCGAAGAGGGTGTCGAGGACGGGTCCGGGCAGGGCTCCGTGGCGGCGCACGTTCCGGGGGTCGTAGAAGAAGGCGACGCTGCTCGGCCCGTGCACGACGACCGCCGGCCGCCCGAAGAGCCGGGTCCGGACGAGGGCTCCGTCGGCGCGGCGGCGTAGGTCGGGGAGCCAGGCGTAGCCCTTGAGAAGCAGGGCGGCTGTGCTGTCGGGCGTCATGAGGGGCATGTCCGCCGGGTGCCCGGATCGCGGCGGAACACACCTGGGCGACGGACCTTTCACCCTGATGCACCGGCCCGGCCCGCCACCGTGGTCACAGCGACGACGCCCATCCCCACGCCCCTGGCCGGGTCACCGCTCGTGGAGTTCGTCGGGCCAGGGGTCGTGCTCCTGGTCCAGGGCCTGCTCACTGCGTTCCTTGAGCCGCTCGCCCTGTTCGCGCAGCCGGGCGGCCTCCTCGGGGTCGGTGCTCCGCTGCGCCCGCTGGAGGAGGTGCTCCGCCTTGTCGCGCTCGTACTGGGCGTGGGCGTGCGCGGCCACGCCCTCCCGCCGGTGCTCTCCGCTGTCGTCGTGCCCGGTCATGACGTACCTCCTCGGCCTGCGGCTGCCCGCCCGACGAGGGGCGAAACCCGGCCCCCCTCGCGCGGGGGCCGGGGCCGTCGCCGTACGGCTCAGTGCTCCTGGAGGACGGACAGGACGTTGCCCGCAGGGTCGGTGAACCAGGCGATCGCCGGGCCCTCGGGGGCCTGCACGATGCCCTTGGCGTCGTGCTCGAACTCCGGGTAGCGCTCCAGGGACACGCCCCGCTTGGCGAGCTCGTCGACGGCCACCTCGATGTCGTCCACGGGGAAGTTCAGGATGGTGAAGGACGCGGGCGTGTGGTTCTCCTTGGGGTAGACGAAGACATTCGCGCCGCTCCCCAGCTTGATGGTGAGCATCCGCATGTCCCCCTCTCCGGTCTCCTCCACCTGGAGGCCGAGGGTGTCGCCGTAGAACTGGCGGGCCTTGCCGAGGTCGTCGACCGAGAAGCCGCTGAACGCCTTCGACTGTCCGAACATGCCGTCTCCTTCGCGTGTGCCGTTCGGGATCTCCGAGGGCACACCCAGCGGACCACCATCCGGAAGCCCGCCACGCGGGCTCGCGTCCGGATGGTCGCCGCCGGTCACCCTCAGGGAGCGATCGGCAGCCGGCGCTTGTGGTCGGTGAGCTCGTAGCGGCGGACGATCGAGGCGAAGGCGGCCTCCGCGACCGGCTTGCCCTCCAGGAAGTCGTCGATGTCGTCGTACGTGACCCCGAGCGCGTCCTCGTCCGGCTTGCCCGGGTCGAGGGTCTCCAGGTCGGCCGTCGGGGTCTTCCACACCAGCTCGACAGGGGCGCCGAGGGCCTCGGCGCAGGCCCGGACGCGACGCTTGGTCAGGCCGGTCAGCGGGACGACGTCGGCCGCGCCGTCGCCGTACTTGGTGAAGAAGCCGGAGACCGCCTCCGCCGCGTGGTCGGTGCCGACCACGAGGCCGTCGTGGGCGCCCGCGACGGCGTACTGCGCGATCATGCGCTGCCGGGCCTTGATGTTGCCCTGGACGAAGTCCTGGTGGTGGGCGTCCCGGAAGGTGACCCCGCCGGCCAGGCAGGCGTCGAGGGCGGCGTCGCTCGACGGCTTGACGTCCACGGTCAGGACCCGGTCGGCGGCGATGAAGCCGAGGGCGAGCTGGGCGTCCTTCTCGTCGGCCTGGACGCCGTAGGGCAGCCGCATGGCGTAGAAGGTGGCGTCGTGGCCGGCAGCCCGGGCCCGCTCCACGGCGAGCTGGCAGAGCCGACCCGCGGTCGTGGAGTCCACGCCGCCGCTGATGCCGAGGACCAGGCTGCGCAGCCCCGTGGAGGTGAGGCGCTCGGTGAGGAAGGCCACCCGCCGCTCGATCTCGACGAGCGGATCGAAGGTCGGGGAGACCTCGAGCTCCCGGGCGATCTGCTGCTGCAGGGCGGTGGACGCCGCGTCGGTCACGGAGTGCTCCTCGGAGTGGTTCGGCGGTACGGAGGCCAGGTCGACTCTATGCGGACCGTCGCCCGGACAGCGCACAGGCCCTCACGCGGGCGGCCAGGCCCCGAATAACGGGCCTGTCTCTCACAAGTGCTTGCTGCAAGTTCCTGACCGATCTTTCAGCACCCGCCGTGGCCTCCCCGTCGCGGCCCTGCTCCGGAGAAGAGACGCATGCGACGCACTCCCCTCGGCGGTTCGGACGCGCCCCGGCGGCGGCCGCGGCGGCCGCCTGCCTGCTCGGGCTGCTCTCCGCCGCTCCCCCGGCCGAACCGGCCACCAATCCGCGGCGCCCGTCGCGGCCGCGGAGAACGCCGCGACGGCTGCACTACGCGCCCGACGGCGGCGCCTGGACCACCGTCCCCGGCGTGGCGATGGAGGCGGCCTGCACGGGTCGCTGATGTGGACCTTCCGCGGCATCCCCACCCTGTACTACGGCTCCGAGATCGAGTTCCAGAAGGGGAAGAAGATCGACTGCGGGCCCACCTGCCCGCTGTCGACCACCGGCCGTGCCTACTTCGGCGACCATCTCGCCGGGGAGGTGAAGGCGTCCGGCTTCTCGACCGTCGAGTCGGCGAGCGGCGCCGTCGTCCAGACCCTCGCCCAGCCGCTGGCCCGGCACGTCCAGCGGCTCAACCAGATCCGCCGCGCCGTCCCGGCCCTGCAGATGGGCCAGTACTCCACCGAGGGCGTCAGCGGGTCGATGGCGTACAAGCGCCGTTACACCTACGGCGGTGCGGACAGCTTCGCCCTCGTCACGGTCACCGGTGGCGCGACGTACACCGGCATCCCGAACGGCACCTACACCGACACCGTCACCGGCGGCACGCTGAGCGTCGCCGCGCCGGGGAAGGGCAATCTGCGGGTGTACATACTGAACGGGCCGGGCCGGGCCGGGCCGGGCCGGATCGGAACCGCGGGACCGTACCTGAGTTGACGCTCTCCCCCCGTGAACGGGGGAGATTCCCACCGTGCCGCCGCTGTTTCCAGCACGTGCGTAGTGGTTCCTGCTTCAGCACCCACCGCCCGGCGTGCCGGGTCTTACACGGGCTCCACAGGCGTTTTACGTGTCCGGGCGTCCCTCGGCCACGATGCGCCGTCCTTCACGGCGGATGTTGCGTTCGGCGTTCTCGTCCCGGTCGTGGACTGCTCCGCAGGAGCATGTCCACTTCCGGATCTTGAGTCCTTCCAGTCCCTTGGGTCCTTCGATGGATCCGCAGCCCGGCGCTGAGCAGAGCTGAGTGGACGGGAAGAACCGGTCCACCTTGGCGAAGGTGCGCCCGTACCGTGCGCATTTGGCTTCCAGGGTGCGGGCGAACATGCCCAAGCTCTGGTCGTGGACGGACTTGGCCCGCTTGCCCTTCTTCGATCCCATGCCCTTCACGTTCAGGTCCTCCACATAGACCGCTTGGCTGTCGCGGACGATGCGGGTGGTTTCCTGCTCGATGAAGTCGCGGCGCTTGTCCGCGATCTTGGCGTGCATCTTCGATACGGCGAGCTTGGCCTTGCGCCGGTTGTTGGAGCCCTTCTGAGCGCGGGACAGCTTGCGCTGAGCGCGGCGGAATTTCTTCTCCTGGCGGCGGAAGAACTTCGGGGAAGTGATCTTCCGGCCCCGCAGGACGGCGTAGGTGGACAGGCCCAGGTCGATCCCGGTTTCTGTCTCGTCCAGGTCCAGTTCTGGCAGCGGCTTGCCTTCGGCCTCCACCACGAACGAGGCGAAGTACCTGCCGGACGCGTCCTTGACAACGGTCACAGACGACGGGGCGGAGGGAAGTTCCCGGGACCAGCGGACCTTCACGTCGCCGATCTTCGGCAGGCGCAGCGCGCCGTCCTCGGTGATCGAGAAGCGGGCGTTGGCGGTGAAGCGGATGGACTGGCGGCTGGTCTTCTTCTTGAACTTCGGCGGCCCCATCTTCGGCCCCTTGCGGGTGCCGTTCTTGGAGGCGAAGAAGTTGGAGTACGCGGTCTCCAGGTCCCGAAGGGACTGCTGGAGCACTACGGCTGACGCATCGTCCAGCCAGTGCCGGTCTTCGGTCTTCTTGGCGTCGGTGACGAATCGCTTCGAGAGTTCCGCAGCGCTCGGGCGCTTGGCGCCCTGTTTGTAGGCGTCCTGACGGGCACTAAGTGCGTCATTGAAGACGACGCGGGCGCACCCGAACGCCCTCGCCAGCATGATCCGCTGCGGGGCGCTCGGGTACAGCCGGAACTGATACCTGAGCTTCATGCCGATCACCGTACTACAGTTGGTTTATGGCTGATATGCAGAACATCCGTACAGGCAGGCACTGTGCTTTCGCCCTCCATGCCCACTTGGTTTTCGTGACAAAGTACCGGCACAAGGTCTTCACCGACACCCACCTCAAGCGCATGGAGGAGATCATGCGCGCCGTGTGCGAGGACTTCGAGTGCGAGCTGGTGGAGTTCAACGGTGAGAACAACCACGTCCACCTCCTGGTGAACTTCCCGCCCAAGGTTGCCCTGTCCAAGCTGGTCAACTCGCTCAAGGGCGTCAGCTCCCGCAGGCTCCGCCACGAGTACCCGGAACTCGTCCGGCACTACTGGCGGGCGCAGCGGCTGTGGTCCGGCTCGTACTTCGCCGGATCGGTCGGCGGGGCTCCGCTGTCGATCGTCCGTCAGTACATCGAGCAGCAGAATCGTCCGATGTGACCTGCGGGTCAGAGCAGTTCTGAGAATCGCTTCACCACCGGGCTAAGAGGGTGTCTCACGTGGTGTGATGTCTGTGCGGCATGATGCTGGTCGTGGGCGCTGATCTGTCGCAGCGGCTGGTTCCTGATGGTCTGTGGGAGCTGGCCGCGCCGTTGCTGCCGCCGCTCAAGTCCCGTCCGCAGGGTGGCGGGACCGCTCCGCGCGACGAGCGGGCTGTGTTCACGGCGGTGGTGTACGTCCTGACCAGCGGGTGTGCCTGGCGGCATCTTCCGGAGACGTTCGGCGTCTCGCCCGCCACCGCGCACCGCCGGTTCACCGTGTGGACGAGGGCGGGGCTGTGGCGGCGGCTGCACCGGGCGGTCCTGGACGAGCTCGGTGCCCGGGGTGAGCTGGACTGGACCTCCGCGATCGTCGACGCCGCGCCGGTGCGGGCGAAAAGGGGGGTTCGCTGACCGGGCCGAACCCGGTCGATCGCGGCAAGCAGGGCAGCAAACTGCACGTCCTGTCCGAGGCCCGGGGCATCCCCCTGGCCGTCGCAGTGTCCGGCGCGAACACCCACGACAGCCAGGCCCTCAAACCGCTGATCCGCGGCATACCCGCCATCCGCTCCCGCCGCGGACCACGCCGGCGCCGACCGGCCAAGCTCCGCGCCGACAAGGCGTACTTCTCCGCCGACCACCTCACCTGCCTGCGCGAACGCGCAATCATCCCGCGCATCGCCCGTCCGGGCATCGAGTCGGGCGAACGGCTAGGCCGACACCGCTGGAAGATCGAAAGGTCGATCGCCTGGCTCTTCGGCGACCGCCGCCTCACCGTCCGATGCGAGCGAAAGGGCTCGCACTTCCTCGCCTTCCTCGGCCTCGCAGCCGCCCTGACCTGTTACAAGAAGCTCGCGAAACTCATGAGCCAAAGCTCAGGAGTTGTCACCAGCGGGACCGGCTGAGCTGGTGAATGGGGGCAGTCGAAGCAGCCTGGGTTGTCACCAATGAGGGGTGCGACTTGCCACAAACGCTCATTCAGCGTGCATGGCGGGCCGTATCTCGCAGTCGGGCTACTCGGTGATCAGCCCGCGAACTCGTCCTCGGAGCGGGTGTCGTGGGCCTTGCGCATGGACAGGACCTCGTCCACGTGCTCCTCGGCCCAGGTGGTGATCGGCTCCATGACGGGCCGCAGGGAGTGACCCAGCGGGGTCAGTTCGTACTCCACGCGGGGCGGGACCTCGGCGAAGACCGTGCGGGTGAGCAGGCCGTCGCGTTCCATCCCCCGCAGTGTGTAGGTGAGGACCTTGGGCGTCACGTGATGAAGCACCCCCCGCAGTTCACTGAACCGCATGGGGCCGTTGCCCAGGTTCAGCACGATCAGCACCGACCACTTGTCACCGATGCGGTCGAGTACCAGCCGGGACGGGCAGCAGATCTCGGAGTCGTCAGCAGCTTCCTTCTTCATACCCAAAGGGTATCTAAGTATCTTTGAAGTAACCAGTACCCGATTGATACCTTCTAGCTCACGGCGTGTGCGCGGCACACGCGATGACGACAGGAGGTCATGAGATGCGCATCTTGCTGTTCGGAGCCACCGGGATGATCGGCAGCCGGATCGCTGCCGACGCGGGCGAGCGGGGCCACGAGGTGACGGGTGTCACGCGCAGCGGGAGGGACGGCACCCTCGCGGCGGACGCGAGCGACGCCGACACCGTCGCGCGCCTGGCGGCCGGCCACGACGCGGTGGTCCTGGCGGTGGCACCGCCACGGGGCGGCAGCGAGGCCACCGAGTCGCTGCTGGAGGTGGGCCGGGGCGTTCTGGACGGCGTACGCAAGGCCGGGGTGCGTCGCCTGGCCGTGGTGGGCGGCGCGGGCATCCTGGAGGTCTCCCCCGGTGCACGGGTCGTCGACACCCCCGGGTTCCCCGAGGACGCCCTGCCGCCGGTTCGCGCCCAGGTGGCACTGTTCGAGCTTGTCCGGGACAACGCCGACGACCTGGAATGGACCTACCTCGCCCCGCCCGCGATGATCACGCCCGGCGAGCGCACGGGCGCGTACCGGGTAGGCGATCACCGACTGCTCAGCGACGGCGAGGGCAACAGCCACATCAGCACCGAGGACTACGCCGTCGCTCTCGTCGACGCGTTGGAGCGGGGCGAGCTCATCCGCCGCCTCGCCCACGTCGCGTACTGACCGGTTCACCCAAACGGAAAAGTTGGCACGTCACCGGCACGTGTTGTGTCGGTTGCCAACGAATATCAGAGGAGCACCACGTGACGAACAACGACAGCACCGCCGACGCGGTCGGCGTGGTCGACGCCTACGGCCAAGCACTACAGGCCGGTGACAAGGACACGATTCTGCGGCTCTACGCCGACGAATCCGAGATCATCCCCGAGGCCGCGCCCAGCCTGCGCGGCACGGATGCGATCGACTCCTTCTACACCGACACCTTCGCCGCCATCGGGTTCGAAGGCGACCTGCAGGTGGTCTCGGCCGAGGTCTACGACGAGATCGCGCTCGTCCGGTCCGAGCAGCCCATCGTTGTGGTCGCCGTCGCCGACGGCACCCGCACCAAGACCTACTTCCGCGAGCTGTTCGTGCTGCGTCACACCCCGGACGGGTGGCGCATCCACAAGTACATGTACTCCCAGAACCCGGCGCAGGCATAGAAGCCGACGGTCACCGACCACGGTCGCGAAAGGCGCACAAGCCCGAGGACCTGGGCCGGCTGTGGCTCGAGCGCGCCGAGGCCGGGGACACCGGCGGCGTGCTCGCGCTGCACGAGCCCATCGGGGCCCTGTACTTCCAGGGTTCGACCAGCACCGGCTACAGCGGACTGCGCAAAGCCTACGAGGCGATGCTTTGCAGTCCGGCCGGTGCCAACAAACCTGCCTATGTGACAACTATCGCGCTTCGGCTCAACTCACCACGTGAGACACCCTCTAAAGCCCGATGCACTGCGATTAGTCCCGGTAGCGTTTCCGTCGCGACCCGTCACTTCTCCTCTTCGGCCGGACCCAGGTGTTCGCCGGGGCGGGCGAGTTCCTCCACCGCCTCGGGGGCGACCACCGCGCCCGTGGACTTCTTGGCGCGCCGCAGCCTGCGCTCCAGCCAGCTTGCGAAGGTGGTGAGCGCGAAGTTCAGGATGACGAAGATGACGGCGACGACGGTGAAGCTGGCGATGGTGTTGGCGCCGTAGTTCGCGCTCATCGGGCGGACGGACGCGAGGAGTTCGGAGAAGCCGAGCATCGCGCCGCCGAGCGCGGTGTCCTTGACGATGACGACGAGCTGGCTGACGAGCGCCGGGAGCATCGCGGTGACCGACTGGGGCAGCAGGACGTTCGTCATCGTCTGGCCCTTGCGCATGCCGATCGCCTTGGCGGCGTCGGTCTGGCCTCTGGGCAGGGCGAGGATGCCGGCCCGGACCACCTCGGCGAGGACCGAGGCGTTGTAGAGGACGAGTCCGGTGACGACCGCGTAGAGGGGGCGGTTCTCCGGGCTGATGTCGGTGAACTCGGAGTAGGCGGCGTTGGCGAAGAGCATCAGGATCAGCACGGGGATGGCGCGGAAGAACTCCACGATCGTGCCGGCCGTGCCGCGGATCCACCAGTGGTCGGAGAGGCGCCCGATACCGAGGATTGCGCCCACGGGCAGGGCGATGACCACGGCGAGCGCGGCGGCGATGAGGGTGTTCTTCAGTGCGGGCAGGAGGAACGTCGACCAGGTGCGGGAGTCCGTGAAGAACGGGTCCCATTTGGCCCATTCGAGCTGGCCCTGATCGGCGAGGGTCACCAGGACCCACCAGATCAGCAGGCCGAGCGCGATCAGGAACAGCACGGTGTAGAGGATGTCGCGCCGTTTCGCGCGCGGTCCGGGGACGTCGTAGAGGACGGCGAGCTTCTCCTTCATCGCTTCACCGCCACCTTCTTGCTCACCCAGCCGAGGAAGAGCCCCATGGGGAGCGTGAGGCAGATGAAGCCGACCGCGAAGATCAGCGAGATGAGGATGAGCTGGGCCTCGTTCTCGATCATCTCGCGCATCAGCAGGGCGGCTTCGGCGACGCCGATGGCGGCGGCCACGGTGGTGTTCTTGGTGAGCGCGATCAGGACGTTGGCCAGCGGTCCGACGACCGAGCGGAACGCCTGCGGCAGCACGATCAGGCGCAGAATCTGGGGGAAGCTGAGCCCGACGGCGCGGGCGGCCTCGACCTGGCCGAGGGGGACGGTGTTGATGCCGGAGCGCAGCGCCTCGCAGACGAAGGCGGAGGTGTAGGCGATCAGTCCGAGGACGGCTAGCCGGAAGTTGATGGTGGTGAAGTCCTCGGCGCCGAGGTCGACGCCGAGGGTCTGGAACAGGCCGAGCGAGGTGAAGACGATGATGACCGTGAGGGGGATGTTACGGACGATGTTGACGTAGGCGGTGCCGAAGCCCCGCATCAGGGGGACGGGGCTGACGCGCATGGCGGCCAGCAGCGTCCCCCAGATCAGGGAGCCGATCGCGGAGTAGACGGTGAGCTGCACCGTCACCCAGAACGCTCCCAGCAGGTCGTAGCCTTCGAGGAAGTCGAACACGGCGACCCACTTACTTGACGACGACGCCGATCTCCGGCGCGGGCTCGTTCTTGTAGTTGGCCGGTCCGAAGTTCTTCTTCACGGCCGCGTCCCACGAACCGTCCGCGACCATCTTCTTCAGGGCGTCGTTGACCTGCGCCTTGAGTTCACTGCCCTCCTGGACGCCGATTCCGTAGTTCTCGTTGCTCAGCTTGAAGCCGCCGAGCTTGAACTTGCCTTCGTGCTCGGGCTGCGAGGCGTATCCGGCGAGGATCGCGTCGTCGGTGGTCAGCGCGTCGATCACACCGTTCTCCAGGCCGGTGAGGCACTCGGAGTAGCCGCCGTACTCCTGGAGCTGTGCGTTGGGGGCGATCTTGTCCTTGACGTTCTGCGCGGACGTGGAGCCGGTGACCGAGCAGAGCTTCTTGTTGTTCAGGTCCTCGGGCTTGGTGATGGAGTTGTCGTCCGCGCGGATCAGTACGTCCTGGTGGGCCAGGAGGTACGGACCGGCGAAGTCGACCTTCTCCTCCCGCTTGTCGGTGATCGAGTAGGAGGCCGCGATGAAGTCGACGTCGCCGCGCTGGAGCATCGTCTCCCGGTCGGCGCTCTTGGCCTCCTTCCACTCGATGTCACCGGGATCCCGGCCGAGCTGCTTGGCGATATACGTGGCCACGTCGACATCGAAGCCGGTGTAGTTGCCATCGGGGGTCTTGAGCCCGAGGCCGGGCTGGTCGAACTTGATGCCGACGGTGATCTTGTCGCCGGCGGTGGCGGCTCCGCCGCCTCCGCCGTCGTCGCCGCAGCCGGCCACGGAGAGGGAGAGGGCGAGCGCGGCTGCCGCGGCGACGCCGGCCTTGGTGAGTTTGCGCGGGTTCATGTGATCATCCCTGGGGGCTGCTGGGCGCGACCGGCCGTTCGGTTCAGTGGTGCAGGATCTTCGAGAGGAAGTCCTTGGCGCGGTCGCTGCTCGGATTGCTGAAGAACTGCTCGGGTGTCGTCTCCTCCACGATCCTGCCGTCCGCCATGAACACCACGCGGTTGGCGGCCGAATGGGCGAAGCCCATCTCGTGGGTGACGACGACCATGGTCATTCCGTCACGGGCGAGCTGCTGCATGACCTCGAGGACCTCGTTGATCATCTCGGGGTCGAGCGCGGAGGTCGGCTCGTCGAAGAGCATCACCTTCGGTTCCATGGCCAGCGCGCGGGCGATCGCGACGCGCTGCTGCTGGCCGCCGGAGAGCTGGGCGGGGTACTTGTCCGCCTGGTTGGCGACACCGACGCGTTCGAGCAGCTCGCGGGCCCGCTTCTCGGCGGCCTTCTTCTCCTTCTTGCGGACCTTGATCTGGCCGAGGGTGACGTTCTCGAGCACGGTCTTGTGCGCGAACAGGTTGAACGACTGGAACACCATGCCGACGTCGGCGCGGAGTGCGGCGAGCTCCCGGCCCTCGGCGGGCAGGGGCTTGCCGTCGATGACGATCTCGCCGGAGTCGATGGTCTCCAGCCGGTTGATGGCCCGGCAGAGGGTTGACTTCCCGCCGCCGGAGGGTCCGATGACGACCACGACCTCGCCCCGGCCGACGGTCATGTTGATGGACTGGAGCACGTGGAGTTCGCCGAAATGCTTGTTGACGTCTTTCAGCACGACGAGTTCGTCGGGCATGGCAGCCTCCTGGTCGGCCCGCGGCCACCTCTTCACGTTCATGCTCCGCCCTCGGCGGATTTACTGCACGCCGGACTGCGCCCGTCGGGGGCGGTGGTCTGCGCAGGGGCCGTAATGAAAACGATTGTCATACTGATATGGTCAATCCATCAACCATTCCTCGCACCTCCCGTTGAGGCACCTCCCTTGCGCCTGCCCGAAAACTCCCGCACCCAGCGCCGCGCCCTGCTGACCGTTCTTTCCGCCGGCGCCGCCTCCGTCCTGCTCACCGGCTGCTTCTCCGCCAACGGCACCGAGGCGAAGGGGCCCGGCGACGCCCGCGTGCGCGTCGCGATGATGCAGCCCCCGCGCTCCGGGCTCTCCCCGCTGTCGGACGACGCCTTCAAGCTGTCACGCTGGTCCACGGCCGAGACGCTCGTCCGGCTCGACCGGGACGGCAACGCCGTCCCCGCTCTGGCCACCGCATGGCGGCAGACCGGCCGGACCTGGACGTTCACGCTCCGCGAGGGCGTCACTTTCCACGATAGGACGCCCTTCACGGCCGACTCCGTCGTGAAGTCCCTGACCGTCGCCGCCGGCGCCTCCCCCAAGCCCCGCATCCTCGACGGCGTCGACCTCACCGTCCGCGCCACCGGCCCGCGCACGGTCACCGTCACCACGGCCGCCGCCGACCCCCTCGTACCGCAGCGCCTCAGCTCGCCGCAGCTGTCGATCCTGGCCGCCAAGGCGTACTCGGGGAAGACGGTCAGCCCGGTCGGCGCCGGCACCGGCCCCTTCGAGCTGGTGAAGGTGAACGGCACCGTCTCCGCCACGCTGAACCGTTACGACGGCTACTGGGGCGGCACGGCCAAGGCGTCCGGGATCGACGTGAAGTTCGTGCCGGACGGGACCGCGCGCGCCGCAGCCCTGCGCAGCGGCGAGGCCGACATCGCCGAGGCCGTGCCGGTCTCGCAGGCCGCGCTGCTCGATCCGAAGCTGATCACCGAAGTGCCGATGCCGCGCACCAACACGCTGTACCTCAACACCGAATCCGGCCCGTTCGAGGACCCCGCGCTGCGCGCCGCCGCCCGCGAGGCGATCGACGCCGGACAGATCGTCAAGGGCGTGTACGAGGGCAGGGCCGACGTCGCGCACGGGCTGCTCGGTCCCGCGCTGCCCTGGGCGGCGAAGCTGCGCGGGACGGTCGCGCACACGGCGGCCGGTACGCCGAAGGGGACCCGGATCACCATCGGCACCTTCACCGACCGGGCCGAGCTGCCCGAGGTCGCGCAGGTGCTCCAGCAGCAGCTCCAGGCGGCCGGCTTCACCGTCACCCTCGACGTGCGCGAGTACGCCACCATCGAGGCGGACGCGCTGGCCGGGAAGTTCGACGCCTTCATCCTGTCCCGGGCCACCGTCCTCGACTCCGGGGACCCGGCCGCGTACCTCTACAGCGACTTCGCGGGCGAAGGCTCCTTCAACATCTCCCAACTCGCCGACCCCGCCGTCGACCGGGCGCTGACCACCGCCTCGGAGACCGCGACGGGCGACGCCCGGCGCGCGGCCGTCATGGCGGCGGAGGCCGCGGTGCTCGCCACCGACGCCGCCGTGCCCCTGCTGCACGAGCGCGTCATCCAGGGCGACGCGGCGCACGTGAGCGGCGCCGCGCACGATCCACGGGAGCGCGAGCTCGTCACGATCGACACCTTCGTCAAGTGAGAGCGGCGCTCGCGAGGGCGGCCGGACTGGTCGCCGTCCTGACGGTGGCCGGGCTGCTGCCGTGGCTGTCCGGCAAGGACCCCGCGCTCAGCCTGCTGAGGGCCAGGTCCGCCGAACAGGAGCCGACGCCCGAGGCGCTGGCGTCCATCCGCGCGGATCTCGGCCTGGACGCGGGTCCGCTGGGTCTGCTCGCCCGGTGGGCGAGCGGCCTGCTCCACGGCGATCTGGGGGTCTCCTGGGTCTCCGGCACGGACGTCCTGCCGTCGGTAACGGCCGGGCTCCAGGTCTCGTCGGCCCTGATGGGCGCGGCCCTCGCGGTGGCGCTGCTCGTCGGCGGGGCGCTCGCCGCGCCCGTGCTCGTGCGCGGACGGGGTACGACGGGAGCCCTGGCCGCGGTCCTCGCCGCCGTCCCGGAGTTCCTGCTCTCGCTCGGACTGCTGATCGTGGCCGGCGTGTGGCTCGGCTGGTTCCCGACCTCCGGCTGGGCCGGACCGGAGCACCTCGTTCTGCCCGCGCTCGCGCTGGGCGTTCCGGCGGGGGCTCTCCTCGGCCGGCTGGTCGCCGATGCCCTGCCGGCCGTGCTCGACGAGCGCTGGGTGGAGCTGTGGCGCGGTGCGGGCGTCGGCCGGAGGCAGATCGCAGCGGCCGCCGTGCGTCGCGTACTCCCGTCGCTGGTCCCGCAGTTCGGGATGGTGGCGGTCGGCCTGACGGGCGGCGCGGTCGCCGTCGAGACGGTCTTCGCGATTCCGGGCCTCGGCCGTACGGCTCTGGGGGCGGCCAAGTCGCAGGATCTGCCGCTGCTCCAGGGTGCGGTCCTGGCGCTGCTCGCACTGGGTCTCCTGACGGGTGCCCTCGCGGCCGCCGTACGGCGCAGGCTGCTCGGCCCCGCGCTGCGCGACGCGGGCCTCACGCTGCCCGCCGCCCGTCCGGTCCGGGTCCCCCTCGCCGTTCCGGTCGTGCTGGGCATCGTCCTGGCCGTCGTGGTCGGCTGGGGCCTGCTGCGGGAGCCGTACACGATCGACACCGCCGCCCGGCTGACGGCACCCTCGGCGGCGCACCCGCTCGGGACCGACGCCCTGGGCCGGGACGTGCTCGCCCGGCTCGGGCACGGTGCCGCGTCGACGGTCGGCACGGCCGCGGTCGTCTGTCTGCTCGCGTACCTCGCGGCGCTGGCGCTCGGCTTCCTGCCCCACCTGGCCGCGGGGCTCGCCGACATCGCGAACTCCGTGCCGCCCGTCGTCGCGGGCATCCTGGTCGCCGCCGCGACGGGCCCTGGCACCGGCGCGGCGACGCTTGCCGTCACGCTGGTCTCCTGGCCGCCGCTCGCGGCCCACGCCGCGGCGCTCACCCAGGAGATCCGGGCCTCCGGGTTCCTCATGGCCCAGCGGGCGATGGGCGCGAGCCCGCTGTGGATCCTCGGCCGGCACGTCCTGCCGTCGGTCGCGGCGCCGGTCGCCCGGCACGCTGTCCTTAGGCTGCCCGGCATCGCGCTCGCCCTGGCCTCGCTCGGCTTCCTCGGGCTCGGTGCCCAGCCGCCGTCCCCGGAGTGGGGGCTGCTGCTCGACGAGTCCGCCGACTACGTGGAGCGGGCGCCGGTGGCGGCCCTCGCGCCGGCGGTCGCGCTGGCGCTGCTCGCCGCGCTCGCCGTCACCCTGTCGGGGACGACGGTGCGGCGTGACCGCACCCGTACCCGTACCCGTTCCGTATCGCTGCGAAGGAAGGCGACCCGTGCCCCGGTCCGACACGTCTGACACGTCCGACCCGTCCGACACTCTGCTCTCGGTCCGTGGGCTGCGCGTCGGGTTCGACGGCGTGGACGTGGTCCGAGGTGTGTCGTTCGAGGCCCGCGCGGGTGAAGTCCTGGCCCTGGTGGGCGAGTCGGGCGCGGGGAAGTCGCTGACCGCCCGCGCCCTGCTCGGGATCGTCCCACGCGGGGCGGCGGTCTCCGGCGAGGTTCTGCTCGGGGGTTCCCCGGTCACGCCGGCCGACTGGGGCCGTCGGCTCGCGCTCGTCCCGCAGGACGCGCTCTCCGCCCTCTCCCCCGTCCACCCGGTCGGTGACCAACTCGCCCTCGCTCTCAGGTCCGTTCAGGGACTGTCGAGGAAGGAGGCGCGGCGGCGGGCCGAGTCGGCGCTGGAACAGGTCGGCATCCCGGCCGCCACGTCCCGTGCCTACCCGCATGAGTTCTCGGGTGGCATGCGCCAACGCGCCGTGCTCGCCATGGCGTTGGTGAACGATCCCGTTCTCGTCGTCGCCGACGAACCGACCACGGCGCTCGATCCGGAGGCGCAGGAGAAGGTCCTGGGCCTGCTGCGCGAGCGATGTGCGGCCCGGGGCGCCTCGCTCGTCCTTGTCACCCACGACCTCGACGTCGTACGGGCTCACGCCGACCGCATGGCGGTCATGTACGCCGGCGTGCTCGCCGAACACGGTCCGGTGGACCGGGTCCTCGCCGACCCGCTCGCGCCGTACACCGCGGGCCTGTTGGCCTCTCTGCCCACCGCCGACACCGTTCCCCGGACCCGGCTGGCCGCCCTTCCCGGCCGGCCGCCGGCGCCCGGCGAGCTGCCGACGGGCTGCGCCTTCGCTCCCCGCTGCGCGCGGGCCACCGATCGCTGCACCACCGAACGGCCCGACCCTCGCCCCCTCGACGGGCGCGAGGTCGCCTGCCACCACGCCGTCCTGGAGACCGTATGAGCCCCCTGCTCGAAGTCCGCGACCTGGTCGTACGGTACGGCGGATCCACCGCCGTCGACGGCGTCTCCTTCCACGTGGGGGCGGGTGAGACCGTGGGTCTGGTCGGTCCGTCCGGCTGCGGGAAGTCGTCGACGGCGGCCGCCGTCCTGCGGCTGCGGCGGCCGCACAGCGGTGAGGTCCGGTTCGACGGTCTGGAGCTGACCGCGCTGAGCGAGCGGCGGCTGCGCGCGGTCCGGCCGCGTCTCCAGCCCGTGTTCCAGGATCCGTACGGTTCGCTCAGTCCGCGCCGGCGGATCGCCGCGCAGATCGCCGAACCGCTGCGCGTGCAGGGTCGCTGGTCACGGCCCGCCGGGCCGGAACGGGTCGCCGAACTCCTCGACCTGGTAGGCCTGGACGCCGCGCTCGGCGAGCGGCTTCCGCACGAGCTGTCCGGCGGGCAGTGTCAACGCGCGGGGATCGCCCGCGCCCTGGCGAGCTCGCCCGAGCTGCTCGTCCTGGACGAACCGGTCTCGGCCCTCGACCCGTCCCTGCGGGCGGGGATCCTCAACCTTCTCCTGGACCTCCAGGACCGGCTCGGGCTCGGCTACCTGTTCATCTCGCACGACATGGCGGCGGTCCGGCACATCGCCGACCGGGTCCTCACCATGCGGGAGGGGAGGATCGTCCCCCGTCAGTCCGTCGAGGGGGTCGAGGCCGTCGAGGCCGTCGAGTCCGTCGAGGACGTCGACGTCAGATAGGCGATGACCATGTCGCCCAGCATCGTCCGGTAGTGCTCGCGCAGCGGCGCCTCGGTGAGGTCGCGGCCGAAGAGCGTACGGAAGGTGTGCCGGTTGGAGATCCGGAAGAAGCAGAACGAGCTGATCATCGCGTGCAGGTCCACGGCGTCCACCTGCGCGGTGAACACGCCCTCGGCGCGTCCCGCCTCCAGGATGCGGGCGATGACGTCGATCGCGGGCGAGCTCAGTGAGCTGAGGCTCGGCGAGGAGGCGATGTGCTCCGCCTCGTGGATGTTCTCGATGCTGACCAGGCGGATGAAGTCGGGGTGCGCCTCGTGGTGGTCGAAGGTGAGCTCGGCCAGCCGGCGGATCGCCGACACCGGGTCCAGGTGCTCGACGTCGAGCTGCTGCTCCTCCTCGCGGATGACGGTGTAGGCCCGTTCGAGGACGGCGGTGAAGAGCCGCTCCTTGTTGCCGAAGTAGTAGTAGATCATTCGCTTCGTCGTCCGCATCCGGGCGGCGATCTCGTCCACCCGGGCGCCCGCGAAGCCCAGGCGGGCGAATTCCTCCGTGGCCACGTCGAGGATCTCCGCCCGCGTCCGGGCCGCGTCCCGGGTGCGCTTGGCGGGCTCTGCGGGCTGGGTGGACGGGGGAACGGCGGCGGCCATGCGGCTCCTCGGGGCGGTCTGTCCGGCGACGGCCAGTCTAGCCGCGGGCTCCCCGGGGTCAGCCGTGCGTCCGTGCGAGCTGGGCGGCCAGGCGGACGGGGGCGTTCTGGGCTCCGTACCCCCGGTAGCCGCCGATGCGCTGGACGAGTTCGAAGAAGACGCGGCCGACGGTGACGGTGTAGCAGTGGAGGAACTCCCCCTGTGCGTCCCGGTCGTAGAGGATGCCGAGCTCGGCGTAGGCGGCGAGGGTGTCGGAGTCCAGGGCGTGGCGGGCGTCGAGGTCGTCGTAGTAGTTGGCGGGGATCGGCAGCAGACGCGCGCCCCGGTCGCGGATCCGGCGGGCGGTGGTGACGAGGTCGTCGGTGGCGAGCGCGATGTGCTGGACGGGGGCGCGGTCGGCGCCCGGCGCGGGGGCGACGTTGAGCACGATACGTACGCCGCCGTCAGGCCCGGCCACGGCCCGGCTGCGCCGCAGGCCGTACGGGTCGGCGAGGTCGACGCTGTCGTCGGCCGCGAGCCCCGGCACGCTCGTCCAGAACAGCGAGGCCTCGTCGAACTGGTGCCAGGGCTGGGTGAGCGCGATGTGGTCGATGCGGCGGATCCCGGCGGGATCGGCGTCTGGCGTCGGTACGCCGGTGGGGTCGGGGTCCCCGGTGGCGTCGCGGGTGACGTCGCGGGTGAAGTCGGTGGTCCAGGAGGGGTGGTCGGGCGTGTCGGTGCGGCAGAAGAACAGCTCGGTGGCGTCGGGCGCGGCGACCGCGTCAAGCGGCGCTTCCCCCGGCGCGCGGCGGCGCGGGACTACCGGGGCGAGCATGGCCTCCGCACGGCGTACGGACCGGGCGGGGTCCGGGGTCTCGACTCCGACGGCGGTCAGCTCCGGGCCCTGCCGGCCGCCGCCCGTACCGGTGTTGAGCAGGATCCTGGCGTCTCCCTGCCGCCACAGTTCGACGGGCTTGGAGGTGTGCCGGCCGGTACGGGTGAAGCCGAGCGCGCCGAGCAGGCCGCGCAGCGGTTCGGTGTCGGTGGCGGCCAGTTCGGCGAAGGCGAAGCCGGACGGCACGGCCGGGGCGGGCGGGGCGGTGAGACCGGCCTGCTCCTCCAGGAGGAGCAGGGAGCGCAGCGCATCGACGGCGGTGGAGGCCGCGCCGGCCTGCCGGAAGACGTCGTTGAACACCTCCAGGGACAGCGGCCCCTGGTATCCGGCGCGCACGGCCGCGGACACGAGGCCTGCGACGTCCAGTCCGCCCTGACCGGGGAAGCAGCGGTGGTGGCGGCTCCACTGCAGGACGTCCATCCCCATCAGGGGCGCGTCGGCGAGCTGGAGGAAGAAGATCTTCTCGCCGGGGATGCCGGCGATGCCCGCGGGGTCGGAGCCCCGGGACAGGATGTGGAAGCTGTCGAGGCAGGTGCCGAGGGCCGGGTGGTCGGCCAGCTCGACCACGCGCCAGGCGTGGTCGTACGTGTGGATGTGGCGGCCCCACGCCAGCGCCTCGTAGGCGATGCGGATGCCGTGGGCGTCGGCGCGCTCGGCGAGGAGGCGCAGATGCGCGGCGGCGAGCGCGTCGTCGTCGGCCGCGTCGGGGTCGACGCTGGAGCAGACGAGGAGGAGGTCGGCGCCGAGGCGTTCCATGAGGGCGAACTTGTACTCGGCGCGCCGGAGGTTGTGCGCGAGCCGCTCGGCCGGGACGGCCTCGAAGTCGCGGAACGGCTGGTAGAGCTCGATGCGCAGGCCCAGGTCGGCGCAGCGCAGCCGGATCTCCTCGGGGCTGAGGGGGCCGGCGAGCAGATCGTTCTCGAAGATCTCCACGCCGTCGAAGCCGGCCGCGGCGATGGCGGTGAGCTTCTCGGAGAGGGGCCCGCTGAGGGAGACGGTGGCGATGGACTTGCGGAAGCGGATCAAGGGCGTCGGGTGATTCACGGAGTTCCTCCGTTGAGGCCGGGGTGGTGGCGACTGAGGCGTGGTGGTGGTGGCTGAGGCAGGGCGGGTACGGCTCAGGGCCGGGGTAGCGGCTCGGGCCTGGCGGGTGGCGGCTCAAAGCCAGCGGCGGCCCGGGGCCGGGCGGGTGGCGGCTCAGGCTGGGGTGGTGGCGAGGGCGGCCAGGTGGGCGAGCATGTGGTCGGTGTGCGGGGCGAGGCCGGTGAAGAGCCGGAAGGCGTCGGCGGCCTGGAAGACGGCCATGCCGCCGCCGTCGAGGGTGCGGCAGCCGGCGGCGCGGGCCGCGCGGAGCAGCCCGGTCTCCAGCGGGCGGTAGACGACCTCGGCCACCCACAGGTCCGGGCGGAGCAGCTCGGCGGGGACGGGGAGTCCGGGGTGGGCGGCCATGCCGGTGGGGGTGGCGTGGACGAGCCCGTCGGCGCCCGCGAGCCGGTCCGCCGCCTCGCTCGCCGTCGCGGACGCGGCACGGCCGGGGCCGAAGCGGGCGTTGAGGGCGTCGGCGAGGCCCGCGGCGCGGGCCGGATCGGTGTCCAGGACGGTGAG
The DNA here is from genome assembly GCF_055563935.1 of Streptomyces sp. NPDC029169. NCBI lineage: Bacteria > Bacillati > Actinomycetota > Actinomycetes > Kitasatosporales > Streptomycetaceae > Streptomyces > Streptomyces sp. NPDC029169. Next base: position 515,412 of record NZ_JBVHXA010000001.1, read on the forward strand.
GCGGTCGGCGCCGAGGGTGAGCAGGGCGTGCGCCACGGCGGCGCCGGCCCCGCCCGCGCCGAGCTGGACGACCTCCCGGGTGGGGGCGTCGGGGAGTCCGCGGGCGAAGGACTGGGCGAATCCCGTGACGTCGGTGTTGTGGCCGACGGCGCGCCCGGCGCGGAAGACGACGGTGTTCACGGCGCCGAGTTCGGCGGCCTCGGGGGCGAGTTCGTCCAGGTGCTCGATCACGAGCTGCTTGCAGGGGTGGGTGATGTTCAGCCCGTCGAAGCCGAGGAGCCGGGCGGCGTGGACCAGGTCGCCGACGTCGTGGGGTTCGACGTCGAGGGTGTCGATGTCGAGGGTGCGGTAGACGAGGCGCACGCCGTGCCGGTCGGCCTCGGCCTCGTGGAGGGCAGGGCTGAGGGAGGGGCCGATGCCGGAGCCGATCAGGCCGGTGAGGTACGAGGTCATCGGGCGGTTCCCTGGGTGAGCTGGGCGAGGTGGGTCAGCGCGAGGGCGTAGCCGTGGGCGCCGGCGCCGCAGATCACGGCGTCGGCGACACCGGAGACGTAACTGTGGTGCCGGAACGGCTCGCGGCGGTGGATGTTCGACAGGTGCACCTCGACGACGGGCAGTCCGACGGCGGCCACGGCGGCGAGGGCGTCGCGCAGGGCGACGGAGGTGTGGCCGTAGCCGGCGGGGTTGACGACGATGCCGCGGTGGGCGGTGCGCGCCTCCTGGACGGCGTCGATGAGAACGCCCTCGTGGTTGGACTGGCGGAAGTCGACGCGCAGACCGAGGCGCTCGCCGGTGTCGTGGCAGAGCCGCTCGATCGTGTCGAGCGTGTCCGTGCCGTAGATCGCGGGCTCGCGCAGGCCCAGGAGGTTGAGGTTGGGCCCGTTGAGGACGAGGACGGGGGTCGCTGGGGTCTCCATGACGAACTCCTCATTGTACGAACTGGTTAGTTAAGGAAATCGCGCGCAGGGCCCCTCGGGGAAGGCCGCCGAGGGGCCCGGGCGTGGTGTCGCGGAAGCCGGGAGGGCTCAGAGAGCAGCGGACTCGCGCGCCGGAACCGCGGCGGTTCCGGCCTGCGGGCGCAGCCCGAGGTCCGCGGTGGGGACGCGGTGCGTCTCACGGCCGGTGGCCACGGCGATCGAGCAGATGACGCAGAAGACCGCGGTGAAGAGGGCGACACCCTTCCAGTCGTCCCCGCCCGGGCCCGCGATCTGCGCCGCGAAGGTGACCGCGAACCCGGCCACGGCGAAGCCGATCTGGGTGCCCACGGCCATACCGGAGAGCCGGACCCTGGCCGGGAACATCTCGCCGTAGAAGGAGGGCCAGATGCCGTTGGCCGCGCTGTAGACGACACCGAAGAAGAGCAGTCCGGTCGCGAAGACGAGCGGATAGCTGCCGGTGGAGATCGCCCAGAGGTAGACGAAGACCATGACCCCGCTGCCGAGCGAACCGACGAGGAAGACGGGCTTGCGGCCGATCCGGTCGGACAGCCGGGCCCACAGCGGGATGGCCAGCAGCGCGACACCGTTCGCGCAGCCGTTGACCCAGAGCATGCTCGTCTTGTCGAACCCGACGGCGTCGCTCGTCGCGTACGTCAGGGCCCAGACGGAGAAGATCGTGCTGACGGTGGCGACCAGCGCCGCCGCGACCACCCGCAGGACGTCCGCCCAGTGGTTCCCGAGCAGCTCCGCGAGCGGCATCCGGGCCACGTCGCGCTCGGCGGTCGCCTGCTGGAAGACGGGGGTCTCGTCGAGCGTGCGGCGGATGACGTAGCCGACGACGGCGACGACGACGCTCAGCAGGAACGGGACGCGCCAGCCCCAGCTGTAGAGCTGCTCGTCGGGGAGCGCGGCGACCGGGATGAAGACGAGGGTGGCGAGGATCTGGCCCGCCTGGGTGCCGTTGAGGGTGAAGCTGGTGTAGTAGCCGCGCCGGTGTTCGGGCGCGTGTTCCAGCGTCATCGCGTTGGCGCTGGCCTGCTCGCCGGCCGCCGACAGGCCCTGGCACACGCGCATCAGGACGAGCAGGGCGGGCGCGAGGACACCGGCCTGCGAGTACGTCGGCAGGCAGCCGATGAGGAACGTGGACAGGCCCATGAGCACGAGCGTCCACACCATGATCGTCCGGCGGCCGACCCGGTCGCCGATGTGTCCGAGGACGAGCGCCCCGACGGGGCGGGCCGCGTAGGCGACACCGAAGGTCGCGAGCGAGACGAGGGTGGCGGTGGCCGGGTCGGAGGGGTCGAAGAAGACCTTGGGGAAGACGAGGGCCGCGGCGCTTCCGTAGATGAAGAAGTCGTAGTACTCGAGCGCGCTGCCGATCCAGGCGGCGAAGGCGGCCTTGCGGGGCTTGCCCTGGGGTGGACCGGCGGGCGCCAGGTCGGCCTGCGGGGGAACGGACACGTGAACTCCTCGGAGTGAGCAGCGTACCCGGGGCAGGTACGGGCTGCGGGAGGGACGGGGATCGGCGCGAGGGAGGGCGCCGGAGCAGGTGGCGGACGAGGCGCGCACACCGGACACGTGCAGTTAACGCACTAGATAGTTAATTAACGTGGGTGTGATGCTCCCCCGACCCTCCGGCCCTGTCAAGACATCTCGTCGTCATCAGGCATCTCGTCGTCATCAAGGGCGCGCTGGGCCACGGCGAAGGCCGCGTTGGCGGCCGGGACGCCGCAGTAGACGGCGGCCTGGAGCAGGACGGCCCCGATCTCGTCGGGCGTGAGGCCGTTGCGGCGGGCTGCGCGGACATGCATCGCCAGCTCGTCGAGATGACCGTGGGCCACCAGCGCCGTGAGGGTGACCAGGCTCCGCTCGCGCCGCGTCAGGGTGGGGTCGGTCCAGATCTCGCCCCAGGCGTAGCGGGAGATGAAGTCCTGGAACCGGGCCGTGAAGTCCGTCTGGCGTGCCTGGGCGCGGTCCACGTGCGCATCGCCGAGCACCTGGCGGCGCACCGCCATGCCCGGCTTCGCGCCGCCCTCTGTGAAGTGGCCGCGCAGTGCGGCCAGGACGGCCGCGGGCCGTTCGGCCGGCGCCAGATGCGAGGCGCCCGCGATCTCGGTGAGCGTGGCGCCGGGGACGGCGTCCGCGATCTCCCGCAGATGGGCGGGCGGGGTCGCCGGGTCCTCACGGCCTGCGACGAGGAGCGTGGGCGCGGTGATCGACGGGAGCCGGTCCCGCAGGTCGAAGGCGGCGAGCGCGTCGCAGCAGGCGGCGTACGCGTCGGGGTGGGCCCTGCGGTGGTCGTCGACGAGCTCCGGGACGGTGAAACCGGGGGTGAACCAGCGGGCGTCGGCGGTCTCCGCGAGTGCGGCGAGCCCCTCGCGCCGGACCGTCGCGGCCCGTTCCTCCCAGGGCGCGGGCGGGCCGAAGTGGGCGGAGGAGCACAGGACCGCGAGCCGCCCCACCCGCTCGGGGTGGTACGCGGCGAGATGGAGGCCGACGGCACCGCCGAGCGAGACACCCGCGTACGAGAAGCGGTCGACGCCGAGCCGGTCGGCGAGTGCGAGGACGAGATCGGCCAGGTCCGCCACGGTCGCTCCGGGGCCGATGAGGGAGGCCGGGGAGCCGCCGTGGCCGGGCAGGTCCCAGCGGACGACGCGGTGGGTGGCCGAGAGTTCGGGCGCGACCGCGTCCCAGAGGGCGGTGGAGGTGCCGAGCGAGGGGCCGAGGATCAGCACGGGCCCGGTGGCCGGCCCCTCGGCGCGGTGGTGCAGTCCTGCTCCGTAGGGCGGCGGGGTGGTGGCGTTCACGGTCGCTCCAGGGCGCGGTCGGTCAGGGCTCGGGCGGAGCCGGTGCAGCGGGTGGGGTCGGCACCCTCGTCGCGGTGGTGCGGTCCTGCGTACGGCGGCGGGATGGTGGCGTTCACGGTCGCTCCAGGGCGCGGTCGGTCAGGGCTCCGGCGGAGCCGGTGCAGCGGGTGGGGTCGGTGAGTCCGTCGAGGTCGATGCCCTTCAATTCGTCTGTGTCAGCGAGGAGTTCGGGAAGGCCGCGCCCCTCGGCGCGGGTGCGCCGGGCGAGTTCGGCGAGGAGTTCCTTCGCCCGGGCGCGGCCGAGGAGCGGGGCGAGCGCGATGGAAAGGTGCTCGGAGACGATCAACCCGCCGGTGAGATCGAGGTGTTCGCGCATGACGTCGGCGTGGACCCGTAGCCCTTCGGCCAGTTCGGCGGCGTCACGGGCGGCGCCGCCGACGAGCCGGAGCAGCTCGCGCAGCGGCTCCCACTCGGCGTGCCAGGCGCCGGCCGGGCGCTCGTCCTCGGCGGCCAGTGAGGCGTACAGCGTGGCGGCGAGGTACGGGGCACGGCGCGCAGCCGCGGCGACGAGCGTGGCGCGCACGGGGTTCGCCTTGTGCGGCATGGCGGAGGAGCCGCCGCCCGCGCCTTCCGCGACCTCCGCGATCTCGGTGCGGGAGAGCGTGAGGACGTCGACGGCGGCCTTCCCGAGGGCTCCCCCGGTGAACGCGAGGGCTCCCGCGAGGTCGGCGATCGGCGTGCGCAGGGTGTGCCAGGGCAGCGCGGGCTCCGCGAGGCCGGTCTCCCGCGCATAGGCGGCCACGAGTCGGACGGCGCACCCGGCCGCGCCTTCGCCGTACGCGTCGAAGGCGGCCAAGGTCCCGGCGGCGCCGCCGAGTTGGGCGGGCAGGGAGTCCCGTACCGTACGGAGACGGTCGCGCGCGTCCAGGACGAGCGCGCGCCAGCCGGCCGCCTTGAGGCCGAAGGTGGTCGGCACGGCGTGCTGGGTGAGGGTGCGGCCGGGCATGACCGTGTCCCGGTGGGCGGCGGCCAGCGCGGCGAGGGCGCGCTCCGTACGGTCGAGGTCGCCCAGGACCAGGTCGAGCGTGCGGCGCGCGACCAGCATCGCCGCAGTGTCCATGATGTCCTGGCTCGTCGCGCCGCGGTGGACGTACGGCCGCCACTTCCCCGGCACGGCGGCCGTGAGGTCCGCGACCAGCGGAATGACGGGGTTGCCGCCCGCGCGGGCCCGCAGGGCGAGATCACGCGCGTCGAAGCGGGCGGTGTCCGCGGCGGCCGTGACCGCGGCGGCGGCCTCGGCCGGTGCCTGCCCGACGGCGGCCTGGGCGCGGGTGAGGGCCGCCTCCGCGTCGAGCAGCGCCCGGAGGAAGGCGGTGTCGCCGGTCGCGTTCTCGGCCGGCGAGCCCGCGCGCCCCGGCGCGAGGAGGCCGGCGTCGGTGCTGTCCGGGGTCATGTGAACTCCAGGAAGACGGTCTCGCCCTCGCCCTGGAGGCGGATGTCGAAGCGGTACGTGCGGGGCGCGGCGTGCTCGTCGGGCGCGGCCACCAGCGTGGCCCGGCGCTCGGCCGGCAGCGCGTCGAGCAGCGGGTCGGCGCCGTCCCGCAGATACGCCCGGGTGAAGAGGTGGTGCAGCAGCCCGCGGGCGAAAACGCAGACGCTGATGTACGGCAGGCCGGCGTTGCCGGGCGGCAGCGTGGCCAGCGCGTAGTGGCCGTCGGCGTCCGTGGCGACGCGGCCGAAGCCGGTGAAGTCGGTTGCGCTGCGCCCGAGATGGCCGCCGGTGACGGGGTCGCGGCGCATCGACCCGGGTGCGCCCGTGAGGGAGCCGTCGGGGGCGGCCTGCCAGAAGTCGAGGAGCGCGTCGGGGACGGGGGCGCCCTCGCCGTCGTACACGTGGCCGTGCAGCACGATCCGGTCGGGATGGCCTTCGGGCGCGATCCGGTCCCCGCCGGGGAAGGGCAGGGCGTAGCCGTAGAACGGGCCGACGGTGTGGGAGGGGGTCGGGAGAAGTGTCATCGCGGGTCAGCGTCCTTCTTCGATCCAGGTGGCGGAGGGGCCGTCGAGCACGATGTCCCAGGCGTAGCCGAGCGAGAACTCCGGCTGCGACAGGGCGTGTTCGTAGCGGGCGACGAGCCGGTCGCGGGCCGCCCGGTCGGTGACCGAGCGCAGGATCGGGTCGTACGCGAAGAGCGGGTCGCCCGGGAAGTACATCTGCGTCACGAGCCGCTGCGTGAAGGCCGTACCGAAGACGGAGAAGTGGATGTGGGCCGGGCGCCAGGCGTTGGTGTGGTTGCGCCACGGGTAGGCGCCCGGCTTGATCGTCGTGAAGGTGTAGCGGCCCTGGTCGTCGGTGAGGGTGCGGCCGACGCCGGTGAAGTTCGGGTCGAGCGGGGCGGGGTGCTGGTCGCGCAGATGGGCGTACCGGCCGGAGGCGTTGGCCTGCCACAGCTCGATGAGCTGGCCGCGCACGGGGCGGCCCGCGCGGTCGAGGAGCCGGCCGGAGACGGTGATCCGCTCGCCTAGGGGCTCGCCCGCGTGCTGCCGGGTGAGGTCGTTGTCGATCTCGGTGATGTCGGTGGGGCCGAAGACGGGACCGGAGAGCTCCACGGTCTCGGGGTCGCCGCCGTCGACGGCCACGAGCGGCTGGTGGGGGTGGCGGAGCAGGGAGCTGCGATACGGGGCGTAGTCGCGGGCCGGGTGGCTGCGGGGCGTGGCTCCGGCGGCCAGCTCCTTGTCGTAGGCGTTCTGAAGGTCGTCGATCTCGGTGTCGATGTCCGACTGGGTGAGGGCCATGTGGGATCCCGGGGTGTGTGTCAGAGCGTGTCAGCGGAGGGGACATCGGCGGCGCAACGGACCTTCGCGGCCGTCCTGGCGAGGACGTCGGCGGCGTCGACGCCGGGGGCGGTCTCGATAAGGACAAGGCCGTCGTCGGTGACGTCGAGGACGCCGAGGTCGGTGACGATCCGGTCGACGCAGCCCCGGCCGGTCAGCGGCAGGGTGCACTCCTCGACGATCTTCGGGGTGCCGTCCTTGGCGGTGTGGGTCATCACGACGATGACGGTCCGGGCACCGTGGACGAGGTCCATGGCGCCGCCGATGCCCGTGATGAGCTTGCCCGGTACGGCCCAGTTGGCGAGGTCCCCGCGGGCGGAGACCTGCATGGCGCCGAGCACGGCGACGTCGATGTGGCCGCCTCGGATCATCCCGAAGGAGAGCGCGGAGTCGAAGTAGGAGGCCCCGGGCAGGACGGTGACGGTCTCCTTGCCCGCGTTGATCAGGTCCGGGTCGACCTCGTCCTCGGTGGGGTACGGGCCGGTGCCGAGGATGCCGTTCTCCGATTCCAGGATCACCTCCACCCCCTCCGGGAGGTGATTGGGGATCAGGGTCGGAAGTCCGATGCCCAGGTTGACGTACTGACCGTCCGTCAACTCACGCGCGGCGCGGGCGGCCATCTGCTCACGGGTCCAGCTCATCGCGTGGTCCTCTTCTCTATCCCCTTGTCCGCGGCCTGTTCGGGCGTGAGCGCCACGACCCGCTGGACGAAGATGCCGGGTACGTGCACGGCGTCGGGATCGATCTCGCCCGGTTCGACCAGCTCCTCGACCTCGGCGATCGTGACCTTCCCGGCCATCGCCGCGAGGGGGTTGAAGTTCCGCGCCGACTTGTTGAAGACCAGGTTCCCGTGGCGGTCCCCGCGTGCGGCGCGGACGAGAGCGAAGTCGGTGCGGATGCCGCGCTCCAGGACGTACGCGACGCCGTCGAACTCCCGTACCTCCTTCGGTGGCGAGGCGAGGGCGACGCCGCCCTCGCCGTCGTAACGCCATGGCAGACCTCCGTCGGCGACCTGGGTGCCCACACCGGCGGGGGTGTAGAAGGCGGGGATGCCGCAGCCGCCGGCCCGCAGCCGTTCGGCGAGCGTGCCTTGGGGGATCAGTTCGACCTCCAGTTCGCCCGCCAGGTACTGCCGGGCGAACTCCTTGTTGGCGCCGATGTACGAGCCCGTGACGCGGGCGATCCGGCCGGCGGACAGCAGGACGGCGAGGCCGGAGTCCATGGCCCCGCAGTTGTTCGACACGACGCGCAGGCCGCCGGCACCGCGCCGGTGGACCGCGTCGATCAGCACGTTCGGCACACCGCTGAGGCCGAAGCCGCCCACGGCGAGCGAGGCCCCGTCCCCGACGTCGGCCACCGCCTCGACGGCGGTGGGGACCACCTTGTCCATACGAGAAGCCTCCAAATTAGTCAGTGTACTGAGCATCGGATGCAACGCGGTCATGCTGACACTGGTCCCGGCGACCGTCAATACCCTCCCTGGGCGGCTCCCGGAGGCGGGCGCGTATCGTTCAGTGCACCGACGAACTCGTACGCGACACGGGAGGCACTCGATGGCCGCGGTGGATCTGACCACCCATCCCGGGCACCTGGCCCGGCGGCTCCAGCAGGCGCACCACCTGCTGTGGACCACGATGGTCTCGGAGGAGATCACCTCCCCGCAGTTCGGCGTCCTGAACGCCCTGACCGCCGAGCCGGGACTCGATCAGCGGACCGTGGGTGAGCGCGTGGGCCTGGACCGCTCCACCATCGCCGAGGTCGTCAGCCGGCTCACCCGCCGCGGTCTGCTCGACAAGGTGCGCGATCCGGAGGACGGCCGGCGCTTCCTGCTGCGGCTGACGGAGGAGGGGCAGCGGACGCACCGCAGGCTGACCGTGCGGACGGCGCGGATGAACCAGGTCTTCCTCGCCCCGCTGTCGCCCGAGGAGCAGACGCAGTTCATGAGCCTGCTGCTGCGGGTCTCGGACGCGGCGGAACGCCTGCGCGACCCGGCGGAACCGCTCGCGTCCTGACCCGGGGGGGGCGGGGCCGGTCAGACCTCCGGTACGTGGGCGAACCTGCCCGCCGTGCGCAGGTCGTCCTCGATGCGGGCGACCGTGGCGCGCAGCTCGGGCAGGACCTCGCCGACGCACTCCTCGACGGTGCGGCGGCTGCTGTGCATGGCCACGTTGACGGCTGCCACGACCGCGCCCGTGCGGTCGCGCACCGGTACGGCGATCGAGCGCAGGCCCTGCTCCAGCTCCTCGTCGACGAGGGCGTACCCCTGCTCCCGTACGCGCTCCAGGAGGGCGGCGAGCTCGGCGCCCGAGGTGACGGTGTACGGGGTGAGGGCCTGCGGCTCGATCTCCGCCAGCCACGCGGCGCGCGCGTCGGGCTCCAGACCGGCGAGCATCACTCGGCCCATGGAGGTGGCGTGGGCCGGGAAGCGCGTGCCGACGGTGATATGGACGCTCATGATCCGGCGGGTGGCGACCCGGGCGGTGTAGCGGATGTCATGGCCGGCGAGCACGGCGAGGGAGGCCGAGTCGTGGACGCGCCGGGAGAGTTCGGCCAAGTGGGGCGAGGCGATCTGCGGGAGCGGCATCCGGGAGAGATACGGGAAGCCGAGCGCGAGGACCTGCGGGGTGAGCCGGAAGAGCCGGCCCTCCGCAGCGACGTATCCCAGGTGCTCCAGGGTGATCAGGGCGCGCCGGGCGGTGGCGCGGGCGAGCCCGGTGGCCTCGGCGACGGCGGTCAGCGGCAGCGCGGCGCGCCCCTCGCCGAAGGCGGTGAGAACGGTGAGCCCCCGCGCGAGCGACTCGACGAACCCCCGCCCGAGCTCCTGCTTCGACGCACGAGTCCACCCAGCGAGCCCGCCGGGCGCGGGGGCCCCGGGGCCGATCGGACCGGGGGCGGAGGCGGCACCGGACCCGGTCGGCCCGGGGGCCGGTGCGGTGCCGGGCCCTGCCGAGTCGGGCCGGGGCGAGTCGGGCGCGGCGGGCTGCGGGCCCGCCTGCGGGGGGTACAGGTCCGGGCCCTGCGGGTCGGTCTGCTCGTGCTGCCGGGCGGCGCCGCGCCGCGGCGCCTTGCCCCGCGCCTCAGCCTCGCGGGCGTGCCGCTTCAGCAGCTCCTCCCAGTCCGCGACCGCGGCCCGCAGGCGCGGCAGCATCGCCTCGCACAGGGACTCGGCGGTGTGGCGGCTGGTGTGGCTCACCACGCTCGCCACGCAGGCGACCGCGCCCTCGGCGTCCCGTACCGGCAGGGCGAGGGCGACCAGGCCGGGCTCGATGAGCTGGTCGTCCAGGGCCCAGCCGCGCTCCCCCGCCCGCGCCGCGCGCGCCGCGAACTCCGCCTCGTCCGGCCCGGCGCCGGCCGGTACGGCGGGGAAGCCGGCGTTACGGGGGTCGGCGGCCCGGCGCGCCCGCCAGCGCGCCCACTCCGGCTCCGCCCAGTGGGCGGCGAACAGCGCTCCCGGGGCGGTCCGTTCGGCGGGCAGCAGATCACCGATGCGGAAGCTCAACGACATGGCCCGTCGACGCGTGGCCTGGTGGACGAAGCGGATGCCGTCGCCGTCGGCGACCGCGAGGGACACCGACTCGTCGAGTTCGTCGGCGAGCGCGTCGGCGGGGCGGCCGAGCAGCGCCGGGAGGCCCAGCGCGGCCAGGTAGGCGTTGCCCAGCTCCATCAGCGGCGGGGCGAGGAAGACGTCGCGGCCGTCGAGGCGTACGTATCCCATGCGGGCGAGCGTGCCGGTCACCCGGTCGACGGTGGAGCGGGGCAGACCGGTGGTGCGCTCCAGCTCGCTGAGGCTGAGGGCCCCGTCGGCGTCGGTGAGCCGGCGCAGCACCATGAGCCCGCGCATCAGCGGCGCGACGGCCTCCTGCGGCGCGACAGCCTCGTGCGGCGGCGCGGTCTCGGTCGGCGGCATGGACTCTCCCTGGCGGATCTCGGGGACACCGTAGAGGACGGACGGCAGCGCGGAGCCGCCGCGTCCACGCGGGCCGTTGACAGCCGGGCGCGGCGGCCGCAGACTCGGCCCACTCTTTGGTGAAGTTTCCTTCACTATACGAACATGGAGGCCAGATGCACACCACCGTCGGGATCGTCGGCGGCGGCCCCTCCGGGCTGCTGCTCGCCCGTCTGCTGCACAACGCCGGCATCGACTGCGTGGTCCTGGAGTCCCGCGACCGCGCCTACGTCGAGCAGCGGCAGCGCGCCGGAATCCTGGAGCAGGCCACCGTCGACGCCCTGCGCGCCGCCGGCCGGGTGCGCGGCTTGACGCCGAGGGGCTGCCCCACGACGGGATCGAGCTGCGCTTCGACGGACGGGCCCACCGGGTCGACTTCCCCTCCCTCACCGGAGGACGCCGCGTCTGGGTCTACGCCCAGACCGAGGTGGTGAAAGATCTGATAGCCCTTCAGCTCGCCGACGGCGGACCGCTGTTGTTCGGCGCCGAGGTGCGGTCGGTGGAAGGCGTCCACACGGACCGACCGCTGATCCGCTACACCCACGAAGGCCGCGAGCAGACCCTGACCTGCGACTACGTGGTCGGTTGCGACGGCTTCCACGGGGTCGCGCGCACCGCCGTCCCGGAGGGCGAGCGGACGACGTACGAGCGGACGTATCCGTACTCCTGGCTGGGCATCCTCGCCGAAGCCCCGCCCGTGTACGAGGAGTTGATCTACGCCCACTCGGAGCGGGGCTTCGCGCTGGCCAGCATGCGCTCGCCCGCCGTGAGCCGGCTCTACCTCCAGGTGGAGAACGGCACCGACCCGGCCGACTGGTCCGACGAACGCGTCTGGGACGAGCTCGACGTCCGCTTCGCGCTCGGGGACACGCCCGAGTGGCGGCTCACGCGGGGCGCGGTCACCCAGAAGTCGGTTCTGCCGATGCGGAGTTCGGTGACGGAGCCGATGCGGTACGGGCGGCTGTTCCTCGCCGGGGACGCGGCGCACATCGTTCCGCCGACGGGCGCGAAGGGGCTCAACCTCGCCGCCGCCGACGTGATCGTCCTGGCGCGGGCGTTGGCCCACCGGGCGGCGACGGGCTCGACGGAGCTGCTCGACGCGTACTCCGACACGTGCCTGCGCCGGGTGTGGCGGGCCGAGCACTTCTCGTACGTCATGACGACGACGCTGCACGTCGATCCCGCACAGTCGGGCTTCGACACCCGGTTGCAGCTGTCCCAGCTGGAGCGGACCGCGACCTCTCCGCACGCCGCCGCCGAACTGGCCCAGAACTACGTGGGGTTGCCACTCTGAGCCCGGACCTCGGCTACGGCGCCGGCCGGGGTCACCGCAGTCCGCAGTGCCGAGGCGTACACCTCGTCGGGGTCGAGCCTGCGCAGCTCCTCGGCGATCAGCTCGGCCGTCGTACGGACCTTCAGGGCGAGGACGCGGCTGGGCTGACCGGGGATGGACAGCCTGGCGACCGGGCCCTCGGGCCGGTCGATGCGGATCTCGCCGTCGGGGGTGCCCAGGCGTACGGCGGTGACGACCGGTCCGTCCGTGACGACCCGCTCGACCGGGACCCGCAGCCGGTCCTCGAACCAGCGGGCCAGCAGTTCGGCGCTGGGGTTGTCCGCCTCGCTCTCCACCGCGGCCGAGACGACGGTCGTACGGGCCTGGTCGAGGGCGGCCGCGAGCATCGAGCGCCACGGGGTGAGCCGGGTCCAGGCGAGGTCGGTGTCACCGGGGGCGTAGGAGGCGGCGCGGTCGGCGAGCGCGGCGAGGGGGTCCTCGACGGCGTACGCGTCGGTGATGCGGCGCTGGGCGAGTGCGCCGAGCGGGTCCTTGGACGGGACGTCGGGGGCGTCGACCGGCCACCAGAGGACGACGGGGGCGTCGGGCAGCAGCAGCGGGAGGACCACGGAGTCGGCGCGGGCGGCGAGTTCGCCGTACATCCTCAGCAGCACGGTCTCCCCCGCGCCCGCGTCGGAGCCGACACGCACCTCCGCGTCGAGGCGGGTCTCGTGGCGCCGCCGGGGCGAGAGGGCGTGGCGCTTGATGACGACGAGTGTGCGGGACGGATGTTCGCGGGCGGCGTCGTTGGCGGCCTTCAGCGCGTCGTAGGTGTTCTCCTCGTCGGTGACGATCACGAGGGTGAGGACCATGCCGACGGCGGGCGTGCCGACGGCCCGGCGGCCTTGGACGATCGCCTTGTTGATCTTGCTGGATGTGGTGTCCGTGAGATCGATCTTCATGCCCCGCGCCCCGTTCCCTCCGTCGCGTGCGATCGCTGCGGCTTCGCCACGAGCCTACGCGTGCCGCGACGTTCCCGCCCCACCCGGCGGACCCTGCGCCGGGGGCCGCGACCGGGGCGGGCGGACGGCGCGCACCGTCACGAGAGGAAGGCCCCGACCGTGGCGGCGAACGCCTCGGGTCCGTCGACCCACGGATAGTGGCCGGCCCCCGGCTGCACGACGAACGAGGCGTCGGGAAAGAGCGCGGCGAACTCGGCCATCGGTCCGGGCGGGCTGTTCAGGTCGAACTCCCCGGCGAGCAGCAGGACGGGGGCCTGGAGGGCGGCCAGCGCGGCGCGCGTGGTCTCCGGGTCGAAGGCGCCCTCCGCGCCGAAGCCTGCGACGGCCGCCGTGTTGCCCGGCCGCGCCTCCACGTCGTACCGCCGCGCCTCGCTGTCCCAACGGCCCCAGAAGAAGGGGGCGATGGCGTCCCGGTCGCCGCCCCGGCCCTCGATGAGGTCCTCCAGGGCGGCGAACGCGTCCGGGAACCACGGCTCGTCCTTCCGCAGCAGCGCCGCCCCGCGCCGCGTCTCGCCGGTGACCGTGACACCGACGGCCGCCGGACCCGGGGTGATCAGGGCGAGCCTGCGGACACGCCGCGGGTACCGGGCGGCGTACGTGACGGCGATGTTGGCGCCGCCGGAGTGGCCGAGCAGGTCGATGCGGTCGAGACCGAGGTGCGCGCGCAGGGCCTCGACGTCGTCGGCGAGGCGGTCGCAGCGGTAGGAGGCCGGATCCTCGGGGACGGCGGAGTCCCCCGTGCCGCGCGGGTCCGGGAGGACCAGCCCGCGGTATGCGGAGAGGCCACCGAGGTCGCCGAGGTAGCGGGAGTCGGTGGGGCCTCCGGGGATGCAGACGACCGGGTCTCCGGCTCCCTTCGTACGGCCCTCCGTGCGATGGGCCAGCCGGGTTCCGTCTGCTGCTGCGAAGTAGGTGGGCATGGGCCTGATGCTGCCAGCCATAACCGAGTAGTACAACCAGGTTATGGCGAGGTATAACCGAGTCATGGCAGGCGAGGAGATCACCGAGGAACAGGCGGCGCGCATGCTCGCCGCCATGAACGAGGTCATCCGGGCGGGCGAGGAGATGCGGCGGCTGCGCGCCGAGATGATCAAGGTGTTCACCGGCTACGGCTGGACACAGGAGCACATCGCCCGCCTCACCGGGATGAGTCAGCCTGCCGTCTCCAAGCAGGTCACGAAGTTCCGGGCGGCCGAACCGGAGGTGCCGACGGCGCTCTCCCTCCAGCAGACCGACGTCCCGTGGCTCGAAGGACGCCTGTGGGGCCTCGCCGAGGCGATCTCCGAATCCTGCGAGGAGACCCGCGAGACCGCCCGCTGCACGCCGTACGTCCACGCGTTCGCGCGGGGCAGGAAGCGCTTCACGCCCCGGACCGTCGACGAGCTGCGGCGCCTCGTCGAGGACGACCTCAGGACGCACCGGGAGCGGTTCCCCGCCGCCTTCCGGGCCGCGTACGACGAGATCAGCCGCGGTCTCGACATCCCGACTCAGAGCACCGTGCCCGCCCAGGCCACCGCCTCGGTACGGCGCGGTCTCGCCCGCCAGGTCCAATACGAACGGCTCCGGAGAGCCCGCTGAGCCTGGCGCTCGGAGCGGTCTCCGGGAGATCATCCTCGGCATGACCACGGAAACGATCACCACCGCCGCCTCCGGCACCTGGACGCTCGGCGACCTCACCGTCAACCGGATCGGCTTCGGCACGATGCGCCTGCCGCAGACCGGAGAAGCCCTGATCGAGGACGCCGTACCCCGGGACCGGGACCAGGCGATAGCCGTGCTGCGCCGGGCGGTCGAGCTCGGGGTGAACCACATCGACACCGCCGCGTTCTACTTCTCGCCCCTGCGTTCCGCCAACGAGCTGATCAACCGCGCCCTGGCGCCGTACGCCGACGACCTGGTCATCGCCACCAAGGTGGGTCCGTGCCGGGACGCGTCGGGGCGGTGGGCCGAGCACGCCCGCACCCCGGAGGCGCTGCGCGGGCAGGTCGAGGAGAATCTGCGCCAGCTCGGCCGCGACCACCTCGACGTGGTGAACCTGCGCGTCCTCGGCACCGACTCGATCGCCGAGCGTTTCGGGGCGCTCGCCGAGCTGCGCGAGGCCGGGCTCATCCGCCACCTGGGCCTCTCCAACGTCGAGCCCCACCACGTGGCCGAGGCGCGGGCGATCGCTCCGGTGGTCTGCGTACAGAACCGGTACGGCATCGGGGTACGCCCCGACCACGACGCGTTCGTCCGCGACTGCGGCGAGCAGGGCATCGCGTACGTGCCGTTCTACGCGATCGCCGGCACGGGGGGCCAGGCCGGTGCGAAGAGCGGCGCGGACGACGAGGTGCTCGCCGTCGCCACAGCGCACGGAGTGAGCCCCGCGCAGGTACGCATCGCGTGGACGCTGCACCGGGGTCCGCACGTGCTCGCGATCCCCGGCACCGGCGACCCGGACCATCTGGCCGCCAACGTCGCCGCCGGCGCGCTGCGCCTCACGGAGGACGAACTGGCAACCCTGGACGCCCTGCACCGTAGCGCCGCATAGGAGGTGTCAGGCGCGCCCGGCGGCCTTCTGGCTGCGGCGGGACAGCGAGTCGACGACGACGGCGGCGAGCAGGACCGCTCCGGTGATCATGAACTGGACGGCGTTGCTGACGCCCATGATGTTCATGCCCGACTGGATCGACCCGATCACCAGCGCGCCGAGCAGCGCGGACCAGACCGAGCCGCGCCCGCCGAACAGGCTGGTGCCGCCGATGACGGCGGCGGCGATGACGTTCATCAGCAGGTTGCCGCCGCCCGAGGTCTGGCTCGCGGACTGGATCTGCCCGGCCAGGAAGATGCCGCCGACCGCCGCCATGGTGCCGGCGATCGAGAACACGGTCATCCGGACGAACGGCACGCTGATGCCGGCCCGGCGCGCGCCCTCGATATTGCCGCCGACGGCGAAGATCTGCCGCCCGTACGAGCTGCGGCGCAGCACGAAGTCCACGATGACCAGCAGGATCAGGAAGATCAGGAGCGCCAGCGGCAGCCCCTGGTACTGGTTGAGGATGTAGGCGGCGACGAAGGCGATCGCGGCGATGACGACCGTACGGATCACGATCTCGGCGATCGGCCGGAACGGCACCCTCGCCCGCTGGCGGCGCCTCGCGTCGAGGAGCGAGGACGCCAGGAAGAGACCGACGCCGACGGCGGCCGTCACATAGGCGGCGGCCGGGCTGTGGAAGATCGTCGAGTAGAGCTCGGAGACCACGCTCTCGCTGGGGATGTTGACCGTGCCGCTGGTGCCGAGCACCTGGAGCATGAGGCCGTTCCAGGCGAGGTTGCCCGCCAGGGTGACGACGAACGCGGGCACGCCGACCTTGGCGAAGAAGAAGCCCTGGATGAGGCCGACGGCGGCTCCGCCCGCGATGGCGACGAGGAGCGCCAGCCACTGGTTCATCCCGTTCAGGACGTTGAGTACGGCGAAGAGTGCGGCGCACAGGCCGCTGACCGAGCCGACGGAGAGGTCGATCTCGCCGAGCAGCAGGACGAAGACGATGCCGATGGCGATCATCCCCGTGCCGACGATCTGCTGGCTGAGGTCGGAGAGGTTCTGCGCCGAGAGGAACGCGCTGTCCAGGGTGCCGAAGACCGTCCAGATGATGATCACGGCGACGACGACGGGCAGCGAGCCCAGTTCACCGCTGCGCAGCTTGCGCTTGAACTCCCCGAGGTATCCCTTGAAGCCCTCCTCCCGGACGATCAGCCGGGTGTCGACGGCGGGCACGGCGTCATGGGCCGGTTCCTGGGTGTTGGCGTCGCCGGGTTCCGGAACGGAGGGGTCGTGGCGGCCTCGGTCGCGCCTCATCGCTCGCCCTCCTCGCGCTTGCGGGCCAGGCGGCGGGTGACGGCGCTCTCGGTGGCCCCGGTGATGGCGGAGATGATCTCCTCGGTGGTGGTGGCGCGTTTGTCGAAGAAGCCGTTGTTCCGGCCGAGGCGCAGGACGGCGATCCGGTCCGCGACCGCCATCACGTCCACCATGTTGTGGCTGATCAGGATGGTGCCGAGGTTCTGCTCGCGGAGCCGCTCGACGAGGTCCAGGACCTCGGCGGTCTGCTCGACGCCCAGCGCGGCGGTGGGCTCGTCCAGGATGACGACCTTCGGTTCGCCGATCAGGGAGCGGGCGATCGCCACGGTCTGGCGCTGGCCGCCGGAGAGGGAGGCGACGGGGATGCGGACGCTGGGGATGCGGATGGAGAGCGTGTTGAGCAGTTCGCGCGAGCGCTGCTCCATGCGGACCTCGTCGAGGACGCCCCAGCGTCTCAGCTCACGGCCGAGGAAGAGGTTGCCGACGACGTCGAGGTTGTCGCAGAGCGCCAGGTCCTGGTAGACGGTGGCGATGCCGAGGTTCTGGGCGTCGTGCGGCCGGTGGATGGTGACCGGGCGGCCCTGCCAGAGGATCTCGCCCTCGTCCGGCGGGTTCACCCCGGCGATCGCCTTGACGGCGGTCGACTTGCCGGCGCCGTTGTCGCCGACGAGGGCGACGACCTCGCCGGCGTGGACGTCCAGGTCGAACTCCGAGAGTGCCTGGACGGCGCCGAACCGCTTGGAGATCCCCCGCAGAGTGAGCACAGGTGTTTCCGGCACCTTCAACCGCCTCCTGCCCGGCCCCCGTTCCGCTGCGGATTCACGTACGACTCAGGGTGCGGCGGGCTAGTACTGAAGCCCCGCCTTCTTGCAGGCGTCCGCATAGGTGGGAGTGCAGATCTCCTGGACGGTGTACAGACCGTCCTTGACGACCGTGTCCTTGATGTTGCCCTTGTGGACCACGATCGGGGTCAGCAGGTTCGCGGGGACCTTGTCGCCGCTGCCGCTGGTGACGGTCGTGGGTGTCAGGGACTTGGGGAGTTCCTTGCCCTCGGCGAGGTTGACGGCCATGGTGGCGGCGATGTCGGCCTCAGGCTTGTACGGCTTCTCGACCGTGATGGTCTGGGTGCCGAGGAGAATCCGCTGGATGGCGTCGAGTTGGGCGTCCTGACCCGTCAACGGCACGTTCATACCAGCCGCCTTGAGGGCGGTGGCGATGCCGGCGGCCAGACCGTCGTTGGCGGAGTACACGCCGACGATGTTGTCCTTGCCCAGTGCGCTGATCGCGCCCGACATCTGCTGGTTGGCGTTGTTGGGGTCCCAGTTCGGGGTGTCGTACTCCTTGCCGATCTTCACCTTGCCGTCGAGGACGGAGTGCGCACCGGCCTTGAACTCCGCGGCGTTGGGGTCGGTGGGCGAGCCGTTGTGCATCACGATCTGGCCGGTCTTGGCCTTGTCACCGAGCGCCGCGAGGAGTGCCTGGCCCTGCAACTCGCCGACCTTGCGGTTGTCGTACGAGACGTAGGCGTCGACGGGACCCTGCGCGAGGCGGTCGTACGCGACGACCTTGACGCCCGCGTCATGGGCCTTCTGCACGGAGGACTGGATCGACTTGGAGTCCACGGCGTCCAGGATCAGCACCTTGTCGCCCTTGGCGAGCGCGGTGTTGACCTGCTGCTGCTGGGTGGTGGGGCTCTCGGCGGCGTTGTAGTAGTCGATCTGCGCGCCGGGAGCGAGCTCCTTGATCTTCTGCTCGATGTACGGCCGGTCGAACTTCTCGTAGCGCGTGGTCTTGCTCTCGGGGAGCAGCAGGCCGATCTTGACTTCCTCCTGCGCCGCGGTACCTGCGCCCGGCTGGGCCGCGCCGCTGATCGACACCGCGCCCAGGGACAGGGCCGCGGCCCCGGCCAGGGCTATCGCGCCACGCAATGTTCGGGTCATGGGGGGCTCCTTCCGTACGCCCCCTTCCCTCCACCGGGTGAACGCAGGAGACAAGAGGGTGCACATGTGGCCTTAATACGACATTAGCCGCAACTGACGGACCGGCAAGCGGGTGAACATTCCGCCTGCGTATGGTCACGCCTGCGGCCGCGAGCGGGCCGGTGCCGGAAGCTGGCCCGCGACGATCGCGGCGAGGGAGAGCGCGAATCCCACGAGCTGGACAGGGCCCAGTGTCTGGCCGAGCACGGCGGCGCCGAGAACCGCGGCGACCAGCGGCGAGAGCAGGACGAGGACGGCCACGGAGGTGACGGGCAGCGTGGTGAGGCCGCGGAACCACAGGACGAAGGCGACCAGGCCGCCGACCAGACCGAGCCAGAGGTACCCGAGGGCCGCGGGCAGACCGATGGCGGGAGGCGCCCCCTCGGCGAGGAAGGTGAGCGGCAGCAGGAACAGGCTCCCTGCCGTGAGTTGCCACCCGGCGAACGCGGTGGTACCGGCCCCGGCCGGTCGCCCCCAGCGCCTGGTGAGCGTCACGCCGAGCGCCATCGTGGCCGCGCTGCCGAGGCCCGCCAGGACCCCGACGACGTCGAAGTCCGCGTTCGGCCCGATCACCACCAGGCCGACGCCGACCACGCCGGTCACCCCCCAGGCGAGCCGCCAGGCGGACAGGCGTTCGCCGAGGACGGCCACGGCCAGACCCGCGACGACGAGCGGCTGGGCCGCCGCCAGCGTGGCGGCCACGCCTCCCGGCAGGCGCTCTGCCGCGACGGTCAGCAGCGGGAAGAGCAGCCCGATGTTCAGCACGCCGAGCGCAGCGGCCTTCCCCCACCACGCTCCGCGCGGCAGCGTCCGGCCGATCGCCAGCGCGATCAGACCGGCGGGCAACGCGCGCAGGAGACCCGCGAACAGGGGGTGCCCCGGCGGGAGAAGCTCGGTGGTGACGACGTAGAACGTGCCCCACGACACGGGAGCGAGCGCCGTCAGGAGAACCCTCGATGCGACTGGACTTGTCATGTCCGCAGTCTCAGTCGGCGGCGATCAATGAGTCCAACACATGCTTGTCACGTGATCGATCTCGATTCACGATGGATCCATGGACCTTCAGCAGATGCGGTACGTCGTCGCCGTCGCCGAGACGAACAGCTTCACCCGAGCCGCCGAGCGCTGTCTGGTCGTCCAGTCGGCCCTCAGCCACCAGATCGCGCGCCTGGAACGCGAACTGGGCGCGCGACTCTTCGACCGCACCAGCCGCCGGGTGCGGCTGACCCCGGCCGGAGCCGCGTTCCTCCCCGCCGCCCGCCAGTGCCTGGACGCCGCCGACCGCGCCGCCGCCGAGGTCGCCGCGGCTGTCGGAGAGGTACGCGGACGGCTCGCCGTGGGCCTCATCCCGACCGTCGCCGCGGTCGATGTCCCGGGCGCGCTGCGCGAGTTCCGCGGGCGGTACCCGCACGTGCGCATCGGCCTGCGGGTGGGCGCGAGCGAGGAACTCGCCGAGCAGGTCGGGCAGGGCACCCTCGACGTGGCGTTCCTCGGGCTGCCGACCACGGCGCGGCCTCGCGGTGTCGCCGCCCACGAACTCGCCCGTGACCGGCTCGTCGCCGTGGTCGCGCCGGACCATCCGCTCGCCGGCGCACCGTCCGTCGCCCTCCGTACGCTCTCCACCGAGGTGTTCGTGGACCTGCCGGCCGGGACGGCCGGGCGCGTCCAGTCCGACCTGGCCTTCTCGGCCGCCGGTCTCAGCCGCGACGTCGCCTTCGAGGTCACCACCGCGGACCTCTTCATGGCCCGCCTGGTCGGGGAGGGCCTCGCCATCGCCCTGCTCCCCGCCGCCTACGTGCCCCAGCTCACCGGCGTGACCACGATCGAGGTCACGGACGCGCCGACCCGCGTCGAGTACGTCGTCTGGAGCAGCGCCACCCGCACGCCCGCCGCGACCGCGTTCCTCACGGTCCTCGACATCCCGACCTAGGCGGCCAGGGCGGGCTCGGACTCCCGTACCGGCCGGGACCAGATCAGGAGGGCCGGGACGATCATGAGGAGCCCGATGGCCAGCATCAGGGTGGCTGAGCTCATCAGGACGCCCGCGACGCCGCCGACCGCGAGCCCGACGGGCACCGCCGTGAGGTTCGCGGCGCGGTAGGAGGCGGTGGCCATGGGCCGTTCCACGTCGGTGATGGCCCGGGCGCGGAACGTCTGGACCCGGACCATGACGACACCCGAGCAGAACTCGTCGATGACGAAGCCCGCGAGCACGAGCAACAGCCCCCCGGTGCCGCCCAGATACGCTCCCACGCCGATCACCGTGTACGCGCCGACCGCCCCGCACCCGAACAGCGAGGTCCCGAATCCGGTGCGCAGCGCCCGCGGGAGCCGTTCGGCGACGTAGGAACCGAGAACGGCGAACAGCACGGAGCAACTGCGGATGACGCCGAAGGTCGCCGCCGACAGCGGTGAGGTTTCGAGCAGCGTGATCAGCAGGACGGCCTCGATGACACACTGCCCGAAGTTGTACGACAGGGACCAGACGGTGACGGTGCGGAGCGCCGGTGTACGGAAGTTGACGGCCAGTCCGGCGCGCAACGTGCTCTTCTTCGCGGGAGCGGCCTTGTCCGATCCGCCGGGATCCGTGGCGTCCGGTTCCCCGTCCTCCTGGCCGGATGCGGCACCGGACGCCTCGCCGGACACCACCCGTACCCGCGGGATGCGGGACAGCAGGCCGCACGCGCCCAGGGCCAGCGCCGCGGCCGTGCCGAACGTGGGCGCCAGGCCGAAGGCGGCGAGCCCGAGACCGGTCATGAAGGGCGCCGCCGCGTCGGCCGACGACTCGGCCATGCCGAGGCGCGAGTAGATCTTCGGCAGGGCGGCGTCGGCGAAGACCCGCGGGATCAGCACCTGCGTCGAGACCGCGGTCAGGATGGAGCCGCAGGCCAGCGAGATGTTCGCCAGACAGAAGACGGCGAGCGCCACGCCGGGCGCGAAGGCGAGTCCGAGCGCCGCGAGTGCGAAGGCCGCCACGCGCAGCAGCTCGGAGCCGATCATGACGGAACGCTGGTCGAACCGTTCGACGAGGCGGGCCGCCGGGCCGGCGAGCAGGACCTGCGGGGCGAAGCGGCAGATGCCGAGCAGCGCGACGATCGTCGCGTTGGCGCCGAGAGCGTCGACGGCGACGAAAGGCACCGAGAACTCGACGGCGGCGATGGCGAAGAACGAGAGGAAGTTCGCCACGGGCAGCGACACTGCCGGCGAGTCGCTCTTCCCCAGTGGTTCGGTGGTGGTGGTCATCCGTTCTCGGTCATCCGTTCTGGGGTGTTCTCCCAGGCTTCGGTCAGTACGCCCGCCCGCAGACACTCGACGACGTCGGCCGCCGTGCTGTCGGTCAGGACGGATCCCTGCTCCAGCAGGGCCACGAACAGGTCCCGGCCGACCGGCACTGCGGTGTTCCCGCTGCTCAGCACGTACTGGGTGTTCTCCGCCGTCCCGAACACGGCCATCACGGTCGCGTCCGCGCGCCGGACGGGGATCTTCTCGGGTGCGGGAGAGGCGAACAGGCCGTCCTCGGTGAGCAGGTAGCCGATGTCCGGGTGCCGGGAGAAGATCAGCGCATCGTGTGCGGACTCGATGATCGGCTGGGCGGGCCCGTTGAGCGAGGTGTTGACCAGGACCGGAATCTGTCCCGACTCCGCGATGTGCGTGAGGATCGCGTGGATGGCCGGGTTGTCCTCGGCCGTCACCGTCTGCACGCGCGCCGACCCGTCGTCGTGCACGATCTCCTTCAGCACCGCGCGGTGGTGCTCGCGCACCGTGAAGTCGTAGTTCATGAACGGTGCTTCGCCGGGCCCGATGAAGTACGTCTCCAGGTCCTCGATCCGCACCATCGGGGCGACCGGTCGCCACGGCTGCCTCTTCTTGATCCCGTTCAGCTTGGACTTGGCGTCGTGGCAGGCGACCGGGTGGCAGAGGATCGACCTGTTGCCGAGGGCTCGTGGGCCGAACTCGGCCCGTCCCGCGTACCGGACCACGACCGCCCCGTCGAGCAGTGCCTGAGCGGCCCGCCGGCTCAGGTCCGCCGTCGCGGAGACGGCGGAGGCGGCGTAGTTCTGGGCCTCCGCCTCCTGGGGCGTGACCGGTTCGGCGGAGCGCCCCAGGAAGTCGGAGGTGACCTTCGTCGAACCCGCGGGCAGGGCCGGCGAGGTGCGCGCCCAGCCGAGGTAGGCGGCGCCGACGGAGATGCCCGCGTCGTGCGGACACGACGGCACGTACAGGTCCCGCACCTGCGGCAGAGCGCTGATGGCGGTGTTCCCGGAGAGGTTCAGGAAGATTCCGCCCGCGCAGCACAGGTCCGGAAGCCCGCTGAGACCGACGGCGTGCGCGGCGTGGCTGACGACGAGCCGGCTGAACGCCTCCTGCGTCGCGTGCGCGACGTCGGCGCTCTTGGTGATGTCGGCCGTCGCCTCCAGGAGTTGCCATCCGTTGCGCAGCCGCGGCCTGGGGCCCTCGGTGAGGATGTCGTCGGCGGTCAGCCGGCCGGGCCCGTCGAAGGGGAGCGCGGCGAGCGCCATGAGCTGGCCGTGCGCGTGCTCCTTGCGGAACAGGAACCGGGCGACGTTGTCGTAGAGGCTGGCCTCGCTCTGTACGAAGACGTCGGGCTGGTTGTGCGGTTCGCTGAACGCCCGCTCAAGGAGCTCGAACCGCCCCTGGCGAAACGCGTACATCGAGCGCATCTCGGTGAAGATCTTCGAGGACGACGCCTCGCTGTCGTCGTCGCTGTCGTAGTCGCTGTAGTAGGTGCGGAAGAACTCTCCGAACGGGACGTAGAAGTCCGCGCCGTCGCGCGACGAGGTGCCCGCGCTGTCGGAGACGAGCACCGTCGCTTCCGGGAAACCCGACGGATAGAGGGCCGATGCCGCGTGCGCCAGGTGGTGGGAGACCACCTGGTGGCGGGCGTCGAACGGGTCGAAGAGGTCGAACGAGGTGGAGACCAGGGGCCGTTGCAGGCCGACTCCCGAAGGGCCCGCGGCCTGGAAGGAGCTGACGATCACGTCGACGTCGTCGAGGGTCAGGCCGGCCGCGGCGAGTGTCTCCCGGACCGGGAGCCTGTTGGACAGCGCCTCCTGGCCGTCGTACTTGCGTCGGCTGATCCGCTCCTGCTGGATCGCGGCCAGCAGAACACCGTCCTGGACGACGGCGCAGGAGGACTCGTGTCCGCAGTGGATTCCGAGGGCGACGGTCATCGCTTGTAGTTCTCCAGCGGCGCGCCCTCGGGCATGAAGCCGAGCGTGAGGATGGAGACCCGCTCGTCCTGCCGGATGGGCGTACGGCTGTGCGCCTGCGTGCCGGCCAGGAAGATGACGACCTCGCCCGGTTCCAGTTGGAACCGCTCCTTGCTGCCGTTGGCGTAGTGCATGTGCAGCGCGGACGGCTCCGGTGTCCCCGGGGGGATCTCGTGCGCGAGCATCATCAGCACGTTGAGGGAGAAGATGTCGGTGTCGATGTGCGGGATGATGCCCTGGCCGGCGTCGCGGTAGAACAGATAGCTCGCCACACCGGTCGACTCCGCCTTCGGTACGACCGAGGCCACCAGGTCGGCCAGTTCCCGGCTGGTCGCCACGCGGTTGGCGACGGGGCCGCCCATGCCGAGGTAGTGCTCGTCGAACGGGATCGCGGTCTCCCCGACCCTCCCGGACTCCTCGATCAGGGCCGTCAGCAGTTCGTCGGTGAGGAAGTCGGGGCGTCCCCGGTACTGCACCCCGCGCGGGTCCTCCACGTCGTAGGGGCAGAGGATCTCCAGCGCGTCGGTCACGGCTTCGCGGCCCGGCGCGGCCTCGGCCTCGCTCGCGGCGACCAGGCGTCCGGCCGAAAGCCCCAGGATCAGCTTGAGGTTGGCCTGTTCGGCGGGCGTGAGCCCCTGGTGCAGACCGGCGAGGCGTCGGCCCATGGTCGACATGTCACTCATGTGTTCCCCCAAGGGTGCGGTAGCCGAAGGACACCAGGCGGATCTGCTCGTCCGCGACGGTCCTGGTGCGCTGGTGCGTGACACTGTCCGCGAAGAAGACCAGGGACTCCCCCGCCTTCAGATGGAGGTGCACCGCCTCCTGGTCCGGCGGATGAAGGATGAGTTCGGACCGTCCCTCGCTGCCCGACCGGTGCTCGAGCATGGTGAGGATGTTCAGCGAGAACTCGTCCTTGTCGACGTGCGGATCGATACCGAGTCCGGGCTCGTCGTAGTACAGGTAATTCGCCCTGCGCGTCGGGGTGATGGCTCCGACGTTCTCGGTGAGGAACGTGTGGATCGCCGGGGAGAGCGAGATCTCCCTGGCCACGGGGGCGCCGGAGACCACGTAGTGGTCGAGGAACCGGTCGGCGCCGGCCCGGCTGGACCGCGATTCCCGGTCCAGTGCGGCGAGGTCCTCGTCGGAGAGGAAGGGGCCCCGGCCGTAGAAGACGATTCCGGTCGGGAATTTCTCGCGCGCCCCGGCGAGGAGTTTCGGCAGCGAATGCTGCGCGGTTCCGAGAGCGCTCTCCCGTAAGTCATCCGAAATTTGTTGAGCATGGCCGCTGAGCACACCGCCAGCGGCCATGCTCAGGAGAAATTTCAGGTTCTCCCGTTCTGCGGCGGTCAGATCCGTCGACAGCTGAGACAACCGCTGCACCAATGCCGAAGCTTCCTCCGCAGACGCCATCCTTTGATCCCCTGACTTTTCTCCGGTACTTACCGACAGTGCTTGCGCGTACTCACTCGTACGCCGACGAGGTCTTACTCTTCGACGAATCCCAGCTCGCCGGGAAGGCCGATGAGGCCCATCCGGATCTCCGGCGTGGCAGCCGCCGAGATCGGCTTCGCGAAGATGTACAGCCCCTCCGCGTCGACCTTCTGCAGCTCCTCGAGGTGCAGGGCGGCCGAGGTCACGATGGAGCTGAGCACGGCACGCTCGTCCACGGAGAGATCCGCGGCCAGAATGCCGAGTTTTTCGGTCAGCGTCGGAAGTGCGGCTTCCAGCGCCGCCGCGTCCAATTCGACGTCGAGTGCCAGGTCGGGGTTGGTGGTGTTGCTGGTCTCTGTTTCGTGCGCCATCCGTATGCCTCCGTTTCGGGCAAGATGCCCATGATCGGTGCTCGGTGCAACGATCAATTAAGCTAGCAGGGGCAACTCCGTTCCCCCAGAGGGCCTTTGGGGAAATGGCTTAGTAAGTGGCCGGGATACGCACACTGGACACCCGGGGCTATGATCACGTGCATGTCCGAGACAAATTCCTGGCCGAGCGCCGCCCCGCTACAGGGACCGCGTTTGCAGCTGGAACCGTTAACGATCGCGCACGCTGAAGAAGCTGCGGAAATCCTCAACGACGTGCGTTTGCACACGTGGATCGGGGGCGCTCCCCCCACCCGGGACGAACTGGAGCAGCGGTACCGGCGGCAGATCGTCGGCCAGTCACCCGACGGCCGGCACGGTTGGCTGAATTGGATGCTCCGCATCCGCGCCGACGGCAGGCTGGCCGGCACGGTGCAGGCGACGCTCTACCGGCCCCGCCCCGACCGCGTCGAAGCAGAGCTCGCGTGGGTCGTCGGCCACGACTTCCAGGGTGACGGCTACGGCAAGGAAGGGGCCTCCACCATGGCGCTCTGGCTGCGCACCCAGGGGGTCTCGGGGTTCGTCGCCCATGTGCATCCCGGGCACCGGGCATCGGCCGGGATCGCGAGGTCCCTGGGCATGGAGCCGACCGGTGAGGTGCACGACTCCGAGGAGCTGTGGGCCGACTTCGGCCCGCGTGACCGTCCCTCCGGCTCATAGCTCCGCGGGCCGTCGGCTCATGGCTCCGCGGGCCCGCCGGCTCATAGCTCCGCCGGAGCGCGGACCGGTCAGGAATCGAGAAGCGCCCGGCCGGAGCCGCACGTAGCGTGGCTGCCATGGAGGTCCGACGGGGCCGCGCCGACCGGCCCGGCCCCCCGAATCCGGGCTCGCCCCGGCGGTCGGCCTCCATGGCCCACCGGGTCCGTGCGGACCCCCGACCTCAGGAGTGATCATGACCGGCACGTCCACGCAGGGAATCAAGACCGTGCTCCACCCCGTGTCCGACCTGGCCAAGGCCAAGGCGATGTACGCCGCCCTCCTCGGCGTACAGCCCCAGGCCGACGGGGACTACTACGTCGGCTTCGAGGCCGCGGGCCAGCACATCGGGCTCGTGCCGGGCGGTGGACCGCAGGGCATGACCTCGCCGGTCGCCTACTGGCACGTCCCGGACATCGAGGCGAAGCTCGCCGAGGTGACGGCCGCCGGGGCCACCGTGAAGGAGCCGGCCCACGATGTGGGTGGCGGCCGGCTCGTGGCCACGGTCACCGACCCCGACGGCAACGTCCTCGGACTTCTTCAGGACCGCTGAGCCGGCCGACGAGCCCGGGCGCCTCGGCGGCAGACCGTTGCCGCCGAACACGCCGACGCTGTAGGACGAAGTAGAACGGCACCGACGGAGACCGCGCAGGCGGCCCCGCCCCACAGATGGAGAGACGATCAGCATGGCCACGAGGAAGGGCGCGCAGCCGCCCGCGTCGCACGGTGCCGACAGCCACGATGTGATCCGCGTGCACGGCGCGCGCGAGAACAACCTCAAGGATGTCAGCGTCGAGATCCCCAAGCGCCGGCTGACGGTGTTCACCGGTGTCTCCGGCTCGGGCAAGAGCTCGCTGGTTTTCGACACGATCGCCGCGGAATCGCAGCGGCTGATCAACGAGACCTACAGCGCCTTCGTCCAGGGCTTCATGCCCACGCTGGCACGGCCCGACGTCGACGTGCTGGAGGGCCTGACCACGGTGATCAGCGTCGACCAGCAGCGGATGGGCTCCGACCCCCGCTCCACGGTCGGCACCGCCACCGACGCCAACGCGATGCTGCGCATCCTCTTCAGCCGGCTCGGCAAGCCCCACATCGGCCCGCCGAGCGCCTACTCCTTCAATGTCGCCTCGGTCCGGGCGAGCGGTGCGATCACCGTCGAGCGCGGCAACAGGACCAAGGCGGAGAAGGCGACGTTCCAGCGCACCGGCGGCATGTGCACGCACTGCGAGGGCCGCGGCAAGGTCTCCGACATCGATCTCACCCAGCTCTACGACGACTCCAAGTCGATTGCCGAGGGCGCGTTCACCATCCCCGGCTGGAAGTCCGACAACGTGTGGACCGTGGGGATCTACGCCGAGTCGGGCTTCCTCGACCCGAACAAGCCGATCCGCCGGTTCACCAAGAAGGAGATGCACGACTTCCTCTACCGTGAGCCGACCAAGGTGAAGGTCAACGGCGTCAACCTCACGTACGAGGGCCTGATCCCCAAGATCCAGAAGTCGTTCCTGTCCAAGGACAAGGAGGCGATGCAGCCGCACATCCGGGCGTTCGTGGAGCGGGCGGTCACGTTCACCACCTGCCCCGAGTGCGACGGCACCCGGCTCAGCGAGGGCGCCCGGTCGTCGAAGATCAAGCGGATCAGCATCGCCGACGCGTGCGCGATGCAGATCAGCGACCTGGCCGCCTGGGTCCGCGGCCTCAAGGAGCCGTCGGTGGCGCCGCTGCTCGCCTCGCTCCAGCACACCCTCGACTCGTTCGTGGAGATCGGCCTCGGCTACCTCTCGCTGGACCGGCCGGCGGGCACGCTGTCGGGCGGCGAGGCACAGCGCGTCAAGATGATCCGCCACCTCGGCTCCCCGCTCACCGACATCACGTACGTCTTCGACGAGCCGACCATCGGCCTGCACCCGCACGACATCCAGCGGATGAACAGCCTGCTGCTGCGGCTGCGGGACAAGGGCAACACGGTGCTCGTCGTGGAGCACAAGCCGGAGACCATCGCGATCGCCGACCACGTCGTCGACCTCGGCCCCGGCGCCGGTACGGGGGGTGGCACCGTCTGCTTCGAGGGCACCGTCGAGGGGCTGCGGTCCGGCGGCACCGTCACGGGGCGGCACTTCGACGACCGGGCCTCCCTCAAGGAGTCGGTGCGCACGCCCTCCGGCACGCTGGAGATCCGCGGCGCGACGGCGAACAACCTGCGGAACGTCGATGTCGACATCCCGCTCGGCGTCCTTACGGTCGTCACCGGGGTCGCCGGCTCGGGCAAGAGCTCGCTGGTCCACGGCTCGATCCCCGCCGCCGAAGGTGTGGTGGCGGTCGATCAGAGCCCGATCCGGGGCTCGCGGCGGAGCAACCCGGCCACGTACACGGGTCTCCTGGAGCCGATCCGTAAGGCGTTCGCGAAGGTCAACGGCGTGAAGCCGGCGCTGTTCAGCGCCAACTCCGAGGGCGCGTGCCCCACGTGTAACGGGGCCGGCGTCATCTACACCGATCTGGCGATGATGGCGGGCGTCGCGACGCCCTGCGAGGAGTGCGAGGGGAAGCGGTTCCTGGCGTCGGTGCTTGAGTACCACCTCGGGGGCCGGGACATCAGCGAGGTGCTCGCGATGTCGGTGGAAGAGGCCGAGGAGTTCTTCGGTGCCGGTGAGGCGCACACGCCGGCCGCGCACAAGATCCTTCAGCGCCTCGCCGACGTGGGGCTCGGCTACCTCACCCTCGGGCAGCCGCTCACGACGCTGTCCGGCGGTGAGCGGCAGCGGCTGAAGCTGGCCACCCACATGGCCGAGAAGGGCGGCGTCTACGTGTTGGACGAGCCGACCACGGGTCTCCACCTCGCCGACGTCGAGCATCTGCTCGGCCTGCTCGACCGGCTCGTCGACTCCGGCAAGTCGGTGATCGTCATCGAGCACCACCAGGCGGTCATGGCGCACGCGGACTGGATCATCGACCTCGGCCCGGGCGCCGGTCACGACGGCGGTCAGGTCGTCTTCGAGGGCACCCCCGCCAAGCTCGTCGCGGACCGCTCCACCCTCACCGGCGAGCACCTCGCGACGTACATCGGCGCCTGAGCCTCACACGAGGCGCGTAGGGACGGGGTTCGCGTTCACGCCTTCCGCTGTGCGTCGATCTCGGCGACGAGGCCCTCGATGAGGCCCTTGATCTCGTCCCGGATCGGGCGGACGGCCTCGACGCCCTGGCCCGCCGGGTCCTCCAGCGCCCAGTCGAGGTACTTCTTGCCCGGGAAGACCGGGCAGGCGTCGCCGCAGCCCATGGTGATCACGTAGTCCGAGGCCTGGACGGCCTCGGTCGTCAGTACCTTCGGCCGCTGGTCGGAGATGTCGATCCCGATCTCGCTCATCGCCTCGACGGCGGCCGGGTTGACCTGGTCGCCGGGGAGCGAGCCCGCGGAGCGGACCTCGACGCGGTCCCCGGCGAGATGGCGGAGGAAGCCGGCGGCCATCTGGGAGCGGCCCGCGTTGTGGACGCAGACGAAGAGGACGGAGGCGGCGGGAGCGGAGGACATCGGTTCTTCCCTCGATGAGGTGGATCGGCCTGCGGTGCGGAAGCCCTGGCGTCAGCCTCGGCTGATGTGACAGTATCAGTCCATGATGACGTCAGTCGAGACTGATCTGCTGCGGGTACTGGCCGACCCGCTCAGGCTCCGGATCGTGACCCTCCTCGCCCGGGAGACGCTCTGCACCACCCATCTCGTGGAGGAGACGGGTGCCCGGCAGACGAACCTCTCCAACCACCTGAAGGTGCTGCGCGAGGCCGGTCTCGTCGACACGGAGCCCTGCGGACGGTTCACGTACTACCGCCTGCGCCCGGACGTCATCGCGGGCCTCGCGGGCCGGTTCGCCGAGCTCGCCGAGACCGCGCGCGCCACCGCCGAGGCCGACACCAAGCGGTCCTGCCCCTAACCTTCCAGGAGTCACTGCCTTGACCGCGACCCAGCCCGTCGACCTGCCCATACCCGCCGACGAGCCCCGGCCGCCCGCCCCCGGCGCCACCCTGTCCCGTACCCCCCTGGTCGCCCGCGCCGCCGCCGAACTCGTCGGCACCGCCGCGCTCGTGGCGATCGTCGTCGGCTCCGGCATCCAGGCCACGAACCTCACGGACGACGTGGCCCTGCAGCTGCTGGCCAACTCCACCGCCACCGTCTTCGGCCTCGGCGTGCTGATCGCCCTCCTCGGGCCGGTCTCCGGCGCCCACTTCAATCCGGCGGTCACGCTGGCCGAGTGGTGGACCGCCCGGCGGGGCGGCTCAGGCGTCAACGCCCGCGAACTCGCCGCGTACGTCCCCTCGCAGATCGCCGGCGCCATCGCGGGCGCGATCCTGGCGGACGCGATGTTCGGCGAACCGCTGGTGGCGTGGTCCACGCACGAGCGCTCGGCCGGGAACCTGCTCCTTGGCGAGGTCGTCGCGACCGCCGGCCTGATCCTGCTGATCTTCGGCCTGGGCCGCACGGACCGGCTCCGCTTCGCGCCGGTCGCCGTCGCCGCGTACATCGGCTCCGCCTACTGGTTCACCTCGTCCACGTCCTTCGCCAACCCGGCCGTGACGATCGGCCGCGCCTTCACGGACACCTTCGCGGGCATCGCCCCGGCCTCCGTGCCCGCGTTCATCGGCGTGCAGCTCGTGGGAGCGGCGCTGGGCCTGGCGCTGGTGGCGGTCGTCTTCGCCCGCCCCAAGGCGCCCGCGGCGGCATGACGGACCGCGCCCGCGGGGGCATCACGGACCGCCCCGTCGCGGCATGACGGACCGCTCCCTCCGGCGCCGGCCGCACGGCGACGGTCACGCCGAGGCGGCCGGGCCCCGACGTTCCTGGCGATGACCGGGTACGAGCAGGTCCGCTCGATCGCCGCGGCCCTCGCGGGCGACCGGGAGGCGGCCGAGCGCGTCGAACTGAGGCTGCCGGAGACCGGCGTCTGCGGCGGCACGGGCCTCTTCGACGAGCCGGGGACCGAGCAGGCGGGCGACGGCGGCGGCTGCTGCGCCGCGCCGACGACGCTGCAGATCGGCATCGGAGCCCCCACCCGCGGCGGGGGCTGCTGAGCGGCACGAACGACTGAGTGTGTCAGCAGCCGTTCAGGCCGTCGCGTGCCCTCTCGTACGCCTGGAGGTGGTCGACGGCTCCGGGCAGGGAGAGCGCGGTGCGGAACTCGTCCCGCGCCTCGGCTCGACGGCCCACCGCGGCGTAGCTCTGGCCCAGGCGGACGCGGACCTCCATCTCGAGCCACGTGCTCGTGCGCTCGGTGAGCGCGGACAGGGCCTCCCGGTGGATGTCGACGGCCAGGTCCGGACGGCCCTGGCCGTGTTCCACGGCTCCGAGCCGGGACAGAGTCACCGCGCGCAGCTCCGTGTCGCCCGCCTCACGGGCCAGTCCGGCCGCCCGCCGCAACAGGTCCGCCGCCTCGGCGTGCCGACCGAGGGCCGCCCGCGAGTCGGCCGCGAAGCACAGCATCTTCGCGATCATTCTGGGGCGGCCGTTCTTCTCGGCGGAGGCGAGAGCCGTGTCGTAATGCTCCAGCGCCTGGTTGTGGCGCCCCTGTTGGCCGTGGATCGCGCCGAGATTGCAGGTCGCCATCCCGGCCAGCCAGTGGTCGTCAAGGCGGGCCGCCTGCTCCACCGCCTCGCTCAGATGGGCGACCGCCTCCTCGGTACGGCCCAGGGGCCATTCCGCGGCCCCCATTCCGGCGGTCGCCCGGGCCTGGTCCCGCGGATCGCCCTGGCTCAGGCCGCAGCGCAGTGCGTCGGTGAACCAGGCGTGCGCCTGCCGGAACCGCCCCTGGTAGATGTCGGTCATGCCGAGACAGTTGCGCAGGGTGGCGGGCATCCGCCGGTCGGCGGTCAACTCGGCGTACGGGAGCACCAGTTCAAGCGCGGCCCGGCACTCGTGGTAGCGGCCCTGGCGGACCAGGTGGTCGACCAGGCCCTCGGCGACCCAGCAGGCGTGGTCGTACTCCCCCGCGGCGACCGCGTACGCCACCACGTCGGCCGGCTCTCCGCCGGCGGCGTCCAGCCACGCGGCGGCGGCCCGCCACTCGGTGAAGGGCGCGCCCTTGACGTCGGGGCCGGTCGGGAAGCCCTCGGGGCCCCAGTCGCTGGCGATGCGGCCCGCGGCTGTGTAGAGGTGCAGGACGGCCGCGCGGTCGGCGGCGGCCTCCTCGGGCGCCGCCTCGGCGAGCCGCCTCGCGTGGGCCCTGACCAGGTCGTGCGCGCGGTAGCGGCCGGGCTGCGGCTGCTCAAGGAGGCTCGCGTCGACCAGGCGCTCCAGCAGCTCCTCGGCGTCCTCGCGGGCGCAGCCCAGCATGACGGCCGGGGTGAGGCCGTCAAAGGTGGAGGTCGGCGCCAGTCCCAACGTACGGAAGCCCCGCTGGAGTTCGGACGGCAGCTGGTCGTACGACAGCCGGAACGCGGCCTCCACGCTGCGGTCTCCGGCCCTCAGTTCGCCGAGGCTGCGCGCGCCGTCCGTCATCCGGCCCACGAGGTGGGCCATCGTCCAGGAAGGGCGGTGCTGCAGCCGGGCGCCGGTGATCCGCAGCGCCAGCGGCAGTCCGCCGCAGCGCCGGGCGAGTTCGCGCGCGGCGTCCGGCTCGCGGTCCGCGCGTTCCTCGCCGAGGAGTTGCCGGAGCAGATCGACCGCCGGTCCCGTCGCGAGGGGCTCCACCGTGAGCCGCACGTCGGCGTCGAGCTCCGGCAGCCGCCGGCGGCCCGCCACCAGGACCCTGCTGCCCGGCCCCGCGGGCAGCAGGGGGCGCACCTGTTCCGCGCTGCGGGCGTCGTCGACGACGAGCAGGAGGCGTAGCGAACTGGTCGCCGCACGCCAGGCGGTGACCAGCTCGTCCAGTTCGTCCGGGAGGTCGCCGTCGGCGCTCCCGACCGCGCGCAGGAGCCGGCGCAGGGCCCGTTGCGGCCCGATGCTCTCGTGAGCGCGGCCATGGGTGCGCAGGTCTACGAACAGACAGCCGTCCGGGTACTGGTCGTGGAGCGTCCAGCCGGCACGTACGACCAACGCGGTCTTCCCGACGCCCGCCGTCCCGTCCACCGCCGCCACGGACACGGCACCGTCCGCCACCGGCGCGGTGAGCAGGGCGAGTTCGGCCTCCCGGCCGACGAGGCACGCGGTATCCCCGGGCAGGTCGACGCGCGGCCGCCGAGCCCGCACGCCAGCGGACCGGGCCTCGGGCGGCCGGGTCTCCTGCGCGGCCTCGGCGGGCGGGGTCACCTGCCCGGGCAACCGGATCGCCTGCCCGACCTCGGGCGACCGGGTCCCCTGCGCCGCCCCTGGCGGCTGGTTGTCCTGCCCGGACCCGGGCGGCAGGGTGCCCTGCCCAGCCTCGGAGGGCCGGGTTACCTGCCCGGGCACCTGGGTCGCCGGCCCGACCTCGGGCGCCCGGGTCCCCTGGCCCGCCCCGGGCGGCTGGGTGCCCTGCCCGGGCGGCAGGGTCGCCTGGGCGACCTCGGACGGCCAGCTCCCCTGCCCGGCCACGGACGCCCGGCTCCCCTGCCCGGGCTCCCGGGTTCCCTGGCCCGAGTCGGACGCCCGGGTGCCCCGCCCCAACTCGGGCGGGCGGGGGGCCTCGCCGAGTAGTAGGGCGGCGTCGCGGCGGAGGACGGCCTGGTGGGTTCGGCGTAGGTCCTCGCCGGGCTCCACTCCCAGCTCGTCGAGGAGCCGGGCGCGCGTCTCCCGGTAGAAGGTGAGCGCCTCCGCCTGCCGGCCGCTGCCGTACAGCGCCCGCATGCGCAGGGCGGCGAGCGCCTCGTCGTACGGCTGGGACAGGGCGGCGGCCGCCAGGGCGTCCAGGGCGTCCGGGTGGCGACCGAGCAGCACCAGGCACCGCACCCGCTCCTGGTGCAGCGTGCGCCGTTGCTCGGCCAGGCGCTGCCGCTCGGCCTCGGCGAACGGGCCCGGCAGGCCGGGCAGCGGCTCACCGCGGAACAGGTCCAGCGCCCGGGTGCAGTGGTCGAGGACGGCGGAGATGCCGTGGGCGGCCTTCGCCCGCATGGCCTCGGCGGCCAGCTCGTCCGTGTCCGTCCGCGCCCTGCCGGGCACGAAGCGGTAGCCCCCGCGCTCGCCACGGATCACCGACTGCCCGGGTCCGGTGCCCGGAGCGTCCAGCGTCTTGCGCAGCGGATAGACATAGCTCGGGAGGACCCGGTGCCCCGTGCCCGGTGGCTCGGTTCCCCACACGTCGTCGAGCAGCTGCCGGCGGGTGATCAATGTCCCCGTACGCAGGACCAGGGCGGCGAGGACCGCCTGGCGCCGTACGGGCCCGATGTCGAGCACCGTGTCGCCGCGGCGGACTCCGACCGGGCCGAGGAGGTCGATCCGCAGCTCCGCCTCCGGATCCACACCGATCCCCGATTCCCCCACGCCACCCATGCCGCCCATGCCCCCGTAGCTCTCCCGCTTCCTCCGGCGCGCACCGGGCCGGTCAGTGCCGGGCACGCTCGACCGCTCGCTTCAGCAGGATTTCATCGCCGTTGCATCGTCTCGCGAGAGGGTCCCCACGTCATGCCCTCGCGCCGTGCGGGTCACGCGACGGCGGCCGTCATCAAGGAAGGACACCGCGCCTTGTCGCACATGAACCAGTCACCCGGAGCCCAGCCCACCCGTCGGAGCGCGCGATGGGAGCGCTACCGGGTCACCCACCCCTTCTCCCCTCAGGACCAGGCGGGCCTGTGGGGGTCGATCGTCGGCGTCGTGGCCCTCGCGCTCCTGCTCGGCTGGGCACTCGACATGAAGGGCGGCGTGGTCATCGTCGCGGCGTTGCCCTTCATCATCTCCTGGTTCGAACAGCGTCGGACGGCCTTCCAGTTCGACGCGGCCGGCGTACGGATCGGCAACGTGCTGCTGCCGTGGACCGACGTCAGCGAGTTCGTCGTGGCCACACCTCCCAACAGCCAGGACGCGTTGATCGGTGCGCGGCTGCGCTCCGGTGCGGCCCTGCCGCCCGGCGCCGTCGTCGCGCAGCCGCACCCGGCCATGCCCGCGCCGGTCCATGTCGCCGTGCAGCGGCACAAGTTCGAGCTGGCGAAGATGGTCACCAAGGCGCGCAAGTACGCCCCGCCGCACATCCGGATCATGGTCGCCGAACCGCACGGCGAACGCGTCGCGGCCTAGCAGGGGCAAGGAACCGTGGAGAGGAAGAGCGTGGCGGTCCGCGTGGGCGTCCGGTGCCTGGCCGTCGTGGTGGGCGCGGTGTTGACGGCCGGCTGCGGCGGGGAGAAGCCCCCGCCCCCGATCGAGTTCGGATCGGCGCAACCGGGCGGGGCCAGGCTCGGGCTCCAGCCGGAGCGGGGCTCCGCGGTGCGACTGTCCCAGTGGCCCGACGCATGCGACCTGATGTCGGACGCCGAGATCCGCGCGATTCTCCCGCAGGCGAAGAGCATCGAGCGGGAGCCGGTGAAGGTCACGGTCCTCCAGATGAACCCGCTGGGCGACACCGCGCCGGGCACCACCGGCGATGTGCCACGCGGGGGCTGCGAGTTCGGGTTCGCACTGCCCGACGGGAGCGGTGAGACCTGGGCCAACAGCAAGGTGACCGTCACCGTGACGGCGGTGGCGGACCCCTCGCTCACAGTCGAGAGGTACGAGGAGGACAAGGGGACGGACGGCACGGAGAAGGGCTTCACCGACCTCGCGAACTCCTGGGGTGCCGAGGGCTGTTACGCGATCGACGCCGTCGGGGGCGGTACCGAAGTGCACTGCCGTCAGGGGCCGTACCTCTTCGAGACGACGGGCTCCAGCCATGCCGACGGTTTGGCGCCGGGGCCGGGCCCGGACGCCGGGCCGGCCGAGAACCTCGCGGCCGCGAAGAGGCGCCACGAGGTCTGGACGGACAAGGTGCTGTCCCAGTTCGTCCGTACCGTCGGCGCACGGATGTCCTGAACCCGGGCATCTCGGGCGCTACCGCAGCGGCTCTGCCGAGCGGCGACGTGCTGGTGGCCAAGGCCACCGTTCCCGCGAGCCGGCCC
This sequence comes from Streptomyces sp. NPDC029169, assembly GCF_055563935.1. Lineage (NCBI taxonomy): Bacteria > Bacillati > Actinomycetota > Actinomycetes > Kitasatosporales > Streptomycetaceae > Streptomyces > Streptomyces sp. NPDC029169. The sequence continues at coordinate 551,820 of NZ_JBVHXA010000001.1, forward strand.
TGACCACCGCACCGTCGGGGTCAGTGGTCAGGCGCGGCAGCGCAGCATCTCCAGCGGAGGGTTGGCGCGGAAGTCCGCCCAGAAGTCCGCGCCGAACTCGCGCACGCCGGCCTCCGACACCTCCAGCGGGACCCAGGTCACCTCGCTGAATCCGGCCGCCCGTAGACACTTCTCGTAGACCTCGCGGCGTGGGAGGTTGGCGACGAACGAGATCGGCGGGTCGAGGAGTGCCGTGATCCGGACCTGCGGTCCCGTCTCGGCCTCCTCGCCGGTGAGCTCGCTGCGGAAGCCGTACTTCTCCGGGGACGGCCCGTCGAAGCGGAAGTCGGGCGACTGGTTGAGCACGAAGAACTCGCCGCCGGGCTTCAGACTCCGGTGCGCGTTGCGGCACATCCGCTCCGTGGTGGCGATGTCCTCCGCGTAGCTGAGCAGCTGGACCGCGGTGGCGACGTCGAAGCGCTGCTCGAGGGGCCGCAGTTCGGACACGTCGCCCACCTCGTAGCGCACACCCAGCGGATCCCTCTCCTCCAACTGCTGTGCCACGGCGATCATTTCACCGGAGATGTCGATTCCGAGCACGTCCGCGGCGCCGCGCCGCCTGAACTCCCTGCTGTAGAAGCCGGTACCGGAGGCCAGGTCGAGTACCGACTTGCCGCGCACGTCCCCCACCATGGCCAGGAAGCCGGGCACCACCGCGTAGTGCTCCAGCGGCAGGGACTTGAAGCCCTCGTACGCCTCACCGATCTCGTCGTACTGCTGCCCGCTCATCGTGTTGCCTCCCCTGTGCGTCCGTCATGCCCTCGGCCTCGGCACGCCCCCACGCCCGAGACGCCGCGGCCACTGGTGGGCAGTCTTCCCGCACCCCGGCAGACCCTCGTACTGGCAGAAGCCACAAAGATGCAGGGGTCGTCTAGGATCACCCACCTGCTCGCTGCTCGTGCCGGTCCAACCGGCACGAGCAGCGGAGGCAACGAGGTCACATCACGCGACGGCCGTCCCCTCGAGCTCGACCATCAGGCCGGGGATCGCCAGTCGCGTCACCCCGAGCATCGTGGAGGTCGGCGCCACCTCGGCGGCGCTCAACCGCGCCGCCAGCACGCCGTAGTGCTGGAAGAGCAGATCGACGTCGGTCGTGTAGACGTTGAGCCGGACGAGGTTCGCGAGAGACATGCCGGCCTCGCCGAGCACGGCCTCCAGGTTGTCGATGCTCAGCGTCAACTGCGCCGCCATGTCACCGTCATGCTGGGGCTTGCCGTCGCCGCTCATCGCGGTCTGCCCCGAGATGTACAGGGTCCGTGTGTGCCCGGAGACGACCTCCCCCTGGTTGAAACCCATCTCCACCGACCACGTCACCGGGTTGACCGCAGTTCGTTCCATTGCCGCATGAGCTCCGTTCGATTCGTTGGGAGTACGTACGTCCACCGGCTCGGCAGCCGCCAGCTTTGACGTCGCGTCAACGAGCCTCCCAACAAATCACGACACCCTCAGTCATGTATTCCGTTAAAGTACTCGTATGCGTGCCGACCGCTTGGTCTCACTGGTGCTACTGCTGCGCCAGCGCGGTCGGCTGACGGCGGACACGCTGGCCCGCGAGCTGGAGGTATCCACCCGCACCGTGCTGCGCGACATAGAGGCGCTGTCCGCGGCCGGTGTCCCGGTCTACGCCGAACGCGGCCGGCACGGCGGTTTCGCGTTGTTGCCCGGTTTCCAGGCAGAGCTCACCGGACTGAACCACGACGAGGCGCTGGCCCTGCTGATCGCCGGATCACGGCGCGGCGCCCAGGTATTCGGTCTCGGCTCGGCGCTCGCTTCGGCCATGCTCAGGGTGGTTGACGCGCTGCCCGAAGGCCTTCGGGACACCGCGGCCGGCGCCGCGCAGCGCTTGCTCATCGACCCGGAGACCGACCTCCTCTCGCGCCGCGTGGCCGGCGGGGAGGTGCCCGACACCATCGTGGCCGAGGTCCGGCGCGCGGTGTTCGCCGGACACAAGCTGCGCATCCGCTACGCGCCTGTGGACCAGACCCCGAAGTGGCGCACGGTGGACCCGATCGGCCTGGTGACCGTACGCGATCAGGGCTACTTGCTGGCCACGAGGTCGGGCGCGGACCGCACCTACCGGCTGTCCCGGGTGCTGGCCGCCGAGGAACTCGACGAACCCGCACAGCGAGCGTACCGGGTCGATCTGGACCGGGCCTGGCAGGAACGCAGCACGCGGTTCCGGACCGGCGGTGACCAGGTCGCCGTGCTGGTACGGGTGGATCCGGCGCGGCGGGAGGACCTGGTGGGCACCGCGCTGGCCGTCCGCGCCGAAGAAGCCGACGCGGACGGCTGGCTGCGGATGGACGTGACCTTCCAGGATGCGAGACACGCCGAATGGGCGCTGTGGCAGCTCGCCACGAACGCGGAAGCCCTGGCCCCGCAGTGGTTGCGCACCTCCCTGCGCAACCGCGCCGCCGCGATCGCCACCCGCTATGGAGTGCCGTCCTGAGAGTCGACGCCCATCTGGTAGATGCCGAATCCGCCGAACGACGCGTGCGCAACGCGCGGCGCTGCCGTGGTCAGCGCACCCTTCCCCGCGCCTTCAGCGGCGTCGCGGGCAGTTCCGGGGCCGGAAGCGGAGCGCCGTCGTACCCCTTCACCTCGCCGAACTTTGTCCCGTTCATCCACGCCTCGCGGGCCTCTTCGATGTCCTGCTGCGACCGTCCGATCCAGTTCCAGAACATGACGATCTCCTCCTCGAACGGCTCGCCGCCCAGGAGCATCAGGCCCGCGTCCGAGGCCGCGCGCAGCGGGAGTTCGGTGCGGCCGCAGCCGAGGTAGAGCATCGAGCCCGGGAGGACCGGGACACCGTCGACGTGGGCCTCGCCCGACATCACGAGGACCGCGTACTCGAAGTCCGGTTCCAGCGGGAGGTTCGTCTCCGTGCCCGCCGCCAGGGCGAGGTCCACGCCGATCAGGGGGCTGTAGGTGGTGCCGGGCGAGGTGGCGCCGTCGAGGTCGCCGAGGATGACCGTGGCCGTGAGGCCGGGGGCGGTGACCCGCGGGAGGTTCGCGTGGTGCTGGAAGTGGGGTTCGACGTTACGGTGCGCGTCCGGGAGCGCCACCCAGAGCTGGGCGCCGTGGAGGAATCGCGCGTGCGACTTCGGGCTCTCCTCGGAGTGGGAGATCGCCCGGCCCGAGGTCATCAGGCCCAGCTCGCGGGGGCGGATCATCTCCAGGCTGCCCGTGCTGTCGCGGTGCAGGACCTCGCCCTCGTGGAGCCAGCTCACCGTCTGGAGCCCCATGTGCGGGTGCGGCGGGACCTGCATTCCGGGCTCGTCCGCGATGTCGTCGGGGCCGTAGTGGTCGACGAATGCCCAGGCGCCGACCATGCGGCGGCCGAGGTTGGGGAGCAGGCGGCGGACCTGGGTCGACTCGCCGAGCTGGACGTGGCGGGGGCTCAGGAGTTCCCGGACCGGCTCGGCGACGACGAAGCCCCGCCCGCCGCAGACGGTCAGGTCGGCCTGACGATCAAGATTGCTCATGACGCTCAACCTATTCCTGTCCGGGGACGAGGTGGGCGTGTCTCCACGCGAAAATAGTAGTGGAATGTTCAATCATTCGGCGGTGTTGGCGGAGGTGAAGACAGTGCCACCCCTACCGGGTGGTCAGGGTAGGGATGCCACGAGGGAGCGCGAGTGAACGACACGTACTACGAGTTCGGCACGGCCGGCGAGCGCTGGGACCGCGCCCAGCTGTTCTTCGAGGCCAAGGAGTACCTGACAGCGGCGCGCATCCTGCGCGGCCTGGTCGCCGAGCACCCGGAGCAGACCGCCCAGCGCCTGCTGCTGGCCCGCGCCTACTACCACTCCGCCCAGCTCTCCCGCGCCGAGACCGAGCTCCGCGCCGTTCTCGACCGGGACCCGGTGGAGCACTACGCCCGCCTGATGCTCGGCCGCACCCTGGAGCGGCAGGGCCGCCCCGCCGAGGCCGCCCCGCACCTCCGGCTCGCCGCCGCGATGCGCGGCGACCTTCCGGAGTAGACCCGGACTGGTGCGCAAGCCTTGGGGGCCGTTGGGTAGGCTCGCCGCGGGAGGTTCGAGCCGTGCGTACGGGACGAGTGGGACAGAGCCGGAGGGAAGCGGGAGGCGCGTTCGCGCACCTGCTGCTCGTCGTCGTGCTCTCCCTCGGCGTCTTCGTGATGCACTCGGTCGGCCATCCAGAGAGCGCCTCGGGCACCGGGGCGGACGGAATGACGCATGTCTCCGCCCCCGCGCACCACGCGCCGTCGCCGGACTCCGGCGTGAATGACTCCGGCATGAACGACTCCGGCATGAGTATGGACATGACGACGCTCTGCGTGGCTGTCCTCGGCGTCTGGGCCCTCGCCCGGCTCGTCCTCGCCGCCCTCGGGCGCCGTCCCGACTGGCTGCTCCGACTGCTCGGCCGGCTCATGCCGGTGCTCGCCCCGAACGCCCCGCCGCGCAGACCTCCCGACCTCGCTCAGCTGTCCGTCCTGCGGATATAGGCCGAATCGCCACCGCGGGCGCCTCGCGCTGCCCGTAGAAGCCTCCCTTCAGCCTTTCCGACAGCACACACAGCACACGAGGTGTCTCATATGCGTGCCTTCAACAACCCCACCGCCCGGAAGCTCGCGCTGACCGGCGCCGTCGCCGTCGCGGGCCTGCTGCTCTCCGCATGCGGTGCCGACAACGGCTCCGCGGCCGACACACCGCACGGCACGGGCCACTCGGCCTCCGGCTCCCCGTCGGCCGCCGCCTCCGACGCCACGGCGTTCAACGACGCGGACGTGGCGTTCGCGCAGGCGATGATCCCGCACCACGAGCAGGCCCTGGAGATGGCGAAGCTCGCCGACGGCCGGGCCGAGGACGCCGGCATCAAGAAGATCGTCGCCGACGTCGAGAAGGCCCAGGACCCGGAGATCCAGCGGATGAAGTCCTGGCTCAAGGGCTGGGGCAAGCCCGAAGCCGCCGGTCACGGCGGCCACGGCATGGCCGGGATGATGTCCGAGCAGGACATGAAGGATCTGGCGGCAGCCAAGGGCAAGGCCTTCGACCGGAAGTTCGCCGAGCTGATGATCGCCCACCACGAGGGCGCGGTCGAGATGGCGAAGACCGAGCAGAAGGACGGCCGCGACGCCGCCGCGAAGAAGCTCGCCGACGACGTCGTACGGACCCAGACCGCCGAGATCACCGAGCTGAAGAAGATCCTCGACCGGCTCTGACCAGTGCCGTACTGGCGGCTCCCCTTCCGAGGGAGGGCCGCCAGTACGCACGCCAGTACACGCGCCCGTACGGACGCGTGAGTCAACCGCGCGTGTGGACCACCTCGCCGCCCACCACGACGGTCTCGGCCACCGTGCCCGGGATCTCCTCCGGGTCGATCCGGAGGATGTCACGGGAGAGGACGACGAAGTCGGCGAGCTTGCCGACTGTCAGCGAACCCCGCTCCCCCTCAAGGAAGTTGGCGTAGGCCGAACCCATGGTGTAGCCCTCGACGGCGGTCGCCACGTCGATCGTCTCCTCGGGCCTCCAGGACTCTCCCCCGCCGTGCAGCGGGCGGCGGGTGACGGCGGTGTAGATGCCGGCCATAGGGTCCATCTCGGCGACGTTCCAGTCACTGGAGAGGGCGAGAACGGCGCCGGCGGCGTGCAGGCTGCGCAGGGGCCAGGCCTTGTGCCAGCGGTCGGGGCCGATGTTCTCCGCCCAGTCCTGGCCCGGTCCGGCGATGTCCGGTGCGGCATGGCGGGGCTGCATGCAGGCGACGACGCCGAGTTCGGCGAAACGCGGGGTGTCGGCCGGGTCGAGGCACTCGACGTGGACGATCTGGTGGCGGGCGTCGCGCGGCCCGTTGGTGGCCCGGGCATGGGCGACGGCGTCGAGGACCGTACGGATGCCGCGGTCGCCGGTGGCGTGGACGAAGCACTGGAAGCCGCGCGCGTCGAGGCCGGTGAGCAGTTCGGCGAACTCCTCCGGCGGGTAGAAGGTGTCGCCGCGGTGGTGGCCGCAGCCGGCGTACGGCTCCAGGAGCGCGGCCGTACGGGGTTCCACCACGTCGTCGATGTAGAGCTTGAGCGGTCCGACGCGCAGCCGGTCGTCGGCGAACTTCCGGGCCGTGACGGCGAATTCGTCCAGATCGGCGTCGGTGGTGCCGCGTGGGTGGAAGAGCGCGGCGACGATCCGGGAGCGGAGCCGGCCCTCGGCGCGGGCGCGCTCGAAGAGGGTGAGGTCGTCGAGGGAGTTCTGCGGTTCGACGACGGTGGTGATGCCGTACGCGATGGCGTCGTCAAGGCTCTTGGCGAGCCTGCCGTACTGGCGGTCCGGCGACGCCCAGGGGACGCCGAGCTCCCGCAGGGCGCGGTGGCCCGCACGGGAGAGCCCTTTGACGGCGAAGTCCTTGACGAATCCGGTGGGTTCGCCGGTCGCCGATTCGGTGACCGCGGTGCCGAAGGGCAGGTCGGTGCGGTCGCGGGTGACGTCGAGCGCGCGCAGGGCCGCGGTGTTGAGCCAGGCGGTGTGGACGTCGTAGCTGAGGACGAGGGCGGGGGTGTCGCCGGTGACGGGGTCGAGGTCGGCAGCGGTGGGCATGCGGCCGCCGGGGATCGCCGAGTAGTCGAAGGCCTCGGCCTCGATCCACGCGGCGTCGGGGTGGGACGCCCGCCAGGAGGTGATCCGCTCGTGGATCGCGTCGAGGGTACGGGCTCCGGCGAGTTGGACGCAGGCGTCGTCGGAGCCGAGGCGTACATGGTTGTGGGCGTCGATGAACCCGGGCAGGACCAGGCGGCCGCCCGCGTCGAGGACCGTGGTGCCGGGCCCGGTCCAGCGTGCGGCGTCGGCGTCCGCGCCGAGCCAGACGATGCACCCGTCGCGTACAGCGAGCGCCTCGGCTTCGGGCAGGTCGGGGTCGACGGTGTGGATACGGGCCCCGGTGAGGACGAGGTCGGCGGGGGTGGCGCTGTTCATGTGCGGTCGAACTCCACTTTCCGGTAACGCGGTTACGGCTGTACGGGGGTGGCGGTGCGGCGCGCGAGGACGAGGTACACGAGCGCGGAGACGAGGGCGCCGAGCAGGGTGAGGTCGGCGCCCCCGAGCGGGGCGACGAGGGGGCCGGTCCAGAGCTCGGAGTCGCAGGTGAGCGCGGCGAAGACCATGCCGGCGAGCAGGGCGGTGATGCCGGCGGGGTGCCAGCCGGAGCGGTACCAGTAGGGGCCGTGCTCTCCGGCGTGCAGGCCCTCGGCGTCGTAGCGGCAGCGGCGCAGCACCATGTCGGCGAGGAAGACGCCGCCCCAGGGGGCGAAGACGATGATCAGGAGGGAGAGGAAGGAGAGCAGCGAGGTGGTGAAGTCGGTGAGGAAGAGGGCGCCGAGCGAGCCGAGGGCGGTGACGGCGGCGCTGATCACGATGGCGCGGGCGCGGCTCCAGGGGATGCCGAGGACCTGGAGGTTCAGGCTGGAGGAGTAGAGGGTGATGATCGAGTTGGTGACCGAGCCGCCGAGGACGAGGGCGAGGAAGAGTGGCTGGAACCAGCCAGGCAGCAGCCCTTCGGTGCCGGCGACCGCGTCGGTCATGTCGGCCTGGGTCGCGGCGGCGACTCCGGCGACGCCGAGGGCGACCGATGAGACGAACCCGCCGAGGCCGCCGCTCCACGTGAGGGCCTTGAGTGAGGTGGTGCGGGGCAGGTAGCGGGTGTAGTCGGCGGGCATCGGGAGGTACGAGAAGGGGCCCGCGAGCATGATGACGAAGGCGAGGCTCCAGCCGGAGGCTCCGGGGCCCTGGGCCGGGGCGGCGGTGTCGGCGCCTGGCAGGACGAAGACGAGCAGGGCGGCGAAGCCGAGGGCGAGGGCGTAGGCCATCCAGCGTTCGGCGAACTGGACGGTGGCGTGGCCCCACAGGGCGACCGCGAAGGTCATCGTGAGGGTGACGAGCAGGGCGAGGGCGCGTGCGGTACGGCCGCCGTCCCAGCCGAGGCCGGCGAAGAAGGCTTCGAGGGCGAGGGTGCCGACGACCGTGTTGACGATGGTGTAGCCGATGCCGACCACCCAGTTGAGCAGTCCGGCGGGCCAGTTGCCGCGTACGCCGAAGGCGGCTCGGGAGATGACGAGGGTGGCGGTGCCGGTGCGGACGCCGACGAGCCCGGCGGCGCTGATGGCGAAGAAAGACAGTCCGCCGATGACGACGACGGCGGTGGCCTGCCAGAAGGAGAGGCCGAAGGCGACGGCGAGGGCGCCGTTGATCACGTAGGTGAAGGTCAGGTTGGAGCCGAACCAGAGCCAGAAGAGGTCCTTGGCGCTGCCGTGGCGCTCGGCGTCCGGGATGGGGTCGATGCCGTGGCCCTCGACCTGGAAGACCTCGTCGCGGCCGGCGTCCGCCGTTCTCTCCTGGTGCAGCATGCCACTCCCCAGACTTTGAATGGTGTTCTAGAACTTAGAACGGCATTCAAGATGTGGCAGAGGTGACGGCCGCGTCAAGACCTTCGGGACCTGCGGTTAAAGTCGTGACCTGGCGGGTCACGGCGATGGAGGCGGAGCGGGTGGCAGGGGCAGCACGACGGCGCGACGGGCACATCGCCCAGGAGCGGATGCTCGAAGAGGCCATGGCGGCCATCGCCGAGGACGGCCTCGCGGCACTCACCATGTCGGCGCTGGCCGAACGCCTGGGCACGAGCGGCGGCCACATCCTGTACTACTTCGGCAGCAAGGACCTGCTCCTGCTCGCCGCGCTGCGCTGGAGCGAGGCCGCCCTCGCCGAGGAGCGCCGGGCGCTGCTCGCCCGCCGGCTGACGGCGGAGCGCAAGCTCGACCTGTTTCTGCGGCTCTATCTGCCTCACGGTCCGCGCGATCCGCGCTGGATGCTCTGGATCGAACTCTGGGCGCGGACCCCGGCGAACGACGCGCTGCGCGAGGCGCAGGCGGAGCTGGACCGGGGCTGGCAGGAGGACTTGGAGGCCCTCCTCGCCAAGGGCGTGGCCCAGTCCCGTTTCGCGCCCATGGACGCGGCCGAGGTGACCGCGCGCGCTTCCGAACTCCTCGCGCTCCTGGACGGTCTGAGTACCCGTACGGTGCTGGGCCAGGAGTCGGGGCGCGATGCCCGTCCGGCGATCGACGCGGCGCGGGCGGCGGCCGAGCGGCTGGTCCCGCGGAGCTGAGGCCGCTCACGGAGGGGGCGTGCTCGGCGGCGCCTCCCAGGGCAGGGGCTCGGCGGCGGTGAACGGCCAGTCCAGGGCGTCGGGGTGGCGCCGCGTCTGGTCGGCGTACCAGCGGATCTGCTCGGTGTGCAGCGCGGGGCGCGAGAGGCGGGCGAGGGCGGGGTAGGAGTCCGCGATCACCTGGGCGAGGGCGAGCGTGGCCTCGGCGTCGGACGCCGCGTCTCCGGGGTGGGCGTGCGGGACGCCGTACCACGCGCTGACGTCCCGCAGCGAGCGGCGGCCCGGGCGATAGCGGTCGGCGTGGCGGTCCAGGACGAGCGGGTCGCAGACGGGCGCCACGCCGTGCGGAAGCCGCTCGGTCAGCGGGGGCAGGCCGTGGCGCAGGAGCTCGGCGTGGAGCGTGGTCAGGACGTGCGGGGCGAACCAGACGACCAGGACCTCGTTCGACGCCAGGTGATCGGCGAGCTCGGTCGCGAGTTCGTCGAGGGCGCGGGCGGCGAGGACGCCTTCGGCGCGGGCCCGTTCGACGGCGGCACTGAGCCCGCTGCCGGATATCGGATCATGGAGATTGGATCCAGGATCCATGATCCAATCTCCAGTGGTGCCGTCGCTGACCCGCACGGACGCGGCGAGGATCCGATCCACGGCCGCCCGGTGGCCGGTGGACACGATGTCCAATGCCATGAGGCGCCGGTGGTGCCAGCCCGGCAGGTCCTGCCGGGCCGGCGGCGCGGGTTCGGGCGCATGGTCCGGATGGAAGACCTCCCAGCCGTCCTTCGGACCGTGGCCGTGCCGGAGCACCCCCGTCCCGGCCGGCACGACGGCCCCGCAGACCGCGCAGGGTCCGTCGTACTCGTTGGTGAGGTCGGGGGCGCCGGGGCTCATGCCGTCCCCGCGCCATCCCGGTAGGCCTCCAGGAGCCGCAACCAGGCCTCGCTCAGCGTCGGATACGCCGGGACGGCGTGCCAGAGCCGGTCGATCGGCACCTCTCCGGCGACGGCGACGGTCGCCGAGTGCAGCAGTTCCCCGATGCCCGGCCCGACGAAGGTGACACCGAGGACGATCTCGCGGTCAAGGTCGACGACCATCCGGGCGTGGCCCCGGTATCCGTCGGCGTACAGACCGGCGCCCGATACCGAGGTGAGGTCGAGGTCGACGGCGCGGACCCGGTGCCCGGCGCGCTCGGCCTCGGCGACGGTGAGCCCGACCGACGCGGCCTCGGGGTCGGAGAAGACGACCTGGGGCACGGCGGCGTGGTCGGCGGTGGCCGCGTGCGCGCCCCAGCGGCTGGTCTCCACGGTGGCGGCACCCGCCGCGCGGGCGGCGATGGCCGCCCCGGCGATCCGGGCCTGGTACTTGCCCTGATGGGTCATCAGTGCCCGGTGGTTGACGTCCCCGACGGCGTAGAGCCAGTCGGTTCCCGTGACCCGGAGGCTGTCGTCCACCGGCAGCCACGAGCCGGGCTCCAGACCGACGGTCTCGAGCCCGATGTCGTCGGTGCGCGGGCGCCGGCCGGTCGCGAACAGGACCTCGTCGCCCTCGATCCGCTCCCCGCCCTCCAGGACGACGGTGACCGGTCCGGTGCTCCCGTCGCGTACGACCGCGGCGACGGACACGCCGGTACGGACGTCGGCGCCGCCCTCTGTCAGCGCGTCGGCGACATGGTCGCCGACGAAGGACTCCATGCGCGGCAGCAGCCCCTTGCCCCGTACGAGGACCGTCACGCGCGAGCCGAGCGCCTGCCAGGCGGTGGACATCTCCGCCGCGACCACTCCCCCACCGACCACGATCAGGTGACCCGGAACGCTGCGCGAACTGGTCGCCTCGCGGCTGGTCCAGGGCCTCGCGCCGGCCAATCCGGGCAGTTCGGGAACGGCGGGACGCGTGCCGGTGCAGACGGCGACGGCGTGGCGAGCGGAGAGGTGGTAGCGATCGCCCTCGGGCCCTTCCACGACGACCTTCCGGGCGCCGTTCAGCCGGCCGTGGCCCCGGTACAGACGGGCGCCGGTGGAGTCGAGCCACTCCACGGCGCCGTCGTCCTTCCAGTCGGAGACGTAGTAGTCGCGGTGGGCGAGCACCGCAGCCGCGTCCAGCGGACCCTGGACCAACTGCCGGAGCCCGGGAACCTTGCGGGCGTCCGAGCGGGCGATGGCCGGGCGCAGCAGGGCCTTGCTCGGCATGCAGGCCCAGTACGAGCACTCGCCGCCCACCAGTTCGCTCTCGACCACGGCCACGCTCAGATCCGCTGCCCTGGCGCGGTCCACCACGTTCTCGCCCACCGGCCCCGCGCCCAGGACCACCACGTCGTACTCCTGCTCCACCGCATGTGTCATGCGCCCCAGTCTGGTGGCAGGTGTGGGCGCGGGCCACAGGGGAAGGCGGGCCCGTGCGCGGCCCCGGACGGCGCGGAATAGCGCGGCTCGATCCGCCGTTGTGCGGGGCGAGTCCCCAGGGGACCGTGAGGACACCACCAGGAGACCCGGAGAGGTAGAAAGCATGAGCACTGTTGAGCTCACCAAGGACAACTTCGACCAGATCGTGAGCGACAACGACTTCGTTCTGATCGACTTCTGGGCTTCCTGGTGTGGTCCGTGCCGCCAGTTCGCGCCGGTCTTCGAGGCGGCGTCCGAGCGGCACGAGGATCTGGTCTTCGCCAAGGTCGACACCGAGGCACAGCAGGAGCTGGCCGCGGCGTTCGAGATCCGCTCGATCCCGACGCTGATGATCGTCCGCGACAACGTGGCCGTCTTCGCCCAGCCCGGCGCGCTGCCGGAGGCGGCTCTCGAAGACGTGATCGGTCAGGCGCGCAAGCTGGACATGGACCAGGTGCGCAAGTCCATCGAGGACGCGCAGCAGCAGTAGGCACGAGGCGAAGGGGCGGTACGGGAGGACCCGTACCGCCCCTTCGCCGGTTCTCAGCGCTCCAGGACGAGCGCGAGGCCCTGGCCGACTCCGATGCACAGGGCCGCGAGTCCGGTTCCCGAGCCGGCCGCCGCCAGCTGGTGGGCCACGGCGCCGGCGAGCCGCGCGCCGGAGGCGCCCAGCGGGTGCCCGATGGCGATGGCGCCGCCGCGCGGGTTGACGATGGCGGGGTCGAGTTCCGGCCACTCGGCGAGGCAGCCGAGGGACTGGGCGGCGAAGGCCTCGTTCAGCTCGAACGTCGTCAGGTCGGCGAAGGAGCGGCCGGCCTTCTCCAGCGCGCGCCGGACCGCCTCCACCGGGCCGAGGCCGAAGAGCTGCGGCTCGATGCCGGTGACGGCGGAGGCCCGGATCCGGGCCAGCGGCTCGAGGCCGGTCTCCCGCAGGCCCTCCTCGTCGACGAGGAGCAGGGCCGCGGCGCCGTCGTTGAGCGGCGAGGCGTTGCCCGCCGTGACGGTGCCGCCGTCGGGCCGGAAGGACGGCTTCAGCCTGGCGAGGGCCTCGATCGAGGTGCTGTCACGGATGCACTCGTCACGGACGAGGTCCACGCCCTCGTAGGGCACGACCTCTCCGTCGTACAGCCCCTTGGCCCAGGCCTCGGCCGCCTTCTGGTGGCTGGCCAGGGCGAACGCATCCTGCTGCTCGCGGCTGAGGGCGTGCTTGTCGGCGACGAGCTCCGCGCCCTCGCCGAGCGCGACGGTCCACTCCGGGGGCATCTTCGGGTTGGTCATCCGCCAGCCCAGGGTCGTGGAGTGCAGTTGCTGATGACCGGCCGGGAAGGCGCGTTCGGGCTTCTGGAGGACCCAGGGGGCGCGGGACATCGACTCGACACCGCCCGCGATGGCCACGGAGGCGTCGCCGACCGCGATGGCGCGCGCGGCCTGGATCACCGCCTCCAGACCCGAGCCGCAGAGGCGGTTGACGGTGACACCGGGCACGGAGGTGGGGAGCCCGGCGAGCAGGACGGCCATGCGGGCCACGTCGCGGTTGTCCTCGCCCGCGCCGTTGGCGTCGCCGAAGTACACGTCGTCGATGCGGGCCGGGTCGAGGGCGGGCGCACGCTTCACGAGCGACGCGACGACATGGCCGGCGAGGTCGTCGGGGCGTACGGACGAGAGCGCGCCTCCGAACTTGCCGATCGGGGTGCGGACGGCGTCGACGATGTAGACGTCGCGGATGCTCATCGGTTCTCTCCCACGTGGCCCTCGGGTGACCCTCGGGGCCAGCTTCGTTCGCCTGGTGAATTTTCCTTCATTGATGTGCGCGCAGAGTCTCCGCCCGGCGGGGGCTCCTGTCAACGGTGCCAGAACGGCGATGCGTGGTGGATGAACCGATACGGCCGCGCGGGCACCGACGCCGGGCGCCCGTCAGGCCGTGGGCGCGTCCCGGACCAGCGCCGTCAGACCGAGGTCGAGCTCACGACCGTCGACGAGGAGCGCCTCGACGGTGCGGGTCTCGGGGTCGATGTCGGCGGCGATGCCGTGCCCCTCGTAGCGCGGATAGCCCGACGAGCCCGTCCGGCCCGTGAGCTCCACGACCGCGGACCGGACCGCGCTGTCCTCCACGGAAGCGTCGCCCCGGTCCTCCACATGCTCGGGAACGAGCAGGACCTCGAACCGCCGCGGAACTGTGCTCATGCTTCGACGCTAAGCCGCTTCGCCCCCGGGCGCCCGCTCCGGGGCGCACAGCACCCCGGAGCCGGACACCCCGCCCCGCTCCCGGGCACACAGCCCAGGGCACACAGCACCCCGGAGCCGGGCGTCCCGCGCCCTCTCGCTCAGCTGGATTCGCGGGCGACGACCCGCGAGGCCAGCAGATCCCGCGCCTCGGGAGTGGTCCCCGGTTCGCGGACCGCGCTGTCGACGAGCTCGGCGAGCTCACGGCCGCTCACCATGTCGATCCGCACCGTCGTCAGCCGGGGCCGGAGCAGCCGCCCGAGCAGCAGATCGTCCGAGCCCACGATCGCCGTGTCCGCCGGGACGGAGATCCCGGCGTCCTGAAGCGCCCGCATCAGCAGCATCGCGTACTCGTCGTTGTACGCGAACACGCCATCGAGGCCCAACTCGCGCCACCGCCCGGCGAGTTCGTTCGCCGCCTCCTCCTCGTACCGCAGCGGCAGCGGTACGACGGTGGCGCCCATGCCCGCCGCCGCCTGCCGGACGCCGTCGAGCCGCGGCCCGGAGAACATCTCCAGACCCGGCTCCTCCGGGACCACCACGCCGATCCGGCGCCGGCCCCGCTCCAGCAGATGCTCCGCGGCGACGCGGCCCACCCGCCCCTGGTCCAGGACCAGGGCGTGCGCCCCCTCGACCCGCTGCGCGCCGACGGTGATGACGGCTTTCGCCCCCGACCGCTTGAGGATCTCCACGCCGTTCGGGGAGAGCTGGACCTCGCCGAGCGAGACGACCGCGACCGGGCGGAGCTCCGCCCAGGCGCGCGCGGCCTCGTCCCCCTCCAGGCCGAGGCTGCCGTACTGCACCACGGTGTAGTCGAGGCGCCGCAGGGCCCACTGCAGTTCGTCGAAGAACCGGCTGTAGAGGGGTCCGACCGGCACATGGGCGGTGGGCAGCAGGACCATCCGGCTGTGGCCGGCGCGGAGACTGCGGGCGGCGGCGTGCGGGACGTACCCCAGCTCCTCGGCCGCCTCCCGCACCCGCTGCCGGGTCGGTTCGCTGATCCGTACGGCCGCGGTGTTGTTCAGGACGTACGACACGGTGGCTCTGGACACTCCCGCGAGCCGCGCCACATCGGCGCTCGTCGGGACGGGACGTTCGGCGGACTGTTTGGGTGACTGGCTCATCGCTCCGGCATCTTTCCAGACCAATCCGGCCCAGGGTCTGGCGGATGGCCGGATTCGGGTGCTACACAGTGCTGACGCGTGTCAGTGACACGTGTAATCATACCGATTCTTCCGCTCCTCGCCCCCGCTCGGGCGATCTTCACCAGGAGGGCAACGTGGCCCTTTCCTCCTCCGCCGAAACCGGAGTCGACTCCCCCTCGGGACCCCGGCCCACCCGCGGTCTGCTGTCCCTGCTGCTGGCCGGGAACACGGCGATGTACGCGCTGTACGTCGGCGTCCCCGGCATGCTTCTCGCGCTCCAGATCGAGGCCATCGACCCAGCGGACAAGGTGGCCAACTTCGGACTGGTCTCCGGTGTTTCCGCGATCTTCGCGACGGTCTTCAACCCCGTCGCCGGCGCGCTGTCGGACCGTTCAGGCCGCCGCAACCCGTGGATCCTGGCGGGCGGACTGCTCGCGATACCGGTGATGTTCCTGCTCGGCAGCGTGCACACGATCCTGCTCGTGATGATCGCCTGGTGTCTGGGCCAGGCCGTCATGAACGTCTACCAGGCCGCGATCACCTCGGTCGTGCCCGACCGGGTGCCCCTCGCCTCGCGCGGCAAGGCCTCGGCCGCCGTCGGGCTCGGCCTGCCGATCGGCTCCACGATCGGCGCGCTGATCGGCGCCGCGTTCTCGGAGAACTACCGCACCGGGTACCTGGTCTTCGGCGTGATCGTGGCGGCCGCCGCCGTCCTGTTCACCACCTGCGCCCGCGAACAGCGGATGCCCGCCAAGGCCCCACTGCCGGTGAAGCAGCAGATCGCCGCCTTCGGCAGCGCGCTGAAGGACCACGACTTCCGCTGGGCGTTCATCGGCCGCGCGCTGCTCGTGCTCGGCTACTTCGCGGTCGCCGGTTTCCAGTTGTACATCCTCAAGGACCACACCGACCTGCCGGGCGGACTCACCGCCGAGGAGGCGGTGGCCATCCTGATGCCGCTCAACTCCGTCGCCATGGTGGTCTCCACCGTCCTCGGCGGCTGGCTCTCCGACCGCTACGACCGCCGCAAGCTGTTCGTCGGCGCCTCCGCCGCACTGGCCGCCGTCGCGCTGGTCATCCCGGCCGTCTCGTCGAGCTGGACCGCGATGCTCGCGTTCTCCGTCGTCAACGGCCTTGGTTTCGGCTGCTACATGGCGGTGGACACGGCGCTCGTCACCATGGTGCTGCCGAAGGCGGAGGACGCGGCCCGCGACATGGGTGTCCTGAACGTCGCGAACGCCGGTCCGCAGATCGTCGCCCCGTTCGTCGCCTCGCTCATCGTCTCGCTGAGTGGCGGATACACGGCCCTCTTCCTGGTCGCGGCCGTGCTGTCGGTCCTCGGGGCACTCGCCGTGCGCCCGATCCGCAGCGTGCGCTGAGCCGTCCGTTCCCCTCGCCTCGTGGCCGATCATCGACCAACGCACCTGGTGAGGGCCTGATCTGACGTACCGTGGGGTCATGGATGACGTCTCGATGGTGGGCATGCTCGGCCGGGTCACCGGCACCGTCGGGCCGGGCCTCGTCGGCGAGGTGATCGTCCGGATCCGCGGCGGCGCGGAGCACTTCCTCGCCTACGCGGCCGACGCGAAGGAACGGATCGGTACCGGAACGGTCGTGATGGTCGTGGAACATCTCCCTCCACGCACCGTCTATGTCACAGCCGCGTACGACGGCTGACCGAGCCATTGAGCGCCCGTCCGGCGAGGCGCACACTCCCTTCACCGGATCCGCACGGCTCCGGTGAAGGGGGAGCTGCCCATGGGCATCGGCATCCTGGCGGGCGGCGCGGTCGGCGCCGTCCTCGTCCTCATCGCACTGTTCAAACTCATGTGGCGCGTCGCGGAACCCAACGAGGCGCTCATCATCTCCGGCTCCAACCACAAGATGGAGGGCCTCGGCGAGGGCATGGGCTTCCGGATCGTCACGGGCCGCGGCACGCTCGTGCTGCCGGGCGTCCAGGCCGTACGGAAGCTGTCGCTCGACCTCAACGAGACGCAGCTGCAGGTGGAGTGCGTCACCCACCAGGGCATTCCGCTCAAGGTCCGTGGTGTGGTGATCTTCAAGGTGGGCGACGACTTCGTGTCGATCGCCAACGCCGCCCGCCGTTTCCTCGACCAGCAGAAGCTCATGTCCGAGCGCGTGCACATCGTCTTCGCCGGTCATCTCCGCGCCATCGTCGGCGGGTTGACGGTCGAGGACATGATCCGTGACCGGGAGAAGCTGACCGGGCAGGCCCGTTCGGCCTGTGGCACGGAGATGGAGAAGCTCGGTCTGATCGTCGACTCGCTCCAGATCCACGAGATCGAGGACCCGACCGGTTACATCAAGAACCTGGCCGCGCCGCACGCCGCCGCGGTCCAGCGCGACGCCCGGATCGCACAGGCGGAGGCCAACCGGCGGGCGACCGAGGCCGAGCAGCAGGCCGCGGCCCGGATGTCGGAGGCCACGAGGGACAGCGAGATTCTGCAGGCCGGTTACCAGGCCGAGCGGGACCAGGCCTCCGCGAAGGCCCGGCAGGCCGGTCCGCTGGCCGAGGCCGGGGCGCGTCAGGAGGTCGTCGTCCAGGAGACGCGGGTCGCCGAGCTGGAGGCGCACCGCAAGGAGCAGCAGCTCCAGGCGGAGGTCCGCAAGCCGGCGGACGCCAAGGCGTACGAGATCAGGACCCGGGCCGAGGCCGAGCGCGACGCCCGGATCTCGGCGGCGCAGGCGGAGGCCAAGGAGACCGAGCTGGCCAGTGCCGCCAGGGCGACGGCGACCCGGCTGACCGGTGAGGCGGAGGCGTCGGCGCAGCAGGCCAAGGGCCTCGCGATCGCCGAGTCGACCCGCGCGAAGGGTCTCGCCGAGGCCGAGTCGATCAAGGCGAGGGCGGCGGCGCTCGCCGAGAACCAGGAGGCCGTGGTCGCCCAGCAGCTGGCCGAGAAGTGGCCGGAGATCGTCGAGGCCGGGGCGTCGGCCTTCGGCAACGTCGACCAGATGGTCCTGCTGAACGGCGCCGACGGCATGGCGGAGATGTTCGCCAAGGCCCTGACGATGGGCGGGACGGGTCTTGGGCTCGCCCGTCAGCTGCTCTCGACGATGAATCCGGCCGCCCAGGCTGCGGTGGCGCCTTCCGTGAACGGCGCGGCGCCGCCCGCTCCCAAGGCGGAGGCCATCGCGGTCGGCGACGACCAGGAGTAGTGAGCAGGAGTAGTGACCAGGAGTAGTGAGTGAGACAGGCCGGGCCCGTCGCCGCCACGGCGCCGGGCCCCGGTTCATGGCGGAGCGGAAGGTCAGTTGTGGCCGAACTTCCGTTCCTTCTTGTGGGAGACCTGCTCGATGATCGGCCGCGGTGTCTCCCGCACGGCCGGTGTCTTTTCCTTCGCCGCCGCCTCGGTCCGGTGTTCGTGACCGCCCGTGCGGGCGCCACGGTTCACCCGGGTCTGTTTCTTGCCCACGATCATGCCTCCTGCTAGCGGAAGTCGGACGCTGGGGCCGTTTTCAGCCTCGCACGCGGGTACGGGCACCGCATGTCAGGGACCGGCGGCGGCCAGGGCGGGCCAGAGCGCCGGGTCCTCGAAGTTCAGCGCCCACAGCGCCGTGTTCACGATGCCGTGGCGGCGCAGTACGGGCAGATGGCCGGCGACGCCGCGGGCGTCCTGGTACCAGACTGCGTGGGTGGAGCCGCCGTCCTGGTACGTGAAGTACGGGGTGCTGGACGCGGGGTCGAGGCGGTACGGCGCGTTCCGCGCGCGGCGCAGGGCTTCCGCCTCCTTCCAGGTCACGTGCGCGGCCCTGCCGCCGACCGTCGTGTTCCAGTCCCAGCCGTACGCGGGCAGCGCGAGCTCGATCCGCTCGGGCGGGACGAGCGCGGTGGCGGTGCGCAGCAGGTCGTCGTACCACTGGGTGCCGGAGAGCGGTCCGGGGGCGCCGCCCGCCCAGTGCAGGTCGTACCCCATGATCCGCACCCGGTCGGCGACCCTGCCGAAGGTGGCGTAGTCCCAGATACGGCCGGTGGTCGCGGTCTTGGGGCTGACGGTGACCACGCACTGCTTGGCGAGGGCGTGCAGGCGGGCGCAGAGGTCGGTGACGAGCGCCGCGTATGCGTCGCGTACCGCCTTGTAGTCGGCGTCTCCGGTGGTCGCGATCGACTCGTAGTCGAGGTCGAGTCCGTCGTAGTCGCCTCCCGCGGTGGTGGCCGTGGCGACGAGGGCGTCGACGTGGGCGGCGCGCCGGGCCGGGTCCGTGAGGATCGCGGCGAGGGCTCCGGCGGGCAGGGTCTCCATGACGGTGGGGACGA
The DNA here is from genome assembly GCF_055563935.1 of Streptomyces sp. NPDC029169. Lineage (NCBI taxonomy): Bacteria > Bacillati > Actinomycetota > Actinomycetes > Kitasatosporales > Streptomycetaceae > Streptomyces > Streptomyces sp. NPDC029169. Next base: position 570,977 of record NZ_JBVHXA010000001.1, read on the forward strand.
CCTTGATGCCCGCGCGGTGCAGTCCGTCGACGACGAGCCGCTCGCCCGCACCGGGGTGCGGGGCGATCCGGTCGGCGGATGTCGTCTCGTACCAGAAGGGGCTGACGGTGTGCAGTTGGTCGGCGTGGCGCAGGGCGTCGAGGTAGGCGGCCTCCTGGTCCCAGTACGGCAGCCAGGCGGAGACGGTCCGCGGGGGCGGCGGGTCGTCGGCGGCGGCCCGGGCCGGCGGCAGGGAGAGCACGCAGGCGAGCAGACAGGTCGCCAGGGCGGCGCGCGGCGCGCCGTTCTTACGGGTGGTTCGCGTCTTGGACGTAGGGCGTGTCGTACGGGTGGGGCGTGCGAGGGACATGACCCGAGCCTCGGCGTCCACGCCGCGCCGTGCCCTGTGGGTTGGGCCAACCAGGCCCTACGGTGTCCCCGTGACGATCTTCCAGTACTCCACGACCGAGGCCGACCCTCACGCGATCGGCCCCGTGCGCACGTCCTACGCCCCCGACCGCGACGGTGCCCCGGATCCCGGGGAGATCGTGTGGACCTGGGTTCCCTTCGAGGAGAACGACGGGCGGGGCAAGGACCGCCCGGTCCTGGTGGTGGCCCGGGAGGCGGTCGGGACGCTGCTCGCCGTACAGCTGTCGAGCAAGCGCCATGACCACGATCGTGAGTGGGTCGCGATCGGAGTGGGGGCCTGGGACAGTGCCGGGCGGGAGTCGTGGGTGGACCTCGATCGGGTGCTCCGGGTGCACGAGGCGGGCATGCGCCGTGAGGCGTGCGCCCTGGACCGGCCGCGGTTCGACCGGGTCGTGGAGCGGTTGATCGAGCGGTACGGCTGGTCCTGACCCGCTCGCGCCGGTCAGGCGCCCTCGAAGACCCGCTGGAACGCGCCGAGCGTGGTCCTGCCGGCCGTGCGGTCGAGGATCGCGAAGACGATCTCGTCGAAGTGGCCGGCGAACCGGCCGCCGTCCGTGAGCAGGGCCCGGAAGGCGCCCGCGACCTCGGCCGGGTCGTTCTGGAAGACGCCGCAGCCCCAGGCGCCGAGGACGAGCCGCCGGTAGCCGCCGGCCACGGCGGTCTCCAGGACCCGCTCGGCGCGGGCCGCGAGGGCGGCCGGGACGCGGTCGGCGAGTTCGGGGGTCCGCCTCCGGATCACGCCCGCGTTGGGGGCGGGCGAGGTGAGGAAACCGACCGTGAAGGGCTCGTCCAGGAGCCGGCCGCGGTCGTCGCGGAAGACCGGGACTCCAGGCGAGAGGATCACCCGGTCCGTGTAGAAGGCATCCTTCTCGGCCCGGTGGTGCGCGTAGTACTCGGGGGCGCGCAGCAGTGTGGTGTAGAGGGCGGAGGCACGACAGACGGCCTCTTCCTGGGCCTGGGCGCCGTTCAGATAGCCGCCGCCGGGGTTGCGGGCGGAGGCGAAGTTCAGGACGGCCACCGGGGCCGGATCCGCCCCGGTCAGCCGGCGGGCGGCGGCGAGGCTGCTCTCGTCGGTGACCTCGATGGTCGTGGTGCGGTCGGTGTCCGAGGTGACGGGGACGGGCTCGGGGCCGTACAGCCTGGTTCCGGCCACGGAGGCGCTCAGCTCTGCCTCGATGGAGACCAGTCGGCCGCCGGGGGACCGGTAGCGGCCCGCTTCGACGATCTCCTCGGTCTCTCTCGCGATCCCCCGCAGTCGTGCGCTCATGTCCGGAAGCATGATCGACTCCGCGGCAGGGGGCAACGGGATATTCACCGTGAGGCCGGTGAGGCGCTCTTGCACGCCCGTCGGAGGTGGCTTTAGGTGGAGTCAGCGCCTCTCGGAACAGAAGGAGACGACATGTCGTCGAGCGGCATACCGCAGGGCGGTCCTGGCCTCAGCGAGGACGAGGCCGAAGACCTCCTGCGATGTATCTGCTTCAAGACGGGCCCACCCCGCACGGTCGGGGTGGAGGTGGAATGGCTCGTCCACGAGCTGCGTGATCCGCGGCTCCCCGTCCCGCCCGAGCGACTGGCCCCGGCCGTCGACACCGTACGGTCCCTGCCGCTGGCCTCGGCGATCACCCTCGAACCCGGCGGGCAGCTTGAGCTCAGCTCGCCGCCCGCCGCCTCTCTCATGAGTTGCGTCGACACCCTCTCGGCCGATCTTCGCGCGGTGCGCGACGCGCTCTCTCCTCTCGGACTCTCCCTCAGCGGGTACGGGGTCGATCCCTGGAACGCGCCGCGCGAGCGGCTGCTGCGTGAGCCCCGCTACGAGGCGATGGAGACCGCTCTCGACCGTGCGGGCCCGGCTGGCCGGGCCATGATGCGCGACTCGGCGTCGGTGCAGATCTGTCTGGACGCCGGCCACGAGGAACCGGGGCCGCTCGGCTACCACCGCCGCTGGCAGCTGGCTCATCTGCTCGGCGCGGTGCTGGTGGCCGCGTTCGCCAACTCCCCCGTCCACGGCGGGCGTCGGACGGGCTGGCGCTCGACCCGGCAGGCGCTGTGGACGGATCTCGACCCGGCGCGGGCGCTCGCCCCGCCGCCGGACGGCGAGCCGCGTGGCGCCTGGGCGGCGCATGTGCTCGACACTCCGGTGATGTGCGTACGCGGCGAGGAGACGCCGTGGGCCGTTCCGGACGGGCTGACCTTCCGGGAGTGGCTGCGCACCGGGCGTCCCCGGCCGGCCGATGAGGACGATCTGCACTACCACCTGACCACGCTCTTCCCGCCGGTGCGACCGCGCGGGCATCTGGAGTTGCGGATGATCGACGCTCAGCCGGGTCCGGACGGCTGGATCGTGCCGGTGGCCGTGACCACGGCGCTGTTCGACGATCCGGAGGCGGCCGAGACGGTCTACCGTGCCGTCAAGCCCCTTGCCGAGAGGGCGGGTTCGCTCGCCGCCCCGCGCAATCCGCTCTGGCTGGCGGCGGCCCGGGACGGGCTGAGGGACCCCGAGCTGCACGCCGCCGCGCTGGTCGCGTTCCCGGCCGCTCTTGAGGCGCTGCCCCGGATCGGGGCGAGCCCGGCCATCCGGCAGGCGGTGACCGCCTTCCACGAGCGCTATGTGCTGCCCGGCAGCTGTCCCGCCGACGAACTCGCCGACAGACTCCAGGAAGTGGCGTCATGACCGTGACCGACCCCGCGGCTCTGCGGCGGCGGGCGCTGGACGCGCTCACCACCGCGCGGGCCCGCACCGCGCTCCTCACCTCCTGCGTGGAGGACGACGAACTCACCGCGCAGCACTCCCCGTTGATGTCTCCGCTGGTGTGGGACCTGGCCCACATCGGCAACCAGGAGGAGCAGTGGCTGTGGCGGTCGGTCGCCGGGCAGGACGCGCTCCGCCCGGAGATCGACTCGATCTACGACGCCTTCGAGCACCCTCGTGCCACCCGCCCGACCCTGCCACTCCTGCCGCCCGCCGAGGCCCGTGCGTACGCCTCGGACGTACGGGGCCGGGTCCTGGACGTCCTTGAGCGCACCCCACTGGAAGGACGGCCGCTGGTCGAGGCGGCGTTCGCCTTCGGGATGATCGCCCAGCACGAACAGCAGCACGACGAGACCATGCTGATCACCCATCAGCTGCGGAAGGGCCCGCAGGCGCTGACCGCTCCCCCGCCGCCCGCCACGGACATCGGCCCCCTCCCAGCCGAAGTCCTCATCCCCGGCGGCGCGTTCACGATGGGCACCTCCGACGAGGCCTGGGCGCTGGACAACGAGCGCCCGGCGCACACCCGGGTCGTCCCGGCGTACGCCATCGACACCGTCCCGGTCACCAACGGCGCCTACATGGCGTTCGTCGCGGACGGCGGCTACACGGACGAGCGCTGGTGGCAGGCGGAGGGCTGGGAGCAGATCCGCCGGCACGGGATCGGCGCGCCGCTGTTCTGGCGGCGCGACGGCGGGCAGTGGCTGCGCCGCCGGTTCGGCGTGACGGAGCCGGTGCCCGAGGACGAGCCGGTGGTGCACGTCAGCTGGTACGAGGCGGACGCCTACGCCCGCTGGGCCGGGCGCAGGCTGCCCACGGAGGCCGAGTGGGAGAAGGCGGCCCGGCACGACCCGTCGACGGGGCGCTCGCGCCGCTATCCCTGGGGCGACGCCGACCCCGAGCCCGTACACGCCAATCTCGGGCAGCGGCATCTGCGGCCCGCCCCGGCCGGCAGCTATCCGGAGGGCGCCTCGCCGCTCGGCGTACGGCAGCTGATCGGGGACGTGTGGGAGTGGACGTCCAGCGACTTCCTGCCTTATCCGGGGTTCACGGCCTTCCCGTACAAGGAGTACTCGGAGGTCTTCTTCGGCCCCGCGCACAAGGTGCTGCGCGGCGGGTCCTTCGCGGTGGACCCGGTGGCGTGCCGCGGCACGTTCCGCAACTGGGACCTGCCGGTGCGCCGTCAGATCTTCTCCGGTTTCCGGACCGCGCGGGACGCGGAGCTCGCCTGATGTGCCGCCATCTCGCCTTCGTCGGCGAACCGGTGACGCTCGGGGAGCTGCTGCTGCGGCCGCCGCACTCCCTGGAGCGGCAGGCGTGGCAGCCGCGCACCCAGGTCAGTGGGGTGGTGAACGCGGACGGGTTCGGTGTCGGCTGGTACGCCGACGGCGATCCGGTGCCGGCCCGCTACCGCCGGGCGGCGCCGCTCTGGGGCGATCTCTCCTTCGCCGATCTCGCGCGGGTCGTCCGTACCGGGGCGCTGCTCGCGGCGGTCCGGGGCGCCACCCGGCCGGGCGCGGACGGGGAGGCCGCGGCGGCGCCGTTCGCGGCGGACCGGTGGCTGTTCAGCCACAACGGGGCGGTCGCGGGCTGGCCCGGCTCGCTGTCCGGCCCGGCCGCGTCGCTGTCCGCCGCGGAGCTGCTCGCCCTGGAGGCCCGTACGGACTCGGCGCTGGTGTGGGCCCTGGTGCTGCACCGGCTGCGGGCCGGTGACGCGCCGGGGGCGGCGCTCGCCGAGACCGTACGGGAGGTCGCCGAGGCCGACCCGGAGTCCCGGCTCAACCTGCTGCTCACCGACGGGGCCGAGATCACCGCGACGACCTGGGGGAACTCCCTGTGGTACCTCAGGCGTCCCGACCGGACGGTCGTGGCCTCCGAACCGTACGACGACGATCCGCGCTGGCACGAGGTGCCGGACCGCACGCTGCTGACCGCCACCCGTACCGATGTCACTCTCACCTCGCTCAAGGAGCTCTCCTCGTGAGCCCGTTCCAGCTGACCCGCACGCTTCCCGAGGACGCCACGGACGCCGATCTGCGCGCCGATGTGCTCAACGGTCTGACCCGCATACCGAAGGAGCTGCCGCCGAAGTGGTTCTACGACGCGCGCGGCAGTGAACTGTTCGAGGAGATCACCCGGCTCCCCGAGTACTACCCGACCCGCGCGGAGCGGGAGATCCTGATCGACCGGGCGCACGAGATCGCGGCGGCGACCGGGGCGCGGACCCTGGTCGAGCTGGGCTCCGGCTCCTCGGAGAAGACCCGTTTCCTGATCGACGCGCTGCTGCCCGGGCTTGACAGCTATGTGCCGGTGGACGTGAGCGAGTCGGCGTTGAGGGGGGCGGCCGAGGCGCTGCTCGTGGAGCGGCCGGGACTCCACATCCACGCCCTGGTCGCCGACTTCACCCGGGGGCTCGCGCTGCCCGGGACTCCGGGGCCGCGCCTGGTGGCGTTCCTCGGCGGCACGATCGGCAATCTGCTGCCCGCCGAACGCACGGTGTTCCTGCGCTCGGTGCGGGCGATGCTGGCGCCGGGCGACGCCCTGCTGCTCGGTACCGACCTGGTGAAGGACGAGGCGACGCTGGTCGCCGCGTACGACGACGCGGCGGGGGTGACGGCGGCGTTCAACAAGAACGTGCTGGCCGTGCTCGCCCGTGAGCTGGACGCGGACGTGCAGCCGGAGGACTTCGACCACGTGGCGCTCTGGGACCGGGAGCGGGAGTGGATCGAGATGCGGCTGCGGGCGCGTCACGCGCTCACGGTGAAGATCCCCGAGCTCGATCTGGTGGTGCCGTTCGAGGAGGGCGAGGAGATGCGGACGGAGGTGTCGGCGAAGTTCCGTCAGGCGGGTGTACGGGCGGAGCTGGCCGGGGCCGGACTGGAGCTGACCCGCTGGTGGACGGACAAGGAGGGGCGGTTCGCGCTGTCGCTGGCGACGGCGCTCTGAGCCGCCCGGGCGAGTGAGCGGCGGTCCGGATACTGGACGCTGGATATCGGATCCAATATCCGGATCTCCGCGGTGATGCCGCGGGTCGTCACGACCCGCCAGAGCGACGCGGCCAGCGGATCGTCGCCCACGAAGGCGGCAGGCCCGACGGGCCGGTACTCAAGTCGCACCGGCTGGACGGGGGCGGAGGCGTCGATGGCGGCCTGGAAGGCGGCGTGCCGGAAGGCGCCGCCGCCCCGGCCGCACCAGGTCGACCCCTCCGGGAAGACGACCACCCGGCCGCCGCCCGCCATGGCCCCGGCCATCGCCCGGACGGTGTCGGGCAGGGCGCGCAGCCGGTCGCGGTCGATGAAGACCGTCCCACCCCGCGCCGCGAGCGGGCCGAGCACCGGCCAGGCGCGGACCTCGCGCTTGGAGAGCATGCGTCCGGGCAGGACGGCGGCGACGAGCGGGATGTCCAGCCAGGAGATGTGGTTGGCGACGACGAGCATCGGGCCGTCCGCCGGAGCGGGAACCCCGGTGACCTTCATGCGGACGCCGAAGGCCCGGAGGACCAGCCGGCACCACGCGCGGACGAGCGCCCGCCGGCCGGCGGCGGGCAGCAGCGCGGCCAGGGGCGCGAGGAGCACCCCGGCGAGGACGGCGGTGATGCCCGCGACCAGCCGGGCCGCGGCCAGGACGGGCCCAGCGGCCGGGCCCGGGCCCATGGGCCGTGCGCAGGCCGCGGGCGCGCACGGCGACGTCGGCAGCCAGGGTGAGACGGGGCCGGCGGTGGTCACTGCGCCGGGGCGAGGGAGAGGAAGTGGCGCAGGTAGCGGGGGTTGGTGTTGCGCAGCGACAGCAGGACGTAGAGGTCGGCGACGCCGAAGTCCACGTCGTGCGCGGGCGCCCCGCAGACCCAGGCGCCGAGCCGCAGATAGCCGCGGAGCAGCGGCGGGAGCTCGACGCGGCCCTCGGGGCGGGTGACGCCCTCGGGGCTCCAGAGCTTGTGCGGGGTGACCCAGTACTCCTCGGGGGCGAGGTGCTTGGCCTTGACGGTGTCCCAGGTGGCGGCGGCGAGCGTGCCTCCGTCGGCCAGCGGTATCGAGCAGCACCCGGCGAGCCAGTTGTGGCCCGTCCGGGTCATGTAGCGGGCGAGCCCGGCCCAGATGAGGGCGATGACGGCGCCGTTGCGGTGGGCGGGGTGGACGCAGGAGCGGCCGACCTCGACCAGGTCGTCGCGGATCGGGCCGAGGCGGCCGAGGTCGAACTCGCTGTCGGAGTACAGGCGTCCGGCGATCCGGGCGCGATCCGGCGGCAGTACGCGGTAGGTTCCGACGACCTCGCCGGTGGCCTCCTCGCGTACCAGGAGGTGGTCGCAGTAGGCGTCGAAGGCGTCGATGTCGAGGCCCGGCTCGGGTCCGTCGAGGTGGGCACCCATCTCGCCGGCGAAGACCTGGTGACGCAGCCGCTGCGCGGCGCGGACGTCGTCCTGGTCACGGGCGAGGCAGACGATGTAGCGCGGCTGCTCCTCGGTGGCCCGGTCCGCGGCCACGGGCTGCGGCTGCGCCGGGACCCCGGCGAAGGGCACGGCCGTGACAGGCAGACCGGCCGTGACGGGGACACCGGCGGGGACGGGGACTGCGGGTGCGAGAGCGGCTGCGGGTGAGGGTGCGGGCATGTCGGGCTCCTCCGGCGTACGGAAGGGGGACGGTGAGGCCGGACCGGGTGAGCGGTGGTCCGGCTCCTTACTTCTTCCGTGGCCGATTGGATTCGACATGACCTTTCGGGGGATCGCGGGTGTGTAGGCGCTGAATGCTGGTCGCCCGCGGTCTACTCGGCGAGGGCCTGGGTGATCTGTTCCGAGGCGGCCCGGGCGGCCTTCTTCGGGTCCTCGCCCTGCAGGACGGCGGTCATGTACGGCTTGATCGGGTTGGCCGCCTCGACGTCGGCCCACTGCGGGGAGTTCGGTGTGGCCTTGCCGCGCGCCGCGCCGACGGCCATCACGGCGGTGGCTTCCTGGCCCTCGACGACGGAGGCGAGGGCGCTCTTGTTGGGGACGTAGTTCATGGCGCGGGCGAGTTCCGTCTGCCACTTCTCGCCGGCCAGGGCCTTGACGACCTCGATCGCGGCATTCCGCTCGGGCGCGTTCTCCGGGACGATCAGGTCGGAGCCGCCGGTGAAGACCGTGCAGGGCTGCCCGGCCTTCTTGCCGGGTATCGGGAAGAAGCCGAGCTTGTCCTTGAGGCCGGGGGCGGCCTTGGTGATGGCGGCGACGGCGCTGGGCGTGGCGATGATCTGGGCGACGTCGCCCTGGGCGAAGACCTCGGCCTGGGGCGGGGTCTGCTCGTCCGCGTCCTTGGGGCCGGAGCCGAGGGACTGGAGCTCCTTGTAGAAGTCCATGCCGCGCAGCGCGGCGGGGCTGTCCAGGGCGCCGGTCCATTCCCCGCCCTTGTCCTCGGCGAGCTCTCCGCCCTCGTCCCAGATGAACCCGGCGAGCGTGTACCAGTCCTGTCCCGCGAGGTAGATGCCCTGGGAGCCGTTGCGGTTGAGCTTCTCGGTGTCGTCGAGCCACTGGGCCCGGGTGGCGGGCGGCTTGGTGAGGCCGGCCTGCGCGAAGAGGTCCTTGTGGTAGATCACGACCCGGTTGGCGGCGTACCAGGGGATGCCGTACTGGGATCCGCCGATGCGGCCGGGCTCCGCGAGACCGGGCAGCCAGTCCTCGCTGCCGAGGTCGCGTACGGACTCCAGGGTCAGGTCGTAGAGCTTGTCGGTGTCCGCGTACTGGGCAACCTGGGTGTTGCCGACCTCGATGACGTCGGGGCCGCCCTCGCCCCGGATCGCCTCGGTGACCTTCTTGCCGATGCCCGTCCACTCCTGGATGGTGAACTCCAGCTCGACGCCTGCGTGTTCGGCCTCGTACGCGGTGGTGAAGCGCTCGAGGAAGTCCTCGCTGACGCTGTCGCGCATCAGCCAGACGTTGACCGTACGGGTCCGGTCGGCGTCGCCGGGGAGGAGCCCGCAGCCCGCGAGGCCGAAGGCTAGGGCGGTCACGACTGCGAGAGGACAGGCCAGATGGCGGTTCTTCACGTAGGTCACCTTCTGCGTTCCATGAATGGAGTGCGGCATGGGGAGCTGACCCGTCGTGGGGGGACCGAACGGCGTGTTCGTGCGGGTGCGTGGGCTGGATTCTGGTCTGGACCAATCAGGTCGTCAAGCCCCGGACGATCCGGTTCCGGGCGGGGGTGCCAGGCACGCCCGCCCGGAAGGGTCGCTGGACGACCGGTCCCGGGACTTTGGCGGCCACCTGCGCCGGACCACCCCGCGCCCGACGTGTCGCGGACCGGGGCGTGGTGGGGCACGGTGGAGTGAATCCCACGGAGAGGAGTTCGGCCGTCATGTCGAACCACACGTACCGCGTCACCGAGATCGTCGGCACGTCCACGGAGAGCGTGGACCAGGCCATCCGCAACGGCATCGACCGGGCCTCGCAGAAGCTCCGCGGCCTGGACTGGTTCGAGGTGACGCAGGTACGCGGCCACCTCGTGGACGGGGGGATCGGGCACTTCCAGGTCGGCCTGAAGGTGGGCTTCCGCCTGGAGGACGGCGACTGAAGCGGGCGCGGTGCGGGTCGGGTCGGGTCGGCGAGCGCGGCCGCCCCGGCCGCCTCAGGTCCGACCGAGGGTCGCGGCGGCGGCCGCGTCACGTCCGACCGACAGTCGCGGCGCCCCGGCCGCGTCAGATCCGGCCGACGATCGCAGCGCTGGCCGCGTCAGGTCCGGCCCTCCTTCTGCTGGGCGTCCCTGAGCGTCTCCGACGCGGCCGCCCAGCGGGCCCGTACGACGGTGAAGCCGGCCACCTCGGCCGCGTCGCAGACCAGCTCGTCGTCGTCGACCAGCATCCTGATCTCACGGTCGCGGTCGAGCCGGCGCAGGATCTCCAGCTTGGTGTGGCGCGCGGGGCGGAAGTCCCGGTCGCGCCGCATGTGGAGGGCGCCTTCCGGCAGCGTGTGCGCGGCGAGCCAGGCGACCGTGTCCCTGCGGCAGCGCTCGGGGCGCCCGGTGAGGTAGACGATCTCGCACTCCTCGGCCGCCTCTCGGCACAGTGCGACGCCCTCGGCGAGCGGCGGGTCGTGGGGCGCCGCCGCGAAGAACGCCGCCCAGTCGCGGGGACGGCGCTCCAGGAAGCGCTGCCGGTGCGCGGTGCCGGCGAGGGTGTTGTCGAGGTCGAAGACGGCAAGGGGCCGGTGGGTGAGCGTCACCCGGACAGCGTAGGGAATGCGCGCCGGGCCGGCCCGGCGCGGCATTCTCCCGCGCACCTCGGCGCACCCCGGCGGGGCGATCGCAGGCGCGCGGGCTCGGGCACGGCGCTGCAGCCCCAGCGCCCGCTCGCTGGGGCGCAATCGCAGGTCCGGGCCTGCGGTCCCGACCGGGCGGGCCATGCTGCGGCCCAGGCCGGGCGGGGCGGGACGGGACGGGTGCGGAGCCTACGCGCGGCCGACCAGGCCCCGCTACGGTCGCGGCCCTCCGGCGGCCACGGAGGCACCCGGACCGGAGTGGCGGCGATCGCAAGGCCGGGCGGGCCCGGCGCGGCAGTCCTCCGTAGCCCCCAGCAACGCTCGCGAGCGACGCGATCGCCGACCCGGCCCCGCCCCACGGACCCGACCGGGCCGGGCCGGGCTGCGGCCCGACGCGCGGTCCGCGATCGCAGGCCCGGGCGGGCCCGGCTACGGCGCGGGCCCCCGGCCCACGCCCCGCACGCCCCCGGCCCACACCCCCGTACGCGCCCCCCGGCCCACACCCCACTACGCGCCCCCCGACCCGCAGACCGGGCCGGGCCCGGCTACGGCGCGGTTCCTCGGCCCACGCCCCCCCACACGCGGCCCCGCCCCCGCCCCCCACCCGCAAGGCGAACGTCCTCCGTCCTCGCGGGAATCCTCGGCGCCCCTGGACGTTGAACCCTGCGTGAACCCTTCTCTCGCCGGCGTCCGCTTCTCCGTCCTCGACCGTTCCCGGACCCGGGAGGGCGAGGACGGGTCCGTGGCGTTGCGGGCGACCGTGGAGCTGGCGCGGGAGGTGGAGGCGCTCGGGTATCACCGGTTCTGGGTCTCGGAGCACCACAGCGTGCCGGGCGTGGCCGGCTCGGCGCCGGCCGTGCTCGCGGCCGCCGTGGCCGCAGCCACCTCCGCCATTCGGGTCGGGACCGGCGGAGTGATGCTCCCCAACCACCAGCCGATGGTCGTCGCGGAGCAGTTCGGCGTCCTGGAGTCGCTGTTTCCCGGCCGGATCGACATGGGTCTCGGCCGTTCGGTCGGCTTCACCGACGGCATCCGGCGTGCGCTCGGCCGGGACAAGGAGGACGCCGACCGGTTCGGAGAACAACTGGCCGAGCTGCTCGGCTGGTTCGACGGCACGCAGACCGCCCACCCCCAGGTGCACGCCCGCCCTGCCGAGGGCCTGCGGGTCCCGCCGTACGTCCTGGCGACCGGCGAGGGCGCGTCGATCGCCGCGGAGGCCGGACTGCCGCTCGTGATCGGCGACCTCCGCGGCCGGGAGCGGATGCTGCGCGCGATCGACGGCTACCGGTCCGCCTTCCGGCCCTCGCCGTGGTCCGAGGAGCCGTACGTCGTGGTCGCGGGCACGGTCGCGGTCGCCGCCACAGAGGAGGAGGCGTGGCGCCTGCTGATCCCGGAGGCGTGGTCGCTCGCCCACTCCCGCACCCAGGGCGTCTTCCCGCCGCTCATGCCCGTCGATCACGTCCAGCGCCTCCCGATGACCGACAAGCAGCGCGGCTTCTACGCATCAGGCCTGAAGGGGCATATGTACGGCACGGAGGAGCACGTCGGGGAGGCCCTGGAGCGGGTGGTGAAGGAGAGCGGGGCGCAGGAGGTGCTCGTGACGACCAGTACGTACGACCGCGCCGCGCTGCTCGACTCGTACCGCCGGCTCGCCCGCATCGCGGGCCTGCGTACCAGCCTGACCAGGGCAAACACCTAGAATCGAGGGATGCCCGACACTCCACACGATCCGTACGTCCGCGTCCGCGGCGCCCGCGAGCACAATCTCGTCGGCGTCGACGTGGACATCCCGCGCGACGCGATCGCCGTCTTCACCGGGGTGTCCGGCTCCGGGAAGTCCTCGCTCGCCTTCGGGACGATCTACGCGGAGGCCCAGCGCCGCTACTTCGAGTCGGTCGCGCCGTACGCCAGGAGGCTGATTCACCAGGTGGGGGCGCCGAAGGTCGGCGAGATCACCGGGCTTCCCCCGGCGGTCTCCCTCGAACAGCGCCGCTCATCCCCGAACGCCCGCTCGTCGGTCGGCACGGTGACGACGCTGTCCAATTCGCTGCGCATGCTGTTCTCCCGCGCCGGCACGTATCCGGCGGGGGCCGTGCGGCTCGACTCCGACGCCTTCTCGCCGAACACCGCCGCCGGGGCCTGCCCCGAGTGCCACGGTCTTGGCCTGGTCCACGAGACGAGCGAGGAACTGCTCGTGCCGGACCCGGAGTTGTCGATCCGGGACGGGGCGATCGCCGCATGGCCCGGCGCCTGGCAGGGCAAGAACCTCCGCGATGTCCTGGACACGCTCGGCTACGACGTCGACCGGCCGTGGCGGGAGCTCGACGCGAAGGACCGGGAGTGGATCCTCTTCACGGAGGAGCAGCCGGTCGTCACTGTCCATCCGGTACGGGAGGCGGGGCGCATCCAACGCCCGTACCAGGGAACGTACATGAGCGCCCGGCGCTATGTGATGCACACGTTCTCCGACTCGAAGAGCGCCACGCTGCGGGCGAAGGCGGAGCGCTTTCTGACCAGCGCCGCGTGCCCGGTGTGCGGGGGCAGTCGGCTGCGGCCCGAGGCGCTCGCTGTGACGTTCGCGGGCCGGACGATCGCGGAGCTGGCCGCTCTGCCGCTGACGGCCCTGGCGGGGATCCTGACGGAGCACGACGGCTCCGAGACCGCGCGGGTCCTCACCGAGGACCTCGTCGCGCGGATCGGCACGGTGACCGAGCTGGGTCTGGGCTATCTCAGCCTGGACCGCGCCACGCCGTCGCTGTCCAGCGGCGAGCTCCAACGGCTACGCCTTGCCACCCAGTTGCGCTCGGGTCTGTTCGGTGTCGTGTACGTCCTCGACGAGCCGTCCGCGGGCCTGCACCCGGCCGACACGGAGGCGCTGCTCGTGGTCCTGGACCGCCTCAAGGCGGCCGGCAACACGGTGTTCGTGGTCGAGCACCATCTCGACGTCGTCCGCCACGCCGACTGGATCGTCGACGTCGGTCCCCGGGCGGGTGTGCACGGCGGCCGGGTCCTGCACAGCGGCCCGCCGCACGGACTGGCCGAGGTGGAGGAGTCGGCGACCCGCCGCTTCCTCTTCGACCGCGAGCCCGCCCCCGAGCGGGCGGTGCGCCGACCCACGGGCTGGCTGCGCACGGGGCCGGTCACCCGGCACAACCTCAAGGCCGTGGAGGCGGCCTTCCCGACGGGTGTCCTCACGGCGGTGACCGGTGTCTCCGGATCGGGCAAGTCGACGCTGGTCGGCGAGCTGAGCGAGGAACTGGCGGGAGTGGAACGTGTGGTGACGGTAGATCAGAGACCGATCGGCCGGACGCCCCGGTCCAACCTCGCGACGTACACGGGCCTCTTCGACGTGGTGCGCAAGCTCTTCACGGCCACCGAGGAGGCCCAGGCCCGCGGTTACAAGGCGGGGCGGTTCTCGTTCAACGTGCCCGGCGGGCGGTGCGAGACCTGTCAGGGCGAGGGGTTCGTCTCGGTCGAGCTGCTGTTCCTGCCGAGTACGTACGCTCCCTGCCCCGACTGCCACGGGGCCCGCTACAACCCGGAGACCCTGGAGGTCCGGCTGCGCGGGCTCACCATCGCCGAGGTGCTCGATCTGACGGTCGAGGCCGCCGCCACGTTCTTCGCGGACACGCCCGCCGCGGCGCGCAGCCTTCGCACGCTGCTCGACGTCGGCCTGGGCTATCTGCGGCTGGGGCAGCCGGCGACCGAGCTCTCCGGCGGCGAGGCCCAGCGGATCAAGCTCGCCGCCGAGCTCCAGCGGCTGCGCCGCGGTCACACGCTCTACGTCCTGGACGAGCCGACGACCGGGCTCCACCCGGCCGATGTGGAGGTGCTGATGCGCCAGCTCCACGGCCTGGTCGACGCCGGGCACACGGTGGTCGTCGTCGAGCACGACATGGACGTGGTGGCCACCGCGGACTGGGTCGTGGACCTCGGTCCCGGCGGCGGCGAGGAGGGCGGCCGGATCGTCGCCGAGGGCCCGCCGCGCGCGGTGGCCACAGCGCCGGTGAGCCGGACCGCGCCCTATCTCGCGGCCCGGCTCGACGGCTGAAGTCCCAGGAACACGAGCACCTGTGCACTGTGGTGCCCGCTCCGGCCCGCGAGGTGCGGGGGGGGGAGGCTGAGCGGTCCGTCCCCGAGGCGCGGCGGTCAGAGGGGCAGGGTGCGCCAGCCCCGGGTGATCTCCTCGCGTACGGCGTCCACCTGCGTCGGCTCGTGGTGCGGGCTCCCGTGGGACGTGAGCAGGTCGGCCAGGGCGGCGCCGTCCCCCGGGCGGCCCGCCGGGTCGGGGGTCAGCGCGCGTCCGACGGCGGCCGCGAGCTCCGGATCGAGGGCCTGCACCGCCGCCAGAGCCGCGGGCTCGGGACCGCTGTCCACGATCCGGCGGATCACCGCGCCCATGCTGGTCGCGGCGAACGGGCTGGTGCCGTGCGCCGCGCACACCACGCAACAGGCCCACGCCCACACGTCGGCAGCCGCGCCCACGCGCTCCTCACCGAACTGTTCCGGCGCCATATAGGTCAGGGTGCCCGGTCCGCCGCCGGTGCGGGTGAGCCGGGTGCCGTCGACCAGGTCCGCGATGCCGAAGTCGAGCAGGCGCGGCCCGGCCGTGGTCAGCATGATGTTGGCCGGCTTGAGGTCGCGGTGGACCAGGCCGAGCCGGTGGATCCCGGACAGTGCCACGGCCAGCGCGAGCGCCAGTGCCCGCAGCGCCTCGGGGGTGCGGATCGGCCCCTGCTCCCGCAGGTGGACGTCGAGGGGACGGCCGTCCAGCAACTCCATGACCAGGTACGGCCGTCCGGCGTCGACCCCGGAGTCCAGGACACGGGCCGTGTAGGCGCCGGAGACCATGGACAGCACCTCGGCCTCGCGCTGGAAGCGGCGCAACAGGTCCGCGTTGTCGAGGAGTTCGGGGTTGATGGTCTTCAGCGCGACCTGAGTCGCCGCCCCCTCGCGCCGCGCGAGGTAGACCGTGCCCATCCCTCCGGCTCCGATGAGGCCGAGCAGCTGGTAGCCGCCGATGGTCCGCGGCTCGCCCGGGTTCAACTGCCGGTGCGCGATGGGCGCCACGGCGCCGGCGCCCGCGTCGGGCTGCGTCGGTACGTACGCGACGGGCTGTCCGGGCCCCTGCGTCGCCGCGTCGGCGAGGGCATGCCCGACGGGGGCCGGAACAGGGGCGTCCGGGACCCCGGCCCCGTGCCGGTACCTCCGGCTCATCCCGTACGCGACGGCCTGGCACGCGACGGCCGCGAGGGCAAGACCCACCGGGAGAAGGAGTCCCAGTGCGACACGGAGGGCCACCAGGCCGCCCAGCCGCCACCGCCCAGCGGGGGTTGCGGTCCACGAGTCCGCGGGCGTGCCGGTCGTCACGAGAGTGCGGTGCGTCCCTCCCCACAGCACCGGCCAGACCACCGACACCAGGACGACGTTGACGACGTACAGGAACCACGCCGACCCCAGGGCATAGCCGTATTCCGCCGACAGCCAGTCACCGGTGTGGAAGACGACCGGGCGGGCCAGGAAGAACCCGTGGAGGAAGTCGAACCGCATCAGGAACCACAGGCCGATGCCTCCGGCGACTCCCAGGGCCAACTCCCCCACGACCGCACCCGGAATCCTCCGGGGCGGCGTGGCGGGATCCGCCAACGCCTGGCGTCGTACCGCTTGCTGAGCCCTGATCAGCAGGGGCAGCGTCACCGCTCTCAGTCCCAGTGCCGGGCCGACCACGGCCAGGGCGTCCATGACCAGCGATGTCTGTTCAGCCTCCGCCATGCTTCCCCCGTGTCTCCTCGCCCGGCCCGCCGGTAGAGCACAGGGAGTATAGAGCGGTCGGCGCAACACCCCTACCGACGCGCGGACTTGCGCGTCGCGCGCAGCCACTCCTTGTTCATCGCGGCGATCGACGGCAGCGGGATCCCCTTCGGGCAGGCCGTCGCGCACTCGCCGGTGAGCGTGCAGCCGCCGAACCCCTCCGCGTCCATCTGCCCGACCATGTCCAGGACCCGGCTCTCGCGCTCCGGGGAGCCCTGGGGCAGGACGTTGAGATGGTTGACCTTCGCCGAGGTGAAGAGCATCGCCGAGCCGTTCGGGCAGGCCGCCACGCACGCGCCGCAGCCGATGCACTCGGCGTGCTCGAACGCGAAGTCGGCGTCGGCCTTCGGCACCGGGGTCGCATGGGCCTCGGGGGCCGAGCCGGTGGGGGCGCTGATGTAGCCGCCGGCCTGGATGATGCGGTCGAAGGCGGAGCGGTCGACGACCAGGTCCTTGACGACCGGGAAGGCGGAGGCCCGCCAGGGCTCGATGTCGATGGTGTCGCCGTCGCGGAAGGACCGCATGTGGAGCTGGCAGGTGGTGGTGCGCTCGGGGCCGTGGGCGTCGCCGTTGATGACCAGGCTGCACGCGCCGCAGATGCCCTCGCGGCAGTCGTGGTCGAAGGCGACGGGGTCCTCGCCGCGCAGGATGAGTTCCTCGTTGAGCGTGTCGAGCATCTCCAGGAACGACATGTCGGAGGAGATGCCGTCCACCTCGTAGGTGGCCATGGCGCCGGGGGCGTCGGCGTTCTTCTGGCGCCAGACGCGCAGGTTGAGCTTCATGCGTAGCTCCGCTGGGTGGGGTGGACGTACTCGAAGGTCAGCTCTTCCTTGTGGAGCACCGGGGCATCCCCCGTGAACTCCCAGGCCGCCGCGTACGAGAACTCCTCGTCGCGGCGCGCGGCCTCGCTGTCCGGGGTCTGGGACTCCTCGCGGAAGTGGCCGCCGCAGGACTCGGCCCGGTGCAGCGCGTCGAGGCACATCAGCTCGGCGAGCTCCAGGTAGTCGACGATCCGGTTGGCCTTCTCCAGGGACTGGTTGAACTCCTCGCCGATGCCGGGGACCTTGATCCGGCGCCAGAACTCCTCGCGGATCTGCGGAATGCGGTCGAGGGCCTTGCGCAGACCCGCGTCCGTGCGGGCCATGCCGCAGAACTCCCACATGAGTTCGCCCAGTTCGCGGTGGAAGGAGTCGGGCGTCCGGTCGCCGTCCACGGCGAGCAGCAGGTTCAGCCGGTCCTCGGTCTCGGCCAACACCTCACGTACCACCGGGTGTTCGTCGTCGAGCGATGCGCTGGAAGGGTGCCGGGCGAGGTAGTCGTTGATGGTGGAGGGCAGGACGAAGTAGCCGTCGGCGAGGCCCTGCATCAGCGCGGAGGCGCCGAGCCGGTTGGCGCCGTGGTCGGAGAAGTTGGCCTCGCCGATGGCGAAGAGGCCCGGGACGGTGGTCTGGAGGTCGTAGTCGACCCAGAGTCCGCCCATGGTGTAGTGCACGGCCGGGTAGATCCGCATCGGGACCTCGTACGGGTTCTCGGCGGTGATTCGCTCGTACATGTCGAAGAGGTTGCCGTACTTCTCCTCGACCGCCTTGCGGCCCATCCGCCGGATGGCGTCGGCGAAGTCGAGGTACACACCCTGGCCTCCGGGGCCGACGCCGCGGCCCTCGTCGCAGACGTTCTTCGCGGCGCGGGAGGCGATGTCGCGCGGGACGAGGTTGCCGAAGGAGGGGTAGATGCGCTCCAGGTAGTAGTCGCGCTCGTCCTCGGGGATCTCGGCCGCCGGGCGGGTGTCGCCCTTCGCCTTGGGGACCCAGATGCGGCCGTCGTTGCGCAGCGACTCGCTCATCAGGGTCAGCTTGGACTGGTGGTCGCCAGTGCGTGGGATGCAGGTGGGGTGGATCTGGGTGAAGCAGGGGTTGGCGAAGTACGCGCCGCGCCGGTGCGCCCGCCAGACGGCGGTGGCGTTGGAGTTCATGGCGTTGGTCGACAGGTAGAAGACGTTGCCGTAGCCGCCGCTGGCGAGGACGACGGCGTCCGCGTAGTGGGTGGAGATGGCGCCGGTGATCAGGTCGCGGGCGACGATGCCGCGCGCCCGCCCGTCGACGACGATCAGGTCGAGCATCTCGGTGCGGGCGTGCATCTCGACGTTGCCCGCGGCGATCTGCCGGGAGAGCGCCTGATAGGCGCCCAGCAGGAGCTGCTGCCCCGTCTGGCCACGGGCGTAGAACGTCCTGGACACCTGGACGCCGCCGAAGGAGCGGGTGTCGAGCAGTCCGCCGTACTCGCGGGCGAAGGGGACGCCCTGGGCGACGCACTGGTCGATGATCTCGACCGAGATCTGCGCGAGGCGGTGGACGTTGGACTCGCGGGCGCGGAAGTCACCGCCCTTGACCGTGTCGTAGAAGAGGCGGTGGACGGAGTCGCCGTCGTTGCGGTAGTTCTTCGCGGCGTTGATGCCGCCCTGGGCGGCGATGGAGTGGGCGCGGCGCGGCGAGTCCTGGTAGCAGAACTGGACGACGTGGTAGCCCTGTTCGGCGAGGGTCGCGCCGGCGGAGCCGCCGGCGAGGCCGGTGCCGACGACGATGACGGTGTGCTTGCGGCGGTTGGCGGGGTTGACCAGCTTGGCCTGGAAGCGCCGGGTGTCCCAGCGCTCGGCGATGGGTCCGGCGGGGGCCTTGTGGTCGACGAGCGGCTCGCCGGTCGTGTAGTCGAGGAAGCTCATGTCAGCTCACCACTCCGGTCATGACGGCGACGGGTACGGAGACGAAGCCCACGGTCAGGGCGAGCGCGAGGCCGTTCGCGAGGATCTTGAGGAGCCGTTCCCGGCGGGCGTTGCCGACGCCGAGGGTCTGGGCGGCGCTCCAGAAGCCGTGGCGGATGTGCAGGCCGACGGCGAGCATGGCGACGATGTAGATCACGTTGCCGTACCAGGTGGAGAAGGTGTCCACGACGTTCTGGTACGGGTGCCCCTCCTGGAAGCCACCGGCGTGGACGGTGCCGGTGGTGAGGTCCAGGACGTGCCAGACGATGAAGAGCCCGACGATGATCCCGCCCCAGCGCATGGTGCGCGTGGCGTAGGAGGACCGCCTGCGGCGGTGGACGTAGCCGGTGGGGCGGGCCTTGATGTCGCGCCGGCTGAGCTGGTACGCAGAGACGGCGTGCCCGGTCACGGCGGCGAGCAGCACGATCCGGACGAGCCAGAGGGCCCAGGAGTAGTGCAGGACGGGATCGCCCATGGTGCGCAGCCAGTGGCCGTAGGCGTTGAACTCCTCCGGGCCGAAGAAGACCTTGAGGTTGCCCATCACGTGGGCCACCAGATAGCCGAGCATGATCAGGCCGCTGACGGCCATGACGGTCTTCTTGCCGATGGTCGTTGCCCAGAAGCCGCGGGGGCGGGTGGGCGGCGGCGGTGCCGCCTTCGTTGCCAGAGCCATGCGACAGACGCTAGGGGCGAAGGGGCCGAGAGGTCCAAGACATGGTCCGGCTCATCTCGATAGGCTGAGCCTATGCAGTTCCAGCAGCTTCTCTACTTCGTGGCCGTGGCGGAGACCCGGCACTTCACTCGCGCCGCGGAGCGGGTGCATGTCTCCCAGCCCTCGCTCTCCCAGCAGATCAAGGCCTTGGAGCAGGAGCTGGGGGCGGAGCTGTTCAGCCGGGCGCGGGGGAACATCGCGCTGACCGACGCCGGCGAGGCGTTGCTGCCGCTGGCCCGGCGGATCCTCGCGGACACGGACACGGCACGGCACGAGGTGCAGGAGCTGGTGCAGCTGAAGCGGGGCCGGGTGCGGCTGGGCGCGACGCCGAGTCTGTGCACGGGTCTGCTGCCGGACGTGCTGCGCGCCTTCCACGATCTGCACCCGGGGATCCGGCTGCTCATCGAGGAGGGCGGCTCGCACGATCTCGTACGGGAGCTGGCGCGCGGCGCGCTCGATCTGGCGCTCGTGGTGCTGCCGCTGCCGACGCCGTCGCCGGCGCTGACGACGGTGGAGCTCCTGCGCGAGGACCTGGTGGTGGTGTCGAGCGCGGCGGCGCCGGCGCCGGGGCGGCCGGTGCGGATCGCGGATCTGCGGGAGCAGCCGCTGGTGATGTTCCGGCACGGCTACGACCTGCGGGAGCTGACCGTGGCGGCGTGCCGGACGGAGGGCTTCGAGCCGTCGTTCACGGTGGAGGGGGGCGAGATGGACGCGGTGCTCGGTTTCGTGCGGGCGGGTCTGGGGGTGGCGGTGGTGCCGGCCATGGTCGCGGCGCGGGCGGGCCGCGACCTCCGCGTGACGGCCCTGGCCCGGCCGGGACTGCGCCGCACGATCGCCCTGGCCCACCGCAGCGACGTGGCCCCACCGCGCGCGGCCCGCGAACTCCAGCGCCTGCTCCTCCACTCCACGTGACCGTTCCCCCGGGCGGCGCGCCCTCGTCCCGCTGAGCCGGCGCCCACCCTCCCCCTCCCCGGGTTGTGGGCCATCGTCCTCAACCCGCACGCGGGTTGTGGGCCATCGTCCCGCTGGGGCGGCACGCGCGCTCGCTACACCGCGTCCGCCAGGACCAGCGCGTGGATGCGGTCAGGGGCCCCCGGGCGGGCGTAGTACCAGCCCTGGGCCGTGTCGCAGCCGAGGTCGCGGAGCTGCTGGGCCTGGGCGCCCGTCTCCACGCCCTCGACCGTCACCGCCAGTTCCAGGCTGTGCGCCAGCGAGACGATGCCCTCCACGATCTTGAGGTCGACCGGGTCCGCCGGGTGCTGCTGCATGCCCTGGGTGAAGGACCGGTCCAGTTTGAGGACGCTCACCGGCAGCCGCCGCAGGTTCGCCAGGTTCGAGTAGCCCGTGCCGAAGTCGTCGAGGGCGATGTCCACGCCCATCTCGGCGAGCTGCCGCAGCGGCTTGAGCAGGTCGTCGTCCGCGCCGATCAGCGCCGACTCGGTGACCTCCAGGCACAGCGCGCCCGGTTCGAGCCCCGAACGCTCCAGGACGTCGACCGTGTCGGCGACCAGGCGCGGGTGGTGCAGCTGGGTCGGCGAGAGGTTGACGTTGATGCGCAGCGGGCCGCCGTCGGAGTGCCGGGTCTGCCAGAAGCGGGCCTGGCGGACGGCCTCCTGGAGGACCCAGCGGCCGAGCGGCACGATCAGGCCGGTGTTCTCGGCGAGCGGGATGAACCGGTCGGGCCCGAGCACCCCGTGCTGCGGGTGGCACCACCGTACGAGCGCCTCGGCGCCGTGCACGCTGCCGTCGCCGAGGTGCACCAGCGGCTGGTACTCGATGAAGAACTCGCCGCGCTCCAGGGCCGCCGGCAGCGCCGTGGTCAGCCCGTGGCGGGTGATCGCGCGCGCGTCGGCCTCGGCGTCGGCGAACTCGAAGCGGTTGCCGCCCGCCGACTTGGCGCGGTACATGGTGATGTCCGCGCTCCGCAGCACCTCGGCCGGGGTCCGCTCCCCCGCCGGCCCCTCGACGACGCCGATGCTGCCCCGCACCGTCAGTTCCCGGCCGTCGATCCGGACGGGCGTGGTGAGCATGGCGAGGATACGGTTCGCCAGCTCGACGACCTCCCGCTCGGTGTGCGGGCCGGTGGTCAGGGCGACGAACTCGTCGCCGCCGAGCCGGGCCACCATCTCGCCGGGGGCGGTGGCGCAGCTCTGCAGCCGGTCGGCGACCTCGACGAGCAGCCGGTCACCGGTCGAGTGGCCGAGGCTGTCGTTGATGGCCTTGAAGCCGTCGAGGTCGAGGTAGCAGAGGCCGAAGCGGGCCTGCCCCTTCGTCCCGTCGGCCGCGGCGAGCGCCTTCTCCAGGCGCTCGAAGAACAGGGTCCGGTTGGGCAGTCCGGTGAGCGCGTCGTGGGTCGCCTCGTACCGCAGCCGCAGGTTGAGCAGCCGCCGTTCGGTGGTGTCCTCCATGAGCGCCAGCTGGTACTGGGGGAAGCCCTCGGCGTCGCGCAGCAGCGAGACGGTGAGGTTGGTCCACAGGACGGTGCCGTCGCCCCGGTAGTACGGCTTCTCGACGCGGTAGTGGTCGCGCTCGCCGCGCACGAGCTCGTCGTAGAGCTTCCAGACGTGCGGGCCGTCCTCGGGATGGACCCACTCGCTGACGTTACGGCTGCGGATCTGCTGGTCCAGACCGCCGAACATCCGGGTGAGGGTCTCGTTGACCTCCAGGACGTTCCCTTCTAGGTCCGCGATGCCGATCCCGATCGCGGCTCCGTCGAAGACCGCTCGGAAGCGGCTCTCGGTGGTGTGCAGGGCGACTTCGGCGGCGCTGCGCGCGCTCAGCGCGGACCGGGCGATGGCCTCCTGCTCCAGGAGGGTGCGCTCGCGCAGGGCCTGGGCGAAGCCGGCCGCCATGGCGTGCTGGAGCCGTGAACAGCGGGCCCGCAGCTCCTCGGTGGAGGCGCCGTCCTCGTCGCCGCAGTAGAGCACCAGGTAGGCGTCGATGACCCCGAGGGTGCGGCTGAGGGCGTCGGGGTCCGTGCAGTGGACGCCCACGAGCGCGGCGCCGGCGCGGTGGGCGGGGGCCGTGTCGAAGGAGCGGTCGTGCAGCGCGTCCCGCAGCTCGCGGGCGAGTGGCAGCAGCCGCTCCTCGAACTCGGCGCGGGTCATCGAGGTGGCCGTGACCGGGAAGGTGGCCCGGCTCCAGATGGTCACGAACCGCCTGAGTCTGTCCTCGAGGCCGTCCGGTTCCGCGCCGGAACCGGGCGGCTGCGACGGCACCTTCACGCCTTGCGCCCCACACCTGCGAAGCCGGAGAAGGCGAAGGGATCCTCCTCCTCGGCCGGGCTGTCGGGCCGCCAGTCGGGCATGGAGACGAGGCCGGGCTCGATGAGTTCGCAGCCGTCGAAGAACCGGCTGATCTCGGCGTGCGAGCGCATCACGAGGGGGTTGCGGATGTTCCGGTACACCCCGACGGTGCCCTCGGCCTCTTCCTGCGTGAGCGGGATGCCCTCGTACGAGGCGTGGGTCAGCACGACCAGGCTGCCGGGCGCGAGGGCGTCCAGGAGCTCCGCGACGGCCTTCCCCGGCTCGTCCTCGTCCTCCAGGAAGTGCAGGACGGCCACGAGCAGCAGCGCCACCGGCTTGTCCATATCGAGGAGTTGGCCGACCTCGGGGCTGTTCAGGATCTCCCGCGGCTTGCGCAGGTCGGCCGCGACGACGGCGGCGCGGTCGTTGCCCTCGAGGACGGCGAGGCTGTGCGCGACGGCCACCGGGTCGTGGTCGACGTACACCACGCGTGCCTCCGGCGACGCGGCCTGGGCGACCTCGTGGACGTTGCCGAACGTCGGTATGCCGGAGCCGATGTCGAGGAACTGGGTGACTCCGTTGTCGACCGCGAAACGCACGGCCCGGCGCATGAAGGCACGGTTCGCCTGCATGATCTTGGGAAGTCCCGGCATGAACTCCATGGCCTTGCGGGCCGCTTCCCGGTCCACCTCGAAATTGTGCGAGCCGCCCAGATAGAAGTCGTACATACGGGACACGCTCGGCACCGAAATATCGATACCCGGCGGGGCCCAGGCGGGACGCTCCATCAATGTCTCCAACAAGTCGCCACGGGGATGCGGCCATGTGTTCGCGGCCGGTGTTCGAGGTGAGGCTACTGATCGCCCGCCGGGAGAGCGAGTGGAAACGGAAATTCGCGGTCCGTTCTTGGTCACACGCCATTGGCACGTGCAGGCGGAACGCAGAGTTCAGGCCTGACGGATCGCAGAGTTGACGCCTGACGGAACGCCGAGTTCACGCCTGACGAACGCTGAGTTCACGCCGCGTCGAGTGGCTTCGGCGCGGTGCACGTTCACGTTCACACGGACGTGCGCCGGCCCGCCGTCACCTGAGGGGTGACGGCGGGCCGGCAGGCCGGAAGCGCGGCGCGGGGGACTTACTTGGGCGCTCCGACCAGCTTTCCCTCGGGGGACACGGCGTACCAGGCACCGCCCACACCTTGGCCGTTGGTGTCTCCGGGCGCCTCGTCACCGGCGAAGGTGTAGAGGGGCCAGCAGTCGATCGTCTGCTGCTTGATGCCGTCCGGCCGGTCGAAGGTGACGAAGCCCTTCTTGGTGATGCCCTCGATGTCGTTCTTGTCGACAGGGGCGACAACCGGCCACTTCTCCAGGCAGTCACCGGTGCAGGCCGTTTTCATGGGCCACGCGGAATCCTTCTTGAACCGGTAGACCGTCATCCCGCCCGAATCGACGACGATGTCACCGAGCTTGGGGTCCTTGCGCACCGAGAGCCCGGCCGCGTCCTCCGTCGGCTCCTCGGCCGCGTCCTCGCCGGAGGCCGCCGACGCCTTCTTTCCGTCGGGGGCGGCGGCGAACCAGGTGCCGCCGACACCCTGGCCGTTGAGGTCGCCGGGCTTGGTGTCCTTGGCGTACCGGTACATCGGCCAGCCGCCGAGCGTCAGTTGCCTGCTGCCGTCGGCGCGGGTCACCTCGCCGAGCAGCGAGGCGTCCACGCCGGCCGGGGCCTTGGCGCCCTCGGGGCTCACCACGGGCCATGCCTTGGCGCAGTCGCCCTCGCAGGTGGCCTTGGGCGGGGAGGAGGAGTCCTTGTCGAAGCGGTAGAGGGTGAAGCCCTCGCTGTCGGTGACCACCTTGCCGAGCTCCTTGGTGGACGTCAGCGCCAACTGCCCTGCGGGTTCCGCCTCGTCGCCGCCGCTGCCGGAGCCGTAGCCCCCGGAGGCGTATCCGCCGGAGCTGTAGCCGTTGTCGGCGGGGGCTCCGGCGGGGTTCGCGGCTCCCGCCGGCTGACCGCCCAGCGTCTGGCCGCCCTGCTCCTGGCCGCACGCCGTCGTCAGTGCGAGCATGGCCGTCGCCGTCAGCGCGAGTGCCGCGTTCCCCCAGCTCTTCATGTCAACTCCCATTGTTTCATCGCCTGTTGGCGCGGTCTCGGCGACCGCTTCCCGGCATTGGATACGGGGCCGGCCGGCGTCGTGCTCAATGAACGGCGAGGAATCTTTCCGGAGATCGTCAAACCGGTGTGCCCCGAGATCCCCTCCATCCGGGGAATCCGCGCGATTCCCGGCGTGGTGCGCCAGGTCTCCGATCATGCTCTTCGGCGTGTCTCTGTACGGATCGTTCCTCGCGCGGCCACTGGCGGCCGCCGCGCTGCTGTGGCTGCTCGCCGCCCCGGCGCCCGCGGCCGCCGACGCCTGCGCCTACGCCTCGACCGGGCCGGGCGGCTCGAACACCTCGGTCGCGGTCATCGGGCCGGGCGCGTGCTCACCCACGCCGACCCCTCCCCCGCCGCCAAGTCCGGCGCCCACGCCGGAACCCGCGCCGCCGCCCCCTCCCCCGCCGCCCCCTCCTCCCGTACGCGCGGATCCACCACCGCCGCCTCGGCCCACGCCGCCGCCACCGAAGCCGGCCCCGCCGCCGCCCGCTCCGGCGCCCGAGGCACCCACTCCCCCGCCGCCGTCCCCGAAGCCGTCGCTGCGCCATCGGCCGCCGGCCCCCACCCCGGTCGCCCTGCCCGCCTACCGCCGTACCGCCCGTCCCACGCCCCAGGGAGGGCCCTCGCTCGTGTCCTTGATGCTGCTGGTCACCGCCCCCGCGGTGCTCGCGACCGCGATCCTGCGTCCCCGCTCCCGCTGAGCCCCGCCGAAGGAAACCCCATGTCCGAATGGCTTGTCCTGACCATCGCGATGGCCGCCGCGTGCGCCGTCGTCCTCACCATCGTCGTCATCAACCACCGGAGACTTCCGGAGGACGACGATCCCAGCGAAACCCCCGATGTCATCGAGTACATGACCATGATGATCGGCGTGATCTACGCGATCGTGCTCGGCCTCGCCATCGCCGGCGTCTGGGAGGCGCGCGGCGCGGCCCAGGAGACCGTGCGGCAGGAGGCCCAGGCGCTGCACGAGATCTCGGCCCGGGTCGAGGTGTACCCGGCCGACGTCCGGAACCGGATCCGCGCCGATGTCGACGCATACGTCTCGTACGTGGTCGACCAGGAGTGGAAGCACATGTCCGAGCACGGCGAGCTCAACGACGAGGGCGCCCGGCTCCTGGAGCAGGTGCGCCGGAGCGTGACCGACTACCGGCCGGCCGACGACCACGAGGGGCAGGCGTACCAGCCGCTGGTGGACCAGGTGGCGGTCGTGGACGACGCGCGGGGCGCCCGGGGGCAGGGCGCGGGCGCGACCATGCCCGGGGTGGTGTGGTTCGGCCTGATCATCGGAGCGCTGGTGACCGTCGGGCTGATCTTCACCCTGCAGATCCGGCGCACGGGCCGCGAGGTGCTCCTCGCGGGCCTGTTCAGCGCGCTCATCGCGTTCCTGCTCTTCCTGATCTGGGACTTCGACGCGCCGTTCGGACGCGGGATCTCGGCGACGGCGACACCGTTCACCGATCTGTTCCCCCACCTGACGAGTTAGCGGGCCGGGCACCTGGCCGGGCCGTCCCGGGCCGGGCCGGCACCTGGCCGCCGAGCGACGCGCTGTGGGCCGGCCAGGGGACCTCGATGCCCCATTCGCCACTCTGGGATCGCGGCTGTGGTAGTGGGCTCCTAGCGTTTCGAGCATCGAGGTGCACGCCCTGTCCTTGTGCGGAAACCGCTTCCGCTGCTGCTCCTCGGGGACCGGAGGATTCCATGCGCGCGATACGTGCCGCGTCCACTGCCCTGCTGGGGGCGGCCACCCTCGCCCTGGCCGCTCCCGTCGCCTCCGCGGCGGACGGCGCACCCGCACCGAACGCCAAGGCCGCCAGAGCGAAGGCACCGGGCGATTTCGTCGTGACACCCTCGCTGGTGGCGCCGGGCGGGCGGGTGACGCTCACCGCTCCGGGCTGCCCCAGTACGGCCCTGGCCTCGGCGGGCATCTTCGACACCGTGACCATCCCTCCCGGGTCCTCGGCCACCGCCCTGGTGGACCTGGACGCCAAACGGGGTGCGGTCTACACGGTCACGTTCCGCTGCACCGGCGGCATCACGGACACCGTCAACCTGACCATCAGCGGCACCACCGCGACCCCGACGGTCAGCTCCACCGTCCTGACCACCCCGCGCGGCGTGCAGGGCGGCATCGGCGGCTCCGTCGGCGGGATCGATACCGGAACGCTGGCGGCCGGGGCCGCTCTGGTCGTCGCGGCGGCGGCGGGAACCGTCTTCGTCGTCCGCCGCCGGTCGCACGTCGACCGCGGCCGGCGTCACTGACGGCGGGGACGGTGTCCCCTCCGAGGCCCTCCCCCGAAGGGCTGTACACGCCCGTCGCCCCCGAGTCCTGAGCACCAGGATTCGGGGGCGACGGGCGTTGCGGCGGCCGACCAGGAGGTTCGACCGGTCAGACGTTCGCGCCGGCCATACGGCGCCGGCGGGCGATGAAGAGACCACCGCCCAGGGCGGCCGCCGCGACGAGCGAACCGCCGATGGCCATCTCCATGGAACTGGGGGCGAGCGATCCGCCGATGCCACCCGCCGCGCCCGTACCGGCCAGCACACGGAAGGTCTTGGTGAACGTCCGGACGGGGCTGGTGCAGTTGACGGTCAGGGTGTGCTCACCGACGGTGGCGTTGTTGTGGATGCGGGCGACGGCGCTGGAGACCCCGCCGAAGGGCGCGGAGAGGCTGACCGTCGGGAAGGCGGCGGATGAGACGGTGCCCGAGGCGCAGCCCTTGACGGTGATCGTGAGGGTCGACCCCTGGTGGACCGCGGCGGGGGTGACGGTGACGTGGTGGGCGCCGTCACCTCCCCGCTGGACCGCGGAGGAGCCGACAGTGACGCTGGGACCGTTGGTGGCGGCGGCGAGGGGGGCCGCGAGGCCGACCGCCGCGATCGCGGTGGCGGTCACCGCCAGAGTGCGTGCAGCACGCATGGTTGAACCTCCAGTGGAAGACGCCCCAAAGCGGTGCCCCGGGAAATTCGACGAGTACGCCTTCCATGACGAACCATCACAAGTACTGACAGTCACCGCATCTCGGCACTGGTCCACCCCGGTGAGGCGACACGCCGGGGCATGGGCCCGTGAACCTGACGGAGTCGCAGGTCACAGACCGTCAGGACGCTTATCCGATGATTACTCGTATGGGTCATCGTTCTCGTCACCCGCCCCGCCCTGAGGTACCACTGAGCTCACGGCGCGCACCGGGCGGCCCTCGCACGGACCGGGCGCGCCCGCCACCCGTTCGCCTTTCCCTGATCGCCGGTCCGGCCCGCCACCCTTACCGTTCTGACGACGCCACGAAGGGAGAACCATGAGCCCCAAGGACTTCAGCGTCCTTGAGCGGACAAGACGCCGACCGTGGGGCGTCCTCGCTCTCGTCATGCTGTCCGGCCTGGCGATGATGCGCAATGGAGTCGACGTCGAGCTCGGCCCTCCGCAGCCCGCGGCCGCCGCGGCCCCCGACACCCGCCCGATCGACGCTCCCTCCACCGAAGGTCTGGAACCCCTTCCGTACGCCCCGGCCTCGCGGGTGTCGATCCCCGCGATCAGGGTCCAGGCCCCCATCATGGACGTGGGCCTGGACCAGAACGGCTGGGTCGCGGCGCCGCCGCCGGAGGACCCCAACCTGGCCGGCTGGTACCAGAACGGCATCGCGCCCGGGCAGCGCGGCACGGCCGTCGTCGTCGGACATGTCGACAACGCGGCGGGCCCCGCGGTCTTCTACAACCTCGGCTCGCTCGACAAGGGCCAGCACATCGAGGTGGAGCGCTACGACGGCAGGGTCGCCGTCTTCGAGATCTACGGCGTCGAGGTGTACGCCAAGAACAACTTCCCCGGCGTCCAGGTCTACGGCGACACCGGGGAGCCCGAGCTGCGGGTCATCACCTGCGGCGGCGGATACTCGCGGGCCACGGGCTACGACGGCAACGTCGTGGTGTACGCCCGGATGGTCGGCTCGCGCTGACCCGCCCGCCGTATGCGGCTCGCGCTGACTCGGTCGGCGCATGGAGAAGGCCCCCGGACTCCGGGGGCCTTCTCCGTGCGTGGGTCGCTCAGTGCCGAGGGACGGTGACGCTGTAGCCGGCGTCGAGGAGTTCGGGCAGGTACCGCTTGAGCGCCGCCACGCTCTGGGAGCGGTTGCCGCCCGCGTCGTGCGAGAGCACGACGACGCCCGGCGCCGCCCCGTCGAGGACCCGGCGCACGATGCTGTCGGTGCCCGGCTCCATCCAGTCGAGGGTGTCGACGGTCCAGGCGAGGGGCTCCATGCCCAGCTCGGCGCCGATCTCGAAGGAGTGCCGGTTCCAGGCGCCGAAGGGGGCGCGGTACCAGAGCGGGGCGGAGCCGAGGATCCCCTCGACGAGATCGCTGGTGGAGCCGAGCTCGTCCCGGATGCGGGAGGGCCGCAGCTTGGGGATGAGCGGATGGGACCAGGAGTGGTTGCCGACCACATGCCCGTCGGCGGCCATCTGCCGTAGCAGGTCCTGGTTCTCGGCCACCATCTCGCCGCAGACGAAGAACATCGCCCGGCAGCCGTAGCGGCGCAGGGTGGCGAGAATCTCCGGCGTGTAGCGGGGGTCGGGGCCGTCGTCGAAGGTGAGCACCATCGAACGGCCGACGCCGGACATCTTCAGGAACGGCCGCTGCCGGACGGGCGGCATCGCCCGCCGGGCAGCGGCCGGGGGCGCGTACGCCGTCATCGGCTGGAGCCGGTACGAGGAGGGCCTGAGCCGACCCCCCGCCGGTGAGCCGGCCGCCGGGCCGCCGCCGGGGGCGTGGCCTCCGGCGGCGTCCGGCGGGCCGCTGGGCGCGGAACTCGGCGGGCCGCTGGGCCCGGCGCCCGGCAGGGCGCTCGGCGGAGCGCCCGGTGCGCCGCCGAAACGATCCGCCGTGAGGACTCCGACCGTGGCTGTGGCCCCGAGCGCGGCGGCGATGCGCAGCACCGCCCGGCGCCCGGTGGACATCTCTTCCTTTTTCATGACTAATAGCTCGCACGGCCGAACCCCGTCGCTCCTCACCGACACCGGCCCCCCGCCCGAAAACACCCGTTGGGCCGATAACCGCGGTCGCGCTCTACCGCCCCATCACCAGACCGTCCGCCGCGGCGCCGCGCTCAAGCACCACGTCGCGAATGGTGTCGCGGACGGCGGTGACGGGCGCCCCCTGCTCGATCGCGGCGTTGAGGTTGACCACCCGGCCCTGGCCCGTGTCGAACCACTGCGGGATGAACTCGGCCTTGGCCACCTCCCAGCGCCCGCCCGGCGTGGTGGGCGGGGTGAAGGTGAAGCGCCCGAGGGTGCCCTGGTTGCCGCGCGGGTCGAAGGCTCCCGCGTGGTTGATCATGTCGCCGGCGATCTGGTCGCCCATGCCGTAGACGACCCAGGTCCCGTTGACCTTCTCGTACGCCTGCGGGACATGGGCGTGGGTGCCGAGGATCAGGTCGATGTCGGGCCTGCCGCCGGTCTGCGAGGCCGTCAGGGACCGGGCGAGGGTGAGCTGGCGCTCGTCCGGGGCGGTCTGCCACTCGCTTCCCCAGTGGATGCTGACCACGACGACGTCGGCGCCGGCGCTCCGGGCGGCCCTGGCGTCGGCGACGATCCTCTGCTCGTCGATCAGGTTGACCGCCCAGGGCTGCCCCTCGGGCAGCGGGTAGCCGTTGGTGTCGTACGTGTACGCGAGCTGGGCGACCGTCGCGTCGCCGGCCGTGAGCAGGGTGGGCCGGGCCGCCTCCTCGGCGGTACGGGCCGAGCCCGCGTGGCGGACCCCCGCCTTGTCGAGGGCGTCGAGGGTGCGGGCGAGGCCCTCGGCGCCGTCGTCCAGGGTGTGGTTGGAGGCGGTGGAGCAGGAGTCGTACCCGGTCTCCTTGAGGGCGGGGGCGACCTCGGGCGGCGACTTGAAGGCGGGGTAGCCGGTGTAGGGTCCGCCCTCCCGTCCGTACACGGTCTCCATGTGACAGATCGCCAGATCGGCTCCGGAGACGATGCTCTTGACCCCGGAGAGCATCGGGCGGAAGTCGTACCCCTGGCCGTTCGCGTCGGCGGCGGCCTGGCGGATGATCGAGTCGTGCGGCAGGACGTCGCCGGAGGCGACGAGGGTGAAGCCGGTCCGGGCGGAGGCCTGGCCGGGGGCCGCCGTGGGGGTGGCGGGGCTCGCCGGGTCCTGCCGCGCGGGTGGAGCGTCGGGGGTGCCGGTGCCGCCGCCGCAGCCGGTCGCCGCCGTGAGCAGGACCGCCGCGAGGGCGACCGCCCCCTGTCTCGTACGCTGGATCATCGCCGGCTCCGCCTGATTAATAGGACGAACATCTGTCCTGATGAATTGACAGGGGATGAATGCCCTAGTCAAGAGTCAAAGCCGCAAGGGTTCTCAAACCCTGCCGAAACGGATGAAGAGCCTCCGCCCGACCGCTCACCGCACCATTCGCCGCTCGGTGCGACCGCTCGTCGCAGACAGGTGTTCGTTCCCTGTCCCTTGTCGCCCACATGCGTTCGTATACGCCCCGGGACGACGAGCCGGCACGAGAGGTGTGGAGCATGACAACGGCGACGGTGAGGACGGCCACGACGGACGAGCGGGCCCTCGCGGAGCTGCAGCGCGACCACGGCCAGGCCCTCCTCGGCTTTCTCCTCGGGCTGACCTACGGCGACCAGCAGCGCGCGGAGGACCTGGCGCAGGAGACGCTCCTCCGGGCCTGGCTCCACCCCGAGGCCTTCGACAGCCCCTACGAGTCGATGCGCCCCTGGCTCTTCACGGTGGCCCGGCGCCTCGCCATCGACGCCCGGCGCTCCCGGCTCGCCCGGCCCACGGAGATCGGCGACGGCATGCTCGCCGCCACCCCCGACCCGGCCGACGCGACGGAGTCCGCGGTCGCCGCGCTCGACGTCCGCGCGGCCGTCCGCGACCTGAGCCCGGAGCACCGCGCGGTCCTGGAGCGGCTCTACTTCCACGGTCTGACGGTCAACGAGGCCGCGGCCGACCTCGGCATCCCCGCCGGAACGGTCAAGTCCCGCTCGCACTACGCGCTGCGCCAGCTCGGCCACCGGCTGCCCGGCTACCGGCCCCGGCGCCGCGCCGTTGCCCGTCCCCGGGCCGCGGCCTCACAATGACGACGTGACGCCGACACTGACTCCCGCCGCAGCGGACAAGGTACTCGCCGACAACTTCGCCCCCTGGGTGCTCGATCTGGGGCTCTCGGTGGTCTCGGTCGACGGTCAGGAGGCGGTCCTCCGCCTCCCCTGGTCCGACCGGCTCGCCCGCGAGGGCGGCGGCCTCTCGGGTCAGGCGCTGATGGCCGCCGCCGACACGGCCACGGTGATCGCGGTCGCGGCGGCCCGCGGCGGCTTCGTACCGATGACGACGGTGCAGCAGTCCATCAGCTTCCAGCGGGCGGTGCTCGGTACGGACGTGCTGGTACGGGCACGGCTCACCAAGGCGGGCAAGCGAATGGCGTTCGCGGACATCACGATGACGGCCGAGGGCACGGAGGAGACGGCCGCGCACGCGACAGCGGTCTACGCGCTCCTCGGCTGAGACGCACCGCTCGTCCCGTACGCCTCCCGGGCGCTCACCACCCCCACCGGCACCGATCCGGCGGGGAAACGTATCCGAAACCACACCGGCGAGTTGAGTAAAGAGCGACCCACGCGCGTCTTCCTCGGTGGAGGCTCGTGGTTCGGGGTCGCCGACCGACATGTCCGGGAGAAGGTGGGAGCGTTGCTGCCCGAGAGTACGAACGGCACCAGTGGGGGCGGGCTCGCCGTCCCGATGGCCTGGCTGTGTGCCGAGTTCATAGCCGACGATCTGCTGCGCACGGGCTGCCTGGTGGCGCCCAGCAGCCTGGAGTACCGGGCCGGCCGGCAGACGCTCGCGCTCACCATCCACCTCTGCGAGGGCGCGGACGCCTTCGGCGGGGCCCGGGCGGCGGGCCGGCTCGACGAGTGGCTGTCCAGGACGGCGTACGACCACCCCTGGCCGCAGTGGGTCCGCGCGCGGCTCGCCGAACGGGTCCGTGCGGGCGAGGACGGGCCCGATCTGGCCATGGCCCGCGAGACCTGGCGCCTCCTGGAGGCGACGTGGGTGCGCGCGACCGACTTGAGCGGACTGCCCCCTGCCGGGTTCGGCGCCCCCGTCGACGAGTCCAATCAAGTGTGGGTGCCCGCCTGGCAGTTGGGTCTTCCGCTCGGCCATCTGGCCCTGCATCTCTACTGATCGCGGGGCCAGGGACCATCGGGGGCTGAGGGGCCGTCGGGACTAAGGGGCCGTCGGGGGCTAAGGGGCCATCGGGGCTAGGGGGCCATCGGGTGCACTCCGGGGCGGTACTTGGGGATCCGTACCGTCACCTTCATCCCCGCGCCGATCCCGGTCTCGATGACGAGTCCGTGCTCCGGCCCGTACACCTGGCGCAGCCGCTCGTCGACGTTGGACAGGCCGATGCCCGCGCCGGTGGGCCGCTCGCCGAGCAGGATCGCGCGCAGGACGTCCGGGTCCATGCCGACGCCGTCGTCCTCGATCACGACCACCGCCTCCGCGCCCGCGTCGCGGGCGGCGATCGTGACCCGGCAGGCGTTCACGCTGTCCTCCAGGCCGTGCTTCACGGCGTTCTCCACCAGCGGCTGGAGACAGAGGAACGGCAGGGTCACCGGCAGCACCTCGGGCGCGATCTGGAGCGTGACCTTGAGGCGGTCGCCGAAGCGGGCGCCGGCGAGCGCCAAGTACTGCTCGATGGCGCGGAGTTCGTCGGCGAGCTGGGCGAACTCCCCGTGCCGGCGGAAGGAGTAGCGGGTGAAGTCCGCGAACTCCAGGAGCAGTTCGCGGGCTCGTTCCGGATCGGTGCGGACGAACGAGGCGATGGCGGCAAGGGAGTTGAAGATGAAGTGCGGGGAGATCTGGGCGCGCAGGGCCCGGATCTCCGCCTCCACGACCTTGGTCCGTGAGCGGTCGAGCTCGGCCAGTTCGAGCTGGACGGAGACCCAGCGGGCGACCTCGGTCGCGGCCCGGACGAGCACGGCCGACTCCTGCGAACCGTAGGCGACGAGCGCGCCGAGCACGCCCTCCTCTCCGGTGAGCGGGGCGATCACCGCCCAGCGCAGCGGGCAGTCCACGTCGGCGCAGCCGGTGTGCGCGGACAGGCTGCGCCCGGAGTCGAGGATGCCGGCGACCTGGTCCATGACGTGCTCGCGGTGGTGGCTCTCGCCCGGCCCGTCCCAGGCGAGGACGGTGGACCGGTCGGTCAGACAGAGCGCCTCCGTGCCGAGGAGCGAGCGCAGCCGCCGGGCGGCCTTGCGCGCGGTGTCCTCGGTGAGACCGGCCCGTAGCGGCGGGGCGGCGAGCGAGGCGGTGTGCAGGGTGTGGAAGGTGGCCCGCTCGACGGGGGTGCCGAGGTCGAGGTCGGCCGCCCGGTCCCCGCGGCGGGCGGCGAGCCGCCCGAGGACGAATCCGACGGCGAGCAGCACGGCCCCCACGGCGGCCGCGGCCGCGATCGCGATCCCGCTCATCGCTCATCCCCCCTCGCCGCGGCCCGGCTGCCGGGGCCCGGCTCATGCCGTACCGCGCCGCTCATCGCTCGTACCCCCTGGTCGCGCCACGGCCGCCCGGGCCTGGCTCATGCCGTACCGGCTCATGCGCCCGCGCCGCCTCGGGGCGAACGGCATCGGGCCGGCCCGTCAGCTCCTCCGGCAGATGCAGTCGGGCAAGGAGCGCCGGTGTTCCGGCCGGGATGTGCCGGGCGGTGGCGAGCGACACCAGGATCATCGTCAGAAAGCCCAGCGGCACCGACCAGACCGCCGGCCAGGCCATCAGGGTGTGCGGCCAGCCCTCGTCCGGCAGGCCGGCGCGGGTCGCCATCACGGCCGTGAGCGCGGAGCCGCCGCCGAGCAGCAGCCCGGCCATGGCTCCAGGCGGGGTGAGTCGGCGCCACCAGATGCCGAGGACGAGCAGCGGGCAGAAGGAGGAGGCGGAGACCGCGAACGCGAGGCCGACGGCGTCGGCGACCGGGACCTTCGAGGCGAAGATCCCCGCGGTCAGCGGCACGGCCGTGGCCAGCAGGGTCGCGAGCCGGAAGTGCCGTACGCCGCGGGAGGGCAGCACGTCCTGGGTGAGGACTCCGGCGACGGCCATCGTCAGGCCGGAGGCGGTGGAGAGGAAGGCGGCGAAGGCACCGCCCGCCAGGAGCGCGCCCAGCAGATCGCCGAGCACGCCGCCGAGCATCCGCTCCGGCAGGACGAGCACGGCGGCGTCGGCGGCTCCGGTGAGCGCAAGCTCGGGGGCGTAGATCCGGCCGAGCGCCCCGTACACCGGCGGCAGCAGATAGAACGCTCCGACCAGGCCGAGGACGACAAGGGTCGTGCGGCGCGCCGCCCGGCCGTGCGGGCTGGTGTAGAAGCGGACGGCGACATGGGGCAGTCCCATGGTGCCGAGGAAGGTGGCGAGGATCAGCCCGTACGTGGCGTAGAGCTGGTGGCCGTCGCGCCCGCCGGCCAGCGGCTGGGACCAGCCGAGGGGGTCGGCGCCGGTGGAGGCCCGGGCGGGGACGGGCGCGCCCTGCGGGAAGGCGAGTTCGGTGCCGCCCTCGACGCGGTGCGCGCCCTCGTCCAGGGTGACGGTCCTCTTCTCGTACGGGAGTGAGTCGACGCGGCCGGTGACGGTGAGCGTGAGCGGGGCGTCGAGCTCGATCCGTACGGTGTCGGCGACGCGCACGACGGTGTGCTCGCGGAAGACGGCCGGGGCGTCGAAGCGGACCCGGGGCGCGTCGTCGCCGAACCAGGCGGCGGTCAGGAAGAGGGCGGGCACGAGCAGGGCGGTGAGCTTCAGCCAGTACTGGAAGGCCTGGACGAAGGTGATGCTGCGCATGCCGCCCGCGGCGACGATGCCGGTGACGACGAGGGCGACGAGGAGTCCGCCGACCCAGTCGGGGGCCCCGGTGAGGATCTCCAGGGTGAGCCCGGCGCCCTGGAGCTGCGGGAGGAGGTAGAGCCAGCCGATGCCGACGA
The DNA here is from genome assembly GCF_055563935.1 of Streptomyces sp. NPDC029169. Lineage (NCBI taxonomy): Bacteria > Bacillati > Actinomycetota > Actinomycetes > Kitasatosporales > Streptomycetaceae > Streptomyces > Streptomyces sp. NPDC029169. The sequence goes on from NZ_JBVHXA010000001.1 coordinate 607,001, forward strand.
CGAAGAGGCTCGCGAGCCGGCGGGCGGGCGGTGATTCGAGCCGGGCCTCGGCGAAGTCGGAGAGGGTGTACGCCCCCGAGCGGCGCAGCGGGGCGGCGACGAGGACGAGCAGGACCAGATAGCCGGCGGTGTAGCCGACGGGGTACCAGAGCATGTCCGGGCCCTGGACGAGGACGAGGCCCGCGATGCCGAGGAAGGAGGCGGCGGAGAGGTACTCGCCGCTGATGGCGGCGGCGTTGAGGCCGGGCCGTACGGTGCGGGAGGCGACGTAGAAGTCGGAGGTCGTACGGGATATCCGCAGGCCGAGGGCGCCGATGAGCACGGTCGTCAGGACGACGGCGGTGACGGCGGTCACCGCGTAGGTGTGGTTCACGTCCGTTTCCCCCGCGCTCAGCGGCCCTCGACGAGGCCGGTGAAGTCGCGTTCGTTGCGTTCGGCGCGGCGGACGTACCAGTGGGCGACGGCCCAGATGACCGGGTACACGCCGACGCCGAGCGCGATCCAGACGACGGCCTCGGGCGCGGGGAGCGCGAGCAGCAGGGGCAGCGGTCCGACGAACAGGGCGAGGGCCCCGAGTGCGGTGAGGGCGGCCCGCAGCTGGCTGCGCATCAGGGAGCGGACGTAGGTGTGGCCGAGGGTGGTCTGCTCGCTGATCTCGGAGTGAGCGGAGCGAGGTGGGGGTCCCCCCGGCCGGAGGCTGGGGGAGGGCGGGTGGCCGGGGAAGCGCTGCCGGGGCAGGCCGCTGTCACGGAGCGCGGAGGCGCGCGTGACCGTCTCGCGCCGGGGCCGGCGCGGCGGTGGTTCCTCGGACGTCGGTGTCCGCTCCGGCATCTGTCGACCTCGCAGGGGCTGTGGAGGCAACGGAGTCTACGCAGCGGCGTTCCCGCAGGATAGGGGTGCCGGACCGGCACCCGGCCGGTCGGCCGGGTCGGCCGGTCGGCCAGGTCGGCCCGTCAGCCCGTCGGCCGGGTCCGCCCGTCGGCCCGTCAGCCGGTCGGCCGGTCAGCCCGGTCAGCCCGGTCGGCCCGGTCAGCCCGGTCGGCCGGTCGGCCGAGTCGGCCCGGTCGGCCCGGTCGGCCGAGTCGGCCGAGTCGGCCGGTCTGACGCTCTGCCGGTCTGGCTGGACGGCCCCACGCGCCGGCACGTCCGCCCGGCCGTACGCGCACGCCGTCTGGTCGGGCCGGTCTGGCCCGCCGGCCGCACGCGCGCCACGTACGGTCGGCCCCACGCGCACCAACGTCCGCTCGCCCCACTCGCCGCACATCGGGTCAGCCGCCCCCGGCACACCCGGTCAGCCGCCCGCCCGGCGCACCCCGTCAGCCGCCCGCGCGCCGCATAAGCAGGTCGCGGAGCTGGCGGGCGTGGCGGCGGCTGACGGCGAGCTCGGTGCTGCCGAGGCGGACGGAGGTGGCGCCGCCGTCGAGCCGGAGCTCGTCGATGCGGGCGAGCGCGACGAGGTGGCTGCGGTGGATCCGTACGAAACCACGCGCGGCCCAGCGCTCCTCCAGGGTGGAGAGCGGGATACGGACGAGGTGGCTGCCCTCGTCGGTGTGCAGGCGCGCGTAGTCGCCCTGGGCCTCGACGTACGCGATGTCGTCGACGGCCACGAACCGGGTGATCCCGCCGAGTTCGACCGGTATCTGCTCGGGCGCCGCGACGGGGGCCGCGGGTGCGGCGGAGGCGTGCACCAGCTCGCGGACGCGGCGGACCGCCTCGGCGAGCCGCTCGCGGCGGACCGGCTTGAGGACGTAGTCCACGGCCTTGAGGTCGAAGGCCTGCACCGCGAAGCCCTCGTGCGCCGTGACGAAGACGATCAGCGGGGGCCGGGCGAAACCGGCGAGCAGCCGGGCGAGGTCCAGGCCGGTGAGCCCGGCCATGTGGATGTCGAGGAAGACGACGTCGATGGCCTCGTCCCCGTCGGGGCCCGCCTCCAGGGCCCGGCCGATCCTGCGCAGGGCCTCGGTGGCGTCGGTGGCGCCCTCGGCGCTGCGGATCCGCGGATCGGCACGGAGGAGGTAGAGCAGTTCCCCGAGGGCCGGCTCTTCGTCGTCGACGGCCAGTACGCGCAGCATGCGGCGGAGTCTAGGCGAGGGCGCGAGGGCGCTATTTCAGGAACTTCGACAGCCGGCGGTCGGCGAGCGGTTTGCCGCCGGTCTGGCAGGTGGGGCAGTACTGGAGCGAGGAGTCGCTGAAGGAGACCTCGCGGATGGTGTCCCCGCAGACGGGGCAGGGTTCGCCGGTCCGCCCGTGGACGCGCAGCCCGCTCTTCTTCTCGGCCTTGAGCCGGCCCGCGGCCAGTCCGTGGGAGCGTTCGACGGCCTCGCGCAGGGTGGTGCGCATGGCCTCGTAGAGGGCGGCGGTCTCCTCCTCGGTGAGGTTCTGGGTGGGTTTGAAGGGGGACATCCTCGCCGCGTGCAGGATCTCGTCGCTGTACGCGTTGCCGATGCCGGCGATCAGGCTCTGGTCGCGCAGGGCGCCCTTGATCTGGCGCCGCTCGCCGGTGAGCAGGGCGGTGAAGGCGGCGAGGTCGAAGTCCTCGGCGAGCGGGTCGGGTCCGAGGCGGGCGACGCCGGGCACGTCCCGCGGGTCCCGGACCAGGTGGACGGCGAGGCGTTTGGTGGTGCCGGCCTCGGTGAGGTCGAAGCCGTCGCCGCCGGTGAGCGCGGTCCGCAGGGCGAGCGGCCCTTTGCCGGGGCGCGGCGGCCCGGAGGGCAGCGGGTCCTTCCACTGGAGCCAGCCCGCGCGCGCCAGATGGACCAGGAGGTGGAGTCGGCCCGCCGGGCCGTCGGTGGCGATGTCGAGGAACTTGCCGTGGCGCGCGACGGCGGTGACGGTGGCGCCCTCGACGGCGCTCAGCGGCGGGTCGTACGTCTTGAGCACGCTGATCGCGACGGGCAGCGCGCGGGCGATCTCCTTGCCCACCAGATGCTCGTCGAGGAACTCGCGGAGCGCTTCCACCTCGGGCAGTTCGGGCATGGCTCCACCCTGCCGCAGCCGCCGTCCGGCCGCGCGCTCAGCCGGCCGCGCGCTCAGCCCGTCCCGGCGAGGAGGCCGAGTTCGTCGGAGAGGGCGGCGGCCAGCGCGTCGAGGTCGGGGACGGCCTTGCCGTCGGCGACCAGGCCGACATGGACCCGGCCGCCGTACGGCGACATGGCGACGGCGAGGGACTGGCCGCGGGCGAGCGGGGCCATCGGGAAGAGGGTGCGCAGCGGGGCCCCGCCGAGGGAGAGCGCCGAGCGGGGCAGCGGCACGTTCGTGACGAGTACGTCGAAGAGCAGGCGAGCGGCCCCGGAGGCCAGCGGGGCGCCGAAGCGGTGGGCGAGCGCGGGCAGTTGGTCGGCGAGGACGGCGACGGCTCCGGCGCCCCGCAGCGGCCCGTCGGCCTTGTTGCGGTCCATGGCGCGGCGTACGGCGGCCAGCCGGGCGGCGGGGTCGGGCTCGGTGACGGGGAGGGCGAGGAGATAGGCGGAGAGGCTGTTGCCGGAGCCGGCCGGGGAGCCGGGCCGGCGGCGGGAGACGGGGACCAGGGCGCGCGGGTCGGCGCCGGGGAGCGGTGCGCCGCGGCCGTCGAGCCAGCGGCGCAGGGCTCCGGCGACCACGGTGAGCAGGACGTCGTTGGCGGTGCCGCCGGAGGTCCGGCGAACCTGGTGGACCTGTTCCAGATCGAGGACGGCGGTGGCGACCCGGCGGGTCCCGCTGGAGTCGGCGGCCAGCGCGGCCGTGGCGGGCCCGTCGAGCCGGCCGGCCCAGGCGACCGAGGCACCGACCACGGAGGCGCCCACCTCGACGGCCCGGCCCAGGTCGCCGATGCGCTCGCGGGCCGCGCCCATGATCCGTCCGGGCCCGGGGAGCCAGGAGCGCGGGGGTACGGCGAGGGGCCGGCGGGCGCCGGCCCGGTGGCCGCCCGTCCTGCGGGCGACGGCGGCGATCTCGTCGAAGATCCCGGCGCCGATGGCGACGGCCCGCATGCCGTCGGCGAGGGCGTGGTGGAGTTTGACGAGGACGGCGAAGGAACCGTCGGGCGCGCCGGTGAGCAGATACATCTCCCAGGGCGGGAGCCCGCGTTCGACGGGCCGCTCCATGAGTTCGCCGGCCAGCCGGGCGGTCTCGGCACCGAAGTCGGCGCCCGGCAGCGCGATCCTGCGCACGTGACGCCGTACGTCGAAGTGCTTGTCCGCGGTCCAGGCGGCGCCGCCGACGGGCAGCAGCACGTCGCGGACCCGCATCCGCAGGCGGGGGATAGCGGCGGCGCGGCTTCCGAGCAGGTCGAGGACGGCGGACGGATCGCCGCCGGCCGGCAGTGGGCCGAAGTGGGCGAGGGCGCCCAGGTGCATGGGGTGGTCGGTGGATTCGAGGTGCCAGAAAGCCAGATCGAGAGGTGCCAGAAGCTCACTGCTCAAGGGATCCCCATGTCCTATTGGGTGGCGGGAAACGTAGGGGGTGGGAAGTCGCAGTCAATCGCGTGTGATCCGTTACGGTCAAGTACGATCTGTGTACGCAGGGTTAACAATGAATTCGCACCAGACGCACTTGCCGCTGCCACGCGATTCGACGCCCCAGACGTCCGAGATCCGGTCCACGAGCATCAGGCCGCGACCCGAGACGCCCGCCTCTCCCGCCTCCCGGCGCCGCGGGAGTGCGCTGGAACGGTCCTCCACCTCCACCCGCAGCCGCCGTTCCGGGCTCGCCAGCATCCGCAGGGTCACGATCGCGCCGCCGTCGGTGTGCATCAGCGCGTTGGTGATCAGCTCGTCGGCGGCCAGCTCGATCTCGTCCGAGCGCTCCCCCGCGCCCCAGGCCCGTACCGCGGCGCGGATCATGTGCCGGGCCGATCTCAGCGCCTCCGGGTCGCTCTGCGCCACGTGCTGCTGGAGCCGGCCGCCGGCCTGCGGGAAGTACGGGCCCTGCCGCCGCAGCAGCAGAATCGCCACGTCGTCCTCGCCGCCCCGTTCGTCCACGACCTCGCAGAGATGATCGGCGAGCTGCTGGGGTTCGCGCGGCCCGCCCCGTACCAGCGAGGAGAGCCAGCGCAGCCCCTCGTCGAGATCCGCGCCCGGCGTCTCCACCAGGCCGTCGGTGTACAGCAGCAGGGTCTGGCCCGGAGACAGCTCCAGCGTCGTGGCGGGGTAGTCGAGGCGGTCGAACTCTGCCGAGAGGCCCAGCGGCAGACCGCCGTCCACCGGCAGCCTGCGGCAGCTTCCGTCGGTGTCCTGGAGCAGCGGGTCGACATGCCCGGCGCGGACCACCTGCATGGCGCCGGTGGTGAGGTCCGCCTCGACATAGGTGCAGGTCGCGAAGCGGTCGGTGTCCAGTTCGTGGAGGAAGACGGAGGCCCGGGCCATCACCGTCGCCGGGGTGTGCCCCTCGGCGGCGTAGGCGCGCAGCACGATCCGCAGCTGTCCCATCACGGCCGAGGCATGGGTGTCGTGGCCCTGTACGTCTCCGATGACGGCGCCGACCCGGCCGCCGGGCAGCGGGATGACGTCGTACCAGTCGCCGCCGATGTCCCGGCCGAGGCGGGCCGAGCGGTAGCGGACCGCTATCTGGGCGCCGGGCACGTCGGGGATGCGGCGCGGCAGCATCGCCTGCTGGAGCCCCTCGGCCAGGTCGTGCTCCTGCTCGTAGAGCATGGCGCGCTTGAGGCTCTGCGCGATGCTGCTGCCGAGCGCGACCAGCAGATTGCGCTCGTCGGCGCTGAAGCCGGTCCTGTCGCTGTACAGCAGCCCGAGCGCGCCGATCGGCCGGGCCTGGGCGATCAGCGGCAGGTAGGCCGCCGAGGTGATGCCGAGCCCGCTGATGTGGGGCCACAGGATCGGGTACGACTCGGCGAAGTCCTGCGGCGACTCGATGAACCGGGGCCGGAGGGTCCGGATCACCTCGCCCATCGGGTACGGCTCGTCCACCCGGGTGAATCGTGTGCCGGGCACGAAGGCGCCCTGGGGGCCCTCGGCGACGAGGTGGATCCGGCCGGACTCCAGGAGCCCCATGACCAGGCTGGTGGCGCCGAAGTACTCCAGTCCGTGGGAGTCGCCGAGGAGGTCGATGACGTCCTGCACGGTCCGGGCGTGGGCGAGGGCCGCGGTGGTGCTCTCCACGACGCTGGTGCGAGCACGCCGCCCCTCGTCCAGACCGAGCCGGGCGGCGTGCTCGGTCACCTCCTCCGAGGCGTCCCGGACGATGCCGACGATCCGGCGGGGGCGGCCGGTCTCGTCGCGCTGGATCCGGCCCTCGGTGTGCGTCCAGCGCGGTGTGCCGTCGCGCAGGCGGACGCGGAAGTACGCGCCGTAGTGGTCGCTGCCGTCCTTGAGCGCGTGGGTGACGAGCGTGTCGAGCCGGCGGCCCTCGTCGGGCATCACGCGGGAGGAGAGGGTGACGGGGTCGCCGTCGTACTCCTCGGGCTTCATGTCGAAGACCCGCAGGGCGCCCTCGTCCATGGTCATCAGGCCGGTGACCAGGTCCCAGTCGAAGCTGCCCATCCGGAAGGCCTCGCCGTACTCCCGGAGGAAGCAGCACGTCACACCGCCCGTGCCGGATTCGCAGCGGCAGGGCTCGGTCGCCTCGCCACCCCCGCTACCCGCGCTCATGGGGCCACGCTAGGCGCAGCCCCGGCGGCGCGCACGGCGGAGATCACGCCTCAGCCCTCGAAGGTCTCCGGCTGCTGGGGAGCCGTGTCGCTGGGGAAGAGGTCCTCGAAGGAGGGCGTGTCCGGCTCGGGTTCCGGCTGGGGCTCGACCGGCGGTTCCGACCAGGTCGGGGTCGGGCAGCCGGGCGGGATCGACGGGCTCGTGTCGGTCAGGTTCTCGGGCGAGGACGGCCGGGACGGCGGGGACGGGGGCAGGGACGGGCAGTCGGTCGTCGTGGGGGGCGGGGGCGGGGGGCTGCTCTGGGGCTCGCCGGGCGTGGTCGAGTCCCCGGGCGTGGGCGAGCCGTCGCCGGCCGAGGGGGACGGCACCGGGGTCGGTGTTCCGGTGAGGTCGCACGCGGCGGGGTCGCACGGCGGGACCACGACCGGGCGGCCGTCGTGTTCGCCACCGGTGCCGGTCTTCCGCTCGATCCAGGTGTTGTCGACGACGTTCACGATGACGAGGCTGGTGACGATCGTCGTCGTCGGCCGGATGACCACGACGCGGTCGGGGTGGTAGCCGCTCCAGGGCCGTCCCTTGTGCTTGGCGCCCTGGACCGCGACCGGCGAGCGCAGCGGGTTTCCGCAGGCGCAGCGGACACGGGGCGTGCCGTACTGGTCGACGAGGACGGCCGTACCGGCCTGGAGCACGGACTGGAACGCGGTGGCGCTGCCTTCGCGGAAGCCGTGGTTGGTGACGCGGGTGTCGGTGCGCAGGACGACGGGGGTGAGGCCGCGCAGCCAGTCGGCGACAGCGGTCTCGGGTATTCCGGCGGCCTGGGCGAAGGCGCGGGCCTTGGCCGGTTCGCGGTCGAGGAAGGCGACCTGCTGGTCGACGTCGCAGCTGGCGACGGAGTGGGTGCCGCCGTAGAGGCCGGGGGCGGAGCCGGTGACCTCGCGGATCGTCTGCGCCGTGGCGGTCGGCGTGGGTACGGGGGTGGGGGTGCCGGGTGGGGTGGGGGTGCCGGGTGGGCTGGTGGCCGCCGTGGCCGTGGAGGCGGTGAACGGGTCGGGGCCCTGGGCGGCGACCGGCTGGAGGAAGACCTCCTGGGCGGCGGCGGTGGTCCGGTCCGCGCCGGCGCCGCCGATGTCGCCGACCGACGAGCAGCCCGCCAGGAGCAGCGCCATGGCCGGCGCGCCGACGGCGAGTGCGGTGACATGGGGCCGTCGTGACCGGCGTATGGATGAGCGCACGTGGATCTCCCGCCTCTTTCCACCCCGAGACATTCCTTCCATGTCTGTCGCACCGAGGCGCAGTCCGCAAGCGGGGCGGGGCCGATCAGGCGAGGGACTTGAACGCGTTCAAGGAAGGCCCTACTCTCAGAACCAGCAGGTTTGAACGCGTTCAATCAGGGGGGTGGGCGGCCGTCCCCCTCGAAGGAGACCGCATCATGGCCCGTCTGATCCGCGACCTCGCCACTCCGGCCGCCGCGCGCCTGAACTACCGCGAGGTCGGTGCCACCGCGCGCGACTTCCTCCCCGGCGGTTACCACCACCTCCACCACACGGTCCGCGTCGGCCGGGGCAGGGACGCGTTCGAGCTCGCCGGGGCGGCCGTCACGACCTGGCGGATGCACCGCGCCTCGGGCGCCCGGGTCCGCGGCGAGGCCGTCCGCGCCGAACCCGGTGTCTTCGTCGAGGTCTCGCTCGGCGCCGGCCCCGTCCGCTTCGCCGCGCCGTGCGAGGTGATCTGGACGGCGTACGAGAAGGACCGCACCGGCTTCGCGTACGGCACGCGCACCGGGCACCCCGAAAGCGGTGAGGAGTCCTTCGTGGTCGATCTTCACCCCGACGGCTCGGTCTGGTTCACGGTGATCGCCTTCAGCCGCCCCGCCGCCTGGTACACCCGCCTCGCGGGCCCCCTCGTCCCCGTCCTCCAGCGCGCCTACGCACGCCGCCTCGGCCGCACGCTCCGACGCGTCGTCGCGGGATGACCTACGGGGTTACGCTCCCTTTATAAACGTCATAGACGTTCAGAGGCATACGTTCCGACCCAGGAGGCGGCCGTGAGCCAGTACCAGTACGACGTTTACAGCACTCCCTCGCAGGCCGAGGGGGAGCGGCTCGAAGAGGACATGGACGCGCTGCAGCTGGACCACCGGCATCCTTCGACCGTGCGCACCACGCCGTCCCAGGCGGAGGGCCAGCGCGTCGCGGACGAGGAGGAGAAAAGCTGACGCCCGGCCCCGATACTGGAAGCGATGGAGTGGTTCACCGCACCGGACTACTGGCTGAGCCGGATCGTCTTCCAGCGGGGGCTCGCCGGGCTCTACTTCGTGGCCTTCCTCTCGGCCGCTCTCCAGTTCCGGGCTCTGATCGGCGAGCGCGGCATGCTCCCCATACCGGAGTATCTGCGCCGGGTGGAGCCGCGTCAGACCCCGAGCCTCTTCCACTGGCGCTACTCGGACCGGATGTTCGCCACGGTCGCCTGGAGCGGCGCCGTCCTGGCGCTCGCCCTGGTCGCGGGCGCGGGGGACGCGGTGCCGCTCCCCGTCGCGATGCTGTGGTGGGCGGTGATCTGGGCGCTGTACCTGTCGATCGTCAACGTCGGTCAGACCTGGTACAGCTTCGGCTGGGAGTCACTGCTCCTGGAGACCGGATTCCTCGCCGTCTTCCTCGGCAACGACGACACGGCGCCGCCCGTCCTCGTGCTGTGGCTGCTGCGCTGGCTGCTCTTCCGGGTCGAGTTCGGCGCGGGGCTCATCAAGATCCGCGGTGACGCCTGCTGGCGGAATCTGACCTGCCTCCACTACCACCACGAAACCCAGCCGATGCCGGGCCCGCTCAGCTGGTTCTTCCACCACCTGCCGCGACCGCTGCACAAGGTCGAGGTGGCCGCCAACCATGTCGTCCAACTCCTGGTCCCGGTGCTGCTCTTCACCCCGCAGCCGGTGGCGACGGTGGCCGCCGGCCTGATGGTGGCGACCCAGCTGTGGCTGGTGCTGTCCGGCAACTTCGCCTGGCTGAACTGGCTGACCATCGTCCTCGCGCTCTCCGCCATGGACGGCTCGCTGCTCGTGGGCGAGCACCCCCAGCCCGATCCGCCGCTCTGGTACGTGGTCGTGGTCATCGCCGTGACCGCCCTGGTCCTCGTCCGCAGCTACCGGCCGGCACTCAACCTGCTCTCGCGGCGCCAGGCGATGAACCGCTCGTACGACCCGTTCCACCTGGTCAACTCGTACGGCGCGTTCGGCACGGTCGGCCGGATCCGGGACGAGATCGTCATCGAGGGCACCGACGATCCGGTGCCGCACGCGAACACGGTGTGGAAGGAGTACGGCTTCAAGGGCAAGCCCGGCGATCCGCACCGGATGCCGCGCCAGTTCGCCCCGTACCATCTGCGCCTCGACTGGCTGATGTGGTTCGCGGCCCTCTCCCCCATGTACGCCCGGGAGTGGTTCGGGCCGTTCGTCGAGCGGCTGCTCGACGGCGACCGGGACACCCTGCGGCTGCTGCGGCACAACCCGTTCCCCGACGCGCCGCCGGCCCTGGTCCGGGCCCGGCTGTACCGCTACCGGTACACGACCTGGCGGGAGCTGCGGGAGACCGGGGCGTGGTGGCATCGCACGCTCGTACGGGAGTATCTGCCGCCGGTCGGGCTGCAATCGCCGGCCCGACGCTGAGCTCGTGGCTCTGGGAGGCCAGTGGCCCGGGTGGCCTGGGAAGCCCGGGCAGCGCCGTGCCCCCGGGCGCCGGGGCGGCCGGGGGCACGGATGAAGCGGTACGACTCAGTCGATGCTGGGCAGGATGTGAGGCTCCGCGAGGTCCTCCTCGTAGCCCGCCAGCCGGATCGGTGCGGCGTGGGCCCACACGTCCAGGCTTCCCAGCTCACCGGATCGGTGGGGCCGCTCCGGATGTTCGGCCGGTCGCTGTTCCTGCTTCGTCAGTTCTGGTGTCACCGCGCACTCCTTGTGTCGCGTACCTGTAAGGACATGGCCGTTCGGTCGCGGTGGCGCCGTTCTTGGGGCGGGACCGCGGCCTTGGTGGCAGGCCAGTCCCCAGGCCGGCCGTGAGGGTTTGGTGAAACCCCGATGGCCGACCGTGGACATCAGACTAACCAAATGAGCGCGCCAGCGCTCTATGGGGCTCGGAAGTGTGACGCAATCGAGTGAATTTCAGACATCAGAGCGGTTTAGAACGGGGGCGCTCTACCAGTTGCCCGGCGCGTAGTCCTTGAGGAAGCAGCCGTACAGGTCCTCGCCCGCCTCGCCGCGCACGACGGGGTCGTAGACGCGGGCGGCGCCGTCGACCAGGTCGAGCGGGGCGTGGAACCCCTCCTCGGCCAGGCGCAGCTTGTCGAAGTGCGGGCGCTCGTCGGTGATCCAGCCGGTATCGACGGAGGTCATGAGGATGCCGTCGGTCTGGAACATCTCCTGGGCGCTGGTCCGCGTCACCATGTTCATCGCGGCCTTCGCGGCGTTGGTGTTCGGGTGCCCGGCACCCTTGTAACCCCGGCCGAAAACGCCCTCCATCGCCGAGACGTTGACGATGTACGCGCGCCCGCTGGCTGCCTTCTTGGCGGCGTCGGCCATCACCGGCCGCAACATGCTGATCAGGATGAACGGCGCCGTGTAGTTGCACAGCTGGGTCTCGAGCAGCTCCACCGGGGAGATCTGCTCGATGGTCTGCACCCAGGTGTTGCTCTCGACGACGTCCGGCACGAGGCCACCGGCGTCGATGGCGCTGCCGTCGCGGTGCCGCTCGACGCTGGCGTTGCCCGCGACCAGGGCGAGATCGGCCACCTTCTGGGCGTCGAGGCCGCTGACACCGAGGGGCAGCGCGGCAAGGCCGTCGACCGCGCCGGAGTTGAAGGCGCCGATCACGTGGTGGGCGGGCAGCTCCCCGGCGGGCAGCGGCGCGCTCTCGCCGTCGACCAGCGCGGCGTAGGCGGAGGGCAGGCGGCGCACGGTCTGCGTCGCGTTGTTGATGAGGATGTCGAGCGGCCCCTGCTCGGCGACCTGCTCGGCCAGGGCGACCGCCTGCGCGGGGTCGCGCAGGTCGATGCCGACGACCTCCAGGCGGTGCATCCACTCCGCCGAGTCCTCCATGGCCTTGAAGCGGCGGATGGCGTCCTTGGGGAAGCGGGTCGTGATGGTGGTGTGGGCGCCGTCGCGCAGCAGCCGCAGCGCGATGTACATGCCGATCTTGGCCCGGCCGCCGGTGAGCAGCGCGCGCTTGCCGGCGAGCTCGGTGCGGGCGTCGCGCTTGCCCCGGTTCAGGGCGGCGCAGTCCTGGCAGAGCTGGTGGTAGAAGTAGTCGACCTCGACGTACCGCGTCTTGCAGGTGTAGCAGGACCGGGGGCGCTGGAGTATCCCGGCGATCCGGCCGGCCTCGGTGACGGACGAGGGCAGGAGGCCCTCGGTCTCATCGTCGATGCGCTGGGCGGAGCCGGTGGCGGTGGCCTCGGTGACGGCCTTGTCGTGCGCGGTCTTCGCGGCCCGGCGCTCCTGGCGGCGGCGCTGCTTCACCGTGCGGTAGATACCGGCCGTGGCGCGGCGGACGGCGATCGCGTCGGGGTGGTCGACGTCCAGCTTGTCGAGCTCGTCGAGCACGCTCAGGCAGACGGCCAGGCGATCGGGGTCGATACCCGGCCCGTACTCCTGGGTTTCTTCGGTCACCGTCATGGCCTCTGCCGTTCCTCTGTCGCTGGTCGTCGTTCCGCTCATCCCAAAAATGAAACTTTACGGAGCCGGGGGCCGTGTCTCCAAACCCGTGGGCCGTACTCGTGCCGGCGCGTGGTCGAAGACACAGTCGCCGCACAGTCCGCCGCCCGGGCAGCGGTAGTAGAGGCAGCAGCTGGTACGGCGGAGTGTGGGGCCCCGGACGGTGCCGGCCAGGTCGGGGTGGGCGAGGAGCCCGGAGACGAGCTCGGCGGCACGGGCGGCGACCTCGGGCCGGTCCTGGGCGCGGGCCCAGCGGGTGAGCTCACGCAGCGCTCCGGCGAGGGCCGAACCGGCGTTCCCCCAGAGCAGCCGGGGCGAGATCCGTCCGTCGCGGCGGAAGGCCTCGTGCAGCGGGACGAGATGGGCGGTCTGGACGACCTCGCGGAGGTCGGCCACGGTGGCGGGGCGGGTGGCCGTGCCCGCCCACCACAGGTCGTCGGGCGAGGTCAGCGCGCCGTCCCAGAACAGCCGCGCCGGGTCGAGGTCGGGGAACCGGCCGAAGAGGGCGGCCGGGCCGAGGGCGATCGACCAGAGCCGGGCCGCGAGCCCGAGGTGGGCGATCGAGGCCGCGACCCGCCGCTCGGGGACGCCGAGCCGGGCCCCGACCCGGTCGACGCGGGCGGTGAGCGGGCCTACCTCCCCCGCGTACAGGCGCGCGAGCGGCACATGCGCGCCGCCCGTCTCCGGTGCGGTCGTCCGCAGGGCGAAGAAGCCGCCCACCTCCCCGCTCGCGACGAGATCCACCGCACTGCCTCCTGGCAACGTCGTGCGCCCGGTATGGGCGACGGAAAGCTCCGGTCATCCGAGGTCATGATCCGGTCATGACCGGACCAAGTCCTGGCCGTGACCCCGGATCACCGTAACGCTCGGACGCATGACCACTTCCCCAGCCCTCTCGCCCACGTCAACCCCCGGACGGCGCACGGTTCTTGCCCTCACCGCCGCGGCGGCCCTGACGGCCGGCGTACCGTCCGCGCGTGCGGCGGCGCCCGCCGGACGCGACCGCACTCTCGAAGGGCCGCCGACCGCGGCCCGGGCCCTGGCCGAACTCCGCGCCGGAAACGCCCGGTTCGCCGCTCTCCGGCAGACCCATCCGCACGAGGACGCGGCCCGGCGCGCGGCCGTGGCCGTCTCCCAGCACCCGTTCGCGCTGATCCTCGGCTGCGTCGACTCGCGGGTGCCGCCCGAGCTCGTCTTCGACCAGGGCCTCGGCGATCTGCTGGCGATACGGTCGGCCGGGCAGGCGCTCGACGAGGCGGTGCTCGGCTCGATCCAGTTCGGCGTCGAGGAGCTGGGCGTTCCGCTGGTCGTGGTGCTCGGGCACGAGCGCTGCGGGGCGGCGACGGCTGCCGTGGAGTACGTACGGACGGGAAAGCCGGTCGGCGGGCACCTCGCCCGGGTCGTGGAGGAGATCGCCCCGGCCGCGCGTGCGGCGCGTGACCTGCCCGGCGACTGGGTGGAGAACACCGTACGGGCCAATGTGGCCCGGATACGGCGGCGACTGGCTCGGGATGAGGCGTTCGACAAGGCGCTGATCATGGGCGCCCGCTTCGACCTGGATACCGGAAAGGTCGCATTCCACCCGTCCTGACCTGCGCGGCTGTACATCCGATGGCGTACGGCACGGTCCCGTACTGCGACGGCAGTACGTCCGAAGGCGTTCCCAGGTACGACGACGTGAACGCCCGGAAGAGAGATCGTTGTATGTATGAGCCCCCTCCTGCTGTCCGTGCTCCTGTCACTGGTCTCTGCGGTCGCCTACGCGGCCGCGGCGATCGTGCAGGAGCGGGTCGCGGCCTCCGCCGCCGGCCTCACGTACGCGCCGCTGCGCAGCCCGGCCTGGTGGGGGTCCGTACTGCTCAACGCTCTCGGGGCGGCGCTGCACGTGGCCGCGCTCGCCTACGGCCCGCTCAGTCTGGTCCAGCCGCTGGGCGCCCTCACGATCGTGTTCGCGCTGCCCATGGCGGCGCTTTTCGTGGGCCGCCGGGCCGGGCGCACGGCGTGGCGGGGCGCGCTCATGGCGGCGGTGGGCCTCGCCGGGCTGCTCAGCCTGACGGGCGGCGCCGACGCCCAGTCCCTGGCGGACACCGAGCGCTGGCTGCTCGCCGCCGGGACTTTCGGTCTCGTGGGCCTGCTCTTCACGGCCGCGCACGTCGTGGGCCGCTCGGTGCTGCGCAGCATCGGCCTGGCGGTTGCGGCGGGCGTGGCCTTCGGGATCGCCTCGGTCTTCACCAAGACCGTGGCCGTGGAGTGGGAGCCGAGCGCGCCGCTCGCCCAGTGGCCGAGCCTGCTGGTCCTCTCGGCCCTCGCCGTGACGGGGCTGCTGCTCTCCCAGGCCTCCTACCGGGGCGCCGGGCTCGCGGCCCCGCTGGCCACGGTCACGGTCGTCAACCCGGTGGTGGCCGCGACGGTGGGTCTCACCCTGTTCGGTGAGACCTTCCGCTACGGCGTGGCCGGCAGCGTCGCGGCAGTGATCTGCGGCGCGGTGGCGGCGCTCGGGATCGTCCAGCTCACCGTGGACCGGCTGAAGGTCCCTGCCGACTCCCTGGCGGTGTCAGATCGAGACGCCGTGGGCGCGCAGGTAGGCGAGGGGATCGATGTCGGAGCCGTACCCGGGGCCCGTCCGCACCTCGAAGTGGAGATGCGGTCCCGAGCTGTTGCCGGTCGATCCTGAACGGGCTATGCGCTGCCCGCCGTTGACTCGCTGGCCCTCGCGCACGGTGAGCGCGGAGAGGTGCGCGTACTGGCTGTAGCGGCCGTCGTCGTGCCGGATGACGATCTCGTAGCCGTACGCGCCGCCCCACCCGGAGGAGACGACCCGACCGGGAGCCACGGCTTTGACGGACGTACCGGTGGCGACCGGGAAGTCGACGCCCGTGTGATAGCCGCTGGACCAGGACGAGCCGGAGACGCGGTAACGGGTGCCGATGGAGGCGGAGACGGGCGCGGAGAAGGTGTCGGTGCGGGGCGGGGTGGCGGGCTTGGGGGCGGGCTTGGTCTTGGCGGCGGGGGCCGCGGGGGCCTTGGTGGCGGGCGGGGCCTTGGTGGTGGGAGCCTCGGCGACCGGCGGCTTCGCGGCCGGGGCCTCGGAAGCCGGGGACTTCGCCGTCGGCTTCGTCTTCGCCTGCGCGGCGGTCCGGCTCGGGGCGGTCTTCGTCGGGGCGGTGATCCGGAGGGTCAGCTTCTGGCCCGGGTGGATCAGGTCGGGGTCGTCGCCGACGACGGCGCGATTCGCTTCGTACAGCCGCTGCCAGCCGCCCTTCACCCGCTCCTCGCGGGCGATGCGGGAGAGCGAGTCGCCGGGGGTGACCGTGTACATCTCGCGGACCGTCGGCACGGTCGTCAGCGTCGCGGGTGCGGACTGCGGCTTCGCGCCGGCGGAGCGCTGCCGGGGTACGGAGGCGGGCGTCACGCCTGTCGTCTGGTGCCCGAGCCCGGCGTGCGAGGAGCAGGTCGGCCAGGCTTCCGGCCCCTGCCCCTTGAGGACCTTCTCCGCGACGGCGATCTGCTGGTCCTTGGAGGCGAGGTCGGCGCGCGGCGCGTAGTGAGTGCCGCCGTACCGCTCCCAGGTGGACTGGCTGAACTGGAGTCCGCCGAAGTAGCCGTTGCCGGTGTTGATGCGCCAGTTGGAGGAGGACTCGCAGGCGGCGACCTTCTCCCAGACGTCGAGGGAGGCCGCCTGGGCGGCCCCGGCACCGACGAGCGGGAGCGCCATGCCGGCGCCGCTCGCCGTGACGGTGAGCGAGGCGCGGTTGATCCGGCTCGGCTGGTACCGGCGGTGTCGTCCCCGTAAGGCCATGGCCCCCCCTTGAGCGCATCAGCTGAACGCATCAGCCAGTCGCCCACGGTAGGGGAAGGTCACAGGCCGTGACAAGGGTTCAGCGCCCTGCGGGCCCGGGCTGCGGCTGGGGTTCGGGTTCCGGTGCGGGGGTGGGGCTCGGCGGCTCCGGAACGGGGTTCGGGGGCGGTACTGGCGGGGGTTCGGGCACCGGGACCGGCGGCGACGGGACCGGGCCGGGCGGCGGGATCGGCGAGGGCGGCACCGGGTCGGGGTACGGGTGGGTCATGACGGGCCTCTCGGTGGACGGGGCCGTACGGCTCCAGGCTCTCCCGGAGCGTCTGCCCGCGCCCGCCGGGGCCATTCATCCGTGTCGGGGCACCGCACCCGCCGCGGCGGCGAGGCCGAGGCGAGGGCTGGAGAGGATGGTCAGCGGGGTCGTGGTGCGCTCGGCGGCGTCGGCCATGGAGGCCTGGGCCAGGACGATCACCGGGTCGCCGCCGGGGTCGACGCGGTCGACGGCGGCCGCGACCGTATCCAGATAGCCGTCGCGGTCACCGGCCAGGAACCGCTCCCAGGCGCCGTCCACGAGGAGGGTGGTGACGGTCGTGGCCCGCTCCCCCGACTCCTCCCGGAGCAGATCGAGCGTAGGTACGAGGGTGGATTCCACGGCCGCGACGACCACGATCCGCTCGGAGCGGACCGCCTCGGCCGCCATCGGCCGGTCCACGCGCAGCACGGGCACACCCAGTTCCGCGGCGTGCCGTTCGGCGACGCCGCCGAGGGTCGAGCAGGTGCAGAGCACGGCGCGGGCGCCGTCCGCGACGGCCTCGGCGAGACGCTCACGGACGGCATCGCTGACGGCTTCCGGCCCGTCGGCCCGGGCCCGTACGAGCAGCTCCTCGGCGACGAGGTGCCGCAGTTCGAGCCCGGGGTGGTACCGGTCGCGCAGCTCGTCGAAGACGGGCACGTGCACCGGGGAGGTGTGCAGGAGGGCGAGGGTCACCAGAGTTCCGGGGTGGCCTTGAGCTGAAGCTTGGCCGCGCGCACCACGTCCTCGGGCGGAACAGGGGCCTCGTCGGGGTGCTTCTCGGCCCACTTGGCGGCGTACGGGCAGAGGGGCACGACGGGTACGCCTTCGCGCGCGGCGATGGAGTAGAACTCCCGCACGAGGGACCCGGCGATGCCCTTGCCCTCGTTGCCCTCCTCGACGACGGTGTGCACGGCCACGAGGGCGTGGGGCTCGGCGTCCAGGACGAAGTAGACGACGACACCGACGTATCGCCCGTCCTCGAACGCCTCCAGGCGCCCCTTGTCCCGGTCGTCGCGGAGCTCCAGATCGGCCATGCGGAACCTCTCCCTCGGTGCGGTCGGTCAGGCGTGCGCGGCGACGGCGTGCGGGCTGCGCAGGGTGTCGCTCCCGGGCACGGGGGCGGAGGCGTCCGCGCCGAGCTCGACGATCCGGTTGTCCGCGTCCACATGCACCACACGCGGCACGAGCGTGCGGGCCTCGGCGTCCTCGACCTGGGCGTAGCTGATGAGGATCACCAGGTCCCCGGGGTGCACGAGATGAGCGGCGGCCCCGTTGATCCCGATCACCCCGGACCCGCGCTCGCCCTCGATGACGTACGTCTCGAGCCGCGCCCCGTTGTCGATGTCGACGATGTGCACGAGCTCCCCGGGCAGCAGATCGGCCGCCTCCATGAGCTCGGCGTCGACGGTCACGGAACCGACGTAGTGCAGGTCGGCCTGGGTGACGGTGGCGCGGTGGATCTTGGACTTGAACATGGTACGAAACATGAAAAAGCTCCCGTTATGTCTGCTCCCTGCCTGCTTCCCGCAGGTCAAGGGCGGTCTCCGGAGCGTACAACGCTTCGCATGTCCGGTCGGCTGTCCCCCGGTGTTGCAGAACTCACGCTGCGGACAGCTCACCGCATGGGTCGTACGGTGAGAAGGAGACGGAAGGCGGCCGGTACCGCCGCCCGGAGGCGGAGAGGAAGTCTTTGCCATCGTGAGTTCGTCCGGCCGTGAACGCGAGCACGACGCCCACGTCGACCCTCGCCCGGTGGGGCCTGACGCGCCGGACCGGGCTGGTGTCGGGGAGCGGCTGCTCGAGCGTGAGGACGAGGTGCGGCGTATCGGCGCGGCGATCGCAGGGGCGAAGGGCGGCGCGGGCGCGGTCGTGGTGGTGGAGGGCTCGGCGGGGATCGGGAAGACGCGGCTGCTCCGGGCAGCGATGGAGCGTGCGACGGAGAACGGCATGGCCGTGGTCAGCGCTCGCGGCGGGCAGCTGGAGACCGAGTTCGCGTTCGGGGTGGTCAGGCAGCTGTTCGAGCCGACGCTGGTCACAGGGGATGCCGACGAGCGCAGGAGGCTGCTGGCGGAAGCTGCGGCTCCCGCCACGTGGCTGCTCGGCGGTGAGAGCGCAGGTGGTCCCGGTGAACCGGGCCGAGGTGGCGATCGCGGCTTCGCCACTCTGCACGGCCTCTACTGGCTGACCGCGAAGATGGCGGAGCGTACGCCACTGCTGATGGTGGTCGACGACGCACATTGGGCCGATCAGCCGTCGCTGCGCTTCCTGGCGTATCTGGCCCGCCGCTTGGAGAGCCTGCCGGTGCTGCTCCTTGTAGCGGTGCGTCCCGAGGATCCCGGCGCCCACGGCCTGCTGCTCACGGAACTGGTCACCTGCCCAGGGAGCGATGTCGTCCGGCCAGAACCCTTCACGCTCGATGCGGTACGAACCCTCGTACAGGAGGCATTCACGGCAACCTCCCTCGACTCTCGGTTCGTCCGAGCCTGTCGGGAGATGACGAGCGGAAACCCGTTCCTGGTCACCCAGTTGATCGGGGCTCTGCGTGCCAGTGGCGCGCAGCCGACCCCCGAGGCGGTCGAGCACATCGGCGAGCCGGGCCTGGCGGCGGTGTCGCGGTGGGTCAACCTGCGGATTGCGGGCCTGCCGCCGACGGCCACCGCGTTGGCCGGCGCGGTCGCGGTGCTGGGTGACGGCGTCGATGCGGCACAGGCAGCCCGGCTGGCCGGGCTCGATGCGGCGAGTTGCGACACGGCCGCCGACGGCCTTGTCGCGATCAACATTCTGCGTGCTGTCGACGGCAGCCTGACATTTGTGCATCCGCTGGTGCGTGCGGCGATCTATGCCGAGCTTCCCCCGCTTCAGCGGGCGCGAGGGCACCGGGACGCCGCACGCCTGCTGTGGCGCGCCGGAGCTGCGGTCGAGTGCGTGGCCTCGCACCTACTGGCGGCAGCCCCGGCCGGCGACGGGCAGGTTGTCGAGATCCTGCTTCATGCCGCACGCGCGGCGACCCGGAAGGGCGCGCCGGACATCGCGGTGCGCTACCTCAGACGGGCACTCGCGGAGGAGGCCTCCGATGCGTTCAAGCCCGAGCTGCTGCGCGAGCTCGGTGCAGCGGAGCAGAGCGCGGGCCAGTTCGCCGCCGCCGCGGCGGACCTGCGACGGGCACTGGAGTGCACCGCCGACATCAAGGCGAAGATCGAGATCGGCTTCCGGCTGCGCTATGCGCTGGTGTGGTCGGACCGTGCCGCGGAGGTCGCGCCCGCCCTGGACGGTGTCGTCGCCGAGGTCATCGATGCCGACCCTGAGGGTGCGCTGCTCCTGCAGGCGGCCGTAGCAGGGGCGTCGGTGGTGGATCTCTCGGCACCGGCGGAACAGCGCCGCCGTGCTGAGCACGTCGTGGCCCGGGCCTTCGCGGGAGAGTCCGTCCCTCCCCACATCTCCAGCCTGGCGGCGGTCCTGGCCCTCTTCGCGAACGAGCCGGCCGCACGGGTTCTCCGGCTGGCTGAGGAGGCGGCACGCGGCTGGCACCAAGCTCCCGGGTTCACGCGGGGGCTGATGAGCGCTCAACTGTTCGTGGCGCTGATCTTCGCCGAGGACTTCTCGCTCGCGCGGAAGCTGCTGGACGACGAGATCGAGGATGCCCGACGCCATGGATCAGTCGCGCAGTTCCTGAACGCGGCCACGTTCCGTTCGATGCTCTTCTACCGCTTGGGCGCACTCGCCGAGGCCGAGGCAGACGCCCGGGCCGCGCTCGAGGCGGCGCGGCTCCAGCCGAGGGCGGGGCGGTCCGCCGGCGCGCCGAGGCACTCGCTACATGCTCCGATGGCGGTCGCCGTGCTCCTGGACACCCTGATCGAGCGCGGGAGGACCGGGGACGCCGAGCGGCTGCTGACCGAGGCCGGGCTTGCTGACGCCGACAGTCCTCTGCTGCTCTTCTCGTTCCTGATCAGCACGCGAGCCCGGCTGCGGGCTGTCCGGGGCCGGGCGTCGGAGGCTGTCGAGGGTCTGCTCGCCCTGGGTGCCCGGATGGAGGGCGTGGTGGTGACGCCGGGGATCGTTCCGTGGCGGTCGCAGGCGGCTCTGGCGCTGGCAGCCGCGGATGCCGAGGCGGCACACCGGATGGCGCGTGAGGAGCTGGACCTCGCTCGGGTCTTCGGCGCCCCGGGAACGCTCGGTGTCGCGCTGCGCGCGGCAGCGATGACAGGCGGCCCGGACGAGCGGGTCGGCCTGTTGCGGGAATCGGTGGCGGTGCTCGAGGACTCGCCGACGCGCCTTGAGCGCGCGCGCTCGCTCGTCGAACTGGGCGCCGCGCTGCGCAGGACGGGGCTGCGCTCCGAGGCGCGGACCGTACTGGAGCGCGGGATGGACACCGCCTGGTCCTGCGGGGCGACCGCGCTGGCGCGGCGGGCGGGTGAGGAGCTACGGGCCGTCGGTGCGCGGCCCCGTCGGCCGGCGCTCACCGGGGTGGATGCGCTCACCGGCGCCGAACGACGTGTCGCCGACCTCGCCGCCCAGGGCCTCACCAACCGGCAGATCGCGGAAAAGCTCGTCATCAGCCTGGCCACCGTGGAGACCCACCTGCGTCACGTCTTCCAGAAACTCGGCATCGCCTCGCGCGGGGAGCTCGGCGGGCAGCTCGCCCAGCACCTCAACGGATCGCGCGACTCCGCGGCGCCGCCCCTGTAGGCGCAATTCTCAGGGTCCCGCGCGGAAAAGGTCGGGGTCGGTCCATCGACGCGAGGGCGGCCGCGGACCGGCGACGATCGTGTCGGACGTCAGAGTACGGACCGACCCAAAAGTCGCCGGCGCAGGACCGGGTCGGCGACCGTGGGAGGCGAACGGACATGGCCGCGCGACAGGAGAGCCATCACGACTACGTGATCGTCGGTGCAGGCACGGCGGGCTGCGTGCTCGCGGCACGGCTGTCGGAACACGGCAGCGCACGCGTACTGCTGCTGGAGGCTGGAGGCCCCGCCACACACGACCTGCTCACGGTCCCGCAGGCGTGGCCGGGGCTGGCCGGGACCGCGGTCGACTGGTGCTGCACGACCGTGCCTCAGACCGGTACAGCCCACCGTGCCCATCCCATTCCCCTCGGCAAGGTGCTCGGCGGCTCCAGCGCGATCAACGCCATGGCCCACATCCGCGGCCACCGGACCAACTTCGACCGCTGGGCGCGGGAGGGCGCGACCGGCTGGGACTACGACAACGTGCTGCAGTACTTCAAGCGCTCGGAACATGCAGAAGGCCGGGACCCGGCCTACCGCGGCATGGGCGGACCTCTGCGCGTCGCACCGGCCCGCAACCGGCATCCGCTCTCCGAGGCACTCTTCGAAGCCGCACTCGAAGCGGGGATCCCCTCGACCGAGGACGGCAACGGCAAACAGCCCGAGGGCGTCAACTGGCATGAGCTCAACATCGTCGACGGCGCGCGCCAGAGCGCGGCCGCCGCCTACCTGGAGCCGGCTCGTCGGCGGCCGGGCCTCAGCGTCGAGACCGGCGCGCTCGCCCTGCGCGTACTGCTCCACGGCGATCGGTGCGTCGGCGTCGAGTACGCCGTCGACGGGCGGACCCGTCGTGCCTCGGCGGCGGAGGAGGTCGTGCTCTGCGCCGGCGCGGTCGGCTCACCGAAGCTGCTGATGCTGTCCGGGCTCGGTCCCGCGCGGCACCTGCATGAGCTCGGCATCGAGATCGCCGAAGACCTGCCGGGAGTCGGCGCGAACCTGCACGACCATCCGCTCGCCGGCATCACCTACGAGGCGCGCCGGCCGGTCGAGCCCGGCGCCAACCAGCACGCCGAGGTGAGCGCGCTCCAACGCACGAGGCCTGACGTGGAGGAGCCCGACCTCCAGTTCGTCTTCATCGACGTGCCCTTCCACCCACCGGCCCTGCAAGGCCCTGCCAACGGCTACACGATCGCCTTCTCTGTCATGACGCCGCTCTCGCGCGGCACGCTGAGGCTGGCCGGCCCGGATCCGGCGCAGGCGCCACGGATCGACCCCGGCTACCTCGCAGAGCCGGAGGATGTACGTCGTCTGCTGACCGGATTCCAGCGGGCGCGCGAGATCGGCGCGGCATCCGCCCTGGCCGAGTGGCGTGGCCGACAAGTGCTGCCCGGGCCCGAGGTCGTCGACGCGGCCGCCGCGCGCGACTATCTGGCGCAGTGCACGGGCCCCTACTTCCACCTCGTCGGGACCTGCGCGATCGGTCACGTCGTCGACCCTCGGCTGCGCGTGCTCGGCATCGACGGCCTGCGCGTCGCCGACGCGTCGGTGATGCCCTCGATCGTCTCGGCGAACACGAACGCGACCACGGTGATGATCGGCGAACGGGCCGCCGCACTCATTGCCGACGGCCGCTCAGAAGCTGGTGACTTGAAGCTGGTGAAGCCGCTGAAGATGCCGGAGCGCGACCCCGGCTCCGCCGAACTGACATAACCCGCTGACCGACCGCGACCCGGCGGCCGGAACACCCACAACCAGGAGGCCGGCCATGGCCACGCACATGGCGACAGAAGCACCGGACCTCGTCCGGAACCGTCTCTTCATCGATGGCCACATGGTGGAACCGGAATCCGCAGACCTGATCGACGTTGTCTCTCCGGTCACCGAGCAGCGGATCGGAACCGCGCCGTCGTCCACACCGGCCGACATCGACCGGGCCGTGCGCGCCGCCCGTACCGCCTTCGACCAGGGACCATGGCCCCGCATGTCCCCGGCGGAACGAGCCGACGCGTTGCAGCCCTTCGGTGAACATCTGCGTGCTCGCGTTCCGGAGATCGCCCGGCTCATCACCGAAGAGATGGGCTCGCCGATCACCTTCTCGAACCGCCTCCAGGCACCGGTTCCCGTGATGCTCCTCGACTACTTCCGACAACTCGCCACGACGTTCCCGTTCGAGGAGGACCGCGTGGGGCTGTCCGGGCCCGCACGAATTCTCCGGGAGCCAGTCGGCGTCGTCGGACAGATCGTGCCCTGGAACGCCCCGCTCGTCCTCACCATGGTGAACCTCGCCCCCGCTCTGCTCGCCGGCTGCACCGTGGTGCTCAAGCCGGCGCCGGAGACGCCGCTGGACGCGTACGTGCTCGCCGACGCCGCCTTGGAGGCCGGCCTGCCTGCCGGCGTCCTGAACATCGTGCCCGCCGACCGCGCGAACAGCGAGGCGCTGGTGCGCCACCCGCTGGTCGACAAGATCAGTTTCACCGGCAGCTCGGCGGTGGGGCGACGCGTCGCCGCACTGTGCGGCGAGCAGTTCAAACGGGTCACTCTTGAGTGCGGCGGGAAGTCGCCCGCCATCATCCTGGAGGACGCCGACCTCGACAGCGTCGTCCCCGCCCTCATGCCGTACGCGATCATGATGTCCGGCCAGCACTGCCTGGCGCAGACCCGGATCCTCGCGCAGCGCGGCCGTTACCGACAGGCCGTCGACGCGATTTCCCGGGCGGCTTCCGCGCTGACAGTCGGCGATCCGCACGATCCTGCAACCGAGGTCGGCCCGCTGGTGGCGGAACGCCAGCGGCGGCGGGTCGAGGACTTTATCGCCAGTGGACGACACGAAGGCGCGGTGGTCACCGTGGGCGGGGGCCGCCCCAAGGAATTCCCGAAGGGCTGGTACGTCGAGCCGACCGTCTTCGCCGACGTCGAGAGCCACATGCGCATCGCCCAGGACGAGATCTTCGGCCCCGTACTCGCCGTGATCCCGTTCGACGACGACAACGACGCCGTCCGTATCGCCAACGACTCCAAGTACGGCCTGTCGGGAAGCGTGTGGACCCCTGACCAGGACCGCGCGCTGCGGATTGCCCGCCGAGTCCGCACGGGAAGCCTGACGATCAACGGGTACCGGATCGAGTTCGGCGCACCCTTCGGCGGCTACAAGGACTCCGGGATCGGCCGCGAGTTCGGGCCCGAGGGGCTCGGTTCCTTCCTCGAGTACAAGACGATCAATCTCCCCGAGGGCACGGCCGTCAAGTCTCCGGCGCAGGCCGGGGCCTGACGCCGTGTCCGGGGTCAGGCAAACCGCGGGACGCGACCCGGGATCGATGCTGACCACTTGCTGCCGGGGGCGGTGGCCAGGAGCGCGCCGAGCGCCATCACCGCTGCGACGATCCAGGTCCCGGCCGGGCGTGCGGGTCGTGTGGTGCGTCTCATGAGCGTCCCTCCTTGTGGATGGCTGGGTCCATCGGGCCCATCTCGGGTCACGGTGTTCATCCGTGTACCTCGACCGCGCCCGGGTCCCTCTCGGCCTTCGGCTCCCGCTCGGCCAGTTCGTGTTCACTGGCGGCCACGGCCGGCTCCTCGGCCGTCAGGTCCAGCCGCCGGGTGAGGGCGTAGTACAGGACGCCGGAGACGACGAGCCCCACGACGAACGCCACGTCCACCCCGCCGAGCGCTTCGGCCACGAGACCGGTGAAGGGGCCCACGACCATGAACGGCACCATCAGGACCAGGCCGACGCCGTAGGCGAGCAGGCCGCGCCAGGCCCAGGTGCCGTAGATGCCGTCGGGCCGGAAGAGGTGGGTGATGGCGTAGTGGCCGCGCCGGACGAAGAAGTAGTCGACGAGGTTCACCGCCGTCCACGGGATCAGCAGGTAGAGCATGAGCAGCAGGGCGTTGCCCAGTGCCGTCGAGAAGTCGCCAGAGACGCTGAGACCCACGGCGCACCAGACGACGCCAAGGCCGCTGATGGTGAGGACGCGGGCCCGCCGACCGGGCCGGAGCGGGCGGATCGAGTCGACGCCGGTGAGCACGGTCAGCATGCCGCTGTAGGCGTTGAGTCCCATGGTGGCGACCAGCGCAAGCACCGACAGCAGCGTCAGAACCGCACCCAGGCCGCCCACCACCTGGTCGCCCGCCGCACGGATGCCGGCCAGCGGATCGGCCACGCCGAGGGTGGCGGCCATCCACGCGCCGATGGGGATGAGCCACATCGGCGAACCGGCAGCGCCGCCGAACACCGAGGCGATGATGCGGGGCGTCGGGGTGTCGCGCGGCAGATAGCGCGAGTAGTCCGAGACGTACGGGGCGTACGAGATGTTGTAGCCGGCCGCGGCGGTGAACTGCACCATGAAGGCGACCAGCGTGAAACCGCCGCCATCCCCCGCCGCGCCCGCCGGGCCGACCACGCGGCCGGTGAGGATGCCCGCCGAGAGCAGCAGCCAGCAGGGCGCCGAGCACCAGAACAGCACCTGGAACGCCCGGTGCAGCCAGTCGTGCCCGTACACGGCGAGAACGACGGCGATGACGGTGACGCCGATACCGAGGACGGTCGCGTTCCAGCCGAAGACCGACTGAAGGCCGTTGCCGATGATGATCGTGTCGACGACGTTGAAGCCGACGAAGGTGAACAGCGTCGCCGCGAGCGGCACGATCACTCCCCGGTACCCGAACTGGCCGCGCGACTGGATCATCTGCGGCAGCCCCAGCTGCGGGCCCTGGCTGGCGTGGAAGGCCATGAAGAAGGTGCCCACCAACAGCCCCAGCGCACTGGCCAGTACGGTCCATCCGACGGACAGGCCCAGGCTCGGGCCGATGAAGCCGAGCGACAACGTGAAGGGCTGGAAGTTCCCCTGGAACCAGAAGGGGCCCTGCTTCCACAACTTGCCGTGCCGTTCGGCGAAGGGAACGTGCTGGATGGACAGGCTTTCAATGGCATCCGCGCCGCTGTGCTCGGCGAGGGGGCGCTGCGGAGGCTTCACCGTCATGGACCCTCCCGTTGTTCGATCGCTCCAAGGCGCTCGTCACCCGGAACCGGAAGCCAGAGTGTGCGGTCGCCGTCCGGCGAGCGGCAATTGTGCGGCACTCAAAGACCGGTGCCCTTCTTTGTGCGCCGCCACCACGTTGCAGGTATCCAACACTTGTGCAACGTTCGAAGGCGCGGCTCTTCCGTCAAGGGCCGCCGCAATGCAGCATGTGCTCGATGAGCGCGATGGCAGCCGCCCTCCGGGTCCGTGCCCTGGTGGATTCCCCCGCCCTCCAGCTGCGTGTCCTCGCCGGCGAGGCGGGGCTCGACCGGCCGGTGGCCTGGGCACACGCGAGTGAGCTGGAGGACCCGACTCCGTGGCTCCTCGGCGAGGAGCTGATCATGACGACGGGGATCGCGATACCGCGCAGCGCCGTCCGGCAGTGTGCGTACGTCGAGCGGCTCGATTCCGCGGGCGTGGCCGCGCTCGTGCTCTCCGCGCACCTGCACGTGCCGCCGTTGCGCCGGGCCTTCCTGGACGCTGCGGAGGAACGGGCCATGCCGGTACTGGAGTTGCCGCTCCAGATCCCGTTCATCGCGGTCGCGCAGGAGGTCGCGGCCGCCGCACAGGCCGACGCCCGGCAGCGGCTGAGCGCCCAGGTACAGGTGTTCGGCGCCCTGCGCTGGCTCGCCGCGGAAGATCTCAGCTCCGCGGAACTCTTCCGCCGACTGGAGCAGCTGTCCGGCTACTCCCTCTACCTCTGCACGCGGCACGGAGGCCCCTTGCTGGCCGGCGTCCCGGTACCTGACGCCCGGCACGCGGCGCTCCTGCCGACCTCACCCGACCCGGCCCCCACCGTTCTCGGTGGCTACGTCCTGCCGGTACCGGCGCCGGGCGGTGCCGCCGGGTACCTCCTCGCCCTGGAGCGCCGGGACGACGGGCGGGGAACTCGCATACGGCCGGCGGGGCTCGGCGTCGTCCAGCACATCGCGACCGTCGCGGCACTCCAGCTCTCCACGGTCCGCCACGAGCGCGAAACGCTGCGCCGCCAGGGAGCGGAGACACTCGCGGAACTCATGCAGGATGTCCTGGACCCGGACACCGCACGCAGGCACCTGACCCGGCTGGGCTTCGCCCAGGAGGAGCGCGTCGCCCTGGCCGTTCTCGACGGCGAGGAGGATGCTCCCCTGGACGACACCGCCGTGGCACAGGCCCTCGACGAAGCAGCTGTGCCGTACCTGATGCTGCGCCGCCACGAGGGGTTGTACCTGCTCCTCCCCGGCTCCTCGACGGCGCTCGACGCCCTGACGGCCCTGCCGCGTACGAGGGCCGGCGTCTCGCGCCCCTTCGCCCCCGGCGGCTCGCTCGGGGTGCCCCGACGCGAAGCCTGTCTGGCGCGGACCCGCGCACGGGCATCGGGCAGATCGCTGGTCTCGTGCGAGGCCGACACGACGGAACGGTGGCTGCACGAGGATCCTTCCGTCCTGCACGGGCTGGTGGAGCACGTGCTGGGTGCGGCACTGCGGTACGACGCCGAGCACGGCAGCGAACTGGTCCTCTCCGCCCTCACCTGGCTGGAGCGGAACCGGTCCACGGGGGAAGCGGCCCGGGCCCTGCACATCCACCCCAACACCCTGCTCTACCGGCTGCGCCGCTTCACCGCGATGACCGGCAGGAACCTCTCCTCGACGGCAGACACCGCCGAGGTATGGCTCGCCTTGCGCGCGGCCCGTTCGTCCGGCCGTATGCCGTGATCCGAGGCCAGGCGGATGAGGGAGCTGACTGCACGTGGCCGCCTGGACCCCGGCGATCAGTTCGGGCAGTGGCCAGTCTCGGGCGGGCTGTCTCCGTTCTTGTGCTGGAGTCGGGCGCCTGCTGCCACGAGGTGGTCTCCGAACCGGACGAGGGATGCGGCCTTCGCAGCCCGGACATGGCGCATGAGGCGTAGTACCGAGACGGCATTGTCCATGGTCGCCGGGGGCTGGACCAGGGAGCGTTCGCTGCCCACTACCGGTTCGACGAGGGTCACGTGCCGCTCTGCCTCGATGAGGTCCGCCTCGAGGAGGGCTTCGCGGGCGAAGGCGAGTCCTGGCTCACGCAGGGCGAGGTCTGCCATGGGGTCGGGCAGCACGTCGAGGAGTTCGTCGATGGTGGTGCGGTACTGGCGGTACTCCACGTGCATGCTTCCGCTGAGGGGCACCGGTACCACCGTGGGGACCATAGTGGGGCGGACGGTGGTGTTGTAGAAGTCGGAGGGCAGGGCGGCGGCGTGCGCCCGGGCCGCGGCGAATCCCTGGACATAGACGGTGGTTCGGGCGAGAAGAGCGGTTGCCTCGCGCACCATCCCCTCGCGCAGCCGCTCGATGGCCTGGCGCAGTGCGATCGTCGCGTAGACGTTGAACAGGACGTGCACGTGGTGGCCGGTGATCCAGCGGGAGAGCCACATCTCCTCCGGCCGCCCATGCCCCCACCCTGAGACCGCGTCCGCCGCCTCGTCCGCCGCCTCGGCATCCGGCTCGGCGGAGCGGCGTGGGCTCTCCTGGATGCCGGCAAGGTCCTGGACGAGCTGCCTCATCGCCGCGGTCTCCCGAGCGATGTCGCTTCCCGAGAGCGGCGCTTCACACAGGTCCGCCAGCCCCCGGTGAATCACCAGCGCCGCCTGCCGGGCAGCCTGGCCGGCGGTGAGATCAGACGTGCGCACCCGGAAGTACGCCTGTACCGGAGACCTGACCGGCCGTGCGTCCGCCTCGGTCGGGGAATCCTGCGCCGACAGGGACCGGACCAGCCCGGCAGCCACACGAGTAGCTACCTGCAGTCCCAAGGCGCGCTCCGCAGCCGTTCCGAACGCGGGGACGGCTGCGAGCGCGGTGGCCAGCCGCGCGGCCCGGGTTTGCGCATCGGCCTCCAGACAG
Organism: Streptomyces sp. NPDC029169; assembly: GCF_055563935.1. Taxonomy (NCBI): domain Bacteria; kingdom Bacillati; phylum Actinomycetota; class Actinomycetes; order Kitasatosporales; family Streptomycetaceae; genus Streptomyces; species Streptomyces sp. NPDC029169. Next base: position 635,971 of record NZ_JBVHXA010000001.1, read on the forward strand.
GGCATGGGGTGCGGCCGTGTCGGGTCGCAGAAGACGGCGACCGGAGGCAGAGCGTATGTGGATACCTGATCTGCCATCCGACTGATCTCCTCATGCTCGTTGCAAGGCGACAGCGCTGCGGGTCCATACATCTAGTCCCTGTAGCCGCCACCCTCGACCACGTCCTCCGCGAAGAGTTGTGCCTTGGCCAGTGCCTCGTCGACTGTTTGCCGGCCGGCGATCGCCGCGGAGATCTCCTGGGACACCCGGTCGCCGAGGCCCGCGAACTCCGGGATGCCGACGTAGAACACTCCAGCCCACGGCTGCTTGTGCACCCCGGGTTGGACGAGGTTCACAGCCTCGAGCGCGTCCAGCGTCGGTCCGATGAATGCCTTGGCGGCCTTCTTGTACTCCGGAAGCCTGTACGTGGACTGCCGGCTGCCGGGTGGTACGCGAACCCAGCCGAGCCTCTCGCCGTAGAGCTTCAGGTAGCCCTTTGGACGTGGCCCAGGAGACGAACTGCCATGCGGCCTCCGGATCCTTCGCCGTGACCGGGATCGCCAGCGACCAGGCCCACAGCCATCCCGAGCTCTCCGTATGCACCACCGGAGCGGGGGCGTAGCCGAGTTTGCCGGCGACCTTGCTGTTCTTCGGGTCCTCGAGGCTGCTGGCGAAGGCCGTGCTGTCGTACCACATGGCCGCCTTGCCCTGCCCCATCGCTGTCAGGCACTCGGCGGGCCCGGCCTCGGCAGCCCGGGGCTCGCCGTACCGGCGGACCAGGTCCACGTAGAACTGCACCGCCTGCTTCGTTTCGGGGGAGGTGAGCTGGGGGTTCCATTTCTCGTCGTACCAGCGACCCCCGAAGGTCAGGATCACCGTGTCCAGAGGGGCGAGCAGGTTCCCCCAGCCAGGACCGCCGCGCAGGCAGATCCCGGCGATGCCGTTCCCGGGGTCGTGGAGCTTCGCCGCCAGCTGGGCGACCTCCTGCCAGCTCGGGCGCTCCGGCATGGTCAGCTCGGCCTTCGCAAACAGGTCCCTGCGATACATCAGGAAGGACGATTCGCCGTAGTACGGCACCGCGTACAGGACGTCGTTGTATGACAGCGCCTTGCGCACCGTCGGGATGAAATCCTGCTGGTCGTAGTCACCCTGGCCTGCGAAGGCGTCAAGTGGGGTCAGCCACCCCCTCGACGCCCAGATGGGTGCCTCGTACGGGCCGATGGTGACGACGTCATAGTGGCCGGACTCGGTGGCGATGTCCTCCGGCACCCTGTGCCTCAGCTCGCTCTCGGGGAGGAACACGAGCTTCACGTTCGTATCCGGGTGATCCTGCTCGAAGTCGTCGATGAGCTTCTCGACGTCTCGCATGAAATCGACCGCCACCACGGTGATCGTCGTGCCCTTCTCGTCCCCGGCGCCTCCGGCGCAGGCGGCAGCGCCGAGTGCGAGCGAGGCGATCGAGGCTCCCACCAAAGCGATACGTGTGAGCCGTCCACGGAACTTGCCTGGCATCAGCACTCCCGGTCAACAGCGGGTTTACCGCGGATCGGTCTCTCCCTACTCCGGGAGCCGCTCCGAACTCGCGAACGAAACGTAGTCGGACACGTCGAGGAGGCAGCCCGGGACCCGCTCCGCGGTCGACTTCCCGAAGTAGGTGATGACCTGCTTCTCGCCCTGGGAGGGAACCCCCATTCCCATCTCGAGGGCGACCTGCCAGGGTTTCGGATCGAGCGAATTGCTGTCCTGGAGAGGGTGGTCCAGGGCGACGATCAGAGCCAGGAAGAGGCCGATGAAGAGCGACAGGAGGCCGGTGAGAGCAACGTGGTCGATCAGCCTGACGCCGACGAGCAACCAGCTTGCCCCGATGGTCACGGCCGCGCCGAGGAAGAGGACGATGTAGAGCACGGGCAGCAACCCGATGTCCACCTCTCCCTGCCGCTCGCGACGGAGGTTGTTGTATTCGTTGAAAGCGTCGAGGGTCGCAGACTGGGCGTTCGACTCCTGTGTGTTTCGAGGCTCGTAAAACATGAGCGACTCGAACACGGCGTCCAGCCGGCCCCTGTCCTCCTCGATCTCGCCGTGCTTCTGCTTCGGCCAGACCTCGTCGATGACGTTCTCCGCGTAGTTGCGCACCTGCGACTGGAGTCGGCATCGACGGCTGTTGGGAAATGCCTGACCGGCGCGGTAGACGCTGGTGAGTTGGGACGCTTCCTGGTTGACCAGCTTTTTGACATCCACGTAGTGGTCGTATGCGCCGACGGCAACCAGCCCGACCAACAAGGCATAGAAGATCCCTACGACCTCGATCAGGAAGGTGACGCGCTCGTTGTGTTCGGGGTCCATACCGAACCGCTGACGAACCCAGGAGCGCGTGAGCAGGCCGCTCAAGCCGAATACAAGGAAACCCCCGGCCAAGACCACGGCCTGGGCCCAGGTCGACAAGTGCGAGAACCAGGCAGACATCCGTTGAACTCGCCCCTAGTGTCCTGCCTGACTCAACGTTCAGAGAAGTGTCAGTTTCACCAACAGAATCACGAGTCACCAATCGCGAGTGAAGCTACCACGACGCTCGGCGGAATCTGGCCTCAAATCGCCACAATATGCTCCGCCGCTCTGCCCGGCGGTCCGGCAGGAACGAGAACGAGGTCAGATCACGTACTCCTGCCCCGCGCCCGGGTCATCCGCTTCAGTTCGATGAGGGTCGCGACGGCGCGCAGCCAGGTGGCCGCGGTGTCGTCGACGGCGATCCCGCCCACGAGTTCGGTGCCGGCCCGCAGCCACTCCCGTACGAGGACGGCCGCCTCCCGGCGGGGCAGGGGCTCGGGCAGCTCCGCGGCGCGGGCGAGACCGCCGGCGCGCACGGTGTCGGCGAGGAAGGCGACCGAGCGCGGCTCGGTGCCGAGACGGTCGAGGATGACGGCTGCGGCCGCGGCGCCGTCGCCGAAGAGGGCGGTACGCCGGCTGCCGGGCTCGGCGGCGAGGCCGTAACGCAGCAGGACGGTGATGTCGAGCTGTGCCAGCTCGTCGTCCGTGCGGTCCGGCGGGTAGGGGACGTCGTCGTTCATGGTGGGGCCTCCGATATCTCGTCTCATCCAACTGGTCCGTTGCGGCTCAGTTGACGGTGACGGTGTAGGTGATGCGCTCGGGGGCCTGGGAGGGGGTGGCCGCCCCCGTGGTCGGGGTGGCGGAGGGTCCGTTCGTCTCGGGGGGCAGGGTGGAGGTGTTGCCCTGGCAGGTGGTGAACGTGCAGTGCAGCAGCGTGAACCGGGTGGTCCCCTCGCCCTTCGCCTCGAAGGTGAAGGTGAGCCGGCCGCCGGCTCCGGGCACCGGCTCGTCGCCGGAGTCCGACGCGTAGTCCTGGCCGCGGAGGACCAGCACCGAGCTGTCGGGCTTGGGGTCGACCAGGTACCAGTACTCGCGGGTGGAGGCGTTCTGGTCGACGGTGAGCGTGAAGCGCTCGCCCGGCTCGGCAGTGATGCTGGTGTCCTTCACCGGGCGGCTCGTGGTGCCGACCGGTTCGTCGGTGCCCGAGCCGCAGCCCGTGGTGAGAGCGAGGAGCACGGCCGCCGCGATCGCGGCACCGCCCCTGCTACCGCGGAAGATAGACGCTGTACGCATTGGGGAGTTCACTCTTGGAAGCCTTGCCCATGTGGCCGTTGATGAAGTCGTCCTCGCTGACCCAGGTGGTCGAGCCCCAGGGGTTGTACACCTGAAGCATGTCACCCTCCTGGGCGATGATGGTCATCGCGTGGGCGCCCTTCTCGCCCGAGACGTCGACCGGCACCGGCCGCCCCTGCGCCACCGACTTCTCGACTTCGGTGAGGACCGCCCTGCGGTCGGCGGCGCTGTTCAGGTCCTGGCGCTGGTAGTCAGTGCCGGTGGCAGTACCGACGGCCGTGTCGTTGATCCGCTCCTGCCCCTCGGGCCCCATGCCGGTCCAGTTCTTGCCGCCTTCGCCTTCGGTGTGCAGCCGGTGCTGTTCGGCCACCAGGCGCTGCTTGAAGGCGTTGGGGTCGTCCTGCTGCCCGTCGGGGCCGCCGGTGAGTTCGAGCGCGTACAGGGGATCGACCATGGCGCGGGACGTGACGGTGGACGAGGCCACACAGGTGCCCTCGGCGCCGTTGCCGCCCTGGACCCACAGCTGGCCGTTGAACGTCGCGTAGTCCTTGTTGTTGTTCGAGCCGTCCGGCGCCAGGCCCTCGTCGTTCATGCTGTCCGCGCCGGTGACCACCGGAGTGAGGTGCCGGCGCAGCCAGTCGGGGTCCTTGCCGTGGATCTTGTCCTGGAACTTCTCGATCTCGGCGACGCTGTGGCCGGCGGCCAGGGCCTTCATCAGGTAGGCCCGCTCCTGCGGGGTGTCCGACTTCGCCAGCATCCGCTCCATCGCCGTCTCGTCGTCGAGGCTCAGCAGGTCCATACGCGTCGACGCGCGCGCCAGCTCGGCGGCCTTGAGGATCTCGTTCAGTTCGGCGTCGGCGCCCGCGACGCCGGTGTCGGCGAGCATCAGCTTGTCGACGGCGGTGAGTTCGCTGGTCTCCATCTTCCCGGCCCGCGCCTCGGCGGCCCACTTGTTCAGGTCTCGGGCCGCGACGCAGGTGGCCTCCTGCGCGTCGGAGACGGCGGCGTGCATCAGGTCGACCGCGTAGGAGCCGAAGTGGGCGGCGTTCTTGCGGTCCCACTCCTCCTCGTCGTCCTCGTGCAGGTCGTCGAAGAAACCGTCCTTGCCGCCGAGCATCTTCTTCTGTTCCAGCAGCTGTCCGCGGCCCTGCTCGTCCTTGCGCTGCGCGGCGCCGATCGCGTCGGACAGCGTCAGCAGCACCCCCGCGCCACCCTGGAACGCAGCCCTCATCTGGTCCACGGCCCGGCCGGCGGCGTTCACCGCGTCGGATGCGCGGACGCTCGTGTCGCCGACCCACACCTCCGGGAGACCCTTGCGGCCCACCCGGTCGACCTGGTCGAAGACGCCGCCGACGGGGTCGACCTGGCCGCGGTAGAGCCTTGCCAGGCTCTCCAGCACGCCCTGGTCGCCGCCCGGTTCGGGCACCGAGAGGGCGTTGTCGATCAGGTCGAGGAGCTCGTTCTTGCTCCCGGCGCCGAGCATCTTCTTGGACAGCCCGGCGAGCAAATCGAGACGGAAGGAAGGGGAGTCGAAGGGAGAGGAGAAGAACGACACCGGCCCATCCCTCAGTAGCTCGACAGGGCCGAGGTGCGCTCGCCCTGCGTCGATGTGTCGGTGAGGCTGCTCGTGCCGCCGGCGGGGACACTGTCCACTTGCGTCTGCACCAAGCCGTCGGTGCCGCGGTAGGTCTTCTTGGCCAACTGCACCTTGCCACCGAGCTCGTGCAACGCCGACGCCAGCGTCTTGGCCTCCGCCTCCCAGGCCTTGACGAACGCGTTCAGCGCCGACGCGGCGTCATCGCCGCCGACATCGCGGTACGAGTAACTCGTGCGAGCCTTGACGGCCGAGCTGACGCCGTCCATGTCCGTTCCGGCGTCGTCGAGTTGCTGGGCCTGGCCGGTCATACCTGCCTTGACCTGGTAGCCGTCCGAGCCCACCGTACCTCCCCCGTACGCATTCGATCTTGATCGCGGGAAGGCTAACACGCACCGTACATACGAACGATCACACGCCGTCCGCCCCACACACCTCCTCCACATCACACCCACGACACGCCTGGGCGCCGGGGCCGGGGACGATGTGCACGTTGATGGAGGTTCAGTCCGGAGTCCCAGCCGCCTGAAGGCCGGTCACCGTCTGCACATATCGCAGGCTGGGCTCGGCCAGTACGGCGTGCAGCTGCTGAAAGAGCCGGCGTGCTGCGACCGCGTTCCAGTCCTCGGGCAGGAGTTCCTCCGGCAGGCCCGGGTCGAGATAGGGAAGGCGCCGCCACTGCGTGAGCATGGGGACGTAGTGGCGGAACGCCTCCTGGGGGTCGATGTCGGACGGCGATGTCAGCCGGGCCGCCACCGGGCCGTAGGTGTCGCTGAACGCGGCGTACTGCGCCTGGATCGCCGGGAAGTCCCACCAGGTGCTGACCGAGGCGCGCAGTTCACTGAACGCCACATACTGCGACGCGAACAGATGCACGTACTCGCTCAGGCCGAGCCGGTCGAGGGTGGCCCGGGCGTCGTCGAGGAGGCGCCCGGGGGCCAGCCATACCCCGGAGGTGATGTTCCCGAAGCCGAGCCAGGTCAGGCGGGTGCGGAGCTGGTACCGGTGGGCCCGTTCGGACTCCGGCACGGAGAACACCGCCGTCACCCAGCCGTCGGCCAGGTCCGCCGGCTCCAGGCTGCCGAAGATCCGGCGGTCGCCCTCGTCGAACACAGGATGGACGGCCGGGCTGAGGCGGTAGCCGTTGGCGCCGCGCCGCTCGGGTTCCAGGATGCCCCGCTTCTTCAAGCGGGAGATCGCCGAGCGCACCGCCGGTCCGTCCACGTCCAGTTCGGTCATCAGGACGATCAGGTCGGCGATGGAGATCCACCCCCCGAGCGGCCGGAGAAAGGCTCCGTAGACCGTGTTGATCAACGAGCTGGGCCTGAGGGGACTGTCGGACATGATCGCCTTCCGTGGTGTGCGGGGGCGATCCTACCGAGCGTCGTCCGGTACGGCCGGGCCGGTGGGCGCGAGCGCGGGCGACCGGTCATTCTGAGGTCGCCTCGCGCAGGGGCAGCGGCGTCTCGGCGTACGCACCGGAGAGGAGGTGTCCCGCTCCGGGCGCGACGGCCGGCAGGTCCAAGGTCCGCAGCATCTGGTGCGCGGTGCACACCGCCGCGGAGACGACAGGCTTGCCGAGGAGTTGTTCCGCCTCCTCGACGGCTCCGAGAGAGGGCATCTGGACGCAGGCGGACAGGACGACGGCGTCCGCGTCCGCGTGCTGGAGGGCGCGGGCGATACCGGGCAGCCGGGCGGGGTCGTGCGCGGCGACGTCGAGGTTGTCGGGAATCTCGAGCGCCGCATAGTCGAGTACCTCGATACCCTCGTGGGTCAGGTAGTCGACCACCGTCCGGGTCAGCGGGCGCATGTACGGGGCGACGAGCGCGATCTTCTTGGCGCCGAGGGTGTGCAGACCGTGCACGAGAGCGCCGGCGCTGGTGACGACCGGGGCAGGGGCGCCGTTCTCGGCCGTGCGGGCGTGCAGGCGTTCCTCGGAGGTGCGGTGGTAGCCGAGTCCCATGCTCATGATGGCGACGAGACACGCGTACCCGAGGACGTCCACACGGGCGTCGGACAGTTCGACGGCGCAGCGGTCGGAGTCGGCGTCCATCGACTTGAGCTGCTCGGGCGTGACGTGAGTCATGCGCATGCGGCTGGAGTGGAAGGTGAAGCGTTCCGGCGCCACGCTCTCGCGGGCGCGCAGGATGGCCGGGATCTCGGTTTCCATCGTGACGTTGGAGCTCGGCACGATCTGGCCGATGCGGTAGGTGCGGTGGGTGGTCATGGTTGCTCCGTTGCTGCTTGTCAGCGGGCGTCGACGACGGGGTTGGCGAGGGTGCCGATGTGCTCGACGGTCGCTTCCACGGTGTCGCCCGGGAAGAGGAACTCCGGGGGCACCATGCCGGCGCCCACCCCGGAGGGCGAGCCGGTCGCGATGACGTCGCCCGGCTCCAGCGTCACGCCGGAGGAGATGTCCGCGATCAGGCGGGCCACGGGGAAGAGCATGTGGCGGGTGTTGGACTTCTGCTTGGTGACGCCGTTGACGCGCAGTTCGAGATCCAGTGCCATGGGGTCGGCGATCTCGTCGGCGGTGACGACGGCGGGGCCGAAGGGCGCGTAGGAGTCCTGGCCCTTGGAGAAGAACCACTGGCCGGAGCGGCGCTGGTCGCGTGCGCTGATGTCGTTGACGATGCTGTAGCCGAAGATGTGGTCGTAGGCGTCCTCCTCGCTGACGCGGAAGGCGGTGCGGCCGATGACGACGGCGAGTTCGCACTCCCAGTCGAGCTGCTGGGTGAGGTCGCCGTTGTGCAGGATCGGCTGCCCGGGGCCGGTGACCGCGGTGGCGGGCTTGCTGAAGAGGACGGGGCGCGGGGGCAGGTCCTTGTCGGTGTCCAGGCTGCGGCTGGACTCCTCGACGTGTTCGACGTAGTTGAGGCCGACCCCGATGATCTTTCCCGGGCGCAGCGGGGCCTGGAGCACGACCTCCCCGAGGTCGTGGACGGCCGTGGTGGGCCAGTCGGACGGGTCGCCGGCGAGCAGCCTCCGCGCGGTCTCGTGGACGTCGGCGTCCGCGCGGACGAACGTCAGCAGGTCTTGAGGGAGTGCCCTGCCGTGGTGGGCGCCCAGGGGGGCGAGGTCGACCACTTGGTCGTCGACCAGGGCGCCGAGGCGGGCGGGGGCGTCGTCGAGCGTGTAGGTCACGAGGCGCATGACGGCTCCTTGGGAAGTGGTGGAGGAAGAGGACAGCGGGGGTTCGGGGCGATGCGGGGAAGGTTCGGATCGCCTCCGGTTCGGCGCCGCCGCGCCGGTACCGGTGTCAGGGCCGGCGGTTCCGGCGCGGCGGCGGCTCATGCGGTGGGCTGGTGCCCGCCGTTGTCGGTGTACGCCTCTTCACGGTGGAAGCCGAGGGAGCGCATGACAGGGAAGTCGTTGAACGAGAAGAGGCAGGCGTCCTCGTTCTGGTCGAGGTTCGCGTGTTCGTGCCAGGCCCAGGACGGGACGCAGAAGATGTCGCCCTGCTGCCAGTCGTAGCGCTTCCCGGCGATGACCGAGTAGCCCCGGCCCTTGGCCGCGGTGTAGACGACCGATCCGGTGTGGCGGTGGGCCCGGGTGGCCTGGCCGGGCCGCAGCAGCTGCATGTGGGCGCCCATGGTGGGCATCACGGAGCCGCCGGTGACGGGGTTGGTGTACTCGGCGATGACGCCGTCGTACGGGGAGCCTTCCGTGGCCTGGGCGAGATTGCGCAGGGACTCGTAGGTCGGCTCCCACGGGTAGGCGAGCAGGGGCGAGTAGGGCCTGGCCCACTTCTCGACGCCATAGGGCAGCAGGTTGGCGCCGTAGGTGAGGACCGAGGAGTTGATCACCTTCCCGGGCTGCTGGTACAGCTCGGGGTGGACCTCGTAGAAGCCCGCGTCCATGGCGTTGACCAGGGGGATGTCGAGGCCGTCCTGCCAGATGACGGGGACGTCGTCGGCCTCGTTGCCGTGCTCGTGCCAGGTGCCGTTGGGGGTGATGGCGAAGTCGCCGGGGCCGACCTTCAGCTTCTGGCCGTCGACGATCGTCCAGGCGCCGGTGCCCTCGTGGACGAAGCGCAAGGCGGCCGCCTGATGGCGGTGCGCGGTCATGGCCTCCCCCGGTCCCATGATCTGCAGTCCGGTGTAGAGGAGGCCGACGGCGGCGCTCACGTCCTTGCGGCCGGGGTTGACGAGCATGACCACGCGGCGTCCGGCGTCGTCGGCCTTGACCAGGTCGAGCGCCTTGCGCACCAGGGGACGCAGGGCGTTGTAGCGCCACAGGACCGGTACGGACTTCGGCTGCGGGTACCACGGCTCGATGTCGTTGGCCACGGTCCAGAGTGCGCCGGCCTCCAGTTCGGCGAGTTCGCCGTAGTAGGCGGTGAGTTCGGGGGTGTCGGACACGCGGGCCCGGCCCAGCCTGTCGTCGTCGTACTCGGCGGTGGTCATGAGTCCTCCTTCGTAGCCCCGGCGGTGCCGGTGTCGTCGGCCGGGAGCGGCAGGTCGGTGGCTTGGTGGGCGGGACGGGCCGTGAAGACGACCGGGGTGCGTGGAGTGTTGTCGACGTGGAGGCGGAAGACGTCGAAGCGGTTGTAGTGGCCGACGATGTCGTGCATCTGCTTGGGCTGGATGCACTTGGCCAGGTCGATCTCGGCGTAGACGATGCCTTCGTCGTCGACGAGCGGCTCGGTGACGGGGCGGCCGTCGGGCCCGAAGATCCCGGACAGGGCGCTGCGTGGACGGGCGAGCATCCGCCGTACGTCTTCGTCGTCCCCCGCGACGGTGTCCACGATCTCCTCCGAGATCGTGGAACAGGCCACAACGGAGAAGACCTTGCCCTCGAAACTGTGGGCTGCCGTGCGGACGGCGATGGCGTCCGCCATGTCGTAGTCCTCCGGCGCGACGGGCAGTGCGATGTAGCTGGCCGCGTGCACCAACTCGCCCTGGGCGAGCAGGGTGAAGCGGGCGAGGGTGTTGGTGTTCTCGCCGCAGGCGAGCACTCCGAGCGGCCCGACGGGTGTGGCATGGACCTTGAGGGAGCTGCCGTCGCCGCCGGTCCAGGTCAGTTTCTCCGCCCATGTGGGGACGAGCTTGCGGTGCACTCCGAGGAGTTCGCCGTCCGGCCCGATGGTGAGCAGGGTGTTGTAGAGGACGCCGAGGCTGTGGGGGCTTCGTTCGTTGATGCCGATGACCACCACGACGCCGTGCCGGCGGGCCGCCGCGCGCAGCGTGTCCACGTGCGGGCCGGGGACGTCGACGGAGGCCCGCCACAGGCGCTCGAACCACGGCGACCCCTGGACGGGGTTCATCGTCCAGTTCCAGTACGGGTAACCGGGGACGAACACCTCGGGAAAGACGATCAGTTCGGCGCCGTGGGAGGCGGCCTCCGCGATGAGCGACACGGCCTTCTCGACCGTGGCCGCCGGATCCAGGAAGACCGGCGAGGACTGCACGGCCGCCGCCGTGAAGCGGGGCAGCCTCTCCCTCTCTTCCTTCATCTGTTCCTTCATCTGTTCCTCCATGTCAGACGGCTGCTGTCACGGGCTCGGGAAGCCACCGCTGGTGCACGGGAGTGGGTTCGTCCCGGAGCAGCTGGAGGCGCGGCGGTATGCGGTCGGTGCGGGCGCCCGGCGGCCGGCGGCTGCCCGCCTTCCAGTACGCCGGCCAGGGCGCGGCCGGGCCCCTGTACCCCTGGGCGGCCGCGGCGTGGAGCGTCCACAGCGGGTCGTGGAGCTGGGCGCGGCCGACGGCGCACAGGTCGGCCCGACCGGCCAGGATCAGGGAGTTGACGTCGTCGTAGGTGGAGATGGCGCCCACGGTGATGACGGGTACGCCGACGGTGTTGCGGATCAGGTCGGCGTAGGGCGTCTGGTAGCTGCGGCCGAAGCGGGGCCGCTCGTGTGCGACGACCTCTCCGGTGGAGACGTCGACGGCGTCCGCTCCCGCTTCGGCGAGGGCTCGGCACAGCTCGACCACGTCGGCTTCTGCGATGCCGCCGTCGGCCCAGTCGGCAGCCGAGATCCGGACGATCAGGGCCTTGGAAGCGGGCCATACCGCGCGTACGTCGCGCAGGACCTCCAGGGGGAAGCGCATCCGGTTCGTGAGGCCGCCGCCGTACTCGTCCGTCCGGGTGTTGGTCAGCGGTGACAGGAAGCCGGACATCAAGTGCCCGTGGCCGTACTGGAGTTCCAGCACGTCGAAGCCGGCCCGGTCGGCACGCAGGGCCGCGGCGGCGAAGTCCTGCCCGATCGCGTCCATGTCCTCGCGGGTCGCCTCGCGGGGCGTCGCGCTCGCCGTGTCCCAGGGCAGGGCGGACGCGGCTACCAGCGGCCACCCGTCCTCGCCGAGGGGGTGGCACCGGCCGTCGGCCCGCGGTGTGCCGGTCGCGGCGCGCCGTCCGGCGTGGGTGAGCTGGATGCCGAGGCGGGTGTCCGACTGCCCGCGGACGAAGTCGGCGATCCGGCGCCAGGCCGCTTCCTGCTCGTCGGTGTACAGGCCCGGGCAGCCGGGGGTGGCCCGTCCGTCGGCGCTGACGGCCGTCATACCGGCGATGACGAGCCCCGAGCCGCCCACTGCCTGCGTGCTGAGGTGGACGAGTTCGACGTCTCCCGGTACACCGTCCTGCGCGGAGTACAGCGCGGTGGGCGGTACGACGACACGGTTGCGCAGGCGCACCCCGCCCAGCCGGAACGGCCGGAACATCGGGGGCGCCGAATCGGCCTGGCCGCCGATCGCCGTGCTCTCCTCGTGCCAGGTGTCCACCGCCCCGGTGAACGCCTCGTCGCGCACGCGCAGGTTGTCGTAGGTGACCCGCCGGCTCCGGGTGAGCAGGTTGAACGCGAACTGGAGCGGTTCCTGTCGGGTGTAGCGGCCGACGTTCTCGAACCATTCGAGGCTGGCCTGGGCGGCCCGCTGCGTGGACTCGACGACCGGCTTGCGCTCGGACTCGTACGCGGCGAGCGCGCGGGGCACGTCCGGGTGTTCGTGGAGGCAGGCGGCCAGGGCGAGGGCGTCCTCCATGGCGAGCTTGGTGCCGGAGCCGATGGAGAAGTGAGCGGTGTGGGCGGCGTCCCCGAGCAGAACGATGTTCTCGTGGTGCCAAGTCCTGTTCCGCACCGTGGTGAAGCGGATCCACCGGGAGCCGTTGGGTATCAGCCGGTGGCCGTCGAGGTGTTCGGCGAGGATCTCCTCGCACAGCCGGATGCTGTCCTCGTCGTCCGCCCCCGGCGGGAGGTCGCGCGCCGCGAAGGCGTCGAATCCCGCCCGCCGCCAGGAGTCCTCGTCGATCTCGACGATGAACGTGCTGCGCGTGTCGTCGAACGGGTACGCGTGGACCTGCACGGTCCCGAAGTCGCGTTCCGCGACGATGAAGGTGAAGGCTTCGAGGACCTTGTCGGTGGCGAGCCACATGTAGCGGCAGTGCCGTTCGTCCAGGTCCGGTCCGAAGGTGTCGGCGTACGCGCTCCGGGTCTGCGACCGTACGCCGTCGCTCGCCACCACGAGGTCGTGGTCGGCGGCGAGTTCGGCCGCGGACGGGGCGAGCGTGCCGTAGCGCACGTCCACTCCCAGGGCCGCACACCGCTCCTGGAGGATCTGCAGCAGGCGCTTGCGGCCGAGAGCGGCGAAACCGTGGCCGCCCGAGGTGAGCACCTGCCCCTGGTAGCGCACGTCGATGTCGCTCCAGCGGGCGAACTCCGCGGACATGGCCGCGTAGACCTCCGGGTCGGCCTGGGCGATGCCGTCGAGGGTCTCGTCGGAGAACACCACTCCGAAGCCGAAGGTGTCGTCGGCCGCGTTCCGCTCCCAGACGGTGATCTCCCAGTGTGGTGAGAGCTGCTTGGCCAGGGCCGCGAAGTACAGCCCGCCGGGCCCTCCGCCGATGACTGCTACGCGCACGGCGTCCTCCTAGTGGTTCGAGGAACAACGTATGCCGTAATTCCTACGATCGTCAAGAAAGCTATATACATGAGCTTGGCCTGCATGAACCGGCGTCTCAGCCGAGGGTTTCGGGAGCCTGCACGCCCGCCTTGGTGAAGAGCTCGCGCACGTCGTCCGGCCACGGCGTGGAGCCCGAGGCGCGTGAGGAGGAGTGCGCGATCGCCATCCGGCCGGTGGCCGCCACCTCGTCGCCCTGGGCGCGGACGGTGAAGGCGTAGTGCAGCGAGGTGGTGCCGACCTTGGTGACGCGTAGTTCGATGCGTACGAGGTCGCCGAACCACAGCCGTGCCCGGTAGTCGGCCTCGAAGTGCACACGCGGAGTGCTGCCGAAGAGGTGGGCGAGGCCCAGGCGGCGCAACAGGGCGGCCTCCGCCGCCTCCACCCAGCGCACGACGGTGGAGTGGTGGTAGTGGCCGGCGGCATCGGTGTCGGGCCATTCGACGCGACGCTCGATGACGATGCTGGGCAGGTTCAACTCGCCGTCTTCGGCGGCCCCCTCGGCACAGCTGCCGATCGGCGGGGTCGCGGGGTGGGTGATGGGGGTTTCCATGAAGAGCCTTCTCTCAGCTGCCGGCCGCGTTCGCAGCACGCCGGCGCAGCACGTTGCGCTGCAGCTTTCCGTTGCTGGTGCGCGGCAGTTCGGTCACGAACTCGACCGCGCGCGGGTACTTGTAGGGCGCGACGGCCTGTTTGACGTGGTCCTGGAGTTCCTTGACGGTGGCTTCGCCGGCGGCGACGCCGTCGACCAGGACCACATACGCCTTGACGACCATGCCGCGCCGCTCGTCCGGCGCCCCGACGACGCCGCAGTCCGCCACGTAGGGGTGGTCGAGGAGCGCCTTCTCGACCTCCGGGCCTGCGATGTTGTAGCCGGAGGAGACGATCATGTCGTCGCTGCGCGCTACGTACCAGAAGTAGCCGTCCGCGTCCCGCCGGTAGGTGTCGCCGGTGATGTTCCAGCCGTTCCTGACGTACGTCGTCTGGCGCGGATCGTCGAGGTAGCGGCAGCCCGTCGGGCCGGTGACGGCGAGCAGGCCGGGCTCCCCGTCGGGAACGGGCACACCGGCGTCGTCGACGATCATCGCGCGGTACCCGGGAACGGGCTTGCCGGTCGCCCCGGGGCGGATGTCGTCGTCGGCGGCGGAGATGAACACGTGCAGCATCTCGGTGGCGCCGATGCCGTCGATGATGCGCAGCCCGGTCGCAGCGTGGAAGTCCTCCCACACCTGGGCCGGCAGGGCCTCCCCGGCGGACACGCATCTGCGCAGGCCGGACAGCTGGTCCGCGGCACCGGCGGCCATGATCGCCCGGTATGCGGTGGGGGCGGTGAACAGGACCGTGACGCCGTGCTCGGCGACGAGATCGGCCAGTCGCCGCGGCGACGCCTGCTCGACGAGCAACGTCGCCGCCCCGGCGTGAAGCGGGAAGACGACCAGGCCGCCGAGTCCGAACGTGAAGGCCAGCGGCGGCGTGCCGGTGAAGACGTCGTCCGGCCGGGGCTTGAGGATGTGCCGGGAGAAGGTGTCGGCGTTGGCGAGCACGTCCCGGTGGAAGTGCATCGTCGCCTTGGGCTTCCCGGTCGTACCCGAGGTGAAGGCGATGAGGGCCACGTCGTCGGCGGCGGTCAGGACGTTGTCGAACACGCCGTCCTTGACCGCGCAGCGGCGGGTCAGGTCGCCCTCGCCGTCGCCACCGTAGGAGAGGACGGTCAGCCCCGGCGTGTCGGCGGCTCGCAACTCGTCGGCATACCTGTGGTCGCACAGGGCGACGACGGGCCGGCTGATCTCGTGCAGTTGCGCGAGTTCCGCGGCCCGCAGCATCGGCATGGTGGTGACCGCGACACCGCCCGCCTTGAGCACGCCGAACCAGGAGGCGACCAGCCAGGGGTTGTTGGGGCCGCGCAGCAGCACCCGGCTGCCGGGGACCAGACCGAGGTCCTCGGTGAGGACCTGCGCCACCTGGTTGGCGTGGCGCAGCAGGTCGCCGTACGTCCACCGGTCGGTCGGGGTGAGCAGGCAAGGCCGGTCGGCGCCCCATCGTTCGGCGCCGTCGTCGAGCAGGCGGACGGCGCAGTTGAGGCGGTCCGGATACGTCAACTCCGGGAGGTCGAAGTGCAGTTGAGGCCAGAGGAGGAAGGGAGGAAGCCGGTCGCGGCAGAAGGCGTCCACGTGGGCGGACGGGGAGAGCTCCATGGGGCGCACACCTCGGTTTCGGGGGCAGCGGAGGGAGTGCGGCAAGTATTTCGCTAAATTGACGAGCGTCAAGTTTTCACGACATTGATTTTTATGACGATCCGTCACGCGAACGGGACGCGGATCCTCACGACCTTGCCGGACGCCGCACGGAACGCCGTCAGCTCACCGCCGGCCTCGCCGGCCAGGAAGTTCACGATCGCGAGACCGCGACCGCCCTCCGCATCCGCGTCGGCATCGAGGCGAATGCCCTCACCGAAGCGCGGCAGGCAGGGGTCTCCGTCGGCGACGTCGAGCTGCAGCCGGCCCCCACCGAGGGCGACCGTGACCCGCAGCCGACCCCCCGCGCCGCCGGCGTGCCGGACGGCGTTGGACAGGAGCTCCGTGCCGGCCAACAGCAGCAGCTCGACGCAAGGAAGTGCGACGCCCCAGCCTTCGAGCGTGCGGCGCAGACGCGCCCGCACCCTGGGAACCTCGAACGCCGCCCCCCGCGCCGCCCAGCAGGCGAGCCGGCGCCCCGGAGGCGGAGGGGAAGAGGCGGACGACGGGGCGGAACGGGTGGGCGCCTCGCTGCGCGAGCGGGGCAGCGGGGCAGTCGGGGACAACACGGGACCGGGCATGGGGACTCCCTGGCGAGAGGGGCGACGCACGCCGTGCTATCTCGTGTAACCTCTCGGGTCACACACCATCCGACGCATCGACGATCGAGGCGTTTACGACGCCGCACCTATTGTGTTACACGTGTAACAACCTTAGGCGGACCCCGTTGAGATCGCAACGCATTTCGGACATTCAATGGGAGTTCTGCCACATACCCGCAGAAAGAGGCGGACATGACGCAATCACCTCCCACGGCCCCGGCCGCACAGCCGCCCGCCGGAATCGAGTCGGCATGGCCGCCGCCGCCCTTCCGTGCCCCCGCTCCGCCGTTGGTCGGCCAGGACGGGGTGCGCCGCTTCGACGGACTCACCTATGCGGCCACCGTGGGATACCGGCCGTGCCTGCTCGACGTCCAGGTACCGGCGTCCGAGCGCCCCGTCCCGGCCGTGGTGTGGATCCACGGCGGCGGCTGGCTGGAGGGCGACCGCCGCTTCCCGCCGCCGACCGTGCCGGTGGAGGTGCTGCACGGCGCGGTCCTCGGCGCCGGCCTCGCCCTGATCAGCATCGACTACCGGCACAGCCTTGAGGCCCCTTTCCCGGCCCAGCTGCACGACGCGAAGGCCGCCATCCGGTACGTGCGCCGCTTCGCCGCCGAGCTCGGCATCGACGAGGACCGGATCGGCGTCATGGGTGAGTCGGCGGGCGGACACCTGGCCGCGCTCGCCGGGCTTGTGGGGCCGGACGGGGCCGACGGGGCCGACGGGGCCGACGGCACCGTCGCACTGGAGGGCGCCGTGGGGGTCCACGACGAGGACAGTGCCGTGCAGGCCGTCGTCAGCTGGTACCCCGCCACGGACCTCGGCGTGTTGCTCTCGCACCCGCTGCCCATGCCGCCCGCGCCGAACGGAGCCGAGTACCCCAACCCTTTCGGCGCCCTGCTGGGCGGCACCCCGGAGCAGTGGCCTGAGCTCGCCCGCGCCGCCAGCCCGGTCACCTACGTGGGCTCCGCCACCCCGCCCCCGTTCCTCCTGATCCACGGAACGGCGGACCGCCTGCTGCCGTACAGCCAGAGCGAGACCCTCGCCGCAGCGCTTCGGAGCGCCGGTGGTGACGTCACCCTGCGACCGGTGGAGGGCGCCGACCACATCTTCCTCGGCGCTCCCGACGTCGCGCCGATCGTCACCGAGAGCGTCGCCTTCCTCGCCCGCCACCTGGGCGTCTGAGCACAGCCGTCGAACACCCTGCGCGGGGCGCCGTCATCACGGTGCCCCGCGCACCCGCACCCGCACCCGCACCCGCACCCGCACCCGCACCCCGCGAGAGGTATCCCATGACCGGCACTCCGACCCCGACTCCGACCCCGACCCCGACTCCGGTGACGCCCGCTGCGGCGCCGGTGCCGTCACGGCTCAGCCGCCCCTCCCCCACTGCCCCGCGCTCCGGCCCGCTCGTGTTCGGAGTCCTCTTCCTGCTGGTCACCGCCGTGCTCGCCGCCGCGGTACTCTCGCGCCCCGAGCGACCGGTCTTGCAGCCTCTCGATGACACGTGGCTGCGGTGGATGGGAGGCCCGCACGACGGCCCGTACGAGGTGGTCGCCGCCGCGCTCGACTGGTTCGGCGGGCCGCTGGGTGTGGTGGTCCCGGTGGGTCTGCTGGTCTTCCTGGCGGTCCGGAAGCGCTGGCCGTCGCTGCTCTGCCTGCTGACCACGTACCTGGTGGGGAACCTCCTCGTCGTCCAGGCCTTGAAGTACGGGGTGGACCGGCCCCGCCCCGCCGACCCCCTGGTCCGTGTGGACCACGGTTCGTTCCCGTCCGGACACGTGGCCGGAACGGCCCTCCTCGTGGTGATCACGGTCGCCCTGCTCGTGCCCGCGGGCCGTCGGCGCGGCTGGTGGGCGGCCGGCGCGGTCCTCACACTGGCGATGATGTGGAGCCGCACCTGGCTGCACGCGCACTGGCTGAGCGACACCCTGGCCGGTGCCACGACGGGAGCCGGAACGGCCCTCGTGCTGTGGTGGGCCTTCACTCCGCTGCTGAACCGCGAAGAGGCCGTGCGCGGCCGGGATCCTCAGGCGGACTGACGGCTCAGAAGGGCTGGCAGGCTCAGGAGGACTGACGGTGCACCAGCACGGGCTCCACGCCCGGCATCTCCGGCGGTGCACCGCGGTCCACCAGTTCGTGCAGGGCGTCGGCGATCTGCGCGGGCGTGGGCAGGTCCAGGCGTACGGACGTCAGCGGGGGCTGCTGCAGCGCCGACAGGACCAGGTCGTCGCAGCCGACGACGGCAACGTCCTCCGGAACGGAGACGCCCTCGTTGCGCAGGGCGTGCAGCAGCAGGGCGGCGTACTCGTCGTTGTAGGCGAACACCCCGTCCAGGCCCAGCTCCCGCCAGCGCCCGGCGAGTTCGGCGGCGGATTCGTGGGTGTAGGACAGGTCCACCGGGGTGATCGTCGCCGTGCTGCGGGCGGCGACGCCCTCGGCGCCGGCGAGGCGCGGCCGAGCGAAGGTTGCCAGGCCGCGCTCCTGCGGCATGATCACGCCGATCCTCCGTCGCCCCTGCGTCACCAGGTGCTCGACGGCGAGCGCGCCGATGCGCGCCTGGTCGAAGTCGACGGTATGGACGCCGGCCACCTCCCGGGACGCGAACGCCAGCACCCCGCGTACCCCCGCCCTGCTCAGCACGTCCACGGCCTGCCCGGACAGACTGTCGCCCTCCAGGGCCACGACCGCCGCCGGGCGCAGTTCCGCCCAGGCCCGGGCGGCGCTCACCGGGTCGGGGAACCGCCCGGCGTGCAGGACGAGGACGTACCCGTGGCGTTCGAGCTCGCTCTCCAGGTCGTCGACCCATTCGCTGACCAGGCGTCCGGCCGCCGAGACCGAAGCGGGGATCAGCACGAGATTGCTGCGCCCGGCCCGGAGCGACCGGGCGGCGGCGTGCGGTACGTACCCCAGCTGCTCGGCCGCCGCCAGTACCCGGGCGCGTGTGGTGTCGCTGACCCGGTGCGCCTGCGTGTTGTTGAGGACGAAGGACACCGTCGCCCGCGACACGCCCGCCAGGCGCGCCACGTCCGCGCTCGTGACGGCGGCCGCCGCGGTCGGCTTCTTAGCCATGACGTCCCCTGACTCGTCCCGTCCTTCGGCCGATCGGCCAAGGCCCAGGTTACACGCGTTACTGCGCCGAGAACGTCAGGGGGCGCTGCCGCGTCTCGCATCCGGCAGCGCCCCCGTCGACACGGTCCGTTCAGGACGCCAGCGGCTCCACGTCCAGCCCGTGGCCGTACGGGAAGAGCGGGTCCCGTGAATCGTTGGGCACGTCCTCGCAGCCGGCCATCACGGCCTCCATGGAGCGGGGGAGCTCGAACGGCAGCCGGCCCTCGGCCTTCGTACGGCCGAAGAGCACGTCCAGGAGTGCGACATCCGAGGCGCCATAGTCGGCGACGAGGGCCGCCGCCTTCTCGGTGATCTCCGGGAGGACCGCGGGGCGGTCGAGGAAGACGTCGAAGACGGTGGGCACGGCCGCCGCAATCTCCAGCAGCGGCCGCAGTTCCTCCGCGGTGAAGTCGAGCCGGCCGGCGCGGAAGAAGCTCTCGAAGCCCTCGGTCCGCGCGTCGTACGGCGCGTTGATCCGTATCACCGCGACGTCGGCCTCCTCCGGACCGTCCACCACGGTGGCGTACCGCCCGGCGACCTCGGGGTCGACGCCCTGGACGTGGATCCGGATGCCGGGGCGCAGGGGCAGGAGCGGCTCCACCGCCTCGCTCGGGCGGTCCTTGAGAATCGTGATCGACCGGCTCTGGGCCGCCAGGCCCTCCGCGGCGAACTCGGCGCTGCCGCAGATCCGTTCGGCGGCGTCCGGGTCGACGTACGGGTCGTCGAAGAGGCCGAGGACGAACTTCTCGCGCAGGAGGCGGGCGACCGAGGCGTCGAGGCGTTCGCCGTCGACCCGGCCCGCGCGGACCAGTTCCACGACGAGTTCGGGCGCGGCCTCGCCGCCGAGCTGGTCGGCCCCGGCGTCGAGGATCCGTTCCACGCGAGTGAGCCGGTCCAGATGCTCCACGCCCCAGGCGCGGGCAGGGAAGGGCGCACCGAAGATCCGGCTGTCACTGACCAGGCCCCAGTCCGTGCAGACGATGCCGTCGAAGCCGTACTTCTCGCGAAGCAGTCCGGTGATGACGCCCTTGTTGAAGCCGAAGCCCACCTCTTCGTACGGGGTGCCGACCGGCATGGCGTAGTAGGGCATGATCTGGGAGGTCCCCGCGGCGAAGGCGGCCTCGAAGGGGATCAGGTGGTAGTCGAAGTTGCCGCCGGGGTAGACCTGCTCGCGACCGTACGGGAAGTGGGCGTCGTCCCCGTTCATCTGCGGTCCCGCCCCGGGGAAGTGCTTGGTCATCGCGGCCACGCTGTGCGTGCCGAGCGTCTCGCCCTGGAGACCGCGGACGTAGGCGGCGACCATGCGGGCGGCGACGTGGGCGTCGGAGCCGAACGTGCCCATGATGCGGGCCCACCGGGGCTCGGTGGCGAGGTCGGCCATGGGATGCAGGGCGAGCCGCATGCCGACGGCGAGGTACTCGCGGCGGACGATGTCGGCGTGCCGGCGGACGAGTTCCTCGTCCCCGATCGCCGCCAGGCCGGGCGGCTCGGGCCACAGCGAGAAACCCTCGGTGTGCGCACTGGCCGCGGGGTTGTCGATGAAGCCGTGGCGCGGATCGGTGGATATGGTCACCGGGATGCCCAGCCGGGTCGTCGCGGCCAGGTCCTGGAGACGGTTGTTCCATTCGGCCATGCGACGCGGGGCCGCGGCGCCGAAGAGGTTGAAGTGGTTCATGAGCTTGCCGCTCACCATGGCCGAGGTGGAGGCGCGCATCGGATCGTCGTCGGGCGCGCCGGGTTCCGGCTCCACCAGAGTTCCGTCCGGATTGATCGCGATCATGGTCTGGAACAGCAGGCCGGCCTTCTCCTCCAGGGTCATGCGGCCGACGAGGTCGGCGACCCTCTCGCCCACGGGCAGGCTCGGGTTCTCGTAGGGCTCCATCACGCCGTTGCCGTTCAGGTCACGGAAGACGGTGCCGTCGGGGGCGGTGAGGGTGCGCGGCCGGGCCGCCACGTGGTGGGCCATCGGTGCTCTCTTCCGGTTCGCGTGGAGGGGGCGAGTGCGGGGCAGGTGGCCGGTCCCGAGCCGTCAGGAGCTCGGGACCGGCTGGGCCGCGCCCCCCTGAGACGGCCCGGGAGTGACGTTACACGTGTAACAGACTGTGGCATGCGCCCCCGCGTGAGACGTTTCGGTAACGGTGGCTACGCGGCGGCCGTCGTCCGTCGGCGATGCAGGCGACGCGTATGCCCGGCGAGGTCGTCCACGGGGAGCGTGACGGAGTCGAATCGCATGGTGGTGCGGGCGTCCGCCCGGTACGGGCCCCACGCCGGCAAGCCGGCGTGGTTCGGGTCGCCGGTCCGGGCGAAGGCGATCCACGCCCGATGCATGCTCGCCGCCAGCCCCTGCCCCACGGCCGGATCGATCCCGTCGACGAGCGGAGCGTGCCCCCAGCTGTCGAAGTTGTCGAAGGCGAAGGGGAGTTCCAGGCAGTGCGCGGCGGCGAGCCGCCCCTGGTGCGCGGGCGTCGGAAGGTCGAACTGGTACGCCCGGACCGGGCGCCCCAGGGCCGCCCTCGCCTCGGCCAGTTCCAGGCAGGGCAGGCGGAACAGCTCGTCCGTGATCAGGTCCATGAGCACGTCGGTGGGCCGGGCGCCGGGGCGGGTCCGTGCGTATGCGGCGTACACGTCGTCCGCCTGCCCTGCTCCGAAGGTCTCCGCGATGCGCGCGAGGACCTGTTCGCGGGTGGCCTTCGCGTACCCGGGGTCCAGGGCGAAGCCGAAGTTGGCCTCTTCCCGGGTCCAGCCGATGAGGACCTCGATGTCCGTCGCCGGGCCACGGAGGAGGGCCTGCGCGGGATGACGGAAGACCGTAACGTCGTCCCGTACGGGCAGGAAGGGGGTGGGCCAGTATCCCCAGCGGGTGGTGTGCGCGAAGAGCCCGCCGACGGCCTCGATCAGCCGCGGCCACGGCAGGCGACGGAGTTCGCCGACGTCCTTCACACC
This sequence comes from Streptomyces sp. NPDC029169, assembly GCF_055563935.1. NCBI lineage: Bacteria > Bacillati > Actinomycetota > Actinomycetes > Kitasatosporales > Streptomycetaceae > Streptomyces > Streptomyces sp. NPDC029169. Next base: position 657,941 of record NZ_JBVHXA010000001.1, read on the forward strand.
GGCGAACCGCAGGTAGGCGTCGACGCGGTCCCGGTACTCGGCACGGGTGGGGATGTGCAGCCCGAAGGGCGGACTCTGCAGGATGGCCCGCTGGAACAGCTTCTGCGCTTCGGGGTGCCCGGCCAGGGCGGCCGTCGACATGGCGCCGCCGGACTGGCCGGCGACCGTGATGCTGTCGGGGTCCCCGCCGAAGCGGGCGACGTTGTCGCGCACCCACCGCAGGGCGGCCAGCTGGTCGGTGAGCCAGAAGTTGGCTGGCTGCGCATCCGCCTCGGCCTCGTCATCGAAGGAAAGGTAACCCAGCGGGCCGAGGCGATAGTTGAGGGTGACGACCACCAGGTCGCCGTCCCGCGCGAAGGTCTCGCCCGAGTAGATGGGCAGCGATCCGGAACCGGAGACGAATCCGCCGCCGTGGATCCAGACCAGCACGGGCCGCCGGGCGTCGTCGGGGGCCGGCGTCCAGACGTTCAGCGTCAGGCAGTCGTCGTCGAACGGCGGGTGTCCGTGACCGCCCAGGACGGGGTCGCCCCCTTCGACGAACATCTGCGGTGAACTCGGGCCGTACGCCGTCGCGTCCCGCGTGCCGCTCCAGCCGGGGTGCGGCTGCGCGACACGCCAGCGCAGGTCCCCGACCGGAGGTGCGGCGTACGGCACGCCCTTGAACACCGCGACGCCACCCTCGACGCTTCCGCGCAGCCGACCGGTCGGCAGCTGTACGACGGGAGGCGCCCCGCCTTGCGTGTCAACCATGCTTGTCCTCCTGATCGTTGATGCACCGGGCGGCATCGGCGCCGTCGGCACCGGCCGACTCGGCCGGGCCTAGCGGAGCAAGGTGGGGGCCGGCGCACGCCGAGCCGGACAAGCGAGGTTATGCAGTAAATGCGACGACCGTCAATCAATCGCTACACTCCCGATCGGGGCGTTCCACCGTGCAGCTGCCCCCGACGCCGCCGCCGAGACCATCCCTACGAACGGGCACGCGGGAAAGCTCCCGACGCGCCTCAGTCCCAGAGGCGGCCGGACGCCGCACGAAGGGCCTCCTCCTCCAGGAGGCGGGCGAACGCCCGCCAGAGCAACAGGACGACGCCCGCCCCCGCGACGGCACCGGCGACGGCGTCGCTCAGCCACTGGGCGTGCAGCCAGGTACGGCTCCACATCGTCGCCACCACGAGCAGGGCGGCGAACAGCCACCACCAGCGCCGCACGGCGGGCGGGAAGAGCACCACGCCGGCAGTCATCACCAGGGTCGTCACCGTGAAGACCTGCCCGGACGGAAAGGAGCCGCCGCTCACCAGGACCCAGGCGTCCGCCGGGCGCGGGCGGTCGACGATCTGCTTCACGGGGAGCAGCAGGACGATGTTGGCCGCGACGCAGGTGGCGAACACGAAGGCCCCGGATCTCCAGCGCCCGTAGACGGCGAGACACCCGGTGAGGGCGAGGGGCACCACGATCCCGAGGGGCCCGCCAAGGAGATCGAGAGCGAGAGCAAGACTCGTCACCCCGTCGTCCGGAGAGCCGTCCATCGACCTCATCCAGAGGTCGTCGACGCCCTGGAAGACGGGCCCACCTTCACCGAGAGTGGCGAGCCCGGCCGCCAGGGCGGCGATCAACAGCAACGGTCCGGCCACCAGGGCCCACCGGGGCGGGGCGGCCGGGACCGCGTGGCGCAGCGGCTCGCCGGGAGCCGGCGGCGGTACGGACACGGCATGCGGACGGGGCATGACTGACCTCCGGAACCTGCAGGGAAAACCGCAGCCCCTGACGGAGAGGCGGCGGCTGGAGACACGAACGGCAGCGGTCGGCGACGGCGCCGCGCCAGAACGGCCGCGCGGGGACACACGACGCGCACGGCCCTTTCAAGCCAACACTGAACCCCTCGCGGCAACCGGCACAAGAGCGACTCGCGAGTAGCAACACGTGTCACCTAGGGCTCGAGACCCTTCGGGTCACGGTCGCCGTTCAAATGCCTTCCACCCCTATCCAATGGGCCGTACGAGTGCTACACAATGCTGCAAGCCGCGGATAACACGTGTAACCATGCCACCCTCGACGCGCTTGCCTGCGCGCTCACGCCGCATCACGAACACGTCATCCCGGCGTTCCGCCCCTCGCTGCTCCAGCTCGCAGCTCCGCGCTCAGCTCCGTTCTCAAGGAGTCGCCATGCCCGCCCCGATCCCCAGCCGCGCGCACCACGCGCCCGCATCGCCCGGTGGTCACCATGACCGCTGATGAACTGCTCCAGCCGAAGACGTCACCGGAGGTCACCGCGCCGCGCCGGCGCGGGCTCCTGCTGCTCCTCCTGCTCGCGAACTCCTCCATGCTCGCCGTGTACATGGGCGTCGGCTCGGTGCTGCTGCCGACACATATCGCCACCATCGATCCGGCGAACAAGGTCGCGATCCTCGGCATCGTCGGCGGTGTGAGCTCGATCTTCGCCACCGCTTTCAACCCGATCGCGGGCGCCCTGTCGGACCGTACCGGCCGCCGGAACCCGTGGGTTCTGGGTGGCGCCCTTGCCTCCCTTGCCGGGCTGGCGTTCCTCGGCAGTGTCCACACCGCGCTGCTGGTCGGCATCGGATGGTGCCTGGTCCAGGCGACCATGAACGTCTACCAGGCCGCCGTCACCGCCATCGTGCCCGACCGCATCCCGGCCGCCCGCCGGGGTACGGCCTCCGCCGTGGTCGGGCTGGCTCTGCCCGTCGGCGGCGTCGTCGGCGTGATGATCGCCTCGCAGACGGTGGACCGGCTGACGACCGGCTATCTGGTACTCGGAGCCGTGGCGGCCGGTGCGGCGCTGCTGCTCGCGAGCTTCTGCCGCGATGTACCGCGGCGCGAGCCCGTGCCCTCCGCCCCGAAGCGGGAACGCCTCGCCGCCTTCCTGTCCGCCCTGTCCCACCACGACTTCCGGTGGGCCTTCATCGGACGTGCGTTGATGGTGCTCGGCTACTTCTCCGTGATCGGCTACCAGCTGTACATCCTCGACGACCACATCGCACTGCCCGACGGACTGACCCCGCCCGAGGCCATGGCGGTGCTCACGCCGGTGTCGATGGCCGCGATGGCTCTGTCCACGGTCGTCGGCGGTCTGCTGTCCGACCGATGGAACCGGCGGAAGATCTTCGTCGGCGTGTCCGCGGCGCTCGCCGGGGCCGTGATGGCGGTCCCCGTGATCAGCCCGACCTGGACGGGCATGCTGGTGTTCAGCGCCCTCAACGGCCTGGGTTTCGGCTGCTTCATGGCGGTGGACACCGCGGTGGTCACGCTGGTACTGCCCCGGGCGGAGGACGCCGCTCGCGACATGGGCGTACTGAACATCGCCAATGCAGGGCCCCAGATCATCGCGCCCTTTGTCGCCTCCGCCATCGTGACCGCGCTCGGCGGCTACACCCCGCTGTTCCTCATCGGCGGCGCCCTGTCGCTGCTGGGTGCGCTGGCCATCGTCCCGATCCGCGGGGTGCGCTGACCGGCCGTACCGCCGTACCGCCTGACGAAGCTCCGGCGGGCCGTGCCAGGGGGTCATGCGCCCGCCGGTCGACCCCTCCCCCTCCTTTTCTGCCTCTCCGACCTTGTTCTCTCTCATCGAAGGAGTACCCGTGAGACGCAAGCGCGTCCTGCCCCTGGCCGCTCTGCTGCTGTGCACGCCGGCCCTGACCGGCACGGCGCCGGCGAGCGCCGCTCCGCCGAGTGGACCGGCCGGCCCGCTGCGCATCCTGCTGACCAACGACGACGGCTACAACGCCCCCGGAATCCGCATGCTGTTCCAGCGGCTGACCGCAGCGGGTCACGACGTCACCATCGTCGCCCCGCTCACCAACCAGAGCGGGACCGGGACGAAGCTGATGAGCGGCAGCACCATCAAGGTCCAGCACCCCGAGCCCCGGGTGTGGGCCGTCGACGGCACGCCCGGCGACTCCGTGTCCTTCGGCCTGTCGGGGGTCTTCGCCGACCGCGCCCCGGACCTGGTGGTCTCCGGCACCAACTTCGGACCCAACGTGGCCGCCCTGGCGACGCACTCCGGAACGGTCGGCGGCGCCATCGCCGCCCTGGAACACGGTGTGCCCGCCATCGCGGTGAGCACGGGCGAGATGGCGGTCCCGGTTCCCGAGCAGATCCTCAACGCCATGCGGCCCACCAACGACTTCACCGTCAAGCTCATCGACCGGCTTCGGACACAGGCGAAGAGAGGCCGGCTGCTGCCCGATGGTGTGGGTCTCAACGTCAACCACCCGGTGGTCGGTGCGGACGGTACGGGAACCGCACGGGGTGCCTCCGTCACGACCCAGGATCCGCAGCAGGGCCTCAAGGCGGACTACACCGACTCCGGCGACGGCACCTGGAAGGTGGACATCCGCCTGGTCCCGGCGACCGCCCGGAAGGGCGGCGACGTGGAAGCGGTCAGCGCCGACAAGGTGTCCCTCACCCCCATAACCCCGGACTGGAACAGCGGTGCCGCGGACTTCGCCGCGACGGCGACACTCCTGAGCGGCCTGCGTCCGTAGACCGACCCGGCACGACCGCTCCTCGTCACGGCGGCACCGCTGCCACGGGGAGGGGCGGTGTGCCGCGTCGGAACCAGCCGGCTGTCATGCACTTGGCATCCTTTGGAGGAGAGTTGACAAGGATGACACGCTCGATCGTCCCCTCGATGGTGCTGGCCTTGGTGCTCGCCGCAGCGGCGCTGTGCGCGCACCCTGCGGCCGCCGCCACGGTGCGCCCGGCCGTCACCACCGGTCAGGGCCGGCTCGCCGGTCAAGTGAACGGCCCGGCTGAGGAGTTCCTGGGCGTCCCCTACGCCGCACCACCCGTGGGAGACCTCCGGTTCCGCCCGCCTCAGCGGGCCCCCCGGTGGAACGGAACACGGGAAGCCACCCGGCAGGCGCCGGCATGCCTGCAGTTCGCGCCCCACGGGCTCCTCGACCCGGACCACGTCAGCGAGGACTGCCTTTACCTCGACGTGTACCGGCCACGCCACGCCCGTCCCGGTGACCGTCTGCCGGTGCTGCTCTGGATCCACGGCGGCGCGTACGCCGTGGGCACGGGCACTCAGTTCGCCGGCCGCACCATGGCCGACCTCACCGGCAGCGTCGTCGTGAGCGTCAACTACCGCCTCGGACAACTGGGTTACCTGGCCGTACCCGAACTCACCCGGGAGAACGTCCCGAGCTCCGGATCGTACGGGCTGATGGACCAGATCGCGGCGCTGAACTGGACGCGCGACAACATCGCCCTGTTCGGCGGGAACCCCGCCAACATCACCCTCTGGGGACAGTCCGCCGGCAGCGCTTCCGTCTGCGCGATGCTCACCTCGCCCCGCACCGCCGGGCTGTTCTCCCGCGCCATACTCCAGAGCGGACCGTGCACCCTGATCCGGCCGCCCGATGCCACGCAGGCCGCCGACGCCGCCCGGGACTTCGCGGCCGCTGCCGGCTGCCCCGATCCCGCCACCCGCGCCGCCTGTCTGCGTACGGCTCCCTCCGGCGACCTGATCGCCGCCGCCCGCACCCGTCCGACTTCGGGGCCCGCCTTCGGTGACGGTCTCCTGCCCTTGGCGCCGTCCGATGCGATCGCCGCCGGCTCCTGGCACAAGGTCCCGGTCCTGATCGGGAGCACCCGGGCCGAGGGGCGGTTCTTCGTCTCGTTCACCGATCCGTACCTGACGGCGCAGGAGTACACCGACCGGATCAACGCCATGTACGGACCGGCTGCACCACAGGTGCTGGCCCGCTACCCGGTGGCGAACCACCCCACTCCGTTCGACGCGCTGTCGGCGGTGTTCACCGACTCCACCTTCGCCTGCCACACACGCACCACCGCTCGGACCTTGGCCTCACAAACCCCCACCTACGTCTACGAGTTCGACGACCCACAGTCCCCGACCCTCTCCGGAGCCCAGGTACCCGGCCTCGACATGGCCAACGCCCACAGCGCCGAACTCGCCTATCTGCACGACTTCACCATGGCCGACCGCCCGCTCACCCCCGAACAGGTCGCCTTCGCCGACGACATGAAGCGCCGATGGGGCGCCTTCGCCCGCACGGGCAGCCCCTACCTCGCCGGCGAGACCCACTGGCCGCCGATCGGCAACCGGTACACGGTCCTGACCCTGCACCCCGAGCGCACCCGCACCTCGACCACCTTCGCGGCCGACCACCAGTGCGACTTCTGGGCCGGCGTGTTACAGCGCGTCCAGGGCGCTGACCTTCCAGCCTTGGGGGGTGGGGACGAGGGTCATGCGGACGCGGTTCAGGTCGAGGCGGGGCGTGGTGACCTGGGTGCTGGTGGTGAGCTGGTTCATGAAGAGCAGGATGACGGCCCTGTCCGGTGAGGCCGAGATCACCGATGCCGAAGTCGGCGTCGCGACCGTGGCCTTGACCACGCCGCGGTACTGCTTGGCCGTGGGCGTGACCACGGTCTCGGTGGTCTTGCTGTACTGGTCGAGAAACGGGCTGGTGAGGTGGGTGCGGGCCGCGGCGAAGTCGCGGTCCAGGTGACGGTAGTCGTACGACAGGATGGCCGGGGCGGCCTTGCGTGCCGCGGCCAGGGCCGCCGTGCGTGCCTGGGTCGTACGCTCCGCCTCGCGGTACTGCCAGCCGAGGGTGGCCGTGGCGGCCACGGCCAGCAGGACCAGGACGGCGAGCACCGCGCCGAGTCGGCCGGGCCGGCTGCCCGTCCGGGTGGTCGGCTTGGGGTCCGGCGTCGGTTCCGGCGTCGGTTCCGGCGTGGCCTCGGGCTCGTTCGGCTGGTGCGCCGCCCGTTCGGCGCGTTCGGCGCGCTTGGCGGCGGCTCGGACGGTTGCCGCTCGCAGAGTCTGGTTCGCCACGGTCTTTCTCCTTTTCAGCCGACGGTCAGCCGACGAATTCGACGTTGGACGTCAGCCACTGCCCGTCCTCGAGGACGAGGTCGAGCTGAAGGCGGTAGTTACGGGACGTGCCCTGGGGGGCCGCGACGTTGGTGACCTTGCTGTCGGCCACCACCAGGACGCGGGCGGTCCGTTCGTCGGCCTGAGCGATGCCGGCGTCGAGGATCTGGCCCTCGGAGACCGACTTGTTGTCGGCGACGATCTTCGTCAGCTGCGTGGTCTGCGCCGCGAACTGCTTCTTGAAGTCCCCGGTCGCGCCGTTCAGCACGTTCTTGCTGTCGCGGTCGTAGTGCCGGTAGTCGAGCGACGTGAAGTTGAGCGCCGACTGGCGGGCGGCGGCCAGGATGTCCTGGTTCCGCCGGTCCTCCTCGTGGCGCTCGTACAGCCGTATGCCGAGCAGGACCGAGGCGGCCGTCAGAGCGGCGGCCAGGACGGCCAGCACCGGCACCGACCACCGGTGACGCAGCGGCCGGGCCGCGTGCGTGAGGAGTACACGAGTCATGGCCTTCATGCCATGGGTCCCACGAGCAGCCATTGCCAGGAGTCCTTTCCGAACACGGTCTGTGCTCCGCCCGTCGAGCCGATCCGGACGGACTGTCCGGGAGCGTTCTGAGCGCCCCGGACGGAGGTGTCGCCGCCGCGCGGGGCCGCGCAGTGGGCGTCGGTGTTGGCCTGCCGGTCGCTCGTGTCGGCGGGGTCGCGGCGCTGGGTGGTGCCGTACCCCTGACGGCAGGCCGGCGGGTCGTCGGCGTTGACGACCATGCCGAAGTGGGTGGTGCCGTCTCCGGGCACCACGGTGTAGCTGCCCGAGACCACCACGGGGAAGGTGACCAGGGTCTGTTCCACGCCGGGCAGCCGGGCGAGGGTGATCTGACCGCCGCTGATCAGGTTGCCGAGGAGGACCGGGAGGTGCGGCCGGTTGTCCTTCATCAGCGCGTCGACCTCCCGGGCGGCGGAGGTGCCGTTCGCCATCAGGCCACGGAGGTCCCCGTCGCTCGCCTTCAACTGGGCGGTGAGCGCCGCCAGATCGCGGGAGAAGGACTTGATCGACGAGCCCTGGTCGGCCTGGGTCTTCAGGACCTTCCTGGAGTCCTCGATCAGCGCGATCGTCTCGGGGAGCGAGCCGGAGGCCGACTCGACCAGGGCGTTGCCCGAGTCCACGAGACGGGTCAGGTGCGGGCCGGTGCCGGAGAACGCCTTGCCGAGCTCGTCGACCGTGATCCGCAGGTCCTTCTTGTCCACCGATTCGACCAGCCGGTCCAGGCTCAGGATCATCTCGGTGGTGGGTACCGGCACCCGGGTGTTGCGGCGCGGGATGGTGCTGCCGTCCCGCAGTTCGGGGCCGTTCGCGGAGCGCGGCTGCAGATCCACGTACTGCTCGCCGACGGCCGAGCGGTTCGCGACCACGGCCAGGCTGTCCGCCGGGATCCTCGGGGAGTCCTCGAGGAGCAGCGCCACCGACACACCGCCGGACTCGGTCAGCCGCAGGTCGCCCACGCGGCCCACGGGCACTCCGCGGTAGGTGACCTCGGCGCCGGAGTAGATGCCTCCGGAGTCGGCGAACTCGGCCCGCACGGTGTATCCGCGGTCCAGGAGGCTGTCGACGAGTCCGGTGTACTCGGCGCCGACGTAGGACACGCCGACACCCGTGATGAGCGCGAAGGCGAGCAACTGGGCTTTGACCGTACGGGTGATCACGGCACCAGTCCCTTCGTGAGCAGCTCGGCGAGCGCGAGGTCGACGCCGGGCGGGAAGCCGGCCTCACCGCGGCTGTACGAGACCGGGTTGGCCGGGCTGCAGAGAGGCAGGCACGCCAGGTCGGTGTCGCCGCCCGGCGCCGCCGGGGCGCCGGGGGTTGGCGAAGGCAGCGGGGTCTCGGGGAGCCCGGGGGCGGGGACGCCGGGGAGGGCAGGGGTGGGCAGCCCCGGCAGCCCGGGAGTCGTGGGGTTTCCGGGCTTCCCCGGCGTGCCGGGCTTCGCGGGCTCGTCGGCCAGGTTGCCGTAGACGCTGCGCAGGTCGAGATCCGCGGTGACCTTGAGGTTGACGTAGTCGCCCTTGATCGCGTCGACGACATTGCGGGGGAACGGATACGTCGTCAGGAGCTCAAGGGCGTTGGGCAGATCGGCGCCCGCCTTGTTCAGCTGCCCGAGGATCGGTTGCAGCGCGCGGAGATTGGCTATCACGTCGGCCCGCGACGCGTTGATCACCTTCGTCCCCGTCGCGCCGAGGTTCGACAACGACGTGAGCATGGTGGTCAGCTTGGTCCGCTGGTTGGCGAGGACCTTCAGCGCGGGCGGGACGGTGGTGAGGGCCTCGCCGATCGTCTTCTTCTCCTTGGCGAGGGTCGCGGCCAGCTTGTCGATGCCCTCAAGGGCGCGGACGATCTCCTTCTTCTGCGCGTCGAGGCCGCCGATGAAGGTGTTCAGCTCGCCGAGCAGGGACTTGACCCGGTCCTCGCGGCCGTCCAGGGCCTTGTTCAGCTCCGTGGTGATGGTCTTGAGCTGAGCGACGCCGCCGCCGTTGAGCAGCGCCGACAGGGCCGAGAGGACCTCTTCGATCTCCGGGTTGCGGCCGGAGCGGGAGAGCGGGATCCGCGCGCCGTCGCCGAGCCTGCCGACCGGCTTCTCGGTCGTCGGTGCCGACAGCGACACGTACTTCTCGCCGAGCATGCTGGTCTGCCGCAGCTCGGCGATCGCGTTGCCGGGCAGCTTGACGGAGTCGGCGACGCGCAGTCGCACGCGGGCGTGCCAGCCGACCAGTTCGACCGACTCGACGGCGCCGACGGTGACGTTGTTCACCTTCACCGTGGACTGCGGTACGAGATCGAGGACGTCCCGGAACTCGACCGTGACCTGGTAGCTGTTGCCGTCCGCGGCGGCTCCGCCGGGCAGGGGAACGTCGTACAGCCCGTTGAACTCGCAGCCGGTGCCAAGGAGGAGTGAGCCGGCGGCAGCCCACAGCGCCACGTTTCGGGGGGCGGTCATGTACGGGCCTCCAGGATTCCGCCGAGTGTCTTGTCCATCGAGGGCGCTCCGGTGACCGGGTCGGCCTCGGGCAGCTCGGGCAGGGAGTCGAACAGTTTCTTCAGGTTCTGGCAGTCGGCGGCCTTGCCCGAGCCCTCGTCCCCCGTCGTCTTCAGCAGGGAGCACAGCAGGGCGGCCGGGTCCTGGAGCTGCTCGGGATTGCTGCGGGTGTCGAGCGTGCCGGACTCCGGGTTGTAGGCGTTGTGGAGATTGGTCAGACCGGCGGGGATGACATCGAGCAGCTCTTCGAGGGCCGCGCGCTGGGTGACAAGGACTCCGGTCACCTTGGAGAGGCCCTTCACGTCGGCGGTCAGTGCCTTCTTGTTCTTCTTCACGAAGTCGGACACGTCGGCGAGGGCCGCCGCCAGGTGTGTGATCGCCGCGGCGAGGTCCTTGCGTTCCCCGGCCAGCTGTTCGGCCACCTTGGTCAGGCTGTCGTTGAACGACCGGACGGAGGCGTCGTCGGCCGCCAGCGCGGCGGTGAACGCCTGGAGGTTCCGTACGGTCCCGAACAGGTCCTGCCGGCCGTCGGACAGGGTGGTGACGGCCTGCGAGAGGTCCTTGACCGTCTGGTGCAGCTGCGTGCCCTGTCCCTGGAGGTTGTCCGCGCTGACGGCGAGCAGCCGGGACAGCGAACCGTCCTTGTTGGCGCCCTGCGGGCCGAGCGCGTCCGACGTCGTACGGAGGCTGTCGAAGACGCGGTCCAGCTCGACCGGCACGGCCGTGCGGTCCAGCGGGATGACCGCGCCGTTCTCCATCGCCGGGCCGCCGCGGTGGACGGGGAGCAGTTGGAGGTAACGGTCGCTGACCACCGAGGAGTTGATGATCGCCGCCTTGGCGTCCGGCGGGACCTTGTACTCGGCCGCGTACTCCAGCTCGACGCGCACCCGGTCGCCCTCCGGCGTGATCTCCTTGACCTCGCCGATGCGGACGCCGAGCACGCGTACGTCGGAGCCGGGGTAGATGCCGACCGTACGCGGGAAGTACGCGGTCACCCGGACCTTCGGTTCCGCGGGCAGGTACACGACGGCGAGGCCCGCTACGACCAGCAGCACGGTGGCGAGCGCGAGGCGGCGGATGATGCGCTTGTTCATCGTGACCCTCCTGTCCGTGGGGTCACCGGTGTGGGGGCGACGAGGTTCTGGATGTAGCTGTCGAACCAGCGGCCGTTGCCGAGGGTGTTGGTGAACAGCCTGGCGAAGGGGGCGAGGAGCTGGACGCTGCGGTCGAGGCTCGCCTGGTTGCGTTCCAGCATCGTCACCACGGTGTTCAGGCGGGTGAGTGCCGGGCCGATCGCCGCCCGGTTGTCGCGTACCAGGCCGGAGAGCTGGATGCCGAGGGCGACGGAGCTGGTGAGCAGGGAGTGGATGACCTGGCGCCGTGCGTGGATCTCCTTGAACAGCTTGTCGCCGTCCTTGACCAGCTTGCCGAACTCGTCCTTCCGCGCGGCGAGTACCCCGGTGACGCCGTTGGCGTGGTCGAGGAGTTCACGCAGCGCCTCGTCGCGGGAGGCCACGGTCCGGGAGATCTTCGCGAGTCCCTGGATGGAGGCTTTGACCTCGGCCGGTGAGTCCTCGAACGTGGTGGAGAGGGTGTCCAGGGCGGTGGCCAGCTGCTGCCTGTCGATCTGTTCGGTGGTGGTGGTGAGGTCGCTGAAGGCTGCCACGACGTCGTACGCCGGGACCGTGCGGCTCAGCGGGATCTCGGCTCCGGGCTTCAGCCGTCCGGGACCCTGCGGATCCAGCGCGAGGTACTTCGCGCCCAGGATCGTCTTGATACGGATGGACGCGCCGGTCCTGGTCCCGAGCTCCGGGTCTCCCTCGACCCGGAAGGTCACCTTGACGTGGTCGCCGGCCAGCTCGACCTCGTCGACCTTGCCGGTCTTGACGCCGGCGATCCGTACCTCGTCGCCCGGCCGCAGGCCGCCGGCCTCGGAGAAGGCCGCGGTGTAGGTGTCGCCGCCGCCGATCAGCGGGAGGCTCTCGACGTTGAACGCGGCGGCGATCAGCAGCGCGAGGGTGGTGAGGCCGACCGCCCCGATCGTCACGGGGTTGCGTTCACGGAAGGGGATCATCGGCCGCACCTCGCCCGGGCGACGTGGAGTTCGGGGGTGATGACCTCGTCGGTCTTCGGCAGCACGATCCGGCCGTCGAAGTCGCAGAGGTAGAAGTTGAACCAGGAGCCGTACGACGCGGTGCCGGTCAGCTTGTTCAGCTTGTTCGGCAGCCGTTGCAGGACGCCCTCCACGGTCTTCTCGTGGTCGTTCAGCGTTCCGGTGAGTTCGGCCAGCTCGGCGATGTCGGTCTTCAGGGGCGGGCGGGCGTCCTTGAGGAGGCCCGCGGTGGCCTGCGTCAGACCGTTGATGCCGGCCAGCGACTCGCCGATGGGCTTACGGTCGGCGGACAGGCCCGAGATCAGCCGCTGGAGCTGCGTGATGAGGTCGGAGAAGCGGGTGCTGCGCTGGTCCACCGTGGTCAGGACGGTGTTGAGGTTGGTGATCACGGACCCGATGAGCTTGTCGCGTTCGGCGAGCGTGGTGGTGAGCGAGGCGGTGTGCGCCAGCAGGCTGCGGACCGTACCGCCCTCGCCCTGGAGGGTCTTGACGATCTCGGTGGCGAGCTGGTTGACGTCCTCGGGGCTCAGCGCGGCGAAGAGCGGCTTGAAGCCGTTCAGCAGGGCGTTGAGGTCGAGGGCCGGTTCGGTACGGGAGAGCGGGATCACGCCGCCGGGAGCCAGCCGCTTGCCGTTCCCCACGCCTTCGGTGAGGGCGACGTACCGCTGACCGACCAGGCTGCGGTAGCGGATGACGGCGCGGGTGCTGGTGAGCAGTGGCCGGTCGCGGGAGACGCTGAAGGTGACCTCGGCCAGTGACCGGTCCTTGATCCTGATCTCCTCGACCTCGCCGACCCGCACGCCGGCGACCCGGATGTCGTCGCCCTCCTCCAGGCTGGTGACATCGCTGAAGACGGCGGTGTACGTCTCCTGGGGGGTGAAGGAGAGATTGACGATGGTGGCGGCGAGGACGGCGGTCGCCGCGATGGTCACCACGGCGAAGATGCCGAGCTTGACGAGCTGGGGGGCTGTGGAGCGGGCGTTCATGCGTGGCTCACCGCCGTTCCCCGTGCGAGCGGCCCGAAGAGCAGGGTCGTGACGGCCGGGACCTCGTCGGCGGACACGCCCATGACCGGGGCCACGAGCGAGGCGACGGCGTGCTGTTCGGCCTGCGTACCGGACATGGGGACGGACACGGGACCACCTGAACTCTGCGCCGACGTACCGTCGTTGAGCTTGAGCGGCGGTGCCGGGACGTGGGGGTGGGGCAGCCCTCGGCAGTTGGGGCCCGATCGGTCGGCATAGCGCGGTTCCTCGCCGGGTCGGTAGGGGGGTCGGGGGCGGACGAACTCCAGGGTGATGCGCATCTTCCCGCCCTTGAACGCTTCCTCGGACGCCGCTTCCTGGCGGACGAGACCGGCCAGCAGGCAGGGGTACTCCGGCGAGTAGCGGGCGAAGAGCGCGAGCGTGGGGCGGGAGACGCGGCCCAGGGTGATGAGCCGGGCGGAGTTCTCGTCGAGTACGCCCTCCGTGGTGTTCGCGGCGGTGGCGGTCTCGTGGAGGAGCGAGGCGAGCTGGTCCCGCTTCTCGACGATCGTCCGGCTGGTGGTGAGGGTGTTGTCCAGGATCCGCAGCAGGTCGGGGGCGGCCTCGCCGTACACCTCGGCCACGTCGGCGAACCGGGAGATGTCCTCCTTGAGGGAGGGCATGTGCGGGTTGAGCTTGCGCAGGTAGGTGTCGAGGCGGACGAGGTTCTCGCCGATGTCCTCGCCTCGGCCTTCGAGCGCGGTGGAGAACGCGGAGAGGGTGGCGTTCAGCTCCCCCGGCCGTACGGTACGGAGCAGTGGCAGCAGGTCGTTCATCAGCCGCTGGAGCTCGATGCCGACCGTCGTACGGTCCTGGGTGATGACGTCACCGGCGCGGATGGGCCGGGAAGAAGACGTGGGTGGCGCGACCAGGTCGACGAACTTCTCGCCGAACAGGGTCTTGGGCAGCAGCCGGGCGTTGACGTCGGACGGGATGAGGCGGACGTGCTCCGGCTTGAGCGCGATACCGAGGGTGGCCTTCTCGCCGTCGGCCCGTACCTCGCGCACCTCGCCGACGAGCAGCCCGCGCAGCTTGACGTCGGCGCGCGGTTCCAGCTGGTTGCCGAGGGTGTCGGCCTCCAGGGTGATCCGTACGACGGAGGTGAACGCCTGCTGGTAGACGGCGACGGACAGGGAGAGGAGCAGGGCGATGACGGCGATGAAGACGATCCCGTACAGCCTCAGTCTGATGGTGCGACGCATCGGCCCCTACCCCGCTATCCGTACGGTCGTGTTGGCGCCCCAGATCGCCAGGCTGAGGAAGAAGTCGAGGACGTTGATGGCCACGATGGACGTCCGCACACCGCGCCCGACGGCGACGCCGACGCCGGCCGGGCCGCCGCTCGCGTGGTAGCCGTAGTAGCAGTGGACGAGGATGATCACGAGGGCGAAGACGATGACCTTGCCGAAGGACCACAGCACGTCGACCGGCGGCAGGTACTGCTGGAAGTAGTGGTCGTACGTGCCGCTGGACTGGCCGTAGTAGCCGGTGGTGATGGTCCGGGCGGCGAAGTAGGAGGACAGCAGCCCGATCACGTACAGCGGGATCACGGCCACGAAACCGGCGATCATCCGGGTGGTGACCAGGAACGGCAGCGAGGGGACGCCCATCACCTCGAGCGCGTCGGTCTCCTCGCTGATCCTCATCGCGCCGAGCTGGGCGGTGAATCCGGCGCCGACCGTCGCGGAGAGGGCGAGCCCGGCGACGAGCGGGGCGATCTCGCGGGTGTTGAAGTACGCGGAGAGGAAGGCCACGAAGTTGGAGGTGCCGAGCTGGTTGAGCGCGGCGTAGCCCTGGAGGCCGACCTCGGTGCCGGTGAAGAAGGAGAGGAAGGCGATCACGCCGACCGTGCCGCCGACGACGGCCAGCGCTCCGCGGCCGAAGCTCACCTCGGCGAGCAGGCGCAGGACCTCCTTCTTGTAGCGGCGCAGGGTGCGGCCGGTCCAGGCGAGGGAGCGGCCGTAGAAGACCAGCTGCGTGCCCAGCTCCTCGAGGGAGCGCAGTGGGGGGTCGAGAAGTCGTCGCACAACTAACCTCTCTGCGGGACGATTTGGAAGTACACCGCCGTCAGTACGAAGTTCGTCACGAACAGCAACATGAAGGTGATGACCACGGACTGGTTCACGGCGTCGCCGACGCCCTTCGGTCCGCCCTTGGCGGTCAGACCCTTGTACGAGGCGACGATCGCGGCGATGGCGCCGAAGACGAGTGCCTTCAGTTCGGCCGCCCACAGGTCGGACAGCTGGGCGAGGGTGGTGAAGGAGGCCAGATAGGCGCCGGGGGTGCCGTTCTGCAGGACGACGTTGAAGAAGTAGCCGCCGGCCACGCCGACGACCGAGACCAGGCCGTTGAGCAGGACGGCCACGAGCATCGTGGCGAGCACCCGGGGTACGACGAGCCGGTGGATCGGGTCGATGCCGAGCACCTGCATGGCGTCGATCTCCTCCCGGATCTTGCGTGCCCCGAGGTCGGCGCAGATCGCGGTGCCGCCGGCCCCCGCGATGAGCAGGGCCGTGACGATGGGGGACGCCTCGCGCAGGACGGCGAGGACGGAGGCGGCACCGGAGAACGACTGGGCGCCGAGCTGCCGGGTCAGGCCGCCGATCTGGAGCGCGATGACGGCGCCGAAGGGGATGGAGACGAGGGCGGTGGGGAGGATGGTGACGCTCGCGATGAACCAGGCCTGCTGGATGAACTCCCTTACCTGGAAGGGGCGTCGGGGCATGGTCCGCAGGACGTCGAGGGCCATGGCGAAGAGGCTGCCGGAGTGCCGGAGGGCACCTGTCGGGGAGAGGCTCATGCGTCCGCCACCTCCGGTTTCCGGAGCTTCGTCTCGCGTTCGGCGATCGCCTGCCAGCGGGGCGGGCGGGTGATGCCGGGGCTGGGCAGCAGGCGCGGGGTCATGGCGGGGATGGTGTCGTCGCCGTTGTCCAGGCCGGCGAGCTCCTGCTCGACCTGGGCGGCGTCCTTCTCCTCCGCCATGCCGATCGGTCCCTGCATCCGGCCGTTGAGGAACTGCCGTACGACGGGCTCGTCGCTGGTGAGCAGCTGCTCGCGCGGGCCGAACATCACCAGCTCGCGGCGGAAGAGCAGCCCGATGTTGTCCGGGACCTGGCGGGCCGAGGCGATGTCGTGGGTAACGATCAGGAAAGTCGCGTCGATCTGCGCGTTCAGGTCCACGATCAGCTGGTTGAGGTAGGCCACCCGCACCGGGTCGAGCCCGGAGTCCGGCTCGTCGAAGAGGATGATCTCCGGGTCGAGCACGAGCGCCCGCGCCAGGCCCGCCCGCTTGCGCATACCGCCGGATATCTCGCCGGGCAGCTTCTCCTCGGCGCCGATCAGACCGACCATGTCCATCTTCTCCAGGACGATCCGTCTGATCTCGCTCTCCGGTTTGCGGGTGTGTTCGCGCAGTGGGAAGGCGATGTTGTCGTAGAGGTTCATCGACCCGAAGAGGGCGCCGTCCTGGAACAGCACACCGAAGAGCTTGCGCACCTCGTACAGGTCGTGTTCACGGAGCTTGGTGATGTCCTGCCCGGCGATCCGGATCGATCCCCGTTCCGGCTTGAGCAGACCCACGAGTGTCTTCAGGAACACCGACTTGCCGGTGCCGGAGGGGCCGAGCATGACGGACACCTCGCCGGCGGGCAGTGTGAGGGACACGTCCTGCCAGATGACCTGGTGGCCGAAGGATTTGGTCAGCCCTTCCACACAGATCTCGACGCCCATCCGGTTCACCCTTCAGCGGGAGCAGCTCGTACATCTGCTCTACGGGGAGGGGCGCCGGGTCCGTCGCGGAGAATCGAAGATTTTTTACGCGGCGGACATCAGGGGTGTACGGGGGCGTGCTGCAGGTCGGCCGGGACATCCGGCAGGGCGTCCAGTACGGCGTCCCGTACGGCGCCGGTGTCGGGGACCGGGAGCGGTGGCACCGACGCGGCGGGGGCGGGGGGCAGGGACGGCAGCGGGGCCGACGCCTCCGGCAGGACGCCTTCGACATCGGGTTCCGGCAGGGCCACCTCCGGCAGCGGCACGGGGACGAGCGAGGGCGACGGCGACACCGACGGCGGGAGGGCGGTGGGTGACGCCTCAGCGGCTGGGGGTGCCGGACGTGCCGGACGTACGGAGGGGGTGCGGGCCGGCACGTCGTAACCGGCGTTCTCCTTCCCCGGCTCCGACACGGCCGGGCGAGCGGGCCGCGGCGTGTCCGCGTCGTACGCGAACGGGATGACCGCCAGGCCCACGACCGCCAGCGTCGCGGCCGATGTCGCGGCGAGTGCGTGGGCCGGGGCGCCCGCCTGACCCGCCTGGTCCCGTCCCCGCCCGATCAGCCACAGGCCGAGGGCCAGCGTGCCGGCCAGCGAGTTGCGCAGCGTACGCCGGGCCCTGGCGAGCAGGGACTCCACGGCCTGGTAGCTGAGCCCCATCTCCCGGGCGATCTGGTCGACGTCCCGGTCCTCCGCCTTCAGCCGGAGCGCCTCCGCCTGGCGGGCGGGCAGCTCCCGGCTCCGGAACGCCACCCAGCTGGCCTCCGCCCGGTCGCACACCGCCTCCTCGACGGGGACGGGACCGGGGACGGTGAGCTTCGGGGCGGTGCCGACCTCGGCCTCGCGGTGGACCTGCCGGTACCGGTCGACGCACAGGCGCATGGTCACCGTGGTCAGCCATGCGCCGAGGCGTTCGTCGTCCAGGTGGGTCTGCTGCGCGCCGCGCACCATCGCCTCCTGGACGGCGTCCTCGGCGTCCTCCGCGCTCATGGACCTGCGGCGAGCCACCTTGAGCAGCTGCTCGCGATGGCTCCACATGCGTTGCCATCGCAGGTGGGCCGCGTCGTCACGGAATTCCCTTGCCATGAGCCGGGACGTTACCCGCGGGTACCCCGTGTTGTGGAGGGGGTGGCGCGCTAGTGAGTCCTAACCGTTGCCGGGGAGCTGCCCGGCACCCGGAAGAACCTGGTCGACAGGCCCGGTGACCAGGGAGGGCAGGGGCTTCGGCGTGGGCACCGAAGACGGTTCAGGTGTGGGTGACGGTGTCGGAGTGGGCTTCGGTTCCGGTGAGGGCTTCGCCGTCGGCTCGGGCGCCGCGGTGGGCGGGTGTTCCGTCCGTTCGGGCGCCGCGCCGGTACGGGGCCGCGGGCCGCCCTGCTCGGTCCGCTCGGCGTCGGAGGGCGAGCCCGGTCCCGTGCCCGTACCGGAGTCCGTACCGCTCATGTCGGGCACCACCCGGTGGCCGTCGCGGAAGTAGCCGTACCAGGACAGGACGAGGCTCAGGTACGCCCGGGAGTGGTTGTAGGAGAGGATCGCGCGATCGAGGTCCTGCCGCAGGGACAGGTCGCGTCCCCCCGCGCACAGATAGCGCCCGGCGGCGAGCGCCGCGTCGTGGACGTTGTGGGGATCGGCTCTCCCGTCGCCGTTGCCGTCCGAGCCCCATCGGGCCCAGGTGGACGGGATGAACTGCATCGGGCCGACGGCGTGGTCGTAGGCCGGGTCGCCGTCGTACGCGCCGCCGTCGGTGTCCCCGATCAGGGCGAAGCCCTGCCCGTTGAGCTGCGGGCCGATGATGGGCGCGTTCGTCGTCCCGTCCGCGTCCACCCGCCCGCCCCGCGCCTGGCCGGACTCCACCTGCCCGATCGCCGCGAGCAGCTGCCAGCGCAGCCCGCAGTGCGGGGTGCTCCGCGCGAGCGCCTCCTCCGCCCGGCGGTACGCGGCGAAGACCGTGGCGGGCAGCGCCCCACGGTCGGCCACGAGGACGGAGCGAGCCGCGGCCGGCGCCGTCGGGGTGTGGACCCTCAGCGGGGGCAGCTCGGTCAGGTAGTACGCGTCACCCGGCGTCTCCGCCTCGGGTGCCGTGCCGGCCTGGGCGCCGGCGGTCCGCGCCACGAGCCCCGGCGCCTGTGAGCCGGTCAGCGCCGCCATGGCCGCCGCCGCGACCGCCGTACCCCGGACACCTCTGCGCATCCGCCCCGACCAACGTCTGGCCATCCTCGGTCCCCTCCCGCTCACCCGTTTCTGCCATCTGCTCTACGGGGCGAGAGGGCGCGTCCGTCGCGTCGATCGCCGGAAATTTCCCGGGTTCTGGTTTCGGATCGAATAATTCCGGAGTCTCTTGTGCGGCTATCGAACACCCGCTACGTTCCCGGCTCACTTGGCCGATTCCTCGACAGGAGAGTGGCAAGTGACCGCTTCCTACCGACTTCTGACCTTCCTGGCCGCCGTCGGCGTCGGCCTGCTCCCCGCCCTCGGCGCCCCGCCCGCCGGTGCCGCCGACGCCTCCGACGGCGCCGACGTCTTCCCGGTGCAGCTCGTGACCGTTGACACGCCGAGCCGCGCCGCCAAGAATCTGCTGACCGGACTCGGTCTCGACCTGACCGAACACGCGGGCCACGACTACGTCGAGGTGGTCCTGCACCGGGCCGCCGACGCCGAGACGCTGCGCGCCGCCGGTCTGACCTGGACCGTACGCATACCCGACCTCGCCCGCCGCGAGGCCGCGAACAACGCGGCGAACAGCGCCTACGCCGCCGCCACCGACACCTCGCCGCTGCCGTCCGGCCGCGACACGTACCGTACGCTCCCCGACTACGAGGACGACCTGCGGCGGCTCGCCGCGCTCCGGCCCGACATCGCCAGAACCTTCGTCCTCCCCCACAAGAGCCTTGAGGGCAAGGCGATTCACGGGGTGGAGATCGGACATGACGTGCGGGCCGCGGCGGACGGCCGGCCGGTGTTCCTCATGATGGGCGTCCACCACGCCCGGGAGTGGCCGTCCGGCGAGCACGCCATCGAGTTCGCCCACGACCTGGTGAAGAACTACGGCTCCGACCCCCGGATCACCGGCCTGCTGAAGAAGGCGCGGGTCCTGGTCGTGCCGGTGGTGAACGTCGACGGGTTCGAGAAGTCGGTCACCGACGGGCAGGCGGTCGACCTGCGCGAGGCCGACGGCGGCGGTACGGCGTCGATCCTGGGCACCCCCGGCAACGCGTACAAGCGCAAGAACTGCCGGATCCTGGACGGCCAGGCACCCCTCGCGGGCGAGTGCGCACTCGTCTCCAGCCCGGGCGGATTCGGCGCGGGCGTCGACCCCAACCGCAACTACGGCGGCTTCTGGGGCGGTCCGGGCGCGGCCGCCGAGCCCGTCCAGGCCACCTACCGGGGCGCCGGCCCGTTCTCCGAGCCGGAGACGCAGAACATCCGCGAGCTGGTGAGCACACGGCAGGTGACCGGCCTGATCACCAACCACACCTTCTCCAACCTGGTGCTTCGGCCGAACGGCGTCGCCCCCGACACCATCGGCCCCGACGGACGGCCGGTCGGTGACGCGCCCGACGAGGCGGGCCTCAAGGACCTCGGCGACCGGATGGCCGAGCAGAACGGCTATACCAGCCAGCACAGTTGGCAGCTGTACGACACCACCGGCACCACGGAGGACTGGTCGTACAACGCGACCGGCGGCTTCGGCTACACCTTCGAGATCGGCCCCGACGAGTTCCATCCGCCGTTCCCGAAGGTCGTCGACGAGTACCTCGGCGCGGGTGCGTACGCGGGAAAGGGCAACCGGGAGGCGTATCTCCTCGCCCTTGAGCACGCCGCCGACGCGGCACACCACTCGGTGATCGACGGCAGGGCGCCGGCCGGGGCCACCCTGCGGCTGAAGAAGACCTTCGCGACGCCGACCTGGTCCGGTGCGATCCAGGACACCCTGGAGACCACGATGGTGGTCGGTGCCGACGGAAGGTTCACCTGGCACGTCAACCCGTCGACCCGCCCTGTCGTCCAGGCACGCCAGAACACGGTCGTCTCCTCCACTCCGCTGACGTCGGCGACCTTCACCGGGACGACGCTGCCGACGGCCGCCACCGACCGGGAGTTCGTCGTCGACCGGGCCGCCGACGTGCTCGAAGTGAAGCTGGACTGGCCCACACCGGACGACCTCGATCTCCTCGTCCTCCGCAAGAACGCCGACGGCAGCCTCACCGAGGTGGGCGGCTCCGCCGGATCCGTCGGCGAGAAGGAGCGGGTGCTCCTGACCGCCCCCGAACAGGGCACCTACGTCCTGCGGGTGCAGAACTTCGCGTCGGTGGCGCCCTCGTGGACGCTGACGGCCTCACTGTTCGACGCGACGGAGGAACAGGTGGGCGGACTCATCGAGAACTGGACGCTGTCCTGCGAGAAGGACGGCAAGGTCCTCCAGCAACTGCCGGTCATCGTCGACCGGGGCGGGCAGGTCAAGGCGGACCTGCGGAGCTGCGCACAGAAGTGGACGGTCAACTGATGCGTGCTACAAGGTCACTTGCTCTCCTGGGATCGGTGCTCCTCGTGACCTCGCTCGCGAGCAGCGCCGGTGCCGGCGTCGCGGCAGCGGAGGGGGCCGATGTCGCGATCGGCACGGTCGGCGGCCAGCAGGTCGTCGACGGTACGGTGCCGCAGCCGCTCAGCGGCGAGGTGACGGCCACCGGCACGGCCCGGCCGGGCGGGCCCGCCCCGGACGCCCCGAAGCCACTGGTCGCCGACGCGGGTGACAGCGGATTCGTGGTCGCGGGCGGCAAGGCCGTCCTGCTCGGCGCGGCCTACGGCGGCACGGCCCCGTACACCTGGTCCTGGTCGGCGCCGCAGGGCCGGATCGTCGAACCCGGCGCGGCGAGCACGGAGTTCGACACGACCGGGCTCGCCCCGGGCACGTACGAGACGCTGCTCGCCGTCACCGACGCGCGCGGTACGAAGACCACCGACACCGTCAAGGTCGTCGTGACCGAGGAGACCTCCGCCCAGCTGCTGAAACAGACGAAGTCCGACACGACGCCCGGCCTGTTCCCGACCGGCGAGGCGGTGGAGTTCCCCTTCACCGTGCCGGCGGGGGTGGCGTCCTTCGATGTCACGCTGGCGTGGACGACCACGGCCCAGGACTACGACCTGCGGGTCACCGACCCGACCGGTCAGGTGGTGGCACGCTCGGAGACCGGCGGCCACCCGGAGCGGACCTCGGTCGCCTCCCCCACCGCCGGGACCTGGAAGGTCGTCGCGGTCAAGTACGCGACCGCGACCGCCGAGGTGACCGCAGAGGTCGTCGCCCACACCCGCCCCGCCGACCCGAGGCCGTCCGTCCGGGCGGGTGGTCCGTACACCTTCGAGACCGGCGCCGAGCAGCGGCTGGCCGGAACGGTCACGGGTGGCACGGATCCCGTCGGCTCGGCCTGGGACCTCGACGGCGACGGGGAGTTCGACGACGGCACCGGCGCGGAGCTCACCACCTCACTGCCCGAGGGGCGCCACCTGGTCACGCTCAAGGCCACCGACGCCCAGGGTCTTGAACGGCGCGAGACGACGACCGTCCGGGTGGGCGGCGCGGACCGGCTCGACGACGGCCCGCCGGTCACGGTGATCGGCATCGCCGACACCGGCATCAACCCGTACCACCTCGAATTCTCCGCCCAGACCTACCCTGACCCCGATGTCCTCGCGCTGACCAGGAACTTCACTCGCCACCCGTCGGAGTACATCCCCGGCTACCCCGCGAGCGCGCAGCCGATCCCCGTCACCCTCGGCAAGGGCTATCTGCCGGACGAGGACAAGGACCTCTGGACGGATCGTGTGCGCGCCGGAACGCTGCACTGGATCCCCGGCACGAAGATCGTCGGCGCGTACGCGGCGGCCGTCGACGGCGCCCATCCGGTCCTGGACGACCACGGCCACGGCACCGGCTCGGCGTCGGTCTCGGCCGGCAACCGGTACGGTTACTGCCCCTCCTGCCTCCTGGTCATGGTCGAGGGCCTGGACGAGACCGTCGCGACGGCCTACCCCTGGGTCGACATCACCTCGCACTCCTTCGGCTATGTCGGCGGCGCGCCGGTCGGCCCGGTCGTACGCGGCGAGGAGGTCACCAAGAAGGCCGTCGAACGGGGCCAGACGGTGCTGTTCGCCGCGGGCAACGGCGTCGGAAACGCCTTCGACGTCCCCGTCTCCACCTGGCACTCCGACCAGACGGGCCCGGACTGGAACATCACCGTCGGCGCGCTGCGCCGCGACAACCAGCGCGCGGTCGTCGGCGACGGCATCCCCGTCCACCTGTCGTCCTGGGGCATCGGCAGCCTGCCCTCGGCCTGCCACACCGGCGTCCACTGCCAGGACCAGTTCAGCGGCACGTCGGCGGCGACCCCGTACACCGCCGGCGTGTTCGGTACGACACTCCAGCGCGTACGCGAGGCCGTGGGCGACCCGCGGGCCGGACAGAAGGGCGGCCAGGTCGTGGCCGAGGGCTCGACCGTGCCCGAGAGCGTCTACCTCGACGACGGCCGGCTGACCCGCGGCGAACTCCGCGAGGCGGTACTGAAGAACGCCTTCCCGCTCGGCGAGGACAACCTGCCGTCGGCCTCCTGGCCGGTCGGAGCGCCGTACACCCCGGCGAACGTCCTCTTCGAGGGCTACGGCGCGGCCACGCCCGAGACCTCCCGGCGGGCCGTCGACGTCCTGCTCGGCCGTGCGCTGCTGCCCGAGCGGCCGGTCGAGGACGACTTCTTCGCCGCCGACCGGTCGGTACGGGACGGCATCTGGGGCGGCTACGACCGGGACGGCGACGGTACGGCCGATCCGGCGCCGCTGCCGTCGGGGGTGACGGTGGGACTGGACGACGTACTGACGCTGGACGGCTCGCTCTCGGCTCTGCGCAAGGTGCTGACGGCGAGGGACACCACCACGGCCGAGGACACCACGGCAGCGACCCCGCTGTCCGCCGCCTCCTGGGTGTCGTACCTGCACGAACGCCCGGCCTGCGGCGGCGACCGGACGATGAACCGCACGGACAGCGCGGGCGATCCGGACGGGTGTCCGGTCTCCGCCACCCTCTCCTCGGCCGCGCCGTATCTGCCGGTCGCGGCATACCCGGCGGAGGAGGCGCTCGGTGAGCCGCTCCCGGCCGGCTCGCGGGTGCGCGCCGAGCTGTATCTGCGCTCGCGCACCCCGGCGGCCGTCGTGACGCCCACCGTGTTGCTCCAGGCCACCGACCGGGAGATCGGCCGCGGACAGGCCCCGACGCAGGCGGTCACCGGGAGCGGCTGGACGAAGTTCACCGTCGACTTCACCACCACGCGCCCGGCCTTCACGGGCGAACATCCCGCACTCCACGTCCTGTTCGACAACACGGCTCTGATGGACATCGGTTACGAGACGGCCCACGCCTCCCGCGTGCTGCTCGAACCGGCGCAACTGCCCCCGACCGGCCTGGAGTTCGGCGTCACGGTCACCTCCCCGGCGCAGGGCGCGCAGCTCGACGCAGCCGAACCCGTCGTCGCCGGCGGCGGCTTCGCCTTCCCCGACCTGGGAGCCGACGGCCGCCCGGAGACCCGTCGGGTACAGGTGTCGGTGGACGACCCGTCCTTCGGCTCGCCGCTCTCGGCGACGCTGGACGACGCCTCCCGTACCTGGCGGGCCGAGCTCGGCCGGCTCGGCGCCGGCGAACACTCCCTCTATGCCCGCGCGATGCGCGACGGCACGCCGTCCGAGGTCGTACGGACCACGTTCCGCGTACTGCCGGACGCGCGCGTCGAATGGCAGGTGGTCGACCGCAACGCCCGGCCGGACCCGGCTGCCTGGCGCCCGGCCACGGGCCTGGACGACTGGTCGTTCGGGCTGACCACATCGGCGTACGGCAAGGGCCACAGGACGCTCGTCGTACGCCTGGTGGAACGCGGCACCGAGACGGCGCGGGACACCGCACGCGCCCGGTTCAGGTAAGGCGGCGGGGTCCGAGCACGGCGGACCCCGCAGCCCCTACCCCCTGTCGGCCGTGCCGGGAGGGGCACCGACCTGGTAGATGTCGGGGATGCCGTCCGCGTCCTCGTCGCGCTCCTCCTCCTCCCACAGACGCCGGTAGATGCGGTTGCGGCGGCGCAGGAGGACAGCGGCGAGGACCGCGGCAATGAGCGAGCCGACGAGGACGGCGGCCTTGATGTGCTCGGCTGTGGCCGGGTCGGGGAAGGCGAGTTCACCGATGAGGAGGGCGACGGTGAAGCCGATCCCCGCGAGTGTCGCGAGCCCGAGCACGTCGGCCCAGGCGAGGTCGGGGTTGAGCACCGCACGTGTGAAGCGGGCCGCGAGATACGTGCCGAGGAAGATGCCGAGGATCTTGCCGACGACGAGGCCGATGACGACGCCGAGGGGTTCGGGGTCGGTGAACACATGGGTCAGGGCGGGGCCCGAGATGCCGACGCCGGCGGCGAAGACCGCGAAGAGAGGGACGACGACGCCCGCCGAGACGGGGTGGACGAGGTGCGAGACGCGCGCGCCCGGCGAGGCGGCTTCGCCCTTGTCGCGGGTGGTGCGCAGGATGAGGCCCATGGCGACGCCGGCGACGGTGGCGTGGACACCGGAGTTGTACATCAGCGCCCAGGTGGTGATGGCGAGGGGCACGTACCACCACCAGCCGCGTACCCGGAAGCGCTGGAGAGCGTAGAAGAGGACCAGACTGGCGAACGCCCCGCCCAGCGCCCAGAAGTTGAGGTCCGAGGTGAAGAAGACGGCGACGATGAGGATGGCGCCGAGGTCGTCGACGACGGCGAGGGTGAGCAGGAACGCCCGCAGGGCCGCGGGCAGATGGGTGCTGATCACCGCGAGGACGGCGAGGGCGAAGGCGATGTCGGTGGCCATCGGGACGGCCCAGCCGTCGAGGCTCCCGCCGCCCGCCGCGGCGGTGAGGGTGTAGAGGGCGGCGGGTACGGCCATGCCGCACAGGGCAGCGATCACGGGCAGGGCAGCCGTGGCGGGGGTGCGCAGTTCGCCGACGACGAGCTCGCGTTTCAGCTCGATGCCCGCCACCAGGAAGAAGATCGCGAGGAGGCCGTCGGCCGTCCAGTGCCCGACCGACAGGTCCAGGCCCAGGGCGGGAATGCCGAAGTGGAAGTCCCGTACGGACTCGTACGCCTCGCTCCAGGGGCTGTTCGCCCACGCCAGCGCGACCACGGCGGCGGTGAGCAGGACGAGTCCGCCGACGGTCTCCGTGCGCAGGGCCTCGGTGACGGCCTGGCGTTCGGGCCAGGGCAGCAGTCCGAGAAGGACCTTGCGAGGGCGTGCCTGGGTCATGGGGAGGGCCTCCGGGGCATGTCGACAGGTGGGCACGCAGGCCCCTCGGACGCCGACCAGACTTCCCGGCACACCAGCATCATGTTGATGCGTTCTTAACACCCTATCGGGTGGGCCGGGGGTCTCACCAGGCGTCGTGCGGGCCGGTTATCCCCGCAGGTCAAGAGAGTGCCGGCCCCCGTGGCGCTGGGTCCTGCGCCACGGGGGCCGGCTTGTCATGCCAGTGACTACTTTCCACGAACCTTCTTGATCCGTTCCACCGTCTCCCCGGCCGCCTCCCTGATCTTTCCGACGGTCTTCTCGCGGCGTCCCTCGGCTTCCATGGAGCGGTGTTCCGTGGCGCCGCCCATGCGTTCCTTCGCCTTGCCCTTCAGCTGTTCGATCTTGGCCTTCGCCTTACCCATGACGTCGTCCTTTCAGGGTGCGTGCGACTCGGCGAATACCCCGTATGGCCCCCGGCATGCCCCGGCCCCCGCCATGACGTTTCCCGGCGCGGGCCCCGGGCACGCGCCGAGTCGGACCGATCGAGGCGATCGACGACCCGCACGTCGTGGAGGCGTCATGACCGAGTTCGGTTACTTCCTCTCCTGCGAGGACTTCCCTCCCGCCGACCTGATCGATCAGGCGCGGATGGCGGAGGACTCGGGGTTCCGGTCGCTCTGGATCTCCGACCATTTCCATCCGTGGACGGACCGGCAAGGGCACAGTCCCTTCGTGTGGCCCGTGATCGGAGCCCTGTCACAGACGAGCGGGCTGCCCGTCGAGACCGCCGTCACGTGTCCCACGGTACGGATCCACCCGGCGGTGATCGCGCAGGCCGCAGCCACCTGTCAGGTGATGCTGCAGGGCCGGTTCCGGCTGGGCCTCGGCTCGGGCGAAGCTCTCAACGAGCACATCCTGGGCGACACCTGGCCGCCCGCCGACGTCCGCCTCGACATGCTCGAGGAGGCGGTGGAGATCATCCGGAAGCTGCTGACCGGCAAGGAGGTCACCCACCGTGGCCCCCACTACACGGTGGAGAACGCCCGGATCTACACCCTTCCCGAGACACCGCCCCCCATCGACATCTCGGCCTTCGCCCCGAAGGCGACCGCTCTCGCGTCCCGGATCGCCGACGGACTCATCACCACCTCGCCCGACCCGGAGCTGATCAAACGGTTCCGGGGCAAGAACCCCGCCCGGCCCGCGTACGCCGCCACCAAGGTCTGCTGGGCTCCGGAGCGCCAGGACGCCGTCCGCACCGCCCACCGGCTGTGGTCGATGGAGCATCTGCCCGGCGAGCTCGGGCAGATCCTTCCCAGCCCACGCCACTTCGAGCAGGTGTCGGAGCTGGTCACCGAGGAGAGGGTGGCCGAGAACGTTCCCTGCGGGCCGGACCCCGAGCTGCACGCGGCATGGCTTCGCGCGTTCGTCGACGCGGGCTTCGACCGCGTCCACGTCGCCCAGATCGGCCCGGACCAGCGCGGCTTCTTCGACTTCTACCGCGACAAGGTGCTGCCGCTGATGGACGGAGGCGAGTTCTCATGAGCCGAGTTCTCATGAGTAAGGAGACCGTCGGCGAGCGGATCCTGGAGCAGCTGCGCGCGTGGGGCGTCCGTCATGTCTTCGGCTACCCCGGGGACGGGATCAACGGGTTGCTGACCGCGTGGGCGCGGGCCGGCGACGACCCTCGTTTCATCCAGGCGCGGCACGAGGAGATGGCCGCGTTCGAGGCCGTCGGGTACGCCAAGTTCTCGGGACGCGTCGGCGTGTGCGTGGCGACCTCGGGCCCCGGTGCCGTCCATCTCCTGAACGGGCTGTACGACGCCAAGCTGGACCATGTGCCGGTGGTCGCCCTCGTCGGCCAGACGAGCCGCAGCGCGATGGGCGGCTCGTACCAGCAGGAGGTCGACCTGCACTCCCTGTTCAAGGACGTGGCCGCCGACTACCTGGAGACCGTCAACGTGCCCGAGCAGGTGCCGAACGTCGTGGACCGGGCCATGCGCACCGCGTACGCTCGCCGGGCACCGACCGCCGTCGTCGTACCGGCCGATGTGCAGGAGCTGGAGTACTCCCCACCCGAACACGCCCACCAGATGGTCCCGTCCAGCCTGGACGCGAGCGGCTGGACGCCCGTGCCCGACGACCGTGCCCTCGCCCGGGCCGCCGAACTCCTCGACGAGGGACGCCGGGTGGCGATGCTGATCGGGCAGGGCGCGGCCGGTGCCCGCCGGGAAGTGGCGGAGACGGCCGAACTGCTCGGCGCCGGCGTCGCGAAGGCCCTGCTCGGCAAGGACGCGCTGAGTGACGAGCTCCCGTACGTGACGGGGTCGATCGGACTTCTCGGTACACGTCCCTCGTACGAGCTGATGCGCGACTGCGACACCCTCCTGACGGTGGGATCCAACTTCCCGTACTCCGAGTTCCTGCCGCCCTATGGGCAGGCACGGGCCGTGCAGATCGACATCGATCCCCACATGGTCGGTCTGCGCTACCCGTACGAGGTCAATCTCGTCGGGGACGCCGCCCTCACCCTGCGCAGGCTCCTTCCCCTGCTTCATCGCAAGGAGGACCGGTCCTGGCAGGAGACGACGGCGGACGGGGTGCGCCGGTGGCGGACGGTCATGGAGCGGCGAGCCGCGCTCGACGCCGATCCCGTCAACCCCGAGTTCGTGGCGCACGCACTCGACCCCCTGCTGCCCGACAATGCGATGATCACGTGCGACGCCGGTTCGGTCGCCAACTGGTACGCCCGTCATCTGACGTTCCGAGGAACCATGCGCGGCTCGCTGTCCGGGACGCTGGCCACGATGGGCAGCGGTGTCCCGTACGCGATCGGCGCCAAGTTCGCCCATCCCGACCGGCCCGCGATCGCCCTGGTCGGCGACGGCGCCATGCAGATGAACGGGCTCGCGGAACTGGTGACGGTGGTGAAGTACGCCGCTGAGTGGACCGATCCCCGGCTGGTGGTCGCGGTGTGGAACAACCACGATCTCAACCAGGTGAGCTGGGAGATGCGGGCCATGGCGGGCACGCCTCCGTTCGAGCCCTCGCAGTCGATTCCCGATGTGGGGTACGCGGACTTCGCGCGCTCGCTGGGCATGGACGGCATCCGCGTCATGCGGCCGGACGACGTCGAGGGCGCCTGGCGGACCGCGCTCTCCGCCGAAGGGCCGACGGTGCTCGACTTCCGTACCGACCCGGCCGTACCGCCGATCCCGCCCCACTCCACCTGGGAGCAGATCGAGGCGACGCTGGCGTCCCTGGCCCACGGCGACGGCGGCCGCGTCCATGTGGTCGCACAGGGCCTGAAGGCGAAGGTGCAGGAGCTTCTGCCCCGGTCCCACCGCGGCGAAGGCGGGCGGTGAGACGGTCATGGTCCGTTCGGCTCTGGCGCGCACGGTACGGAACGTGGGCGAGGGACGGATCCAGCGGATGCTGTCCCTGGCCACGGGCGCCGGGGCCGCGCTCGTGGCGGCGGAGATCTGGTTCGAGCACGACCGGGCGGCCTTCGGCAACCGGGTCATGTGGTGGCCCGTCCTCCTTGGTCCTCCCGGGCTTGCCGCGGGCATCGCCGGGTACGTGAACGGGCGCGCGGCCCGGACCTTCCTCCCGGTCGTCTCGGCCGCGCTCGTGGCGAACGGGCTGCAGGGCATGTATCTGCATGTGCGCGGGATCGCCGCCAAGCCGGGCGGCTGGCGGATGGCCCGCTGCAACATCGAACTCGGGCCGCCGCTGTTCGCCCCGCTCATGGTGAGCGGCGTCGGCGCGCTCGGTCTGCTCGCGGCGGCATCGAGGCGGGAACGATGAGGTTCGCGGACGCGACGAGATCAGCGGGCGCGAAGAGATCCGCAGACCGCGAACCGCGGGTGATGCGGCAGGCGTCCGCCTGGGACGCGGTGACCCTGGATGTGGTGCGGGCCCGGCTGACTCCCCCGCCCTGCCGGTTCTTCACCGTCGTCGAGCAGGCCGTCGCGGGGCCGCTGCTCGACCTGCTCGTCGGTCAGGCGCACACTCCCGGCCGGGTCCCGGTGCTGCGTCTGGTCGACCTGAGGCTGACCGACGGGGACACGGACGGCTGGCGGCACACCGACATGCCGGAGGACGGGGCGGCATGGCGCCTCTCCCTCGCCGCACTGGACGCCGAGGCACGGCTGCGCCACGAGGGTACGGGTTTCGGCCGCCTGGGCACCGGTGACCGGTACCGGCTGCTCGACGCCATTCGCTCGTACGGGAACACGGCGGCCCGCTGGCGCGGCCTGCCGCCAGGACATGTCTGGGAACTGTGGACGCGTTACGCGTGCGCCGCCTACTACGCGCATCCGCTGGCCTGGGACGAGACGGGGTTCGGCGGGCCGGCCTACCCGCGCGGCTATGTACGCCTGGGGCGTGGCCTGCGCGAGTCCTGGGAGGAGCCGCCCCCATGACGCTCGGACAGGCCCTGCGGGCGGCCGGCGGGACGCTGCGCGAGACCGCGCGCCCGCAGAGCGCCGTACGCGCCCGCAACGCGTCGGCCTGGCTGCCGCCGCTCGCCGAACTACGCTCGCAGATGCGGCACTTCGAGGACGGCGACGAGGTCGATCTCGTGGTGGTCGGCTGCGGTGCGGGCGGCGCGGTCCTCACCCAGCGCCTGGCCCGCGCGGGCTGGCGGGTGGTCTGCCTGGAGGCCGGGCCCTTCTGGGAGCCGGGCCGGGACTGGGTGAGCGACGAGGAGGGCGCGCGGAAGCTGGACCGATCCCCGGGTGGTGGACGGCGCCGACCCGGTCCCGCTGGCGGCCAACAACTCCGGCCGGGGTGTGGGCGGTTCGATGGTGCACTTCGCCGGTTACGCGCCACGGCTGCACCCCTCCGACTTCCGCACCCGGTCACGGGACGGCGTGGGCGTCGACTGGCCGATCTCGTACGCCGATCTGGCTCCGTTCTACGCCCGTCTGGAACAGGAGCTGCCCGTGGCCGGTCAGTACTGGCCCTGGGGCGATCCCCACACGTACCCTCACGGGCCGCACCCGGTGAGCGGCAACGGCCAGATGATGCTGGAGGGCTGTGCGGCTCTCGGCATCGAGGCCCGGATCGGCCCGGTCGCCATCACCAACGGGCGGTTCGGGGCGCGCCCGCACTGCGTCTACCGGGGGTTCTGCCTCCAGGGCTGCACCGTCGGCGCCAAGGCCAGCCCGCTGATCACGCACGTTCCCGACGCCCTCGCGCATGGGGCGGAGATCCGCGCGGACAGCATGGTGACCCATGTCGAGACGCGTGACGGACGCGCCACCGGCGTGCGCTACGTCCGCCGGGGGATTGAACACGTGCAGCGGGCGCGTGCCGTGGCCGTCGCGGGGTACGCGATCGAGTCGCCCCGGCTGCTCCTGAACTCGGGTCTGTGCAATGCCTACGACCAGGTGGGCAGATATGTGATGGTGCAGGGCGCGCCCCAGGTCGCGGGCCGGTTCGACGACGAGATCCGGATGTACAAGGGGCCGCCGCCCGAGGTCACGACGGAGGCCTTCTACGAGACGGACCCGGCACGGCCCTATCGGCGTGGCTTCACGGTGCAGACGGTCTCACCGCTGCCGGTGGTCTTCGCCGAGCTCATGGCCGCCGACGGGCACTGGGGCGCGGACCTGCGGGAGCGCATGCGCTCGTACCCGTACTGGGCCACCCTCGGGGCCCTGTGCGAGTTCCTGCCGCGGTCCGGCAACCGGGTCACGCTGGACCCGCAGACCGACGCGTACGGCCTTCCGATCCCCCGCTTCACCCACAGCAGGGGCCCCAACGACGACCTTCTGATGGAGGCGGCCACCCGCACCATGGAGGACATCCTCACCGCGGCCGGGGCACGCGAGCTGATCACGGTGGAGCGGTACGCCCATCTGGTGGGCGGCTGCCGGATGGCGCAGCGGCCGGAGCACGGCGTGGTCGACGCCTCCCTGCGCACCTTCGCCGTCCCCAACCTCCTGGTGACCGACGGCAGCGTGCTGCCGACGCAGGGCGGTGCCAATCCCGCGCTGACCGTCATGGCGCTCGCCGACCGGGCCGCCCGGCTGCTGATCGCCGGGGCACGCAAGGGGCTGCGGAGCCCGTCGGTGTCCGTGGGGCGGGGATCGCCATGAGCGTGCCGGTCGAGCGGATCGACGTCTCCGCCTACACGGTCCCCACGGAGGTCCCGGAGGCGGACGGCACGTTCGCCTGGGACTCGACCACGACCGTGGTGGTGGAGGCACACGGGGGCGGGCTCGTCGGCACGGGCTGGACCTACGCGCCCGCCGCGACGGCGGCATTCGTCCGGGAACTCCTGGAGCCCGTGGTGACGGGCGGAGACGTGTTCGCCCTGCCGGGCCTGCACCTGTCGATGTGCCGGGCCGTGCGCAACGCGGGCCGTCCCGGGGTCGCGTCGTGCGCCATTTCGGCTGTCGACATCGCGCTGTGGGACCTCAAGGCGCGGCTGCTCGGCCTGCCGCTGGCCGCCGTGCTCGGGACCGTGCGGGAGGACGTTCCGGTGTACGCCAGCGGCGGGTTCGTCGGGGAGTCGGACGAGCGGCTGACCGCGCACCTCGACTCCTGGGTGCACGGGGTGCACATCCCCCGCGTGAAGATCAAGATCGGTCAGGACAGGGGCCGGGCGCAGGGCCGCGACCTCGCCCGGGTCCGTCGCGCCCGCGCCGTCGTCGGCCCGGACGCGGAGCTGTACGTGGACGCGAACGGGGCGTACGACAGGAAGAGCGCCCTGCGGATCGGGCGTCAGCTCGTGGAGCACGCCGTGCTGTGGTTCGAAGAGCCCGTGTCCTCGGACGATCTCGCCGGTCTGCGCCTGCTGCGCGACCGCCTGGAGTGCGATGTCGCGGCCGGGGAGTACGGCTACGACCTGCCGTACTTCGCGCGGATGACGGCGGCCGGGGCGGTGGACTGCCTCCAGGCGGACGCGACCCGCTGCGGCGGCATCACGGAATGGCTCCGGGTCGCCGCGCTGGCACAGACGCTCGGTCTGGGCCTCTCGGCGCACTGCGCCCCGCACGTCCACGCACATCCGGCGGCCTGTGTACCGGCGTTGCGGCACATCGAGTGGTTCCACGACCATGCCCTGCTTGAGCCGCTGCTGTTCGAGGGCGACGGCCTGCTCGACCCCGGCGGGGGCACGGTGCGGCCCGGCGCCTCCGGTGCTCCCGGCCTGGGCGTCGCGCTCCGCCACAGGGCCGCGGAGACGTACCGGGTGAGCTGAGACCGGGGATTACGGATGCGACTCAGATCCGCAGCGCGATCACGGCCAGAAGACCGGCCAGGCCGGCCGCCAGCCAGGCCACGTAGTCCCCGATGTGCCCGGAATGCAGGCGCCGGAGCGGCACGACGAGCCGACGGGTGAGCACTCCCAGCCCATCTCGTACGCTCCGGGCAGCCTGGCCGCCGATGAGCGGTCCCCACAGGGCCGCCGCCGCGACACCCACCGCGAGCCCCGCAGAGAGCAGGCCCAGCACCACCCCGGTCACCGTCCAGCCGGTCTCGGGCGGCAGCCCGGCAACGGTCCCGGCGGGCCGTCCGCTCACCGAGGCCGCGTAGCCGACCGGATCGCCGAACAGTACGGCGGCCGCGGCGAGTTGGCGTCCGAGACCCGGCACAAGTCCGATGGCCAGGCAGCCGGCGAGCAGCACGGCGGGCACCACGACCATGGGCCGCGGCACCCCGCGCCGCGGGTCCGTCACCTCCGGTTCCTCGCCCGTGCCCGTCGTCTCCGGACCGGCGTGCCGCCTCGGCTGGGTCCCCCATCCCGCGAACACCCTGGCCGCACTGCGCAGCACGGCGGCCGCCGTGACCGCCGGAACGACGACGACCAGCGGCACGAGCCAGCCGGCTCCGGACGCCGCGGCGTGTTCGACGATCGCCTTGCCCAGACCCGTCCCGAAGGGCGGCAGCCCGGCGAGCGCAAGGCCTCCCAGCGCGAACAGCACTCCCACGAACGGCAGATCGCGGGCGCGCCCGTACAGCCCGTGCTCGTCGACCGAGGCGTGCCGGTCGAGCAGGACGCCCGTCAGGCCGAAGAGCGCGGACTTGGCCCCCGCGTGACCGGCCACGTACAGCGCTGTTCCGGCGGTCCCCTCCGGGGTCAGCAGCGCGAGACCGCACAGGAAGAGCCCCACATGCCCGACGGTGGAGAAGGCGAGCATCCGCTTGAGGTGCCGCTGCTGCCAGCACAGCACCGCTCCCATGACGGCCGTCAGGGCGCCGACGGTGAGGAACACGGCGCGGAAGACCTCGTCCGGAATCCCGCCGGCCCCGGAGAACACGCTTCCGTGGATGCGCAGGAGTCCGTACAGGCCCAGCTCCACCATCACCCCGGACAGCAGCATGCACACCGGCGTCGGTGCCTCGGCGTGCGCGTCCGGAAGCCAGAAGTGGAACGGTACGACCGCGGCTTTGACCAGCATCGCGCCGGCGATCAGCGCGAACGCGACCGCCACCACGATGTCGGCGGGCCGGCGGGCCAGCTCCTCGCCGATGCGGGCGAAGGCGAGTTCGCCGGTACGGGCGTAGACGAGACCGATGCCAAGGAGTGCGCAGTATCCGGCGAGCGAACCGGTGACCGCGAAGGTGAGGGCTCCCTGGAGGGGTCTCGGCTCCTCGATCCGGTATCCGGTGAGGGCATACGCGGCGACACCCATCAGCGAGAAGAAGACGAAGGCGTTGAACAGGTCGCCGGTGAGGGCGAATCCGCCCCCGCCGGCCTCGAAGAGCAGGAGGAGCGCGGGAAAACCTCCGCCGTGCTCTCCCTTGCTCTCGGGCTCGTCGAAGTACCGCCAGGAGTAGCACAGGGCGGCGAGGACGAGCCCCGCCGTGAGCGCCGCGAACCCGGCCCCGATCCGGTCCGCGGCGAGCACGATGCCGACCGAACGGCCGTC
Source organism: Streptomyces sp. NPDC029169 (assembly GCF_055563935.1). Taxonomy (NCBI): domain Bacteria; kingdom Bacillati; phylum Actinomycetota; class Actinomycetes; order Kitasatosporales; family Streptomycetaceae; genus Streptomyces; species Streptomyces sp. NPDC029169. Next base: position 692,895 of record NZ_JBVHXA010000001.1, read on the forward strand.
GACCGGAGTCCAGCCGCCCACCCATGACACGGTGCGGCCGTCGCCGGTACGCATCCACAGCGCGACCGTCAGGGCCAGTTGACCGGTGGCCCAGGCGGTCGCGAGGGCGTCGGTGCCGGTCCGCGGCAGCCACCGGCCGAGGACGGCCAGGAACGTCGCGCCGAGCATCGGGCAGGCGACGGCGAGCGGCAGGAGGTCGGGCGTGGTCACGGGGGTCCTGTCGGGGTCACGGGGGTCCTGTCGGTCAGCCCTTGAGGCCGGTCAGGGCGTCGGGGTCGGCGGTGCCGTGGCGTTTCGCGGTCTGGAGGACGAGGGCGAGGAGCAGTGCGCCGATCGCCGCCCCGACCACGACGTCGGTCAGCGCCAGGGCGTGGGCGACGGGGTCCACGACGGGTGTGCCGGGCGGGACCTCCGTGAAGTACGGTGCCGTGCCGCCGCGGCGGTATCCGACGGCGAGGAGCAGCACGTAGGTGCTGGACTGGACGACGGTGAGACACCCCACCGCGTGGACCGCGTTGCGGCTGGTGACCAGGCCGTGCACACCGACCAGGAAGATCCAGCCGGCGGCGAGGTACGGAAGGACGGCGAGCGGGGTGTCCGGGCTGTCGGGCGGTGTCATGAGGACTCGGTCTCCAGGGCCTGGTCGATGAAGGCGGCGAGCACGACCACGAAGGCGGAGCCGACCTCGACGCCGACGACCGCGTTCAGCACGGGCACGAGTCCGCCGGAGGTGAGCTGGCCCAGGGTGCCCCAGGGCAGGACGTTCTCCAGATAGGCGGCGGCCTGGGCGAGGCCGGCGAGGCCGAGCGCGGCGAAGGCCCCGGCGGCGATCGCGTCGGCGACGTCGAGGACGGCACGGGGACGCACCCGCTCCAGGACGCGGTGGTCGGCCGCGAGGTACGCCATGTGCAGCCCGGTGGCGAGGACCACGCCGCCCTGGAAGCCGCCGCCGGGCGTCAGATGACCGTGCGCGACGACGTACACGCCGACGACGAGGGCGACGGGCAGCAGCAGGGTGCCGGTCAGCCGGACCGTGGGCAGGACGCGGCCGGGGCGGGGCTTGACGACGTGCTCGCCGCGCGTCCTGCGCAGCAGCAGCATGGCTCCCAGGAGGGCCGTGAAGAGCACGAACTCCTCACCCAGAGTGTCGAATCCGCGCTGGTCGAAGGTGACGGAGGCGACGGCGTTGGCGGTGTCGCGGCCGAGCGCGGCGGCGACGGCACGGTCCGCGTAGGGGTGGAAGGGGCTGCCCAGAGGTGGGAGCCGCAGGGCGGCCGCGGTGAATCCGACGGCGAGCACGACGGCGGCGCCCCAGAACAGCCGGACGCGTACGGTGCGGTTCACCGCTGGTCCTTCGATCGCTCCGGACGGCGGCGCCTGATCTTCCGTACCGTCAGCAGGATCAGCAGCGGAGTCACGGCGGTCCCGACGACGAGTTGCGACAGGGCCACGTCAGGGGCCTGGAACAGCAGGAAGAGCAGCGCGAGCAGGAGGGAGAGCATGCTCAGGACGAGCGCCTGCCGCACCGGGTCGCCGGTACGGACGGCCACGGTGGCGACGACGGCGACCAGGACGACGGTGATGTCGGCCAGCACCTCCACGGGGTGCCAGGCGGCGGTCACGGCGGGTTGCCCCGGGCCACCCGGGCCTCGTGCTGGGCGGTGGACCGGCCCACCGCCAGTGTGGTGAGGGTGCCTCCGACGGCGAACAGCAGGCCGACGACGAGGAGTTTGGCCGCCTGGCGGCCAGGCCCGCTGTCGACCGCCAGCGCGAGCGTGATCAGCGGAGCGCCGAGCGATCCGGCGGGGGCGAGCGCGTGCAGCCGGGCGTAGGGGTGGGGCAGGACGCACAGCGCCAGGACGGAGAGCAGCAGGACCACGGTCCCGGCCACGAGCAGGGCGGCGGCGCAGAACGTGCGGGCGTCGATGTCAGCGGCTCCCTTCACGGCTCGGGGACTCCGGGGGCTCCGGGGACTCCGGGGCCTGCTCGGCGTCGGAGGCGTCGGAGGCGTCCGAGGCGTCCGGGGCGAGGCCGCCGAGGAACCGGGCGAAGACGAGCACGCCCGCCGGGCCGAGTACGGCGAGCGTGAGCGCCAGATCGGTGTACGCGTCACGGGCGAAGCCTCGGGAGGCGAGCAACAGCGCCACGGTGACCAGCGTGCCGGCGAGCCCGAGTCCGGCCAGCCGGTCCACCGGCGCACCCCGGGAGACCGAGAGCAGCAGCGGGGGAAGTCCGAGGACGAGGAGGACGCCCAGAGCGATCAGCCACCCGTTCCACTCGCCACCGTCCGGGGTGCCGCTCATGAGCGGCCTCCCGTGGTGAGGCCCTCTTCCAGCGCGGTGGGGCCGCCGGGCAGGGTGTGCACGAGGGCCGTCGGCCCCGGGCCGAGGTCGACGACGTACACGCCGGGTGTGGCCGACAGCAGCCCGCACGCCCACGCGGCTCCTGTCCCTTCCCGCCAGCGGACGGTACGGAAGCGGCCGGTCACCCGGCGCCCTCGCAGGACCCGGCCGACCGACCGGGCGAGCCGCCAGCTGTCGAGGAGCAGCGCCCCGGGCCAGTGGAGCAGTGCGAGCGGCAGCCCGGCCGACCCTCCCGTACGGGCCTCCGCGGCGATCCGCACGGCACGCGCGGCGACGGCGGCGAGCAGGGCGGCCGCCGCCGCGACGGCGAGTTCCGGCCAGGACAGCGTGCTGACACACAGGACCTGGAGGACGAGCGCCGCCACCCACCACGCCGCGAGTTCCGCCGCCGTCCGTGCCACTCCGCCTCCCCTGCCGTCGTGCTGGTGCGCTGACCAGGTGTACCGCTCCGGCCCGACGCTCCTCGTCGCCACGCGCCGTGGCGCGGGCCTCCCGTCACCGGACCGGCGTAGCGGCGAACGGCACGGGTAGACGCGGAGTGACACGTCACGAGGTGGTGACACCGTGCCTCCCGCACCAGCCCGCCCCGGCCATGTCCCCCGGCCCCTGGGGGACTACCAGTTCCTGGCCGACGGGGAGCGCGGCGCGCTGGTGGGCCCCCGCGGCGACGTGGTGTGGCTCTGTGTCCCGGCCTGGGACGATCCGGCGGTCTTCGCCGAGCTGATCGGCGGAAGAGGGGCGTTCGCGGTCTGCCCCGAAGAGGCGTGGACGGTCTCCGGCGGCTCGTACGTGGAGGGCTCGCTGATCTGGAGATGCCGCTGGGTCGTGTCGGACGGTGTGGTCGAGTGCCAGGAGGCACTTGCCGCCCCGGCCGAGGAACACCGAGTGGTCCTGCTGCGGCGGATCCGCGCGCTGTCCGGGACGGCGCGGATGTCCGTACGCCTGATGGCGCGGGACGACTACGGCACCGGCCCTCCGCTCACGCTGCGGCGGACCGATGCGGGGCTCTGGGCGGGATCCGGACGGCGCCTTCGTATGCGGCTGCGGGGCGCCGGAGCGGCGCGTACCGCGCAGGAGGGCGGACTGCTCTCCTCGGTGACGGTTCCCGAGGGCGCCACGCACGACCTCGTCCTCGAACTCTCCGACCGGCCGCTGGGACGTCCGGTGGACCCGGATCCCGCATGGCGGCGCACCGAGGAGTACTGGGCATCCGCCGTGCCCGACTGCCGCGATGTCACGGCGGTACGGGACGTCCGGCAGGCCTATGCCGTCCTCACCGGCCTCACCCACCCGAGGACCGGGGCCATGGTCGCTGCCGCCACGACCTCCCTGCCCGAACACGCGGGCGCGCGACGGGACTACGACTACCGCTACGCCTGGCTGCGCGACCAGTGCTACACGGGTCTCGCCGTCGCCGCGCACGGACCGCACCGCCTCACGGACGACGCGGTGCGTGTGGTCACCGAGCGCGTCCTGGCGGACGGGCCCCACCTGAGGCCCGCGTACCGGACCGACGGCCGTCCCGTGCCGCCGGAGCGGCGCCTGCCCCTGAGCGGCTACCCGGGGGCGGCCGACCGGATCGGCAACCGCGCCGGGCGCCAGTTCCAGCTCGACACCTTCGGGGAGGTCCTGGAACTGCTTGCGGCCGCCGCTCGTCAGGACCGGATCGACGACGACGGCGTTCGCGCCGCCTCCCTCGCGGCGGCGGCGCTGGAGGAGAACTGGCAGCGCCCGGACGCGGGGCTGTGGGAACTGGAGCCCGCCTGGTGGACCCACTCCCGCCTGGCCGCTGTCACCGGTCTCCGGGCCGCCGCCCGGGACATCGCGGGTCCCTCGGCGGGCCGTTGGTCGGAGCTCGCCGCGAACATGCTGCGGGAGACGGAGCGTCGGTGCATGGGCGTTCGGGGGCCTGGCAGCGCTCTTCCACGGATCCGGCACCGGATGCGGCGCTGCTGCGGCCCCTCACGTCGATGTCGTGGCCGCGGGGTGATCCCTCGCTGTCCCGGACCCGTGAGGCGGTCGAACGGGATCTGACGCAGGACGGTTTCGTGTACCGCTACCGCCGGGACGGAGCACCCCTCGGGGAGACCGAGGGGGCGTTCCTGATGTGCGGGTTCCTGATGGCCTCGGCCTGTCGCGCGGAGGGCCGTCCGGTGGCAGCCGCCCGCTGGTTCGAGCGGACCCGCACGGCAGCGGGGTCCGCGGGGCTGTTCACGGAGGAGTACGACGTCACCCAGCGTCAGCTGCGCGGCAACCTTCCCCAGGCGTTCGTCCACGCCCTGCTCCTGGAGAACGCGGCACGCCTTCGCACCGACTGAGTGACCCCCGTGGGGTCGCCGGGTGGGGTCACTCCGCCCGTCGGCGCAGCACCCCGACCGCCAGCCCGGCGGCGCCCACAGCGGCTCCGACCAGGGCGGGATGGCGGGCCAGAGCGGCGTAGGGGGAATGCCCGGCGGCCTCGGTGTCGAAGACACCGTGCGCCCCGTGATCACGGCCACCGGGGCCGTCCAGGGCCTCCCAGAGGTTGTGCGGCAGCTCCGCCTCCGCGGGCACGTCGGTCTGCTGGGCGTCGTATCCGGTGCGGGCGAGGTAGCGGTCCACGAGCGCGGGAGCGGCCCGGCCCGCCAGGACGGTGGCGACGGTCGAGGCTCCCACCCGGTACTCCTTGCGGCGGGGGTGGCGGGCGGCGTGTACGACGGCTCTGGCGGCCACCTCGGGCTGGTAGACCGGGGCCACCGGCCGTGGGCGGTACGGCAGACGGGAGAGAGCCCACGAGAACTGCGGGGTGTTCAGGGCGGGGAGCTGGACCACCGTGACGGCCACGTCGCTGTGCCGGTGCAGGAGTTCGAGCCGTACGGAGGCGGTGAAGCCGTTGATCGCGTGCTTGGCCCCGCAGTAGGCCGACTGGAGCGGCACGGACACCTCGCCGAGCGCCGAACCGACCTGGACGACCGCGCCGGAGTTCCGGGGCAGCATGCGGCGCAGGGCGGCGCGTGTTCCGTTGACGCAGCCGAGATACGTCACTTCGGTCACCCGGGCGTATTCGTCCTCGGCGACATCGAGGAAGGGGGCGAACAGCGAGGTGAACGCGTTGTTCACCCATACGTCGATGGGCCCGAGCGTCTCCTCCACCCACGCGGCGGCGTCCTCCACGCGGCTGGGCCGCGCCATGTCAACGGGTACCACGAGGGCCTGGCCGCCCGCCCGCTCGACCTCGGCCGCCGCGGCCTCGAGACCGACGCGTCCGCGAGCGAGGAGCGCGACGCGCGCCCCTTGCTCTCCGAAGGCCCGGGCCGTCGCGCGTCCCACGCCGGCGCTCGCTCCCGTGACGACGACGGTGCGGCCCACCAGGGACGAACCTCTCCCCCGCCGGGCCCAGGCGACCAGCCGGCCCTCCAGGCGGGATACGGCGTCGGATGTCACCATGGTCATCACCGGCGGGGATGTCAGAGGGCCTCGGCCGCGGTGCGGAGGTCGGCGAGGAGGCCCGCGTACGCGGCCTTGCGGTCCGTGGCGCGCAACACGGCCGAGGGGTGAACGGTCGCGAGCACGCGCGTTCCGTCCTCGGCGCCGGGCAACGGCCGCGGCACTCCACGGTCGGCGCCGACACGGAACGACGGGCCGAGCATGGCCCGGCCGGCCGTGGCCCCCAGGACGATCACCAACTCGGGCGAGACAAGACGCAGTTCCGCCATCAGCCAGGGGCGGCAGGCGAGGGTCTCTCGCATGGTGGGCGCCTTGTGGATGCGGCGTTTCCGGGTCTCGTCGCGAGTGAACTTGAAGTGCTTGACAGCATTGGTGACGTAGAGGTCCTTCTCGTCGATCCCCGCTTCGCGCAGGGCTCGGAAGAGCAGCCGGCCGGCGGGCCCCACGAAGGGCGCGCCCTCACGGTCCTCCTGATCACCGGGTTGCTCACCGACGAGCATCACCCGCGCGTCCGAGGCGCCCCGTCCGAAGACGGTTCTCGTCGCGTCCCGGTGGAGGGGGCAGCCGCGGCATTCGGCGGCGGCCCGCTCGTGCGCCGGTAGCCCGCCGCGGCTCGGCAGGTACGGCGTGGCGTCGTACGGTTCCGGAGCGGATCCGTCCGCGCTGCTGCCGGGCATCCCGCACCTCCCCGGCTCGGCGGTGTGGTGTCGTACGTGCGTGTCGTACGTGCGTGTCGTACGTGCCTGGTGCGAGTGCCCGCCGGTCGGGGTGGCGAAACGGGCGGCGGCCTCGGCTTTCCGGGCCCCGGATTGCGCCGCGCGGGGGCGGGTAGCTGCGCATCGGGTCACCGCCGACCGAGGGAGATGACCGCCATGGTGCACGCCACGATCAATGTGAACGCCCCGCTGCGCCATGTCTACGATCAGTGGACGCAGTTCGAGGAATTCCCCCGGTTCATGGCCGGCGTCGAGGATGTGCGGCAGATCGACGACAGGCACCTCCACTGGCGCACCAGGATCGCCGGGGTGACACGGGAGTTCGACACCGAGATCGTCGATCAGTTGCCGGACGAGCGCATCTCGTGGCGCACGGTGGGCGGTGACGTGAAGCAGAAGGGCGTCGTCACCTTCCAGTCCCTGGACGAGACGCACACCCAGGTGACGCTGGCCATGGACCTGGCGCCGCATGGCTTCACGGAGAAGGCCGCAGCGGCCATGGGCGTGGTCGACAGCCGGGTGGAAAACGACCTGTACCGGTTCAAGGAATTCATCGAGGACCGCGAAAGGCCCACCGGCGGCTGGCGCGGCCGCCTGCGCCCCGCGGACGCCGGCGACGAGCCTCCGAAGACCCAATGAACAGCTCGACCGGTCCGTCCGGTCGCCACGCGGGGGCGGCCGACCGGCCGGACCACCGTTCGTCGTCAGCCGGGTGTCACGGGTCCGGGTGAGGAGTACGGTGCCCAGCGTGCGCTGCCCGGTCGCGTTCGAGGGCCGCCGGCGATGCCCGACCTGGCCGTGGCGAGGACGCTGGAGCCGCTGCCGTCGAGGTTCATCGCCTCGCGCGCGCCGAGCTGCCGCATCAGCTCAGCGGTCTGCGCGATGCGGAGGCCCTCGCTGTACCCGGCCTGGCGGCCGTCCACGCGGATCACCGAGCGCGGGCTGCCGCGCAGCCCCGGGATGCTCGCCCGGGTCCGGGCGAGGCTGGACAGCAGGTCGCGGTGGCGGACACCGGCCGGTCGTGCGTGCGTACGGCGCCGGTGACACTGGCGGTGTCCGCCTGCGCCCGTGCTTACGGCGTCGGTGACACAGGCGGTGTCCACCTGGCTGCCACACGCCGGGCCCGGTCGTCTCGCCGTGTGCGGCGAGTAGCCCGGTGCTGCGCCCCGGCGGCCGCTACCTGGTCGTTCCCGCCCCCGCGGCGACTGCCGAGGCCGGGCCATGGTCAGACGGTGTCCTCGTCCCCCTTCGCCGCGTCGCTCCGGGACTGGGCGCGGCGGCCCACCACGGCCGCTGCCGCGAGAGCGCTGCCGATGAACGCGGTCGCGACGACCCACGGGCGGTCCACGACATGGCCGGTGGCGTGGTCGAGGGAGTATCGGCCGGCGCCCGCGACGCCGATGGCGGCCGCCGTGAAGCCGACGAAGGCCGGGTACTCGTAGCCGCCGCCCTGGGCGAAGAAGCCGGCCGGCAGGTGCACGGCGACCGCGCCCGCCATCGCGCCGGCCGCGGCGGCGCCGGCCGCCGGGGTGGCCAGGCCCAGGGCCAGCAGGGCCCCGCCACCCGCCTCACCGAGGCCCGCGGCGATCGCGCTCTCGCGCGGCGGGTGGAATCCCATCGCCTCCATCGCCTTCGCCGTGCCCTCGACGCCGCCACCCCCGAACCAGCCGAAGAGCTTCTGCGTGCCGTGCGCGGCGAGGACGGCGCCGGTGCCGACCCGGAGGACGAGCAGCCCGAGGTCGCGTCGGTTGAGGGTGGTCATCTGGGGTCTCCCTGGGCAGAGCCGAAGGCGTACGCCTCTCACTCTCACCTCCCTGGAGGCGGCGACCTGCCCGATGTTGCTCCATTTGGGCAGGTCTTGCGCCACATGTGGCGCCTTCACGGAGGCGGGGCTCCAGGACATGCGCCGGGTCACCACCCCGGACGGCACCGACGCGGTCGTCGGCCACCGCGCCCGGCCCATGGCGGACTGCAACGCATGCGCTACATTTTGCCGGTCCTTGACCGCGATCATTCACGATCCCTCTCTCCTCGGAGCCGGCAACCCATGAGCGACATCGTCAACGGCCTCGGCCGGGCCTCCGCCTACGGCGCCCTCGGCGTGGTGCTGCTGATCCTCGGCATCGTCCTGGTGGACGTGCTCACGCCGGGGAAGCTCGGCCGGCAGATCTGGGAGGAGCGCAACCGCAACGCGGCGACGCTTCTGAGCTCCGCGCTGCTCGGCATAGGCGGCATCGTCTTCACCTCGATCTGGACGACGTACGACGACTTCGGCAAGGGCCTCGCGTCCACGGCCGCCTTCGGTCTGCTCGGCCTGGTCATGATGGCCGTGGCGTTCCTGGTGGTGGACCTGGTCACGCCGGGCAAGCTGGGCGCGACGCTCGTCGACCCGCAGCCGCACCCGGCGGTCTGGGTCACGGCCTCCTGCAACATCGCCGTCTCCGCGATCATCTCCGCCTCCATCGCCTGAGCCGGCCGGGCCCCCGTGCTCACCCGCTGATCGGCTCGACCTCCAGGAACCGTCTGCGGCGCGGCCCCCGGTAGAGCAGCGCCTCCCAGCCGAGCCGCTCCAGTACGGGAACGCACGCGCCCAGGGCGGACTCCTCCTCCTGGGCGGCTCCGCCGCCGGGCGGCCCCACCCACTCCACGACCACGGTCCCGGGCCGCTCCCCGGCCGTGACCCGGTAGCCCGTCGCCACCCGGACACCCGAGGCGTCGAGCGCCGAGGGCGTGATGCCCGCGGCCTCAAGGGCGAGCGCCACCGCCCGTACCGGCTGTCTTCGCTCCCACTCCGCGGGCCGCTGCCGTGGATCACCACCACCCCCGCCGCCGGCGAGCCGCCTGATCTGGAGCAGCCCTTCGACGGCGGCCCGCACCTCACGGGACCGCTGCTCCACGTCTCCCTCCGGCAGCGGCGGATCGTCCCCCGTCGCCGCCTGGAAGGTCCCCCGGTTCGTCGTCATACCGAAACCGTACGGCGCACCACTGACAGCGGACGGTCACCGGGGGACGGGGGTGAGGGTGACGGGACCTACGCCTCCACCGCCTCCGCGTGACGGTTCTCCTTGATCGTGATCCGGCCCTTGCGGATGATCGCCAGGCGCGGGGCGCGGCGCGCGATGGCGCTGTCGTGGGTGACCATCACGAAGGTCAGCCCATGTTCCTTCCAGAGGCCTTCGAGCAGCTCGACGATCTCGTCGCGCATCGACTCGTCGAGGTTGCCGGTCGGCTCGTCGGCGAGGAGCACCTTGGGCCGCTTGACCAGGGCGCGGGCGATGGCGACGCGCTGCTGCTGTCCGCCGGAGAGCTCGGACGGCAGGTGCGCCCGGCGTTCGCCGAGGCCGACGGCCTCCAGGGCCTCCGCCGCCAGGCCGCGCCGCTCGCCCGCCTTGAGGCCCATCGGGACGAGCGCGGTCTCCACGTTCTCCTGGGCGGTGAGCGTGGGGATGAGGTTGAAGGACTGGAAGACGAAGCCGATGTTCTGACTGCGTACGGCCGTCAGCCGGCTCTCGGGCAGTCTGGCCAGATCGACACCGTCGAGCATCACGCTGCCCGACGTGGGCCGGTCGAGGCCGCCCAGCATCTGCAGCAGGGTGGACTTGCCGCCGCCGGTGGGGCCCTGGATGACCAGCCGGTCGCCCTCCCTGATGGTGAGGTCGATCCCGTCGAGCGCGTCGACTCTCTCCTGGCCCCTGCGGTACTGCTTGGTGACGCCTGTGAGTTCGTACATGGTGCAACTCCTGCGATACGTGATGGGGGTTCGGGCGTGGGCTTACTCGACGCGGCGCAGCGCGTCCGCCGGGCGCAGGCGCGAGGCGCGCCAGGCGCCGAAGCCGCCCGCGACGAGCCCGCCGCCGAGGCGAGGAGGACGGCGAGGCCGACGGTCGTGACGCTCACGGGCGCGGTGAGCGCGATGTCGAGGGTGTTGCCCGCGCCTGCGCCGTCGCGGACCGCGGTCATGCCGGGGCCGCCGAGCATCCGGGCGCCGCCGGGGCCGCCGGCGTTCAGCGCGCCGCCGCCGAGTTCGGCGGTGAGCGTCGGGCTGACGGCGGTGACGAGGTACGCGCCGCCGAGGCCCACGGCGATGCCGAGAGCGCCTCCGATCAGGCCGTTGACGAGCGCCTCGCCCATCACCTGCCGGGTGACGCGGCCGCTCTTCCAGCCGAGCGCCTTGAGAGTGCCGAACTCGCGCACGCGGCGGCTGACGGCGGCGGAGGTGAGCAGGCCGGCCACGAGGACGGCGGCGACGAGGACGCCGTACGAGAGCCACTTGCCCACGTTGGTGGCGAGGTTGGCGGCGGTGTCGAGGGAGCCGGAGACGGTCTCGGCGAGGTCGGCGGAGGTGGTGACCGTGGTGCCGGAGACGTTCTTCTGGATGGTGGACTTGACGGCCTCGATCTTGGTCGAGTCGGTCGCCTTCACATAGACGGTGGTGATCTTGTCCTTGGAGTCGGACAGGGTCTGCGCCTGCTGGAGCGGCAGGTAGACCTGGGCGGCGGCCTGGCCGCTGTCGGCGGTGGCGATCCCGATGACCTCGAACGTCACGCCCTTGACCGTGAGCGTCTTGCCGACGTCGAGGCCCTCCTGCTTGGCGTAGGCGCTGTCGATCACCACCACCTGGCTATTGGTCTCGGAGGTCTTGAAGGTGCGGCCCTTGGTGACGGTGGAGGTGGTGAGGGGGCCGATCTCGGGGGCGGTGACGTCGGTGCCGTAGAGCGTGAAGGAGTTGACGTCGAAGGCGGCGCCTCCGCCTTCGACACGGCCCCCGCCCCCGCTTCCGCCGCCGGGGCCGCCGGGCTGTGCCGGCTGGGCGGGCTGGGCCTGCTTGAACTCGCCGCGCTTGAACTCACCGTCGATCTTGAGGTTGGTGAGACTGAGGCCGCCGACGGCCTGGGCGACGCCGGCCTGCTCGGCGACGGTGGCGACGGTGGAGGCGGGCAGGGTCTGGAAGCCCTGGACCATCAGCCGGTCGCTGCTCTGCTCCTCGCCGTCCTCCTTGGCGTCGAACTCGAACCGCGGCCGCTGCGCCTGCTCACCGGCCTTGGGCTCCTCACGCGCCTTGGTGACGGTCAGATCGGTGCCGAGCCCGTAAAGGGACTCCAGGACCTGGGTCTGGGCCTGCTTCATCCCGGAGGAGACGGAGTTGACGACGATGACCAACGCGATCCCGAGCGCAAGCCCGGAGGCGACGACGAGCGCCGCCTTTCTGCGACGGCGCAGTTCGCGCCGGAGGTAGGTGAAGAACATGAGCGCGAAGCTAGGGGCGCGCGGTGATGGCTGGATAAGGCCTGGGTGAGAGTGGGATGAGAGTCGCCGGGTGCCTCGCCCCCGGAGGGGTGGTGGGCCGGCTGGCGGGGGCTCAGGTGGTGTACAAGAGAGGGTCCGTCAGGACCTGACGGATGACGAACGTCGCCGCGCCGCGGGCCGCCGGCGTGGAGGTGGAGGCGGCGCGGAGGCGGCCCGCCGCCGGGGTCCAGAGACCGGAGACGACCCGGCGGGCGAGTTCGGCGTCGACGGCCGGGCCGAGGCGGTCCATCAGCCGCGGGTATATCCCGCCGAGGACGACGGCCTCGGGGTCGAGCAGGTTCACCGCGCCGGAGAGCGCGAGCCCGAGCATCCGCCCGGCCTCCTCGACGGCGGCCACCGCGCGTGGTTCCCCCGCGTCGGCGCGGCGCGCGAGCTCCGCGACGTCGGCCGCTCCCGCCGCCCGCAGCAGCGCCGACTGGCCCGCGTACTGCTCCAGGCAGCCCCGCGAGCCGCAGCGGCACAGGGGGCCGTTCTCGTCCACGGGCACATGGCCGATCTCGCCGGCGAAGCCGTGTGCGCCACGCAGCAGTTCGCCGTCGACGACGATCGCGCCGCCCACCCCGATCTCGCCCGTGAGGTACAGGAAGCTCCGTACGTCACCCAGGTCGCCGCACCACAACTCCGCCAGCGCCGCCGCGTTCGCCTCGTTGTCCGAGGCCACGGGCAGGTCCGTTCGACCCGGCCTGAGCGCGGAGAGCGCGGCGCCGAACAGCTTGTCGGCCGCCACGCGGTTCCAGCCGAGGTTGGGCGCCTGGTGGACGGCGCCGGACGAGACGAGCCCCGGCAGGGCGAGCCGTACCCCGGCCGGGCGCAGCTCCCGCTCCGCCGCGCTCCGCAGGGCGTCCGCCGCGATCCCGGCGGCGCGCGCGAGGACCTCCTCCGGCTCGGCGGTGCGGTTGTCGAGGGGTTCGGTGACCCGGACCCGGTCGGCTCCGGCGAGGTCGACGACGCAGACGGACACGTAGTCGACGTTGATCTCGACCCCGAGCCCGGCCGGCCCGGTGTCGGCCGCCTTCAGGACCGTTCCCGGCCGCCCTGCCTGTCCGCTGAAGGTCTTGCCCGACTCGACGAGGAAGCCCTGTTCCAGGAGCTGTTCGACCAGGGAGGAGACGGCGGCACGGGTGAGTCCGACGCGCGCGGCGACGGCGGCGCGGGTCGTCTCGCCGGCCGCGTGGACGGTGCGCAGGACGAGGCTGAGATTGTGCCGCCGCACGGTCGCCTTGTCGGCCTTGGGCTCCGAGGGCCGCGCCGGCTCCGACGGCTTCCGTTCCACTGGGTGCGCGTCCCCGGTCCGCGGAGTCTTCTTCATCGTGCGTCGAGCCTAATCCCCCTTCTCCCACTCCTCTCTCCCCGCACAAAACAGTTCAACCAACGAACTCTTTCCGCTACTGTCTGCGCCATGCCACTCCCCCGCGACTACGGCGGTCAGACCTGCGCCCTCGCCCGCTCCATGGAGGTCGTCGGCGAGCGCTGGACCCTGCTGATCGTGCGGGATGCCTTCTTCGGGGTCCGCCGTTTCGGCGAGTTCGCCGCCCATCTCCGGCTCCCCCGCGCCGTCCTCGCGGACCGGCTGGCCGGCCTCACGGATGCGGGCGTCCTCGCCCGCCTGCCGGACACGGGACGCCGCGAGGTGTACGCCCTGACCCCCAAGGGCATCGCGCTCTGGCCCGCCGTCCGCGCGCTCACCTCCTGGGGCGATGAGTTCTACGCGGCGGGCGGCGGCCCGCGCCGCGTCTTCCGCCACGCCGACGACGACGCCCAGGTCGCCGAGGACGGCCGCTGTACGGGCTGCGGGGCATCGGTCCCGGTCGGCGACCTCCTCGTGACCCCCGGCCCCGGGCTCGGCCCCGCGGCCGAGGACGACGACCCGGTGACGGCGGCTCTGGCCCGCCCGCACCGGCTGCTCCAACCCTTGCTCACACCGTCCACCACGCAACGCTCCCCGAGAGGTCCGCACTCATGAAGATCCTGGTCGTCGGCGCCGGAGCCACCGGAGGCTACTTCGGTGCCCTGCTCGCCCGTTCCGGACAGGACGTCACCTTCCTGGTCCGTCCGCACCGGGCCGCCGTCCTGCGCGAGCGCGGTCTGCGCATCACGGGAGGGGACGATGAATGGTCCCTGGAGCCCCGGCTCGTCACGGCCGACGCGCTGACCACTCCGTACGACCTCGTCCTCCTCTCGGTGAAGTCCACGGCCCTGGAGCAGGCGATCGAGGACATCGCTCCGGCCGTCGGCCCGGACACGGCGATCGTGCCGCTGCTCAACGGTCTCGCCCATGTCGACGCCCTGAACGCCCGGTTCGGCGCCGGACCGGTCCTCGGCGGCGTCGCCAAGGTGGTCACCACCCTCAGCGACGAGGGGGACATCGTCCGCCTCGCGCCGCTCGCCCATCTGACGATCGGCGAGCAGGACGGCTCGCCCTCCGCCCGCGTGGAGAAGATCCGGTCCGTGCTGAGCGAGGCGGGCATCGACGCCGTGGTGCCTGAGGACGTGATGGCCTCGATGTGGCACAAGTGGGTCTTCATCACCACCTTCGGCGCGGTGACGAGCCTGATGCGCGGCACGGTCGGCGAGGTCAACGCCGTACCGGGCGGAGCGGAACTGGGCCCGGCAGTCCTCGCGGAGGCGGCGGCGGTGTCGGCCGCGGCGGGCCATCCCGTACCGGAGCCGGAACGGTCCGCGACGCTCGGCATCGTGACCGCGACCGGGTCCCCGATGGTGCCCTCCCTCTACCGCGATCTGGTCGCCGGCCGCCCGACGGAGGTCGAGCACCTCTTCGGCGACCTGGTGGCACGCGCCCGCGCCCTGTCGGTACCCACCCCGCTGCTCGACCTGGCGACCCTCCACCTGCGCGTCCACCAGGCACGGGTCTCGGCTGCCTGAACCTGTTGTCAGAGGCTCCCGGAGCGCGTAGTTCTTGCCTACCGGCTGAGCCATCCCCGCAGGAGCCTGCTCACGGCCGGCATCGCCGCGTACGTCATCAGGACGTTGAAGACGCAGGCGATGACCGCGCTGCTGAGCACGAGGGGCAGCGCGGTCAGCCGGGGCACGAGGAAGTAGCTGCCGAGCAGGGAGATCGGGTAGATCGCCAGGGTCGCGCTGATCGCCATCTTCCAGCGCGGCGGCGCCGGCCGCGTCGAGCCCGGCTTGGCGAACCAGGTCTCCATGCCGGTCAGTCTCCGCCGGGCGATCTCGGTGTGGTGGTGCCCCTCGCAGTCGGCGAACCAGGCCGCCCGCTCGGGCGACTCCTGCCAGGCCCGGCAGGCCTCCGCGTCCCGGAACCGGTGCACGAGGAACCAGGGGGCGTCGCCGCCGGAGGAGCGGAAGAGCCCGTAGCCGAGATGGCCGGGGAAGGCGGCCGCGCTGTCGAGGATGCCCTTCGCCCACCGCTCGAAGGCGGCTTCGTAGCCGGGCTCCACCCGGCGGGCTATCAGCAGGGTCACCTCGCCGGTGTCGGCGGGGACGGTGGCGTGCTCAAGACTCACCGCGGTCACTCGTACTCCTCGTGATCACACCGCGCCCGCCCTCACTGTACGCGGCGCGGGCAGCCCGGCGGACTCCGGACCTTCGGCCTGGGGCGGGCCGCCGCACGGCGGTTCAGTGCAGGTCGGCCCGCGCGGGGGTGTCGTCGAGGAAGCCGCCCGACTGGTGCTGCCACAGCTTCGCGTACGCGCCGCCCGTGGCGAGCAGTTCCTTGTGCGTGCCCTGCTCGACGATCCGTCCGCGGTCGAGGACGACGAGCCGGTCCATGGTGGCGACCGTGCTCAGCCGGTGCGCCACGACAAGGGCCGTCCGCCCGGCCATGAGCTGCCAGAGCGCGTCCTGGACCAGGATCTCGCTCTCGGAGTCCAGGGCGCTGGTCGCCTCGTCGAGCAGCAGGATCGGGGCGTCGCGCAGGATGGCCCGGGCGAGCGCGATCCGCTGCCGCTGTCCGCCGGACAGCTTGACGCCGCGCTCGCCCACCATGGTGTCGAAGCCCTCGGGGAGCGCGTCGGCGAACTCCGTGACGTGTGCCGCCTCGGCGGCGCGGCGGATCTCGGCGTCGGTCGCGCCCGGCCGGGCGAACGCGATGTTGTCCCGCAGCGAGCGGTGGAACATCGCCGGATCCTGCGGCACGTAGGCGATCAGGCTGCGCAGGTCGGCCTGGCGCAGCCGGCTGATGTCCTGACCCCCGATCAGGATCCGGCCGGCGTCGATGTCCGTCATCCGCAGCAACAGGCGGGTGAGCGTGGTCTTGCCGCCGCCGGACCGGCCGACGAATCCGATCTTCGCTCCGCCGTCCACGGCCAGGTCGAGGCCCTCGAAGAGCGGCTCGGCGCCCGCGTGGGCGAAGGTCACCTTCTCGAAGCGCACGTCGGCGCCCTTCGACAGCAGCGGTTCGGGGGATGCCGGGTCGACCACCGTCGGCGGTTCGAGGAGGAGTTCGGTGAACTGCGCGGCCTCCGTCATCGAGCTCTCGAGGCGGCGGTAGATCTGGTTGAACTCGAACATGATCCGGGTCGCGTTGGCGTAGTAGGTGAAGGCCACGACGACGGCCTCCACGCCGTGCTCTCCCGCGCCCAGCGAGAGGGCGAGCACCAGGCCCAGTACGTTGGTCAGCACCGACATCGGCGCGACCAGGGTGTCGATGCGCAGGTTGCCGTAGTCCCACGAACGGAGCGTGAGCCGCCGCGACTCGGCGACGCGGGACCGGTGCTCGGCGGCCTCGCGTTCCTCGGCGGCGAACGACCGGACCGTGTCCATGTTCATCAGACTGTCGGCGACATGGCCCGACACCCGGGCGATCGCCTGCTCCCGCCGGGCGACGAGCGCCTGGCGGCGACGGATGAGCGGTGTCACGCACAGCGCCGTGACCACGATCAGCGTCAGGAGCCCGATCACGAGCAGCGGGTCGTACTGCCACAGCACCACCGAGGCGAACACTAGCGGCACGAAGCTGCCCATGACCGAGAACGTCAGCGTGTCGACGAACTCCTCGAATCGGGAGGCGAAGCTCAGGACCCGCTTGGTCAGCGACCCGGCGAAGTTGTCGTGGAAGAACGCGGCGTCCTTCGCGTACAGCTCGTCCATGCCGATCACGTACAGGTTCTCGATGCCCCGGGCGTCGAGGCGGTTCAGGCAGTGCAGCCCGACGCGCCACAAGGCCTCCGCGAGCAACAGCACGCCGGCGAAACCGAGAACGTACGGCAGCATCGAACCGATCGCGGCACCGGCGCCCTCTCCCCCGGCGATCCGTCCGACCAGCTTGGCGACGACGAGCGGGGCGATGTAGTAGATGCCGATATTGCCGATCGCCGGCAACAGCATGGCCGGCACGGTCAGCCACCGGAGCCGGGCCAGTTCCCGTCCGTAATAGCGAAGTGCGAGGAGTACCGAGCCCCTGCTCGGTAACCCTTCGGACGATTGAGCTGATTCCATCTCAAACCCTGTGCTGTCGGACCGACGAGTGACAAAACGGAGTGTCCCGCGAAGGGCCCCGCGCGGTCCAAGCGTTTTCGCAGCGCCGCCGCCGTGTACTCGCCATTCCGAGGAAACGCGCTTGCGCCGGGGGTAGCTCGATCGCCCCGACCGGTCGGCTGGAGTGGTCTCGGGTTCTGCTGTACTTGCCAGGGGTCTGTCCGGCACTCTGGATCATTCCCCGAGCCTGGTGGCCGGCCGGCCACCAGGGCACACCGCAGCAAGTGGCGCCGATGCGCGCAGGAGGGAGCGCACGTCATGATCCTCCCGAAGGTCCGGGACCCTCGCTTCGTGACGATCCGCCGTGGTGGGACTCTCACTGATGCGGATCACCGTCTCCTCGCTCTGTGGGCTGCCTCGTGTGCAGAGCACGTCCTTGGCCTCTTCGAGTCGGCCCAGCCTGGGGACCCGCGACCGCGTCAGGCGATCGAGCATGCCCGGGCCTGGGTGCGTGGCGAGGTCAGGATGATGCAGGCTCGCGCGGCGGGCGGCCATGCGATGGGGGCAGCCAGAGACCTGCGCGGGGCGGCACGGCATGCCGCGTACGCCGCCGGCCAGGCCGGGGCCGTCGCCCACGTCGCCGCGCACGAGCTCGGCGCGGCCGCCTACGCGATCAAGGCAGCACGCGCAGCGGCACCGGAAGGCGAGAGCGAGACCGCGGGGCGACTCGAGTGCCAGTGGCAGCGCGATCAGCTCCCGGAGGCGATCCGCGAGCTCGTGCTTGATGACCAGAGGTTGCGCAACGACATCTGCTGGTCGGTGTTCGACTGTTGAGTCGGATTCTGCTGCGCGATGACACGGGGAAGCCCTGAGCCGCTTTCAGCGGCTGAGATCGGCCAGGCTGTCGAGTGCGGTGTCGATCTCTGCTGGAGTGTTGATGACGGCGGTGCCGATGCGGGTGTAGGTCGAGGTGGACAGCCGCACGCGGCGGGCGGCGGCGTGGTCGACGACCTGCTGATGGGTGTGTCCGGCCACGCTGAAACACGTGATGCCCGCTGACAGCCCCGCGTCGGCAGGAGTGTGCACGGTGACCCCGGGGATGCGGCTCAGTCCTTGCTTCACCCGCGTCGACAGCTGTGTGATGCGGGCGGCAACGCGTGCTCGGCCCAGCTGCTCATGCAGCGCTACCGCCACCGGCAGGGCGAAGGCATGCTCGAACGCCAGAAACCCGCCGGGTGACAGGGCCGCTGCTCCTCCGCTCCCGATGAAGCTCACGAAGGTGGGCCGCAGCTGGTCGAGGACGTCCGGCGCCACCCACACCAGCCCCGTTCCCCTGGGACCGAACAGCCATTTGTGCGTTCCGGCGATCACCACGTCCGCGCCCAGGCCGGCGGCATCCTCGTCGACTGCCGCCAGCCCGTGCACGCCGTCGACGACCAGCAGGCACCGGTCGGCAGGACTGCGCCCTTCATTGGCCCGTCGCACCGCCTCGGCCACCGCACGCACCGGCATCCGAAGCCCCGTGCTGGACTGCACCCAGGTGATCCCCACGACTCTGGTGTTCGGGCGTATCGCCTCGCCGACTGCCGCTGCGATGCCGTCCGCCGTCGCGGTGGCCGGATCGGCGAACCAGGAGACCAACCGCACCGTGTTGCCATGCTTTTCTGCGGCCAGTCGGGCGGCGGTCCGATGGGAGATGTGGTCGTGCTCCGTCAACAGGAACTCTTGTCCCCGACGGGTCACGACGCCGTTGTAGACGACACCCAGCCCGATACTCGTGCTCGCCGTCATCGCGATGTCCTCGGCCCGGCCTCCCACATAGGCCGCGAGGGCCTGGCGTACCCGGGGCCATCCGGTCGGACCGTCGGGCAACGCCATCCCCGTGGGCACCGACAGAGGATTGGCGTCGACCTGTGCACTCAGATGATCCACCGCGTCCCGCACCACCTTCGGATGCGAGGCCAGGTAGAACAACGCAAGGTTCGCCCATCCCGGCTCCAGACGAAACTGCGCCCGCAAGGCGTCCCAGTCCACTCGCCCATCGGGCGTAGTGACCGGCCGCTCCCGCGGTGTGCTCGCCCCTGCCGCGCAGGCGCTTGGCACGAGGGTGACCGCCACCGCTCCCGCAGATCTCGCCAGCAGATCACGCCGACTCGTCATCGACATCCAGCACCCCTTCACACCGCGACCGGCGAAACGGTGGCGGAATAGCTGCCGGTGCCCTTCTGGGATCGAGGTTACGCAAGGCGGCTGCGAGTGCCCACAGCACCATGACCCAAACGGCCGCTGTCCGTGAAGCGATGTCAGGTCAGACACCTTTCTCCGGCGGATCGCTCTCGCCGCCCAGTGCACGGCGAGTCTTGTCGAGCATCTCGGGCATCTCACACACGCCAGAGACGGTCGGATCTGCCGGTGCAAGGCCGTCGCGACCCGCGAGGCGTACTCGGCCGCACCCATGGAGGACGGCCTGGAAGCCAGTGAACGCGGCGCCGGCGCTCTTGGGGTACGCGGCCGCCGTGGGCGTCGCTGCCCCCACGTCTCAGGCACCCGGCCATACGGACCACGGCGGCGGCACGGATCACCCGGAAGGCTCCCGCCGCCATGATCTCCCGGACGCCGCTGTAGTACCAGGTCGCGCTGCGCGAGCCGGGGACTCCGACGCCGTAGGTCTGGACCGCCCGCCGTACGGCAGGTTGGGGGCGCGGCCACGCCGGGACGCCGCGATGACGCATCCTCACCTGGTGTTATCTTCCTCTCAGTGCAGGGTGGGGAGGCCCCCTGTTGCCTTTCCGCTACCAAGCTCTCCTATGGTCGTGAAGCGTGATCTCAGGCAAGGTCCGTCGCGACGACCACACGGGAGCATTGCTGCGGGCAACGCTCCTCGTGATGGTGCTTGCCGTATTCGCGATGCACGCCCTGGCCTCACACCAGCAGGCCCACAGCGGGCACGCCGCCGCGTTCCCGCTCATCGAAGCAGGGGACAAGACGCAGCACGCTCACGCTGACGTCACCCCCGGGGACGCCACCAGAACCCCGCACAGCCGGGACGACGAATCCCCGTGCGACCACGGCGGAGCCGGAGAGAGCTGCCTGGCGCTGCTGTGCATATTCGCCGCCCTGCTCGCGTTCGCCCTCAGGCACGGGGGCTCCAACCGCGTCCTCTACGCGCTCCGCCGATGGGCAGCACCCACGCACCCCTGGATCAGCCGCAGCGGCGACCCACCATGCATACACCGACTTTCGATCCTGCGCTGCTGAGAGCTACGCCAGCGCGACGCCGGCACCACTGGTGCCGGCGCGGCTTCCGCCTGCTCTCATCCACCCAGATCTGAAAGGCCTTACCCACATGACCACCGTTCTCGAGCCCGAGCGCCACCAGACTCCCGCCTCAAAGCCACGCCGCCTCGCCTTCGACAAGAAGTCACTCCCGGCTCGCTACAGCGGCCAGATGCTCTACTTCATGGGCGCCGCCCTCATCGCCGGCGCCGTCGTCCACTACCCGATCGATCCGTCTCTGTACACGATCATCTGCGTCGTCGGCGCCTTCGTTTTCCTCCTCGGCACCATCGTCAACGAGTTCGTGCTGGCCGACGAGCGTCCGGCGCTGAGCCAGGCAGTTTCCTTGGTCGCGTTCTCCCTGCTGCTGTCCTTCGGTGTCGGTCTGGTCGGCGGCGGCATCCAGCACTTCGAGCAGTTCCCCGAGCGGAGCGCTTGGATGACCCCCATCGGCCTGCTCATGTCGTACGTCGCGTTCGTCGCCAAGGACTCCAAGGGCCGCTGGCGGCACCTCGTCAGCCCGTTCGCGGCCGCCGTCGTCGTCATCTCGGCCGTGGCCTGGCTGGGCATGACCGCCCTCGCCGGCACCATCAGCTCCGATGGCCACAGCCACGACCACGGCTCCACGACCGAGACCCCCGCGGAGCAAGACCAGGCTCCCGTTGAGCAGGATCACCCGGCACAGGTACCCGCCGAGTCGGCAGAGGATGGTCATACGTCCCATAGCCACTGACCGCGGTCCGGCAATCCTCGGGCTCTGCCTGCCCGAGGTCGCCGACGTACCGTCCCGGGGGACAGTCCGCGGGCCGCAGCCCGGCGGGAGTCACGTCGACGAGCCGCCCGACCGCCGCCTTCGACGGGAGCCCCGCCGCCGCGCCGAGGGCGTGGGGGCAGTACGCGGCGAGCTCATCGGCGGCAACGTCGACGCGCAGGGCGCCGCTCGCGGCGCCCTCGGCGACGAGATCCCGCACAAGCTCCATGAGCCGCCGGCCGACGGCGGCAGGCGGGGCCACGGTTGATGGCCATATCGCCGCGCGTGCCCCAAGCTCGCCCTCACCGCTCATGTGATCGTCTCCGTCGGCTGGTTCGGCGCGGTCGCGGTGTTCCTCGCTCTCGCCGTGACCGGACTGACCGCGCAGGACGCGCTGACGGTACGGTCGGTGTACGTCACGATGGGCGTAACCGGCTGGTACGTGATCGTGCCGCTCTGCTTGCCTCCCTGGCGACAGGCGTCGTGTGGACCTGGGCCCAGATAGCCGACCCGGCTGACGGAGACAGCGTCAAATGACAGTTTGCGCCCATGAGTCGGCTGAGCACTGGGAGAGGCACAGCGTCCTCGTCGGCCAGAGCGGCCGGCGGCTTCGGCGGAGACGGTGATCTGCCCGGTGATGGCGTGCGCCATCCGGCGGCCGGACGCGGCTGCCGCCGGCTGGAGGACGTGCTGACGACGTCGATGGGTTCCCAGTCCATCGCCGGGATGCTCATCCGGAAGATGCGGGTGCTCTCCGGGCACCTCATGGTGCTCCGTGCACCTCGTTCGCTGCCGGTCACGGCAGTTGCCGCCGTCCGACCCGCGCCGACCGCCCTGGTCCCCGACTGGTCCCCAAAAACGATCTCGAGGCCGTATCGGATGCTTCCGATACGGCCTCTGACCTGCGTAAAGCAAGTCGGGACGACAGGATTTGAACCTGCGACCCCTTGACCCCCAGTCAAGTGCGCTACCAAGCTGCGCCACGTCCCGATGCCCGTGCCCCCGGTTCGTCCCCGGTGGCCGCGTGCAAGAGAACATTACCTCACTCCGTGCGACGCCGGGACACACCCTCGGTTGGTGGCGCTTGGCATCCGCGCAGGCCGGGGCGGGCTCGGGGGCAGAATGGGGGTGTGGACAGGAAGCGCAGGGACCGGGACGCGGAGGGGCGGGCGCGGAGTGGGCGGCCCCGGGACGGGCTGGGGCGGCCGTTGCCGTACGGGACCGAGGGGGTGCCGCGGCTGCCCGAGGGCGTGGTGCGGACGCCGGCGGAGACCGTGCGCGAGGCACAGCGCCTGCTCGATGCGGGGATGCCGTTCCACGCCCACGAGGTCTTCGAGGACGCGTGGAAGACCGGCCCCGCCGCCGAGCGGGACCTGTGGCAGGGGCTCGCGCAGCTGGCGGTGGGGCTCACGCATGCGGCCCGGGGCAACGCGGCGGGCGGGGCGCGGCTGTTGCTGCGCGGTGCCGCCCGGATCTCCGGGCAGCCCGATCCGTACGGGATCGATGTCGGCGGACTCGTCCTATGGGCCCGCGCGTTGGCGGACCGGGCGGGCGAGGTGACGGACGCCGCCGCCGAGGCACCGCGTCTGCTCGGGGAGTGACGCGGCGCCCGGGACGGGCGGGTCACCAGGTGAGCGTCAGCTCCAGGGGCGAGCGGTGGATCATGGTCGGCCGCATCACGACTTCCTGGTCCTTCGCTAGGCGCAGCCCCGGGAAGCGGCGGGTGAACAGCTCCAGGGTGAGCCGGAGTTGGGTGCGGGCGAGCTGAGAGCCGGGGCAGCCGTGGGCGCCGTGACCGAAGCTGACATGGCGGGTGGGGCTCGCGGGCCGGGTGATGTCGAAGGTGTCGGCGTCCCGGTGGCGTGCCTCGTCGCGGTTGGCCGAGCCGTAGGCGACGAAGACGGTGGCACCGGCGGGCAGTTCGGTGCCGGCGAGCTTGACCGGCCGGGTGGTCGTACGGCGGAATCCCTGGACGGCGGTGTCGAAGCGGACTGCTTCCTCCACCGCCCCGGGTATGAGTGCGGGCCGCGCGCACAGCAGCTCCCACTGGTCGCGGTGGCGCAGCAGATGGAGCAGCGTGCTGCCGATCAGAGCGCTGGTGGTGAGGTGTCCGGCGATGAGGAAGTTCTGCAGGTTGGCGACGAGTTCGCTGCGCTGGTCCGTGGTGAGTTCGCGGGGGCCGGGCCCGAGGCCGGTGTCGGGGGCGAGGGCGGCGACCATCGCCGAGCAGAGGTCGTCGCGCGGGTGGGCGCGCCGGTCGCGGGCGTAGCGGTCGAGGAGGTGCTGGAGGGCGACCACGTCCTCGGCGGCGGCGAGCTGTTCGTCCTCGACCATGGGGCGGAAGAGGAGCTGCTCGGCGCGGTGTCCTCCGTGCACCGCGGCGGGCACGTCCTCGGGTGCGAATCCGATGAGCCGGCCGATGACTGCTCCGGGGAGCTTGCGGGCGTAGGACGCCATCAGTTCGGTGCGGCCGTCGGCGGCGAAGCCGTCGACGAGGGCGGTGGCGACCTCGGTGGCGTACGGCGTGAGGGCCGCGACGCGCGCGGCGGAGAGGCCGCGGTTGATCGGCGCGCGGTGGCGGCGGTGGGCGGCGCCGTCGGTGGAGACGACGGTGGGGCGTGCGCCGAAGCCGCGGGCGAGGACGCCGAGGACGGCGGGGGTGGGCAGGACGTCGGGCCGCAGGGCCTGCGCGGAGGAGAAGTCCTGGGGCCGCAGCAGCACTTCGCGGACGTCGGCGTCCCGGGCGACCAGCCACGCGTCGAGTTCGGGGACGAAGGTCAGACCGTCGGTCTGTCGCGCACGTGCGTAGAGGGGGTACGGATTGCGCTGCAACGCGTCGAGCAGCTCGTGACGTGCGTGTGCGTGCGGTGCGGGCGGTGCCTGCGGTGCGGGCGTTGTCGGGTCCACGCGGTGCCTCCGGAACGGGAAGGTGCGGAACTCGGGCAGGTGCGTACACATGTGCGGTCCCCGCCATGGTGACCGGCTCCGCGTGCCCTGGCTACGCCCCGGTGGCGTTCAGCGCGCGCTCCAGCACGGAGGTGTGGCTGAGGGACGGGTCCTTGGCGGCGGTGAGGAGGGTGACGCGGCCCTTCGCGGCGAGGGCACGCAGCCGGTCGAGGGCCTCGGCGGCCGCGGGTTCGGCGAGCTCGCTCTCGTACCGCCGGCAGAACTCCTCGTACGCGCCCTCCGTGCCGTGGTACCAGCGGCGCAGTTCGGTGGAGGGGGTCAGCGCTTTGGGCCATTCGTCGACGTGGGCGTCGTCCTTGGCGAGGCCACGCGGCCAGAGGCGGTCGACCAGGACCCGTACGCCGTCGTCGGGTGACGGGGGTTCGTAGATCCGTCGGACGCGTACGTCGGGTGCGGGGGAAGGCATGGGTCCAGGGTGCCGGAGGGGCGGGCGGTCACACGTCGAGGCGCGCCCTGCGGGCATCAGCGTGCGGGCCTCAGCGCGGGCAGGAGTACGGAGTCGACGAAGACACGCATCGTCGAGGCGTCGGCGAACCGCTCCTCGAAGAGCCGCTCCATGCGGAGCATCCCGAGGAAGCAGGGGGCGACGAAGCCGACCGCCGGATTGTCCGGGTCGATCTCGCCGCGCTCCACGGCCCGCCGCAGGATCTCGTCGAGCGCCGCGATCTCGGGGCTGATGACGGTCTCGCGGAGCGCCTCGCGCAGATCGGGGTACTGGACGTACGCCTGGCTGACGGCCTCCATCAGTTCGGCGTCCCGGTCGCGGCGGGTCGCGGCGAGGTGGGCGGCCTCGCGGAGGTCACCGGCGAGCGAACCGGTGTCGATGCCGGTGAAGAACGGGCACCGCTGCTTGGCGAGGGCGGCCGTGACGAGCTTCGGCTTGGTCCCCCACTGCCGGTAGAGCGTCGCCTTGCCGCACTTGGTGCGGGCCGCGACACCCTCCATGGTCACCGCGTCGTAGCCGCCCTCCCGGAGCAGGGAGAGCACGGCTTCGTAGAGCTCGGTCTCCCGCTCGGGGGTGATCTTGCTGCGGCGGGCGGCGGCGGTCGCGGCCTGCGTGGACATGGCTTCCTCCCGGACAGCTCTCTGCTCATACGAGGGTAGGGGCTGCACAATCGAGACGCAAACGTTTCGAGACGCTTGCGTCTCGATGAATTCGGATCTAGGCTTCCCCCGTTTGTTGGCAATTCGACCAAAAGGGGCCGCGCCACCATGGCTGCCGGGATACGCGGGATACCGGGGACACGTCCCGCGGAACCGGAGCCGACCGCTACCCCGAGACCGCGCCTGGTGCGCGAACTGGTGCTCGTCACCGCGCTGTTCCTCGTCTACAAGTGCGGCCGGCTGTTCGCCAACGGCCACGAACTGAGGGCCTTCCACAACGCCGACCGGATCTGGGACGCGGAGCGGGCCGTCCATCTGCCCGGCGAGGGCTCCGTTCAGGCGCTCCTGATGCACGGCGAACCGCTCGTCCGGGCCGCCAACACGTACTACGCGGCCGTGCACTTCCCGGCCACGATCGCCTTCCTGGCCTGGCTCTACTGGCGCCGGCCCGCCCACTACGTCTGGTCCCGCCGGGTCCTCGCCCTCCTCACCGCCGCCGCGCTCGCCCTGCATCTGCTGATGCCGCTGGCCCCGCCCCGGATGCTCCCCGCGACGGGGCTCGTCGACACCGCGCGGGTCTACGGACCGTCGGTGTACGGCGCGAGCCCGGCGACGGACTCGATGGCGAACCAGTTCGCCGCGATGCCGTCGCTGCACTTCGGCTGGGCGCTGATGGTCGCGATCGGCCTCATCGCCGCGACCCGCGCGCGCTGGCGGTGGCTGTGGCTGCTCCATCCGGCGCTGACCCTGCTGGTGATCGTCGGCACGGCCAACCACTACTGGCTCGACGCCCTCGCTGCGGCGGCCCTCCTCGGTCTCGCGCTGGCGGCGGTACGGGCGCTGGGCACCGGCCCTCTCCCGCGTGCGGCGGGGATGCTGCGATGAGCGGCCTCCAAGGCACCGTGGCGGCCGTCCTCCTGTCGCTCGTCTCCGCCGCTGGGTACGCCCTCGCCGCGGTCGCCCAGTCCCGGCTCGCCGCATCCTCCGACGGCGGACGCGGCGCGCTGCGCGCGTTGCTCGCCCGCGGCCAGTGGTGGTGGGCGGTCGGCCTCAACGCGGCGGGCGCGCTCGCCCACGTGGCCGCGCTGCACTACGGCCCGCTGACGCTCGTTCAGCCGCTGGGGGCGCTCACCCTGGTGGCGGCGCTGCCCCTCGGGGCGTACGGGGCGCGGCGGAGGGTGACCCGTGCGGAGTGGCGGGGCGCGCTGTGGACGCTGGCCGGCCTCGTCGGCCTGATCTCGGTCACGGGCCCGGCAACCCCGGGCGACGCCCTCAGCGTCCGCGAGGCCCTGATCGTCGCTGCGGCGACAGCGCTGATGATCGCGATACTCGCTTCGGGAGGGCGGTACGGGGGGCGGTACGGAGGGCGGTTTGAGGAGCGGTTTGGAGGGCGACGCGAAGGCACGGGTTCGCGAGCGCGGGCACACACGGGCGCGGGCGCGCGGGGCGGCGGCGGTGCGGGCGCGCGGGGCGGCGCGGGCGCGGGCGCGCGTACGGCCCCGCAAGGCGGCGTCGGTGTGGGCACGGGCTCGCGGGGCGGCGTCGGCTCAAGTGCGGCCCCGCAAGGCAGCGGCGACGCGGCCTCGCCGGGCGGCTCGGGCTTCCGGGCCGGTGCCGATGCCGGGGCTCGATCGCCGGGTGGTGTCGCGCGGGGCCGGGGGCTCCGGCATGCGACGGCTTCTGGGATCGCCTCCGCGGTCGGCTCGGCGCTGACGCAGACGCTGACCGCCGCGCTCGCCCGCGAGCTGCCGGGCGGTGCGACGGCCTGGTGGCAGACGGCCCTGATCGCGGTGCTGATCTCCGCCTTCGCGGTAGGCGGTCTCCTGCTCTCGCAGACCGCCTACCGGGGTGGCCTCGCCGCGCCCCTGGCCGTCGTCAACCTCTCCAACCCGGCCGCCGCGGCGGTCATCGGCGTGGCGCTGCTCGGCGAGACCTTCCGCGCGGGGGTGTGGGGCTGGCTGGTCGCGGCCGCCGCCTCGGTGGTGGCGGCACGCGGGGTGGTGCTCCTGACGACCGGGGCGGGACCGGCCACCGCGCCCCCGCCCCCGCCCCCGTCCCCGGTCACCGCCTCCGGACAGCCCCTCCCCTTCCCCCGTACGGACGACGCCTCACCCACCCCCGCGCCGGAGCCCGCACCCGTCGCCGGGTGAGCCACACCTCACCCACCCCTTCAGCGGCCGCTCCCCAGGTCCGTCGACGGCCCGCAGCCGCCCTGCTCCCCACGCACGGCCGGTTCGAGCCCGAAGAGCGCGGAGTACGTCTCGCACGGATGTCGCCCGCCCGGCGCCGGCCCTTCCATGCCTGGATAGGCGAACTATCCTTGGGGGCCGGAGTAGAACTCCCCGGTACCGTGTCAAGACGATGGGAACGGTGAAACGCATTTGCGCCTCTCCGAGTTGAGCGCCCGCAGCGGCGTCTCCGTGGCCACCGTGAAGTACTACCTGCGCGAGGGACTCCTGCCCCCGGGCACGCCCGTCACCGCGCGGCAGTCGGAGTACGGCGAGGAGCACCTGCGCAGGCTGCGGCTGGTCCGGGCGCTCCTCACGGTCGGCGGGATGACGATCCAACAGGCGCGGGACGTCCTGGCAGTCGCGGACGACCCCGCCTTCGGCCGCCACGAGCGCATCGGCATCGCCCAGTACATGCTGGGTCCGCAGATCTCCCCGCCCGACGCCTCCGACCCCGAGCGCGCGCTCTGGGACGAGGTCTTCGCCGAGATGCGCGGGCTGCTCACCGAGATGGGCTGGCGGGTGTACGACGAGGCTCCCGCGCTCGCCGCGCTGACCCGGGCGGTCATGACGCTCCGCGCACTGGGCTACAAGGGCGGCGCCGAACACATCCGCCGGTACGCCGAGGTGATGCACCCGATCGCCACCGAGGAGTACGCGGCGATGGAGGAGTACCCGGGCCTGGAGGAGGCGATCGAGGCGGCGGTCGCGTACACGATGCTGTACGAACCGATCCTGCTGGCCCTGCGCCGCCTGGCGCACGAGGACGTCTCGGCCCACCTGCACCGGATTCCCCCACCCCCCGAATCGCCGATTTCGTCATCTTGACGAAAAGAGCCTGCACCCCTAACGTCAAGATGACGACAAGGGGGAGTTCCTCATGGCCGACATCACCCGCCGCGCCGGCTGGCGCCATCTGCGGTCCGCGCCCACCGCCCACATCCGCCACCACCGGCGCGGACGCCTGGTCCACGACGGTACGGGTCTCAGCTTCTGGTACCGGTCGCTCTCGGCCGCGCTCTCCGAAGTGCCGGTCAACGACCGGGAGCTGGCGATGGCGTTCCACGCCCGGACCGCCGACTTCCAGGACGTGAGCGTGCAGTCCACCGTCACCTACCGGATCGGTGAGCCGGAGGCGGCGGCCACCCGCCTCGACTTCTCCATCGACCCGGACACGGGCGCGTGGCGCGGTGCGCCGCTGGAGCAGATCGCCACGCTGCTGACCGAGACGGCCCAGCAGCACGCCCTCGACGTCCTTGCGCGCACCCCGCTGGCGGCGGCGCTGGTCGACGGCGTGGCAGCCGTACGGGACCGGATCGCGGACGGGCTCGCGGCCGAGCCGCGGCTGCCGGCCACCGGGATCGAGGTGGTGGCGGTACGGGTGGTGGCGATCCGTCCGGAACCGGAGGTCGAGCGGGCGCTGCGCACGCCGGCCCGCGAGCAGATCCAGCAGGAGGCGGACCGGGCGACGTACGAGCGGCGGGCCGTCGCGGTCGAGCGTGAACGGACCATCGCCGAGAACGAGCTCGCCAGCAAGATCGAGCTCGCCCGGCAGGAGGAGCGGCTCGTCGACCAGCGCGGTACCAACGCGCGGCGGGAGGCGGAGGAGAGCGCCGCCGCCGACGCCGTACGGGCGGAGGCGGAGGCGGTACGGAAGGTCCGGCTCGCGCGGGCCGAGGCGGAGGCGGCGCGCGAGGTCGGCGAGGCGCGGGCGGCGGCGCAGGCGGCGTGGCTCCGGGTGCACGGGGAGGTCGACGCGGGGACACTGCACGCGCTGGCGGCGACCCGGGCGGCGGAGAACCTGCCGCGGATCGAGAGCCTGACCCTCTCCCCCGATGTGCTGACCGGGCTCCTCGCCAGGCTGGGTAGCGGCGGGACGTCGTCGTGAGCCTGGCGCCGCGCGCGGTGCTCGTGCATCGCACCACGGAGTACGAGGAGTTGCTCGCGCGGCACGGTACGCACGGGCAGGCGGCGTTCTTCCTGTCGAGCCGGGGCCGGAGCATCGAGGAGGTGCGGCGGCGGCACGAGCGGAACCGCCGGGGCCTCGCGGAGGTGGCGGCCGCGGTGCCGTTGCAGTGGCGGCACGCGCGCGTGGAGCGGGCGGATCTGGACCGGTTCCTGTTCGGCCCCGAGGACGTGGTCGTGGTGGTCGGGCAGGACGGCCTGGTGGCCAACGCCGCCAAGTACCTCGACGGACAGCCGGTCGTCGGCATCGACACCGACCCGGGGCGGAACCCGGGGGTCCTCGTCCGGCACCGGGCGGCCGACGCGGGGGCGTTGCTGAGGTCGGCGGCGGCCCCGGAGACGGGCGTGGACGAACTCACGATGGTGGAGGCGGTGACGGACGACGCGCAGCGGCTCCTCGCCCTCAACGAGATCTGCCTCGGCCCGCCGAGCCACCAGACCGCGCGCTACGCCCTCGCGGTCGAGGGTGATGGGCGCACGGAGTCGCCGCCCGAACCCCAGGCCTCCTCGGGCGTCCTGGTCGGCACGGGTACGGGCGCGACGGGCTGGCTCCGCTCCGTCTGGCACGAGCGCTCCAGCCCGCTCGTCCTCCCCGCCCCGACGGCCCGCCGCCTCGCCTGGTTCGTCCGCGAGGCCTGGCCCTCCCCGACGACGGGCACGACGCGCGTGGAGGGCGTCCTGGCCGACGGCGAATCCCTCCGCCTGACGGTGGAGTCGGACCGCCTGGTCGCCTTCGGCGACGGTATGGAATCGGACGCCCTGGAACTGACGTGGGGCCAGACCGTCCGGGTGGCGGTCTCGGGGACGACCCTGAGGCTGCTGGGCTGAGCGGCGGGGGCGTGACGGGGTGTGGCGGGGGGCCGTTCGGCTACCGGACGGCCCCCCCGGCCGGAAAGCGTCGTTCCCGTCCGTGAGGCTCCCCCGCGCTCGCTATGCTCGGGGCACTTTGACCGGTTCTGATACATCCTCGGCCGCCGAAGGAGCCCCTCCATGACCCTCCACGTCTCCCCGGCGCGGCTCGAGGACTGGGCGGTCGTACGGGAGTGGGCCGCCGCCGAGGGGTGGAATCCGGGGGCGGCGGACGCGGCCGCGTTCTTCGCGCAGGACCCCGAGGGGTTCTTCCTCGGGAGGATCGACGGCGAGCCCGTCACCGCGATCTCGGTCGTCAACTACAGCGACCGCTACGCCTTCCTCGGCTTCTATCTCGTCCGCCCCGACCGGCGCGGCCTCGGCCACGGTCTCGCCACCTGGCGCGCCGCCCTCGCCCACGCCGGCGACCGGACCGTCGGGCTCGACGGGGTGCCCGACCAGCAGGAGAACTACCGCCGCTCCGGGTTCTCCACCGTCCACCGCACGGCGCGGTACGTCGGTGAGCCCAGCGCCCCGGAGACGCCCGCCCCGCACGTCGTCCCCGCCCGGCACGTCGACCCCGCCGCCCTCCTCGCGTACGACAGCGCCTGCTACCCCGCCGACCGCCCCCGTTTCCTCTCCCCGTGGCTGGCCACCCCCGGCCACCGGGCCCTCGCCCGGGTCGTCGACGGGCGGCTCACGGGGTACGGCGTGGTGCGGCCGGCCGAGGACGAGGCCCGTGTCGGCCCGCTGTTCGCCGACACGCCCGCCGACGCGGCGGCCCTCCTCGACGCCCTCGCCGCCGAGGCGCGGGCGTTCGGCTCGGCGCGGATCGCGATCGACATGCCCGAGGCCAATCCGGCGGCCGCCCGCCTCGCGCTGGATCGCGGCCTGGAGCCGACGTTCGAGACGGCGCGGATGTACACCGGGCCGGTCAGGCCGATCGCGCGGGACCGGGTCTTCGGCGTCACCACCCTCGAACTCGGCTGAAGCACCCCTCCCACTCGGCTGACGCACGGCACGACACACCCCTGGACGCCCCCACCCCGCACCCCTTCCCCACCCCCTCCCCTCACCCCCTCGGGGCGTGACAAGGGTTTTCCCCGTATCGGGTTCATCTCCTCGTTCCCTACTGTCTGCCGCACCGGCAGATACCATCCTCCGACCCGCCTGTCAGGTGCATGTGGAGCGGTGGGTAGTGTCCGCCGGTGACGGCCTTGACCCGGGCCGTCGCGTCGCCGGTGGCGGCGCACGGGCTCCCCAAGCCCAGGGAACGACGGAACGCGACCCCACTCCGCCCGTGGCTCCCGCGCCGCCGCCACTGCTCCGCACCTACGTCGTGCCTGAAAGGGAACACCTTGAACAGTTCCAGGCGGAGAGTCATATCCGTCGTGGTCGCGAGCGCCGCGATCATCGGCGCCGCTGCCACGTCCACCGGGGCGTTCGCCGCCGCCCCGGTCGCTGCCACCCCGAAGCCGGTTCCGGCCTCGCAGGCGATGACCGCGCTGCCCAGCGCCCCGGTCGAGAAGGTCATCGTCACCTACAAGTCCAGGACCGCGGAGGCCGGTTCCAACGCCGCCGCGAAGAGCGACGCCGCCGCCAAGGCCGCCGAGACGGGCGAGAGCCTCGCCTTCGAGCGCCGCCTCGCCGGTGGCGGCGCGCTGATCGACCTGGGCGACAGCGCCACCAAGCAGGACGTCGCCGAGGTCATGGCCGCCTTCCGCGCCGACCCGCAGGTCGCCTCGGTCGAGCCCGACATCCGCGCGTACGCGATGGCGGTCACCCCGAACGACACCGACTACGCCAAGCAGTGGGACCTCTTCGAGGCCACCGGCGGCATGAACGTCCCGACCGCCTGGGACAAGACCACCGGCTCCGGCGTGACCGTCGCCGTCATCGACACCGGCTACGCGGCCCACTCGGACCTGGCCACCAACGTCGTGTCCGGCTACGACTTCATCTCCTCCTCGGCCGACGCCCGCGACGGCAACGGCCGTGACGCCGACGCCAAGGACGAGGGCGACTGGAACGCCACCGACGGCGAGTGCGGCACCGGCTCCCGGGCGTCCAACTCCTCCTGGCACGGCACCCACGTGGCCGGCACCATCGGCGCGGTCACCAACAACACCAAGGGCATCGCGGGCATCGCGTACAACGCGAAGATCCAGCCCGTGCGCGTGCTCGGCAAGTGCGGCGGTTCCTCCGCCGACATCGCCGACGCGATCACCTGGGCGTCCGGCGGCAACGTACCGGGCGTCACGGCCAACCCGACCCCGGCGAAGGTCATCAACCTGAGCCTGGGCGGCGCCAGTTCCACCTGCCCGAGCGTCTACCAGAACGCGATCAACGGCGCCGTCTCGCGCGGTACCACCGTCGTCGTCGCCGCGGGCAACAGCAACGCCAACGCGTCCGGCTTCACCCCCGCGAACTGCGCGAACGTCATCAACGTGGCGTCCACCAGCCGCGAGGGCAACCGTTCGTTCTACTCGAACTACGGCACCATCATCGACGTCTCGGCCCCCGGTGGCGAGACCCGCCGCGCGACCGACACGCCGGGCACCATCACCACCCCCGAGAACGGCATCTACTCCACGCTGAACTCGGGCACGACGGTCCAGTCGACGGAGAACTACAAGCCCTACCAGGGCACCTCGATGGCCGCGCCGCACATCGCCGGTCTCGCCGCGCTGCTGAAGTCGGCGAAGACGAGCCTCACGCCGGCCGAGATCGAGTCCGCGATCAAGGCCAACGCCCGTCCGCTGCCGGGCACCTGCACCGGTGGCTGCGGCGCCGGCATCGCCGACACCGCGAAGACCGTGGACGCCGTCACCGGCACCACCCCTCCGCCGACCGGCACCGTCTTCACCAACGCGAACAACGTGACGATCTCCGACCACACCACCGTGTCGTCCTCGATCGCGGTCACCGGTCTCACCGGCAACGCCCCCGCCACCCTCAAGGTCGCGGTGGACATCAAGCACACCTGGCGCGGGGACCTGGTCATCGACCTGATCGCCCCCGACGGCACGGTGCGCAACCTGAAGGCCTCCTCCGGCTCGGACAGCGCCGACAACGTGCTCACCACGTACACGGTCGACGCGTCGAGCGAGGTCGCCAACGGCACCTGGAAGCTTCAGGTCCGCGATGTGGCCTCGGGTGACACCGGCTACATCGACTCGTGGAGCCTGACCTTCTAGGCCCACCTGAACCACCCCCCACAACAGCATCATTGCTGGTCAGCGGCGCGCTCGTGGTCTACACCACGGGCGCGTCCTGGCGTGGGGGCCGCCGAACGCTGTCCGTATGCCGGACAAGGGGCCTGGACTGCGCCGGTACGCTCCGTATTCTCTGCCCCACGGGGCTCACGGGCAGGGCCCGAGTGCCGGAGGGTGGTGGACAGGTGACGACAACGCCGCACCTTTCTGCGCCGGTGGGCCGGGGGGAGCTGCTCTCCCGGCTCGAGCGCGTGCTGCACTCGCGCGGACGCGCCCTTCTCACCGGCCCCGCGGGCGTCGGCAAGACCGAAGTCGCCCTGGCGGAGGCGGCGCGGGCGGAGTCCCGTGGCGAGACCGTCCTGTGGTTGCCGACCCTGCCGTCCGACCGTGACATACCGGGCGCGGCGGCAGCCGCCCTCGTCGCCTCGGCGGCGGCGACGGTGACCTGGCCCGGAGTGGCCGACCCGACGATCCCCGCCCTGCCCGAGCCCCCGGCTCGGAGCCGGGCCGCCGACGCGGGCCCGACCGGCACCACGACGACAGCGACGGGTCGAGGCGGGACCCCCGCCGGCCAAGCGCCCCGCAGCGGAACGTCCGCCGGCCAAGCGGGCGGCGCATGCGCACCCCGCAGCGGCACCCTCGCCGGCCAAGCCGGCGGCACATCGGGGTCCCGCGGTGGCGGCTCGCTTGCGGGCGTGCCCGCGCCGCGCGGCGACCACGCGTCCGAGGGCGACCCCGCGCGCCCCTCGGATCCGGCCGGCCACGCACGCCACCAGGAGGGTGCCGACGGTCTCCGTAGGGCCGTCGGGTCGGTCACCGCCTCCGGGGTCTTCGACGGGCTGCCCGGGCCCCAGCGGACCGCCGTGGCGATGCTGTGCCGCGAGGCGCCGCTGCACGACGGCGGCTGGGACCCGATCGCACTGCGCCTCGGCATCGCCCAGATCCTGCGGGCCCTCACCGCCCGCGGCCCCGCCCTGCTCGTCGTCGACGGCGTGCAGCACATGGACGCCGACAGCGCCGACCTGCTGCGCTTCGCCCTGCACCTGGCCCCGCCCGCGCTGCGGGTCATCGCCGTCGAGACTCCTGAGACGTACGGCACCGAGGACGGCCACGACACCCGGCTCTGGGTGCCGTCGGAGGCCGACATCCTGCTCGTACCGCCGCTGCAGGCCGACGAGATCGCCGAACTCCTCATCCACCACCGGCTGCCCTCCCGGATGGCCGGCCGCATCCACAAGGCGAGCGGCGGCAATCCCCGCCTCGCGCTCGCCGTGGGCCGCTCGCTGGCCGACGCGCGCACCCCCGTCCATCACGCCGAGGCGCTGACCCTGTCCGGCCGGGCCCGCGACCTCGCGCGGCAGCTCCTGGGCACGGCGCCGCCCGACGTCCGGGAGACGCTGCTGCTCGCCGCCCTCGCGCTGCGCCCCACGGCGTCGCTGATACGTCGGGCCGGCCGGCCCGACGCGGAGGCGGACCTCGCCGTGGCCGAGCGCGCAGGGCTGGTCTCGGTCGCCGAGGACGGCACGGTCGCCTTCACCGCCGGGCTGCTCCCCTCGACGCTGGTCCACGACGCCTGCTGGGGCGAGCGCAGCGCCGGCCACGCCGCGCTCGCCACGGTGGTGGACGACTCGGTGGAGGCCGTACGGCACCGGGCGCTGGCCAACGACATCCCCGACGAGGCTCTCGCCGCCGAGGTCGCCGCGGCCGCCGATCTCGCGCGGCGGCGCGGCAACAGCGCGCTCGCCGCCGAACTGGCGCTGCTCGCCGCCGAGTCGACGCCCGTGCTCCACGCCGAGCAGCGGATCGGGCGGCTCGTGGACGCAGCCGAGGAGGCCGCCCGCGCCGCGCGGGCCGACCTCGCGATGCGGGCCGCCACCGATCTGCTGGCCCGCGACGCCGCCCCGTCCGACCGGGTACGCGCCCGGCTCGCCGTCCTCGACACCGCCGGCCAGGGGCTGACCGGCCTCGACGAGATGTACGTGCACGCGATGGAGGACTCCGAGGGCGACACCGCACTTCGCGCGGGCGTCCTCCTCCGACTGGCCGTCAAGTACGTTCTGGCGGACGGGGATCCGCTGCGCTCGCGGGCCGCGGCCGTCGAATCCGCCGCGCTGGCCGCGTCGGTGGGCGATCCCCGGACGGCGGCCCAGGCCCTGACCGTACAGGCGCGGATGGACCGGGCGCTCGGGGCGTCGGACGCGGAGTCGGTCGTGGCTCAGGCGCGGGGCCTGGAGATGGCCGAGCGTCCGCTCGGAATCCGTAACGCCGCACAGATCCTGACGATCCGTCATGCGCTCTTCGACGACCGGCTGACCGACGCCCGCGACCAGGTGAACGCGCTGCTGCCGTTGGTGCAGCGGCGCGGTTCGGTGGAGGACACGATCGAGCTGTTCTCCACGCTCGCCGCGATCGAGTCCCGGATCGGGGCCTGCCCCGCGTCGCTCGTGCACGCCGGCCAGTCACTCGCCCTGACCCTGGAGGCAGGCCTCTCCCCCGGCCCTGCCTGGTACACGCTGGCGCTCGCGGAGACCGCCGGCGGCAGCTTCGCCCGGGCGGCCAGCTACGCCCGGCGCAGCGTCCAGGCGTCGGAGGAGGAGGGCGACCGGGTCTTCCTCTCCCGCAGCCTCTACGCCCTGGGGCGCGTCCAGCTGGTCAACGGCGACGTCGCCTCGGCCCTGGAGACCCTGCGCCGGGTGCAGGCGAACGAGCGGGCGCAGTCGACCGTCGACCCGTCGATGCTGCGCTGGCACGAGGAGCTGGCGGAGGCCCTGCTCGCCAACGACGCGGCCCCGGAGGCGGTGGAACTCCTTGACGGGGTGCGTCCGGTGGCCGAGGGCCTGGGCCGTACGACCGTACTCCTGGGCTGCGACCGGGCGTACGCCCTGTATCTCGCCGGGTGCGGACGGACCGACGAGGCGGCGGAGCTGCTCACCCGCACGGCCGAGCGGTTCGCCGAGGCGGGGCTGCCGCTGGAGCACGGGCGGGCGCTGATCTCCCTGGCCCGGGTGGAGCGGCGGCGTCGGCGCCGGTCGGCGGCGCAGAGCGCGCTGCACGCGGCGGCCACGGTGTTCGAGCGGGCCGGGGCGGCCCCCTGGCTGGCGCTGACGCGCGAGACCCCGGCCGGGGAGGACTCCCTTCCGGCGCTCTCCTCGCTCACGGACGCGGAGCTGCGGCTCGCCCATCTGGTGGGTCAGGGCGCCAGTAACCAGGAGGCGGCTGCCAAGCTGTATCTGAGCGTGAAGACGGTCGAGGCGCGCCTCACCCGGATCTATCAGAAGCTGGACGTCCGCTCACGGGCCCAGCTCGCGACGGCCCTGCGCGGCTGACACCGGTCCTCGGACCGCTCACACGGTGAACGGCCGCTGGCGCAGGAACGCGGGCGCCGGGCTGCCCGTCGTGTAGAGGTTCGGGCTCTGGGTGGATGGCAGTCGGCTCTGGATCGCGCGGTGGAAAGCGCGGTAGCCGCCGCGGAAGGCGCCGTCGTCCCAGGTCTTGAGCAGCGCACTGGTGAAGGCGCCGTTGACCGGGCCGTCCGCGGCGACCTGGTTGTCCTGGCAGGCCGAGACGAGGATCGCCGTCGGTTCGGCCGCCTCACCGTCGGGGGACGCCTTCTTCAGGGACTGCTGGAGCTCGTCGAAGAAGCCCTGGTCCCGTTCGTAGATCTCCTGCTGTTTCGGTACGGGCATCAGCCGGATGCCGGTCGAGGGGAGGGGCGCGCCGGGAAGCTCGATGCCGCTGCCGCTGTGGCAGCAGTCGAGCAGCGCGACGATCCGCACGCCGTCGGCGAAGCCCAGGAACTCCCGGTACACCTCGTCGTCGAGGAACTGGCGGTCGTACAGCACGAGGGTCTCGTCGAGCGCGTCCGGCTCGTCGCCGCCGCCCGTGACATCGGGCACCTGTCCGCCGTGACCCGAGTAGGTGAAGAGCAGGATGTCGCCGGGGACGAGCCGCCCCGCCGCCTCGCGGAGCGCGGCGGTGACCGCGTCGACGGTGCAGTCGGCGGTCAGCAGGACGGTGCCGGAGTAGCCCGCGGCGCGGGCAAGCCGGGCCATGTCCCGGGCATCGTTCTCGCAGGCCACGAGGGCGCCGTCCCAGCCCTCGTACCGGTCGGGGTCGACCTTGTTCAGTCCGACGTGGATGGACAGTCCGGTGGGCATGGGGTGCCTCCTAGGACAGGGTGGGAGATCCGGCACCGGGGCGGCTGATCGAGTGGCCTGGGGGCCCGGTGCCGAGCGCGACCCTTCAATGCGCGGTACTTACATCGTATGGAACCGACCGATCCCCCGCCTTCTCCGCCGCCCCCGCGCGCGGGCGGACAGCGCAACGACTCGTTCGCCGACCGCACCGGCTACGACGAGGACTTCCTGGGCCCGACCGTGCCCCTTCCGCTGCCCGTCCGGGCCTCGGTGGAGACGGTGATCCTGCCGTACACCCACTTCACCGTGGTCTTCCGGCCCGACCGGCGGCTCGCCGCCGCGACCGCGTGCTGTATCGAGGGAGGGCAGCTGGCGGAGGACGTACCCCGGGAGGACGTCTGGGAGTTCGACCCGCGGCTGCCCGAGGCGCAGCAGGCCGGCAACGACATCTACCGGAACAACAGTCTGGACCGCGGCCATCTGGTGCGCCGGCTCGATCCCGTGTGGGGTGCGGCGGCCGTGGCCGGCCGGGCCAACATGGACACGTTCCACTACACGAACGCGGCGCCGCAGTCGGACGTGTTCAACCAGGGCAAGCAGCTCTGGCAGGGGCTCGAGAACTATCTCCTGGACCACGCGGCCGAGTTCGACCGGCGCCTGACGGTGCTCACGGGCCCGGTGCTGCACGACTCCGACCCGCCCTACCGGGGTATCCAGGTGCCGATGCGGTTCTGGAAGGTGGCCGCGTTCATGCAGGAGGGGGCGCTGGCCGCGACCGCGTACATTCTGGACCAGAGCCCCGACCTGACCCGTGACGCGGAGCGGGCGCTCGCCGGGGCGAAGCCGGGCGCACCGCCGCCGCTCGGCCCGTTCCGTACGTACCAGGTGCCGGTATCGGACGTCGCGGAGCTCACGGAGCTGGAGTTCGGGCCGCTGCCGGACGTCGATCTGATGCCGCCGTTCCGCGCTCCGGAGGACCGCTGGCGGCGTCTGGAGTCGTTCGACGACATCGTCATGCAGGGCTGACCGGCCGGGCCTCCGGACGGGCGGCCGCCATCGTCTCCCGCGTTTGCCACCGCCGGCTCGCCCGTTTGCCACCGTCCCGGCCCGGTGAAACCATGACAAGGGACCGCCGGGACCGCGACCGCCGGGCAGGTGCGGTATGCCGCTCACCGAAACGGAATGGGGACTCGTCACCAGTTGGGTACGGGAGTACCTGCTCGACACCCCTGATCCTCCGACCCGGCTGCGACGCGCCGGGCTCTCGCAGGACTTCGTCGCGGGTCTCGAGCTCACCCCCGACCGCGACGCGAACGCCCGCCTCGTGGTGGCCGCGGCGCGCCGGGACATCGCCCATCAGCGCGCGCTGCTCGACGCCCTCGCCGGGCTCGACGCGCTCACGGGGCCCGGAGACGCCGAGGCGCGGACCCTGCTGAGGCGGCTGCACGAGGACGAGGAGCTGCTGCGCTCCGCGCAGGACCCGTTCCGCACGCTGGTCCTCGCGAACGGTACCGAGGTGTTCATCGACCGGGCCGAGCTGCGGGAGAAGCTGCGCGGTTTCGTCGACGATCCGGAGCAGACGGTGCTCGTGGTGGACGGCGAGCCCGACAGCGGCCGCTCGTACTCGTACCGCCTCATCCGCCATCTCGGGCAGCACTGCGGCTTCCGTCCCGTACGGATCACGCTCTCGCGGACCTCGACGGCGGCGCGGCTCGTGGAGCGGCTCGGCGAGTTCGTGACGGGTCCCGGCTTGGACCGGTTGCCGTTGAATCCCACACAGTTGAACGATCCACTGCCCTCGATCGACGACGCCGTGCACCGGATCGTCAGCCGGGCGACGGCCGCCGAGGACCGCTTCTGGCTGGTGCTCGACGAGTGCGACAAGCTCGATCCGAGCACCGACGTCTGGGACTGCATCGGCAAGCTCGCCCTCGCGATCTACGAGTTCACGCCGGTACGGAAGGACGCCGTGCCCCGGCTCGTCCTGCTCGGCTACTCGCCCGCCACGCGCCAACTCCCGTACGACATCCGGAAGAACGAGTGCCGTGACACGGCCACGATCGCCACCGAGGACGATCTGCGGGAGTTCTTCCGGGAGTTCTTCGGCCAGGAGTGGCCGGGTCCGGACGCCGCACTGATCCCCGAGCTTGTGGACGTGGCGGTGGCCGAGGTGCTGCGGGCCGTCGACTCCCCCGGTGCGACGGAGAGTTACATGCGCAGGGTCTGCACGGCGACCGAGGAGGCGGTACTGGCCTTCCGCTCGCTCGAACCCGGCGACGGCGCCCCCGACCGGCTGCGCCACGCGCTGAGGACCACGGCCGCGCAGAGCCCACCGCCCGCCCCCGCCCTTCCCGAGCTGCGCAGGGCCTACCGGGAAGCGGCCTGCCTCCTCGACGAGTTCGACCCCGCCCGGCTGCGGCTGCCGGGCGAGAGCGAACCCACCGGACGGGCCGCCCTGGCCCTCGTCGACGACTGCACGGCCCTCGGCGACCATCCGGCCCAGACCTGGGTCCTCAAGCCGGAGGTGCGCGAGGAGACGCTGAACACGCTCGCGGGCCCCGAGGCCGCCCGGCGCGCCCTGGAGGCCGCCATCGACGCCGTGCCGGAGGGGCCGGGTGCCGAGCGCACCGCGCTCGCCCTGCTGTCCGGCGTCCCGCCCGACCTCACGACGCCGGGCGTCGAGGGGCTCTGCGACACCCTGCGGGCCGTACTGTGGCTGCGCCGGATCCCCGGCACGACCGGGCTGCCGGACGTCGACGACCTGCAACACCGTCTGGAGCGGGCGCGGTTGCTCCAGCCGATGGAGCGGCTCATCGAGGGCACGGTCCACGGGCGGCGGCGCGAACTCGACCTCCTGCGCGCGTACATCGCGCTGCCCGCCGAACCGGCGGAGCCGCCCGTCCTCATCCACGGCGTGGGCGGCATCGGCAAGAGCACCCTCCTCGCCACCTTCCTCATCGAGAGCCTGCGGGAGTCCCCCGCCGGATTCCCCTTCGCCGCCATCGACTTCGAGCGGCCGACGCTCTCCATCCACGAGCCGGCCACGGTGCTCGCCGAGATCGCCCGGCAGCTCGGCATCCAGTACCCGCACCGGCGGGCCGCGTTCGACGCGCTCGCCGACGCGTGCGAGGAGACCGCCGCGGCCCAGCGCGGCGAACGGAACCAGCTGGACGAGCTGTACCGGCTCTCCGCCACCCGGGCGACCCTCGGCCGCGACTACTCGGCGGGGTTCCACGCCCGGGCCAGCGCACGCGAGCAGGAGCTCGCCGGCAAGGTCGGCGAGCTGGCCGCCCTGGCGGTCGCCACGCCTGAGGGCGAGATGGACCCGCCGCTGGTGATCGTCCTGGACTCCTTCGAGGAGGCCCAGTACCGGGGTTCGCCGGTCCTGGGCCGGATGTGGGCGATCTGGACGGCGCTGCGTGCCGCCTACCCCCGGCTGCGGTTCGTCGTCTCCGGGCGGGCGCCGATCGAGCACCCGGCCAAGGTCCTCGCGCCCCGCACCATGGAGCTCGGCGAGCTGGACCACCAGGCCGCCGTGGACCTGCTGATGTCCTGCGGGGTCGAGGACGAGACCGTCGCCGGGGACCTCGCCGACCGCATCGGCGGCCATCCGCTCAGCCTGAAACTCGCGGCGCGGACCACGGTCCTCCTGGGCGCCGGGTCGGAGTCGCTCGGCGACCTGCTGCGGAGCCTGCCCTCGCGGCGGCGGTACTTCCACCACCAGGTCGACCAGATGCTCATCCAGGGCACGCTGTACGACCGGATCCTCAAGCACATCGCGGACGACGCCGTCCGTGCCCTGGTGCAGGCGGGCCTGGCGCTGCGGGTGATCACCCCCGAGCTGATCGCGGAGGTGCTCGCCGAACCGGCCGGACTGGCCCTCGGCTCGCCGCAGGAGGCCCGTACGCTCTTCGGCCGGCTGGTGTCGCGGCTCGACCTGATGGAGTCGGCGGGGCCGCAGGCCGTACGGCACCGGGCGGATCTGCGCTCGATCATGCTGCGGCTCTCCGACAGCGCGCGGACGGACCTCATGCGCGCCGTCGACCATCGCGCGGTGGAGTACTACGCCGCCCGTGAGGGCCCCGCCGCGCGCGCCGAGGAGATCTACCACCGGCTCAGGCTCGGCCAGAACCCCCGTGCGGTGGAGGGGCGTTGGCAGGTCGGCGTCGGCGCGTACCTGACCGGCGCCGACCGGGACATGCCGCCGCGCTCGGCCGCCTTCCTGCTCGGGAAGCTCGGCGGGCACGTACCGGACCGGATCATGGCCGAGGCCGATCAGGAGGACTGGGAGCGGATCGCCGCCCGCGAGGTCGAGGACCTGCTCACCCAGGGGTACGTGGAGGCGGCGGTGGACCGGCTGTCCGAGCGCCGGCCCTGGACCCCGTGCAGCCGGCTGCACGGGCTCCTCGTGGAGACCCTGGCCAGGTCCGGGAGGGTCGCGGAGGCCCGGGAGACCGCCGAGCGGGCCGTGGACGGGGCGGAGGAGGCGGGGTGCGCCAAGACCCGTCTCGAGCTGCTCCAGCTCTCCGCCCGGCTGGCCCAGGACCAGGGCGACCTCACGGACGCCGACCACGACCTCCAGGAGGCGGAGGACGTCGCCGCCGGACTCGGCCTCGCGCACGAGTCGGTGGGCGTCCTGGTGGCCAGGTCGCGGCTTGCGGCGCTCTCGGACGAGGGCTCGGCCGAGATGGACGCACGCCTCGCCCATACGCTGCGCGGCATGCCGGACGAGGAGCTGGCCCGGCAGCCCGCCCTGGCGCGGGCCGCCGCGGCCACGGCCTCGCGGGTCGACCCCCAGCTTCTGGAGCACACGCTGCGGCTCGTGGGGCTGCCGGCCGACGACGAGCCGGTGGTCGACGCCCTCGCCCGCTGGATCGACACGGCGATGACGGACGAGCCGCAGCTGCGCGAACCGCTGACCCGCATCCTGGAGTCGGCGACCGGAACGGCTCCGGCGACACCCTCGGCCCCTCCGGTCGAAGGCGCGGCCGGGATGGAGCGCGCCGCGGTGGAGGAGGCTCTCCGGGAGGCCCGCAGGCGCGGGACGCTGGACAGCGTCGCCTGGCGGGCGCTGATGCTCCGCGACCGGAGCGGTGACCTGGTCGAGGGTGTCGCCGCCGCCATGGACGTGGGCACTCCGGCCCGCGGCCCCGCCGCGGAACCTGCCGGGGGCAGGGGCGGCACGGCGGGTATCTGGTCGCGGCCCCCGCCCGACGCGGCGGAGGGGGCGGTACGGAGCGTGCCGTACCTCTCCGCCGAGGATCTCGTCCGGGTCCGCAACGCGGCCCTGGACGCGGGGCTCGCCGAGAGCGGCGTACGGCGGCTGCTGTTCGCGGGCACCACGCCGCACTTCCGGGCGAGCCTGCCGACGATGGACACCCCCTTGCGGCAGATGCACTCCGACCTCGACGTGATGAACCAGGTGGAGCGGCTGATCGACGGGACGGTCCCGCTGGAGGTCTGGCTGCGCAACGCGATCTCCCACACGGTCGAGGCGAGCCCGCTCGCCGTGTTCCAGCGCGCCCTCGACGACGTGGCGCGCGACGCCGCGGGCGAGCCGGACCTGCCGGCCGGGCCGATGCCCGCCGAGACCAAGGAGGAGATCATCTTCCGGGACGACACCGTGCCGTTCGAGTTCCTGAACGGCGGTGTCCTGGCCGGGGCGTCGGTCGCCCGTCTGAAGGTCCCGCCGTACGAGTCGGGCCGGCCGCTCCAGCCCGCCTACCCGCACGCGGGCACCGGCTGGCTCATCGCCCCCGGGCTGCTCATCACCAACCACCATGTGGTGAACGCCCGTACGCGCTCGCCCGGGGTACTGCTCCGGGTCGCCGAGGACGATCTCCAGCTCCAGGTGCGCAACTCCCGCTCCCGCTTCGACTACGGCGCCGACGAGACGGAGACGGAGGAGGCGACGGCGGGCGCCCTGGTCGCCTGGGACGAGGGGCTCGACTACGCGCTCATGCGGCTCTCGGCCGGGCTGCCGCCGCGCCCGGTGCTCCGGGTCGCGACCGAACCGCTGCTGCTGACCGGGACCGAGCCGGTGGCGGTCAACATCATCCAGCACCCGGGCGGGCAGCCCAAGCGCGTGGCGCTGCGCAACAACCTGGTCTTCGAGGCGGACGAGCGGGACGTCCGGTACTTCACCGACACCCGCAGCGGGTCGTCCGGTTCACCGGTCTTCATCGACGACTGGACAGTGGTCGCTCTCCATCGCGGCACGCGCCGGGTCGAGGAGGTCCACTACCAGGGCAGGACGACGGCGTTCGTGAACGTCGGCACGCAGATGAGCCGGATCCTGGCCCATCTGCGGGAGACGAGACCGGAGTTGTACGAGGAGATCGCGGGCGCGCAGTCGGCGCCGGCGCCCGAGACCCACATGTGGGCAGCCTGAGGACGGCTACCGGGCCTGAGGACGGCTATCGGACGAGAGGCGGAGGTGGCGGGAGATGGAGACGCGGTACGGATCACCGGTCGCGACCGGTCCCGAGCGGATCTTCGACGACCTGCGGGACGTCGCGGCGCGGGTACGCCGGCATCTGGAGGCGGAGATCTCCGAATCGGTGGAGGAGCTGCCGCCGGACCACGCACCGGCCGCCCAGATCTCCCGCTTCGCGCAGGAGGAGCGGGCCCGGGTCCTGGAGGCGGGGGTCGCAGGGCTGGAGAAACTGGCCGCGGACCGCGCGGACGAGATCGACGAGAACGAGTACTTCGGGGTGGAGGCGATCGTCCTCCTGGAAGGCCGGCCCGCGATCCTGGTGCAGGGCCAGGACTTCGCCGCGCAGGACGGCGACTGGTCCGTCCTGGAGGCCGGTCGGACGGCCATCCGCGAGTCGATCGCGCGCGTGGGCCGCGTGGAGGTGACCGGCCACCCGAGCTTTGACTGGGTCGGCACGGCCTTCCTGGTGGGCCCGCA
Source organism: Streptomyces sp. NPDC029169 (assembly GCF_055563935.1). Taxonomy (NCBI): domain Bacteria; kingdom Bacillati; phylum Actinomycetota; class Actinomycetes; order Kitasatosporales; family Streptomycetaceae; genus Streptomyces; species Streptomyces sp. NPDC029169. Next base: position 737,508 of record NZ_JBVHXA010000001.1, read on the forward strand.
GACGGTGATGACGAACCGGCATGTGGCTGTGGAGTTCAGCCGCGCCGAGGAGGCGGGGTGGTCGTTCCAGCAGGGCATGTCGGCCCGTGTCGACCCGGGCGAGGAACTGGCCGCGTCTCCCGTGGCGGTGGCGGGCCCTCCCCCGTACGAGGTGACCGAGGTGATCGGGATCCACCCGGACGTCGACATGGCGCTGCTGCGGGTCGTCCCGCCCGACGGGGGCGTGCTGCCGACCCCGCTCGCGGTGGCCGCCGACGCGCCCGCGAACGTGCCCGGCCGGCCGGTGTACGTGATCGGCTACCCGGCCTGGGACGGCCGGCGCAACGAGCCGGAGTCGATGCGGCGGATCTTCATGGACATCTACAACGTGAAGCGGCTCCAGCCGGGCATGGCAACGGAGTTCATGCCCGGCGGCCTGGTGATGAAGCACGACTGCTCCACCCTCGGCGGCAACAGCGGCTCCCCGGTCTTCGACCTGACGGACCACCGTGTCCTCGGCCTGCACTTCGGCGGCCGTTACCGGCTCGGCAACTTCGCGGTCCCGCTGTGGGAGCTGGTCGACGATCCGCTGTTGGAGCGGGCGGAGGTCAACTGGGTCTGAGGCGGCACCCGGGGCCGGTCGGGAGGCCACGCGGGGGTATCCCCAGGACCCAGGTGGGTATTCCCCCGGACCCATCGGAGTTCCGATGCCAGACATTGGATTCCGCATTGGCGCCCTGTCGGCGGCGGGCATAGCTTCGAAGACATCGCCCCACTGCCCCACCCTCGGAGTGAGACCCACCATGGCCAAGATCCTTTTCGTGATGACCGGCGTCGACCACTGGACGCTCGCCGACGGCACCAAGCACCCCAGCGGCTTCTGGGCCGAGGAGGCCGTCGCTCCGTACGAGGCGTTCACGGCCGCCGGCCACGAGATCGTCGTCGCCACCCCCGGCGGTGTCGTCCCGACCGTCGACCGGGGCAGCCTTGCGCCCGAGGCCAACGGCGACGAGGAGGGCGCACGGCGGATCGCCGCCGGGCTGGCCTCGATCACCGAGCTCCAGCACCCGATCGCCCTGGAGGACGTGAACCTCGACGAGTACGCGGCCGTCTTCTACCCGGGTGGCCACGGCCCGATGGAGGACCTCGCCGTCGACCGGACCTCCGGCCGGATCCTCGTCGACGCCCTCGACTCGGGCAAGCCGCTCGCCGTCGTGTGCCACGGCCCGGCCGCGATGCTGGCCGCCACGAAGGAGGACGGCACGAACGCCTTCGCGGGGTACGAGATCGCCGCGTTCACCAATGCCGAGGAGACCCAGGGCGGCCTCGCCGACCGGGCCAAGTGGCTCCTGGAGACCCGTCTGGTCGATGCGGGCGTCGACGTCCAGGTCGGTGCGCCGTGGGCGCCGCACGTGGTGGTCGACCGCAACCTCGTCACCGGCCAGAACCCGGCCTCCTCCGCCCCGCTCGCCGCCGAGCTGCTGAAGAAGCTGGCCTGACGCGCCGGCGAACCATAGGGGAAGCTATCCTTACGCCCATGAGGCATAAGGATTCCCATGCCCGGGACGTGCCGCCGGTCCACGAACCGCAGGCGGCCGCCGGGCTCGATCTGAACCTCGTACGGACGTTCCTCGCCGTGTACCGCTCCGGCTCCTTCACCTCCGCCGCCCACCTGCTCGGCATCTCGCAGCCCACGGTGACCACCCAGGTGAAGGCGCTGGAGCGGCAGGCGGGCCGGGAGCTGTTCACCCGGCTGCCCCGCGGCGTCGCCCCCACGCCGTACGCCCAGGATCTGGCGGCGAGAATCGCGGGCCCCCTCGACGCCCTGCTCGCGGCGACCGGGCACGACCCGGCGGCGGAGGCGCCGACCGCGCCCGTCCACCTGGCCGGTCCTGCCGAGCTCCTCTGTCTGCGCGTCCTGCCGGCGCTCGCGCCGCTCGTCGGGGACGGCGTACAGCTCCGTGTCGCGACCGGTCTGACGGACCCTCTGCTCGACGAGCTGAGGGCCGGTCGTCACGACCTGGTCATCGCCACCGCGCGCCCGCGCGGCCGGACCCTGGCCGCCGCGCCGCTGCTCGACGAGGAGTTCGTCCTGGTCGCCGCCCCGCTCTGGGCCGAGCGCCTCGGCGGACGGGTCACCGCGGAGGGGCCCGGGTGTCTGCACACCGTCCCGCTCATCACGTACGCCGAGGACCTCCCCATCGTCCGCCGCTACTGGCGCCACGCCTTCGAGCAGCGCCTGAACCGCCGCGCCGCCGTCACCGTGCCTGACCTGCGCGGCGTCCTGGCGGCGGCCGTCGCGGGGGCCGGCTTCACGGTCCTCCCCCGCTACCTCTGCGAGGACGAACTCGCCTCCGGGGCGCTCGTCCCCCTCCACGAGACCTACGACCCGCCGATCAACACCGGCTACCTGGTCCAGCGCCCGGGCACCCCCGCCAACCCGCACGTCACGCTGGTCCGGGACCACCTCCTGGCCCTCGGGCCGACCTGGTAGGGGCCCTTCACGCCCCGGCCGCCTCCTGCGCGATGCGGTCGAACTGCGCACCCATCGCCTCGGCGAGCGCGTGGGCGGCCGACAGCGGACGGACCATGACGGTGAAGTCGTCGATCCGCCCGTCCTCGTCGAAGTGGAGGAAGTCGCAGCCCTGGATCCGGCGGCCGTTCACGGTGGCGGTGAAGACCAGGGCGTGATCGCGGCCGTCGGGGTTGGCGATCTCGCGGACGTACGCGAAGTCCTCGAAGACGCGCATCACTCCGCGCAGGATCGCCGCGGTGATCGCCTTCCCGGCGTACGGCTTGAAGGCCACCGGACTGGTGAAGACGACGTCGTCGGCGAGCAGCGCCGCGATGGCATCCGCGTCACGGTTCTCGACGGCCTTGCGGAACGGGTGCATGAGCCCTCGCAAATACTCAACTAATTGAATAGGTGAGAGGAGGCTACGGGCGCGCCCGACTCCTTGTCCAGCACGGTCCCTCCGTCCAGCACTGTCCCTCCGGACTGTCCCTAGAGCGTCGCGGGGGTGGGGCCGTCGGGGCGGACGGTGATGCTGTACGCGGCCTTGGCCGGCGTGGAGCGGAAGTGCGGTACGTGGGCGGGCAGGAGGTGTTCCAGGAGGACGGTCGACTCCCGGAGGGCGAACTGCAGACCGAGGCAGGCCCGGGGCCCGATACCGAACGGGAGGTAGCTCCCGGGGTGGGTGGGGCGTCGTCCCGGAGTCGTGAAGCGCCCCGGGTCGAACCGCTCCGGCTCCTCCCAGAGTCCCGGGTCCCGGTGCGTGAGGTAGGGGCAGACCAGGACGTCGGTTCCGGCCTCGATCTCGTAACCGGCCAGGATGTCGTCCTCCGCCGCGCAGCGCGGCAGGATCCAGGCCGACGGGTAGAGCCGCAGCGTCTCGTGGACGAGAGCCTGGACGGCCTGCCGCCGTTCGGGAGAGCCCTCGGCGCCTGCGGCGAGGGCCCGCTCCCGCGCCTGAGGGTGTCGGTCCAGGAGGAGGTAGAGCCAGGTCAGGGTAGTGGCGGTGGTCTCGTGGCCGGCGACGAGGAGGGTGACCAGCTCGTCCCGGATCAGCCGGTCGGTGTACTCGGGACGCGTTCCGGCCGCCTCGGTCAGGACGTGCAGCAGGCCCGGGCCGTCGGGCCCGGCCTCGCCGTCGTGGGCGGCGGCGATGGCGCGGCTCGCCACGGCGTCGATTCTGGCCAGGTCGGCGGCGACGGCCCCGTGGGCGGCGGCGCCGTCGGCGGGCAGGCTGGGCAGCGCGGCCACCACGGCGGGCACGGCGGCCAGTTCACGCTCCGTGCCGGGGTCGAGGGGATGGCCGGTCAAGGACCGCCAGATGGTGTCCAGGGCGAATCGGCGCATCTCGTCGCCGACGTCGAGGACCTCGCCCGTGCGGGCGTACGCGGCCCAGCGCGCCGCGCTGGTCCGGGCGGCCTCGCTGATCCGCTGCTCGTAGCGGCGCATGCCCCGGCCGGTGAACTGGGACTGCAGCAGCTTCCGTTGCCGCTGCCAGGCCTCGCCCGTCGCGGCCAGGACGCCGTCGCCGATCAGCAGCCGGGCGCGGTGCGAGCGCTTCACGTACCGGCCGGGGTGGAGCGCGAGCACGTGCTGCACGGCCTGCGGGTCGGTGAGCAGGACGGTCGGGTGCGGGCCGAGCCGGAACGCGGCGACGCCGCCGAGCCGTTCGCGCGCCTGGGCGAACAGGTCGACGAGTTCCCCTCCGCCGGCCTGCCACTGCCCGACGAGGGCGGGTTCCAGTTCGGGGACGGAGCCTGGGCGGGCTGTGGTGGCCACGGTCTGCTCCTCTTCGGGCGGCTGACATGTCGTCACGCACTGTAGGAGGGCGGGCGCGGTGGGCGACAGACCACCTCGCCCGCCCTCCGTCAGACAGTTCGGACGCGGTCAGACACGGTGAGACACGCTCAGACGCGGTCGGCCGCGATCAGGACGTACTGGAACGAGCCGTCCTTGTACGAGTTGATGAACGCCTCTTCGATGCCGGTGACCAGGGACGACGTGGCCCGCAGCTCCCAGTAGGGCAGGGTCGCGGCCGTCAGGTCGACGACGGCCTGCGGTACGAGACGGTTGTCGGCCATGGCGCGCAGGTACTCCCGACGGGAGTGAATGTTGCACTCGAAGTGCGCGTTGATCTGGGAGACCCACTTCGAGGGCTGTCCGTAGCGCGGGTTCCAGCAGCCGGTGATGGTCACGTAGCGGCCGCCGACCTCCAGGACGCGGGAGTGCTCGGCGAAGAGGTCGTGCAGGTCGACGTACATGCTCGACTCGTTGTTCCACGAGGCCGCCGCCTGCCCTGTCTCGAAGGGCGTGTCGAGCATGTTGCACACGCGGGCGTGGACGTGGTCCTCGATGCCGAGTTCACGGGCGCGCTGGTTCGCGAATTCGGCCTGCTTGGCCGAGAGGGTGACGCCCTCGACCTTGCAGCCGAAGCGCTGGTGGGCCATGACCATCGAACCGCCCCTGCCGCAGCCGGCGTCCATGAGGGTGTCGTCGCGCCCGATGGAGCCGAGGTGGTCCAGGAGGACCTCGGCCTGCGCCGACTCGAGGCGGTGGAGTTCGGCGATCAGCTTCTTCTCGTACGTGCTGTCCTCGGCGTCCCCGAGCGCGTCGTGGTCGACGTCACCGATGCCGTAGTGGTGGTGGTAGAGCCCGTCGACGTCACCGAGACGCAGGTTGACGGGCCTGGCCTCGTTGTTCCAGTAACGGGCGATGTCTCCCTGGTACGGCGTCGCCGGGGTGGGAACGAACGCGGAGGTGCCGTTGACGGTGGGGAGCTCGGTGTGGGTCACAGATCAATCCGTTCTTACCAGAAATCGGGCAGGCTGTAGCGGTAGGTGTTGGTCCGGTGCCAGTAGTGGTTGCCGTCGACCCACGCGGCCACGCCGCGCAGGAAGCGCGCGACGTTCGGGACGGGGAAGGCGACGGCCAGCTCGGCGGCCGCGTCCTCGAAGGCGTGCATGAGGTCGTTGTGGACCTCGACCGCCTTCAGGTAGGCGTCGCGCTCGGAGCACTCCTCGCGCTCGGCGATCACCACGGGCAGATTCAGGTGCCGGCCGGGGCTGTTGAGCTCCTTGGTGTAGGAGTACAGGTCGTTGACGATCGTGGTCGCGTTGCCGGCCAACGCGATGACCCGTTGCATCGCGGGCTGCGCGTGCAGGTCGGCCGGCAGCTCGTAGCCGCCGACGGCGTCGGTGATGGTGGGGCAGGGGCGGAAGTTGTTGAACTGCCGCATCGCCAGGTACTCCCACACCTCCGGGACGTGGTCCGTCTCGGACCAGGCGGCCTCGGCGAGGTACCCCATATGCAGCCGCGCCATGTCGTGCCGGAACCGGTCGGCCTGGGAGGGGGTGGACAGCTGGACGAAGTACTCCATCGCGGAGCGGTAGGCGCGTCGCGGGGCGTCCGCGTGGAGCGACTCCGCCCACTGCGGCTGGTAGTCCGCCGTCGTGTACAGGGGGTCGAGGGCGGTGTGCGCCAGGAGGAGGCGGCCGCCGAGGCCGATGGGCGAACCTCCGTGGTCCTCGCAGTAGCAGTCGTCGACCGCGTTCTCGGCGACCATCAGCCGCGTGGCGATCATCAGGTGGTCGACGGTCGGCGCGTCCGGATGACAGGCGACCATGTAGCGCCCGACGGAGAAGCCGTCGAACTCGCCCTCCCACTCATCGGGGAACAGCTCGACCTCCTCCACCGCCCAGTCCTTGATCCTGCGGCTGACCTCCTCCACGCGCGCCTGGTCGGGCTCCGCGACCGGGTGGTGGTAGAGGCCGGGGATCGGTTTTCCTTCCGCGGGTTCGGCCGGTTCGGCCGGTTCCGCGGGTTCCGCCCGTTCGGCCGGTTCGGCGGGTTCCTCGCGCCGGCTCGGGTACAGACCCGACGTGCCGAGACCGGTGGGGCCGCGCAGGACTTGTTCCAGGGAAGACAGGGCTGGGGAGAGCCCGGGATCGGGCATCCGTAACTCCTTGGTGGGGTGGGGGGCTGTGGTGTCCGGCCGCCGGACGGACCGTCTAGTCGTGCCTACGGGCGATCTGCACGTTCTCCAGCACGCCGAGCGCGTTGGGCACGAGGATGGCGGCGGAGTAGTAGGTCGTGACGAGGTACGACATGATCGCCTGCTCGCTGATGCCCATGAAGCGCACCGACAGACCCGGCTCGTACTCCTCCGGCAGGCCCGTCTGGTGCAGCCCGATGACGCCCTGGTTGTGCTCGCCGATGCGCATGGCCAGGATCGAGCTGGTGTTCTCCTTGCTGATGGGGATCTTGTCGCAGGGCAGGATCGGGACCCCGCGCCAGGCCTGGACCCGGCGCCCGTCGAGGTCGACGGTCTCCGGGTAGATCCCGCAGGCGTTCCACTCGCGTCCGATCGCTGCGATCGTCCGGGGGTGGGCGAGGAAGAGCTTGGTACTGCGGCGGCGGCAGAGCAGCTCGTCGAGGTCGTCCGGGGTGGGCGGGCCGGAGTGGGGCTGGATCCGCTGCTTGTAGTCGGCGTTGTGGAGCAGACCGAACTCGCGGTTGTTGATCAGCTCGTGTTCCTGGCGCTCGCGCAGCGCCTCGATGGTGAGCCTGAGCTGCTCCTCGGTCTGGTTCATCGGCCCGTTGAAGAGGTCGGCGACCCTGGTGTGGACCTTCAGCACGGTCTGCGCGACGGAGAGCTCGTACTCTCGCGGCTTGAGCTCGTAGTCGACGAACGCCCCGGGCAGCGCGACTTCGCCGGTGTGGCCGGCGGACATCGCGATCTCGGCCTCGCCGTGGCGGTTCTGCCGCTGGCGCGGCAGCGAGCTGAACCGCCGGACGTGGTCCTGGAGATGCGGCGCCGCGGAGAGCACGGCGGCGAAGTCGGCGCGGGACAGGGTGAGCAGGGTGCCCGCGGTCTCGGCGGTGGCGGTGTAGTCCCACCTGCCCTCGCCGTCCAGGAGGGCGTGCTCGCCGAACCGGTCGCCGTCGGCGAGGACGGCGACGCCGACCTCGTCGCCGTACTTGCCGACCGAGGTCTGGTTGATCCGGCCGCGGGCGATCAGGTGGATCTGCTCGGCGGGTGTACCGCGCTCGACCAGCACCTCGCCGGCACGGAAGTCGCGCTGGACGCACCGGTCGGCGATCGCGGTCAGCACCTCCATGTCCTCGAATCCGCGCAGCAGGGCCAGCTCGCCGAGCTCCTGGGGGATCACCCGTACGTCCGCGCCGTCCTGGACGAACTCGATGCGGCCGTCGCCGACGGTGTAGCTGAGCCGCCGGTTCACCCGATAGGTACCGCCCTTGGTCTCCACCCAGGGGAGCATCCGCAGCAGCCAGCGATCGCTGATCTCCTGCATCTGCGGAACGGACTTGGTCGTGGTGGCGAGTTTGCGGGCGGCGGCGGTACTCAGGCTGGACTGCGGGGGCGGCGCCGCCTCCACTTCCGGGCCTGTCTCAACGGTCATCGGACGAGATCTCCTCACGCAGGTCTTGTGATCGGCGTACGCGCACGGTAGCGCCGGAAATGCCCTGGTCACCCCTGATCCTGTGGGTATTACCTCGATGAAGTGACCTTGGTCCGCATGGGGTTTATACCGGCGAAAGGCGACATTCCAGCCACCTGACCGATAGCCGCCCCTCAGCGGGCTCCCGCGTCGGGCCGCGAGCCGGCCCCGCTCGCGCGAGAGCTAGGGTGAGCGGCGTGCGAGTGCTGCTGGTCGAGGACGACGACAATCTGCGGTTCGGCGTGGCGGCCGCGCTGCGTGCCGCGGGACTCGCCGTCGACGAGGCCGCCGACCTGCCGCAGGCCGACGAGGCGCTGTTCGTCACCTCGTACGACTGCGCCGTCTTCGACCGGATGCTTCCGTCCGGGGACGCCGCCGCGTACGTGGAGGAGATGCGCCGTGGCGGGCGGGCGGTGCCGGTGCTCTTCCTGACCGCCCGCGACTCGGTCGCCGACCGTGTCGAGGGCTTCGCGAGCGGCGGTGACGACTACCTGATCAAGCCGTTCGCCGTCCCGGAACTGGTCGCCCGCGTACGCAGTCTCTGCCGGCGATCCGAGATCGTCCGCCCGCCCGTCCACCAGGTCGGCGACCTGGAGGTCGACACCGCCCGGCGGCGCGTCCACCGCGCCGGCGTGCTGCTGACGCTGACGAGCCGGGAGTTCGCGGTCCTGGAGGTGCTGGCCACGCGTGCCGACCAGGCGGTGTCCCGGGCGGAGCTGCTGGAGAGCTGCTGGGATGAGATGGCCGAGCCGCAGTCCAACGTCCTGGACGTCCTCGTCTCCCAGCTCCGCCGCAAGCTGGGCGAGCCGTCGCTCATCCACACCGTGCGGGGCGTCGGCTACCGGCTGGCGGCGGACGGCTCCCGATGAGCCGCCGGCGCGCCATGAGCCGGTGGCGCGACCGGCTCCGTGGCGCACGACAGCCGACCCCGACCACACGGGTGCGCCGGCTGCGGTGGCGTATCACCGCGCTCTTCGCGCTGACCAGTGCGGTGGGTCTTGGCATCATGGCCGTCCTCGCGGTGCGCAGCGACGACGAGCGGTGGCGTGAGCAGCTGGACCAGTCGATGAACGCCGACACGAGCTGGGCGATCGGGCTCCTGGAGACCGGGGAGGACGGCCGGCTGAACACCGGCATCCTGGAGGAGACCATGGGGACGGGCTGCCCGCCCCTGACCGTGGTCGCTCTGCCACCGGGCAAGGAGAAGGCCTCGGATCTGGTCGTCGAGCACGCACCGCGTCGGCCGTGTCTGACGGTCCCCGCCGCCGACGTACGGGCCGCGGCGGCCACGGCCGTGTCCGACGACGAGCTCGTGGCCTCCGACCGCACGACGACGGACGGGGATCCGGTCCGCGTGTTCGCGGTGCCCTTCTACGGTCCGGACGCGGTCGAGGGTGATCTCCCGCAGGGTGCCATCGTGACCATGACGGAGACCTCCGACCAGCTGGCCGACCACCGTCGGCTGGTCTGGGTGGTGACGGCCGGCTGTCTGGGGCTCGTGACCGTCTCGGCGGCCGTCGGACATGTGCTGTCCGGGCGGGCCGTCCGTCCGGCCCTGTCCGTACTCGGTCAGCAGGAGGCGTTCCTGGCCGACGCGGCGCACGACCTCCGGACACCGGCCGCGTCCCTGCGTACGCTCGCCGAGACCGCGCTACGGGGCGAGACGGACACCACCGACGTGCTGCGGCGCACGCTCAGGCTGGCGGAGGGGATGGGTGGCCTGGTCGACGGGCTGCTCACCCGGGCCAGGCTCATGTCCGGCACGGCGGCCCTGGCGCGGGAGCCGCTGCGTCTCGACCAGCTGGTGGAGGCGGTCGTCGCGGACGCCCCGGTCGGGGGAGACAGGGTGACGGTCCGGACCGAGGACTGCGTCGTGAACGCGGATCCCGATCTGGTGCGGCGGGCCGTGGCCAATCTGCTGGGCAACGCCCTCGCCCACGGGCACCTCCCCGGGGTACCCGCGGACGTCCGGATCCGGGTCACGCGGGACGGGACGGTGACGGTCGACGACGCGGGGCCGGGGCTGCCGCCGCAGGTGGCGGGCGCGCTGTTCGAGCGGTTCCGCAGCGGGTCGGGGTCCACCGGCCTGGGGCTCTCCATCGCCTCGTGGGTGGCTCACGCGCACGGCGGCTCCCTCACCGCCGACCGGGGGGAGCTCGGGGGCGCCCGCTTCGTGCTGCGTCTTCCGACGGCCGGCTGACCGGCGGGTCCTCGGAGGGCTCGGGCCCCCGGCGTCCTCATCAAATCCTCAGCTTCGGCCCGGCATGCTCCTCGGTGAATCCGAACCCCTGGGAGTACGACGTTGAACCGCGCTGTCCGCCGCCCTGCCCTGGCCGTCGCCCTGGCCGCCGCCGTCGCCACCACCACCCTCGCCGCCTGCACCTCGGCTCCGGGGTCCGGTTCGGCTCCGGCCGAGGCGACGGGCACGTACACCGACCCCGCCACCCGGTCCGACCTGAGGTCCTTCTACCAGCAGAAGCTGAAGTGGAGCGCCTGCGGTGCGTACGAGTGCGCCAAGCTCACCGTCCCCATGGACTACGCGCACCCGGCGAACGGGAAGACCTTCGTCCTTCCGGTGGCCCGGGCCGTCACGGCGAAGCCCGCCGACCGGATCGGCTCGGTCATCGCGAACCCCGGCGGCCCGGGGGCTTCCGGGGTGACGTCCCTCCTGGAGGAGGGCATGGCCGAGTCGTTCACCGCCAAGGCGCGCGCCCGCTTCGACGTCGTCTCCTTCGACCCGCGTGGTGTCGGGGGCAGCTCGCCCGCGCTGACCTGCGGGGCCGACGCGAAGCCGACGGAGGGGACGGAGGGGTCCACGGAGGCGCCCACGGAGGCCCCCGGGGACGCGGCCGGCGAGGCAGCCCCGATGGCGGACCCGTTCTTCCCGAAGACCGAGGCGGAACGGTCCGAGGTCCTCGCTGCCGCCGAGGAGGACGCTGCCGCGTGTGCGAAGCACAGCGCCGGGATCCTGCGGCACGTGGGCACGGCCGACGTGGCCCGGGACATGGACGTGCTGCGGGCCGCCCTCGGGGAGTCCCAGGTCACCTATCTCGGCTGGTCGTACGGGACGAGCCTGGGCACGTCGTACGCCGAGCAGTTCCCCCGGCGGGTCCGCGCGATGGTCCTCGATGGCGCCGTGGACCCGTCCCTGGACTGGTCGAAGCGGGCGATGAGCCAGGGCGCCGGCTTCCAGCGGGCCGTCGCGGACTACGCCACGTACTGCGCCGACGTCGCCGGGGACAGCTGCCCCGGGGGCAGCCCCGAGGAGATACGCACGCTGATCGAGGGGCTCTTCGAGAAGACCGCGCGCGAGCCGCTGCCGATCGACGGCGCGGAGGACGGCCTGGACGCGAACGGGCTGCTCGAAGCGATCGTCATGGCGATGTACACGCCGGAGGCGCAGTGGAAGGACCTCTCGGAGGCCCTTGCGGACGCGGGCCGTGGCGACGGCACGAAGCTGTCCAAGCTGACGGAGTCCCAGGAGGACACCCCGTCACCGGACCCGTCCGAGGAGCCGTCTGAGGACCCGTCGGAGGAACCTTCGGAGGAGCCGTCGGACTCCGGATCCTCCGGTGCGCAGGCGCCCTCCGACAACGAGTCCGCCGTGCTCCAGGCCGTCAACTGCTTCGACGTCCCCCACCCGCGCGACGCGGAGGCGTACTGGAAGGCCCTCGCCCCCGCCGAGAAGGCCGCGGGGCGCTACGGCACCTCCGGCATCACCACGGCGCTCAGCTGCAAGGACTGGCCCACGACCACCCAGAAGCCACACCGGGTGAACGCCGAGGGCGTCGCCCCGGTGCTCGTGGTCGGCACGACCGGCGATGCGGCCACGCCCTACGAAGAGGCGCGGAGTCTGGCCTCCCAGTTCCCCGGCGGCATGCTCCTCACGTACGAGGGCCTGGGCCACACCGCGTACGGCCGCAGCAACTCCTGCGTCACGAAGCACGTCGACGACTACCTCATCGAGCGCAAGGCAGTCACCGCCGGAACCGCCTGCTGAGGAGACCGCCGCCTGGGCTCCGGTCGCCGCCGCCTTCTCCGTGCTGCAAAACCTAGACGTACTAAGTTTTCGCCCGTACGGTGAGAACCAGGCCGCCTCCCAGCGGCCTGTTCCGTAAGTCGTCGGCAGCACAGCGTTAAGGAGCCGGCCATGCCCGACACGTACCTCTCGACCTCGGCGTCGCCCGCAGAAGCACCACGTCAGGGCGGCCCGAGCGCCACCTCGCGCCTCGGCCGGCTGGGGCCGGTGATGTTCCTCGCGCACTTCGGCTGGCTGCTGCCCGCCGCCGCGAGCGCGACGCTCATCCAGGCACTCCTCGCGCAGGTGGACACGGAGGCCAAGCTCGCCCTGTACGCCACACTGAGCACCGTCGGCGCGGTCGCCGCCACGGCCGCGAACGTCGTGTTCGGTGTGCTGTCGGACCGGACCCGCTCCCGTTTCGGCCGCCGCAATCCGTGGATCCTCGGCGGCGGCCTCGTCGCTGCGGTCTCCCTCGGCGCGATGTCCCTGGTGCGCGACTTCACCGCGCTGGTGCTGCTGTGGATGGTGTTCCAGATCGCACTGAACGCCTTCCTCGGTCCGCTCATCGCGCTCCTGCCCGACCGGGTGAGCCCCGCGCACCTGGGAAAGGCGTCCTCGTACGTCGGCGCCGGTCAGCTGCTCGCGCAGAGCCTCGCCGGGGTCGTCGCCGGTTACTTCCTGGCCGTTCCGGCCGAGGGGCTGCGCTGGGTGCCGTGGCTGCTTGCGGCGGGCGCGGTGCTGGTGTTCGTCGCCGCCCCGGACCGCTCCAACCGGGACGAGCCACGGGCGCCGTTCGCCCCGGGCGCGCTGCTCAGGAGCCTCCTGCCGCCGCGGGACGCGGACTTCGCGTGGGCACTGGTGAGCCGCTTCCTGGGCATGCTCGGCCTGTTCCTCGTCCTGATGTACCAGCTCTACACGCTCACCGACCATGTCCGGCTCGGCCCCGACGCCACGGCGAGGGCCATCGCCACCGGCGGCATCGTGATGGCCGTCGCCTCCGGCACGGCGATCGCGCTCGCCGGCCCGCTCTCGGACCGGCTCGGCCGGCGCAAGGCGTTCGTGGCCGCGGCCTCCCTGCTGATGGGCCTCGCGGCGCTGCCGCTGGCGCTGGTCCCCTCGCTGTGGGCGTTCTACGCCTTCCTCGCGGTGGGCGGCTTCGGCTTCGGCGCGTACCTCGCCGTGGACCAGGCCCTCATCACCGAGGTGCTGCCCAGCCGCGACCACGCCGCCAAGGACATGGGCATCCTCAACATCGCCAACACCGCGCCCCAGATCGTGGCGCCCCTCATCGCCGTGGCCGTCGTGCCTGCGCTCGGTTTCCGAGGGCTGTTCCTGCTCGCGACCGCATGCGCCGTGGCAGGCGCGCTGTGCGTGGCGCCCATCCGCCGCGTCCGCTGACGCCCTACTTCCCCTCCCTCGAAAGGACCTTGTGATGCGGCACGCTGCCGACGGACTGCTTCTCCCCGACGACTTCCTCTTCGGCGCCTCCACCTCGGCGCACCAGACCGAGGGGGGCAACACCAACAGCGACTGGTGGCGTCTTGAGCACTCCGGCGGCCCGCTGAAGGAGCCGAGCGGGGACGCCGCCGACAGCTACCACCGCTGGGGCGAGGACATGGACCTGCTGGCCGGCCTCGGGTTCACCGACTACCGCTTCAGCATCGAATGGGCCCGGATCGAACCCGAGCCCGGCCACTTCTCCCACGCGGCCCTCGCCCACTACCGGCGCATGGTGGAAGGGGCCATCGCACGGGGCCTGCGTCCCATGGTGACTCTCCATCACTTCACCGCGCCGCGCTGGTTCGCGGAGCGCGGCGGCTGGCGGACGCCCGGCGCTGCGGAGCTGTTCGCCCGGTACGTGGCGGCGACTGCGCCCGTCATCGGGACCGGCGTACGCCACGTCTGCACCATCAACGAGCCCAACGTGGTCGCCGCGATGGACGCGATGATCCGGCGGGGTGAGGAGGACGGACCGGCGGAGCCCGGCATGCCGCTGCCCGCCGCGGAGGTGACGGCCGCGCTCATCGACGCCCATCATCGGGCCGTCGCCGCCGTGAAGGCGATCTCGCCGGACATCCGGACCGGCTGGTCCATCGCCAACCAGGTCTTCCAGGCGCTCCCCGGCGCCGAGGAGGCGGCGGCCGCCCACCGGCGTCCCCGCGAGGACGTCTTCATCGAGGCGGCGCGCGACGACGACTGGATCGGCGTCCAGGCGTACACGCGCACTCTGGTCGGCCCCGACGGTCCGCTGCCGGTGCCGGAAGACGCCGAACTTACCCTCACCGGCTGGGAGTTCTACCCCGCGGCCCTCGGACATGCCCTGCGGCACACCGCCGAGGTGTCCGGCGGCGTTCCGCTGATCGTCACCGAGAACGGGATCGCCACCGCCGACGACGACCGGCGCATCGCCTACACCACGGAGGCCCTCGGCTGCCTGGCGGAGGTGCTGGCCGACGGACTCGACGTCCGTGGCTACCTGCACTGGAGCGCCCTGGACAACTATGAATGGGGCTCGTACGGACCGACGTTCGGCCTGATCGCCGTCGCCCCGCGCACCTTCGCCCGTACGCCCAAGCCGTCCGCCGCCTGGCTCGGCGGCATCGCCCGCTCCCGCCGCCTCCCCGCCGCCACCTGACGGCCCGCCCCGGCTCGTCACCGTGCCGGTGACGCGGACGCGGCCGGAGCTCTGAGTACGCCGAGCAGCCGCGTCACCTCACCGGCCATCGCCGTCCGTCCCGCGCCGAGGTAGCGGCGGGTGTCGACCAGCGACGGGTCGCCGTCGAGCACCTCGCGCGCGGCCGTGGTGAAGACCCGGTTCAGATGCGTGGCGAGATTGACCTTGGTCATGCCGTGGTCGACCGCCGCCGTCAGGTCCTCGTCCGCCGCGCCCGACGAGCCGTGCAGCACCAGTGGCACCGGGACGGCTTCACGCAGCGCACGGATCAGGGCGAAGTCCAGTGCCGCATCCCGGGTGAGCATGGCGTGGGAGGTGCCCACGGCCACCGCGAGCGCGTCCACTCCCGTCGCGGCGACGAACGCCACGGCCTCGGCCGGGTCGGTGCGGGCGCCGGGGGCGTGGACGCCGTCCTTGCCGCCGACCTCGCCGAGTTCGGCCTCCACCCAGACCCCCGCCGCGTGGCAGTGGGCGGTGATCGCCTCGGTGGCGCGGAGGTTCTCCTCGTACGGAAGGACCGAGGCGTCGTACATGACCGAGGTGAAGCCGAGCTCCACGGCCTCGTGCACCAGGTCGTCGGAGGTCGCGTGGTCGAGGTGGACCGCGACCGGGACCCGGGCGGCGCGGGCCACCGCCAGGGTCGCCGCGCCGATGGCCCGGAGACCGCCGTGGTAGCGGGCCGCGTTCTCGCTGATCTGGAGGATCACCGGCGCGTCGGCGTCCTCCGCGCCGGTCACGATCGCCTGGGCGTGTTCGAGCTGGATGACGTTGAAGGCGCCCACGCCGTGTCCGGCGTGCGCGGCGGGGGTGACGATGTCGCCCGTACCGACGAGTGGCATGACGGTTCCTTACGTGACGGGGTGGACGTCCACGGCGCCGCACAGGCGCTGGTGAACGGTGGGGTCGAACGAGCCGGCCAGCGGCGCGGCGACGGCGGCCGCCGACAGTGCCACGGCCTCGGCAAGCCGCCGCGGCCAGGAGACGCCGGCCGCCAGGCCCCGGGCCAGGGCGGCGACCGCCGCGTCCCCGGCGCCGGTCGGGTTGCCGCGCAGCCGCTCGGGCGGCACGGCTCGCCAGGCCCCCGACGGGGTCACCGCGAGGAGGCCGTCCGGGCCCAGGGAGGCGACCACGGCTTCGGCGCCGGCGGCGCGCAGGGCCTCCGCCGCCCCGAGCGAAGCGAGATGGGGGTCCCCCCGGCCGGAGGCTGGGGGAGGGTCCGACTCGCCGGTGGCCTCGGCCAGTTCGTCCGCGTTCGGCTTGATGAGGGCCGGGCCGGCGGGGAGCGCGTGGTGGAGGGCCGGGCCGCTCGTGTCGAGGATCGCCGGGACTCCCCGGGCCCGGGCGGCGCGCACGAGTGTCGCGTACGCGTCCTCGGGGAGGCCGGGCGGCAGGCTGCCGGAGAGCACGACGACGGCGGCCCGCTCGACGCAGGAGTCGAAGTCGGCGAGGAAGCTCCGCCACTCCTCCGGCTGGACGACGGGGCCCGGTTCTAGGAGCGTCGTCGTGTCGCCGGTGTGCTCGTCCACCACGGCCACCGTGCGGCGGGTCTCGCCGGCGATGGGCGTGAGGCGCTCCGGCAGTTGCGCCCGGCGGAGTTCGCGGCGTACCGCCTCACCGGTCGGTCCGCCGGCCAGGCCGGTGACGAGCGTGGGCAGGCCCAGGGTGTGCAGGACGCGCGACACGTTGACGCCCTTGCCGCCCGCCCGGGCGCCGACGTCGCGGACGCGGTGCGCGGAGTGGGGGCGGAGGCGGTCGACGCGGTGGGTGATGTCGAGGGCCGCGTTGAGGGTGACGGTGACGATCACGGGTGCACCCAGGCCTGTTCCAGGAGGTCGTGTGCAAGCAGCGCCGCGCCCATGCAGCCCGCCCGGTCCCCGAGCCGGGCCTCGGTGACCTGCGGGGCGGCCTGGAAGGTCAGCCGCCGGGCGAGGGCGTCGCGCACGGGCGCCAGGTAGGCCTCGCCCGCGCGGGCCAGTCCGCCGCCGAGGACGATGCGTTCGGGGTCGTACAGCGTGACCGCGATGGCCAGGGCGTCGGCGAGCGCCTCGATCGCCTCGGTCCAGATCCCGGCGGCCACCGAGTCGCCCGCGTCGGCGCGGCGCTGGACGTCGCGGGCGGTGATGCCGTGCCAGCCGGTGGCGCGGGAGTAGCGGCGGGCGACGGCCGCGGCCGACGCCACGGTCTCCAGGCAGCCGCGCCCTCCGCAGTGACAGCGGGCGCCGCCGGGCCGCACGACCACGTGCCCCAGCTCGCCCGCCCGGCCGTGCGCGCCGGTGAGCGCGCGGCCCCGGCTGAAGGCGGCGGCGGCGATGCCCGTGCCAACCGGGACGAACAGGAAGTCGGCGCAGCCGCGGCCGGCGCCGAGGCGTGCCTCGGCCAGTCCGCCGGCGCGGACGTCGTGGCCGAACGCGACGGGGAGGTCGAGGTGTTCGGCGAGCCAGTCCTGGACGGGTACGCCGCGCCAGCCGAGGTTCGCGGCGAGGACGGCGAGTCCGGACTCCTCGTCGACGATGCCGGGGACGACGATCCCGGCCGCACCCGCGTCCGGGCAGCGTTCCACGAGCTCCGCGGCGCAGGTGAGGACGGTCTCCAGAACCGCCTCGGGGCCGCGGTCGGCGCGCGTGTACCAGCGGTCGGCGTGCTCGAGGGTGGTGGCGCCGTCGATGAGGACGCCGTCGGTGAGGGCGCCGCCCTTGATGTAGGTGCCGCCGACGTCCAGGGCGATGACCGTCCGCGCGGCCGTCCTCGCGGTGCTCATGGTGCTCGCGGTGCTCGTGGCGGTGGTCATGAGCCGGTGAGGACGATCGAGCGGGTGAGGTTGCGCGGCTGGTCCGGGTCCAGGCCCCGGCTCTCGGCGAGGGCGACGGCCAGGCGCTGGGCGCGGATCAGGTCGGCGAGCGGGTCGCCGGGCGACACCGTGATGGACGCGCCGGTCGCGCGGACCTGGTCGGCAAGGCCGACGGGGGGCTCGCCGAAGAACCAGACGACCGTGCCGGGGCCGCTGACGCTGATGGGGCCGTGCCGGTACTCCATGGCCGAGTACGACTCCGTCCACGTTCCGGAGGCCTCGCGCAGCTTCAGCGCCGCCTCGTGCGCCAGCCCCGTGGTCCAGCCCATGCCCAGGAACGTGAACTGACGGGCATTCAGGATCTCGTCGGGCAGCCAGGACGCCAGCGCGTAGTCGGCCTGCCGCAGCAGGTCCGGCGGCACGGGCCCGAGGCTCGCCCGGAGCAGTACGAGCGCGGTCGTGGCGAACCGGGTCTGCACCACCGACCGCTCGTCGGCGAAGGACAGGTCCACGATCGTGTCGGCGGCGTCCTTGATCGGCGTGTCGAGGTCACCGGTCAACGCCACCGTCGCGCTGCCGGCGGCCCGTTCGAGGGCGTCAAGCACCTCCGTCGTGGTGCCGGAGCGGCTGATGGCCACCACCCGGTCGTAGCGGCGCGCGGCCGGGAAGTCGGAGGCGGCGAACGCGTCCGTCTCGCCGAGCCCGGCGCCCTCGCGCAGCGCCGCGTACGCCTGCGCCATGTACAGCGAGGTGCCGCACCCCACGACCGCGACCCGCTCACCCGCCTCCGGCAACCCGGCCGGACGGGTCTCCAGCGCACGACGCCAGCACGAGGGCTGGTCGGCTATTTCCACGTCGACGTGACTCACGGGGGCCTCCCAAGAAGGGCGTGATGGCCGGGCTCAGACCCAGACCGCATGATTGAAGATGACTCGTTTATAGCGTGAGTGCTCAGTTTCGAGCAAGACTGCGCAGCAGTGATCACATCGGAGTCGATACGGGTTACGCTCGGCTCCCGAACGGCACGAGGCGAGGAGAACGGCGATGGGCACGCACGAGCGGTGGACGCGACTGCTCGACGCTCTGGGCGAGCGCGGCAGCATCGAGGTCGGAGAGGCCGCCGAACTGCTGGAGGTCTCCCCCGCCACCGTCCGCCGCGACCTCGAGGAGCTGGCCCGTCAGCAGCTGCTCACCCGCACCCGCGGGGGCGCGGTGCTCAGCGGCGTGACGTACGACCTGCCCCTGCGCTACAAGACCGCGCGCAAGGCCGACGAGAAGCAGCGCATCGCCCGCGCCGCCGCCGCGCTCATCCCGCCCGGCGCCGTCGTCGGGCTCAACGGCGGCACCACGACGTCCGAGGTCGCCCGCGAGCTGGCGACCCGGGCCGACCTGGCCGAGCACGGCGGGTCCACGGCGCTGACGATCGTCACCAACGCCGTGAACATCGCCAACGAGCTGGCGGTCCGCCCGTACGTGAAGACCGTGGTGACCGGCGGGGTCGCCCGCCCCCAGTCGTACGAACTGACCGGCCCGCTGGCGACGGCGGTGCTCCAGGGCCTCTCGCTCGACTACGCCATCCTCGGCGTCAACGCCGTCGACCCGCGCTTCGGCGCCGCCACCCATGACGAAGGCGAGGCAAGCGCCAACCGCGCCATGGCCGAGCGGGCGGAGAAGGTGATCGTGGTCGCCGACTCCACCAAGCTCGGCCAGCGCGCGTTCGCCCGGGTCTGCACGATCCCCGAGATCGACGTCCTGATCACCGACCACGACGCCCCCGACAACCTGGTGGAGCAGCTCACGGCCCAGGGCGTCGACGTCCACTGCGTCTGACGAACAGGCCTACGAAACAGGCTACTTGACCGAGCCGGCCGTCAGCCCGGACACCACATGGCGCTCGATGACCGCGAACAGCACGATCACCGGCACGATGGCCACCAGCGACGCGGCGAACACCTGGTTCCACTGCACGCTGTAGGCCCCGATCATGTTGTTGATGCCGACGGTGAGGGGCTGCCGCTCGGGTGAAGTGGTGAGCGTCAGGCCCATGATGAACTCGTTCCACGCCGCGATGAAGGTGAAGATCACGGCGGTGACGATGCCGGGCATGGCGAGCGGCAGGGTCACGCGGAACAGTGCGCGGGCCCGGCCGCAGCCGTCCATCATCGCGGCCTCCTCCAGCTCGACGGGGATCGAGCCGACGTACGCGCTGATGATCCAGACCGCGAAGGCGAGGTTGAACGCCGCGTTGGCCACCATCAGTACGGTCGTCGTGTCCAGCAGGCCGAGCGCGTGGAACTCCCGGTAGAGGCCCACCTGCAGGGCCGTCGGCTGGAACATCTGCGTGACCAGGACGAGGAGCAGGAAGGCGCTGCGCCCGCGGAAGCGTACGCGTGCCGTGTAGTACGCGGCGGGCAGCGCGACGAGCAGCACGAGCAGCGTCGAACCGGCCGCGATCAGCAGGGTGTTGGACAGGTTCTGGCCGAGCGTGGTCTCGCTCCAGACGCGGGTGAACGCGGACCAGTCGAAGCGGGACGGCACATAGCCGTTGTCGCGCAGCTCGTCGGCCGGGCGCCCGGCCGTGATCACCATCTGGACGTACGGCAGCAGGAAGAGCGCGGCCAACGCCCAGGCCGTGACCGTGAGCAGCACGGTCTTCGTACGGGGGCGCGGGCGAAGGGTCATGGTGCTCATCGGTCCGCCTCCTTCCAGCCGCTGACCTTGAGGAAGACCAGGACCATGACGATGACGGCGGCGAAGTTGACCACCGACAGGGCGGCCGACTCGGCCACGTCGTAACTGCGCAGCATGTACATGAAGACCGTGGTGGTGGCGGTGTCGGCGTTGGGGCCGCCCTGGGTCATGCCCCAGATGACCGGGAACGAGTTGAAGACGTTGATCAGGTTGATCACCAGGGCCACGAGGAACGCCGGCCGCAGCAGGGGCAGCGTGATCCGGACGTACGTCTGCAGGCGCGAGGCGCCGTCGACGCGGGCCGCCTCGTACACCTCGCCGGGCACGGTCTGGAGCCCGGCGAGAAGCGTGTACGTGGTGAACGGGAGGGACACGAAGACGGCGACGACCACGAGCCACGGCTTCGCGTGCGCCGCGTCCCCGGTCCACGCCTCGGCCGAGTCGATCAGGCCGAGGTCGAGGAGGAGCCGGTTGAGGACGCCGGCCACCTGGTCGAGCATCCAGCGGAAGCCGATGGCGGTCATCAGGACGGAGGCCGCCCAGGGCGCGATGAGCGCCCAGCGGGTGATCCGGCGGCCGGGGAAGCGCTGGTTGAACAGCTGGGCCAGGGCCAGCGAGATCAGCATCGTCAGCGCGACGACGGCGACCGTCCAGACCGCCGTCCAGGTCAGGACGTCGGGGAGCCGGGGGTCGGCGAACAGCTTGCGGTACTTGTCGAGACCGGCCGGGCCCAGGTCCACGCCGGAGGTGTCGATCCTCCGCAGCGAGGTGCGGACCATCTCGACGACCGGCCAGACGACCACGGCCAGGATGAGCAGGACGGAGGGCCCGATCCAGGGCAGGGCGCCGAGGCGCCGGAACCAGGAGGGGGGCCGGGGCCCGGCCGGCCGGTCAGGGTGGCGCCGGCCGGGTCCCGGGGCTGCGGGCCGGCGGGCCGCGTGGGCCCGCCGGTCGGTACGGGGTGTGGTGCTGGTGGACACGTGCGTTCTCGTTTCGGACGTACGACTTTCGGACCTACGGCCGCATCCCGTCACTGCCCCGCCTGCTCGGCCGCCTTCTGGAGGGCGTCGAGGCTCTTCTGCGGGTCGTCGAGGGCGCTGCCGATCTGGGTCTTGATCTGGGCGGAGACGCCCGGCCAGGTCGGGTCGCTGAGCGGATAGAAGGTCGCGGACGGCAGGATCTCGAGGAAGGGCTTGAGGTCTCCCAGGGCCGGGTCCTCGGCGAGCGCCGCGCGCGCCGTCTGGGTCACGGGCAGCAGGTTGTAGGTCTTGGCGAACCTGACCGTGTTCTCCTTGCCGTACGCGAAGTCGAGGAAGGCCTTGATCTCCTTCTTGTGGCCGCCCTTCTTGAAGGCCATGACCCAGTCGGCCACGCCGAGGGTGCTGGGGCTCTTCTCGTTCGCGCCCGGCATGGCGGTCCAGGTGACGTCCAAGCCCTTGAGCTCGGCGAGCTGGCCGGGGAAGCCGTTGAGCATGCCGACCTTGCCCGAGGCGAAGTTCTTGGTGAGGTCGGTGCGGTTGACGGCGGCCGGGCTCTTCTCCGTGAGGCCCGCGTCGACCCACTTCTTGAGCTGGGTGAACGTCTCCACGTTGGCGGAGGAGTTGATCGCGTACTTTCCGCTGGAGTTCTGGTAGCCGCCGCCGTTGCCCATCATCCAGATGAACGCCTCGGCCTGCGCCTCCTCCTTGCCCAGCGGGACGCCGAGGGGCACCTCGACGCCGGCCTTCTTGAGCGCGGTCGCCGCGGCGGTGACCTCGGCCCAGGTCTGCGGCGGCTTCTTGGGGTCGAGGCCGGCCTTGCGGAACAGCGCGTTGTTGATGAGGAACATCCGGGCGCTGGAGACGAACGGGATGCCGTACGCGGTGCCGTCCTGGCGGCCGGCGTCGGCCATGGAGGGGATGAGGTCCCCTTCGGTGGGCACCGACAGCACCTCCGGGACGGGGTACAGCAGGCCGCTCTTGGCGAAGTCCGCGTAGCCGCCGGTCTGGAGGATGTCCGGCTGGTTCCCGTTCTGGACCATGGTCTTGACCTGGGCGTCGATGTCGTTCCAGTTGATCACCTGGAGGTCGACCTTGATCTTCGGGTTCTTCTTCTCGAACGCCTTGATCACGTCCTGCCAGTACGCCTGGCTGGGGTTGTCGCCGTTGGAGCCGTAGTCCGCCGCGACGAACTTGATCGTGGTGACCCCGTCCGCGCCGGTCGGGGCGCCGGATCCGCCCCCGCAGGCCGTGAGCACGAGCGCGCCGACGATTCCGGCGGTGGACAGGGTGAAAAGACGTCGCTTCATGGCAACTACCGCCTGGTTCACGAAGAGGAGAGGTTGGCGCGCGAAACTGAGCAGGTTGGCGCGTATTGCTCAACTTAGAGCACGAGACCTGCGTCCTGTCACCTGCGAGTCCTGCTCAGTTATGGAGTTGTGACCGCAGAACCGAGGCAGAAGCTTCACGCGCAGTTCTGATCGTTTTTGATTGAAGAGGGGGAGAACCGCGCACTTGACGTCATTCGAAGGCGACTGCTGTCATGTCGCGCACCACTCTCGGCAGTGTCGGCGAGCGAAAGGCGACAGCGATGCGAGCACGCTCTTCAGTACGAATCAGAGGCAGAGGCCGGCGACCAGCCATCCTCGCCCTGGTGGCGGCCCTGGTGGCCGCCGTCTTCTCCGTCGCGGGTCCGGTGTCGCCGGCCGCGGCGGTGACCGCCGGGGACGCCACGGGGGTCAGCCAGACCGGCAACACCTTCACGATCAGCACCTCGACGGCGGCGAAGGCCCGGATCACGGTCGCCCGCCAGGACATCTTCCGGATCTGGTTGTCGCCGAACGGCGGCTTCACCGACGACCCGGCGGGCAACGCGCTCGCCATCGACACGGACTTCGGCGCCGTGACGACGAGCGTCACGGACGCGGGCACGTACTACAAGATCAGTACTCCTGCCCTGAACATACGGGTCAACAAGTCCCCGCTGCGGTTCTCGGTCTACCGAGCCGACAACTCCACGCTGGTGTGGGCGGAGTCCCAGCCGCTCTCCTGGACCGGCACCCAGGCCAGCCAGTACCTGGCCCAGGGCGCGGACGAGCAGTTCTACGGCACCGGCCTCCGGCTCGGCGAGTGGGCGCTGCGCGGCAAGACCGTGCCCATCTCCGGCAGCAACAAGTGGCTGGAGAACCACAACGCGAGCCCCGCGCCATTCTACATGTCGACCAACAACTACGGCGTCATGCGGAACACCTGGGCCCCGGGCACGTACAACTTCGGCGCGCCGGGCACGTTCACGCACAACGAGAACCGCTTCGACGCCTGGTACTTCGTCTCCGACTCCCTCAAGGGCGTCCTCGACTCGTACACCGACGTCAGCGGCAAGCCGTTCCTGGCACCGATGTGGGGCTTCGAGCTCGGCAACGCCGACTGCTGGAACGCCTCCAACCCCGACTACACCGGTGACCACAACCGGCTCCGTCACCAGACCACGCCCGATGTGGTCGGCTACGCCACCGACGCCCGCGCCGCCGACATGCCCTCGGGCTGGTTCCTGCCCAACGACGGCTACGGCTGCGGCTACACCGCGCCCCTGAAGAGCACGGTCGACGCCCTGAAGGCCAAGGGCTTCCAGACGGGCCTCTGGACCTCGACCGGTCTGGCGAACATCAACGAGGAGGTCGGCACCGCCGGTTCGCGCGGGGTCAAGACCGACGTCGCCTGGATCGGCCCCGGCTACAAGTACGCCTTCGACGGCGTGCAGCAGGCCGTCGACGGCATCGAGAAGAACTCCGACGCCCGCCGCTACGTGTGGACGGTCGACGGCTGGGCCGGCACGCAGCGCAACGCCATCGTCTGGACCGGCGACACCCCGGGCAACTGGGACGCCATGCGCTGGCACGTCCCCGCCATCACCGGCGCGGGCCTGTCCGGCCTCAACTACGCCGCCGGCGACGTCGACGGCATCTTCCAGGGCAGCCCGAAGACCTACGTCCGCGACCTGCAGTGGAAGGCGCTGACCCCGGTCTTCATGACAATGTCCGGCTGGGGCGCGACCGGCCCGGAGGCCGGTTACCAGGACAAGCAGCCCTGGCGCTTCTCCGACCCGTACCTGTCCATCAACCGCAAGTACCTCAAGCTGAAGATGCGGCTCATGCCGTACTTCTACTCCATGAGCCGGGTGGCGACCGAGACCGGTACGCCGACGCTGCGGGCCATGGTCCTGGAGTACCCGAACGACCCGATCGCGCGCGGCAACCAGACGAGCGGTCAGTTCATGTCCGGCGACTCGCTCCTTGTGGCTCCCGTCGTGACGGACACCACGAAGCGTGACGGCATCTACCTGCCCGCCGGCACGTGGACGGACTACTGGAGCGGCAAGACGTACAGCGGCCCGGGCTGGCTGAACGGCTACGACGCCCCGCTCGACCGGCTGCCGATGTTCGTCAAGGGCGGCGGCATCGTGCCGATGTGGCCCCAGATGAACTACACCGGCGAGAAGCCCGTCTCCACGCTCACGTACGACGTGTACCCGCGCGGCTCGTCGACGTTCACGCTGTACGAGGACGACGGGAACACCCGCCAGTACCAGACCGGCGCCTACGCCAAGCAGAAGGTCGACGTCACCGCCCCCGCCTCCGGCACCGGCGACGTCAAGATCAGCGTCGGCGCGAGCACCGGCGCGTACACCGGCAAGCCCGCCTCGCGCGGCTACGAGTTCACCGTCCACGCGGCCGCCGCCCCCAGCGGCGTCACCGTCGACGGTACGGGGCTGCCGGCGCTCACGTCGAAGGCCGCGTACGACTCCGCCACGACCGGCTGGTACTTCGACCCGGCCGACCGCTCCGGCGCCCTGTGGGTCAAGACGGGCTCGAAGTCCGGCGCGTTCACGGTCACCGCGTCCGGTGTGACGCTGCTCCCGGCCGCCGAGGTCCCCGCCTCCGGCGAGCCGATCTCCAAGGCCGCCTGGAAGATCGCGTACACCGACAGCCAGGAGACCACGGTCGAGGACGGGGCCGCCGTCAACGCCATCGACGGCAACCCGGCCACGAAGTGGCACACCGCGTACTCGGGCGGTACCGCGGCTCAGCTCCCCCATGAGGTCCAGATCGACCTCGGGGCGCGCTACGACGTGGACAGCCTGGCGTACCTGCCGCGGCAGGACGGTGGAAGCAACGGCCACATCGGGTCGTACGAGGTGTACGTCTCCGACACGACGGCGAGCTGGGGCAGCCCGGTCGCGACCGGCGTGTGGGCCGACAGCGCCACCGAGAAGAAGGCCTCCTTCGCCCCGAAGACAGGCCGTTACCTGCGGCTGAAGGCTCTCACGGAGGCGGGCGACAGCGGTCCATGGACCAGCGCCGCCGAGATCTCAGCGACCGGCCGGGTCACGCCGCTGCCGTCGAACGCGACGCTGGTCAACGGGGCTTCGGGGACGTGCGTGGACCTGCCGTACAGCGCGACGGCACCGGGCACGGAACCGGCGCTCTACACCTGCCACGGCGGTGCCAACCAGCGCTGGACCTTCACCGCTGCCGGGACCCTGACCGGCAAGGACGGCGTCTGCCTCGACGGCTCCGGCACCACCGTCACCGTCCAGGCGTGCAACGGCTCGACCGGCCAGAAGTGGCAGCTCGGCGCCCAGGCGACGATCACCAGTGGCGGACGCTGCCTGGCCCCGGTCGGGGCGGGCACGGCGAACGGCACGAAGCTGGCGCTCGCCACCTGCTCGGGCACGGCGGCCCAGCGATGGACGCCCACGGCCTGACGGCTACCACCTGGCTACCACCTGGCCACCACCTGAGGAGGGAAGCTGCGCCCCCCGACCTGCATCGGTCGGGGGGCGCAGTCATATGCGCGAAAACCTAGACATCCAAAGTTTTCGCACTTACCGTGGCATAACCGGCGGTTTTCCAGCCGCCACCGCGCCCCGTCCCCCCAGGCGCAGAGGAGCCCCCATGTTCACTGGCACGCAGAACACCCCGCTCACCAGCCCTCCCGACGTCCTCCCCCTCACCCTCCGCCCCGGCCCGCTCCTGCAGGACGAGCGTCGGGCCCTGTGCGTGATGCCCGCGACCGTGGAGGCGGTCCCGCTGCTGCGCCGCTTCGTCCGGGAGACGGCCGGCCCATGGGAACTCGGCGACGAGGCCGACGAGGCGCTCGGCGTCATCGTGACCGAGCTCGTCGCCAACGCCGTCCGGCACAGCGGCAGCCCGGACGTGGCCGTGCTCCTGACGACGACCGGCCGCACGGTCACCCTCCAGGTCCAGGACACCGGCAGATGGCGCCCCCGGCGCCCCCGTCTCCCCGGCGACGACGCCGAGTGCTGCGGCCGCGGCCTGCAGCTCGTGCGCGCGTACGCCCTGGACTGCGCGATCGTGCGGACCGCACGCGGCACGCGGGTGGCCGTGACGCTCGCCGCCGGCGCGGGGAACGAACAGAGCCCGCCGGCGCCGGACTAGGACGCCGCGCTGTCGCCGCTTCCGGACTCCCGCTCCCGCTGCCTGTCCAGCACTTCCAGGAGCACGTCCCGCAGCCGGCCGATGTCCCCGGCCATGTCGATCGACGGCTCCAGCAGCCACTGGAGCTGCAGCCCGTCCGTCGCGGCCAGCAGGATCCGGGCCGCCCAGTCGGCGTCGGCGTCCGCCACCGGCCCCTCGGGGCCGAGCCCCGGCGGCGGACCCCCGGCGAGCAGCGCCGCGATCTGGCGCCTCAGGCCGCGGTACCGCTCCGTGAAGAACGCGTGCCCCGGGTGGTCGGGGTCGGCGGAGGCCGCGGCGATGTCCAGGAAAAGCTTGACCAGTCCTGGCGTGGCAGCGTTCTGAGCCAGCAGCTCCGTCCGCCAGAGGACGGTCTCCGGGGTGTACACCTCGGCCGCGGCGGTGTCGCGGGCCTCGATCACGGCCGTGAGCAGCGCCTCACGGCTCCCGAAGTGGTGCAGCACGCCCGCGTCGGTCATCCCGACCCGCTGGGCGATGTCCCGTACGGACACACCCCGGCTGCCGGCCTCGGCGTAGGCGGCCAGGGCGGCGTCGAGGATCTCCTGCCGCTTGGCGGCGGTCTTGGCGTACGGGCCCCGGGGGCGTCGTGTGGTCACTCGAGCACTGTAGCCAGCCCCGCAGAGGAAAACCTCGCACCCCTACCTTTTCAAGGGTGCACGGTCCCCGAAACGATCAAGGGGCCGTTTCAGATTGCTCTGAAACGGCCCCTTGATCTGCGACTCTTTCGAGTCGGGACGACAGGATTTGAACCTGCGACCCCTTGACCCCCAGTCAAGTGCGCTACCAAGCTGCGCCACGTCCCGATGCCCGTCTGACCTGGGGTTTCCCCCCGGCTGAACGCGCATGAGAACAATACCGCACTTCCCCGGGTGGTCACGAACCGCTTTCCTCGACCGATGACTCAGCCCTGCTCCCGCGGGGCGCCCACCCCCAGGTAATGCACCCGGCTCCCCCTCGGCGCACGCGCCGGACTGTGCGCCCGTCACTCCCCGTGACGCGCCCCGGCGCCGCCGCGTACACCCGTACGCCCCGCACCGCCCCCGCCCACAGGGGCCGAGCGGGCTCGGCCCCTGGATTCCGGCCCCGTCCCGAGTCCCCACCTGTTCCGAGATGCCGGTTCTTTGGTGAACAGGTGACGCATGAGATGAACCGACCCCCCTCAACGCCATATGCCCGCCAATTGTTTGCCTTTGGCATGTGGCAGAAAGATGCCCACGGGGAATGCCCTGGTGACCCGCCCGAACAGGCCAACTCCCCCCGAAACACAGTCAGATTCAATCGTCAACCAATCCTCTTTCGGACAAACTCTGTGGCGATATTGATCCGCCCCAGAAAGATCAACACCATGGAGTGTCGGCCTGTTCGGGACGGGGCCACTGCCGATGCACCACCTGCTCGAACATCCGAGCGAGCAGGCGTTTCGCAGGGGAGGGACTCGTATGGACAGCTACTTCAGCAGCCGACTCCATCATCAGCTCAGGGAAACAGTCCGTGACTTCGCGGAGCGTGAGGTCCGGCCACGCATAGCCGAGATGGAAGCATCACGCTCGGTGCACCACGAACTGTCCCGGCTGATCTGCGCACAGGGCTGGCTGGGCGCCACTATCAGCCAGGAGTACGGCGGAATGGGCGCCGGCCACCTGGCCAAAACCATCATCATCGAGGAGCTCTCCCGGGTCAGCGGCGCGATGGGCGCCATGGTCCAGGCCTCCCAGCTCGGCACCGCCAAGATCGTCCACTTCGGCAGCGACGAGCAGCGCAAGACCTGGCTTCCCGCCATCGCCGCGGGTGACTGCCTGCCGACCATCGCCGTCACCGAACCCGAGTCGGGCGGACACGTCCTCGGCATGACGGCGAGCGCGGTCCGCGACGGCGACGACTACATCCTCAACGGCAGCAAGGTCTTCGTCGGCAACAGCCATGTGGGCGATCTGCACGGCGTCGTGGTCAGGACCAGCCCGGGATCGAAGGGCCTGACGGCCTTCCTGGTCGAACCCGACCGCCCGGGCTTCCGGCTCGGCCCCCAGCAGCCTGCCATGGGCCTGCACGGCTTCAGCTTCGGCGAGCTGATCTTCGAGAACTGCCGGGTGCCGGCGGCCAACCGGCTCGGCGACGAGGGCGACGGTCTGGCCGTCGCGTACTCCTCCAGCGTGCTGTACGGCAGGGCCAACCTCACCGCCGTCTCCCTCGGCATCCACCAGGCGATCCTGGAGGAGACGACCCGCTTCTGCGCGGAGCGGCACCGCTACGGCAACCCCTTGCACCACCTGCCCACGGTCAAACTGAAGCTGGGTCAGATGCAGTCCCGGCTGATGACGGCCCGGCTCGCCGCCTACCACGCCGTCCATCTCCTCGACCAAGGCCTGTCCTGCGACACCGAGTTGATGAACGCGAAGCTCGTCAACGTGGAGTCGGCGATCGACTCAGGACGCAACGCCATGGAGATCCACGCCGCCGCCGGTCTCTTCACCGACCGTCCGATCGAGCGCTATCTCCGCGACGCGCACCACATCTTCGCCCCGGCCGGCACCTCCGACATCCAGCTGCTGCGGCTGGCCGAGGTCGCTCTCGGCCAGGACAAGGGCAGTTGGTCCGAGAGGCTCTCGGACCTGGTCAGGCTGGAGCCCGTCCACGCCTGACCGCGCGAAGACGCACAAGCGCACACACGCATACAGACACAGGCGCGCCCCGGCACGACAACGTAGCCGTCCCGGGGCGCATCCCGATGTGTCCGTCCGATCGGGTCCACCCGATCGAGTCCGTCCGATCGGGTCAGATGAGCCCTTCCTCGCGGCGGTGGATCTGCTCCACCAGCTCCGCCGCGAGCGTCTTGATGGTCTCCAGACCGGCCCGGCCCCACGGCCGTACGTCCGTGTCGACCACGCAGATCGTGCCCAGCGCAATGCCCGTACGGTCGATCAGCGGCGCGCCCATGTACGAGCGGATGCCGATCTCGTCCACGACCGGGTTCCCCGCGAACCGCGGGTAGTCGCAGACGTCCTCCAGGACGAGCGCCTTGCGGCGCACCACGACGTGCGGGCAGTAGCCGTGGTCGCGGGCCATGAACCGGCCGACGTTCCCGGCTGCCGCCGCCGCGCCCAGGTCGCTGCCCGTGTGGGTGCCGGCCGGGGTGTGCAGCCCGGCGAAGAACTGCCGGTTCTCGTCGATGAAGTTGACCATCGAGTACGGAGCGCCGGTCACCTCCGCGAGCCGGTGCGCGAACTCGTCGAACGCCTGCTCCGGCCGCTCCCCGATGCCCAGTTCCCGCAGCCGCCGCACACGGGCGGGCGCCTCCTGGTCGACGGGGGTCAGCAGCAGATGACCGGTCGGGTCGTAGGTCATGACGGTGCTCCGTAGCTC
Organism: Streptomyces sp. NPDC029169; assembly: GCF_055563935.1. NCBI lineage: Bacteria > Bacillati > Actinomycetota > Actinomycetes > Kitasatosporales > Streptomycetaceae > Streptomyces > Streptomyces sp. NPDC029169. The sequence continues at coordinate 767,467 of NZ_JBVHXA010000001.1, forward strand.
GGCACAGGGGCCGGGATGGTGGTGAGCAGATGCTGGACGAGGGTGAGGAGGGTCCGGATGCCGGCGCTGGAGATCCGGGCGTCGCAGAGCACGACCGGCACCTCGGGCTTGAGGTCGAGCGCCGCCCGGACCTCTTCGGGCTCGTAGCGGTAGCTGCCGTCGAACTCGTTGACCGCGACGACGAATCCGATGCCCCGCCGCTCGAAGAAGTCGACGGCGGAGAAGCAGTCCTGCAGTCGCCGGGTGTCGGCCAGGATGACCGCTCCGAGGGCGCCCTCGGAGAGCTCGTCCCACATGAACCAGAAGCGCTCCTGGCCCGGGGTGCCGAACAGGTACAGCACGTTCCTGTCGTCGAGCGTGATGCGCCCGAAGTCCATCGCGACCGTGGTCGTGGTCTTGGTCTCCACGCCCTCCAGGCTGTCGGTGGCGGCACTGACCTGGGTCAGCAGCTCTTCGGTGCTCAGCGGTTCGATCTCGCTGACCGCGCCCACGAAGGTGGTCTTGCCCACGCCGAAGCCCCCCGCCACCAGGATCTTGAGCGCGGTGGGGAACGGGTCGGCCGCGAAACTCTCGTCGCGCTCAGAGCCGTTGTCGTAGGCCATCGAGCACTGCCTCCAGCAAGGAACGGTCGGTTGGGTTGGCGTGGAAGCGGGGCGCACGGGCGGTCAGCGCCCCGCAGTCCACGAGATCGGAGAGGAGGACCTTGGTGACGACGGCCGGCAACCGTAAGTGCGCCGCGATCTCCGCCACGGAGGTGGGTCCGTCGCACAGCCCGAGGGCCAGGCTGTGTTCGGGACCCATGTGCGGCTGTGGGGAGGAGCCGGTGGCCATCACCATGGAGAGGAGGTCCAGCGCGGTGGTCGGCTGGGTCCGGCCACCGCTCACGGTGTACGGACGGATCAGCCGGCCCGCCGCGTCGTCGAGCCAGGGCCCCTCCTGAGAGGACGCCACGCTCACTGCCCCGTGCTGCCCGCCGCGCCCGCCGCCTGTCTGGCAGGAGTGACGAGATACGGCCGCACGCTCTTGACCAGCATCGCCATCTCGTAGCCGAGGACGGCGGCGTCCGCCTCCCGCCCGGCGAGGACCGCCAGGCAGGTGCCGGAACCGGCGGTGGAGACGAACAGCAGGGTGGAGTCGAGCTCGACGACCACCTGCCGCACCTCGCCGCCGTCGCCGAACCGCGCGCCGGCGCTGCGGCCGAGCGAGTACAGCCCGGAGGCGAGCGCGGCCATGTGGTCGGCGGCGTCGGTGTCGAGGCCGTGGACCGACTTGACCAGGCCGTCGGAGGAGAGCAGTACCGCGTTGCGGGTGTACGGGACCCGCTGGACCAGACCGCTCAGCAGCCAGTCGAGATCCGAGGAATGGCCGTTCGGCACATTGCTCGCCATGGTGCATCTACTCCTTGTGCGCGTCGCCTGGACGCAGCGGTTCTTGGGGGGAGGGCTGGGATTCGGCGAGTCCGATACCGCGCTGGAACGCGGCCATCAGACCCGGGTCGTGCAGGGTGTGCTCCTCGGGCTTGCGGGCCACGGGCTCGTCGCGCAGCTGCGGGACGAGGTGCTCCTGGGCCCGTCGCTTGGGGAGCAGGGGACGGCCCGGCGGCTGGGCACGCTCGGTGTTCTCCGCCGGCTGGAGCGGTAGCCCGGAGGCCGAGGGGGTGTACGCCAGGGGCCGATGAGGGGGTTCGGCCGCCGCGGGCTCCGGAGCGTGGCCCGAGGTCCGTACGGGCGGTTGTACGGGGGTGTGCGCGGGGGGTTGTACGGGAGTGTGCCGGGGTGCCGGTACGGCTGCGGTGATCTGCGCCGGTACGGGCGCGGGCGCCGCGTGGACGGCCGGGGCCGCCGCTTGGGGCACCTGCTGCACGTGGGATGCCTGGGGCGCCTGAACAGCCGACTGGCCGGCGGCCACGGCGGCCGCCTGGTTCTGGCTCCGCGCGAGACCCTCGGGGTCGGCGCCGAGAAGGCCCTGCGGCAGCACGAGAACGGCCTGGACACCGCCGTAGATGTTGGACTGGAGGCGTACCGCGATGCCGTGGCGCCGGGCGAGCGCGGAGACGACGAACAGTCCGATGCGGCCGTCCTGGAGCAGATGGGCCACATTCACCTGGTCGGGGTCGGCGAGCAGGGCGTTCATCTTGTTCTGCTCGGTGACCGGCATGCCCAGGCCACGGTCCTCGACCTCGACGGCGAGGCCCGCGGTGACGTACTGGGCCCGCAGGAGCACCGTGGTGTGCGGTGCGGAGAACAGCGTCGCGTTCTCGACGAGTTCGGCGAGCAGGTGGATGACGTCGGCCACGGCATGACCCCGCAGCGTACCGTCGATCGGCGGCACCAGTTTCACGCGCGGGTACTGCTCGACCTCGGCGATGGAGGAGCGCAGCACCTCGGTCATGGTGACCGGATTCGACCACTGGCGGCGGGAGATGGCGCCACCGAGCACGGCGAGGTTCTCCGCGTGGCGGCGGATGCGGGTGGCCAGGTGGTCGACGTGGAACAGGCCCTTGAGCAGCTCGGGGTCCTCGACCTCGTTCTCCAGCTCGTCCAGGAGCTGGATCTCGCGGTGCACGAGAGACTGCAGACGCCGGGCGAGGTTGACGAACACCTCGACCTTCTGCTCGTTGCCGACACTGCTGGAGAGCCGGGAGGCCTGTACCACGGCGGCGACGGCGGCCTCGTGGGAGCGGGTCAACTCCTGTGCGAGCAGGTCGAACTCGTCGCCGGACGCGGCGGCGGGCGGGCCGGACGGACGGGCCGGGGGCCCTTCGCCTCGGCGCAGCTGCTCGACGACCGTACGTAGTTCGCTCTGGCCGCGGGCGCTGGAACGGCGCAGGGCGTTGCAGCGGTCGAGTACGGACTTGGCCGCCCGGTCGGCGCCGAGCGCGGCCGCGGTCACCGAGGCGACCGTGAGGGCGGCGGCACCCGTCAGCGCGGCCCAGAGGCCGGGAGTCAGGCCGGCTCCGGTGGAGCGGATGGTGAAGAGGACGGCGGCGGCGCCGCCGAGTGCGACCGCGACGGCGGGAAGCACGGAGGTGCGCAGGAGTTGCGGGCGTATGCGGGCTTCCGTCGGGAGCGGCGCGGGTTGCGGCGCGGGGCCGGGAGCCCCCGCGCCGGAAGCGGAACGGGCGCCTGACCGGCCGTGCCGCCCGCCCTCGCGGCGTTCGGACCGCGGGGCGGGTGCGCGAAGTTGAGACATGAGTGTCCTTGGTACGTGCCCAGGAGTCGGCGTACTACGTGGTGTACTGCGTGGGTCGGATGAGCCTACCGATGATCACCAACCACCCACTGTAGACGTCAACCGTTCATGTGCGGTGCGCAGTTGGCAAACTTACCCGCAGAGGGGTCCCTCTCTGGTATCACCCTTCGCACGACAGGCCGAGAACACTCGGCCGGAAGTCGACGGGGGTTGGTGTCGGCGGGGGAACGGAAGGGGGAGGAGGCGGGTGCAGGCCTCCCCCCTCGGCGAGATTCGGCCTTGACCGGAATCCGCCCGCGCGGTTGCGCGCCGGGGCGCGGGTACGACCTCCCGCGCTCCGCGTCACGCTCCCGTACCCCACCCGGCAGCCGACCCGCGCCGCCCGCGCCCGCCGCTCGCATTCGCGTTCGCATCGGCTCCGCTGGCACGAGCCGGTCAGGCCCGGTCGCGGGGCGCGTGGACCACCCGTGGAACAACCTGACCGGCCTCGTCGGCCGCGCCTCCAGCATTGGTGGCTTCCGACTCATCGCAGGATCCTGGAAACGGCTGTCATCGCACGCCCGCGCCGGCGGGCCGCCTGGAGGTGACCAGCCGTGACCGCTCTGATCTGGCTCCTGCTGATCGTCGGCATCCTCGCGGTGGCCGTCTGCGCCGTCCATGTCCACCGGCGCCACGGTCCCACCCGCGCGGTGGCCGTCGTCCTGCCGGTCGCGGGCCTTCTCGCCCTGCCGGCACTCCTGGCCGGCGAAGCCTCCGCCGCCGCCTGGGCCCTGTGGGGGGCCACCACGATCGCCGCCGCGCTGACCTGGGGCGTCGCCGACACCCTCCGCGACATCCCGACCCCGCCGTCGGCAAGACCCAGGAGGACGGAGTGACCGGTGTGCGCCGCGGGCACGACGACCCCCGTCCGGCCGGGTACCCGGATCCGGGCCGTTGCCTCGGGCTGGCTATGATCCCGCCGTGGTCACGGAACGTTCTACGGCGAGGCGAGCCGGCACCCGGTGCCGGATCCCGCTGTGGTCACGCCTGCTGTGGCTCGGAGCGCTGCTGTTCGGGCTTCTGTACACGCACGGCCTGCACGGCGACAGCAGCGCCGGACACATCGCTCCCGGACACCTCGCCGCCTCCGCGGCCCACGTCCAGCACGACCAGCCCGCCCCGTCCGTCGACGACCACGAGGGCGAAGGCGAGCCGACGCACACCCTCCAGGACTGCGCGACCGGTCAGCCTCCGGCGGCCGTAGACATCGCTCCCCCGGCCATTACGCCCGTGACCGTGACGGATAGCCCCGCGGTCACCGCTCGCTCCGCAGCGCCCGCCACGGTGGCCCGTCTCAGGGCACCAACGGGTCCGGCCTCAGCGGTTCTCCGCATCTAGACGACGCCGGCGCGCCGCGCCCGTCGCTTCTTCACCCGCGCCCTCACGGGCCGCATCCCTGACCTGCTCGCGCGCCGCCTCCGACCGGCCGCGCCCTGAGCGCACTCGTACGGCCGACCGCGCCCACCGTCGAACCCACGGGCGGTGGCGTCTCAGGTCATGCCACGATCCACACCTGGAAGGCTTCCATGTCCCTTCTCGCCGACCACCCCGCACCGCCCCAGCCGGCACCCGCCGGCCGCGCCGGTCGCTCGCGCCGCAAGCGCAAGACGCCCCTGGCCGGCCGCTACCTCGGCTACGTCCTGTACTTCGTGGGCGCGGGCCTGATCAGCGGCGCCGTGGTCCACCATCCGCTCGATCCCGCCCGCTACACGACGGTCGCGATCGCCGGCGTGGGCGTCTTCCTGGTCGCCACGCTGGTCAACGAGTTCCTGCTGGCGAAGGAACGGCCACCGCTCGGCCGCGGGCTCGTGGTGATCGCCGCCTCGCTGCTGCTGTCGTTCGGCATCGGCATGCTCAGCGGCGGGCTCCAGCACTTCGACGACTTCCCGGCCCGGGGCGCCGTCCTCGTCCCGCTGGGCATCGTGGTGTCGTTCGTGGCCTTCGTCATCAAGGACGCCGACACGTCGGCCCGCCGCATCCTCAGCCCTCTGGGCCTGGTGGTGCTGCTCGTCGCGGGCGGCGGCTACCTCGGCCTCAGCACGCTGGCAGCCGGAATGGGCGGCGCATCCACCGAGGGCGGCGGGCACAGTCACGGGGGCGGAGCGCCGGAGACCGACGACCATGGAGCCGAGCCCGAGCCGTCCACCCCGGAAACCAGCCCGACCACGCCGGGCGGGACGCCCACACCGAGCGAGGGAGCGGGCGCCGGCGAGAGCGGGCACGCCGACCCCGGCCACTCCGACGACGGCCACGCCCACTGAAACCTGATCACCCCACCAGGTCGGCGCACCGCGGTTTCCGGCTCGCGCGGGGGACGGAATGTGCCGACACTGGGCGGGAACGACAGCGCGAGGGAAGCGGAGCCGGCCATGGGCGTGATCGAGGAGTCGGTCGATGTGGCCGCCCCGGTGCGCGCCGCCTACAACCAGTGGACCCAGTTCGAGAGCTTCCCCCGGTTCGTGCCGGGCGTGAAGGACGTCGAGCAGCTCGGTCCCGCCCTGGTCCGCTGGGCTGCGGGATGGGGCCCGGTCACCCACGAGTTCGATGCGGAGATCGTGGAGCAGACACCCGATGAACGCGTGGTCTGGCAGAGCCTGGACGATCCGCACCTCACCGGTTCGGTGTCCTTCCGTCCCACAGCCGACGACCGCACCCGGGTGACCCTGCGCATGGAGTACGCGCCGCACGGCCCCCTCGGGCGGACGGTGGACGCGCTCGGTGTGGTCCGGCGAGGGGTCCACGGCGGGCTGGGACGGTTCAAGGCGTTCGTCGAGGGCCAGGAGCAAGAGACCGGGGCCTGGCGCGGCACGATCAGCGGCGGGCACGTCCGTCCCGGGCGGCGGCGGCCCGCTGTCCCGTGCTGGCCCTCGGGCTGACCGGCGGACGGGCAAGGAGACATGGGCACATGAGCAGAGGACGGGAAGAACCGGGCCGGGCCCCGGAGGACCCTGCCGGGACGGCGGTCTCGATCACCCCGCCCAAGACCTGGGCGGTGGGCGTACCCGCGGTGGCCCACGCCCTGCGGTACTCCCTGGAACAGACGACGGTCCGCCGGACCGCGCTGACCCTGCTCAACGTCAACCAGACCAAGGGCTTCGACTGCCCGGGGTGTGCCTGGCCGGAACCGGACCCGGCCCACCGGCAGCTCAACGAGTACTGCGAGAACGGCGCCAAGCACGTCAATGACGAAGCGACGTCCCGACGGATCACGGCCGAGTTCTTCCGGCGGCACCCGGTCTCCGAACTGGCCACGAGATCCGCCCAGTGGCTCAACCAGCAGGGCCGGCTCACCGAACCCATGGTCAAGCGGCCCGGCTCGGACCACTACGAGCCGATCGGCTGGGACGCGGCGATCGGGCTGCTGGCCGAGGAGCTGGGCCGGCTGGACTCCCCCGACGAGGCCGTCTTCTACACCTCGGGCCGGGTCAGCAACGAGGCCGCCTTCCTCCTCCAGCTGTTCGCCCGGGCCTTCGGCACCAACAACCTGCCGGACTGCTCGAACATGTGCCACGAATCCAGCGGCGCCGCCTTGCACGAGACCCTGGGCGTCGGCAAGGGAAGCGTCAGCCTGCACGACATCTACCACGCCGATCTGGTCCTGGTCGTGGGCCAGAACCCCGGCAGCAACCATCCCCGGATGCTCGCCGCCCTGGAGCGGACCAAACGGAACGGAGGGCGGATCGTCGCGGTGAACCCGCTGCCCGAGGCGGGGCTGCGGCGGTTCAGACACCCGCAGAAGGCGCGCGGTGTCATCGGCCCCGGGACCGTGCTCGCCGACGCCTTCCTGCAGATCCGGCTCGGCGGTGACCTCGCGCTGTTCCAGGCACTGAACCGGCTGCTGCTGGAGGCCGAGGACGCGGCTCCCGGCACCGTGCTCGACCGGGCCTTCATCGACACGTACACGACAGGGTTCGAGACGTTCGCCGAGCACGTCCGGAGCGTCTCCTGGGACGAGGTGACCGCCGCGACCGGGCTGCCGCGCCAGGACATCGAGAACCTGCGCGACCTGGTCCTCGGCAGCCGGCGGATCATCGTGTGCTGGGCCATGGGGCTGACGCAGCACAAGCACGCGGTGCCCACCATCCGCGAGATCGTCAACTTCCTCATGCTGCGCGGCAACATCGGCAAGCCCGGCGCGGGCGTCTGCCCCGTGCGCGGCCACAGCAATGTGCAGGGCGACCGCACCATGGGCATCTGGGAGCGGATGCCGCAGCAGTTCCTGGACGCGCTGGGAGACGAGTTCGGCTTCACCCCGCCGACCGGGCACGGCTGGGACACCGTGCAGTCCAACAGGGCCATGCTCGACGGCCGCGCCAAGGTGTTTCTCGGCGTCGCGGGCAACTTCGTACGGGCCACCCCCGACAGCCGGGTCACCGAGCGGGCACTGCGGCGGTGCCGGCTCACCGCGTACGTCTCCACCAAGCTCAACCACTCCCACACGGTGTGCGGTGAGACGGCGCTGATTCTGCCCACTCTGGGCAGGACCGAGCGGGACGTCCAGGCGGGCGGGGAGCAGTTCGTCACCGTCGAGGACTCGATGAGCGAGGTCCACGCGTCCCGCGGCCGGCTGGAACCGGCCTCCCCCACGCTGTTGAGCGAGGTGGCGATCCTGTGCCGGCTGGCCCGCCGGACGCTCGGTGACAGGGTGCCCGTGCCGTGGGAGGAGTTCACGGCGGACTACGGCGCGATCCGGGACCGGATCGCCCGGGTCGTGCCCGGCTTCCATGACTTCAACGCCAGGGTGACCAGACCCGGCGGCTTCCGGCTGCCCAACCCAGTGAACGAGGGAACCTTCCCCACCCCTGGTGGCAAGGCCGTCTTCACCCGCAACGCGGGCGAGATGCTGCGGGCGCCCGAGGGCCATCTGCTGCTGCAGACGCTGCGCTCCCACGACCAGTGGAACACCGTTCCGTACACCGAGAACGACCGGTACCGCGGCATCCACGGCACCCGCCGGGTCGTCCTGGTGAGCCCGGCGGACCTCGCCGCACTCGGGCTTGCCGACGGCGAACGGATGGACATCGTGAGCACCGGGCCGGACGGCACGGAGCGCCGCGCGGAGGACTTCCGGCTCGTCGCGTATCCGACCGCACGCGGCTGCGCCGCCGCCTACTACCCGGAGACCAACGTCCTGGTGCCGCTGGACAGTACGGCCGACATCAGCAACACGCCCACATCCAAGGGCATCGTCATCCGGCTCGAACGCACCGCGAGCGCGCCCCGGTGAACCATGGGGCATGAGGCGTCTCCCGAGAATCTGGTCCGTGCGGCGCGGGCCATGGGAGTAACGGACGAGCGTCTCCTTGAAGCCCTCCGGGTCACCCCACGGGCGGAGTTCGTCCCTGCCGAGCACGTGGCGTCCGCGTACTGGGACACGCCCGTACCTCTGCCCCACGGCCAGGTGACCACCCAGCCCTCGCTGGTCGCCATGATGGTCTCCGCGCTCGGCCTGACCGGAGGCGAACGCGTCCTGGAGGTCGGCACCGGCTACGGCTGGCAGACCGCGCTGCTGGCCCGCCTCGCCGCGTACGTCGTCAGCGTCGAGCGCTGGCCGGACCTGGTCGAGGAGGCCCGCCGCCGGCTCGCCGGGGAGGGCCTCGACAACGCCGAGATCGTCCTCGGCGACGGAACCCTCGGCATGCCGGCCCGTGCCCCGTACGACGCCGTCATCGTGTGCGCGGCCTTCCCGGAGGTACCGGAGCCGCTGATCGCACAGCTGCGGACCGGTGGTCGGCTCGTCCAGCCCATCGGCCCGGGCGGACACGAACGGGTCGAACTGTACGAGCGGGGGACCCACGGCCTCGTGCATCGCGCGACGGTCACGTCGGCCTACTTCGTCCGGCTGTACGGCGCCCATGGCTACGATCAGTGCTGATACGTACAGCTGATACGTACAGGTGGAAGACACCCGATCAGCGGCGTCCGCCCGCCGAGCGCGCGCGGATGATGGCAGTGTGCCGACAAGGATTCTGCTCGAAGGACGCCCGGGCGTGGGCAAGACGACCGCCATTCGCCGGCTGGCGGCGCTGCTGCGCACCCGCGAGGCCGCCGGCTTCACCACGGAGGAGATCAGGCAGGCCGGCACCAGGGTCGGTTTCGCCCTGGAGACCCTGACGGGCGAGCGGGCGGTCCTCGCTCATACGGGCTTCCCGGGCCCGACTCGTGTCGGACGGTACGGGGTCGACCTGAGCGTCATGGAACGGCTGGCGCTGCCGTCACTCCGGCCGAGCGAGGAGCCCGGAGGGCTCGTTCTCGTCGACGAGCTCGGCAGGATGGAGCTGGCCTGCGCCCCGTTCCGGGACGCGGTCCAGGCATTGTTCGACACCACCGTGGATATCGTCGCGACGGTTCACGCGCACCGAGATCCGTTCACCGACGCCCTCAAACAGCGCCCCGACGTCGAGGTCCTCCACCTCACCCCGGCCAACCGGGACGACCTGCCCGAGGCACTCGCGGCTCGACTGGAACGCGGTCTGGAACGCGGTCCTTCATGAACCGCCCGCGCCTGCCCCCAGTCGGTCCAGCAATGCGTCGATCCCCGCGGTGAGTTGTTCCTCTCCGCCCCGTTCGGCCAGGTCCGGGCCGACCGCGCGGAGCCGGGGGAAGTCCCGGGCCGGGAGGCGGTGCAGCCCCAGCCGGAAGGCGGGATCGGGCTCGTCCGGAGCGTCCACCACCTCACGCAGCTCGATCACGATGTAGCCCAGGACCCAGGAGATGAACGCCCGGTACACCCGGAGGGCCACCCCGTCCTCCAGGCCGGCCGCGTGCAGCAGTGCCAGCAGGCGTTCGTGGACACGCAGCACCGCATGGGGCCGGCGGGTCAGGGGGACCACCAGGGGCCGCGTGGCGCACAGGGGGACGACGTTCGGATGGGCCAGCGCGACGCGGTACATCTCGCACGCCACGCCGTGCAGCGCGGCCCGCAGGGCGGGCACGCCGAGGGGCCGCCCGGCGGGGAGCCCCGCGCCGGCGGGATGCCCGGGGCTCGACAGGCGTTCCTCCAGTTCCAGGAAGATCGTCTCGACGAGCCCGTCGAGCAGGTCGTCCTTGCTCGCTGTGTACCGGTACAGCGCCATGCTCTCGACGCCGAGCTCGTCGGCCACGCGCCGCATGCTCACGGCGGTCAGTCCGTCGCCGTCCGCCACCGCCAGCGCGGCACTCAGGACGCGCTCGCGGCTCAGGCGTTCCCGGCGTGATGCCGATGGTCCGTCGCTCATGATCAGGTCCAGCCTTGACGGTCTCCCCCGGTCGGGGGAGCATATACGACGTAAGCGGATGTACTAAGCATATGCCGCACACGTAGGGTAGCGGTCCTGGTCATGGCCCCCTCCTGGTGGATCCCGATCTTCCTGTACGTCGTCCTGGGTTCCACCGCGCTGCTGTTTCTCGCGGCTCCCGCGGTGTCCCGGTGGACGAACCGGTCGCTGCTCGTGGTGACCCTCGCCGCGTGGACCCTGATCGCCGGACAGGTGGCCATGGCAGCCGGGTACCCGAGGACGACGGTCGACGTCTCCGCCGTCAACGGGCTCTCCGCGACAGTGGGCTGCCTGGTGGATCACGGGGTGCTCTGCCTGGCCCCGCGGGACGACCTGTCCTTCCGGTTCTCCCCCGGCGTCGTCACGTGGGTCTTCCTCGGTGCACTGCTCGTCGGCCTGGTGCGTGCGCTGGAAATCCGCAACTCGCGCGGCGATCCCGTCTCCGTAGAGGTGGACGACCTGCTCTACGCCAATCCGCAGAGCACGGAGGGCGGCCCGGGCCCGGCGGGCCACAGCGCCGCCACGTGCACCGTGCGGATGCGCACCATCCTCGCCTCCCAGGTGCAGACGCCGCCGCCCCTCCCCGGAGGCGAGCCGGTCCTCAGCCTCCCCACCGTGCTGTACGAGGCGAAGCCCAAGGACGCGGACATCATCACCAAACTCCTCGCGTTCGCCTGGCAGTTGGCGTTTCCGCAGCGCGGGTGGCGGCTCACAGGACACGTCCAGCGGTCCGACGGAGGTTTCGGCGTCACCGTGAACATCACGGAGAAGGCGAGGCCTCGCAGCATCCTCCAGGACACCTACTGGGCGGACACCGAGGAAGAGGCCGTGTACAAGGCGGCGTACACGGTGGCGCAGCTCGCGATGGAGAACACCGTAGGCCTTCCCCGATGGGCCAAATGGCGCGCCAAGAACGGACGCGGACTGCGGCACTACCGGGACGGCGTCGATCTCCTGCGCAACGGCGGCCATCGGCGACATGCGGAAAGGGAGTTCAGGGCAGCCGTGCGACTGGACCCTGCCAACGGACTGGCCCGCTCCGAGCTGGCGTTGCTCGAGGAGAACACCGCGGGATACCTCCTCGCCCTGGAGATGTACCTGGAGCTCACCAAGGCGCATCCGGCGATGATCCAGCCACGCTACCGGGCCGGGATCGTCCTGGATCTGGTGGACGAATGGCTGGACGCCTGGATGGCCGACCCGGCGTGGCAGAGACGACTCCACAAGGCCCTGACGGGCGCGGGTCTCGTGCCCGCGTCCGAAACGCCGCCGAACGGGGATCCCCGGGCCGCGCGGGACTACTTCCTCCGCGTCTCCGGCGAGGAACTCACGTCCCTGCGTGCGGACCTGCGATTCGGCCGGCTGCTCAGATGGTGGTGGCGGAGGGACACCCGAGAGCTCTACCGCGAGCTGGTCAGGCCGCTCGGGACCCTGCGCGCACGGACCCAGGCCGCCGTCGACGCCGCGATCCTCTCGCAGGACCTCCATGTCCGTCTCAGCGGGCGGGACATCATCCCCTCCCTCTCGGACCTGCGGAGCGACGATCCTGATTTCGCGCGGAACGAGCAGCGGCTCCGTACCATCTGCGGACGCAACCACCCTCGCCGGTCCCGGCTCGGCAGCCGGCTGCGCGACATGAGCGCCCCCGCCCTCAAGGCGAGCGGCGGCGAGGCCCTGGGGCGGATCCAGATCGCCGGTCTTGTCCAGTACAACGCCGCCTGCTTCTACGCCCGGCTGATCGGACCCCCTGGCGACGCGAGCTGGACCGACCGCACGCGGGAAGCCGCCGAGCTGGCGCTCGAGCACCTCACGGCGTCGGTGCAGGACTCCGAACTCCTGGACAACTGGCTCGAGCACCTGAAGGACGATCCGGACCTCAGACATCTGCGGCGTCATCCGGAGTTCCTGGAGTGGACGCTGGCATGACAGACGACAGGACCATCGCCAGACCTCGCACGAGGAGCAAGCACAGGAGGAGGAGACCGTCATGGCCATTGAGAAGCTGGCGCCGCCGCTCGCCGCGGCGTATGAGCGCTACGTACGGGAAGGCCGTCGGCGCGGCCCGCTGAGGAAGCCGGCGGGACTCATGGGACTCGTTTCCGTCGAACAGCGCGCCAAGCCCGTACGCGTGGTCGTCTCGCTGGAGTGCGACCCGGACGCGAAGCCGACCGCAGGAACGAGCGGAGCCGTGATCAACGAGGGCGGCCGTCAGATCCGTACGGGGATCGTTCCCCTCGACGCCCTGGAGGAACTGTCCGAGCAGCCGGGTGTGCGCCGTATCGTGCCGGCCTCGCAACTGCGACCGTACCTGGATCTGGCCCAGGCGAAGGTCGGCGTACCCGCGTTCCGCAGCCGCACCGACCGGACCGGGAACGGCGTGCTGGTCGGAGTGGTGGACACCGGCATCGATCCCGAGCACTCCGAGTTCGCGGGGCGGATCGAGCGCATCTGGGACCAGACGCTGCTCGGCGGGACCGGCGTCCCCGAGGGCCCGTACGGCGCGGAGTTCACCGCCCGCTCGCTGGGCGTCGACACGCTGTCCCGGGACACGGACGGGCACGGCACCCATGTCGCGGGGATCGCCGCGGGCACCGAGGGGGTCGCCCCCGAGGCCAGGATCGTCGCGGTCAGGACCGATTTCCAGGACGCGCACATCATCGACGGGATCCAGTACATCTTCCGGCTGGCGGGCGAGCTGGGCATGCCCGCGGTCGTCAACCTCAGCCTGGGCGGCCACGTCGACCCGCACGACGGCACGGACGTGATGTCCCTGGCCATCGAGGAGGAGACCGGCCCCGGCAGGATCGTCTGCTGTGCCGCCGGCAACGAGGGCGACGACGACATCCACGCGCGGCTGACGGTCGCCCAGGGCGCCACCCGCTCCGTCCCCTGCCACCCGGGGAGGATCGGCGGCCTCCCGGACCTGTTCTGGCTGAACGGCTGGTACTCCGGTGAGGACCGGCTGGAGGTCGCCGTCTCGTCGCCGTCCGGCGACACGACCGACTTCCAGTCCGTACTGACGTCGGGCTCGCCTGTGCGTACGTACGACCTGGCCGACGGCACCGTGCAGATCGTCACGCCGGGCCCCGATCCGGCCAACGGGGACCACAACTTCTTCGTGGCTGTGGAGCCCGCCCCGTCCGCCGCGGGCGTCTCACCGCCGGTGTGGCGGCTCATGCTCCGCGGAGCGAGCGTGAGCGGCGAACGCTGCACGGCGGACGTGTGGATGCTGGGCACGGCGGAGGCGAAGCCCCAGCCGCAGTTCAGCGGCCCGACCGTGCACGACGCGCTCAAGATCGGTTCGCCGGGCGCGGCCACTTCGGCGATCACCGTGGCGGCGTCCACGACCCGCACGCGGTGGCAGGACATCGACGGCACGCTGCGCGAGGCGACGTGGCTGGTCGCGGACGACATCGCGGGCTTCAGCAGCGAGGGGCCGCGCCGGGACGACGTACCCAAACCCGATGTCACCGCCCCAGGAGCGATGATCGTCTCCGCGCTCTCCCGCGACGCCGTCGGCCTGCGCAGGGCCTTCATGCTCGACGATCGCCATGTGGCGTTCCAGGGCACGAGCATGGCATGCCCGTTCATCGCGGGACTCGCCGCGCTGCTCCTGGAGGACGATCCCGGTGCGGACCCCGGGAAGGTGCTCTCGGCCCTGACGGCCGCGGCGGCGATCCCCGGCGGGGTCGCGGGAGCGTTCGACCCCAAGTGGGGTCATGGGCTGGTCGACGCTGCCCTTCTGTGAGAACCGCGGGCACAATCGACGGCATGGACTACGGAAAGCTGAGTGTGTCCCTCGCAGCCGCCGTGGACGCCACCGACGGCGATCCGGAGGCAAGGAACCTCCTGGTGACCGTTCTCCTGGAGCGGGCGCCCACGACGGCACAGCGCGAGGTGCTGCGCGGCGCGGGGGTGGACGTCCGGGCCCCGAACCGGACGGTTCTCACCGGCACCCTCTCGCGCCGCGGGGTCGAGGCCCTCTCCCACGAGCCGTGGGTGCGGTCCCTGACCCTGTCGGCGACCCGCCGGCCGGCCTGACGCCGAACTCGGCAATGTCGATGACGGCACGTACTTCAAGGGCAGCGCCCCCTACTCGTTCACCTCGTCCGGGTAACCCGCCAAGCATCACAGGCGCGCCGCCCGGGGCCCGGCTTGTACCCGGTCCCCCGAGGCGGCACCGCCCACGGGCAGTACCGCGGACGACGCGCACGTGCCCCTGTTCCTGGCGGGCCAGGGCCCCGCGCCGGGATACGTCGCCACCCTCGCGCCGGTCAACCGGGAGCGGGCTCGCGCTCACGGCCGGGGCCTGGGCGGTGCGGGGCCGCAGGACCAACCGAGCTGCCTAGTAGCGCTTCGTCACGTCGGGGGATCTCGCCTGGCAGTGGGCATCCTCCGGGTATGACGTTGGGGGAGGTGGAGCCGCTCCAGGGTCAGTTGTCGGAGTTCGCTCCCGATGTGTTCGGCTCGTTGCCGCGGCGGGAAGAGTGGGCTCGGGTCGGCATCCTGCTGCAAGACGCCGACGTCACCCGTGCCTACCTGGGTTCATCCGCGCCGTTCTTCGCCGACACCAGGTCGGCGAGAGCGCGTAGCGTCGCCTCTGCCTCGGTGATCAGCCGGTGGACGAGTTCGGCGGCCGGGGCGATGTCGCGGACGAGGCCGGCGGTCTGGCCCGTCAACGGGATCAGTTCGTGCGCCGTGCCGTCGCGCATCGACGTCATCACCTCGGTGCGCAACGCCTCGGCCTGGGCGGCGGCCGCTTCGGGGTGCGCGTTCCCCTCCTCGACGAACCGCGTGCGCAGCGACCGGGGGACGGTCATGTACCCACCCTCGGTCGGCGGCGGCAGAATGTGCTCGACGAACGCCACTTTGACAGCGTCCTGACTTGCGGCGGAGACGATGGCCGCCTTCCAGCCGTCGCTGACCCCGCATTCGGCCGAGGCCAGGAACCGGGTGCCGATGTTCACGCCCTGCGCCCCCAGGGCCAGTGCGGCGGCGATGCCCCGGCCGTCGGCGACGCCGCCGGAGGCGAGTACCGGCAGCGGCCGGACGGCGTCGACGACCTGCGGCACCAGCGCCATCGTGCTGACATCGCCGCAGAACCCGCCGGATTCGGTGCCCTGCGCGCTGATCACGTCGACGCCGGCCTCGGCCGCGCGCACCGCCTGCTCGACCGTCGTCACCTGCTGCAGAAAGATCGCGCCGGCATCGTGGACGCGGTTCACCAGGTCATCCGGCTCGCCGAGCGCGAAGGAGAACACCGGTGGGGCCTCGGCGATCACCGCGTCGAAGACCTCGGGGTCGAACGGCCGCCGGGTCATGTTCAGCGCGAACGCCCGGTCGGTGAGATCTCGCAGCCGACGCACGTCGTCACGGACCTGCGCAGGGGTGCGCAGCGTGGTGGGGACACTGCCGAGCGCCCCGGCGTTGCTGACTGCCGCGGCAAGCCGCATGCTCTGCTGCCAGGGCCCTCCGAGCGGCCCTTGCACGATCGGCACCTCGATGCCCAATACTCCGCACACCGGTGTCCGCAGCATCGCGCCTCCATCCCGGGACCCGAGAGAGGGATTTTCCGGACATCAAGCCTAGGCGTGACGGTTCCCGGCCGCCTGCCGAACCGTACGGATGGACACCGCGCCAGTACGGGAGGGCTTGCCTTCCGGATCACGCTGGGTTCTGGTTACTGCACCTGGAACCCGAGCCGAGGGAGAGGGCGTGACAGACCACCGACGCGTGCTTCCGTGCACGGGTGCGCGTCCTGGACTGTCCCCCTACGATGCGGACATGCCGGACATGCAACTGGCGTCGCAGCGGCTCGGCAGCGGGCCGCCCCTGGTGGTCCTCCTCCAACTCGACCGGGATGGCTGGGCGTCCGTCCTGGAGCGTCTCGCCCGCGAGCACGAAGTGGTGGCCGTCGACCTCCCGGGCTTCGGCGACAGTCCCTCGCTCCCCGAAGGGACCACACCCACCGTCGAGGCGCTGGCCACCGCCGTCGCCGAGTGGCTCCCCGGCGTCGGCCTCACCCGCCCGCCCGTCGTGGGCAACTCACTCGGTGGGGCCGTCGCCCTGGAACTGGCCCGCAGCGGCGCGGTCGGCAGCGCCGTCGCGCTGTCCCCCATCGGGCTGTGGACCGGCCCCGAGGCCGCCTACGCTCTCGGTTCGCTCCGCGTCGCCCACGCGATGGCACGAGCCTGCGCTGCACGCCCCGATTGGATCGCCGAACATCCGATCGGGCGCACCGTGGCCTTCTGGCAGCTCTCCGCCCGGCCCTGGCGGATCCCGGAGGCGGCGGCGGCCGGCGCGCTGCGCAACCTGGTCCGCTCGCCCGGCTTCGAGCCGACGCGGCGCGCTGTGCGCGCCTACCGGCTGCGGGCCTTCACCCCTGAGGTCCCGGTCCCGGTCACGGTCGGCTGGGGCACACGGGACCTGATGACCCCACCCCACCAGGCACTCAGGGCAGCACGACTGCTTCCAGGTGCCCGGCACGTCTCGCTCAAGGGCTGCGGGCACTCACCGATGTCCGACGACCCGGAGCAGGTCACCCAGGTGGTGCTCGACGCCATCAGCGGCTGACCCGGCGAAGGGCACGGGGCCGCCAGGGGGCAGCGGCATCCAGGTGGAGCTGTCCAAGCCCTGCCGCCCAAGGGGCTCCGCAGTACTACCGCACGGTGCCTCCGGTGGAGCGACCTTCGCCGGTCGCCACCTCCAAGGCGGCGAACAACGTGGTGGTGCCCACCGCACGTAGTCGTGACTGCGGCGTCAAGCGGGTCTCGTGCCCGCTCGGGAGCCGTAACGCGGCGGCCCCCGTTCAGCCCCTCGACACGCCCACGCGCAGGCGACACCGCGCGCCGCGTCCGATGTGCACGGGTGGCCGGACCGGCAGGATCCGGGCGCAGGGCGGGAAGACCCGCGCCGAGTGAAGGGGAGGCCATGCTGTCGATCGCCGTCAACGGGACGGACATCTACTACGACCTGCGCGGCACCGGCCCGTCGGTGCTGCTCATCGCCGGCGCAGGTGGCGACGCCGACATCTTCGACCGGGTCTCGGGCCTGCTCACCGACGAGTTCACCCTGCTCACCTACGACCGGCGGGGCAACTCCCGCAGCCCGCGTCCCGCCGGGTGGCAGACGACCTCGGTGGCCGAGCAGGCGGACGACGCGGCCGCCCTGCTCACAGCGCTCCGGCTCGCTCCAGCTGCCGTGTTCGGCAACAGCTACGGGGCCGTCATCGCCCTGGACCTGCTCCTCCGCCATCCCGACGTCGTCCGTAGCGCGGTACTGCACGACCCCCCGCTGGTGTCCGTGGTGAAGAACCCGGGCGAGGCCCAGGCCCCCGTGAAGGCCGTCGTCGAAGCAGGCATGGCCGCCGGAGGCCCGGCGGCGGCCGTCGAGCACTTCATGCGGTTCGCCTCCGGCGACGCCGCCTGGGAGCAGCTGGAGCCGGGACTGCGCCAGAGGATGCTCGCGAACGGCGAGACGCTCTTCGGCGTCGAGATGGGCACGTTCGAGCCATACCGACCGGACGACGCGGCACTCGCCGGCATCACCGCGTCCACCCGAGCCCTGACCAGCCAGGACTCCCCGCCGTTCTTCCACGAGGTCGGCACCTGGCTCGCCGCCCGCCTCGGGACCGAGCTGCTGCGGACCCCGGGCACGCACACACCGCAGCTCGATCACCCCGAGGAACTCGTTCGCACCATCAAGCCGTTCCTGGCCGCCTGAGTTCCTATTCGGCTACGTCGCCGGGCTGATTCGCACCCATAAACGAGCCATCCGCGCCAGCTCTGCATCCGGGGTCATCGCTCACCTGCGAGATCCAGGTCTCCGCGAACCGGGTCCTCCGTCCCCGCGCTCCCGACCTTGGGGCGACGCCACGGGTGCGCGATGGGCTGAGCCACAACGCGCCACCAAGGGTCTCCGGGCAGCTTCCCCGCAGGCTCGAACGGCTCACCGGGACGCGGCAACGCCACCGCCTGGCCGGCCTCCTCGGCCGCATCCTTCGTCCACTCACCTGGCTCCGCCCACGCGTGCGGGGCCAGGTTGAAGGTGCCCCAGTGGATCGGAAGGAGCACGCCGTGCGGGCGGCCGCCCTGGAGGTCGAGGTGGGCCTGGACGCCCTCGGCGGGGGTCATGTGGATGTCGGGCCAGAACTCGCTGTACGCGCCGATCTGGATCATGGTCGCGTCGAAGGGGCCGTGCGCCGCGCCGATCTCCGCGAAGCCGGGGAAGTACCCGGTGTCGCCGCTGTGGTAGATGCGGTGCTCGGGGCCCTCGACGGCCCAGGACGCCCAGAGGGTGTGCTGGGTGTTGCGCAGGCCGCGGCCGCAGAAGTGGCGGGCGGGCGTCGCGGTCAGGCGCAGGTCGCCGACCTCGGTGGATTCGTTCCAGTCCAGTTCGCGCAGGCGCGAGGCGGGCACTCCCCAGTGCTCCAGGTGGGCGCCCACGCCGAGCGGTACCGCGAAGAGGGTGTCCGTGGAGGCCAGCGCCCTGATCGTGGGCAGGTCGAGGTGGTCGTAGTGGTCGTGGGAGATCACGACGACGTCGACCGGGCCGAGCGCGGCGAGCGGCAGCGGCACGGGGTGCAGGCGCTGGGGCCCGGCGAAGGCGAAGGGCGAGCAGCGGTCGCCCCACACGGGGTCGAAGAGGACCCGGTGGCCGTCGACCTCGGCGAGGACGCTGGAGTGCCCCATCCAGGTGAGCCGGAGGCCGGAGACCGGGGGCTTGGCGAGGTCGGCCAGGGTGGTGGCGTGGACCGGGATCGTGCCGGTGGGGGCACGGCGGGCCCGGGCCTCCTTCTGGAAGTAGATCTTCGCGAACTCGACGGTGGACCCGCCGGGCCTGGTCCGGGAGGCCACGGGGTTCTGGAAGACACCGTCCACGAAATTCGGCGAGCGGCGGATGCGCGCGAGGCGCTCCCCCGTGGGATCGGCGCCGAAGGCCTCGGGCCGCAGGGCGCGCAGCCTGGCCCGCAGCGAATGGTCGGAGCCGGTGCCGGTCACGGGTCCTCCTGATGGTCGGGGTCGTTCCATTATGGGCGGCCCGCGCCGATCACGGCCGGGGCGGATGGGCGATACTGAATCATCATTCAGTAGCAGCGAGCGCCGAACGAAGATGATCTTGCCGTTGGCATGTTCTGTGTAATCTGACGGGCGTGGCGAGAGTGCGGTTGAGCGTGGCGGAACGGCGCGAAGAGCTGCTCCGCGCCGCCGTCCAGCAGATCGAGGCACGGGGCGTGGCGGCCGTCCGGATCGCCGATGTCGCCTCGGCCCTCGGGGTCAGCAACGCGCTGGTGCTCTACCACTTCTCGACGAAGGAGAAGCTCGTCGCGGAGGCCTTCTCGTACGCCGCCGAGGCCGACCTCGCGCATCTGCGCCGGCTCCTGGGGCGGCGGACCACCGCCCTGCGACGGCTGCGCGCGGCCGTCCGGTGGTACGCCCCCTCCGGGCAGGCCAAGGGCTGGCGGCTGTGGATCGAGGGCTGGGCGGCCTGTCTGCGTGAACCGGCGCTGCGCGAGGTCGCCGGGGCGCTCGACCAGCAGTGGAAGGCGGCCCTGACGAGGGTGATCGCCGAGGGTGCGGCAGCCGGCGAGTTCCCGTGCCCGGAACCGGCCGCCGCGGCCTGGCGGCTGACGGCCTTCCTGGACGGCCTCGCCGTGCAGATGACGTCGTACGCCGGGTCGCTCTCCCGCGCCGCCATGCTGGAATGGGCCGACGCCGCCCTGGCCCGCGAGCTCGGCCTCCCCTCCCTGGACACGACGGACCCCACGCCGGCGTGAAGCGGCGCGGCGTACTTCTCATACACCACCCCTCCGCCCGCGGGCAGTTCCAGCTGGAGGAGCCCGAACGGGCCCGGCCCGCACACCAGTCGGCCACTGGCAGCCACTGACAACGCCCTCCCGCCGCCCCCGGCGCACCGCGTTGTCAGCGCGGCTTGGTACAACTTCTCGCGTCAGCCGATCAACGCGGTCAACGCCGTCCGGTGTCTGGAGCACTCATGACCATTTCGGGGTATATGCAGGAGCTGCACGGCCTTCCCGTGTTCGAGTTCCCGGACCGTGACTCCACCGTCGAACTGCCGGACGCGGCCTCCGTCGCCTGGCGCGTCTCCGCCCCGACGTACTGCGAACCCGACGACGAGCAGTGGGAACAGGTCTTCGCCCGTTTCCTCGCGGCCGTCGACACGAACGGGGTCCGCGCGCTGGTCGTCGGTGGCTGGGACGAGGCGTACGACACCTCGTCCGAGGCGATCGTCACCGCGCTCGTCGAGGCGGCCGCCGACCGGCTCACCGGCCTGGAGGCGCTGTTCCTCGGGGACATGGGCTTCGAGGACTGCGAGATCAGCTGGATCCAGCAGTCGGACGTGACCCCGCTGCTCGCCGCCTACCCCCGCCTGCGGGAGTTCGGCGTGCGCGGAGGCACGGGACTCGTCTTCCCGGCGATCAAGCACGCCGGTCTGCGCACGCTCGTGGTGGAGTCCGGCGGACTCGGTGCCGAGGTCGTGCGCGGCATCGCGGCCAGTGACCTGCCGGCCCTGGAGAGCCTCGAACTGTGGCTCGGCACCGACGAGTACGGCGGCGACTCCTCGGTCGCCGACCTGGCGCCGCTGCTCGCCGGCACCGGCCTCCCCGCCCTGCGCCGCCTCGCGCTGCGCAACAGCGTCCTCCAGGACGAGATCGCCGCCGCCGTGGCGAGCGCCCCGGTGGTCGCCCGGCTCGAACGTCTCGACCTGTCGATGGGCACGCTCACCGACGAGGGCGCCGAGGCGCTGCTCGTGGGCCAGCCGCTGACCCACCTCACGCACCTCGACCTCTCGCACCACTACCTCTCCGAGAAGATGAGCGAGCGGATCGTCGACACCCTCACGCCGTACGGGGTGACGGTCGACGTCGACGACGCGCAGGAGCCGGAGGACGACGGCGACGGCGAGATCTACCGGTACGTCGCGGTCGCCGAATGACACCTTCCCCGCCCCCCGCACAGCCTCGCCTCGTCGTGGTCGGTAATCCGGGCAACCGCCGAGTCGCGTTCTTCCGCGACGCGGTGCGGGCCGCCGGGCTGCCCGAGGCGCGGGTCGAGTCCTGGCTCGACGTCCTGCGGGGCGGGGCGCGGTTCCGCCCGGGCGAGACGGTCCGGCTGGAGTCGCCCGGTGAAGATCCGGACGTCGACCGGCTCCTGCGCGGCACGGACGACCCGACCCGGGTCGAGGGCACGGGCCGCTGGTACGAGGCCTTCACGGCCGCCACGGCGCGACTCGCCGGGAGCATCGCCGACGCCGGGGCGGTCCTGGTCGACGACCCGGCCGAGCTGGCGGTGCTGTTCGACAAGCGGCTCGCGCATGCCCGGCTGCGCGAGGCCAAGGTCCCAGTGCCGGACTCTCCGACGTCCGGGGCCGGTGCCCCGCCCGTGCGGGGCTGGGCGGACGTCCGCTCCCTGATGGCGGCATCGGGGCTGCGGCGGGTGTTCGTGAAACTCGCCCACGGCTCGTCCGCCTCGGGGGTGCTGGCCCTGGAGACGAACGGCGCCGGCCGGGTGCAGGCCACCACCTCCGTGGAACGCGCCCCGGAGGGACACCTCTTCAACTCCCTTCGGGTACGCCGCTACACGACGGAGCGCGAGGTCGCCGCCATCGTGGATGCCCTCGCCCCCGACGGGCTGCACATCGAACGCTGGCTGCCGAAGGCGACGCAGGGCGGCAGGGCGGCCGATCTGCGGGTGGTGGTGATCGACGGGCGCGCCACCCATGCCGTCGTCAGGACCAGCCGCTCCCCGATGACCAACCTCCATCTCGGCGGCGCCCGGGGTGACTTGGGCGCCGTGCGCGCGGCGGTCACCGGCGCGGGCGGCCGGTGGGCGGACGCGCTCGACGTCTGCGAGCGGGCCGCCGCCGCCTTCCCCGGCACGCGGTGCGTCGGTGTCGATCTGCTTCCGGCCGTCGGCTGGCGGCGCTTCGCCGTCGGCGAGGTCAACGCCTTCGGCGACCTCCTCCCCGGGCTCACCGGCCTCCCGGGCAGCGGCGCGGAGGGCCTGGACACGTACGCCGCCCAGGTCGCCGCGCTCCTCCGCGAAAGCCCCACCCGCACCAATCGCACCACTCGCACCACCCGCACCACAGGAACGAGCACCACGTGAACCCGCAGCCCGCACCCGACATGAACGAGATCGTGGGCAGTCACGACCTCCTCCTGATCACGCTCGACACCCTCCGGTACGACGTGGCGGCCGAGCTCGCCGCCGCCGGCCGCATCCCGAACCTGGCCCGGCATCTCCCCGGCGGCCGCTGGGAGCGCCGGCACGCGCCCGGCAGCTTCACGTACGCCTCCCACCAGGCGATCTTCGCGGGCTTCCTGCCGACCCCGGCCACCCCCGGCCCGCACCCCCGCCTCTTCGCCGCACGGTTCGCGGGCAGCGAGACCACCGCCGAGGGCACCTTCGTCCACGACACCCCCGATCTCGTCTCCGGTCTGGCGAAGGAGGGCTACCGCACCGCCTGCGTCGGCGGCGTCGGCTTCTTCAACGGCCAGGGCCCGCTCGGCTCCGTCCTGCCCGGCCTCTTCCAGGAGAGCCACTGGGAGCCCGCCTTCGGCGTCACCTCCCCCACCTCCTTCGAGTCCCAGGTGGCCCGCGCCGAGGAGATCGTCGCCGCCCTCCCTCGAGAGCAGCGGCTCTTCCTCTTCGTCAACGTCTCTGCGCTGCACCAGCCCAACTGGTTCCATCTCCCCGGCGCGACCCGGGAGTCGGGCGACACCCGCGCCTCGCACGCGGCGGCGCTCGAGTACGTCGACCGGCACATCGGCCGTCTCTTCGCCGCCATGAGCAGCCGCCGACGCTGCTTCGCGATCGTCTGCTCGGACCACGGCACCGCGTACGGAGAGGACGGCTTCACCGGTCACCGGCTCGGTCACGAGGTCGTCTGGACCGTCCCGTACGCCCACTTCTTCCTCGACGGCCCCGCGCGGGAGGACGTCGCATGACCGAGACCCCGCGACCGTACGAGAGCTACGTCTACGCCTACCCGCACAAGACCGCGTACCGCCCTCTCCCCGACCCGGCGCCCGAGCTCGCCACGCTCTGGCGGGACGAGCCGAAGGACGCCCTCTCCCTCTACGCGCACATACCGTTCTGCGAGGTCCGCTGCGGCTTCTGCAACCTCTTCACCCGGATCGGCGCCCCGGACGAGCTGACGACCCGTTACCTCGACGCCCTCGACCGCCAGGCGACCGCCGTCCGCGACGCGCTCGGTGACAGCGCGCCGGTCCGCTTCGCCACAGCTGCCTTCGGTGGCGGCACGCCCACGTTCCTCACTGCCGGCGAACTGGAGCGGCTCTGCGACATCGCCGAGAAGCGGATGGGGGCCGACCTGCGCGCGATCCCCCTGTCCGTCGAGACGTCCCCCTCGACGGCGACCGCCGACCGGCTCGCGGTCCTCGCCGAGCGCGGAGCCACCCGGCTCAGCATCGGCGTGCAGAGCTTCGTGGAGGCCGAGGCCCGCGCCGCCGTGCGCCCGCAGCGCCGCGCCGACGTCGAGTCCGCGCTCGCCCGCATCCGGGACACCGGCGTCCCCGTCCTCAACATCGATCTGATCTACGGCATCGACGGCCAGACCGAGCGGACCTGGACCCACTCCCTGGACGCCGCCCTCGCCTGGCGGCCCGAGGAGCTGTACCTCTACCCGCTCTACGTCCGGCCCCTCACCGGCCTCGGCCGGCTCGCCGCGACCGCCGACCGCGCGTGGGACGAGCAGCGGCTGCGGCTCTACCGCCACGGCCGGGACCATCTGCTCGCGCGGGGCTACGAGCAGGTGTCGATGCGGATGTTCCGGCGCGCCGACGCCCCGCCGCAGGGCGCCGACGACTACGCCTGCCAGACGGACGGGATGATCGGCCTGGGCTGCGGGGCCCGCTCGTACACCTCCTCGCTGCACTACTCCTTCGACTACGCCGTCGACATGGGGAAGGTCCGCTCGATCATCGACGCGTACGCCGAGACGGAAGACTTCACGCGGGCCCAGGTGGGCCGGCCCGTCGACGCGGACGAAGCCCGGCGCCGTCATCTACTCCAGTCCCTCCTCCAGGCCCGGGGCATGTCCACCCTGGAGTACGAGGAGCGGTTCGGCGCCTCGCCCTTCTCCGACTTCCCGGCCGAACTGGGCCGGTTCGAGGCGCTCGGCTGGCTGGATCCGGCGGCACCCGCCGGTCTGCTGCGGCTCTCCCCCGAGGGCCTGGCCCACTCGGACGCGCTCGGCCCCGCTCTGTTCTCCCCGGCCGTCCGGGCGGCGATGGCCGCCTACGAGCCGAAGTAGCGGGGTGCCCGCCATGGACCTGACGATCCTCTACCGGGGCCCGCTCGCCTCCTGCGACTACGACTGTCCCTACTGCCCCTTCGCCAAGCGCCGCGACAGCCGCGAGCAGCTGCGCGCCGACCGGGCCGCGCTGGAGCGGTTCGCCGCGTGGGCGGCGGCGCAGAGCGGCGACCGGCTGAGGATTCTGTTCACGCCGTGGGGCGAGGGCCTGGTCCGGTCCTGGTACCGGCGCACGCTCGTCGAGCTGTCGCACCTGCCGCACATCGAGCGGGTGGCGATCCAGACCAACCTGAGCTGCCGCACCGACTGGCCGGCCGAGGCCGATCCCGCGACCCTCGCGCTCTGGTGCACGTACCACCCCGGGCAGACGCCGTACGACCGTTTCCTCGGCAAGTGCCGCGAGCTGGCGGCCCGGGGCACGCGGTTCAGCGTCGGGATCGTCGGCCTGCCGGAGCACTGGGAGCACGCCCGGCGGCTGCGGGACGACCTCCCGCCCGAGGTCTATCTGTGGGTGAACGCGGCCGACGGCCATACGTACACGGACGAGGAGGCCGAGGGCTGGACGGCCCTCGACCCCCTCTTCCCGTACAGTCGCCGTCCGCACCGCTCCGCCGGCCTCCCCTGCCGGACCGGTGAGTCGGTGATCTCCGTGGACGGCGACGGGACCGTGCGCCGCTGCCACTTCGTGAAGGCCGAGCTCGGCAACCTGTACGACGGTTCGTACCGTGCCGCCCTGCGCCCGCGCGCCTGTCCGCTCGCCGTCTGCGACTGCCACATCGGCTACGTCCATCTGGAGACGCTGCCGCTGTACGACGTGTTCGCGGGCGGTGTCCTGGAGCGGATCCCGGCGTCCTCCCGGTGACTAAAGCGGCATGAGGTCGGGGCGCTTGGCGGCCACGTGGTCGCCCGAGCTCTCGCCCCGCAGGCGCCGGCCGATCCACGGGACCAGGTACTCCTTGGCCCAGTGGATGTCGTCGCGGCGCACCTCCAGCGTGCCGCGCGGCGGGAGCGGCGGCCAAGGCTGGTCCGGGTCGGCCGGTACGTCCATGCCGAGGACCTGGGCGGCGCGCAGCGCGACCCGGGTGTGACCCTCGGGCGAAAGGTGCAGCCGGTCGTCGTCCCAGGCCCGCCTGTCCTGCACGGACTTGAGCGACCACAGGTCGAGGACCGGGCAGTCGTAGCGGTCGGCGATGGCCCGGACGTGGGCCGTGTACGTGGCGATCTTGCCGCGCAGATGCCTGAGGACGGGGACGTCGCGGGTGTCGAAGCCGGTCGTCACCATCACCGTGCCGACGGCCGACGTCAGATCGGCGACGGCGCGCTCGAAGCGCTCGGCGACGTCGTCGGGGTCGGTGCCGGGGCGGATGATGTCGTTGCCGCCCGCGCAGAAGCTCACCAGGTCGGGGCCGAGCTCCTTCGCCCTGGGGACCTGCTCCTCCACGATCTGGTCGAGAAGCCGGCCGCGTACGGCGAGGTTGGCGTAACGGAATGCGTCGTGCTCCGGCAGTCGGTCGGCGAGCAGGACCGCGAAACGGTCTGCCCAGCCGACGTACTTCCCGTCGGGCCCGGGGTCGCCCACGCCCTCGGTGAAGCTGTCGCCGATCGCCGCGTACGACCCGAATGCGTGCGTGTTCTCTGATCTCGAATCGTCTGCCACAGGAGCACATCTTTCCCTTACGGATGTGACCTACGCGACCGTAAGGAAGGGTTGACGCCGGGTGATATACGCCACCGGTCAAGATTCCACCAAGCCGGAATACGCCGCGGGGGCCCGGCACACGGAAGTGCCGGGCCCCTGCGGGGTGCTGCTGGTGTGTCAGATACCGACGCCGTGCTGGCGAAGGTACGCCAGCGGGTCGATGTCCGAGCCGTAGCTCGGTCCGGTGCGGATCTCGAAGTGCAGGTGCGGACCGCTGGAGTTGCCGGTCGAGCCGGACAGGCCGATCTCCTGGCCGCCGGAGACGGTCTGGCCCGCGGAGACGGAGAGGGAGGAGAGGTGCGCGTACTGGGAGTACGTGCCGTCGGCGTGCTGGATGACGACCTCGTTGCCGTAGGCGCCGCTCCAGCCGGCGGAGTGGACGGTGCCCGCGCCGACGGCCTTGACCGAGGTGCCGGAGGAGGCCATGAAGTCGACACCGGTGTGGTAGCCGGAGGACCACATCGAGCCGGAGGCCCGGTACGGGGTGGAGACGCCGCCGCCGACCGGGGCGACCCAGCCGGAGGACGAGGTCTGCGCGGGGGCGGCCGGAGCAGCCGGGGCGGCCTGGGTGGACTCCACCGTGCTGCGCTCGGTGGAGCGCGAGCTGCGGGACTCGCCCGAGCCGGTGGAGGACTTCTCCGCCTTGGGCGCGGCCTTCGGGGCGGCCTTGGGGGCCGGGGCCTTGGGCGCCGCCTTCGCCTTCGACTTGGCGCCGAGGGTGAGCTTCATGCCGGGGAAGATGAGCGACGGGTTCTCGCCGACGACCTCGCGGTTGTCCGCGTAGAGCTTCTTCCAGCCACCCGCGAGGTGGTGCTCGGCGGCGATCTTCGACAGGTAGTCGCCGGGGACGACGGAGTACGTCTTCGGCTTGGCGGCCGGGGCCTTGGCGGGCGCGGCCTTCGCAGGAGCGGCGGGGGCCGCGGCGACGGCCTGCTCGGGCGTCACGGACGGGGCGGCCTTGTCGGCGGCGTGGGCTCCGGTCGCACCGAGCAGAGGCAGGGCGACGACGGCGCCACCGGTACCGGCGGCGACGAATCCGCGCGTGATCGGGTTGACCTTGGGACGGCGGTGCTTACCCTTCGCGGGCATGGCGAATTCCTCTCCGTCGCCTGCGAGGTGAGCTGTCGGGTTCGGACTGGAGATGTCCGGCCGCGTTTTCACGCGGCTTTACCCCGAGCCGTCCGGCACGACCGGAACGGCGTACTACCTGGGTCCCCCGCTCCTGCCGTACGTGGGTGGGTGCGGATTCCGGACGGTGGCAGGATTCGGCGGTCCGACCGGAGTGACGGTGACGCTAGACGAGCGGGTCGAGGCGAACAAGCCGCCGGTTTCTCTTCGCAATCCGGGGCGTGATATTTACGCCGAATTCCGGTCACCCTCCGTGGATGACGGAACCTCGATTTCCTTTTCCGGTAAGGGGATTACGGAAGACGATCAGGCACGTTCCGTCACTGATATGACGCTGCTCACGCACCGAATCCCATCTCCCCTGCAACCAGGGCGCGTTATACCTAACGGCCCAATTCGGACAGAACACCCATTCCTCTGCCCAGGGGTGCACGGGGGCCGCGCCACCCGGGATGATTGCCCGAGGAATCGATCCGGAAGTGATCTCGATCCGTCAACCTTCAGGAGCACTCGTGACGCAGCAGCTGCCGCAGGTCCCGTCGACCGAACCCGAGCTCACCGGGGTACGCAACTTCCGGGACGTGGGCGGACTGCCGACCGTGGACGGCAATTCGGTGCGATTCGGACGCCTCTTCCGCAGTGGCCACCTCGCGCACGCCACCGAGGAGGACGCCGCATTCCTCTCGGCCCTCGGGCTCCACACGATCTTCGACTTCCGCAATCTGGCCGACCTCAAGATAGAGGGCCCGGATGTCGAACTTCCCGGTGTACGGAACGTGAACATCCCGCTCAACGACCCGGCCGACGGCAAGGAGTTCTGGAAGCTGGTCAGGAGCGGCGAGCTGGAGCAGCTCCGCGGCATCCTCGGTGACGGCAAGGCGGCCGAGCGAATGTCCAATTCGTACCGGAAGATGATGGTTGAGCGGACGGCGGAGCACAGCCGCGTCCTGCACGCACTGGCCGAGGACAGCGTCCCCGCGCTCATGCACTGCGCGGCCGGCAAGGACCGGGCGGGCCTGTCCATCGCCATCTCGCTGCTCGCGGTGGGTGTCGAGCGCGAGGCGATCGAGGCCGACTACGTGAAGTCGAACGATCCGCACCGCCGCTACAAGGTGCGCCGCAGCTCCACCTCCGCGGACGCGATGTCGCCCGAGGTGATGGAGCTGATCAGCCCGCTGTTCGACGCGCGGGTGGAGTATCTGCGGGCCGCGTTCGAGACGATGGAGCAGACCTGGGGAACGGTGGAGAGCTACCTCACCGACGGCCTGAAGCTCGCCCCGGAGACCCGCGCGCGGCTGCGCGAGCGCCTCGTCGTCGAGGCGTGACCCTAATCGGACATATCGGCCCCTTTCGAATGGCTCAGCGCAGATGCGGGGCGCCGCCGCCGAGGCACAGCTCGGCGACGGGGCTCTGCGCCTCTACCGGCTCGGACCGGCCGGCCCGGACGATCGGATCACGCTCGGGGAATCAGCGCTGCGCGACCGCCTGCTTGACCAGCGTCTTTCCGAAGTCCCACATCAGCCCGCCACCACCGTGGGCGTCGTCCATCACGGCCGTGAACGCGGTCACGAAGCGGTCCACGTCCGCCTCGTCGATGATCAGTGGCGGAATCAGCTTGATCACCTCCAGATGGTCCCCCGACACCTGCGTCAGGATCCGGTGGCGCTGGAGCAGCGGCACCACGACCATCTGTGCGAAGAGACCCTTCCGGGCCGCCTGCAGCATCGTCCACCGGCTGCGCAGCCCGAGTGACGAGGGCCGCCCGAACTCGATCCCGATCATCAGCCCGCGCCCGCGGATCTCGTGCAGCAGCTCGTAGCGCGGCACGAGCTCCCTCAGGCGCGAGGACAGCAGCTCGCCGATCCGGCGCGCGTGCGCCACCGTCCCCTCGTTCTCCATGACCGAGAGCACGGCGAGCCCGGCGGCCATCGCCTGGGCGTTCGAGCCGAAGCTGGCGGAGTGGACGAGGACGCGGTCCATGGACGAGTAGACCTTCTTGAAGATCCAGTCCTTGCCGAGCGTCGCGCCGACCGGCACGTACCCGCCGGAGAGCGCCTTGGCGACACAGAGCAGGTCGGGTTCGACGCCGTCCTCGTGCTGGTACGCGTAGAAGTCGCCGGTCCTGCCGAGCCCGGTCTGCACCTCGTCGGCGATCAGCAGGGCGCCGTGCCGGTGCAGCACCTCCTGGGCGGCGCGCAGAAAGCCGGGCGGGGCCTCGTGCACCCCCTTGCCCTGGATGGGTTCGACGACGAACCCGGCCACGTCCCCCCTGCGCAGCTCGCGCTCCAGGGCGTCGAGGTCGCCGAGCTCGATCGCCGTGTCGGGCAGCAGCGGAGCGAAGCCGTCCCGGAAGCACTTCTCGCCGTTGACCGAGAGGGAGCCGGTGGTCAGGCCGTGGAAGGCGTGGGTGCAGTAGAGGATCCTGGGCCTCCCGGTGGCGTACCGGGCGAACTTCAGCGCGGTCTCCACCGCCTCCGTACCGCTGTTGCCGAAGAAGACTCGGTCGAGGTGCGGGCTGTGGGCGAGCAGCTTCTCGGCGAGCAGTCCGGGCAGCGGCTGGCAGTCGAAGCGGGTGAGGTCGGCGAGCTGGGCGTCCAGGACGTCGTGGAGGGCCTTGCGGACGACGGGGTGGTGCCGGCCGAGGCCCATGACGCCGAAGCCGGCCAGCATGTCGAGGTGGTCCTCGCCGTCGGCGTCCCAGAAGTGGGCGCCCTCGGCCCGTTCGTAGACCTTGTCGAAACCGATGGTGTGCAGCATGCGCGGGAGCTGGTGGTTGAGGTACCGGGTGTGCAGCTCGTAGCGCTCGGCGCCGCGTTCGGCGAGCAGTGCCGAGAGGTCGAACTCCTTGCTCATCGCCGATCCTTCGCTCGTCGCCACTTCTTCACTCATCGCCCCTTCTTCCGGGTCAGTGCGGCGCTGATGTTCCCGGCGATCTCCACCGGGGTGAGGCCGAGGTCGGCGAGCACCTCGCCGCGTTTGGCGTGGGCGAGGAACTGCTCGGGGATCCCGAAGGTCCTCAGGGGGACGTCGACGCCCGCGTCGCGCAGGGCCTGGCCGACGGCCGCGCCGACGCCGCCGGTGCGGATGCCGTCCTCGACGACGGCGACCAGCCGGTGCCGCTCGGCGAGCGGGGCGAGGGCCTCGTCGACGGGTTTGACCCAGCGGGGGTCGACGACGGTGCAGCGGATGCCGCGTCCGGCGAGCAGGTCGGCGGCCTGGAGGCAGACGCCGGCCATGACGCCGACGGCGACGAGCAGCACCTCCGCGTCCGGCTCCGAGGGCTCAAGCAGGACATCCATGGCGCCGATCCGCCCGACGGCCGGGACCGGCTCCCCCACCGTCTCCTTGGGGAAGCGCAGCAAGGTTGGGGCGTCGGCGACCGCGACGGCCTCGCGGAGCTGGTCGCGCAGCCGCTCGGCGTCGCGCGGGGCGGCGATCCGGAGGCCCGGCACGACCTGGAGGACGGAGAGGTCCCACATGCCGTTGTGGGAGGCGCCGTCGGTGCCGGTGACGCCGGCCCGGTCGAGGACGAAGGTGACGCCGCACCCGTGCAGGGCGACATCCATGAGCAGCTGGTCGAAGGCCCTGTTGAGGAAGGTCGCGTACACCGCCACGACCGGGTGGAGTCCGCCGGCGGCCAGGCCCGCGGCCGAGACGACGGCGTGCTGCTCGGCGATCCCGACGTCCCAGACCCGGTCGGGGAAGCGTTCGGCGAACTTCGTCAGGCCGACGGGGTGGAGCATGGCCGCGGTGATCGCGACGACGTCCGGCCGCTCGGCCCCGATCTCGGCGATGGCGTCCCCGAAGACGGAGGTCCAGGAGGGGCCGGCCGACGGGGCGAGCGGCTCGCAGGTGAGCGGGTCCATGGCGCCGACGGCGTGGAAGCGGTCCGCCTCGTCCTCCAGGGCGGGCCGGTAGCCGCGGCCCTTCTCGGTGAGGCAGTGCACCAGGACGGGCCCGTGGAAGCGCTGGGCGCGACGCAGCGCGGACTCTACGGCTCCGATGTCATGGCCGTCGACGGGACCGAGGTACTTCAGCCCCAGGTCCTCGAAGAGCCCCTGGGGCGCGAACGTGTCCTTGAACCCCTTCTTGGCGCCGTGCAGCGAGCCGTAGAGCGGCTGTCCGATCACGGGCGTGTGCTGGAGGACGTCCTTGCCCCAGGCGAGGACGCGCTCGTAGCCGTCGCTGGTACGCAGGGCGGCCAGGTGGCGGGCGAGGCCGCCGATCGTCGGGGCGTAGGAGCGCTCGTTGTCGTTGACGACGATGATCAGGGGCCGGTCGCGGGCGGCGGCGATGTTGTTGAGCGCCTCCCAGGCCATGCCGCCGGTGAGGGCGCCGTCACCGATGACGGCGACGACGTGGTCGCCCTTCTCGAGGACCTCGTTGGCCTTGGCGAGGCCGTCGGCCCAGCCGAGGACGGTCGAGGCGTGCGAGTTCTCGATGACGTCGTGCTCCGACTCCTCACGGGAGGGGTAGCCGGAGAGTCCGCCCTTGCTGCGCAGCTTGGAGAAGTCCTGGCGTCCGGTGAGGAGTTTGTGGACATAGCTCTGGTGCCCGGTGTCCCAGAGGATGCGGTCGTCGGGCGAGTCGAAGACCCGGTGCAGCGCGATGGTCAGCTCCACCACGCCGAGGTTGGGTCCCAGATGGCCGCCCGTTCTGGCGACCGCGTGGATGAGGAACTTCCGGATCTCCCCGGCCAGTTCGGCGAGTTCGGCGTCGCTGAGCGGCCGGAGGTCGCGCGGCCCCCGGATGTTCTCCAGAATCGTCATGCTCGGCCCCCTTCGGCCCGTAGACCCAGTGTTCCGACTGTCCCGGCTGTCCCGGCTGTCCCGGCTGCACGCTCGGGGAGCCCCGGCAGGGGCTCCCCGAGCGTCTCTGCTCACCCCCGGACGGTCTCGCGGGCCGCCCTCAGGGACTCCTTCAGCGAGCCCATGGTGGCCAGGACGGCGGTCGGCTCGTAGCCGCAGTGCGCCATGCAGTTGGCGCAGCGCGGGTCCTTGCCGCGGCCGTACTTGTCCCAGTCGGTCTCCTCGATCAGCTCCCGGTATGTGGGGACGTAGCCGTCGCTCATCAGGTAGCAGGGGCGCTGCCAGCCGAAGAGCGAGTAGTTCGGGATCGCCCACGCCGTGCAGGGGAAGTCGGCCTTGCCTTCGAGGAAGTCGAGGAAGAGCGGCGAGTGGTTGAGCCGCCAGCGGCCCCGGTTACCGCCCGCGAAGGCCTTCTTGAAGAGTTCCCGTGTCTGCTCGACGCCGAGGAAGTGCTCCTGGTCCGGGGCCTTCTCGTAGGCGTAGGCGGGCGAGATCATCATCTCGTCGACCTGGAGGTCGTCGTTGAGGTAGTTGAGCACCTCGATGATGGTCTGCGGGGTGTCGGTGTTGAAGAAGGTCGAGTTGGTGGTGACCCGGAAGCCGCGCCGCTTGGCCTCCTTGATCGCCGCCACCGCCTCGTCGAACACGCCTTCCTTGGCGACGGATTCGTCGTGCCGCTCGCGCAGCCCGTCGATGTGCACCGCGAAGGCGAAGTACGGGGAGGGGGTGAAGTTCTCCAGCTTCTTGCGCAGCAGCATCGCATTGGTGCAGAGGAAGACGTACTTCTTCTTCGCCACCAACTGGCGCACGATCTCGTCGATCTGAGGATGCATCAGGGGCTCGCCGCCCGCGATGGAGACCATCGGCGCCCCGGACTCCAGGACGGCGCCGACGGCCTGGGCGACCGGCATCCGCTGCTTGAGCACACCCGCCGGGTGCTGGATCTTTCCGCAGCCCTCGCACTTGAGGTTGCAGGCGAACAGCGGCTCCAGTTCGACGATCAGAGGGAACTTGTCCCGCTTGCGGAGCTTCTGTTCGATGAGGTAGGTCCCGACCCGGATGGACTGACGGAGCGGCATGGCCATAACTCGCTCACCTCCTGGGGAGCAGCAAAGAACGGTGCCATTCGAAGAATGCGGGAAGGACGGCACGAAGAACACGGAAAGCCGATATTCCACCGCGTACCGTGCCGATCCGGACCAGTTCATGTTCTGGAGCGTCCACGACCACCCGTACGGCCGCAACCGGGCGGGGTCCGGCGTCCAGTGCCGTACGGAGCGTGGCGGCGGACTCCATGTCCACCGCGATGGCCCCGGTGGCGCGCAGCTCGGCCCGCTCGTGGCCGCGGACGACATGGCCGGAGCCGGCCAGCGGGCCGGTGTGCACGGTCCGCCCGGGCAGCGCCCGGGTCAGGGCCCGCACCAGGAGCTCGGTCCCGGTGCAGGGGGTGACGCCGTCGGGCCCTCCCGGTTCGCCGCGGGTCTCGTCGGCGACGATCAGGTCCCCGGGGTGCATCCCGGGGGCGAGCCCGGCGCAGAAGCCCGAGGCGATGACGACGGCGTCCCGCCAGGGTTCCCGGTCGAGCGCCCGGGAGACGGCCCGGCGGGCGTGGGCCGGGCCCATGCCGGTGCGGACGACGGTGAACGACCCCAGTGCTCCAGCCCGTTCACCGCTGCGCAGGGCGAGCTGCTCGATGCCGAGCGCGCAGGCGATCAGCAGCGGCGCCACGGAGCCCGAAGACCCCGGCTCTTCGCCCATCACCCCTCCCTGGAGACGGCCGGTTCGCCGTTCACGTAGCGGCCGAGCGCCGTGAGCGGGAACACCTGGCGGTAGAGGTGGTAGTTGATGGAGAAGTCCCAGGGGAAGCCGGTGCCGGTGAAGTACGGCTCGTCCCAGGAGCCGTCCGCGGCCTGCGTCTCGGCGAGCCAGGCGATGCCGCGCTCCACCGCCTTCGATTCGCGCCCGCCGGCCGCGAGCAGGGCGAGCAGTGCCCAGGCGGTCTGCGAGGCGGTCGAGGCGCCGTGCCCGATCCAGGGCTGCTCCTTGTACGAGCGCAGGTCCTCGCCCCAGCCGCCGTCCTCGTTCTGTACGGACTCCAGCCAGGCGACGGCCCGGCGGATCGCGGGGTGGGAGCGGGGCAGTCCGGCGGCGGTGAGCGCGGGGACCACCGAGCCTGTCCCGTACACGTAGTTGACTCCCCAGCGTCCGAACCAGGCGCCGTTCGGCTCCTGTTCGGCGAGCAGCCACGCGATTCCCCTGCGGGTACGGGGGTGGTGGGCCTTGCCCTCGTAGGCGAGCATCTCCACCACATGGGCGGTGACGTCGGCCGAGGGCGGGTCGACGACCTCGCCGAAGTCGCAGAACGGCAGCCGGTTGGGGAAGGGGCTGGTGTTGTCGGCGTCGAAGGCGGCCCAGGCCCCGTTCCTCGACTGCATGCCGAGGGTCCAGCGGCCGCCGCGCGCGACGGCGGCCTCGACCCGGGAGGGGTCCGGGTGCTTGACCCGGCGCAGCGCGAGGATGACCTCGGCGGTGTCGTCGATGTCCGGGTAGTTGTCGTTGTGGAACTCGAACGCCCAGCCGCCCGGGGGAAGTTCGGGCCTGCGGACGGCCCAGTCGCCGGGCCTGACGATCTCCTCGCCGAGCATCCAGTCGGCGGCCTTCACCAGCGCCGGGTGGTCGGCGGGCAGGCCCGCGTCGGCGAGGGCGATGGTGGCCAGACAGGTGTCCCAGACGGGCGACTGACAGGCCTCGATCATGCGCGAACCGTCCTCGCGCCAGACGGCGAAGCGGTCGAGCGACTCGAGACCGGCCCGCATGACCGGGTGCTCCAGGTCGTAGCCGAGCAGGTGCAGGGCGATCACCGAGTAGACGGCGGGGGGCTGGATGCCGCCCCAGCAGCCGTCGTTCTCCTGCCGTTCGACGATCCAGCGGGCGGCGACGTTCATGGCGGCCGCGCGCAGCCGGCGCGGGGCGACCTTGTGGTACAGGTGCAGCGCCTTGTCGAGTCGCTGGAAGACGCCGTCCCAACTCGCCACGGGCGCGGGCGGCTTCACCGGATTCGGCCGGGCGGGATCGGTGTGCAGCTCGTCCAGCGGGAAGGGCGCGGGACGCACCGGCCGCTTGGCGGAGACCACGGTGAGCGGCACGATGGTCTGCCGGGCCCAGCAGCCGAAGTCGTAGATGTTGAGCGGGAACCACTTCGGCAGGAAGATCAGCTCGGGCGGCAGCTCGGGCAGGTCGTCCCACTTCCACCAGCCGAAGAGGGCGAGCCAGATCCGGGTGAAGACGCGGGAGGCGGCGATCCCGCCCCGCTCCCGGATCCAGGCGGCGGCGCGGGCCATGTGCGGGTCCTCGGGCAGGTCCCCGGCCAGGCGTAGCGCCACGTACGCCTCGATGGTGGTGGAGAGCTCGCCGGGTCCGCCGTAGAAGGTGGCCCAGGCGCCGTCCTCGCGCTGCGCGCCGCGGATGTACAGGGCGGCGGCGTGGGTGGTCTCCGGGTCCTGGATGCCGAGGAACTGGCGCAGCAGGAGGTCCTCGGCGTCCATGGTGACGTTGGTCTCCAGGTCGCCCTTCCACCAGCCTTCGGCGTCCTGGCGGCCGAGCAGATGCTCGACGGAGCGTTCCGCGGCCCGTTTCGCGGCCTCTTCGAGGCCGGCCGCCGGAGACGCGGTGTCAGTGGTGTCGCTGGCCGCGGCTGCGCGGGGGGCCATGCCCCCGGCGCTTCCGTCGGTCGTCGCTGTCATGGCTTCCCCTTCGTGCAGTCGAATACATCTGCTTCCTCGGGTCTGCCGTCGGCCGATGCCCGGGGGCACCGGCCGGCGACTGCGCACTCATATCAGGGTGATGGTGATCATCTCTTCCGTACGACGACGAAGTCGGCGAGCGCGGTGAGCTGCGCCCTGACACGCTCGGGCATGTCCACCTCGTGCAGGGCACGGATGGCGATGGTGTGCTGGCGGCGGGCCTCCTCGGAGGTCCACTCGCGCCCGCCGGCCTCCTCGATGAGGGCCGCGCGGGTGGCGAACTCCTCCTCGGAGAAGGAGTCGAAGTCGGTGCTCTTGGCGTCGGCGGCGAGCAGTTCGCCGAGCCGCTCGGAGGCCGGGCCGCCGGCCGCGAGGGCGGCGACGACGGGCAGGGACTTCTTGCGCTGGCGCAGGTCGCTCCAGGTCTGCTTGCCGGTGGACTCCGGGTCGCCCCAGATGCCGAGCAGGTCGTCGACGGCCTGGAAGGCGAGGCCGAGATGGTAGCCGTACTCCTCCAGCTTGTCGGCGGTGCGGTCGTCGGCGCCTCCGAGGACGGCGCCGATGGAGACCGCGCAGGCGAGCAGGGCGCCGGTCTTGTTGCCCTCCATCTCCAGGCACTCCTCGACG
Source organism: Streptomyces sp. NPDC029169 (assembly GCF_055563935.1). Classification (NCBI taxonomy): domain Bacteria; kingdom Bacillati; phylum Actinomycetota; class Actinomycetes; order Kitasatosporales; family Streptomycetaceae; genus Streptomyces; species Streptomyces sp. NPDC029169. The sequence continues at coordinate 804,257 of NZ_JBVHXA010000001.1, forward strand.
GTGACCCGCTCGCGGTGCTCGTAGGAGATGTCCTGGGCCTGCCCGTCGATGAGCTTGCGGCTGGCGGTGGTCAGCCGGCGGGTGGCGCGGCCGGCCTCGACGGTGCCGAGTTCGAGCAGGATCTCGTTGGCGAGCGCGAAGAGCGCGTCGCCGACGAGGATCGCCTGCGCGGGTCCGTGCACCTTCCAGACGGTGTCGCGGTGGCGTCGCTGCTCGTCGCCGTCCATCAGGTCGTCGTGCAGCAGCGAGAAGTTGTGCACGAGCTCCACGGCGACGGCGCCGGGGATACCGACCTCGGCCGGTGCTCCGGCGGCCTCGGCGGAGATCAGCGCGAGCGCGGGACGCACGGCCTTCCCGCTGTCGGCGTCCGTGGGGTTGCCCTGGGCGTCGATCCAGCCGAAGTGGTAGGCGGCGACGGTGTCCATGGGCGGTGCGAGCCGGTCGACGGCCGCCCGCAGGACGGGGGTGGACAGGGTCCGCCCGCGCTCCAGCAGAGCGGTGACGTCCGCGGTGTCGACGGCCGGGTTCACCGGGGGCACAGTCGGCACGGTCTCTCCTCTTGTTCCAGTACTCACACTCATGCCGCCTCCTGCAGCGGATGTTCATGGCGGCGGCCGAGGGCGGAGAGCGCGGCGCCCGCGGCGCTGAAACCGCTGCGGACGGCGCCCTCCATGGTCGCGGGCCAGCCGGTGGCGGTCCACGCGCCGGCCAGGTACAGGCCGGGGGCGTGGGTGCGGGCGCCGGGGCGGAGCCGGCCGACGCCCGGGGTGGGGGCGAACGTCGCGGTCCGCTCCCGGGTGACGAAGAAGTCGCGGATGCCGGCGCCGCGGGCGGCGGGCAGCAGGCGCTCCAGCTGCGGGAGGTAGCGCTCGCGCAGGTCGGCGACGGGCGTGTCGATCTCGTCCTGGGCGGCGGACTGCGAGACGGCCAGGTACTGACCGCCGCCCTTGAGTCCGGAGGAGTCGGTGCGGTCGAAGACCCACTGCACCGGGGAGCCGAGGGCGGTGAAGAAGGGCTGCCTGAGCACCTTGCGGTCGTAGACGACGTGCACGTTGAGGATGGGCGCGGTGCCGATGTCGAGGAGCCGGTCGGGGTCGTCGAGGGCGCCGTCGGGGAGCAGTTCGCGGGTCTCGCGCTGCGGCACGGCGAGGACGACGGTGTCCGCCTCGATGCTCTCCCCCGGTACGTCGACGGTCCAGCGGCCGTCCTCGGTACGGGAGATCCGCTCGGCCTTGGTGCGCAGTTCGGTCCGTACGCCGAGGGAGTCGAGGGCCTTGCGGGCGAGGGTGTCGTGAAGGTCGCCGAGGGGCACGTGCGCCCAGCCGATGTCGGCGGCGCCGGGCTCGGAGAGCAGGCCGGTCTTGAAGACCATGGCGGCCAGGCCCATGGAGGCGTGCGGCGCGGTGGCGTTGAGGGTGGCGACGCCGACGAGGTCCCAGAGGGCTTCGATTGCGCGCGGGGACTGGCCGTGGCGGCCGAGCCAGGTGGCGAAGTCGATGCCGTCGAGGGCGGGGTCGGCGGGGTCGAGGCCCTTGAGCGCGAGCGCGGCGCGGCCGACGCTCGCCCGCTCGGCGAGGGAGAGGTGCGGATAGGTCGCCAGGCTTCTGGCGAGGTGCAGCGGTACGGGAAGGCCGGTGCGCCGCAGCCTTCCCAGGCGGGGGCCGCGGGGGTGGGCGACGTCGAGGACGGGCACGTCGAGCCGGTCCTGGAGGGGGGCGAGGTGGGCGCCCTCGACGCGGTCGAGGAACCACCGGTAGGCGGTGCAGCAGCGCAGATAGACGTGCTGCCCGTTGTCGACGGTGAGCTCGCCCCGCCGGAACGAGAACGCGAGCCCGCCGAGCCGCGGCCGGCCTTCGAGGAGCGTCACGCGCAGCCCGGCGTCGGCGAGTTGGAGTGCGGCGGTGACGCCGGCGAGCCCGCCCCCGACGACGACGGCGTGCGGCCGGCTCCCGCCGGTCCCGGCCTCGGGCCCGGGCGCTCCCTCGGTCCGCGAACCGGCGGCGGGCGCACCCGCACCGGGCGCGTGCGCCCGCGTTCCGCCGACGGCAGACGCGCTCCCGTCCACCGGCCGGGTCCGGCCGCCACCAGCGCCGGGTACGGCGGCACGGCCAGGCTCCACGCCGAGCGGGCGCGCCAACGTACCGCCGACGGCGGACGCACTCCCGTCCACCGGCCGGGGCCGGCCGCCACCAGCGCCGGGTACGGCCGCACGGCCAGGCTCCACGCCGAGCGCGGGCGCCAACGTACCGCCGACGGCGGACGCCCTGCCGTTCACGGGCCGGGCGCCGTCGGCGCCCGGTGCGGCCGTGCCGCCGCGGGCTTCCGCGCCGTGCGCGGTGGTTTCGTCCTCGCTCACGTGGCCTCCCTTCCGGTGCCCGCAGGCAGGGACGCCGCCGCGCGGCGCGGGGTTGCCCGGTGGCCGGGCTCGTATGCGCGCATCAGGCCCGCCTCCTGACGGTCCGTCGGGAGATGTGGCGGGTGTCGAGGCCGGAGAGGCCGCGCACGGCGACGTACGCCTTCTCGCGGCCGGGCAGCGAGACGCGGCCGCGCAGCACCGCCTCGGGGTCGCGTTCGATCCGGTCGAGGAGGCGGCGGTAGATCCCGGCCATCGCGGCGACGCACGCGCCGCTGCGCCGGTCGAGCATGGGCAGGAGCCGGTAGCCCTCGGCGAACAGGGCGCGGGCGCGGCGGACTTCGAAGTGGACGAGGCCGGTGAAGTCGGCTCCGGCGGGGACGGTCTCGCTCGCGAAGCCCTCGCCGCAGCCGAACTTGGCGAGGTCGTCGGCGGGCAGGTACGTACGCCCGTTTCCGGCGTCCTCGCGTACGTCCCGGAGGATGTTGGTGAGCTGGAGGGCCAGGCCCAGGGTGTCGGCGTACTCGGGGGCGCGCTCCACGCCCTGCGCGCCCGGCTGGGTGCCGAACACGCCGAGGGAGAGCCGCCCGATGGCGCCCGCGACGCACCGGCAGTAGACCTTGAGGTCGTCCCAGGTCTCGTACGTCTCGCCGCGCACGTCCATCAGGACGCCGTCGATGAGCTCGTCGAGCCCGCCGAGCGGGATCGGGAAGCGCCGGGCGGCGTCGGTGAGGGCCACGGCGACGGGGTCGGTGTCGTCCTCGTCGACCGCGCCCTGCCGGATCCGTTCGAGGAGCGCGCGGGTGGTTTCGAGCCGGTCCCGCTTGGCCTCGGGCGCGAGGGTGCCGTCGCCGATGTCGTCGACGCGTCGCGAGAACGCGTACAGCGCGGACATGGCCTGTCGCTTGTCGGTCGGCAGGAGCCGGATCCCGTAGGCGAAGTTGCGCGCCTGCTGTCCGGTGACGGCCTCGCAGTAGCTGTACGCGGCCTGTACCGGCGCGGACGTCTCCGTCTGTCCCTCCACGGTCCGGCTCACCCCTCTCTCCGCGCTCTGAGCAGGACCGTGCCCGCTTCGCGCATCAGACTCGGCTTGGTGGGCCTGGGCGGCCCCGGCAGGACGTCGAATCCGCCCCCGGCGGCGGCGATCGCGTCGAGCGCCGCGAGTCCGCCGGCGGTGAAGCCGGCGAGCAGCAGGCGCAGCCGCCCGGGCACGCTCGCCACCAGCGGGATGCCGTCGTCGAGGAGCGCGCGGGCGCGCGCGGCCTCGAAGGCGATCAGGGCGCGCACCGACGCGCTCCCGGTCGGCCGGGCGAGGTCGTCCTCGGTGACGTGGAAACGCTTCATGTCCTCGGCGGGCAGGTAGATCCGGTCCCGGCCGAGGTCCTCGGCGACGTCCTGGAGGTGCTCCACGATCTGCAGGGCGGTGCAGACGGAGTCGGAGCGGCGGACGCGCTCGGGGGTGGTGGTGCCGGTGATCCCGAGGACGAGCCGCCCGACGGGGTTCGCGGAGAGTTCGCAGTACGCGAGGAGGTCGTCGTAGGTCTCGTAGCGGCGCACCACCTGGTCCTGGCGGTTGGCCTCGATCAGCCCGAGGAACGGCTCGGGGGTGAGCCCGCACCGTCGTACCGTCGGCTGGAGCGCGCGGAGCAGGGGGTGGTGCGGGGCACCGTCGAAGACCCGCAGGAGGTCGGCCTCGAAGGCGTCGAGGAGGGCGAGCCGGTCCTCGGCCCGTTCGGGGGCGACGCCGAGGTGGCGGGCGTCGGCTCCGCCGGGGGCGAGGTCGCCGTCGCCGATGTCGTCGACGAGGCGGGCGTAGCCGTAGATCGCCATGAGGTCGTCGCGCCAGGCACGCGGCAGGAAGAAGGGGGCCACGGGGAAGTTCTCGTCCGCGGCCTTGTCGAGCGTGGTGCGCGAGGAGGCGTCGGGGCGCACCTGCCGGGTTCCCGTCACCGGCCGCTGCCCGACGCGGGGACGGCGACACCCTCGTGGAGCTGGAGATTTCGCGTCATGGCCGTCATATCTCCTGTTCTACACTGCCGATCCAATCCATCCTATTTCGGACACGCCACCGGTCTCCCCTGAGGGCTCGCCGCCTGACGGCCGGGGATGCCTAGGGGTTATCGCCCCACTTGCCACGAATCAGCACCGGTACAGCTTACGTTGTACAACGCTGAGTGCCGCGTCGGGGTGCCGGGCGCCCGGCGAAAAACATCGCCGGGCGCGCCAACCTTCCCGGACGAAGCGGTAGTTCGCGTTCCGGCGGCCTTCAGTCGGCACGGGCGCCGGAGACCACCAGGGCCAGGGTGGACTCGACGACGGCGGCGCGGCGCTGCTCCGGGAGGCGGCCGAGCGGGCCGTCGAGCAGCAGGAGTGACAGTCCGTGCACGGCCGACCATGTGGCGGCCTCGGCGGCGGGCCGGGCGCGGCGCGGGATGCGGCCGGCCTTCGCCAGGGCGTTCAGTGCCTCCGTGAGCAGGGCGAACGCGCGGATCTCGGGTTCCTGCTCGGCGGGCCGGCCGGGCGGCGGCCAGGTGTCGCCGCAGGCCGGGCCGGGGGTGCAGAAGGCCGCCCGGTAGAGGCCGGGCTGGTCCACGGCGAAGCCGACGTAGCCGCGGCCGAGGGCGGCGAGGCGCAGCTCGGCGGCGACGGTGGGGTCGTCGGCGCCGGGGACGCGGTCGGCGGCGCGCTCCATGGACTCGGCGAGCGCCCGCTGGGCGTGGATCTTGACGGCCCGGAGCAGCTCGCCGCGGCCCTCGAAGTGCCGGTACGCGGCGGTGGGCGAGACACCGACCCGGCGGGCCGCCTCGCGCAGCACGACACGTTCGGGACCGCCTTCGGTGGCGAGGTCGACGGCGGCGCAGATCAGCGCGTTGCGCAGGTCGCCGTGGTGGTAGGACTTTCCCCCCGAGAACGCTGCCATGGGCTCATCCTGCCCGATGTTGACCGCATGAACATTCCAGGTGGGGGCGCGACGCGGCGCGGAGAACGCGAAAGCCCCCGCCGGCTCGGCGGGGGCCTTCGTACACGGTTCGGGGGTTACCTCGCGGTCTCGCGCTCGTACGCCCGCAGGACTTCCTCCGTGGGCCCGTCCATGAGGAGCTCGCCCTTCTCCAGCCACAGGACGCGGTCGCAGGTGTCCCTGATCGACTTGTTGCTGTGGCTGACCAGGAAGACCGTGCCGGCCTCCTTGCGGAGCTCGCGGATGCGCTCCTCGGAGCGGATCTGGAACCTGCGGTCACCGGTCGCGAGCGCCTCGTCGATCATGAGGACGTCGTGGTTCTTGGCGGCCGCGATGGCGAAGCGGAGCCGGGCGCCCATGCCGGAGGAGTACGTCCGCATGGGCAGGCTGATGAAGTCGCCCTTCTCGTTGATGCCCGAGAAGTCGACGATCCCCTCGTAGCGCTCGCGGATCTCCTCCTTGCTCATGCCCATGGCGAGGCCGCCGAGGATCACGTTGCGCTCGCCGGTGAGGTCGTTCATCAGCGCCGCGTTGACGCCGAGGAGCGAGGGCTGGCCGTCGGTGTAGACCTTGCCGCTCTCGGTGGGGAGCAGTCCGGCGATGGCGCGCAGCAGGGTGGACTTGCCGGAGCCGTTGCTGCCGATGAGGCCGATGGCCTCACCGCGGTAGGCGGTGAAGGTGACGCCGCGCACCGCGTGCACCTTGCGGACGCCGCGGGTGACCTCGGCCTTGCCGCGGCCGACGATCCGGCTGAGCGCCGCGGTGGCGCTGCCCTTGCCGCCGCCACCGGTGTTGACCCGGTAGACGATGTGGACCTCGTCGGCGATGACGGTGGGAACACGTCCCGGGGTGGATTCAGCCACGGCCGTACCTCTCCTCGGCCTTCCAGAAGTAGACGAAGCCGCCGATGCCGATCGCCAGCGCCCAGCCCAGTGCCGCCAGCCAGACGTGCGACGGCAGGTTGGCGGAGCTGTAGCCGTCGATCAGGGCGAACCGGATCAGGTCCATGTAGAGGGCCGCCGGGTTGTACATGAGGACGTCGGCGATCCAGGCCGGCTTGTCCGCGAGCATCACCGGGATCGAGAACATCACGCCGGAGGCGTACATCCAGGTGCGCATGACGAACGGCATCAGCTGGGCGAGGTCGGGCGTCTTTGCACCCATCCTGGCCATGATCATGGCGAGACCGACGTTGAACACGAACTGCAGGAACAGCGCCGGAACCACGAGCAACCAGCTCAGTGACGGGTAGCTGCCGAAGGCGATCGCGACGGCCGCCAGCACGATCATGGAGAACAGCAGCTGCTGGAGCTGCTGGAGCGCGAAGGAGACGGGCAGCGAGGCCCGCGGGAAGTGCAGGGCACGGACGAGCCCGAGGTTGCCCGAGATCGCCCGCACGCCCGCCATCACCGAGCTCTGGGTGAAGGTGAACACGAAGATCCCGGTCACCAGGAACGGGATGTACACCTCGGTCCTCATGCCCTGGCCGGCGCCCAGGATCAGCCCGAAGATCAGGAAGTAGACAGCCGCGTTCAGCAGCGGGGTCGCCACCTGCCATATCTGACCGAGCTTCGCCTGGCTGTACTGCGCCGTCAGCTTCGCCGAGGAGAAGGCGAGGATGAAGTGGCGGCGTCCCCAGAGCTGCCGGATGTACTCGAAGAACCCGGGCCGGGCGCCGCTGACCGACAGTCCGTACTTCGCGGCCAGCTCGGCCGGGGTCAGGCCGTCGTCGGCGGATGGCGGGGCGCTCGTCGCGACCGCACCGTGGTGGGTTGTGTCACTCACAGGTCGAAACTTTCGTATTCAGATGCGCGGCAGGTCAGGCAGCACTGGTCAGACGACGGGCGGGCGTCCCAGTCGGGTCAGCCGCCACACCGTACGCCATTTCATGGGCCGGCGCGGTCCGCAGGGGGTGGCCCAGCCTTCCCGGAAACCGCCGATCCACGCCTTGAGGGCGGGGCCGGAGGGACGCCGCGCGAGGGTCAGCAGCAGCCAGACACCGAGATAGACCGGAACCAGGAGAGCGGGGAGGTTGCGCCGGGCCAGCCATACCCGGTTGCGGGCCACGTTGAAGTGGTACGTCGCGTGCCGGGACGGTGGCGTGGTGGGGTGGAGCAGCACCATGTCGGAACGGTAGTCGATCATCCAGTTGGCGTCGAGCGCCCGCCAGGCCAGATCGGTCTCCTCGTGCGCGTAGAAGAACTCGTCCGGCAGGCCGCCGACTTCGTCGAGGACCCGCGTGCGGACGGCGTTCGCGCCGCCGAGGAACGTGGTCACGCGCGAGGACCGCATCGGGTCGGCGGCGCGCAGCCTGGGCACGTGCCGGCGCTGCGTGAGACCGGTGTCGGGGTCCGCGATCCGGAAGCTGATGATGCCGAGGCGCGGGTCGGTGGCGAACGCCTCGCGGACCAGTTCCGCGGTGTCCGTGCGGGCCAGCAGACCGTCGTCGTCAAGGAAGAGCAGGGCGTCCACGGGTCCGCAGGGGCCCTCGGGGCCGAAGGCCTCGATGCCGACGTTACGGCCGCCGGGGATGCCCAGGTTCTCGGGCAGGTCGATGGTGTGGACGCCCTCGGGCACCCCCGTCACGGGGGCGCCGTTGCCGACGACGACGACCTCGACCGGGTCGCCCTCCTGCTTGGCCACCGACTCCAGCAGCGCGCGCAGGTCGTCGGGCCGGTTGCCCATGGTGATGATGACGGCACCGAGCTTCATCGCCGTGCTCACGCTCCTCACTTCAGCCGGCTCGACGCCAGGATCGACACCAGGTGCAGCAGCGTCTGGAGGAGCGCGATGCCCGCGAGGACCGCGACGCCGAGGCGGGTGAAGAACAGGTCGCCGCGGACCGCGTCGAGAATCGCCAGGACCAGGATCAGCAGGGACGCCTCGATCCCGAGGACCAGGCGGTGGAACTTCAGCGCCGAGGCCGCCCTGCGGGCGAGGGCCATGCCGGAGGAGCGGGGCTCGCTCGCCGCCTCCTTGACGGGCGGCAGTCCGCCCTGGTGGCGGGCGACGCCGACGAGGTCGGTCTCCGCCTTGATGAGGATGGCGCCGAGCGCGGCGAGGGTGCCGAGGAAGGCCCACAGCCAGTCGATACGGCCGCTGCCCCACAGGTCGGCGGCGCGCAGGCCGAAACCGACCAGGACCGCGGCGTCGCAGAGGTACGCGCCGACCCGGTCCAGGTACACGCCGCCCAGCGAGAACTGCTGCTTCCAGCGGGCGACCTCGCCGTCGACGCAGTCGAGCAGCAGATAGAGCTGCACCGCGACGACACCGAGGACGGCGCCCCAGATGCCCGGCACGAGCAGGGCCGGGGCCGCGAGCACGCCGCAGAGCGTCATCACGTACGTCAGCTGGTTCGGCGTGACATTCGTGGTGACCAGGCGGCGGGTGATGCGCAGCGAGATCTCCCGCATGTACAGGCGGCCGCCCCAGTGCTCTCCGCTGCGCCGGTCCTTCACACCCGCCGGGTGCACGACAGGACGGAGCTCAGCTACCGATGGCTTTTGCATAGTCGGCGTACGCGTCCCTGATCTGGTCGTCGGAGAGGTCGAGGTGTTCGAGGATCGTGAAGCGGCCGGGACGGGTCTGCGGGGCGAAGGACACGGCCCGGACGAACTCGTCCACGCCGAAGCCCATCTCCTGGGGCGTCACGGGCAGGCCGTGGCGGCGCAGCGTCTCGACGATCTGGAGCGAGCCCTCGGCGGCACCGCGCAGGTGCATCGCGAAGGCAGCGCCGAGGCCGCACTGCTCGCCGTGGCTGGCGGCGCGCTCGGGGTACAGCAGATCGAAGGCGTGGCTGATCTCGTGGCAGGCGCCGGAGGAGGGCCGGCTGTCACCACTGATCGACATGGCAATGCCGGACATCACCAGGCCCTCGGAGAGCGTGACGAGGAAGTCGTCGTCGCCGATGCCGCCGGGGTGGCGGAGCACCGCCTCGCCGGCGCTGCGGGCCATCGCCGCGGCGAGGCCGTCGACCGGCTCGCCGGTCACGCGGTGCGAGAGCTCCCAGTCCGCGATGGCGGACAGGTTGGAGACCGCGTCACCGATCCCGGAGCGGACGAAGCGCACCGGGGCGTCCCGGATCACGTCCAGGTCGACGACCAGCGCGATCGGGGTCGGCACCCCGTAGGAACCGCGCCCGTTGTCGTTGTCCAGGGTCGAGATCGGCGAGCAGATGCCGTCGTGCGACAGGTTCGTGGCGATGGCGACCAGCGGCAGGCCCACCCGGGCCGCCGCGTACTTGGTCACATCGATGATCTTGCCGCCGCCCAGGGCGACCACCGCGTCGTACCGCTTGCCGCGCATGGCGTCGGCGAGCTTCACGGCCGCGTCGATCGTGCCGCCGTCGACCGGGTACCAGTCGGCTCCGGGCAGCTCGGGGGCGAAGTGGTCACGCAGCTTCAGGCCGGAGCCGCCGCTGATGGCGACGGCGATCCGGCCGTTGCTGGAGATCCGCTGGTCGGCGAGGAGCGTGGAGAGGTCCTCCATCGCTCCCCGGCGGATGTCGACGACGACCGGCGACGGGATGAGCCGGGTCAGTACAGGCACGCGATGTCACGGCCCTTCGCCAGGTCGTCGTGGTTGTCGATCTCGACCCACTTGACGTCGCCGATGGGGGCCACGTCGATGGTGAAGCCGTCGTCGACGAGCTTCTGGTAGCCGTCCTCGTAGTAGAGGTCAGGGTCGCGCTCGAAGGTGGCCTGAAGGGCGTCGGCGAGCGCCTCGGCGGCCTCGGGCTCGATGAGCGTGACACCGATGTACTCGCCGGTGGCGGTGGCCGGGTCCATCAGCTTGGTGATCTTCCGGACGCCCTTGCCGTCGGCGGTGATGACCTTCATCTCCTCGTCGGCGAGGGACTTCACCGTGTCGAGGGCGAGGATGATCTTCTGACCGTCGCCGCGCGCGGCGAGCAGGGTCTTCTCGACGGAGACCGGGTGGACGGTGTCGCCGTTGGCGAGGATCACACCGCGCTTGAGAACCTCACGGGCGCACCACAGGGAGTACGCGTTGTTCCACTCCTCGGCCTTGTCGTTGTCGATCAGCGTGATCGACAGGCCGTACTGGGCCTCCAGGGCCTCCTTGCGCGCGTACACGGCCTCCTTGCGGTAGCCGACGACGATGGCGACCTCGGTGAGGCCGACCTCCGCGAAGTTCTTCAGCGTGAGGTCGAGGACGGTGGTGTCACCGTCGACAGGCACGAGGGCCTTCGGAAGCGTGTCGGTGTAGGGGCGCAGACGCCGTCCGGCACCGGCTGCCAGTACGAGGCCAATCATGCTGTTTCTCCTTCGTCATGTACGGCGGGTGCTCCGGAGGACACCCAGAAGCGGATGGACTCCACGAGCACCACGAGCGCGACGGCGACCGCGAGGGCGGTGAGCGCCAGGGTGAAGTCATTGACCCGGCTCGCGAGCAGCGCGGCGAGGACCGTCACCAGCAACACGCGGCCCTCGTGACCGCCGATCGTGCGCACCAGCCATGCGGGCGGCGCGCCGGTGCCGCCGCGGATGCGGTACACCGTGTCGTAGTGATGGTAGGCGACGGCCGCCACGAGCCCGTAAGCCGCGGGCAGGGCGCCGTTCACCTCGGAACGGGCGGCGAGGATGAGGATCGTGGCGTATTCCGCGGCGCGGAAGACGGGGGGCACGAGCCAGTCGAGGGGGCCCTTGAGAGGCTGGGCGACGGCGAACCCGGACATCACCGCATAGGCGACGGCGCCGGCGACCGCGACCCAGGGATCGCCCTCGGCCAGCGCCGCGGCGAGCGCGGCGACGGCCACGAGCGCCTTCACGAGCGGCGCGTACCCGTAGAACCGGGTGTTCGGGTTACGGAGCTTCGCGACGGCCTCGGCGATCGGGCCGGAGTCCGCCAGGTCCGCCAGCGCCTGGGCCGCCCGGTCCGTCCGCTGCGCCCTGCGGGTCAGGGAGCGCAGGACGCGGCCGGCGAGGGTGTAGCACGCGCCGAACGCGCAGCCGATGATCAGCGCCCAGAAGACGATCCGCGGGGTGGTGACGGCGGTGAGGACCGCGATCATGGCCCAGCGTTCGCCGATCGGCAGGATGATCATGCGGCGGACCCAGACGGTCCAGCCGACGCTGTCGAGCCGGCTGGAGAGGGCCGCGGTGGGGCTGGTGTTCGCCGTGGCGTCGTGGTTGGCCTCGTTGAACGAGAAGTCCACGACATGGCGGCAGGTCATCAGGACCATCGCGCCGAGCGCGAGCGCCCATACATCGTCCCCGTTCCGCGCGGCGCCGAGGACGAGGCCCGCGTAGAAGGCGTACTCCTTGGCGCGGTCGAAGGTGGCGTCGAGCCAGGCGCCCATCGTCGAGTACTGCAGGGAGTAGCGGGCGAGCTGCCCGTCGGTGCAGTCCAGGACGAAGGAGACGAGGAGGAGGACACCGGCGGCGATGTATCCGCCGCGTGCGCCCGTGGCGGCGCAGCCGGCCGCGATCAGGGCGGTGAGCAGCGAGGCCGTGGTGACCTGGTTGGGGGTGAGACCGCGCCGGGCGCACCAGCGGGCGATGTAGCGCGAGTACGGGCTGACGCAGAAGGTGGTGAAGAAGCCGTCGTGGGCCTTCACGGCGGAGCGCAGCCGTACGGCCTCCTCGTCGACGGCCGCGACGGCGGCGCGGGCCTCGTGGCGGGCCTCGGCGTCGGTCGGTACGGCTGCGACGAGCGTGCCGAGCTGGGGCCGGTGCACGGCGACGCCGTCGGCGTCGAGCGCCTCGGCGAGGGTGTCGGGCAGGGTCTCGTCGGTGGCCGTGGGTGCGGAGGGGGCCGGGGCGCCGGGCACCGAGGCGTACGCGTCGGTCAGCGCGCGCGCGAGTGCCGGGCGGGCCTCGGGCTGCGCGGTGAGCGCGCCGGGCGCGGCGGCGGCGGGGAAGCGGGGGTCGGTGAGGGCCAGGCGCAGTGCGTGGAGGTGTCCGACGAAGCGCGGGTCGACGACGGCGACCCGCTCACCTGCCGGTACGGCGGCGAGCAGCGCGCCCGTGTCCTGCGGGCCGGAGGCGACGCGTACGTCGAAGCCCAGCGACCGCAGATCGCCGTCGAGCGACGATCCGGGTACCGGCGGACCGGTGAGGATGGCGGTCGACAGACGAACTCACTCCTTGGAGCTGACGGGCGGGCCCTCGGGGCCCATGTCACGGCCCCGGGCACGGCGGCTCGGCCCGGCATCGGGCGGCGGCACGTCGGCTGAGGCTATCGGATGAACGAGGGCGGGAGTTCATCGAGGCTTCGCGGTGCGGACTCCCCCGGGCCCACTCGTATCCGCCCGAGTGCGCGACGCCCCGCGGAGATCATCATGGGCGTTCGACCCGCCGCCCCACAAACCGCGGCTCCCCGGTTGCTCCGCCCCACGGTCGCACACCCTCTTGGCGTATCCGCATCACCGCAGGTCAGATGTTATGACAACGGTGTTCAGTGCCGTGTTGCGCATACCCCCCACCCGTAGTTCACTTGCGACTCGGGGCACGGGAGACGACCGAGGGAGAGGGCACGTCATGGGGGCTGGACACGACCACGGGCACAGTCACGGCGGGCCGCCGCCCACGGGGACGGCTGCCGCGGCCTACCGGGGCCGGCTGCGGATCGCGCTCGCGATCACGCTGTCCGTGATGGTGGTCGAGATCATCGGCGGCATCGTGGCGGACTCGCTCGCGCTGATCGCCGACGCGGCCCACATGGCGACCGACGCGGTCGGTCTCGCCATGGCGCTGCTCGCGATCCACTTCGCCAACCGCCCGCCCACGGAGAGCCGCACCTACGGCTTCGCACGGGCCGAGATCCTCGCCGCGCTGGCCAACTGCCTTCTTCTGCTCGGCGTCGGCACCTATGTGCTGTACGAGGCGATCCAGCGGTTCATCGAGCCGGCCGAGACCAGGGGCGGACTGACCATCGCGTTCGCCCTGGTCGGCCTGGTCGCCAACATGATCTCGCTCTCACTCCTGGTCCGCGGCCAGAAGGAGAGCCTCAACGTGCGCGGCGCCTATCTGGAGGTGCTCGCAGACGCGCTCGGCTCGGTGACGGTCCTGGTCTCGGCGGGCATCATCCTGGCCACCGACTGGCAGTACGCCGACCCGATCGCCTCGATCCTGATCGGCCTGATGATCGTGCCGCGCACGGTCAAGCTGCTGCGCGAGACCCTGAACGTCCTCCTGGAGGCGGCCCCCAAGGGCGTCGACATGGCGGAGGTCCGGGCGCACATACTGGCGCTGCCGGGCGTCGAGGACGTCCACGACCTGCACGCCTGGACGATCACGTCCGGGATGCCGGTGCTCTCCGCGCATGTGGTGGTGGACCAGGCGGCGCTGGACTCGGTGGGCCACGAGAAGATGCTGCACGACCTCCAGGGCTGCCTCGGTTCCCACTTCGACGTGGAGCACTGCACCTTCCAGCTGGAGCCGGCCGGTCACGCCGCGCACGAGGCGAAGCTCTGCCTGTGACTGTTAGCCTTCTCGCACAGACGTGAGGCGTGGAGAGGAGCTGAGGTTGATGACCGTCGCGATGGAGGCTGCCCAGTGCGGCAGCGCCCGGTCCTCCCTCAGCTTCCGGGTTTCCGGCTGACCTGACGTTCCACGTCGGCCGGGGCCCTCTCACACAAGGGTTTCCCACGTTGTCCGACAACGCTCTGTACACCGCTTTCTTCGCCCTGCACCACGGTCTTCCGCGGCAGGGTCCTGGCTCCGACTCCACCACCCGTCGTCTGCTCGCGGCCTCCGGTCCGCTCCCCGAGCGGCCGCGTGTGCTCGACCTGGGCTGCGGGCCCGGCCGTTCCGCGCTGCTCCTGGCCGCCGAGGCCGGGGCCGAGGTGACGGCCGTCGATCTGCACGAGCCGTTCCTGGACGAGCTGCGGCAGGCCGCCGCCGCCCGCGGGCACGGCGACCGTGTCGTCACGCTCAACGCCGACATGGGCGAACTGCCGTTCCCCAACGGATCCTTCGATCTGGTCTGGGCCGAGAGCTCGGCCTACAACCTCGGCTTCGACACCGCCCTGCGCTCCTGGCGCCGGCTCCTTGCACCCGGAGGCACTCTGGTGCTCACCGAGTGCGAGTGGACGGTGGACGAGCCGAGCCAGGAGGCCCGCGCCTTCTGGGACCAGCACTACGCGCTCCGTACCACCGCCGGGAACACCGCGGCGGCGGTCGAGGCCGGCTACCACGTCCTCGGGGTCGTCCCGCAGCCCGAGAGCGACTGGGACGAGTACTACGGTCCGCTGGCCGCGCACGTCGAGGCCGCGGACCCCACCGCTCCCGGGATGGCCGAGGCGCTCGCCTCGACCCGGGCGGAACTCGCCATGCGCCGCGACCACGGCGGCGAGTACGGCTACACCGGGTACGTCCTGCGGCCCGCCGACACCCGGTGGCGGACGCGGGTGGAGACCGCCGCCGACATCCCTCGCGTACGGGAGATCAACGCGGCCGCCTTCGCCACGGCGGAGGAGGCCGGACTGGTCGACGCCCTCCGTGCGGACCCCGGGGCGTGGCTGCCCGGTCTGTCGTACGTGGCCGAGGCCCCGGACGGCACCGTGGCGGCGTACGCGCTGATCACCCGGTGTCTGGTCGACGACGTTCCGGCGGCGGCGCTCGGTCCGGTCGCCGTCGATCCGGCGTACCAGCGGCAGGGCGCCGGGGAGGCCGTCGTGCGGGCCGTCCTCGACGCGGCGCGGCTGCGCGGAGAGCGGCTCGTGCTGGTGCTCGGCCATCCGGAGTACTACCCGCGGTTCGGGTTCGTACGGGCGTCCGCGTATGGAATCAAGCCGTCCTTCGAGGTTCCGGACGAGGCCATGATGGCGCTCGACCTGGCCGGTTCCGGCCAGGTCGAACCGGGCACGATCCGCTATCCGGCGGCCTTCGGCGTCTGACGCTCCGCCCGCTCCCGCCGCACCGGGTGTACTCCGGTGTGGTGGGAGCGGGCCATGTCCGGCCGCTCAAGGTACGGACAAGTGGCTCTTGTGCGGCAGACTGAGGGAGCCCCACCGGGCCGAGACCGAAGCGAAGGACGGTTATGCCGACCACAACAGCCAGCGTGGCTCACAGCTCGTCGAACGGCGTCCAGCCGACCGCAGTCCAGGCGTCGATCATGCTCGAACTGGTCGACGAGAACGGCATCACCATCGGGACGGCGGAGAAGCTCGCCGCCCACCAGGCGCCGGGCCGACTGCACCGGGCGTTCTCCGTCTTCCTCTTCGACGAGTCGGGCCGGCTGCTGCTCCAGCAGCGCGCGCTCGGCAAGTACCACTCCCCCGGCGTCTGGTCGAACACCTGCTGCGGCCACCCGTACCCGGGCGAGGCGCCGATGGCCGCCGCGGCCCGGCGCACGTACGAGGAGCTGGGGATCTCGCCCACGCTGCTCGCCGAGGCGGGCACGGTCCGCTACAACCACCCGGACCCGGCCTCGGGCCTGGTGGAGCAGGAGTACAACCACCTCTTCGTCGGCTTGGTCCAGGCCGACCTGCAGCCGGACCCGGAGGAGGTCGAGGCGACCGCCTTCGTGACGGCGGAGGAGCTGGCGGAGCGGCACGCGACCGCGCCGTTCTCCGCGTGGTTCATGACCGTCCTGGACGCGGCGCGTCCGGCGATCAGGGAGCTGACGGGTCCGGCCGGGGGCTGGTGATCCCGGGCGCCGCCGTGGGCAGTCCTTCCGGCGCCGGACCCGGCGCCGGAAGCCGCGGGACCAGGGGCAGCGCGGCCCAGATGATCTTTCCGCCGCTCGCGGTGTGCTCCACGTCGCAGGCCCCGCCGGACTCCAGTGCGATCTCCCGGACCAGGAGCAGCCCGCGGCCGCCTGTCTGTCCGTAGTCCGCCTCCAGCGCCTTGGGGCGGTACGGATGGTTGTCCTCGACGGACACCCGGATCCACTCCGCGCCGATCGCCACCTCCACCGCCACCTGCGGGGAGAGCAGCGCCGCGTGCTTGACGGCGTTGGTGACCAGCTCCGACACGATCAGGAGCAGGCCCTGGACCGTGTCCTCGTGGACCGGTACACCCTGACGGATCAGCAGGTCCCGTACGGCGTGCCGGGCCTGCGGAACGGAGACGTCGACCGCGGGAGCGGTGAAGCGCCAGACCCCTTCGTAGGACGGTGGCCGTGCGGGGACGCTCCCCCGGCTCTCCATAGTCCGGCTCCCACCCTCGTGCTCGATTGTCGCCACGAGTCAAGTCTTGGTAATCGGCAGGTCCGGACCGGGCTACTGACCAGAAGTCGACGCTTATCGACCGCATTCTGATCGGGTGAGTATGCCAACGTCAGTTGTTCGACTGCTCCTGATCTTCTTCTGACTTCTTCGGAGGGCCGGGCGGAGGCGGCGGCGCGACCATCCCGACGATCTGCCGGCCGCCGACCCCAAGGGCGATCAGGCCGAGCCCGTCGAAGAGCAGGGCGAGCGAGAAGAAGGTACCGATAACGTACCGGCTGCTGTCCGGCCAGTCGCCGAGGACCAGGATTCCCAGGATCACTCCGATGACGCCCTGCAGCAGCGTCCAGCCGAACTGCGGACCGCGCACCACCACGCTGCCCACCAGCCGGAAGACACCGCCGGTGAGGAAGAGCAGCGCGGCGAACATCGTCAGCGCCTCGGCCGATCCCTCCGGATGGCGGATGACGACCACGCCGGCCGCGATGTTCAGTGCCGCGACGACCACGGCGAGCCAGAAGAAGCCGGTGCCCCGCGACTCGATGGCGTGCAGCAGGCCGACGACACCGCCGATGAGCAGCAGCCAGCCGAAGAGCAGCATCGAGGTGAGGGTGGCCACACCGGTGTAGATCAGACCGACGAGGCCGGCGACGACGAGCAGCACACCGAGTGCGGTGAGCCAGCCGAAGCTGCGGCTGAGCTTCCTGCCCTCGCGTACGGGGTCGTGGGAATCCCGGGCCATGGCGCCTCCTCCTCGGACCCCCTTCTTGATCGTACGGTCGGGGTGCCCGGATAGCATCCGGCGCATGGAGCCCACCGAACCGCAGCTGAAGGTCGCCGTCGCCGACGAGGTCGCCACCCTCGTCATCTCCAACCCGGCCAAGCGCAACGCGATGACGGCCGCGATGTGGCGGGCCCTGCCCGGACTGCTCGCACCGCTCGCCGCCGACCCGGCGGTCCGCGCACTGGTCCTCACGGGGGACGGCGAGACCTTTTGCGCGGGCGCGGACATCTCGACGCTCAGGGAGCCCGGCGACGAGCAGCAGGCGCTCGCTGTGCGGGCCGAGGAGGCGCTCGCCGCCTTCCCCAAGCCGACGCTGGCCGCCGTCCGCGGCTATTGCGTGGGCGGCGGCAGCCAGCTCGCGGCGGCCTGCGATCTGAGGTTCGCGGAGGAGGGAGCGCGGTTCGGGGTCACGCCGTCGAAGCTCGGGATCGTCTACCCCTCCTCGTCCACCCGGCGCCTCGCCGCTCTGGTGGGGCCCGCCGCCGCCAAGTACCTGCTTTTCTCGGGGGAGTTGATCGACACCGAGCGCGCGCTGCGCACCGGCCTGGTCGACGAGGTCCTACTGGCCGGCGAACTGGACAAGCGGGTGGGCGAGTTCACCCGGGTCCTGGTCTCGCGCTCGCTGCTGACCCAGGCGGCGGCCAAGGAGTTCGCGGACGGGCGCACGGACCGGGACGCGTACTGGGCGGAGCGGGCGCGCGGCAGCGGCGACACCGCGGAAGGGGTCGCCGCCTTCCTGGAGCGCCGCACGCCCCGCTTCACGTACGGGATCTGACCCCTCGTCAGCCCTCTTCGGCGAGAGCCCTCGTGTTCTCGCCGCGCCAGCGGGCGACGATCTCGGCGGGGGCTTTGTGCGGGGAACCCGCGTCGTACGGCGGCTGAGGGTCGTACTCGGTCAGCAGTTGGACCGTCTGCGCAACTTCGTCGCCGGCGATCCGGCCGAGCAGGTGCAGGGCCATGTCGATGCCGGAGGAGACCCCGGCGGCGGTGACGTACTTGCCGTCGAAGACGACCCGTTCGCCGGTGGGTTCGACGCCGAGCGCCCGCAGTTCCTCGTACGCGAGCCAGTGCGTCGTGGCCCGGCGGCCGGCGAGCAGGCCCGCGGCGCCCAGGATCAGGGAACCGGTGCAGACGGAGGTGGTCCAGGTGCTGGTCGCGTCGGCGGTACGGAGCCAGGCGAGGATCTCCGGGTCGTTCATCGCCTCACGCGAGCCGGGGCCGCCGGGGACCAGGACGATGTCGGGGTGCGGCACGTCGGCGAGGGCCTTGTCGGCGATCAGCGCGAGGCTGCCCTGGTCGTTGCGGACCGGGCCCGCCTCCTTGGCGACGAAGACGGTCTCGGCTCCGGGGAGACGGGCGAGGAGTTCGTAGGGGCCGACGGCGTCGAGGGTGGTGAAGCCGTCGTAGAGCAGTACGGCGATCTGCACGGTGCGATTCCTTTCAGCGGGTGGTCTGTGGTGCGCGTGGTACGGGGGCGTGGAAGCGGCGGCGGTACTCCGCCGGGGCGGTGCCCATGGCTTTGACGAAGGCCCGGCGCATGGCCTCGGGCGTGCCGTAGCCGGCCGCCCGCGCGACCTCCTCGACCCCGTCGGACGTCTCCTCCAGGAGCCTGCGCGCGTGTTCGAGCCGGACCCGGTCCACGTACCGGCCCGGGGTCGTACCGGTCTCCGCCCGGAACGCGCGGGCGAAGTGCCGCGGCGACAGCCGGGCACGGGCGGCCAGGGCCTCCACCGACAGGTCCTCACCGGGATGCTCGGTGATCCAGTGCTGGAGGTCGCGCAGGGGCTCGCGGCGGGCGGTCTGGGCGGCGAGCTGGGCGCTGAACTGCGCCTGGTTGCCCGGGCGGCGGAGAAAGACGACCAGCGCGCGGGCGACGGTGAGCGCCGCGTCCCGGCCCAGGTCCTCCTCCACCAGGGCGAGGGCGAGATCGATGCCGGCCGTGACGCCCGCGGAGGTCGACAGTCTGCCGTCCCGTACGAAGATGGGGTCCGGGTCCACGTCCACCTCGGGATAGCAGCGCGCGAGGTGCTCGCAGGCGGCCCAGTGGGTGGTCGCCCGGTGCCCGTCGAGGAGCCCGGCCTCGGCGAGCAGCAGGGCGCCCGTGCAGACGGAGACGAGACGCTCGGCGTGCGGGGCGTTCTCGCGCAGCCAGTCGATCAGCCGCGGATCGGGGCGCCGGGTGCCTTCGCCGCCGGGGACGACCAGGGTGTGCGGGCGGTCCGCGGCCGCGAGCGTGGTGTCGGGCAGGATTCGCAGCCCGCTCTGGCTGCGGACCGGGCCGCCGTCGAGGGAGGCGGTGCGGATCGGGTAGGACGCGCCGCCGAAGTGGCCGGCACCGGCGAACACCTCCAGCGGTCCGGTGACGTCGAGGCTCTGCACTCCGTCGAAGAGGACGAAGAGCACGGGTCGTGTCGTCATGGGATCCATCCTTCGGGGCGGCGCGGGGTGGCCGCAATGACGAAGGTCCCACCTTTTCTGCCATGGGGCTCCGGGGCTACCGGTCGTACCGACCAGTCGGTAACGTGCCGTTCCATGACCTCTCTGCCACCCCGTGCGGGCCGCCGCTGCCACCACATGCTGAACCCGATGCACTCCACGCTGTACTTCTCACCGGATCTGGACACCGAGTTCCGGGCCCTGGGCTTCGAGGACAGGTCGGCCATGCGGCTCGCCGCGCGCAGCGCCGCGATGGGCGCCGTGGGAGCCGGAACCGTGGCCGCGGCCTTCTCCAACTACAACGTCGAGCTGCTGGCCCGGCATCTGCCGGCCGTCTGGGACATCGCCTCGCCGGCAGAGGTGGTGGACGCGCGGCTGCGGGCCGTGGACAGCACGATGCGCCGTCTCCTCGGCGAGGAGACGATCGCCTCGGCCGAGATGGCGGAGGCCGCCGAGCTCGCCCTGCGTGCCACCGAGGCCTGCACCCGGCACTCCCGGCCGCTCTACTCGGCCCACGCCGACCTGCCGGTCCCGGAGGAACCGCACCTGCGCTACTGGCACGCCGCGACGCTGCTGCGCGAGCACCGGGGCGACGGCCACCTGGCGGCCCTCCTGAGCGCGGACCTCGACCCGCTGGAGGCGATGGTCAGCCACACCGCCACGGGCATGGGCATGAACCCGCGCTGGGCCCTGGGCAGCCGTGGCTGGCAGCGCGCCGACTGGGACGCCGCCGCCGGGCGGCTGCGCGAGCGCGGGCTCCTCGACGCGGACGGCGAGCTCACCCCCGAGGGCACGGCCCTGCGCGACGCGGTGGAGGAGCACACGGACCGCCTGGACTCCGCCCCGTACGAGCACCTGGGTGCGGCCGG
This sequence comes from Streptomyces sp. NPDC029169, assembly GCF_055563935.1. Taxonomy (NCBI): domain Bacteria; kingdom Bacillati; phylum Actinomycetota; class Actinomycetes; order Kitasatosporales; family Streptomycetaceae; genus Streptomyces; species Streptomyces sp. NPDC029169. Next base: position 824,789 of record NZ_JBVHXA010000001.1, read on the forward strand.
GGTCGAGCGTCTGACGGAGCTCGGCAAGGCCTTCCGGAACGCGGCCTTCCTGGCGGGGGCGTTCCCCGCGGACCTCGGCGACAAGGGCTGACGGAATCCGCCGTACCGATGACGGAATCCGCCTCGCCCCGGCCCGGACACGGCCGGGCCGGGGCGCGTGCGGGGTTCCGGAGACGGAAGCGGCAGAATGCACTCGCAAGCTTGAGGCACGAGAAGGCGAGTCGGGACACCGTGACGACGTCCATCGAAGGCAGGATCGCCGAGGAACTCGGCGTACGTGAGCGACAGGTGAGGGCGGCCGTCGAGCTGCTCGACGGCGGCTCGACCGTGCCGTTCATCGCGCGCTACCGCAAGGAAGCGACCGAGATGCTCGACGACGCGCAGCTGCGCACGCTCGAGGAGCGGCTGCGCTATCTGCGGGAGCTGGAGGACCGGCGCAACGCCATCCTCGACTCCGTACGGGAGCAGGGCAAGCTGACGGCCGAGGTGGAGGCGCAGCTGCGGGCCGCCGACACCAAGGCCCGGCTGGAGGACATCTACCTGCCCTTCAAGCCCAAGCGCCGCACCAAGGCGCAGATCGCCCGCGAGGCCGGTCTCGAACCGCTGGCGGAGGGGCTCCTCGCCGACCCGTCGGTGGAGCCGTCCGCGGCCGCCGCGGCGTTCGTGGACGCCGACAAGGGCGTCGCCGACCCGGCCGCCGCCCTGGAGGGCGCCCGCGCCATCCTCGCGGAGCGGTTCTCCGAGGACGCCGACCTGATCGGCGAGCTGCGCGAGCGGATGTGGGGCCGCGGCCGGCTGGCGGCGAAGGTGCGGGAGGGGAAGGAGGAGGCGGGCGCCAAGTTCGCCGACTACTTCGACTTCGCGGAGCCGTTCACCGCGCTCCCCTCGCACCGGATCCTCGCGATGCTGCGCGGCGAGAAGGAGGACGTCCTCAGCCTGGAGCTGGAGCCGGAGGAGCCTTCGGAGACTCATGGACCGTCCTCGTACGAGGGAATCGTCGCCGCGCGCTTCGGTGTGGCCGAGCGGGGACGGCCGGGCGACAAGTGGCTCCTGGACACGGTCCGCTGGGCCTGGCGGACCCGGATCCTGGTCCACCTCGGGATCGACCTGCGGCTGCGGCTGCGGACGGCCGCGGAGGACGAGGCGGTACGGGTCTTCGCAGCGAACCTGCGCGACCTGCTGCTCGCCGCCCCGGCGGGGACGCGGGCGACCCTGGGCCTCGACCCCGGCTTCCGTACGGGTGTCAAGGTGGCCGTGGTCGACGGGACGGGCAAGGTCGTGGCCACCGACACGATCTACCCGCACGTCCCGGCGAACAAGTGGGACGAGTCGCTGGCGAAGCTGGCGCGGCTCGCGAAGGAGCACGCGGTCGAGCTCGTCGCCATCGGCAACGGCACGGCCTCGCGCGAGACGGACAAGCTGGCCGGTGAACTCATCGCCAGGCACCCGGAGTTGAACCTCACCAAGGTGATGGTCTCGGAGGCGGGCGCCTCGGTGTACTCGGCGTCGGCCTTCGCCTCGCAGGAACTGCCGGGCCTGGACGTCTCGTTGCGCGGCGCGGTCTCGATCGCGCGGCGGCTCCAGGACCCGCTGGCCGAGCTGGTGAAGATCGACCCGAAGTCGATCGGCGTCGGGCAGTACCAGCACGACCTGTCCGAGGTGAAGCTCTCGCGCTCGCTGGACGCGGTGGTCGAGGACTGTGTGAACGGCGTCGGCGTCGACGTCAACACCGCGTCCGCGCCACTGCTTTCACGGGTGTCGGGGATCGGCGCGGGCCTCGCCGAGAACATCGTGGCGCACCGCGACGCGAACGGTCCCTTCCGGTCGCGGAAGGCGCTGAAGGACGTGGCGCGGCTCGGGCCGAAGGCGTACGAGCAGTGCGCGGGCTTCCTGCGGATCCGCGGCGGGGACGACCCGCTGGACGGGTCCTCGGTGCACCCGGAGGCGTACCCGGTGGTGCGGCGGATGGTGAAGACGACGGGTGGCGAGGTCGCGTCGCTGATCGGCAACACGGGTGTGCTGCGGTCGCTGCGGGCGGACGACTTCGTGGACGACACCTTCGGTCTGCCGACGGTCACCGACATCCTGCGCGAGCTGGAGAAGCCGGGGCGCGACCCGCGGCCCGCGTTCAAGACGGCGACGTTCAAGGAGGGCGTCGAGAAGATCGGCGACCTGGTGTCGGGGATGGTCCTGGAGGGCGTGGTCACGAACGTGGCGGCGTTCGGGGCGTTCGTGGACATCGGCGTGCATCAGGACGGGCTCGTGCACGTGTCGGCGATGTCGAAGACCTTCGTCAAGGACCCGCGGGACGTGGTGAAGCCGGGTGACGTGGTCCGGGTGAAGGTCCTGGACGTCGACATCCCGCGCAAGCGGATCTCGCTGACGCTGCGGCTGGACGACGAGGCGACGGCGGACGCGGCGGGTGGGGGCGCGCCGCAGCGGGAGCGCCGGGAGCGCGGCGAGCGCGGCGGCCGTCCGCCGCAGCAGCGCCGCGGCCAGTCCCAGGGCTCGGCCGCCCCGGCCCCCGCGAACAGCGCGATGGCGGACGCCCTCCGCAAGGCGGGCCTGCTGAACGAGGGCGGCGGCGGCAAGCGGCGCGGCCGCTGACGCGGAACGGGCCCGGCCTGACGGCCGGGCCCGGTGTTCCCACCCTCCCCCAGAGCTTCGCCTGGGGGTACCCCCATCTCGCTTCGCTCGCCCGTGCAGGTGAATGAACAGAGGTGCGGGCCACCTGGTGGGTGGTGCCCCGCCGTCGGCGACTGCGGGCGGGTGGGCCTTCGGCCCTGAGCGGCCGACGCCCGCGGCTCTCGCGCCCGTCGGGCGCCCTCGGCGCCCGCCACGGCCCCGACGCCTGCCGGCTGGGCTTGAGGCCTCCGCAGGCCCGCCGGGACTCGGCGATGCCGCACGCCTGGGCGTCACGGACTCCGCCGTGACCGCCCGGCCCCTACTCGTTCGGGAGGAACCCGAGGGCCCATTCGGCGCGGTTGGCTACTGTCAGGTCGTCGTCCTCCGTCAGGGGCTCGAGCAGGGCGCGGGAGCGGGTCGGGTCGGACTGGACCAGGTCGACGATCTCCGTGGCCAGGGAGTCCTGGTCGTCGCCGAGGTCGACGGAGGAGGCGCGCAGGAGCGCCGGGAGGGCGTCCGGGCCGCCGATCGCGGCGAGGACGCCGCCGAGGAGCTCCCGGGCGTAGGCGTTGCGCTCGACGAGGGCGCGGTCCATTTCGGCCTGGAGACGCGGCAGGAGCGCCGCGTCGCCCGAGGCGGCGATCTCGTCGGCGAGATCGATGGTCTCGTCGACGTCGGCGTCGAGGTCGTCCAGCATCTCGGTGAGCCGGGTCAGCAGGTCGGTCATGGTGTCTCCTGGAATGCGCCGTCCCTCAGGACGGGGACCGTCTCCGAGGTGTCCGCCTCGGCGGCCACCGCGACGTCCTGCGGATAGCCGTACACGTACAGTTCACGCCCTGAATCGCAGCGGTGCAGCTCCGCCGCGGGATCGTCCGTCGCCTCCCACAGCGTGGCCGCCGCCCGCGCCTCCGGAGACAGGTCGTACGGACCCATGGCGCGCAGGGCCGAAAGGACCGCGCCCGCGCCGAGGAGGTCCTCCAGGGCCGGGCGCAGGGAGCCGTCCGGGTGCCGTTCGCCCGAGGCGATGACCGTCAGGGGGCGGGACTCGGAGCCGTAACCGTGGTGGGCCAGCCAGGCGGCGACGGCCGTGCGGTTGCGGAGCGAGGCGGCGACCACGGTCGCGTCGCCGGCCCCGGCGGCGATCGTGGAGCCGTTCGGGGACGGCAGGACCAGGCGCGGGGTCGGCGGGGCCGCCCGGAGCGCGGCCGGGGAGAGCGTCCACGGTGAATCCGGCGACGCCTCGCTGCGGCCTACCGCAAGCGCCGCGTCGAGCCCGGTCGCGTACGCCACCGCCGTCTCGTCCCTCCAGCGGTACGGGTAGACGGCCGTGCCGGACTCCACCGCCACGCCCACCGACGTCGTGAAGGAGAGGACGTCCACAACGACCAGGCACGCGGCGTCCCGGGCGAGGACGGCGGCCTCCGTCGGGCCCCAGCCGAAGGTGACGCCCATCAGAGTTCGGTCACCTTGCCGGCCGCGACCTCGATGCGGCGGGTCGTGCGGACCGCGTCGAGCATGCGCCGGTCGTGGGTGACCAGGAGCAGCGTGCCGGTGTAGGAGTCGAGCGCGGACTCGAGCTGCTCGATGGCCGGCAGGTCCAGGTGGTTCGTCGGCTCGTCGAGGACGAGGAGGTTGACGCCCCGGCCCTGGAGGAGGGCGAGCGCGGCCCGGGTCCGCTCGCCCGGGGAGAGCGTGGTGGCGGGGCGCAGGACGTGGTCGGCCTTGAGACCGAACTTCGCGAGCAGGGTCCGTACCTCCGCGGGCTCCGTCTCGGGGACGGCCGCGCAGAACGCGTCGAGCAGCGACTCCGAGCCGTGGAAGAGCTTGCGGGCCTGGTCGACCTCGCCGACGACGACGCCCGAGCCGAGCACCGCGTCGCCCGCGTCGAGCGGGAGCCGGCCGAGGAGCGCGGCGAGCAGCGTCGACTTGCCGGCCCCGTTCGCGCCGGTGATCGCGACCCGGTCGGCCCAGTCGATCTGGAGGGTGGCCGGTCCGAAGCTGAAGTCGCCGCGCCGGACCTCGGCCTCGCGCAGGGTCGCCACGACCGAGCCGGAGCGCGGGGCGGCGGCGATCTCCATCCGCAGCTCCCACTCCTTGCGCGGCTCGTCGACGACGTCGAGCCGCTCGATCATGCGCTGCGTCTGCCGGGCCTTCGCCGCCTGCTTCTCGCTCGCCTCGCTGCGGGCGTTGCGTCCCAGCTTGTCGCTGTCGGTGGCCTTGCGGCGGGCGTTCTTGACGCCCTTGTCCATCCAGGAGCGCTGCATGTGGCCGCGTGCCTCCAGGGCGGCCTTCCTGCCCGCGTACTCCTCGTAGCCCTCGCGGGCGTGCCGGCGGGCGGTGTCCCGCTCTTCCAGGTACGCCTCGTAGCCGCCGCCGTAGAGGGTGATCTGCTGCTGGGCGAGGTCGAGTTCGAGGACCTTGGTGACCGTGCGGGTGAGGAACTCGCGGTCGTGGCTGATGACGACCGTGCCGGCGCGCAGCCCCTGGACGAAGGCTTCGAGCCGCTCCAGACCGTCGAGGTCGAGGTCGTTGGTGGGCTCGTCCAGGAGGAAGACGTCGTAGCGGGAGAGGAGGAGGGAGGCGAGTCCGGCGCGGGCGGCCTGGCCGCCGGAGAGGGAGGTCATCGGCTGGTCGAGGCCGACGGTCAGGCCCAGGGAGTCGGCGACCTCCTCGGCCCGCTCGTCCAGGTCGGCTCCGCCGAGGCCGAGCCAGCGCTCCAGGCTCACGGCGTACGCGTCGTCGGCGCCGGGCGCCCCGTCGACCAGGCCCTGGGTGGCCTCGTCCATCGCGGTCTGTGCCGCCGCGACGCCCGTACGGCGGGCCAGGAACTCCCGGACCGTCTCTCCCTCGCGCCGCTCCGGCTCCTGCGGGAGGTGGCCGACGGTGGCGGTGGGCGGCGAGAGCCTCAGCTCGCCCTCCTCGGGGGTGTCGAGCCCGGCGAGCAGCCGCAGCAGGGTCGACTTGCCGGCGCCGTTGACACCGACGAGGCCGATGACGTCGCCGGGGGCGACGACGAGGTCGAGGCCGGCGAAGAGGGAGCGTTCGCCGTGGCCGGCGGCGAGGTCCTTGGCGACGAGAGTGGCAGTCATCAGGAGATGAATCGTAAGCCACCCGCTCCGGGCACCGTGGTGCGCGCCGGACAGGCCCCGGTACCGTCCGTCCATGAGCGACGAGGTGATCGTGGTGGGCGGCGGGGTCATCGGTCTGACGACGGCCCAGACGCTGGCGGAGCGGGGCGCCCGGGTACGGGTGTGGTCGCGGGACCCGGTGACGGAGACGACCTCCGCGGTGGCGGGGGCGCTGTGGTGGCCGTACCGGATCGAGCCGGCGGCGGAGGTCGGCGGCTGGTCCCTGGAGTCGCTGCGGGTGTACGAGAAGCTCGCGGCCGATCCGGTGGCGACGGGGGTACGGCTGGTGGCAGGCGTCCACGCCGACACGGTCCTCGGCGAACTGGGCGACTGGGCGCAGGAGGTGCCGGGGCTACGGCAGTTGGGGGCTCGCGAGGTGCCGGGGCCGTACGAGACGGGTCTCGCGGCCCGGTTGCCGCTGATCGACATGCCGGTCCATCTGGCGTGGCTGCGGGGCCGGTTGGAGGAGGCGGGCGGCGTGCTGGAGCGGCGCACGGTGACCGGTTTCGGGGAGGCGGGGCGGTCGGCGCGGGTGGTGGTGGACTGCGCGGGTCTGGGCGCCGGGGAACTCGTACCGGACGCGCGACTCCGGCCGGTGCGGGGGCAGTTGGTGCTTGTGGAGAACCCGGGGATCGAGGAGTGGTTCACGGCGGCCGACGGGGCGTCGAGCGAGACGACGTACTTCTTCCCGCAGCCCGGGCGGCTGATCCTGGGCGGGACCGCGCAGGAGGGCGACGAACGGCTGGAAGCCGATGAGGCGACGGCGGCGGAGATTGTGGCGCGGTGCGCCCGGATCCGCCCGGAGATCGCCCGCGCTCGGGTCATCGGCCATCGCGTGGGCCTGCGCCCGGCCCGCACGGGCGGGGTCCGCATCGACGTGGAGCCGCTGCCGTCCGGCGGCCGTCTCGTCCACAACTACGGCCACGGCGGCGCGGGCGTCACGGTCGCCTGGGGCTGCGCCCGGAGGGCGGCGGAGCTGGCCTGTGCCTGACTGGCCGGGGGGGGGACCGGCCTCGGCCGGATGCGCCGCGGCTCCGGCCCGATCCTGGGATCGGGGCCGTGGGGACCCTCCCCCAGCCTCCGGCCGGGGGGGGATCCCCATGGCCCGGTCAAAACCAGCCGGTAACTTTAGCCCACGTGGATCAAGGTCTGTCCTCCGACATGCCGCTCAACAGACCTCCACCGGCTGTCCGGTGGTGAGCCGGTAGGTGGCCCGGCCGTCGAGCAGCAGCGGGACGAGCGCGCGCTGCGACTGCCGCAGCGGTACGAACGCCCCGTCGCCGCCACCGCGGACCGCGACCCCGTGCAGCGCCAGCTCGTCGCCGAACTCGGCGTACTGCGCCGCGTCCAGGCGGTAGCCGCAGGGCGGGTCCTGAATGATCTCGGCGGGTTCGGCCGGGTCGTTGTCGGCGCCGCCGAGCAGGACCGGGCCCCGGTCGGCGAAGCCCGTGTGACGGGCCGCCGCCGTGGCCGCGACGAGCCGGCCGCGCCGCTCGTCGACGTAGGCGAAGGCGCCCTTCAGCGCGGCGAGTTGGGTGGTGACGCGACGCCGCTGGTTACGGGCGGTGTCGTCCTTCTCGGCGGCCGTCAGGGCCTCGATCCGGGTCTCGACGAGCAGGCCGACGGAGTGCTTGATGCCGGCCGTGTTGCGCAGGATGCGCTCCTGGCCGTCGCCCGCGACCTGTTTGACGGGCTGCCCGGTCAGCGGATCGGTCCAGATCCCGTAGACACCGCTGCTGTAGCCGGCGGCGCCCGCGGTCGGCCGGACGTACGACTCCGACAGGGCGTGGGCCTCGTCGTGGACATGGTCGTCGGTGTTGAGGTTGCGCGGCCAGAGGGCGAGCAGGTCCTTGTCGTAGTACGGCGACGTGCCGTCGTACTCGTGCAGGTCGTAGATCAGCTCGGGGCGCCGGTCACGGATCAGGGCGGCCAGCGCCCGGCCCTCGGCGGTCTTCAGGGCGAGGTGGTCGCGGTTGACGTCGACGCCGTCGGCGTTGCCCCGGGTGTCGGCCTCGCGCCCGTCCGGGTTGGCGGTGGGGACGGCGAGGACGGTCGTACGGGAGAGGAAGCGGAGGGTCTCCGGGTCCCGGGCGTACGCCAGGTCGCGCACGGTGCTGAGGCAGGCCTCCCGGCCGGACGGCTCGTCACCGTGCTGGGTGCAGACGAGCAGGAGGGTGGTGCCTCCCGTACCGCCCTGGCCCACCGTGCCCACCGTGGCGAGCCGGATCGGGCGGCCCTGCTTCGTCGTGCCGATGGTCCGCACCGCGACCCGGTCGCTGTCCCGGTCGACGGCGGCGAGGAAGTCCCGTTCCTCGGTCTCGGTGGTCCACCGGGCCCCTTGGCTGGTCTCGAAGCCGGTCCGTGGGGGCGGCGGGGTCGCGTCGCCGGCGGCCTCGGCGGGCACGGCGACGAGCGGAAGGCTGAGGGCGGCGAGGCCCACCGTGAGAGCGAGCGTGCGGCGGGAGCGGCGGCTCGGTGTGCGGGTCATCGGACCTCACCCGGGACAGGGATGTCCGAGCGCGCGGGCCCGACACCGATGAGCGGCTGCCCGGCGACGACAGGCGCCAGGCGTGCGTCGACCGTACCGGCCGTCGCCCGCGCGAAGGCCTCGACACCGCCGACGAGGGGCAGCTTCGCCGACGTTCGGGCGAGGTCGAGGGTGAATGTCGGCGTGGTCGAGGGAGGATCGAGGAGGTCCTTGTCCGTGCCGCCGACGATCAGGGCGAGCCGGTGGCCGGCCGGGACGACGTGGTCGGTGGCCGCCAGCTTCAGCGTGATCGTGTACGCCGTTCCGGGGGTCAGCGGGCGGCCCTTCCGCGGATCGGCCCAGGTGCCGAGGTCCGCCCAGCCGCGGCTGACGACGGTGAAGTCCACATCCGCGGTACGGGCCTTGGTCTCCTTGAAGCAGGCGCTGTCTCCGTCGGTGCTCGCGCCCCAGCAGGAGCGTTCGGTGAGGGTGGTGATGCCCTCGCCGCGCGCCGCGTAGTCCCGGATCGTGTCCGGGCCGAGGTCGACGAGGACGGCCGTCAGATGGGCGGTCGCGGTCGTCGGCGTGGCGGTGACGGTCACCGTGGAAGGGCCGGAGAGCCGCAGGTCGCGGGCGAGCGCCGGGGTGGTGAAGCCGGCCTTGGCGGAGGTCGGTTCGTCGATCCGCGCGGCCCAGTCGGTCTCGCCGAGGGCCGGGTCGTCGGTGAAGGTCTCCGTGGCGCCGGGGGCGGCGGGGGTACGGCCGAGGGTGCCGACGCCGGGCGCCGGGCCGGTGCCGGGGCGCAGGGTGGTGGGCTCGGTGGTGCGCGGCGGCCAGACGCGGTCGGTGGTCCAGCGGTCCGGGGCGCGTTCGATGTCGGCCATCGGCTCGCGGTCGATGCCGTTGTCGTAGCCGAGGAGGTGGTGGTCGAACCAGCGGTGCAGGGTGCGGACCCAGTCGGCGCGCCGGAAGTCGAAGGGGTCGACGTGACCGGTCTGCGAGAGCCAGATCTTGCGCTCGACGCCGTGGGCGGCGAGGGCGTCCCACCACTGGCCGAACTGGTTGGCGCGGACGTTGAGGTCCTGCTGCCCGTGCACGACGAAGACGCTCGCCTTCACCTTCCCCGCGTCCGGGACGTGGTTCCGCTCGCTCCAGGCGCGGGTCCAGTCGCCGCTGTACGGGGTGGCGGCGGTGATGCGGTCCTGGACGGGACCGCAACGGCCCTTTGCCTCGGGGCTGTTGACGTAGTCGGAGAGCCAGCTGGGGTTGGCGTCGTAGAGCGGGGCGCCCTGGGAGTGGAAGTAGTCGTACCAGGAGGAGATCGCGCCGATCGGGACGATCGTCTCCAGGCCCTCGACGCCGGTGGCGGCGACGCCGTTGGCGATGGTGCCGTCCCAGCTCTTGCCGATCATGCCGACCTTGCCGGTGGACCAGGTGGTGGCCTTCGTACGCTGGGAGCCGGTACGGGTCGTGTAGCCGGGGGCGCGGCCGTTCAGCCAGTCGACGACGGCCTTGGCGGACTGGACGTCGGAGCGGCCGCCGACGTCGTCGCAGCCGTCGGAGCGGCTGGTGCCTGCGAGGTCGACGGCGACGAAGGCGTAGCCCCGCGGCACGAAGTAGTTGTCGTAGAAGAGCGGGAACTGGACCGGGTTCCCGGCTGCGTCGTACGTCTTCCGCTGGCTCTCGTTGCCGCGCCCGCAGCAGGCGTAGTACGGGCTGGCGTCCATGATGACCGGGATCTTCCGGCCGGCCGCCGCGGTCTCGCGGGGGCGGACGATGTCGACGGCGACCCGGTCGGCGCGGCCGTCGCCGTCGCCGTCGAGTCCGGTGTCCACCCAGACGGACTCGCGGATCGCGTCGGCGTAGGAGTGGACGGGCTGCGACTCCCGTACGGGGGCGTTCGCCTGAGCCCCGGTCGGGGACACGAGGGCGGTCGTCAGGGCGGCCGCGGCGGCCGCCACGAGGGTTCTGCACGACAGACGGGCTCTGCGGGTTCTCCGCACAGGTATCGGCATGGGGCGGAACGTACTCCGGTCAACTCCCTGGCAAAAGAGTGCAGTCGACGGGCGGATGGGTTCGTTTCGGCCGAATGGCGATCGTGTGACAGGAGGTCCTCTGGACGTGACGGGGCGTCGGGTGCTGAATAGCGTCGCTAAGGACCGAACACCATTCGGGCTTCTTACCGACTCCTCATAGCGACTCCTCTCACCGACTTGGAGCTCTCGTGCACCGCAGACTTGTCGTTCCGAGCGCACTCGCGGCCTCTCTCCTGCTGGCGATCCCGGCATCCGCCGCGGACTACGTTCCGGGCGCATCGGGCATCGGCGATCCCTACTACCCGGCCAGTGGCAACGGCGGTTACGACGTCTCCCACTACGACCTGCGCCTGACGTACCAGCCGGCGACCGACCTCCTGGAGGGCACGGCGACGATCCTCGCCACGACCACCCAGAACCTCTCCCGCTTCAACCTCGATCTCGGGCTCAAGGTGAGCGAGGTGCGGGTGAACGGCAGGAAGGCGACGTTCGCCAAGACGGGCGAGCAGGAGCTGGAGATCACCCCGGCGACCCCGCTGGAGAAGAACCGTACGATCTCGGTCGTCGTGCGGTACGCGGGCAAGCCATCCGAGGTGAAGATCGGCGGCTGGACCGCCTGGCACCGTACCCCCGACGGCGGTGTGGCCGCCCAGGAGCCGGACTCGGCCGCCTGGTGGTTCCCCTCCAACGACCACCCCCTGGACAAGGCCACCTTCGACGTCTCGGTCTCCGTGCCGGACGGCACGCAGGCGATCAGCAACGGGGTTCTGCAGTCGCAGTCCTCGCGGCTCGGCCGGACGCGCTTCAACTGGCGTTCCAACAAGCCGCAGGCGACCTATCTGGCCACGCTGGCGGTGGGGAAGTTCGACATCACCACCGACAGGACGGCGAACGGGCTCCCGGTCCTCAACGCGTACAGCAAGGACCTCGGCGACAACGCGGGCGCGGCGCGCGCGTCGATCGAGCGCACGGCCGAGGTCGCGGAGTGGCTGGAGGAGGTCTTCGGGCCGTACCCCTTCAACGCGCTGGGCGGCTATGTCCCCAACGTGACCAGCGGATACGCGCTGGAGACGCAGACCCGGCCGTTCTACAGCCCCCGGCAGTTCGCCAACGGGTCGAACGTGTCGGTCGTCGTCCACGAGTTGGCGCATCAGTGGTACGGCGACAGCGTGTCGGTCGACAATTGGAAGGACATCTGGGTCAACGAGGGCTTCGCCCGCTACAGCCAGTGGCTGTGGTCGGAGCAGGAGGGCGAGGGCACGGCCCAGGAGCTGGCGGACCACGTCTACGCGACGCGTGCCGCCGATGACCCGTTCTGGACGGTCAAGCCGGGTGACCCCGGTCCGGACAACCAGTTCCACATCGCCGTCTACGACCGGGGCGCGCTGGCGCTCCAGGCGCTGCGCAACGAGATCGGCGACGAGGACTTCTTCGCGGTCCTGAAGGGCTGGCCGACGGAGTTCGCGTACGGCAACGCCAAGGTCGGGGACTTCGTGAGGTACGCCGAGCGGGTCTCGGGCAAGCCGCTGGCCGCGCTCTTCGACACCTGGCTGTACCAGCCGGTGAAGCCGTCCGCGCCGACGGCGGCCGAGGCGGGGGTGTCGGCGCGGTCGGCCGGGGCTGCGGCGCCGGTGCAGCCGAAGTCCTGGAAGAAGATCGCGGAGACGAACACGATCCACGACCACGACGAGCACTGAGCCCGCACGTGCGCTCCGCCCCGGCGGCCTGGGGCCTGTGGGCCTGGGGCCTGTGGACTGTGGGCGGCGCGAAGCTGCCGCCCCAGGTGCCGCCGGGGCACAGGCCCCGGGGCGGGGACCGGGCCCAGCGGGTGTGGGGATCCGTCCCCATGAGAAACCCCGCCACGGAGTGGCGGAGAGGAAACCACGGGGCACGGGGGCGGCGCCCGCGATGTCGTGACCGCCGCCCGCCCGAGGGCTACGCCCTCGGGGCGCAGCCGCGGACGTGGGCCTCGACCAGGCGGGGGCGGGGCCGCGCTGTAGGGGCGCGGGCCCGGGCCTGGTGCGGCGCGGGCCCCGGTCTGGTGCCGCGGGGGCGCGAGGCCTGGTGCCGCGGGGATGGGCGCTGGGGGCGCGGGGCCCGGTCCTGTGCGCCGGGCCCGGAGGGGACGCACCCGGCCGGCGAGAGCGCTTTCCGGATGGGCTTCTGCCCGGGCGACCAGGAGTTACCCTCGACGCTGTCAGCAGCGTCGCAGCACCGTGCCCGTGGGGAGCCAGCCTTGAGCGAAACGACGTCCGGGACGCGCCCGACCCTGGAAGCCGTCGCCGCGCGCGCCGGGGTGTCCCGGGCGACGGTCTCCCGTGTCGTCAACGGCGGGGCCGGCGTCCGCGAATCGCTGGCGGAGAAGGTGCGCAAGGCCGTCGAGGAGCTCGGCTACATCCCCAACCACGCCGCGCGGACCCTGGTGACCCGGCGCAACGGCGCCGTCGCCGTGATCATCGCGGAGCCCGAGTTCCGGATCTTCTCCGACCCGTTCTTCGAGCAGCAGGTGCGCGGCATCAGCCGTGAGCTCACCGCGCACGACGCCCAGTTGGTGCTGCTCTGGGTGGAGGGGCCCGGTGACCACGAGCGGATCGCGCGCTATCTCGGCGGCGGCCATGTCGACGGAGCGCTCGCCTTCTCGCTCCACAACGACGACCAGCTCCCGGAGATCGTGCGGCGCGCCCAGGTGCCCACGGTCTTCGGCGGCCGCCCCGGCTGGACGGGCCCCGAGGGCGAGCCGCCGGTGCCGTACGTCGACTGCGACAACCGCGGGGGCGCCCGCTCCGCCGTGCGCCATCTGCGCTCGCTCGGCCGCCGGAACATCGCGCACATCACCGGGCCGCGCGACCAGACCTCGGCGCTCGACCGGCTCGACGGATATCGGGACGAACTACCCAGTTCCGAGCCCGACTTGGTGTCCGAGGGAGACTTCACGGAGGAGAGCGGGGCGCGTGCGATGGCGGAGCTGCTGCGCCGCCGCCCCGACCTGGACGCCGTGTTCGCCGCCAACGACCTGATGGCCTCGGGTGCGCTGCGCGTGCTGCGGGAGCACGGCCGGCGCGTCCCGGACGACGTGGCGCTCGTCGGCTTCGACGACATGCTCCAGGTGGCCGAGGCGACCGACCCTCCGCTCACGACGGTCCGTCAGGACATCGAAGGAATGGGCCGGTTGATGGTACGGCTGCTGATGGGAACCCTCGACGGCGGAGGCGTCCCCGCGCCAGTGATCACCGGGACCGAGCTGGTCCGCCGAGCCTCCGCCTGACCGCTCCCCACCTGCGCTTCCGCCGCGTACGGCTCCTGAAGCGGGCGGACAAGTTCCGCCGTACGCCGAGCTGTTACGCGTTCGACTCTTGACGGGAACCTGGGCCGGAAGGCACGCTCCAGACGCATTCTGAGAGCGCTCTCAACGACGGAGGCTTCCCCATGCCCACTGCCCGAGCCGCCAGAACGACCGCCGCCGCACGGATCGGCGCGGTCGTTCTCACCGGGGCCCTGCTCGCCGCCTGCGGATCCGGGGGATCCGACGACTCCTCCGACAGCGCGGGCGGAAAGGTCACGATCACCGTCGACCTCTTCGGCTCGTTCGGCTACAAGGAGGCCGGGCTCTACGCCGCGTACGAGAAGGCGCACCCCGGCGTGACCATCAAGCAGACCGACACCGAGGACGAGCAGGACTACTGGAAGTCGCTCCAGACGCGGCTGGCCGGCGGGGGCGGGCTCGCCGACGTCCAGGGCATCGAGGTCGGGCGGATCGCCTCCGTCACGCAGCAGCAGGAGGACAAGTTCGAGGACCTCAGGAAGTACGGCGCGGACGCGCTGAAGGGTGAGTTCGCCGACGCCAAGTGGTCCGCCGCGACCACCAAGGACGGCAAGGTCCTGGGGCTCGGCACGGACGTCGGCCCCGAGGCCATGTGCTACCGCACCGACCTGTTCAAACAGGCCGGACTCCCCACGGACCGGGCCGAGTTGGCGCAGAAGTGGTCCACCTGGGACGGCTATCTCGAGCTCGGCCGGCAGTACAAGGCCAAGGCCCCTACCAAGAGCGCCTGGGTGGACAGCGTCGGCAGTCTGTACGCGGTCATGATCGGCCAGCAGAAGGAGCGGTACTACGACGCGTCCGGGAAGCTCGTCTACGCCGACAGCCCCGCCGTGAAGACCGCCTGGGACGCCTCGACGAAGGCTGCGCAGGACGGGCTGAGCGCCAAGCTCGACCAGTGGTCGCCGCAGTGGAACCAGGCGTTCTCCACCGGCTCCTTCGCGACGCTCCCCTGCCCCGCGTGGATGCTCGGCTACATCAAGGGCCAGGCCGGTGACGCCGGCAAGGGCAAGTGGGACATCGCCAAGCTGCCCGGGGGCGCCGGGAACTGGGGCGGTTCCTATCTCTCCGTACCGCGTGCGGCGAAGCACAAGAAGGAGGCGTACGAGCTGATCAAGTGGCTCACCGCCCCCGAACAGCAGGCCACGCTCTTCACGAAGCAGGGGAACTTCCCCTCCTCGACCGGCGCCATCGCCCAGGTCGCGACGGCCACGGACCCGTACTTCTCCGGCGCGCCGATCGGGCAGATCTTCGGCGACGCGGCCAAGGCCGCCCCGGTGCAGGTGCTCGGGGTCCACGACAAGAACGTCGCCGACCAGATCACCAACGCGCTGAGCGAGGTGGAGCGCAAGGGCACCTCGCCGGACAAGGCGTGGTCGAACGCGCAGAAGGGCGTCGAGAACGCCGTCGGCTGACCCCGGGGGCGGGGGGCCGGAATCCAGGAGCCGGAATCCGGGCTGACCGCCCGGAGACCGGGAGCCGAAATCCGGGCTCACCACTCGGAAACCGGGAGCCGGAATCCGGCCCCTCCTCGCCTCCCCAGCGCCCCCGCGGCGCTTCCCGCATCCGCCCATTCCGACCCGAAGGGCCGCACCGTGACCCTGACCGCCTCCGGGCCGACGAGGGCGCCCGTCCCGCCGTCGTCGGCCCGGCCCTCCGGGCCCGCCCGCCGTCGCCGGCGGCGGTCCGCGCTCGTCCCGTACGCCTATCTCGCCCCGTTCTTCACCCTGTTCGCGGCCTTCGGCCTCTTCCCCCTCCTCTACACCGCGTTCGTCTCCCTCTACCGCGTCGAGCTGCAGACCCCCGGCGACATGGAGTGGCGCGGCTTCGGGAACTACGCGGCGCTGCTGACCGACGAGTTCTTCTGGACCGCGCTGCGCAACACGTTCACCATCGGGGTCCTGTCCACCGTGCCGCAGCTCGCCATGGCCCTCGGCTTCGCCCATCTGCTCAACTACAGGCTTCGTGGCCGGACGTTCTTCCGTACGGCGATGCTGCTGCCGTACGCGACCTCCGTCGCCGCCGCCACGCTCGTCTTCGCCCAGCTCTTCGGGCATGACTACGGGC
The DNA here is from genome assembly GCF_055563935.1 of Streptomyces sp. NPDC029169. Lineage (NCBI taxonomy): Bacteria > Bacillati > Actinomycetota > Actinomycetes > Kitasatosporales > Streptomycetaceae > Streptomyces > Streptomyces sp. NPDC029169. The sequence continues at coordinate 840,431 of NZ_JBVHXA010000001.1, forward strand.
TCGTCAACTACGCGCTCTCGCTGGTCGGTTTCGGCCCCGTCGACTGGCAGAACGGCACGCTCGCCTCGCAGATCGCCGTCTCCTCGATCGTGGTGTGGCGCTGGACGGGCTACAACGCGCTGATCTATCTCGCGGGCATGCAGTCCATCCCCGCCGAGCTGTATGAGGCGGCGGAGATGGACGGGGCGTCCCGCCGGCGGCAGTTCCTCCACGTCACCCTGCCCGGTCTGCGGCCCACGATCGTCTTCACCGCGGTCGTCTCCACTATCGGCGCGACCCAACTCTTCGGCGAGCCACTGCTGTTCGAGGGGTCGATCTCGGGCGGCATCTCGCACCAGTACCAGACGCTCGGCCTCTATCTGTACGAACAGGGCTGGGGCTTCTTCCATCTCGGCCGCGCCGCCGCCATCGCCTGGGTGATGTTCCTGCTCATTCTCGTCCTGGTCGGGGTCAACGCCCTGATCGTGCGGCGCCGTTCACGGAAGGAGGGCCGGGTATGACCACGCGTGTCGCGGGCCGTACGGGGCGCGGGGGCCGGATCACGTACGCGATCCTGGTCCTCGCCGTCCTCGTCTCCGCCTTCCCGTTCTACTGGACAATCGTCGCCGCCAGCCGTTCCAACGCCGATCTCGCGCGGGTGCCGCCGACGCTGCTGCCCGGCCCGAACCTGTTCCGCAACGTCGAGGCGGTGATGGAGGAGGCGGACATCGGGAAGGCTCTGCTCAACTCCCTCGTCGTCTCCGGCTCGATCACCGTCGGCACGGTGCTCTGCTGCACGCTGGCCGGGTTCGCCTTCGCCAAGCTGCGCTTCCGCGGCCGGGGCGCGCTGCTCGCGATCACCGTCGGCACGATGATGATCCCGCCCCAGCTCGGGGTGATCCCGCTCTTCATGGTGATCGCCGAACTGGGCTGGGTGAACCAGCTGCAGTCCGTGATTCTTCCGGGCCTCGTCTCGGCCTTCGGGGTGTTCTTCATGCGCCAGTTCCTGGTGCAGTCGCTGCCGGACGAGCTGATAGAGGCGGCCCGGGTCGACGGGGCCTCCTCGGCCCGGATCTTCTGGTCGATCGTGGTGCCAGTGGCCCGGCCGGGGATGGCGGTGCTCGGGCTGCTCACCTTCATGGCCGCCTGGAACGACTTCTTCTGGCCGATCATCGCGCTGTCCTCGCAGGAGCCGACCGTGCAGGTCGCGCTGCGCCAGCTCGGCGGCGGCTATGTCCACGACCAGTCCGTGATCATGGCGGGCACCCTGCTCGGCACGCTGCCGGTGCTGCTCGTCTTCGGCCTGCTGGGCCGGCAGATCGTGGGCGGCATCATGCAGGGCGCCGTCAAGGGCTGAGCCGTCCCGGGGCCCTGGCCTGCCGAGTCACCGGCCGACTGACGACCGAATTCCCCTTCCCCCTCACAGGAGTTCTCCCTCCATGAACGCTCTCTTCCCTGCCGGCTTCCGCTGGGGCGCGGCCACCGCCGCCTACCAGATCGAGGGCGCCGCCGCCGAGGACGGCCGCACCCCGTCCATCTGGGACACCTTCAGCCGTACGCCGGGCAAGGTGCGCAACGACGACACCGGTGACATCGCCGCCGACCACTACCACCGGGTGCGTGAGGACGTGGCCTTGATGAAGGAACTGGGCCTCACGGACTACCGCTTCTCCCTCTCCTGGCCCCGGATCCAGCCGACCGGACGCGGGCCCGCGGCACAGAAGGGGCTCGATTTCTACCGGGGCCTCGCCGACGAGCTGCTCGACGCCGGGATCCGGCCGGTCGCCACGCTCTATCACTGGGATCTGCCGCAGGAACTGGAAGACGAGGGCGGCTGGCCGGAGCGCGCGACCGCCGAGCGGTTCGCCGAGTACGCGGGGCTCGCCGCCGAGGCCCTGGGCGACCGGATCGCCACCTGGACGACCCTCAACGAACCCTGGTGCGCCGCCTTCCTCGGCTACGGCTCCGGTGTCCACGCCCCGGGCCGTACCGACGACGCGGCCGCGCTGCGCGCCGCCCACCACCTCAATCTGGCCCACGGCCTGGCCGTCCGGGCGCTGCGTGCGGCCGTGCCCGCCTCGGCGGAGCTCTCGCTGACCCTCAACCTCCACGCGATCAGGGCGCTGTCGGACTCCCCCGAGGATCGCGACGCGGCGCGCCGTATCGACGCCGTCGGCAACCGGATCTTCCTCGACCCGGTCTTCCACGGCCGCCTCCCGGCCGATCTGGTCGAGGACACGGCCCATATCACCGACTGGTCCTTCGTCCGGGACGGCGATCTGGAGGTGATCTCCACGCCGATCGACTCGCTCGGCGTCAACTACTACTCCCCCGCCGTCGTCGCCGCCGGTGTCTCGGAGTCCCCGTCGCCCTGGCCGGGCGCGCCGGAGCGGGTGCGGTTCGTTCCCGCGCCCGGACCGCGGACGGCCATGGACTGGCCGGTGGACGCGGACGGCCTGTACGAGCTGCTTGTCCGGCTGGGCGACGAACTGCCGGAGGTGCCGCTGCTGATCACCGAGAACGGTGCCGCGTACGACGACTACGCCGACCCGGAGGGGCACGTCCACGACCCCGAGCGGGTGGCGTACCTCGACGCCCACCTGGCAGCCGCGCACCGTGCGATCGCGGACGGCGCCGATGTGCGCGGGTACTTCCTCTGGTCGCTGCTCGACAACTTCGAGTGGGCGTACGGCTACGGCAAGCGGTTCGGGATCGTCCACGTGGATTTCGCGAGCCAGCGCCGTACGCCGAAGGACAGCGCGCGCTGGTACGCGGAGGTGATCAGGCGCGGCGGGCTGCGGCGCTGAGCCTGGCGTCTCGGCGTGCGTCGCGCGCGATGGGCAGATAGCGGAGCCGCTCCGGGAGTACGGGCACCACGGCCCGCACGACCCGGGCGAAGCTGCGGAGCCTGCGCTCCTGCTCGTCGGTCCACTCAAGGCCGACGGCCTCGCGGGCGTCGGCCGGCATCAGGCCGACGGTGACGAAGGCGCGGAAGCGGGCGAGCCGGGGAAGGATCACCGGCCACAGCGCGCGGAGCAGCAGCCGCAGCGGCAGGGGGCCGCGGTCGGGCGGCGGCACCGGCTGGTCGGTGGCGACGAGCTCGCGCAGGACGACGGTGGCCTCCAGCTCGCCGAGCATCGTGCGGTAGTACGGCCAGAACTCCTCGATCGTCTGGGGCATGTCCCGGTCGTGGATCCCGAGGATGCGGCCGACCTGGAGCCACTCGGCGTAGAGCTGCCGCTCCTGCGCCTCGGTGAGCGGGCGGTGGAGCAGGCGCAGGCCGTGGTGGTAGACGGGGAAGCCGGTGGCGTGCACCCAGGCGTAGTGGGAGGGAGTGAGCGCGTGGTAGCGGCGGCCGTGGGCGTCGGTGCCCTGGATGGTGCGGTGCAGTTTACGGAGCCGGCGCCCTTCCTCGGCCGCGCCCTCGCCTCCGTACACCCAGAGCAGGGCGGACCGCAGCGACCGCTCACCCCGCCCCCAGGGGTCGGTGCGGAAGACGGAGTACTGGTCGACGCCGGCGCCGACGGCGGGATGGGCGACCTGAAGCGCGAGCGCGGAGGGCAACATGAGAAGCCCCCGCACATCCCCGGCCACACTCCAGAGCACTCCCCCGACGGGCGGCGGCTGGGGCGAGGCCGCCGTCCCGCCGTCGTCCGCGCCGGGCCGCGCGACCGACGCGCGCGCGCCGGGGCTCGTCGGCTCGCCGGCCCGCGTGGGTTCGACGGCCCGCGTGCGGTCGTCGGCCCGCATGGTCCCGCCTGGACTCGCGGTCTCGCCGGGGCCCGAGGACCCGCTCGGCCCCGCCGTCTCGCCGGGTTCCGTCGGCTCTATAGCACCGGTGAGGTCGTCGGTCCGCGTCGGCTCGTCGGCACGCGTGGTCCCGCCCGGACTCGCCGTCTCGCCGGGGCCCGTGGACCCGCTCGGCTCCGGCGGCACCTGTCCC
>NZ_JBVHXA010000002.1:0-613608 GCF_055563935.1 Streptomyces sp. NPDC029169
CCCCCCCCCCCCCCCCCCCCCCCCCCCCCCCCCCCCCCCCCCCCCCCCCCCCCCCCCCCCCCCCCCCCCCCCCCCCCCCCCCCCCCCCCCCCCACGCGTCGGGCCGCGCTACTTCCTGCTGTAGTTCGGCGCCTCGACCGTCATCTGGATGTCGTGCGGGTGGCTCTCCTTGAGGCCCGCGGAGGTGATCCGGACGAAGCGGCCCTTGGACTCCATCTCGTCGATGGTGGCGGCGCCCACATAGCCCATGGTCTGGCGCAGACCGCCGACGAGCTGGTGCAGCACGTTGGCGAGCGGGCCGCGGTAGGGCACCTGCCCCTCGATGCCCTCGGGCACGAGCTTGTCGTCGGAGGCGACCTCCGCCTGGAAGTAGCGGTCCTTCGAGTACGACCGGCCCTGGCCGCGGGACTGCATGGCGCCGAGCGAGCCCATGCCGCGGTACGACTTGAACTGCTTGCCGTTGATGAACTGGAGCTCGCCGGGCGACTCCTCGCAGCCCGCGAGCAGGCTGCCCAGCATCACCGTGCTGGCACCGGCGGCGAGCGCCTTGCCGATGTCGCCCGAGTACTGCAGGCCGCCGTCGCCGATGACCGGGACCCCGGCCGCGCGGGCCGCGAGCGCCGCCTCGTAGATGGCGGTGACCTGCGGAACACCGATACCGGCGACCACCCGCGTGGTGCAGATCGAGCCGGGCCCGACGCCGACCTTGACGCCGTCGACACCGGCGTCGATGAGGGCCTGGGCGCCGTCACGGGTCGCCACGTTGCCGCCGATGACGTCGACGTTCACGCTGGACTTGATCTTCGCCATCCAGCTCAGGGCGTTGCTGTTGTGGCCGTGGGAGGTGTCCACGACCAGGAAGTCCACGCCGGCGCCGGCCAGCGCCTGGGCGCGCTCCAGGGCCTCCGGGCTGGCGCCCACCGCGGCACCGACGATCAGCCGGCCCTCGGCGTCCTTGGCCGCGTGCGGGTACTGCTCGGCCTTCACGAAGTCCTTGACGGTGATGAGCCCCTTGAGCACACCGGCTTCGTCGACGAGAGGCAGCTTCTCGATCTTATGGCGGCGCAGCAGCTCCATGGCGTCCACACCACTGATGCCGACCGTGCCGGTCACGAGCGGCATCGGCGTCATGACCTCGCGGACCTGACGGCTGCGGTCGGACTCGAAGGCCATGTCGCGGTTGGTGACGATGCCGAGCAGCTTGCCCGAGCCGTCCGTGACCGGGACACCGCTGATCCGGAACTTGGCGCACAGCGCGTCCGCCTCGGCGAGCGTGGCGTCCGGGTTCACGGTGATCGGGTCGGTGACCATGCCGGACTCGGAGCGCTTCACGAGGTCGACCTGGTTGACCTGGTCCTCGATGGACAGGTTGCGGTGCAGCACGCCCACGCCGCCCTGCCGCGCCATGGCGATGGCCATGCGGGACTCGGTGACCTTGTCCATCGCGGCGGAGAGCAGGGGGATGTTCACCCGGACGTTGCGCGAGATACGGGACGAGGTGTCGACCGCGTTCGGCAGCACTTCCGACGCGCCCGGCAGCAGCAGCACGTCGTCGTAGGTCAGCCCGAGTGTCGCGAATTTCTCGGGCACTCCGTCGACGTTGGCAGTCATGACACCTTCCCCAAATGGCCTTGATCGGTGCGGATGTCCATGCTAACGGGCCTCGACGGTGTCTCATTCCACGATCAAGATCAGAGAGCAGCTTTGGACGTTCCTACGTGTACGTGAGGGCCACCCGCCCTCTTCGACCCTTACTGCTCGGCCAGTGCCCGCAGCCGGCTGAGCGCGCGGTGCTGCGCGACCCGTACCGCCCCCGGGGACATCCCGAGCATCTGGCCGGTCTCCTCGGCCGTGAGGCCGACCGCCACCCGCAGCACCAGCAGCTCCCGCTGGTTCTCCGGAAGGTTGGCGAGCAGCCTCTTGGCCCATTCGGCATCGTCGCTGAGCAGCGCGCGTTCCTCGGGGCCGAGTGAGTCGTCGGGCCGCTCGGGCATCTCGTCGGACGGCACGGCCGTCGACCCCGGGTGCCGCATCGCGGCCCGCTGAAGATCGGCGACCTTGTGGCCGGCGATGGCGAAGACGAAGGCCTCGAAGGGCCTGCCCGTGTCCTTGTAGCGCGGCAGCGCCATCAGGACGGCGACGCAGACCTCCTGTGCGAGGTCCTCGACGAAGTGGCGAGCATCACCGGGCAGCCGGTTCAGTCGCGTGCGGCAGTAGCGCAGGGCGAGGGGGTGCACGCGCGCCAGAAGGTCGTGCGTGGCCTGCTCGTCGCCCTCGACGGCACGGTGGACGAGCGCACCGATCTCCCCTGGCCCTACGGGCATGGGTGACCCCATGGTCTCGTCGTCGCGCATCGCTCCATGGTGCCTTGACGCCTGAGGATCCGTAGCACCGCGTCCATAGTTGTGCACCGAAGCGTTATGAGCAGGTGCGCCGGAACTCATCCCCTGCGCCCTCCCCTTCCGCTCGATCGACTCGTCCCCGAGGAACTCCACACCTCAAGGATGCGGCATCCCGCGCGGAAGTGACACAAGCCGCCGCATCGGAGACCCGGGCCGGCCGCCGCCGCGGGACCCGGGGCACCGCGGTGACGGGCCCGAGCTGCCACCCCGTCCGCGCTCGGCGGACGGGCTCGGCGGACGGGGATGCGGCCGGTCGGCGCCGCCTGGCGGACCAGGCCCCGGCGGACCGGGCCCCAGCGGAACGGGCGCCGACGGACCAGGCGTCGGCGGCCTAGCGGACCAGGCCCCAGCGGAAGCCGAGGGCGACGGCGTGCGCCCGGTCGGATGCGCCCAGCTTCTTGAACAGCCGCCGCGCGTGCGTCTTCACCGTGTCCTCGGAGAGGAAGAGCTCGCGCCCGATCTCCGCGTTGGACCGGCCGTGGCTCATACCTTCGAGGACCTGGATCTCACGCGCCGTCAGTGTCGGCGCCGCGCCCATCTCGGCCGACCGCAGCCGGCGCGGGGCGAGCCGCCACGTCGGGTCGGCGAGGGCCTGGGTGACCGTGGCCCGCAGCTCGGCGCGCGAGGCGTCCTTGTGCAGATAGCCACGGGCACCGGCGGCGACCGCAAGGGCGACACCGTCCAGGTCCTCGGCGACGGTGAGCATGATGATGCGGGCGCCGGGGTCCGCGGAGAGCAGCCGGCGGACGGTCTCCACGCCGCCCAGACCGGGCATGCGTACGTCCATCAGAATCAGGTCCGAGCGGTCCGCGCCCCAGCGGCGGAGGACTTCCTCGCCGTTGGCCGCGGTGGTCACGCGCTCCACGCCGGGCACGGTCGCGACCGCGCGGCGAAGCGCCTCTCGGGCAAGCGGGGAGTCGTCGCAGACGAGGACGGATGTCATGGTCGCCCTCCGCAGCTGATGCGCGTCACCTTGAGCCTCCAGGGCTGGTACGTATCGTCACCTGTGCGGTTGACGCTCTCGGACACCTGCCCGAGCGCTTGTTCCTTCAACCGCCTCCGCACTCTCAACGACGGTCACTCGAAAGAGTTACGGGTCGGACGGCCGCCTTCGGCACTCTACGTGAGGAGCCGTGCGCGGAGGAGAGCGCCGCAGGTCATCCGTCCGTTGCCTGGAAGCTATGCCCCATTTAGCGGGATTTCTTCCCTTTTTGCGGTGTCTGTGGCTAGATTCGCAATGAGTCATATTTACATCTACTTAGACAGTAGTTGTAGCGTCGGGTCGGACCCGCGAGAGCGGGTACGCGCGACGCACGGGGGGTGAAGGGCCCCCGGTTCATCAGCCATCAACCCGCCCAACCAATCCGTTCGACACGGTTTCAAGGGGACAAGCGCAATGGCAGATTTCTCCCGCCTTCCCGGACCCAACGCCGATCTGTGGGACTGGCAGCTGCTCGCGGCCTGCCGCGGAGTCGACAGTTCCCTGTTCTTCCACCCCGAGGGAGAGCGCGGCGCGGCACGGAGTGCGCGTGAGAACTCGGCGAAAGAGGTCTGCATGCGGTGCCCGGTACGCGCGGAGTGTGCGGCACACGCACTCGCGGTACGCGAGCCCTACGGCGTGTGGGGCGGCCTCACCGAGGACGAACGCGAAGAACTCATGGGACGAGCCCGCAATCGCCTGATCACGGCTTCGGCCCCCGCATCGGCGTCGGCATCGGCATCGGCATCGGCATCGGGTTCGGCAGGCGTGGGGCGCGCCTGAAGGTCCGGACTCCCGAAGGCATGAAGGAACGTTTCTGCCCGTGAGGGGAAGGGGGCCGGGACCGCCTCCCACCCGGCCCCACGGGGCCGCGCCGCACGCGGCCCGGGGGCGTGCGGCGCGGAAGGGTCCGCCTGCGCCCGCGCATGAACGCCCGCCCGGCCGCCCGTGGGCGCCACGCGCGCCCGGCCGCCCGCCTTGCCGCTCGTGGACGCTACGCGCGCGTGGCCGCCCGCCCGGCCGCCCGGGTCAGTTCGTCCAAGGTCGCCGCGACCGCCGGAACCTGAGCCAGGTCCGGCAGCGTCAGGGCCACGATCTCGCGCTCCACGGCCGGTTCCACGACCACCGTCCGCGCCCCCTTGGGACGTACGGACTCGATGGCGAGCTGCGGCAGGACCGCAACGCCCAGGCCGGCGCCGACGAGCCCGACCACCGCCGGGTAGTCGTCGGTCGCGAAGTCGATGCGCGGGGTGAACCCCGCCTCCTCGCACACGTCCACCAACTGGCGCCGGCAGCGCGGGCAGCCCGCGATCCAGGACTCGTCGGCCAGTTCGGCGATGCCCACCGCCTCCGCGTCGGCGAGGCGGTGCCCCTCGGGCACGAGGCCCACCAGCCGGTCGGCGAGCAGCGGCCGGACGATCAGGTCGTCCCACTCCGCCTGCCCCGCGCCATATCGGAAGGCCAGGGCCACGTCGCAGTCGCCCTCCCGCAGCATCTCGATCGAGCGCGGAGGCTCCGCCTCCACCAGCGAGACCCGCGTGCCCGGGTGGGCGGCGCGCAGGGCGGCGAGGGCCGTGGGGACCAGCGTCGAGCTGCCGCTGGGGAAGGAGACGAGCCGGACGCGGCCGGCGCGCAGCCCCGCGATCGCGGCCACCTCCTCCTCGGCGGCGGTGAGGCCCGCGAGGATGCCCGAGGCGTGCCGGACCAGGGCCTCGCCCGCCTGCGTCAGCCGCATCTCGCGGCCGGTCCGGATCAGCAGGGGCGTTCCGGCGGAGGACTCCAGCGCCTTCATCTGCTGGCTCACCGCGGGCTGGGTGCAGCCGAGTTCGCGCGCGGCGGCGGAGAAGGAGCCGGTCGCGGCGACGGCGCGCAGGACGCGGAGATGGCGGGCCTCGATCATGCCGTCGAGCATAAGCGAGGCTTGGGTCTTTCCGCGAATAGCCCGCCGCCGCTTTGAGATCGGCTCCGTCGGGCGCCGTTGCCGCAGCTGCTCGGCTCCTGATCGCCGGTGCGGCCGCACGGGGCACTAACGTGCCGCGTATGACGACTGCACTGATTACGGGCGCGACGGCGGGGATCGGGGCCGCGTTCGCGCGGAAGCTGGCGGCGGACGGACACGATGTCGTGCTCGTGGCCCGCGATGTGAAGCGGCTGCGGGAGCAGGCGACCGAACTGCACGACCGGCACGGCATCGAGGCCGAGGTGCTGGCCGCGGACCTGGCCGAGGAGAAGGGCATCGCGGCCGTGGAGGCCCGGCTCTCGGACCCGAAGCAGCCGGTGGACCTGCTGGTGAACAACGCCGGGTTCGGCAACAAGGGCCGGTTCCTGGAAGTGTCCATGGCCGACGAGTTGAAGATGCTGACGGTGCACTGCGAGGCGGTGCTCCGGCTGACGTCGGCGGCGGCGGAGTCCATGCGCGCGCGGGGCCGGGGCGGTGTCGTGAACGTGGCCTCGGTGGCGGCGTTCGTCCCGCGGGGCACGTACGGGGCGTCGAAGGCGTGGGTGGTGCAGTTCACGCAGGGCGCGGCGCGGGACCTGGCGGGCAGCGGGGTACGGCTCATGGCGCTGTGCCCCGGCTTCGTACGGACGGAGTTCCACGAGCGCGCCGGGATGGGGACGGACAACATCCCTGGCTGGCTGTGGCTCGACGCGGACAAGCTGGTGGCCGCGGCGCTGAGCGATCTGGCGCGCGGAAAGACGCTGTCCGTCCCCGACCCCCGCTACAAGGCGCTGATGGGTGTGGTGAAGCTGGCGCCTCGCGGCCTGCTCGGCGGGGTGTCCTCCAAGGCGGGCCGCAAGTACGGACCGAAGTAGCGGGCGGCGGCCGTGGCTGGTCCGCGGTTGCTCACAGGTCCGCCAGGTCGAGGGCTTCGAGGTCGAGGGCTTCGAGGTCGAGTCGGGCCGTGGTGCCGTTCTGCCAGGTCACGTGGATCGTGTGGTCGGTGACCTGGACGGTCGCGAGGGTGGTGACGGGGGCTGGGGCCGGTTCGGCCGTGAGGGAGGCGAGGGCGACGAAGAGGGTGACCGGTCCGTTCGTGGTGCCGTGGAGGGCGAGCATGCGGTTCGCCGCTCCCTGAAGGGTTTCCCCCGTGGCGAGTTCGACGGTCCCGGCGGCTCGCGGGTAGCCGTGGACGGCGTGGAGCTGGGCGGTCGGTCCGTCCGGCGTGGTGGCCCAGCCCGTCTGGCGTACGGGTGTCCCTTCAGGGGCGCCGAGGACGAGGTGGGCGCGGACCTCGGCGCGGCCGTGGGCCAGGGTCGCGGAGAGGACCCGGATCCCGGGGAGCGGGGTGTGGAGGGAGGCGGCCCAGCCGGGGCCCGTGCCGGCCGGGGTCGCCGGGCCGCGCCGGGTGACGCGGCCGTCGACGACCAGGGCGAAGTGGTTGTCGGGGTGGTCGGGCGGGGCCGTGGGGCCGGTGCGGGTGGAGTACGCGTAGCGGGCGTAGCCGGAGTCGTCCTCGCCGGCCGGGTCACTGGCCACGTGGTTGCTGCCGTGGTTGTGGAGGCGTACGAGTCCGTCGGCGGCGGTGGTCTGGATGAGCAGCGCGGCCGGGGCTACGGGGCGCACGGTGTCGGCGCGCTCGGCGGGGAGGGGTTCCTCGGGGTCGGTCCAGGCCGGGTGGCCGGCGGGCAGGAGGAGGCCGAGGAAGCCCTTGGACGCCCAGTACGGCGAGGCGGGTCCCGAGTAGCTCTGGACGACCGGCGCGTACGGGCCGTGCCAGCCGAGCGTGAGCAGCCCGCGCTCGTCGCACGCGCCCCGGTCGAGGAAGTACCGGAGCGTGCCGGAGGCGAGGCGGCGGGTGGCTCCCGGGGTGAGCGGGGTGTGTCCGGTGAGGGCGCCGAGCCAGGGGGCGGAGGCCGCGGCGAAGCGGTAGGTGAGGGACCGGCCGTACGGGAGCGGGGCGCCGTTGGCGTCGAAGAGGTGGACGTAGTCGTCGAGGTGGGCGCGCAGCCGGGGGCCGTAGCGGGCGAGGAGGTCCTGGTCGCCGGAGAGGTGGGCGTGCAGGACGGGGTAGAAGTGCAGGGCCCAGGCGTTGTAGTGGTCGAAGGCGCGGTTGTCGCCGTCGCTGTACCAGCCGTCGCCGAGGTACCACTTCTCCAGGCGTTCGAGAGAGCGGTGGATCGTGGCGGCCGCGCGGTCCGGCTCGATACCGGCGTCCTGGAGGAAGCCGGCGACGGTGAGGCCGAAGAGCCACCAGTTGTTGTCGACCGGGGAGGGTTCGAGGGCGGGCAGCAGCCAGTCGACGGTGCGCTGCCGGGTGCGGTCGTCGAGGGTGCCCCAGAGCCAGGGGCGGGTCAGCCGGAGCGCGAGGGCGACGGAGGCGGATTCGACGACGGCCTGGCGTACGTCGGTGAGGAGCGGCCAGGCGTCGGGGCCGTCGCCACCCGCGGTCCCGGCGGCGAGGCCCTCGGCGTAGAAGGCCAGGTGACCGTGGGGGTCTGCGCCCGCCGCGCCCGCGACGCGGAGGGCGGCGAGCAGGAACGTACGGGCATGGCCTTCGAGGCCGTCGGAGCGGACGCCGGACCAGCCGGGGCGGGGGCCGGGGAGGTCGAGGCGTCCGTGGCGGGGTGAGGCGTACGGCCGTACGGCGAGGAGGAGTCGGTCGGCGGCGTCCTCCCAGTGGGCGCGGGTCCAGCCGGTGAACGGACTGAGCTCACGGTTCTCGGGCGGCGTGGGCATGATGCTCCCTGAGGCGGACGTCGTCGTCCCCCGGAATCATGAACAGGCTTCGATCGAACGTCAATGACATCGGAGCGAATGATCGAAACTCCCGCCGTTCGATCATTCTGACGTAGGCTCCGATCCTGGGTCCGACGTCCCGCCGGACCCACAGACCGCGAGGGGATGCACCGTGCGCGAGAGTGCCGCCGAACGACACGACCGACTGCTGGCCCTGGTGCGCGAGCGCGGCACCGCCCGCGTCGCCGAACTGGCCGACCGGCTCGGCGTCTCCCCGGTGACCGCCCGCCGCGACGTCGAGGCGCTGGCCGCCAAGGGCCTGCTCGACCGGGTGCACGGGCAGGTCTCCTGGCCGGAGCGGCAGGCGGCCCCGGGCCTCGGCGCAGGCGCCATGCGCTCGGGCGAGGGCCTGGTCCTAGGGCTGCTCGCGCCCTCCGCCACGTACTACTTCGCCGAGGTCATCCGGGGTGCGCACGAGGCGGCGGCGCGGGCGGGGGCCCGGCTGATCCTGCGGATCTCGGACTACCGCCCCGAGGAGGACCGCGCGCGCACCGAGGGCCTGCTCGCGGCCGGCGCCGAGGGCGTGCTCGTCGCGCCCGGCTGGCGGGGGCCCGAGGACCGGCCCGCGTACGGGAACTGGCTGGCCGAACTCCCCGTACCCGCCGTGCTCCTGGAGCGCAGGGCCGACCCCGGCAGCCCGCTCGACGCCCTCGACCGGGTGGTCTCCGACCACGGCCACGGCGTCCTGCTCGCCCTGCGCCACCTGCTCGGCCTCGGCCACGCCACCCCACTGCTCGTGGCCCGGGCCGACAGCCCGACCGCGCTCGCGGTGCGCGCCGGGTACGCGGAGGCGCTGGTCACGCTGGGCCTGACGGCGCCCGGACCGGTGATCGACTCCGTACCGGCCGACCAGAATCCGGAGGGGTTCGAGCGTGCCGTGCGGGCGCTGTACGAGGCGGTGAGCTCGGACCGGGCGAGCGCGGCCCTGGTCCACAACGACGTGGATGCGATCGAGATCGTGCAGCGCCTGGCGGAGCTGGGCGTGAAGGTGCCGGAGGACCTGGCCCTGATCGCGTACGACGACGAGGTCGCCGCGCTCGCCGACACCCCGCTGACGGCGGTCGCCCCGCCGAAGCGCCAGGTGGGGCGCCACGCCACGGAGTTGCTGGTGGAGCGGCTGACGGAGATCCAGGAGGCTCCGGACGAGGAGCCTGCCCGCCGCCATCTGAGCCTGCTGCCGCGGCTGCGGGTGCGGGCCTCGTGCGGGGCGCCCGAAGGAGCCCGCCCCGCCTGATCGATCTGATCTTTTTTCGATCAATCAATCTTTCGCTCTTGACTTCGGTCATGAACGGTCACAGGATCACGGCCACACCCCCCGTGCCGCCGTCCCAGGAGCCGTGCCGTGAGCCGTACTTGGAACAGAACATCCCGTGCCATAGCCGGCACCGCCACCGCCCTCGCCGTCCTCACGGCCTGCGGCGGGGGCGGTGACAGTGCCGAAACGTCATCGAAGGGGCCCGTGACCATCACCTTCTGGGGCTGGGCCAAGGGCTCCAAGGATGTGGTGGACGCGTTCAACGCCTCCCACACCGACATCCAGGTGACGTTCGAGGAGATCCCCTCCGGCACCGCCGGCGGCTACGCCAAGATCTCCAACGCCGTGAAGGCGGGCAACGCGCCCGACCTGGTCTCCATCGAGTACTCCTCGCTCCCCGAGTTCGTCAGCTCCGGCGCCCTGCAGGACATCGGCGGCGAGTTCACCGAGCAGGACCGGGGCAAGCTGCTGCCGCAGAGCGTCGAGCTCACCACCCTCGGCGGCAAGACCTGGGCCGTGCCCTTCGACGCCGCCCCGCAGGCCTTCTTCTACCGCAAGGACCTCTTCGCGAAGTACCAGGTCGAAGTCCCCCGCACCTGGGACGAGTTCGGGGCCGCGGCCGAGAAGGTGAGGAAGGCCGACGCCAAGGCCCGGATCGCCACCTTCTTCCCCGACGACCCGACCACCTTCGAGGCGATGGCCTGGCAGGCCGGCGCCCAGTGGTTCAAGGCCGAGAACGACACCTGGAAGATCAACACCACGGACCCGGCCACCACCAAGGTCGCCGCCTACTGGCAGGGCCTCGTCGACGCCGACCTCGTCCACAAGAACGCCTCGTTCAGCCCCGAGTGGACGGGCTCGCTCAAGAACGGCACGACCATCGGCTACCTCGGCGCGTCCTGGGGCGCGGGCGTCCTCAAGGGCACGCTGCCCGAGCAGAACGGCAAGTGGGCGGTCGCGCCCATGCCGAGCTGGGACGGCAGGGCTGCGAGCGGAATGCTCGGCGGCACGTCCTTCGCCGTGACCAAGGACAGCAGGAAGAAGGCGGCGGCCGTCGAGTTCGCCGAGTGGATGTCCACCACCGAGGCCGGCGTCAAGGCCCGTATCGCCTCCGGCACCTCCAGCGCCTTCCCCGCCGCGAGCGCCCTGCGCCCGGTCGCCAAGGCGGCCTTCGACGCGAGCTACTACGGCGGCCAGGACATCTACGCCCTGTTCGAGGAGGCCGGTGCCTCCATCAACCAGAACTGGGCGTGGGGCCCGACCACCGGCACCACCAACACCGCCATCAAGGACCAGTTCGGCAAGATCACCAAGGGCGGTCCGACGATCACCGACGCGATCAGGACCGGGCACGACGCGACCGTCGCCGAGCTGACCAAGCGCGGTCTGAAGGTCGAGGGCTGACCGGATGAACGCCCGCACCCGCGCCGCAGCGTTCCTGCTGACCCCCTTCTTCGCCCTGTTCACCGCGGTGATGGTGGTGCCGATCGGTTACGCGGTCTGGCTCAGCCTCTTCACCGAGAAACAGTCCGGACTGGGCTTCGGCGGCACCGAGTCCGTCTTCACGGGACTCGACAACTACACCGCGGCGCTGGGTGACCGGGCCTTCCGCGAGGGCTTCGGCGTGCTGCTCGGATACTGCCTGTTCTACATTCCGCTGCTGCTCGCCGGGGCCCTCGGCCTCGCGCTGCTGCTCGACTCGGCGCTCGCCCGTGCCCGCCGCTTCTTCCAGCTCGCGCTCTTCCTGCCGCACGCCGTTCCCGGCATCATCGCCGCGCTGATCTGGGTCTACCTCTATACGCCCCAACTCAGCCCGGTCGTGCAGGTGATGGAGGCGGGCGGCGTCGGCTTCAACTTCTTCTCGCCCGAGGGCGCGCTCCCCTCCGTGGTGAACATCGCGCTGTGGGAGTGGCTCGGCTACAACATGGTGATCTTCTACGCGGCCCTTCAGGCCATCGACCGCTCGGTCCTGGAGGCGGCCACCGTCGACGGCGCCGGCTCCTGGCGCGTCGCGTTCAGCATCAAGGTCCCACTGATCCGCGCCTCGCTCGTGATGGTCGGCCTCTTCACCGTCATCGGCTCGCTCCAGCTCTTCACCGAGCCGCTGATCCTCAACAAGGGCACGGGCTCCGCCGTCACCTCCACCTGGACACCCAACATGTACGCGTACACCGCGGCCTTCGACCGCAACGACTACGGCCTCGCCGCGGCGGCCTCCGTCCTGCTCGCACTGACGGCGGCACTGCTCTCCTTCGCCGTCACCCGGCTCACCGGCCGCCGGAAGGGGAAGCGCGCATGAGCAGCCCCCGGTCCCGCCCCACGTCCCGCCCCTCGTCCCGCCCCACCTCCCGCCCCACCTCCCGCCCCACGAACGTCTGGCTCTCGAAGACCGCCGTCAACGGCGCGCTCGTCCTCGCCGTCGTCTACATGCTCTTCCCGCTCGCCTGGCTGCTGACCGCCGCCACCAAGGACGCGGGCGGTCTGCTGGCCGGCAACGCCTTCTCCTTCGAGGGATTCGACCTCGGCGGGAACCTCTCCCGGCTCGCCGCGTACAACGACGGCGTCTACTTCCACTGGTACGCCAACAGCCTCCTCTACGCAGGCCTTGGCGCCCTCGCCTGCTCGCTGGTCAGCGTCGCCGCGGGGTACGCCTTCGACAAGTACCACTTCCGGGGCAAGGAGAAGCTCTTCGGCATCGTCCTCCTGGGCGTGCTCGTCCCCACCACGGCGCTCGCCCTGCCCATGTACCTCCTCGCCAGCGAGGTGGGCATCGTCAACACGTACGCGGCCGTGCTGATCCCCGTCCTGGTCAACCCGTTCGGGGTCTACCTCTCGCGGGTCTTCAGCGCCGGCTACATCCCCGACGAGGCCCTGGAGGCCGCCCGTATCGACGGCGCCGGAGAGCTGCGCACCTTCTGGTCGATCGGTCTGCGCATGATCATGCCGGGCTTCGTGACCGTCTTCCTCTTCCAGTTCACCGCGATCTGGAACAACTTCTTCCTCCCCCTGGTGATGCTCTCGGACCAGAAGCTCTTCCCGCTGAGCCTCGGTCTGTACGCGTGGAACAGCAACGCCCACGCGGAACCCGACTTCTACCCCCTCGTCGTCACCGGGTCCCTGCTCGCCGTCGTCCCCCTCGTCGTCGCCTTCGTCTCCCTCCAGCGCCACTGGAAGGCCGGTCTGGCCGCCGGCAGCGTCAAGTGAGGAGCCCGCGACCCACGATGTCCACCATGCACCCCGCCACTGACAATCGCCCGTCCCTCCTCCTGGCCATGGGCCCGGGCGTCGCCGAGCGCCTGCTCACCGACGCCCACCGGACGGGCCTGGCCGCCCTCACCCGTACCGACCCGCACCTCGTCGCCCACGACCTGAACGCCCCCACCCCCCTCGTCGCCGAGGCCCTCGCGGAGGCCGAACTCCTCCTCACCTGCTGGGGCGCGCCAGCGCTGACCGCCGACGTCCTGGACCGCGCCCCGCGCCTTCGGGCCGTCGTCCACGCGGCCGGCTCGGTGAAGCACCACATCACGGAGGCCTGTTGGGAGCGCGGCCTCGCCGTCACCTCCGCCGCGGCGGCCAACGCGCTGCCCGTCGCCGAGTACACGCTCGCCGCGATCCTCTTCGCCGGGAAGCGGATCCTCCCCTCGGCCCTGCGGTACGGCGAGGTCCGCACCGACGGCGTGTGGACGGCCGAGTCGGCGGGCTGGGGCAACTACCGGCGCACGGTCGGCATCGTCGGCGCCTCCCGGATCGGCCGCCGGGTCGTCGAACTGCTGCGCCCCTTCGACTTCGAGGTGCTGCTGTACGACCCGTACGTGACGGCCGGCGAGGCCCACGCGCTCGGCGTGGAGACGGTGGGCCTCGACGAGCTGTGCGCCCGCAGCACGATCGTCTCCGTGCACGCCCCCCAACTCCCCGCCACGTACCGGATGATCGGCGCGCGGCAGCTCGCGCTGATGCCGGAGGGCACGACGCTGATCAACACCTCACGCGGCTCCCTGATCGACGAGCCCGCCCTCCTCCCCCACCTCCGCACGGCCCGCCTCCACGCGGTCCTCGACGTCACGGACCCGGACGTCCCCGCGCCGGACTCCCCGCTCTGGACGCTCCCGAACGTCCTGCTGACCCCGCACGTGGCCGGCTCGCTCGGCAACGAGCTGCACCGGATGGCGGACCAGGCGCTGGCGGAGGTGGAGCGGTACGGGCGGGGGGAGCCGTTCGCGGATCCGGTACGGCCGTCGGACCTGACGCGCTCCGCATAGGGCGGCCCGGGGCCCCGGACCTAGACTGGAGGTGTCCCACCCGGTCCGGGAGGCGCCATGACATTCGTACAGATAATCGATTGCAAGACCAGTCGGTTCGACGATCTGAACCGGCTCATGGACAAGTGGGTCGAACAGACCAAGGGCAAGCGAACGGCCACCCACAGCGTCATCGGCAAGGACCGTTCCGACTCGGCCCACCTCGTGGAGATCGTCGAGTTCCCCTCCTACGAGGTGGCGATGACCAACTCGCAGCTCCCCGAGACGGATCGCATCTTCCGGGAGATGGTCGCGCTCTGTGACGAGATGCCGACGTTCACCGACCTGGACATCGTGCGGGACATCCAGCTGTACAAGGCCAACTCCCGCCGGTACTTCGAGCTCATCTCCGCCGAGGGCGAGCTTCCGCCTCTCGACGAGGTCCTCGCGGAGGGCTACCACGACCACGATCCGACGAACGCGCAGGACGTCATCGGCATGGACGCGGTCCGCCGCGAGGCCGAGATGTGGCGGAGCGGGTTCGACTTCGACGTCACCGTCAACGACCAGATCGCCGAGGGCGACCGGGTGTGCACACGGTGGACCTGGGTGGGGACGCACACCGGCGACTTCATGGGGCTCCAGCCCACCGGCATGAAGGTCACCATGACCGGCACGACCATCCACCAGTTCCGTCAGGACGGCAAGATCGCGGAGGGGTGGTGGCAGTACGACATGCTCGGGCTGATGGGGCAGCTCGGCGCCGTGGAGGCGTAAACACTGAGGTCCGAGGCGTAAACACTGAGGTCCGGTGTCCCCTCCTCGGGGACACCGGACCTCAGTGATCAGCTACGCGGCTACAAGCGCGTCAGTGCGAGTGACCGTGGCCGTGGCCGTGGCCCGCGTCCGTCGGCTCCTCTTCCTTCTTCTCCACCACGAGGGTCTCGGTGGTGAGGAGGAGGGAGGCGATCGAGGCGGCGTTCTCCAGCGCGGAGCGCGTCACCTTCACCGGGTCGATGACGCCGGCCTTGACCAGGTCGCCGTACTCGCCGGTCGCGGCGTTGAAGCCGTTGCCCTTGTCGAGCTCCGCCACCTTCGAGGTGATGACGTAGCCCTCGAGGCCGGCGTTCTCGGCGATCCAGCGCAGCGGCTCGACGACCGCGCGGCGGACGACGGCGACACCGGTGGCCTCGTCGCCGGTCTTGCCGAGGCCGCCCTCGAGCACCTTCGCGGCGTGGACCAGAGCGGAGCCACCACCGGAGACGATGCCCTCCTCGACCGCGGCGCGGGTCGCGGAGATGGCGTCCTCCAGACGGTGCTTCTTCTCCTTCAGCTCCACCTCGGTGGCGGCGCCGACCTTGATCACGCACACGCCGCCGGCCAGCTTCGCGAGGCGCTCCTGGAGCTTCTCGCGGTCCCAGTCGGAGTCGGTGGACTCGATCTCGGCCTTGATCTGGTTGACGCGGCCCGCGACGTCCTCGGACTTGCCGCCACCGTCGACGATGGTGGTGTCGTCCTTGGTGATCGTCACGCGGCGGGCGGTGCCGAGCACGTCCAGACCGGCCTGGTCGAGCTTGAGGCCGACCTCCTCGGCGATGACGGTGGCACCGGTGAGGGTGGCCATGTCGCCGAGCATCGCCTTGCGGCGGTCGCCGAAGCCCGGGGCCTTGACGGCCACGGCGTTGAAGGTGCCACGGATCTTGTTGACGACCAGGGTCGACAGGGCCTCGCCCTCGACGTCCTCGGCGATGATCAGCAGCGGCTTGGAGGAGCCGGCCTGGATGACCTTCTCCAGGAGCGGCAGCATGTCCTGGATCGAGGAGATCTTGCCCTGGTGGATCAGGATGTACGGGTCGTCGAGGACGGCCTCCATACGCTCCTGGTCGGTCACCATGTACGGGGACAGGTAGCCCTTGTCGAAGGCCATGCCCTCGGTGAAGTCGAGCTCCAGGCCGAAGGTGTTGGACTCCTCGACGGTGATGACACCGTCCTTGCCGACCTTGTCCATCGCCTCGGCGATGAGCTCGCCGACCTGCTGGTCCTGCGCGGAGAGCGCGGCGACGGCGGCGATGTCGGACTTGTCCTCGATCGGACGGGCGGTCGCGAGCAGCTCGTCGGAGACGGCCTTGACCGCGGCGTCGATGCCCTTCTTCAGGGCGGCCGGGGAGGCACCGGCGGCGACGTTCTTCAGGCCCTCGCGGACGAGCGCCTGGGCGAGCACGGTGGCGGTGGTGGTGCCGTCACCCGCGATGTCGTTGGTCTTGGTCGCCACCTCCTTCACCAGCTGGGCACCGAGGTTCTCGTACGGGTCATCGATCTCGACCTCGCGGGCGATCGTGACACCGTCGTTGGTGATGGTGGGGGCGCCGAACTTCTTGTCGATGACGACGTTGCGACCCTTGGGGCCGATCGTCACCTTCACCGTGTCGGCAAGCTTGTTGACGCCGCGCTCAAGGGCGCGACGGGCGTCCTCGTCGAACTTCAGGATCTTCGCCATGGGAGCGGTTCAGCCCTCTCGGAAATCGGGTGGAACGAACCGCGCCCCGAGGCGCCCGGAAGGGGCCTCGGGGCGCAGCTCAAAGCATCTGCTTCAGTACTTCGGTACTTCGGTGAACTACTTCTCGACGATCGCGAGCACGTCGCGAGCCGAGAGGACGAGGTACTCCTCGCCGTTGTACTTCACCTCGGTGCCGCCGTACTTGCTGTACAGCACGATGTCGCCGGTCTTCACGTCGAGCGGCAGGCGCTCGCCGTTCTCGAAGCGGCCCGGGCCCACAGCGAGGACGACGCCCTCCTGGGGCTTCTCCTTCGCGGTGTCCGGGATGACCAGGCCAGAGGCCGTGGTCTGCTCGGCGTCGAGCGGCTGGACCACGATGCGGTCCTCGAGCGGCTTGATGGCAACCTTGGAGCTGGCGGTCGTCACGATCCGACCTCCCCCTTCGGAGATCTCACGGGGTTAACTGTCTGAGGTGGCGACCAGGTGGATCCGTCGTCGCGGGTGCCGGACCTGCCCGTCGCTGTGTTGGCACTCTCCAGTGGGGAGTGCCAGAGCCGAGACTATGACTGCGATTAGCACTCGGTCAAGCGGAGTGCCAATTCAGTGCGACGTGGCGCGCCCGGGAGCCGCTCACACGTAGTCCTCGAGCTTCGCGACCGCGTACCCCTTGGCCGTGATCGTCTTCATCACCTGGCGGATCATGTCCGGCATCGTGCCCTTCCACTCCCCCTTGCCCCGGAAATGCGTGAGCACGATGTCGCCGGGGTGCAGGTCCCGGTCCCACTCGCGCCACTCCATCCGGTCCGGGAACGCCTCCGCGGCCCACAGCGGGACCGCCTTCACCCCGCACGCCTCGGCCGCGCGCAGCGTGTCCTCGTTGTAGCTGCCGTACGGCGGGCGGAAGAGCGGGGGCCGCTTCCCGTACCGCTTCTCGATGGTGTCCTGCATCCCGCAGATCTCCCGCTTCTGCGCGGCGTACGAGAGCCCGCGCATATAGCGGTGATTGAGGGTGTGGTTGTGCAGGGAGACACCGCGGTCCTGCATCTTCTCGAAGTACCCGTAGTCCTCCTTGACGAGGTAGTCGCTCAGGAAGGCGCTGTACGGGATCTGGAGGTCGTTCATCATCCGCAGCAGTTCGGGGTCCTTCTCCGCGCCGTCGTCGATCGTCAGGAAGACGACCTTCTGCTTGGTCGGCACGGTGGTGAAGACCGGTGGCAGGCCCTCGCCGTCGGTCTCGAAGCCCTTGCGGGTGGTGATCTTCGGCTTCACGGCGGGCGGCGCCGGGGCTTCGAGAGGAGGCCGGTCGAGGCCCCACTTCTTGGCGGCGCGCACCCGAGCGGCGCGCCGCTCGCGGACCTTCTTGACGTAGGCGTCGAGCGCGGCGGACGCGCCCTCGGCCTGTTGCTGACCGGCGGCGGGCCGCGCGGGGCCCTTCTTCCCGCCCCCGCCGCCGGAGCTCTCGCCCGAGGGGCCCGCACAGGCGGATCCGAGCGCGGCGACGACCAGCGCCGCGCCCACCGACCGACGGATGAGCACGGCCTTCTTCGACAGGATCTGTTCCTCTTGTCGTACTAGCTGCATGGCGCCGCATCCTGTCAGCGCCGAGCCCCGCACGGACGTCGACACCGCCGTCCGGCGGCCACCATCCCCCGGCCGGCCCACACCGGACCAGGGCCCACAATGGGACGGGTGACCGACCTCGCCGCCTTCACCGCCCTGCTCTCCCCCGAGGGCCAGGCCCTGCTCGCCGCCCTGCGCGACTACGACCCCGCCCAGGAGCTGGCGGTCGCCTCCCGGCTCCGCCGCGAGCATCCCGCCGAGCTGGTCTCGGCCGCCCTCGGACAGGCGCGGCTGCGCCAGCGGGCGGTGGCGAAGTTCGGCGCCGAGGACGCGTACCGGATGTACTTCACCCCCCACGGCGTCGAGCAGTCGACCCGGGCGACGGTCGGGGCGTACCGCGCGGAACAGCTGCGCGGGCTCGGGGTGCGGAGCGTGGCCGATCTGTGCGGCGGCATCGGCGGGGACGCCCTCGCGTTCGCCCGGGCCGGGATCGCCGTCCTGGCCGTGGACCGCGACCCGCTGACGGCCGAGGTCGCCCGCGCCAACGCCACCGCGCTCGGGCTCGCCGACCTGATCGAGGTGCGGTGCGCGGACGTGACGGAGATCGACACGAGCCCGTACGACGCCGTCTTCGTGGACCCGGCGCGGCGCGGCGGCCGGGGCAGGATCTTCGACCCCGAGGCGTACTCGCCGCCGCTCTCCTGGGCCGTCGAGGCCGCCCGCAAGGCCCCGCACGCGGCGCTGAAGATCGCCCCCGGCATCCCGCACGAGGCGGTGCCGGAGGAGGCCGAGGCGGAGTGGATCTCGGACGGCGGGGACGTGAAGGAGGCCGTCCTCTGGTTCCGCACCTCCCCCGGCACCCGCCGCGCCACGCTCCTGCCCTCCGGCGCGAGCCTGACGGGCCGCGGCCTGCCCGACCCCCCGGTCCGCCCGGTCGGCCGCTACCTCTACGAGCCGGACGGCGCGGTCATCCGCGCGCACCTGGTCGCCGAGGTCGCCGAGGAGCTGGCGGGCGGCCTGATCGACGAGACGATCGCCTACGTCACGGCGGACACGCTCCGGGAGACCCCCTACGCCACCGCCTATGAGATCACCGACGAACTCCCCTTCAACCTCAAGAAGTTGAAGGCCCTGCTGCGCGAGCGCGCGGTCGGGACGCTGACGGTGAAGAAGCGCGGCTCGGCGGTCGAACCCGAGGAGATCCGCCGCCGGGTCAAACCGAAGGGCCCGAACGCCGCCACGGTCTTCCTCACCCGGGTCGCGGGCGCCCCGACCATGCTGATCGGGGCCCCGGCCTCTGGCTAAAGTGCCAGGAGCGACAAGGGGGGAGATCATGGCGCTGCACCCGGAAGGCATGTTCACCAGCGGTCCGCTCGCGCACCTCGTCGGACTGGCCGCCGACGGGCCGGACCCGCTGGAGTGGGAGGTCCTGCGGCTCGCGAGGGGCATGCGGATCAACCACTGGGACGCGGCCTGGCGGAGCACTCCGCAGACGCTCGCCTCCCAATTGGACTACCTGGCCGTCGCGTTCACCGAGGAGTTCTTCGCGACCTGCCCCGAGTCGGCCCGCCGTTCCTGGCGGGCGGCGGCCGGAGCGAAGAGCGTGCCCGCGTTCATGACCGAGCTGGCGATGCTGCTGCGGCTCGCGGACCGCCAGGGGGACGCCTCGTACGAGGACGTGCCGCTCGCCGCGTGGGAGGTGCGGGCGCAGTTCCCGCTGCTGCTTGCGCTGGACACCTGGGCGTACGACGGCGAGTACGCCTCGTACGAGGAGAGCCTGCGCGCCTTCATCGAGGCCGAGCACCCGTACTGCTTCTACGAGTTGATACCGCGGCTCACCCAGGCCCTGGAAGTCCGGGCGCTCCGCACCGAGTCGGAGGCCTTCGCCGCGTCCTTCCGGACCCTCGTACCGGAGGCGACCCCGGAGGTCCTGGACACCCTCGCCCGCATCACCTTCGCCCACATGACGGAGCACCATGGCTGAGCAGACGACCGCGCGAACCCCGTTCCACGACGAGCCCTTTCCCGAACTGCGTGGCGGCAGCACGGACCAGGTGGCCGTCAGCGCCGACGAGCAGTGGATCGCGGTCAGTTCGGTGATGTACCGCCTGAGCCGGGTGGCCGTCTTCCGTGCCGACGACCTCTCCTGCGCGCACCTGATGACGTTCACAGAGGAAGCCGAGTCGATCTCCTTCCACCCCACGCTCACCCTGCTCGCCGTCGGCCTCGACAACGGCGACGAGTTCAACCGCGCGGGCGGCCTCACCCTCCTCGAACCCGGTACGGGCCACCGCGTCGACTTCGCCGACCCCGAGTGGGGCATCTATCCGGTCCGCTGGCTGGACGCCAGTACCCTCGAACTCACCGGCCTCAGCGTGGACCCGCACGACGAGTACACGCACTACGTGTCCCGGGCCACCGTCGTACGCGACGACTGGCTGGGCCTCACCCCCGACGCCCTCGACCTGACCACCCTCGACCGGCAACCGCTCGACCCGGACGCCCCGAACCTGTACCCCGACCCTGGGCTCGCGCGGCCGGTGCTACAGGCGATCGCCGAGCGGGCGGGCCGGAGCTACAGCGGCCACGGCCACGTCCGTAACGTGGCCGGGCTGAGCGACGGCCGGGTGCTCGCCACCCGCGCCCACACGGCGGTGGAGTGCTGGGCCCCCGACGGATCGCTGCTGTGGAGCGTGCCCGCGCCGTCGGCGATCGGGGGTACGCGGATCGAGGTCGCCGCCGACGAGCGGACGGTACGGGTCGCCGTCCCCGGCCACGACAGACGCACCCGCACCGACTTCCCGCTCGTCGCCACCTCCGACGGCACGGTCCTCGACCGCCCGTCGGTGCCCTTCTCGGCCGCGCTGTCGGCCCGTACGGACGGGGTCTGGGCGATCCGGGACACGTACGACCGCAGCTCGGAGGCCGAACCCCCCGCCCCGCCCAACACCCGGATCTTCGCCGCTGACGGCACCCCGCTCGGCACGGTCCACGAGCCGGACCGCTACGACCTCGTCCCGCTCGACGTCCGCCGCTGCCCCGAGCTGCTGTACGCGCGGCGGCGCCGCGAAGTGATCGCCCTCGACCCCCGCTCGGGCGCCGAGACAGTGCTCTTCGCCGTCGACGCGCCGCTCGGCCCGGCGGTGTACGTCACCGACGCCGCGGGCCCCGCGCTCCTGCACGGCCGCACGGAGCTGGTCCGCCGGACGTTCCCCGCCGGGGACGTCGTCTGGACCCTGCCCCTGGACGCCGTGGTCGCCGACGTCGACGCGCACGACGGTGTCCTGCACGCCGTGTGCGCCGACGACACCCTCGTCTCGGTCGACACCGCCGACGGCGCCGTCCTCGACCGGCGCCCCCTGCCCCCGTACGGACCGCAGTCGCTGCATGTGGCCCCCGACGGCACGGTCCTCGTCGGCACGGCGGCCGGCCAGATTCTGCGCTACTGAGCCCCTGTCTCCCGTGCGCGGCCGAGAAGCAATTCCCGCTCCCGCTCATTCCGGGTCAGCGACGCCGCCCGCTCGAACTCCGCCCGCGCCTCCGCCGTCCGCCCCAGCCTGGCCAGCAGGTCCCCGCGGACGCTCGGCAGCAAGTGGTACCCCGCCAGGGCGCGTTCGTCGGCCAGGGCGTCGACGAGGGCGAGGCCTGCCTCCGGGCCCTCGGCCATCGACACGGCGACCGCGCGGTTCAACTCGACCACCGGGGAGGGCGCGACGGCCGCAAGGCGTGCGTACAGCGCGGCGATCGTCCGCCAGTCCGTGTCCTCGTACGTGGGCGCCTTCGCGTGGCAGGCGGCGATGGCGGCCTGGAGGACGTACGGGCCGTACGTACCGCCCTCGCCCGCCCCCGCCGACGCCCCCGCCAGCGCGAGTTCCAGCGCGTCGAAGCCGCGGCGGATCAGCCGCCGGTCCCAGCGCCTCCGGTTCTGGTCGGCGAGCAGGACCGGCCGCCCGT
This sequence comes from Streptomyces sp. NPDC029169, assembly GCF_055563935.1. Classification (NCBI taxonomy): domain Bacteria; kingdom Bacillati; phylum Actinomycetota; class Actinomycetes; order Kitasatosporales; family Streptomycetaceae; genus Streptomyces; species Streptomyces sp. NPDC029169. The sequence continues at coordinate 21,624 of NZ_JBVHXA010000002.1, forward strand.
CCGGACCGGTCCGGGCCGCCGCCCGGGAGGCCTGGATCTCCAACAGGGCCGCCAGACCGTGGACTTCGCCCTCCTTCGGCATGAGCCCCGCGAGCACGCGGGCCAGCCGCAGCGCGTCCTCGCACAGCGCCGGCCGCAACAGGTCGTCGCCCGCCGTCGCCGCGTACCCCTCGTTGAAGATCAGGTAGATGACGTCCAGGACCGAGCCGAGCCGGGCCGCCCGATCCTCCCCGTACGGCACCTCGAACTCCACGCCCGCCTTCGCCAGCGTCCGCTTCGCCCGCACGATCCGCTGCGCGACCGTCGCCTCCGGTACGAGGAAGGCGCGGGCGATCTCATCCGTGCGCAGCCCGCCGACAAGCCGCAGGGTCAGCGCCGTCCGCGCCTCCGCGGAGAGCACCGGATGGCAGGCGGTGAAGATCAGCCGCAGCAGGTCGTCGTCGATGTCGCCGGGCCCGGACGGCTCGGGGTCGTACGACTCCTCCGTCAGCTCACGCCCGACCTCGGCCAGCTTGCGCGCGTACGTCTCGCGCCGTCGTACGAGGTCGACCGCGCGGTTCTTGGCGGCGGCCGTCAGCCAGGCCCCCGGCCGGTCCGGCACGCCCGTCTCCGGCCACTGCTCCAGGGCGGCGACGAGCGCGTCCTGGGCGATCTCCTCCGCGATGCCGACGTCACGCACGATCCGCGCGACGGCCGCGATGATCCGCGGCGACTCCATCCGGAAGACCGTCTCGACGGCGGCAGGGGCGGGTGCGGTCATGGATCCACCATGACAGCACCCGCCCCGGCGGTGCCTACATCTCTTCGATCTCGCGGACCTCGCAGGTCACCTTCCACTGCGGCGGGTGAATCTCCAGGAACCGCTTCGACCACTCGATGGCCTCGGCCATGTCCTTGCACTGGGTGATCGAGTAGCCGCCGACGACCTCCTTGGTCTCGGTGAACGGCCCGTCGGTGTAGGAGATCTTCCCGCCCTCCCAGACCACGCGGGTGGACTCGGAGGTCGGCTTGAGCCCGGCCGTCTCCAGCATCACGCCGGCCTTGGTGATCTCCTCGAACAGCGCGGCCATGCGCGTGTCGAAGCCGGGGTCGGCGTCCTCCAGCTGGAAGGCGCCCTCTTCGATGCGGATCAGGGTCATATAGCGGGGCACGGTCTGTCTCCCTTGCGTGGCGGGCGGGGCCGTTCCCCGCCTTTCACTCATACGTCGAACGGGCGCGGCCCGCATCGACACGAGAGTCAGAGAATTTCTCTAGACGTAGTCCTCCAGGCGGGCCACCGTGAAGCCCTGCTCCTGGATGTGGCGGAGCATGTTGGCCGTCATCTCAGTCATCGTCGTGCCCTTGAGCTCGGACGGGCCGCGGAAGTGGGCCAGGATGATGTCGCCGGGGTGCAGCTTCCGGTCCCCGCGCTGGTACTGCATGTTCTTGATCTGCATCGACTCGCGCCACAGCACGATCGCGTCCACGCCGCACTCCCCGGCCGCCGCGCGGGTGTCCTCGTTCCAGTTGCCGTACGGCGGGCGGAAGAGGCGCGGGGTCGTCCCGTACTGCTTCGCCAGCTTCGTCTGCTGGCCGCATATCTCCTGGCGCTGGGCGGACCGGCCGAGGGTGCGCAGGTTGGGGTGGGTGAGGGTGTGGTTGGCGACGCCGTTGCCGAGGGCGGCGAGCGGCTTGAAGTAGCCGTAGTCGGTACGTATGGCGGAGTCGGTGAGGAACATCGTCACCGGGACCTTGAGCTCCTCCATCATCGTCACGAACTCCGGGTCCTTCTCGGCCCCGTCGTCGATCGTGATGAAGACGATCTTCTCCGTCGTCGGTATCTCGCTGATGACCGGGACGGGTCCGCCGACCGCCCGTCGTACCGGCTTCGTCCTCGGCGGGGCGGGCGGCGCGGCGAAGGGCTTCAGGCCCCACTTCCGGTACGCCGCCGAGGCCTCGGCGGCCTGGTCAGGGGCCTGGTCAGGGGCCTGGTCGGGGGCCTTCGGCGCCTCGGGGGCAGGCGCCGCCGTAGGAGCGCTGTCCGCCCCCGCCGTACCGCCGCATCCCGTCATCAGCAGAGCCGCGACGGTCAGCGCCGCCCACGCCACGATCTTCTTGTCCACGCCGAATGTCACGCCGTGGATGATGCGACAAACAGACCGGAGGTTGCCTCAGTCCACGGACTCGAAGCGCCAGCGGTGCACCGGACGGGTGACCAGGTCCGCCGCCGGCTCGGGCAGTTCGGGCAGCTCGGCGTCGAGAGACTCGGCGTCCCACCAGGTCAGCACGAGGACGCGGTCCTGCGGCGCGCGGAAGGTCTCGCGCCGCAGCGGCTCGTACGGCAGGATCTGCGCCCGCGCCCACTCCAGGAGCTCGGTGCCCCGGCCATGGACCGCGCGCGCCTCCCACATCAGGGCGACCCTCATGAGTAGAGGTTCTCCTTGCTGACCTCGTGGACGTGATCGTGGTTGCCCGGCACGTGCGGGTCGGTGACCGGCAGCGAGGAGTCCGCCGACAGCTCCAGGTCGGAGGCCGCCCTGCCCCGCGCGACCATCTCCGCGCCAAGGGCCGCCACCATCGCGCCGTTGTCCGTGCACAGCCCCGGCCGCGGCACCCGCAGCCGGATGCCGGCCCGCTCGCACCGCTCCTCGGCCAGCGCCCGCAGCCGCGAGTTGGCCGCGACTCCGCCGCCGATCATCAGGTGGTCGACGCCCTCGTCCTTGCAGGCGCGCACGGCCTTCCGGGTGAGCACGTCGACGACGGCCTCCTGGAAGGACGCCGCCACGTCCCGTACCGGCACCTCCTCGCCCGCCGCCCGCTTGGCCTCGATCCAGCGGGCGACCGCGGTCTTCAGGCCGGAGAAGGAGAAGTCGTACGCGGGGTCCTTGGAGCCGCTCAGCCCGCGCGGGAAGGCGATCGCCTTCGGGTCGCCCTCCCGGGCGAGCCGGTCGATGACCGGGCCGCCGGGGAAGCCGAGGTCGAGCACGCGCGCGATCTTGTCGAAGGCCTCGCCGGCCGCGTCGTCGATGGTGGCGCCCATCGGCCGGACGTCGGCGGTGATGTCGGGCGCGAGGAGCAGGGAGGAGTGGCCGCCGGAGACGAGGAGCGCCATCGTCGGCTCGGGCAGCGGGCCGTGCTCCAGCTGGTCGACGCAGATGTGCGAGGCGAGGTGGTTGACGCCGTACAGCGGCTTGCCGAGCGCGTATGCGTACGCCTTCGCCGCCGAGACGCCGACGAGCAGCGCGCCTGCGAGCCCGGGCCCTGCGGTCACGGCGATGCCGTCGAGGTCGCGGGCGGAGATCCCGGCGTCCTTCAGGGCACGTTCGATGGTCGGGACCATCGCCTCCAGGTGGGCGCGGGAGGCGATCTCGGGGACGACGCCTCCGTAGCGGGCGTGGGTGTCGACGCTGGAGGCGACGGCGTCGGCGAGCAGCGTCGTGCCCCGGACGATGCCGACTCCGGTCTCGTCGCAGGAGGTCTCGATACCGAGTACGAGCGGTTCGTCAGCAGCCATCGGGATCAGTCTCAGTTTCAGTTTCGGTCTCGGTTGCTTGCACGGTCAGTCGCATCACGAGCGCGTCGACGTTGCCCGGCTGGTAGTAGCCGCGCCGGAAGCCGATGGGCTCGAAGCCGAAGCGCTCGTACAGCTTCTGGGCCCGGGTGTTGTCCACCCGTACCTCAAGGAGCACTTCCTCGCACTCGAACGCGGTGGCGTGCTGGAGGAGGTCGGTGAGCAGCCGGGCGCCGAGCCCGGTGCCCCACTGGTCGCGGGCGACGGCGATCGTCTGGACGTCGCCGAGGCCGCCGGCGGAGGCGAGTCCGGCGTAGCCGACGAGCTTCCCGTCGGCCTCCGCGACGACGTACCGGCGGGTGGCCCGGGGCCCGCGGGCGTGGGCCAGCTCGGACCAGAACATCCCCTCGGACCAGGCGTCCTCGGGGAACAGCTCGTGTTCGAGGGCGAGCACGGGCTCGATGTCCCACCAGCGCATCTCGCGCAGGGTCGCGGCGGTGGTCACGGCGGTCACTTGGGGGTGACCACCTTGTAGTTCTTCGGCACCTGGGCGTCGGGGCGGCGCAGGTACATCGGCAGCGGGTCGAGGAACTCCGCCCCGGCGGCGAGCCGTTCCGCCGCGAGGGCGGCCAGAGCGCCTGCCGACTGGTGCTCGGGGTCGCGGGCGTCCGGGAAGACCTCGGGGTACAGCCGCGCGCCGGCGCCGACGACGGGGAGTCCGGCGACGTCCCCGGCGATCTCGGCGGGCCTGTCGACGGCCGCATCGGTGACGCGCGTACGGAAGTTCTCGTACCGCGCCCAGTAGACCTCCTTGCGGCGCGCGTCCGTCGCGACGACGAACGGCTCCTCGATCCCGGAGGCGTACGCGAGCCCGTCCAGGGTGCACAGGCCGTGCACGGGAACGCCCAGGGCGGAGGCGAAGGTCGAGGCGGTGACGAGCCCGACCCGCAGACCGGTGTACGGCCCCGGTCCGACGCCGACCACGACGCCGGTGACCGCGTCGAGCTTCAGCCCGGCCTCCTTGAGGACCCGGTCGACGGCGGGCAGCAGCAGCTCCCCGTGACGGCGGGCGTCGACCTGCCGCGACTCGGCGACGAGGGAGTCGCCGTCGTGGAGGGCGACGGTGACGGCGGGTGTGGCGGTATCCATGGCGAGCAAGAGCACGCAAACAGCCTACGGCTCCCGGCCGCAAGGCACGGCGCCCCGTCCCGCGCCCGCACGGCTGCTACCGTCACCATCCGATACGTACGTACGAGAGGTGGGCGGCAGGGTGGCACGGAGCAGCTCGGGATTCGTGGCCGGGCTCACGGCGGCGGCGGTCGCCGCGGTCGCCTTCCTCGCCTACCAGGCGTCGGCGAACGCGCCGGCCGATGTCTCGGCCAAGCCGCGGACCCCCAGCACGGCCCCTTCCGCCGCCGCGACCGGTGGCCCCGCGAAGCCGGTCAGGGACCCGCTCGCCGTCCCGGCGAACTCGGGCAGCGGGGCGCGCGTCGTGTACGCCCTGGCCGAGCGCCGGGTGTGGCTGGTGGACGCGAAGGGCCAGGCCACGCACACCTTCTCGGTCCAGCCGAGCACGGTCCACCCGGTACCGGGGGCGTACAGGGTGACGTCCCGCTCGGGCACGGTGAAGGGTTCGGACGGCGTGCAGATCGAGCACGTGGTGCGGTTCACGACCGTGCAGGACGTCTCGATCGGCTTCAGCGCGGCGGTCGACGGCACGCTCCCAACGCCGGACCCGACGCGGAAGACGGGCGGCATCCGGATGAAGCGGGCGGACGGGGACGCGATGTGGACGTTCGCGTCGATCGGCGCGAAGGTCGTGGTGGTCGCGTAGGAACGGGCGCGGGCGTGTAGTACAGGCGCCTGTACGGGCCCTCCGCACATGGGCGCGCCCACGCCCACGGGGGTCTCGTGCGCGGCGCGCACCATCCCTCGTACGGGCTACAGGGCTACGCGGCCTCGCGGCGCTCGGCGTCGTACGGCGCCGCTTCCGGCCGCACCGCCCCCGCCACGTCCGCCTCCTCGGCCTCCGGTTGCGTCTCGCGCGGGGGTGTCGACACCGCGTTCGCCGCGGCACAGGACGCCAGCAGCTCACTCATCGAGATCCGCGCTTCCGCGCGCTCGCGCTCTGGCGTCGCCATGCATGCCTCCCGTAGGTTAGGTACACCTAACCAGCTCGTGCATCCATGTCACCACGTCCCGTACGGCCGATGCAACATCTTCCCGACACCTTGTCGGAATCTACGTACGGTCAGCTCAGCGCGAGGTTCTCGTCGGCCCACCGCGCGCCGATCCCGTGGAGCAGGACCGTGCGCCGGTCGTCGTCCGTGTCGCCCGCGACGCGGTGGATCAGGACGTGCAGCCGGTCGTCCGTGAGGTCCTCGACCTTGCCGTCGCCCCACTCCACGACGACCACCGACTCGGGCAGCGAGACGTCCAGGTCGAGGTCCTCCATCTCGTCGAGGCCGCCACCGAGGCGGTACGCGTCGACGTGGACAAGGGCCGGCCCGCCGACGAGCGACGGGTGGACGCGGGCGATGACGAAGGTCGGGGAGGTGACGGCGCCGCGCACGCCGAGGCCCTCGCCCAGGCCGCGGGTGAGCGTCGTCTTCCCGGCGCCGAGCTCGCCGGTGAGCATGACGAGGTCGCCGGGGCGGAGCAGCTTGGCAAGCCGACGGCCGAGCTCCTGCATCTCCTCGGGAGAGTCGATGGCAAGGCTGGCGGAGGAGTGCGGTTCTTCCATACAGCCCAACCTAACCGCTGCCGGCCCCCTCCTTCGAAGCCGCCGTCGCGGGCACCGCTCCGACTTTCGCGAGCAGGTCGGCGAGCCGGTCCGTGACGGCCTCGGGGTGCTCCAGCATCACCAGGTGCCCGGCGTCGGGCACGATGACCAGCTCCGCCTCCGGCAGCAGATCGGCGATCGCCTCGGTGTGCGCGCTGGGGGTGACGAGGTCGCGGTCGCCGGCCAGCGCGAGCACGGGCAGCTCGCGGAGGACGGCGAGTGCCGCCGCCTTGTCGTGCTCGGCGAAGGCCGGGTAGAACTCCGCCACCACGTCGATCGGGGTGGACTCGATCATCCGTTCCGCGAAGCGGGCGACGGCAGGGTCCACGTCCCGGGACGAGAACGAGTACTTCTTGATCAGCCCGGCGAACAGGTCGGCGGTGGCTCTGCGGCCGCGCTCGACGAGCTCCGCCTGCGCGCCGAGCGCCTTCAGGACGCCCGGCAGGACCCGCCGCACCACGTTGACCCCGGCCGTCGGCAGCCCGTAGTTCACCTCGCCCAGCTTCCCCGCCGACGTACCGACGAAGGCGACGCCGACGACGCGCTCGCGGACGAGTTCCGGGTACCGGTCGGCGAGGGCCATGATCGTCATGCCGCCCATCGAGTGCCCGACCAGGACCAGCGGACCCTCGGGCGCGGCCGCGTCGATGACGGCCTTGAGGTCGCGGCCGAGCTGGTCGATGGAGACGGGCACGCCGTCCGGCCCCGACTGGGCGACCCCGCGCCCGGACCGTCCGTGGCTGCGCTGGTCCCAGTACACGGTACGGACCAGTCCGCGCAGCGCCGCCCGCTGGAAGTGCCAGGAGTCCTGGCCGAGGCAGTAGCCGTGGCTGAAGACGACGGTGACGGGCGCGGGCGCCTTGCGGCCGAAGAGCCTGCGGCGGCGGGGCGCGGGCGCGTCCGACTCGACCTCGTCGGTCTCGTAGTAGAGCTCGGTGCCGTCGTCGGCGGGCGCCTTGCCGGGGGTGCCGCGCAGGGAGCCGTAGGGCGCGGAGGCGTCGATGGCGAGCCGCGCCCTCTGGCGCATGCCGCGGCCGACGGTGAGCCGCTCGACGGCGACACCGGCCGCCGCACCGGCGGCCAGGACACCTATCGCGGCACCGGCGAGCCCGGCACGCCGCCAGTTGTCGGTGCTGGACTCGCTCACTGCCGCTCCCCTGTGGGTCGTGCCTACTCGTTGATGTAGACGCGCGGGACGCGCGCGCCGATGCGGGTGACGATCTCGTACGCGATGGTGTCGGCGGCCTCGGCCCAGTCCTCGGCGGTCGGCTCGCCCCGGTCGCCGGGCCCGAAGAGCAGCGCTTCGGCGCCGGGCTCGACGGTGTCGCCGCCGAGGTCGACGACGAACTGGTCCATGGCGACCCGTCCGGCCACCCGCCGGACCCGGTCACCGACGAGGACGGGACCGCGGCCGGAGGCGTGGCGCGGGATGCCGTCGGCGTAACCGAGGGGGATGAGGCCGAGGGTGGTCTCGCCCTCGGTGACGTAGTGGTGTCCGTAACTGACGCCGTGCCCGCCGGGGACCTGCTTGACGAGCGCGACGCCTGCGACGAGGGACATGACGGGCCGCAGACCGAAGTCGGCGGGGGCGCCGAGCTCGGGGCTGGGCGAGACGCCGTACATGGCGATACCGGGACGGACCAGGTCGAAGTGGGTCTCGGGGAGGGTGAGGGTGGCCGGGGAGTTGGCGATGTGCCGGACCTCGGGCTCGACGCCGGCCTTCTCGGCGTAGTCGAGCATCGTGCGGAAGACGTCGAGCTGGGAGGCGATGGAGGGGTGGCCGGGCTCGTCGGCGCAGGCGAAGTGCGACCAGAGCCCGGTGATCTTCAGCAGGCCTTGGCTCTCGGCCTTGAGGGCCTCGCCGACGAGTTCGGGCCAGTCGGCGGGCTGGCAGCCGTTGCGCCCGAGCCCGGTGTCGCCCTTGAGCTGGACACGGGCGGTGAGCCCAGTCTCTCTGGCCGCCTGGACGACCTCGCGGAGGGCCCACAGGCCACTGACGGTCATGTCGAGATCGGCCCGGATGCCGTCCGCCCAGGGGTCGCCGGGGGTCCAGAGCCAGCACAGGATCCGCGCGTCCGTGATCCCGGCGGCGCGCAGGGCGAGCGCCTCGTGCGGGGTGGCGGTGCCGAGCCAGCCGGCGCCCGCCTCGAGCGCGGCGCGGGCACAGCGGACGGCGCCGTGTCCGTACGCGTCCGCCTTGACCACGGCCATGACCTGGGCGTGGGGCGCGACGCGGGCGCGCAGCGTGCGGACGTTCGCACGCAGCGCACCGAGGTCGATCTCGGCGCGGGCTCTGCGGGGCGGCGGTGTCTCAGTCATCGCGCCCAGTCTCTCAGGTGTCAGCTCCCCGGCCGCTCTCCGGCCGCTCTCCGGCCGCCGACTGGGGTGAGATGGGGGAATTCAACGCCCGGCGACAGACGTCACGTCGCGCCACGCGCCCGGCAGGGCCGACGCCACATCCCCCGCCGCGATCGGCGCGCCCCCCGACGCCCGCCGCGCCGCAAGCCCGTGGAGGTACGCGGCCACAGAGCCCGCGTCCCGCGCCGGCAGCCCCGCCGCCAACAGCGACCCCGCGAGGCCCGACAGCACGTCCCCGCTCCCCGCCGTCGCCAGCCACGACGTGCCCGTCGGGTTCACCCGTACCGGCCCCGAGCCCTCCGCCACCAGCGTCGTCGAGCCCTTCAGGAGCACCGTCGCCCCGAACCGCGCCGCCAGTTCCCGTACCGCCGTGAGCCGCTCCGCCTCCACCGACTCCCGCGAGGCGCCGAGCAGCGCCGCCGCCTCCCCGGCGTGCGGGGTGAGCAGGGTCGGCGCCCCCCGCCCCCGTACCGCCGACGCCGACAAGTCCCGCAGCCCGTCCGCGTCCACCAGGACCGGTACGTCCGAGGCGAGGACGTCCGCGACCGCCGCACGTTCGTCGCCGAGGCCCGGCCCGACGACCCACGCCTGCACCCGGCCCGCCTTCCCGGGCGGCCCCGCGTGCACCAGCGTCTCCGGGTGGCTCGCGATCACCGCGTCCCCGGCCGGCCCCACGTACCGCACCGCACCCGCCCCGCCCCGCAGCGCGCCCGTCACCGCGAGCACCGCCGCGCCCGGGTAGCGCGCGGAGCCGGCCACGACGCCCACCACACCCCGCCGGTACTTGTCGCTCTCCGCGCCCGGCACGGGCAACATCCGTGCCACGTCCTCGTGTTGCAGCGCCTCGATGTCCGGTACGGACGGCAGGACATCACCGAGCCCGATGTCGACGAGCCGCAGCGCCCCCGCGTACTCGCGCGCCGGGTCGATGAGCAGCCCCGGCTTGTACGTCCCGAACGTCACCGTCGCGTCCGCCCGCAGCGCCTCCCCCGTGACCTGCCCCGAGTCCGCGTCCACCCCGCTCGGCAGGTCGACGGCGACCACGACCGCGTCCGAGCCGCGCGCCGCCCGCGCGACCGGGACCGCGTCCGCACGCAGACCGCCCCGCCCGCCGATCCCGGTGATCCCGTCCAGGACGAGGTCGGCCACGGCGAGCGCCTCGTACGGGTCCTCCGCCACCCGCCCGCCGGCCGCCCGGAACGCCGCGAGCCCGCCCTCGTGGGCCCGCGAGCCGAGCAGGACGGCCGTCACACCCGCCCCGCGCCGCGCGAGCCGCACCCCCGCGTAGAGGGCGTCGCCCCCGTTGTCCCCGCTGCCGACGAGCAGGACGACCCTCGCCCCGTACACATGGCCCCGGCCCAGCAGCGAGAAACAGGCGGCGGCGAGCCCGGCGGCCGCCCGCTGCATGAGCGCGCCCTCGGGCAGCACCGCCATCAGCTCGGCCTCGGCGGCCCGTACGGTCTCCACGCGGTAAGCGGTACGCATGTCCCGCAGTCTGCCGCACGACTCAAGCGACGGCCCGCAGGCGAGGGCTGACGCCCTTTCATCACCCCACGAAGGGAACGCGCCCGAAGGGCCGCCGTCCCACTGGGCGGTGGGCCCGCCCCGGCCTACCCCTCCCGGGCCACCCCGGTCTACCCCTCCGCGATCACCACCGCCGACGCCACCCCCGCGTCGTGGCTCAGCGACACATGCCAGTGCCGGACGCCCAACTCCGCGGCCCGGGCCGCCACCGTGCCGCGCACCCGGAGGCGCGGCTGGCCGGTGTCCTCCACGTACACCTCCGCGTCCGTCCAGTGCAGTCCGCCCGGCGCGCCGAGCGCCTTGGCCACCGCCTCCTTCGCCGCGAACCGCACCGCGAGGGAGGCGGTGCCGCGCCGCTCGCCGCTGGGCAGCAGCAGCTCGCGCTCGATGAAGAGACGCTGGAGCAGCCCCGGCGTACGTTCGATCGACTCGGCGAAGCGGTCGATCTCCGCCACGTCGATCCCCACCCCGATGATCATTCGCTCATCCTTACTCCACGGTCACGGATTTCGCCAGGTTCCGCGGCTGGTCCACCTCGTTGCCCCGCGCCGTCGCCAGTTCGCAGGCGAACACCTGGAGCGGCACGGTGGAGACCAGCGGCTGGAGCAGCGTAGGCGTTGCCGGGATGCGGATCAGATGATCGGCGTACGGGACGACCGTCTCGTCGCCCTCCTCCGCGATCACGATCGTCCGCGCCCCGCGCGCCCGGATCTCCTGAATGTTCGACACGATCTTGTCGTGCAGGACCGACCGCCCGCGCGGCGACGGCACGACCACCACCACCGGCAGGTCCTCCTCGATGAGCGCGATCGGCCCGTGCTTCAGCTCGCCGGCGGCGAAGCCCTCGGCGTGCATGTACGCGAGTTCCTTGAGCTTGAGGGCCCCCTCCAGAGCCACCGGATACCCCACGTGCCGCCCCAGGAACAACACCGTGTCCTTGTCGGCGAGCGAGCGGGCAAGGGCCCGCACCGGCTCCATCGTCTCCAGGACCCGCTCGACGTCGTCGGCGATCCGGGCGAGGTCCCGGATGACGGCGTGGATCTCGTCGCCCCACTTGGTCCCGCGCACCTGCCCGAGGTACAGCGCCAACACATAGCAAGCCACGAGCTGCGTCAGAAAGGCCTTGGTGGACGCGACGGCGACCTCAGGCCCGGCGTGCGTGTAGAGAACGGCATCGGACTCCCGCGGAATGGTCGACCCGTTCGTGTTGCAGACGGCAAGCACCTTCGCGCCCTGCTCGCGCGCGTGCCGCAGCGCCATCAGGGTGTCCATCGTCTCGCCGGACTGCGAGATCGCGATGACCAGCGTCCTCTGGCCGAGGATGGGATCGCGGTAGCGGAACTCGCTGGCGAGCTCCACCTCGCAGGGGATCCGCGCCCAGTGCTCGATGGCGTACTTGGCGATCATCCCCGCGTGGAAGGCCGTACCGCACGCGATGATCACGATCTTGTCGGCTTCACGCAGCACGGCGTCGGGAATACGTACCTCGTCGAGCCGGAGGCGCCCCTCGGCGTCGATCCGCCCAAGAAGAGTGTCGGCAACAGCCTTCGGCTGCTCGGCGATCTCCTTGAGCATGAAGTAGTCGTAGCCGCCCTTCTCGGCGGCCGAGGCGTCCCAGTCCACGTGGTACGCGCGGACGTCGGCGGGGGTGCCGTCGAAATCGGTGACGACGACGCCCTCGCGGGACAACTCGACGACCTGATCCTGCCCCAGCTCGATCGCGGACCGGGTGTGCGCGATGAACGCGGCGACGTCGGAGGCAAGAAAGAACTCTCCCTCCCCCACCCCCACCACGAGCGGCGAGTTCCGCCGGGCACCGACCACCACATCGGGCTGATCGGCGTGTACGGCGACCAGCGTGAACGCCCCTTCGAGCCGCCGGCACACCAGCCGCATCGCCTCCGCCAGGTCGCCGCAGGGGGAGAACTCCTCGGCGAGCAGATGGGCCACGACCTCGGTGTCCGTCTCGGACGCGAGATCGTGCCCCCGCTCTTCGAGTTCACTTCTCAGGGCGGCGAAGTTCTCGATGATCCCGTTGTGGACGACGGCCACGCGCCCCGCGTTGTCGATGTGCGGGTGCGCGTTGGCGTCGGTCGGCCCGCCGTGGGTGGCCCAGCGGGTGTGTCCGATGCCGGTGAAGCCGCTCGGCAGCGGCCGGTCCACCAGCTCCTTCTCCAGGTTGACGAGCTTGCCCGCCTTCTTCGCCGCGGCCAGTCCCCCATCGGAGAGCACCGCGACGCCGGCCGAGTCGTAGCCCCGGTACTCGAGCCGCTTGAGGCCCGCGATCACCACATCAAGCGCCGACTGCCCGCCGACGTAACCCACGATTCCGCACATGGCGGCAGCCTACGACCGAACCCGCGCCGCGGCCCGGACTCAGCCCAGCTTGGCGACCTGCGCGTCGATGACGGCCTTGGGGTGCTCCTTGACGTCGCCGACGCGGCTGACGGTGGCGAAGACCGCCATGTTGTTGTCCTTGCGGAACACCGCGAGCCGCGTGGTCACCGGCGCTCCCTTCACGTCCGCAGTGATGCTCCACGCGAGCGCCTCGTCACCGGCGGTCAGGCTCTCCGGTACGACCTTCGAGACCTTCGTCTTCTCGGTCGCCTCGGTCGCCGTGAACCCGTTCCCGCACGCGGCCCCCGCCGCCTTCAGCGAGCCGAACCACTCCTTGGCTCCACGACCGTCGTACGTCCCGAGCGAGACGGCCGTGGTCGGCGCACCCGTTGCCTCGGCCACCACCATCCGTCGCCAGGTGGTCGTCGCACCAGTCGGCACGGCGGACATGGCATCGGCGATCGGCTTGCAGGCGGGGTTGTCGGTGCTGATGGCGGTCGCCGCCAGCACCTCCAGGTCCACGTCCCCGAGAGTCCGGTACCCCGTGCCCTTGAGGTCGCTCTCGCCCACGAGAAGCTCGGCGAGCTCCTCGGCGCCCAGCGCCTTCGCCTCGGGTGAGGCGGCCGTGGTCGCGGACGCCTTGGGAGCGTCCGTGCCCGTGCCCTTGGCCCCTCGCTCCTCCACGGCGCCCCCACAGGCTGTCACGAGCACAGCCATGGTGAGGGCGAGGGCGGTACGGCGAAGGGCGGTGGCTCTCATGTTCAACTCTCTGTCAACGACACGTGATTTCGCCGCATCGTACGCACACGATCAACCCGCTGATCAGGCCCTTTACCCATCGGTACGTGATCGCAACGTCAACCCCGCTCAGCCCAGCTTGGCGACCTGCGCGTCGATGACGGCCTTGGGGTGCTCCTTGACCTTGCCGGCCAGGCTGATGGTGGAGAAGGAGGCCAGCGTGTTGCCCTTGCGGAAGGCGACGACATTGCTGATCCACGGCGACCCGTCCACGTCAGTGGTGATGGTGAAGGCGACCGCCTCCTCGCCGGCCGTCACGGTCTCCGGGGCAACCTTGACGATCTTCGTCTTCTCGCCGCCGCCGATGAGCGTGAAGCCGCCCGCGCACTCCGTACCGGCCGTCTTCAGCGAGGCCAGCGCGGCCTGCGCGCCACCGCCGTCGTACGAGCCGAGCGTGACGCCCGTGACCGGGTTCTCCAGCATGCCGAGGGCCTCCTCCGGCGACGCCGTCGCGCCCTTCGTCTTCGGCACCTCGATGACCTTGCGCTGCGCGCTGGCGGCCGGGCTGCCGGTCGCGAGGTACGACATGGCCTCGGCGAGCGGCGTGCAGGCGGGCTTGTCCGCGGAAACCGAACCCGGCTTCACGACGTCCGCACCCTCGACCTTCTGAACCAGGTAGCCCTTGAGGTCCACCTGCTCCACGATCAGCTTCTCCAGCTCGGCGGCCGACAGCGCCTTCGCGTCGGGAGCGGCGGAGGCGGACGCGGACGCCTTGGGCGCGTCCTTGCCCTTGTCCCCGCTCTCCTCCTTCGCACCGCTACAGGCGGTGACGAGCAGCGCCAGAGACACGGCGGTGGCGGCGACGACGGAACGGCGAAGGGCGGGGGCTCTCATAGTTCAACTCACTTCTCAGGCAGACGAATCTGTGAGCACCCTATGCACAGGTCAGCCCGGTGATCACGACATTTTCAACCGGTACGCGATCGCAACCTGCGAACAGCGCCTCGTCGGCGCGCCGGCCCGGACTCAGCCCAGCTTGGCGACCTGCGCGTCGATGACGGCCTTGGGGAGCGCCTTGACCTGACCGCCGAGGCTGATGGTGGAGAGGGACGCCAGCGTGTTGCCCTTGCGGAAGACGACGAGCTTGGTGACGAACGGCTCGCCCTCCATGTCGACGGTGACGGTCCAGGCCTGCGCCTCCTCACCGGCGGCCACGGCCTCCGGGGCGACCTTGGTGACCTTGGTCTTCTCACCGCTCGCGCTGACCGTGAACCCGGCGGCACACTCGGTCCCGGCGGCCTTGAGGGAGGCGAACGCCTTCTGGGCGCCCTGACCACCGTACGAACCGAGGGTCACGGAAGTCACCGGGGCCGCGAGCGCGCCCATGACGTCGTCCGGCGAAGCCGACGCCTCCTTGCGCGCCTCGATCGCCTTGCGGTGCACGCTGACGCCCGGGTCTCCCGGAGCGACGGACGACACGGCCTCGGCGAGCGGCTCACAGGCCGCCTTGTCGGCACCGACGTCCCCGGTGTTCAGGACCTCGGCCGCCTTGACCTTCTGCACCTGGTGGCCCTTGAGGTCGGCCTGCTCCACGATCAGCTTCTCCAACTCCGCGGCGGAGAGCGCCTTCACATCGGGAGCCGCGGCGGCGGACGCGGAGGCGTCGTTCTCGCCCTTCGGCTTGCCGTCGTTCGTGTCCCCGCTACAGGCGCTGACGAGCAGCGCCAGGGACACGGCGGTGGCAGCGGCGACGGCGGTACGGCGAAGGACGGTGACTCTCATGGTTCATCTCTCTGCTCGGGCACACGAATCTGTGTGCACCCTATGCGCAGGCCATCCCGGCGATCACGGAGTCCTCAACCGTCCCTCCCCCACGGCCTGGACAAACTCCCGCAGAGCGACGCGACTGGCGGCGACCACGACCGCGGGGACCTTGCTGTCGCGGAGCCGTACGGTCCCGTCGGGGGCGAGGGCGACGCAGACGCAGTTGGCGGCCTCGGCGCTGTACGAGGACTTCCACCAGTCGAGCTCGGCTGCCATGGACATCCCTTACACCTCTTGAGCGATACGGCGGATGAGATCACGCGACTTCCCAGGGGTGAGCGCACGCGCCTCCATCCGGTCCAGTACAGACCGATAGCGCTCCAACTGAGCCTCCGCGTCCAGAAACTCACACCCGTGATCGGTGTCGAGCACCACGGTGTCGAGCTGCGCCACGGGCCCTGAGGCGTAGGTGATCGACTGCCCGGAGGACGGGAACGACGCCTCACCGAAGGGCACCACCAGGATGTTCACGTTGTCGCGTTCCCCGTTCTCCAACAGGGCGTCGAGCTGCTCGCGGACGACCGCAGTGCCGCCGAAGCCCATCCGCAGCGCCGCTTCGTGAACGATGGCCGTGTACGGAGTCGGACTCTCCTCGTAGAGGACACCCTGCCGCTTGATCCGGTACGAGACCCGGTGCTCGATCTCGTACGGCCGCAAGGGCGGAACGCTCTCCGCCATCACGGCGCGCGCATGGGCGGTCGTCTGGAGCAGGCCAGGCATGTGGATCACGACGGCGACCCGCAGAGCGGCGGCATGGTGCTCCATCTCGGCAAGGTCGAGCAGCCCGGGTGCGAGCTGATCCTGGTACTCGTCCCACCAACCCCGAATGCGGGCCCCTGTCATGGAGGCGAGGGCCTCGACGTACGCCTCATCCGCACAGGCGTAGTTGTGCGCCATCGTGCGTACTCGCTCGGCGCTCACGGCGTACCGACCGGCCTCGATGTTGCTGATCCGGGACTGCGGCCCGCCGAGCAGAGCGGCGGCCTGGGTGGAGGTTAGCCCCGCCCGCTCACGCAACTTGCGCAACTCGACGCCGAGGCGCTGCTGTCGCAGGGTCAGGGATGGGCGAGCAGACATCGGATTCGCTCCAAGGGTCACCCACACGGGTGGAGATGTAATAGCTTCCCGGATTCGATGTAAGACCTTACAACTGAGCCGCTACGGTGTGACTCACGCCAAGCCGGAAGCGCACCGCGTTCGCGCGGCAATGCCACCGCACGGTCTCGTAGTCGAGTGATCCAACTCCACCTCCCCGCAGGAGACTTCCTTGACCACCGTATCCCCGCACGCCCCCTGGTCGTACGTCCTCCACCTCCCCCACGACCCCCGCGCACCCCGCGTCGCCCGCATGACCCTGCGCGCGACCCTCGCCAGCCACGGCATGGCCGACCGCCTCGACACAGCCGAACTCCTCACCAGCGAGCTGCTCACCAACGCCTACCGGCACTCCCACGGCCCGGCGATGCTCCGCCTGCGCCACATGGACGGCGGCTGGCTCCGCATCAGCGTCTGGGACACGAACCCACTGATCCCGCCCCCGTTCGACCGCCCTCCGGGCGCACTACGGGCGGTCCCCACCCACCCCCCGACCGACATCGCCACCGGCCGCGGCCTCCACCTCGTCCAACACTGCGCCGACAACTGGGGCGGCTACCCCCTGGCCGACGACCTCTTCGGCCGCGGCGGCAAACTCCTCTGGTGCGAACTCGCACCCCCATCGGACCTCACCCAGGCGGCCTGAGCCACGGGCCCGGTACGGCTGCCGTCGGCTCGCTACGCTGGCAGGGGCCTACCTGGAGGACACCCATGACTGACCTCACCCCCGACGAGAAGCGTCGCCTGCACGACTTGACGGAGCAGATCGCGGAGCTCGCCGAGCACCACGAAGGCCAGTGGAAGGTACAGACGACCGACGGCATGATCCTCGTGGCGATGATGAGCCCCACGGCCCCCCACGGACTCAACGTGGTACGGCTGCGGCGCCAGATCGAGGCCCAGGCGCCCGAGGTCATCGCGCTCAATGACACCAACATGCACGACCCGGTGAGCGGCCTGACCAAAATCCCGGATCTCATGGTCATCACGGAGGCGGACGCCGACGACACGGCGAAGGTCGTGAACGCACGCGACGTCCTCATGACCGTCGAAGTCGTCTCGCCCAGCAACTCTCTGGACGACATCCACAAGAAGCTGAAGGACTACCCGAAGATGGGAATCCCGGTCTACGTCGTCGTGGACCCCAGGGAGAAGAAGCAGACCATCACCGTCCACTCCGAGCCGACAGAGGGCCCCGACGGAACGAAGTACCGCCGCTCCGTCCCGTACGCGTTCGGCGACACCGTCACCGCCGGCCGCTGGACACTCGCCACCAACACCCTCAAGAGCTACCCCGCCAACTGGTAACCCCTCGCGCCCCTCGACCGCCCGCCCGCATGACCGTGCGAACCGGAAGGGTAGCGCCGTGATGCAGGTCCTCGACCAGGCGGTTCCTGCTGGTCGCACGGCCCTGCCCGCTGCTAGCCACTACCTGCGGCCGCCTGCGCGAAGCCAGACCAGCCGGACCGCCGCCGACCAGCCCACACAGCCGGAGCCAAGCGTCACCGCGTGACTCACGGTCATGAGCCGTGACGGCGAAGGCCCGGCCAATCACCGCATTTGAACAGCAGATCCCGCACGAGTGAGTGCACCAACAAATCCGGGTACTCCCGCTCCAACGCTCGAATCTCGCGTCGCGCGAACGAGCGCAATTCGAGCGAGGACTCTTCAACCAGAACCGTCACGACAGCCCTTGCGAAGCTACATTCAATACGCAGGACATCGCCATCTCTTTGGAAGAGTATGCGATCGTCAGTCTCCGTAAGATTGTACGTGCACGTCGATTTAGGGTGTGGAGCCAGGGCGTGTCTGGCCGCTCACCGCCGACGAGGCGCCTCAGTTCCTGGCCGCTGACCACGGCCACCGGCTTCAGGCGCTGTTCGAACTCGCCCCACACACTGGGCTCCGCAAGGGCGAACTCCTCGGCCTGCGCTGGGAAGACCTGGATCTCGCAGGCGGCACTGCCAGCATCTGCAGCGCACTAACACACTGGTGGCCTAATCCCTCTTCCGACGAAGACCCAGAGCTCCGAGCGGCGGATCGCTCTGCCGAGCCCGTGCCTGCTCTCACTCATACGCCACCGTTACCAGCAGCGCCAGGAACGCGAGACGGCGGACCCGAGCTGGCTGAACAGCGGCTACCTATTCACCCGGCCCAACGGGGCCCCCATCGAAGGGGCCACACTCACCCGGCACTTCACCGCCCTGCTCCGCCGGGCCGGGCTCCGCCGGATCCGCATTACATGACCTCCGCGTAGCGCCTCGGGGGAATATCGGAGGTCGCCAATTAGGCCTTTTGGAGGCCCTCAAGATACGAGAAAACAGAGTCATACTGCGCACGCAGATTCGGATTCTCTGAATATGCCAGACGAACCAGATCGAGAGCCTCTGAGACTTTTCCGATCGAAACAGCCAGAGCCGCTCCGAGCGCGGCACGATTTCCCGCACTGTAGCCCAGAACGGAGGCAGCCTTCTGGATGCCATCCCGACACATCGCAAATAGTCCGTCCGCCGATGAGGCGCCCTCCAGATATGGGAGGACAGAGTTGGAGACAGCTCGCAGCACATTGTCTTCCAGCGACGCCGCTGAAACCTCATCCTTGAACAGCCACATACTCACCCGCTCGCGTGCAATTGACTCAAGGGGAGCAGAGATACGACACGAGTCCAGCGGATCCGGATCGCTCGGAAGCATCTCCCTGTAGATCTCAATTACGCCCGTCGGCGAGATGTGAGTGTTGAGAACGAGTTGGGCGCTATCCCTAGCATGCTTAGGCCGAACGAACAGGCCAAACTCCACCTCTTGGTTCACGTCGCCGATCGAGCGAACGAACGACAGGGGGCCCCCGGCGAAGCCCTTAGCCTTCAGGATGGCAGCTGGGCCGCCCTGAATGACAGGCTGGATAAGGCGCAAATAATCAGACTTCGACGGGGGCTTCACTGTCGCTACACCTCGACTATGGAGTAATGGCGTCGAAAACGCCGACTATATTGAATCCCTTTGACTGCCCGATGCCAGTTGGAATATTGCCCTGACCGACCCAGTCATCAAAGTCGCGCTGCTCGGCGGTGCGGGATGCGCCGCCCGACTTTACCTCAATCCCGAGGTAGTTACCACCTCCGAGGTCGATAGCCCCGTCGTAGTACCTAGTCTGGCCGTCATTGCCAGTTACAGCAACCGTGCGCCTGACTACTGTGTGCCCCTCTGTCTCAAGGTGATCCCACACGTTCGCCTCAGCAGAGGCGCCAACACGGGCGCCAGTCGAGCTCGCAAAATGACCCTTCACATCTCGAATCGAACCATCCGAGTGAAGGTAAGTCCCATTCCCCAAATCAACAGGGCAACTGCTGTTATGCACGAGAATTGGTGTCGCGCCGGCGAGTACATAGTACGTGTTCAGGTCGTCCACAGTCAGGTTGTAGGTGCGCTCGCGCGTTGTGAAGGCGCGGTTCTTCAGCACGTTGACGATGGAGCCGTCGTCGCTCAGTAGCTGCATTCCCGGTTTGAGGTTTCTGGCCTCGACCCAGCGCCCTTCGGAGGGGGACCAGAACGGGTGCTCGTGCGTCGCTATGAGTTGCTCAGGCCCATCCTCGGTCGAGACGATGAGCCGATTGAACTCCCTATCGCTCTCCGTAGTGATCAAGCGAGTTACCCTGCGGGCGCCGGTCTCGCCGGTCAGGGGATCAGTCGCAAGGACCTCATCGCCGACAGTAATGTCTTCGATGTCCTTGGACGATCCATCCGCCATCTTTACATCGGTGTCGGCAAGGAAGCATTTACAACCCGGCGCCCAGGGTATTTGCTCCAGCCCCTCTTCGATCAGCTTGCCTATAGCCCTGATCTTTGACATGAAAATGGCATCTTTAGTGAGGTCAGCGCAGGCCCAAAGGTCACCATTCTTGCAGTTCTCATATTCAGCGATCCCGAGAAGTTCTTTCTCCATTTGCCATGCTTTGTTGGCCACCTTCTCGAGAGCGGGCCCCAGCAAAACGATGTCACAAATGACGGGATTATGCTGACACCAGCGAACAGGATTGTCGACCGCTTCGCAGCCGACCACACCGCACCTGTACAAGTCCCTTGCCTGCTTGCCAGCATCGTCTACGTACTTCTGGGTGGCGGTCTTCTTGGGGGTACTGGGAGGCTCAACACCAGGAGTGGTGTTCTCGCAGTTTGGGCAGGGCCGAGTTGGGCAGTCTATTTCGGCGCAGAGTCCAGTTGGGTCTGCGAAGGAGACAGGATTGTTTCCCCCGTAGGTGTAGCCATTCAACGACTGGACCGAGGTCAGGTTCAGGACGGGATCGACGCTGATGAATCGCCCGATGGACGGGTCATATTCTCTGGCGCCAAGGTGAGTGAGTCCTGTAGTGGCGTCCTTCGTGCCCCCGACGAATCCCTTGTCGCCTGTCCACTGGGTCGGCTGGGCTCCGCGTGGGGCGCCGAAGATAGTCGTCTTACGCCGAATGACGGTCTGGACCGCGTCAGCGGAGACCTGCGTTGTGTTCGTGCCGTTCTGGTCGCTCAGGAGGAAAGTGAGTTTGCCTCCGGTGCGCATCGCGCCGGCAGCGTAGTAGCGAGTGCCGGTGACGAGACCGACCTTGTCGCTCCGAAGCTCGTTGCCCCCTGGGAGGTAGAGCGTGGTGTTGCCGTCGGGATCGCGGCTTATGAGCCGCTGGCCGTCGGTGTCGTAGAGGTACGAGGTGATTTTGGTGCCCTCGGTGACACTCTTGAGGTGGCCTTCGTCGTTCCACGCGAGTGTCTGGCTCAGGGTGGTAGTTGAGCCCTGCTTGTGGACTCTGTTTCGGGTGTTGCCATTGTCGTCGTAGGTGTAGGTCTCGGTGCGCGGGTCACTGCCGGTCTGGGTGACGGAGGGCAGGTCGTGCTTACCGGGGGTCGGGTCGGTGTAGGCGCGGATCGTGTCGCTGGCGGGACCGGACGGGGTCTTGTGCTGGGTTTCGGTCTTGCGGTTGCCGACGGCGTCGTAGGTGTAGCTGGTCCAGTAGGCGTCCTGGCCGCCGACGACCGTGTCCGTGGGAGCCGTCGCGCAGGCTTCCCCGCTGTTGGTCCAGGCTTCGGTGATACGACGCAGGGCGTCGAGGGTGAAGCACTGGGTGTCGGTGGTGCGGGTGGCGTCCTGGCCGTAGGCGGTGGCGATCTGGGTGATGTTCCCGGCCGGGTCGTACGTGTAGCGGGTGTCTTCGACGCGCTGCGGTGCGACTTCTCGGTCGGTGTAGGTGCGGGTGAGGTTGCTGGTGTGGTCGTCGTATTCGTTCGTGACGAACAGCAGCTGGGCGAACTTGCCGTACTCCTGACGGATGCTTCGGCCGTAGTGGTCGTAAGTGACGTTGGAGATCAGCGGGTCGCTACCGGCGTGAAGCGTGCTCAACTGGCCGCTGGCGTTGTAGCTGTAGGAGATGATTTCGGCAGGCAGTCCGCCCACGGCCGGCAGCTCGGTGGACATGAGCTGGCCGGTGTTCTCGTTGTAGAAGTTGAACCACTCGTACGTGCCGGCGAGCGGCCCCTCAACTTCAGGGATAGTGACCTGGTTGCCGACGGCTCGGCCGAGCTCGTCGTAGTAGGTGACTTCGCTGGTGTAGGCGTTGCCGTTGTCGTATCGGGTTGCTGCCGTGGGCAGGCCCTTGGCGACGCTGTCATAGGTCCAGGCGGCGAGGGTGTCGCTGCCCTTCTTGAGGGCGGTACGTCGCCCGAGCTTGTCGTAGTCGGTGTGCAGGGTGATCGGCGTCGCGCTGGGCCGCAGGGTGGTGACGTCGACGACGCGGTCGCCCTTGTCATAGGTCACCTTGGATGTTCCCTTGTCGGGATCGTCCGCCTGGACCTGCCGGCCACGAATGTCGTACGCGTACGACCAGATCGCTTGTGAAGGATCGGTGACCTGGTCGAGCCGACCGTGCTTGTTATACCGATACTGCGTGGCCTGGGGTGAGGTGAGGCCGACGCCCGCGTATTCCTTGAGTGCGGTCGTACGGCCGAGCGCGTCCACCTCGCTAGTGGTTGCGGTGCCCCCAGTGGGCGGGACGACGGTGGTGGTGTCGCCGGTGTACGTGATGGTGGTGCGCTTGGTTTCGCCAGTGAATCGCTTCGCGATCACAGCGGTGACACGCCCGGCACCGTCGAACTCTGTCTCGGTGGATGCCGGGTACTTCGTTTCCTGCCCGGTGATCAGCACAGTGGAGGGCTGCTGGGCTGTGAAGAAGACGCCGGAGTTGAGCCTTGCCTCGCCGCGGGAGTTGTAGAACGTTTCGGTGACGAGCGCCCCGGCGCTGTCCGGTGACTTGGTCTGCGTCTGACGGGGCCGCAACAGGCCGTCGAAGAACTCGTATGTGCTCTGGTACTCGGAGTTGTGGTCGAGCACCTTCTTCGTGACGACGGTGGCCTCGTTGGAACGGATCAGGTAGTCGAAGTCTACGTTTGATGCGTTCGGATACGTCGCTTGCGGCCGTGTGGGAATCCAGACCTTGTCGGTACGCCCCAGTGCGTCATAGGTCGTGGAGGTGACCTGGCCGTTGGCGTCAGTGACCTTGGTGGCCTGCCCACGCAACGGCTCGAACTCGGTGATGACGGTGTGTTGCAGAGGGTTGGTGACCGTCATCTTGGTGGCCACCTCCCCGGCCGATGCCGAGGTGTACTCGATGTAGCTGACCTCCCCGTACGGGTCAGCAGTCGCTCGCGCGCGCCCGTACTCGTCGTAGCAGAGCTGGTCCTTGCTCAGGCCACAGACGCTTGGAACCGCGGAGATCGTGTCGTAAGAGCCCTGACCGTTGATCCGCTCCGTTCGAGTGATCAGGGCCTTGGTGGGGGCGGCGCCAAAGGCTGCTCCGTCGTAGGAAGTACGAACGTCGTCGATGATGTCGGCGGGCCGGGAGATGGCGGTCGAGTTGCAGTCTGCAGCCACCTTCTCTTCGCGCGACACTGCGTTCAACAAGTTGGCGCCGGTGTTGCGGACGTAACTGGTGAGAGTGCAGGTCTCGTCGCCGGTCTTGTTGATGTCGCCGAGGGCCGAGGTTGAGGTGACCATGCCGTAGGAGTCAAACTCCCGGACCAGTCGGGTCGTCCGCTCCCCCGTGCTGATCTTGGTGCGGACCTCTTCGATCTGGGTGCCGGTGTGGTACGCCTCCAGGTCGCCGACGGCGGCGGGCCGGCTACGGGAGGCTGTGACTCCGGAGCGCCAGGGCGTGTAGGAGGTGGCTGTCACGAGGGGCCCGCCGACGCCGTTATAGGTGGCGGTCTCGCGGAGCATGCCGGCGAACTGTTCGCGGTCGGTGACCGCGGTCCCGGCCGAGTTTTCGACCGCGGCCCCGTCGATGCCGCGGAAGTAGCGGCTTTCGGTGAAGGTCTTCGCCGTGGTGACATCACCCTTGCGTGTCTCGACCTTGTGGTAGCCACGTGCGACGGAGTAGGTCAGGTCTTCGGGCTTGGTGAACTCGTCCTTGCTCTTGGCCCACTTCGCACCGCCGACATAGCTGTACTCGGTGATGGTGTTGGGAGTGGCGAGGATGTTGTCGTCCTCGATGACACTCTTGACGGCGTAGGAGTTGAACCAGTCGGTCTTGGCCGTGTCGCCTTCGAAGGCCCACTTCACCGGGTAGCAGCGGGTCGTGTTCGTTCCGTCAGCCGGCGGCAGATTGGTGGGGGAGCACTCGGGGTCGAAGTAGTCGATCCCGATTGCGCCCCCGGTCTCCGTGATGATGCTCGACATACGCAGACGGATGAACGGCGCCAAGCCGTCACCGAGCGCGTCCACGCGGTTGGCCTTCTGGACTCCCCTGAACGTCACTGCGGGAAGCAAGATCGGTATGGCTCCGGCCTTACCGGTCCGGGTGATCGTGTCCAGCCACATCGGTGTCGAGATGCCGTCACCCGAGCCGGGCGGGAAGCTCTGCTGCAGCGCCCAGCTGTCGACATCCTTGTAGGCTCCGCCGGTCAGGACCTGTGTGCCGATGCTCTTCAGGCGGGTGCGGGACCAGAAGGACGGCGAGGAGTTGCCCGTGCATTGGGTGGCAGCGTCCTTGCAGTACAGGTCGAATGGGACATCGGGCCAGTTCTTGGCGTTGGTGGCGTCGAACGTGCCGCAGGAGGACAGACACCGTTCGTCGACGGTGAAGTTGACCTTCGCCATGGCCTTCGACCGGTACGGAGCCGCACCGTTCAGACCGTACTCGATCCGCTCCAAAGAACCGCCGCGGTGGTACGGGGTGCTGATCGAGGTGCCGGTGGTCTGATTGAAGTTGCGGCCGTAGTGGTTGGCGTCCTGCTTCCAGTAGTACGCCATGGCGTTGCCGCGCGGGTCGACGACGTAGTCGAGGTTCCAGCGCCAGGTCTGCTGGCACCATGCGGCGGCGAAGGACGCGTTGTAGCAGGGCTCACCGGAGTGATTACCGAAGACGGGGACGTTCCAGGCGGAGTTGGTGAGGGGATCGTCGGCGGCCGTGCCGTTGTTCTGCCAGTCGGGGAGCTTGTTCCGGCCGAAGAAGTACTGGGTGCCGTCAGCGGTGGTGATCTTCCAGTGCTCACCCATACCGTCGACGCCGGCCGTGCCGCCGTCCTGGTTGTCCGCGCCCGTCAGCTTCTCGACCTTTTCGGCTGCGTCGCTCGCGGCATGCCATCCCTTGGTGGCGTCGAAGACGAGATCTGTCGTCTTACCCCCCAGGGACAGCACGGCGTTGTTGGTGTACCAGCACAGGTCGCCGACCTTCGTGGTATTGGTTCCGCCGGTCTTGTCGTCCTCGCACGACTTGTAGCGGCGCTCGATGTGCCCGGGGTTCCAGTCCCAGCCGTCTCCGATCCAGCTCGGCTGACTGTTCGACGCCGCTGTGCGGCCGTCCACAGACTGCGAGTTATAGGAGAGGCTGATCGATGGCTGGAGACCGCCCGGAACGGCCGGAGTAGAGATCGGATACGACCAGTTGAAGGCCCCCGTGGACCCACCCGCGGTCCAGGACCCGGAGGGCTGAAGCGAGCTCGCCTTGTAGTTTCCCGTAGGACCGCTGTCGCCGGCGGTTGCGGCGAGAACCGTCATGCCGGAGCCGGCGCTTCGGGCAGGTGCCGCGCCCGTGACCGGGGCAAGGGAGACATCGGCGGAGAGTGTGCGAGCCTCAGTGTTGTTCTCGGTTGCCAACGGCTTACCCGTGCGACAGATCGGCTTCTCCGGTGTGGTCAGAGCACACTCCGGCAGCTGGACCAGCCGCAGGCGCGTCGCCCAGCCACCTCCGTACGCGCCGCGGAACGCGTCGTAGCTGACGGTGACTCGAGTCGCCCCCACGGACGTTGAGCCATCGGCTCTCGCCACGGAGAACACCACGCCCTCCACGCCAGCCCGGGCAGCAGCGCCCTGGTCAGCAACGGACACCTTCACCTTCGACGCCCGCTCAGCACCACCGCGGGCGCGAGAGGTGGGCGCGATCGACAGGGGAAGGCCCTTGGCGCGCTTGGGGTTTGCAGCGGTCCCGACGTCAACCGTCTCCGTCCCGGCCTGCGGCCACGCCACCTTGGGAGCAGCCCACTTCCGGGCCGCAGCATTGGAACGCACGCCCTCACGGCCGAATCGCATGTCCTTCACGGCCACCGTCGGCGGCTGCTTCAACTCCGGCAGTTCAACCCCACTGCTGACCAACGGTGCTGCAACTGCAGTCGCGGGCAATAGCCCCGTGATCAGTGCAGCCGAAACCGCCCCGGCCCAACCACGCTCGCCAAACAGGCGCACGTCCCCACCCCTCGCCCATGAAGAGAAATCCGCCGAACGATACCAACGCGATCAAGGGGCCGGTAGATGCGTAACCCATTGACCCTTGAATTCGATAATTGGCAATGGAATGTCCGATAGATCCAATCGTGCGCGCAGGTCTCCATCCGCCAACGTCCGCACAGTTCACGCGATTTGCTGACGCCAATGACGGGCATCCGAGTGCAGGACGCTGGGCCCTTTGCTCGCCGGGGACCGGGAAATCCCAGACACTATTGGCCGGGAGGGGCTATAGAGTCAGCGAGAATTTCAGATGCTCATTCAGGGAGGGGAACGTGTCCATGACACGCGGAGGGATGCTTCCAGGCAGACGGTGGAGACGTCTGTTGGTGGGAGCTCTGGCCGGCGGGCTTCTTGCACCCGCCTTGGGCGTGGCGCCAGTACACGCTGCCCCCGCTGGGGGCTTGCCGCTGTTGGCAGAGTCAGACCCGGTCGCCGACGGCTCTATGACGGAGGCTGAGAAGGCTTCACAGGACGCCACCGCGACCGGTCAGCCCGTCGAAGTGATCTCCCGGCGCCAAGAAGCTGCCGACACCTGGGCGATGCCCGACGGATCATTCTCAGTCAGGCAGTACGGATCGGTGGTGCGGGTTCTACGTGACGGCGCATGGGTTGCCGCGGACCCGACTCTGGTCATCGCCACCGACGGCTCCGTCCAGCCGAAGGCAACTTCCGTCAGTGTGAAGTTCTCCGGCGGCGGCACCGGCCCCATGGTCACCGGGGTCCAGGACGGGCGGACGCTCAGCCTTACTTGGCCCAAGCCGCTCCCGACCCCGACTCTTGCCGGTAACGTGGCCACCTACGCTGAGGTCCTACCCGGGGTGGATCTGCAGCTCAAGGCCGAGGTGGAGAGCTTCTCTCAACTGTTGGTCGTCAAGTCGGCTGAGGCGGCTGCTAATCCAGAGCTCGACCAGCTTCACTTCGCCACGAACACCGTCGGTCTCAGCCTTACCAAGGACACCGAGACGGACATGCTCATCGCCACTGACCCGGCTGGGCAGGCGGTCTTCACCAGCTCCGCACCCGCCATGTGGGACTCAGCCCCGGCATCCGGTGCAGCCATGTCAACGATGGCAGAAGGCACAGAGGCCGGCGAACCCACGAATCCCTTCGAACCCAGCGTCGGCGCCACTGAGGTCGAAATGCCGACCACCCTCAATGGCGACACCCTCACCATCACGCCGGACCAGAACCTCCTCCAGGGCCCGGACACCACCTACCCCGTCTACATCGACCCCGAAGTCGACTACGGGGAGTGGAACCACTGGACCCGCGTTCACAGCCTGTGGCCTGACAACTCGTACTGGGACAAGAAGGAAGTCGTCCGCGTCGGCTACGAAGCCGACACCAAGGGCACCTCTCGGTCCTTCTTCCAGATGAACACCTCCGGCGTGAGCGGTGCAGACGTCGTCAGCTCGACCTTCCGCATCCGCAACGTCTGGTCCTGGTCCTGCGAGGACCGGCCCGCGCAGCTGTGGGAGGTCGACAGCATCTCCCGCGCGACCACGTGGAGGAACCAGCCCGACAAGATCGGGACCACGCCGCTGGACACGGTCAACGACGCCAAGGGCTGGAACTCTTCCCTGTGCGGCGCCGGCAACCTCGAGTTCGACGCCACCCGCGCCGTACGCACCGCGGCCAAGAACCAAGAGAGCAGCGTCACGCTAGGCCTCTACTCCCCCGACGAGACCGATGAGTTCGGCTGGAAGAAGTTCGATCCCAAGACGGCGATTCTTGAGACCCGATACAACAACCCGCCGGACACTCCGAAGCGACTGGGTACCAACCCGAGCACGTCGTGCGCCGTGGGCGGGACTATCGGCAATGTCTCCATCAGCCTCTACGCCTACGTAAGGGATGAGGAGAGCGGCAACCTCACCGCCGAATTCGAACTGGACAAGTCAGACGCCACACCGCCGGTCACCTACAGGATCAACGCCGTCAACCAGCGCATGGCCAGCGTTCTGCTCCCGGCGGCCGACACCTCTAGCGGCCAGTACACCTGGAGAGTCCGCGCCCACGACAAGGACAACGCTCCCTCAGCCTGGAGCCAGACCTGCAAGTTCACGGTTGACCGGACACGCCCCGCGTATCCTCCGACGATCAGCTCGGCAGGCAACCTTTACCCGCCCGGCGACAAGGGATGGCCCAACCCCACAGGCCCCTCGCGGACAGAGGCTCGGTTCACGTTCGGCAACGGCGGCGTAGCGGATGTCAAGAGCTACTACTGGTGGACCGACACCGACCCCACCGTCACAGAGGCTCCTGTGAGCGTGGGGTGGGCGGACACCTACGTGGCCTCGTACGGGCCGCATCTCATCTACGCCTACAGCGTCGATGCCGCTGGCAACAGGTCGGACACCGCGACATATCTGTACTACGCCACGCGGTCGCAGACGCGTGACGAGCCCGGTGACCTCAACGGCGACAAGTTCAAGGACATCTGGAGCGTCGACAGCAACGGCACTCTCCTCACCTACGCCGGAGGTGGCAAGGCCCAGTTCTCGGCTGCCACTAACGGTGGCGCGGTCTTCGCTGACCGACGAGTGGCCTACAGCGGCGACTGGACCGAGGACGGCGGATACAACGACCTGATCTCGCTGGAGCTGAACCCGAACGACAACAAGAACCAGCTGCGCCGTTACACCAACGCAGACGGCAAGGGAGTCATCAACGCAAGTGAGTTCGTCCAGCTCACGGTCCAGTGCCCCGTACCCAAGCCCGTCGGGTCCTGCAAGGCCAAACCGGGCGAGTCGTGGACTGGTAATGACCACTGGCACAACGCCGAGCAGATAGCTGTCACAGACGCCAACAGCGACGCGAACCCCGACCTGCTCGTCAAGCAGGGTAATCATCTGTGGGCCTACCTTGGCGACCGCTCCACCAACCTCTCCAAAGTTCGGCCTCGCCCTATTCTCGTGGGGCAGGCAGATTGGAGCCAGTTCACGGTCGTCGCCCCCGGCGATTTGAACGCCGACAAGGTGCCGGACTTGCTCCTGCGGCACAACACCACCGGAGATATCTACCGTTCCTACGGTGTGATGTCGGGCAACGAACTCGACTACTCGCAGTGGGGAGCCGCCGGCAGTCGCGTGAAGATAGCCTCGGGGCTACTCCCAGCCAGCACGTACCCCGATTTCGGTTCGCCCGGCGACCTCGATGGCGACGGCGACCCCAACAATCCTGACCCCACGCTCATCGGCGACGGCATCATCGACGTATGGGCGCGCAAGTCCGACAACACCATGGTCGGATGGCACGGCACCGGAACCAAGACCAACCTGACTGGTCTCGCAGGCCAGTTCACCATCGATGGAATCGTGGGAGGCAGTCGCCTCGTGGCGGGTAGCCGGCTTACGTCGGGGCAATCCGTCTCGTCCCGCTCCGCCACGCTGACCATGCAGAGCGACGGCAACCTCGTCGTCACCTCCAAGGCC
The DNA here is from genome assembly GCF_055563935.1 of Streptomyces sp. NPDC029169. Lineage (NCBI taxonomy): Bacteria > Bacillati > Actinomycetota > Actinomycetes > Kitasatosporales > Streptomycetaceae > Streptomyces > Streptomyces sp. NPDC029169. Next base: position 50,969 of record NZ_JBVHXA010000002.1, read on the forward strand.
AACAAAATCCTTTGGTCGTCAAAGACCGGAGGCAACCCCGATGCCACAGCCCGAGTCGAAGACAACGGCAACCTCGCCGTGTACAGCGCAGACGGCTCGACGATACTCTGGACCACAGGACTGACGGCAGCGGGCACTCCCGGCCTCACAGGCGCGGGATACGCCCTTCTCCAGGACCGGGGCAACCTCGTCGTCTACAACGCCAGAAGTGAGTCCCTCTGGTCCAACGGCAGTGCCATCCGACACGACTACAACGGCGATGGACGCAGCGACATGGCGGCCTGGTACCTCGCGCCCGACAACAAGTCGTCGTTGAACTCATTCCTGGCCAACGCCGACGGTTCCTTGGCGGGCCCGGCAAAGTCGTACGAGTCGCTAGCCGGAAGCTGGAACGTCAACTCGATGAAGTTCGCCACCGGCGACTACAACGGTGACGGACGAGGCGACATGGCCACCCTGTACGACTACGGCAGCGGCGTGGTCAAGCTGTTCACCGCACTCGGAAAGGCCGACGGCGGCTTCAGCGCCCCCTTCATCCAATCCTGGTCCTCCCAGAAGGGAGGCTTCTACTCCCCCTCCATGACCATGGAGTCAGGCGACTTCAACGGAGACGGCCGCGACGACTTGATGGCCTGGTACTCGTACTCGGCCGGGAATGACACCCTGTTCACCTTCACTGCGAACGTGAACGGCGGCTTCAACCCACCGTTCCCCTCCTACCAGCTCCTCGCCGGCTGGTGGGACGTCACGGATAGCAAGTTCGCCACCGGTGACTTCAACGGAGACGGCCGGGACGACATCGCAGCTCTGTACGGCTACGACAACGGCGACCTGAAGATGCACACCTTCCTCGCCCTGCCCTATGGCGGATTCGCGAGCAGCGTCACGTCCTGGTCGGGAAACGCGACCACGTGGGGAGACTGGGACCGCACGTACCTGCACTCCGGCGACTTCAACGGAGACGGCATCGACGACGTCATGTTCTGGTACGACTACGCCGACGGCCACGACGCCATGTTCCTTTCCGGTTCCTCCCAGCGCGATGGCAAGTTCGGCACTCCGACAGAGGGCTGGGTGGGCAAGGTCGGCGACTGGAGCTACTCCCAGATGAAGATCGTCCCCGGCGACTACAACGGAGACGGCCTCGACGACATCGGCAGCATGTACGGCTACAGCAACGGCTCGGTCGGGATGTTCACCCACACCGCCAAGGCGACGGGCGGCTTCAACAGCGCCACCACGGGATGGAGCACCCCAAGCGGGTGGGTCTGGTCACGTGGCACCTTCCTCCGCCACTACAACTAGGCAAACCCTGTAGCTCACTCGCCTTCTGACGGGTCGCCGGACATTCCGGCGACCCGTCACGGCCCGTCCTGGCTGCAGATAGGTCAACGCTCTCAAAGGCCGGCCTTCGAATGCGGAGACTATCCGGCCGGAGGAGCCACCGGCAGCAGGTTGATCGGGCCCCAGCCACGCGCCCAGAGCACATGGAAGCGCGTACCACTTTCATCACTGATCGTCCGTCGGACCCGGCGCAAACACGTTGTGCGCATGGACTTTCCTGAGGAGAACACATCTTGTCCCACACACGTCCAGGTCGTCGCCGACTGGCTGCAGCCGTCGTAACCGTCGTCACCGTCACCGTCGGTGCCACCGCGTTGCCCGCCCCCTCGATCGCCGCCCCGGCCGGCACAACGGAAGCTGCAGAGACCACGACGGACGTCGCCCCCTACCCCAAGAACAGCTACATCCTCGGTGCCACAGCAACGGGCTACCTGACGCTCACCGAGACATCGCTCGTCGGCGGTGGCGGCTCCACCTCCGCGCGGCAGTGGGTTCCGGCGGACGGCTCCCCCGCCAAAGATCTGAACGGGGCCACCAAGATCGATAGCACTGGCTCAGGCGACCTCATCGCCTCCAGCTCGGACTCGGAAGCCGAGCTCATCGACATGGCGACCGGGCAGACCCTCTTCACGGTGCCCCTCGACGGCGATGACGTGTACGCGGGGGCCGCGGGCAAGGCCCTGTTCACCTACACCCCCAACATGTTGGGGGACCGACCCCTCCACATGCACACCACGACCACTGGCACGGCCACGGTGACGACCGGTCTGCCGGGCGACGCCTGGAACGTCGAGGTCAAGGCCGGCACGACCGATCACGCCCTGCTGACCTACACCATCGCGACGGACACGACGACCACGTCGTACGCGGCCATGCTCGACCTCGCCACCAACACGGTGACAGAGACGTACGAACTCCCCAAGACCCATGGCGACATCGCCGTCTCGCCGACTCACCTCGCCTGGGCCGAGTACGACGGGGCGGCCAACGCGACGGTGGTGGCCGTCGACCGCGCGACCAAGGCAGCGCAGAAATTCGCGGTCGGCACCGCCGGGGCGCGCGACGTCGAGGTGGGCCTCGTCGGCGACTGGGTCACCTACGGCACACGCAGCGGCCGGTCCTCCTGGGAGCCGAACTCGCTGAACGCTCTGACCGCGCGCAGCCTGAAGGACGGGACCACCACCCGCAAGCTCCTCGACCACACCATCTCGGCCGCCGTCGCACCCGACGGCGCCCAGGTGGTGCGCGGTGGCACGGTCGAGCAGGGAGAGGGCCTCTACCGGATCGCGCCTGGGGCGGACGGGGCCCCGTCCGTCACGCCCGTCGCGAGCAGCGGCGAATCCACGAAGGTCACCCTGCTGGACACCAAAGTCCCCGCCACGATCGCCCTCGACCAGAACCGCGGCCAGGCGCAGCTCCAATGGCAGCTGTCCCACGACAACGTCCGGGCCACGGCCACCCTGCGCCACGTCCGAACCGGCAAATCCATCTCCTGGGAGTTCTTCCGGCCGACGAACGGGATCGTGCCGCTCGACTGGAAGGGCGATCTCGGCGACCACGACCAAACCGCGTACAACGGCGACTACACCTGGCAGATCAGCGCCGAGCCCATGAGCGGCATCGGTCCGGCCCTGACCGCCTCCGGCACGTTCACGGTCGTCCGCAAGCCCGCCCCGCACGACTACAACGACAACGGCGCCCCGGACGTGCTCCTGCGCGACGGGTCGGGCCGACTGTGGCGCGCCGATTCGCACTACGACCTCCACTACAAGCCCTGGATGGGATTGGGGGAGCAGAAGCTCATCGGCAGCGGCTGGGGCGTGTACAACCAGATCGAGGCCACCGGCAACATTGCCGGAGCCGCCCATGCGGACCTCGTCGCCCGCGACACCTCCGGCGTTCTGTGGCACTACCTGGGCAAGGGAGACGGTACCTTCGCCCCCCGCACCAGGATCGGCGCCGGCTGGGGCGTCTACACCAAGATCGCCGCTGGCAGCGAACTCAACAGCGACGGCAAGCCCGACCTCGTCGCCACCGACACCTCAGGAGCCCTCTGGCTCTACAAGGGCACCGGCAGCTGGCGCACCCCTTACACGACCCGCGTGAAGATCGGCACAGGCTGGCAGGGCTACAACCAGATCACCGCCACCGGCAACATCGCCGGAGCACCCGCCGGAGACCTCATCGCCCGCGACTCGGCCGGCGTCCTCTGGCTCTACCTCGGCAAGGGAGACGGCACCTTCGCCCCCCGCACCAGGATCGGCGCGGGCTGGGGCGGGTACAGCCACATCGTCGGCGTCGGCGACGCCGACCGCGACGGCCGCCCCGACCTGTTCGTGACCAATGCTGGCGACACCAACACGTACCTCTACAAGGGCACAGGAAGCTGGAGTGCCCCCTTCGCCACACGACAGACCACCAGCATGCCCAATAACAGGCCCACCTCCGTCGCCTGATCCGGCGACGGAGGTGGCCCGGGCCCGACATGGCGACCGAGGGCGGTGGTGCGCGGATGATGCGGTAGAGACGGCGTCCCCGACCTCCGGACGCCGGACCGACCATGGCGCCCCGACCGTTGTCGGCGAATCAGGCTGTTCCGGCCTCCTCACCCTCGGCTGACCTCAGCCGACACCCGTAGATCCGTACGACCTCTGGAGGCCCGTGAGTGCCCTGCAAGGGCCTTACGGGCCTCCAGCACGCTCCGCCCAGGTGTCACACCCCCACGTGACCCACCCCACCCCCCACAACCGCCCCGTACCCGAGACAATGGCGGGGTGATCACTTCGCCGCCACGGAGCCCCCACGGCAATGGCAACCCCAAGGGGAACGGCAACGGCCAGCGCCGGTCGGCCGAGGCCTCGCCCTATGTCGACCTCACGCGGGACGAGTGGAGCGCGCTGCGGGACAAGACGCCGTTGCCGCTCTCCGCCGAGGAGGTCGAGCGGCTGCGGGGGCTCGGTGACGTCATCGATCTGGACGAGGTGCGGGACGTCTACCTGCCGCTGTCCCGGCTGCTCAATCTGTACGTGCAGGCCACCAGCGGGCTCCGCGGCGCGCTCAACACCTTCCTCGGGGAGAAGGCCGAGCAGCGCGGCACGCCGTTCGTCATAGGGGTCGCCGGGTCCGTCGCCGTCGGCAAGTCCACCGTGGCCCGGCTCCTCCAGGCGCTGCTCGCCCGCTGGCCGGAGCACCCGCGCGTCGAGCTGGTCACCACCGACGGGTTCCTCTACCCGATGGAGGAGCTGAAGGCGCGCGGGCTGACGTCCCGCAAGGGGTTCCCGGAGTCGTACGACCGCCGCGCCCTGACCCGGTTCGTCGCCGACATCAAGGCCGGCAAGGAGGAGGTCACGGCGCCGGTCTACTCACACCTCATCTACGACATCGTCCCCGGTGAACGGCTCGTCGTGCGCCGGCCCGACATCCTGATCGTCGAGGGGCTGAACGTCCTCCAGCCGGCCCTGCCCGGCAAGGACGGCCGGACGCGCGTCGGGCTCGCCGACTACTTCGACTTCTCCGTGTACGTCGACGCCCGGCCCGAGGACATCGAGCGCTGGTACCTCAACCGCTTCCGCCGACTGTGCGAGACCGCGTTCCAGAACCCCTTCTCGTACTTCCAGAAGTACACCCAGGTGTCCGAGGAAGAAGCCCTGGAGTACGCCCGCACTATGTGGCGGACGATCAACAAGCCCAATCTCCTCGAGAACGTGGCTCCTACGCGCGGGCGGGCCACCCTCGTCGTCCGCAAGGGGCCCGACCACAAGGTGCAGCGGTTGTCCCTGCGCAAGCTGTGATCCCGTTAGGGTGCGGCCATGCTGCATCTGCGGATCATCACCCCGTCCGTCCGCACGGACGCCGTTCTCGACCTCATCGACACGACCGTGGGCACGACCCATCTGGCGGTGCTCCAGGGCGTCGCCCGCGAGCCGGCGGGCGACATCGTGCTGGTCGACGTGGCCCGCGAGGCCGGCGAGGAACTCCTTCACGGACTGCGGGAGTTGGGCATCGACAAGGAGGGGTCGATCGCCGTCGAGACCATCGACCTGTCGATCTCCGAGCGCGCCGACCACGCCGAGGAGGAGGCTCCGGGCGAGGCGGCGGACGCGGTGATCTGGGAGCAGCTGTCCGAGTCGACCCACGAGGAGTCCACCCTCACGATCACGTACGCCGCGTTCATGATCGTGGCGACGATGATCGCGGCCTGCGGTGTGGTCCTCGACAACGCGATCCTGATCGTGGGCGCGATGGCCGTCGGCCCGGAGTTCGGACCGCTCGCCGGTATCTGTACGGCGGTGGTGCAGCGCGCCCCGAAGCTCGCCGCCCGCTCGCTGATCGCGCTCCTGGTCGGCTTCGCCGCGGCGATCATCGCGACGACCATCTTCAGCCTGGGGATGGACGGGATCGGCCAGTTCCGTCAGGACATGCTCGACGACCCGCGCCCCAACACCAGTTTCATCTGGCAGCCCGACCCGTTCTCCTTCGTCGTGGCGCTGCTGGCCGGCGTGGCCGGCATGCTCTCCCTGACCTCGGCCAAGTCCGGCGCGCTGGTGGGCGTGGCGATCTCGGTGACCACCGTCCCGGCCGGCGCGAACGCCGCCGTGGCGCTGAGCTACGGCGAGTTCGGCCAGATGTGGGGCTCCGTCGAGCAGCTGCTGCTCAACCTGGGCGGGATCATCCTGGCCGGCATCCTCACCCTGCTGGCCTGGAAAGCGCTGTGGCGCACCCAGCGGGGACGGATGACCCGCCCGCCCGGTGCGCCACGCGTCCGGTAGGACATAGCAGGACCCAGCAGGACCCAGCAGGACCCAGCAGGACCCAGCAGGACCCAGCAGGACCCAGTAGGCCTAGCCCAGTGCCGACTTCACCACATCCGCCAGCCGGCCTGCCACCGACCGCGCCTGCTCGATGTCAGCGGCCTCGACCATCACCCGTACGAGCGGCTCGGTGCCCGAGGGGCGGAGCAGTACGCGGCCGGTGGTGCCCAGTTCGCGCTCGGCCGCGCCGACCGCCGCAGCCAGCTCGGCCGAGGTCTTCACCCGGGACTTGTCCACGTCGGGCACGTTGATGAGGACCTGCGGCAGGCGCTCCATGACCCCGGCCAGCTCCGCGAGGGACTTGCCCGTGGCCGCGATCCGCGCCGCCAGCATCAGGCCGGTGAGGGTGCCGTCGCCTGTGGTGGCGTGGTCGAGCACGATGACGTGCCCGGACTGCTCGCCGCCGAGCGCGTAGCCGTGCTCCTTCATGGACTCCAGCACGTACCGGTCGCCGACCGCCGTCTGCACCAGCTGGAGGCCCTCGCGCTCCATGGCCAGCTTGAAGCCGAGGTTCGACATCACGGTCGCGACGACGGTGTCGCCGCGCAGCGTCCCGGCCTCGCGCATGGCCAGCGCCAGTACGGCGAGGATCTGGTCGCCGTCGACCTCCTCGCCGGACGCGTCGACGGCGAGGCAGCGGTCCGCGTCGCCGTCGTGGGCGATGCCGAGGTGGGCGCCGTGCTCGACGACGGCGGCCTTGAGCAGCTCCAGGTGGGTGGAGCCGCAGCCGTCGTTGATGTTGAGGCCGTCCGGCTCCGCGCCGATCGTGACGACCTGGGCGCCGGCCCGGGAGAACGCCTCGGGCGACACGTGCGAGGCCGCGCCGTGCGCCTCGTCGAGGACGACCTTGAGCCCGTCGAGCCGGTTCGGCAGGACGGCGATGAGGTGGGCGACGTACTTGTCGAAGCCCTCGTCGTAGTCACGGACCCGGCCGACGCCGGCGCCGGTCGGCCGCTCCCATGGGGCGCCGGTGCGGTGTTCCTCGTAGACGGACTCGATCCGGTCCTCGAGATCGTCGGCGAGCTTGTGGCCGCCGCGGGCGAAGAACTTGATGCCGTTGTCGGGCATCGCGTTGTGCGATGCGGACAGCATCACGCCGAGGTCGGCGCCGAGTACCCCGGTGAGGTACGCCACGGCGGGGGTGGGCAGGACGCCGACGCGCAGGACGTCGACGCCCGCGCTCGCGAGGCCCGCCACGACGGCGGCCTCCAGGAACTCTCCCGACGCACGGGGGTCACGCCCGACCACCGCGGTCGGCCGATGGCCCTCGAAGGTCCCCGCCTCGGCGAGCACATGCGCCGCCGCGACCGACAGGCCGAGCGCGAGCTCCGCCGTCAGATCCGCGTTGGCAACACCGCGCACACCGTCCGTGCCGAAGAGTCGTCCCACAGCTGTCCTCCGAAACTGCTCCGAAAATGCGATCCCCTGAACGCCTGATGCCCGTTTTCACGTCACACCTGCCCGAAAAGGCCCAGGGGGAGGAAAAGACGTACGCCCCGGCAGCACGGGCAGTGCCGCCGGGGCGTACGTGCAAAGCAGACCGAGCAGGCGATTAGCGCTTGCTGTACTGCGGGGCCTTGCGGGCCTTCTTGAGACCGGCCTTCTTGCGCTCGACCGCACGGTCGTCGCGGGAGAGGAAGCCGGCCTTCTTCAGCGCCGGGCGGTTGTTCTCGACATCCGCCTCGTTCAGCGCGCGGGCCACACCGAGGCGCAGGGCGCCGGCCTGGCCGGAGACGCCGCCACCCGAGATGCGGGCGATGATGTCGTAGCGGTTGTCGAGCTCGAGCACCTTGAAGGGCTCGTTGACTTCCTGCTGGTGCACCTTGTTCGGGAAGTAGTCCTCGAGCGTACGCCCGTTGATCTTCCACTTGCCGGTGCCCGGAACGATCCGGACGCGGGCGATGGCGTTCTTGCGACGGCCCAGGCCGGCGGCCGGCTGCGGCTCGCCGAAGCGGGACGCCAGGGACTCCGAGGTGTACTCACCCTCGACGGGGACCTCGGACTCGAAGGTGGTGACCTCGGCGTAGGTCTCCTCGCCCTCGATGGGGTTCTCAACAGTGGTCTCGGCCACGATTCTCCTCAGATTTCTTTCGTTCTTAGGGGGTGTGGCCGGAACTACTGCGCGACCTGGGTGATCTCGAACGGGACCGGCTGCTGGGCAGCGTGCGGGTGGTTCTCGCCCGCGTAGACCTTCAGCTTCGAGAGCATCTGACGGCCGAGGGAGTTCTTGGGGATCATGCCCTTGATGGCCTTCTCGACGGCCTTCTCGGGGTTCTTCTCCAGCAGCTCGTCGTAGCGGACGGAGCGCAGACCACCCGGGAAGCCGGAGTGGCGGTACGCCAGCTTCTGGGTCTTCTTGTTGCCGGAGAGGTGGACCTTGTCGGCGTTGATGATGATGACAAAGTCGCCCATGTCCATGTGCGGCGCGTAGACGGGCTTGTGCTTACCCCGGAGGAGGTTCGCAGCCGTCGTCGCCAGACGGCCCAGGACAACGTCCTGCGCGTCGATGATGTGCCACTGGCGAGTGACATCGCCGGGCTTGGGGCTGTACGTACGCACTTCGTAGCCTTCGCTTCTTCAGTGGATGGAGTCCAGACACACCTGAAGCGATCATGCAGCTGGGGCCTGCACTGCCGGGAACACCGCCCGTATGCGAGCCACTGGTAACTGCTCCAGGGAACCTGCGTAAGGGCCCGTCGTGTGAGAACGACGAAGCCAATACGCATAACAAACCGCAACAGTACCCGCGCCGCCCCCGACGGGTCAAAACGGCGCGAGACACCAGGTCAGCGCACCCGCTCGACCCGTCGCTCGTCCCACACCGGCTCGGACGTCTCCCGTACGACCCCGTCCGACCCGAAGACCAGGAACCGGTCGAAGGACTTCGCGAACCACCGGTCGTGCGTCACCGCAAGCACCGTGCCGTCGTACGACTCCAGGCCGTCCTGCAGCGCCTCCGCCGACTCCAGGTCCAGGTTGTCCGTCGGCTCGTCGAGGAGCAAGGCCGTCGTGCCGGACAGCTCAAGCAGCAGGATCTGGAAGCGGGCCTGCTGGCCGCCGGAGAGCTTCTCGAAGGGCTGGTCCCCCTGCCCCTCCAGCTCGTACCGCCGCAGCACCGACATCGCGCCGCCCCGGTCCTTCGCATGCTCCGACCAGAGGATGTCCACCAGGGACCGCCCCTGGAGCTCCGGGTGGGCGTGGGTCTGGGCGAAGTGGCCCGGGACGACCCGCGCGCCCAGCTTCCACTCGCCCGTGTGGGCCACGGACGGGTCCCCGGCGAGCAGCCGCAGGAAGTGCGACTTGCCCGAGCCGTTCGAACCGAGGACGGCGACCCGCTCCCCGTAGAAGATCTCCAGCGAGAACGGCTTCATCAGGCCGGTCAGCTCAAGGTTCGCGCAGGTCACGGCCCGCACACCGGTCCGGCCGCCGCGCAGCCGCATCCGGATGTCCTGCTCCCGCGGCGGCTCCGGCGGCGGGCCGGCCTCCTCGAACTTCTTCAGCCGGGTCTGCGCCGCCGCGTACCGGGACGCCATCTCATGGCTGACCGCGGCCGCCTGCCGCAGGTTGATCACCAGCTTCTTCAGCTGCGCGTGCTTCTCCTCCCAGCGCCGCTTCAGCTCCTCGAAGCGGGCGAACCGCTCCCGCCGCGCGTCGTGGAAGGTCTCGAAGCCGCCGCCGTGCACCCAGACGTCCGACCCGGCCGGGCCCGGCTCGACCGCGATGATCTTCTGTGCGGCCCGGGCGAGCAGTTCCCGGTCGTGGGAGATGAAGAGCACGGTCTTACGGGTCTCCCGGAGCCGCTCCTCCAGCCACCGCTTCCCGGGGACGTCGAGATAGTTGTCCGGCTCGTCGAGCAGCAGCACCTCGTCCGTGCCGCGCAGCAGCGACTCCAGGACCAGCCGCTTCTGCTCGCCGCCGCTGAGCGTGCGGACCTCCCGGAACTGCGCCTTCTCGTACGGCACGCCGAGCGCAGCCATCGTGCACATGTCCCAGACGGTCTCGGCCTCGTACCCCTGGACCTCCGCCCAGTCGCTGAGGGCCTGCGCGTACTTCATCTGGGCGGCCTCGTCGTCGACCGTCATGATCAGGTGCTCGGCCTCGTCGACCGCCTTCGCGGCCTCGCGGATGCGGGGCTGGGCGACGGAGACCAGCAGGTCACGGACCGTACGGTCGTCCCGCACCGAGCCGACGAACTGCGGCATCACGCCGAGCCCGCCGCTCACGGTGACCGAGCCGCCGTGCGGCTGGAGCTCCCCGGAGATCATCCGGAGCAGCGTGGTCTTCCCGGCGCCGTTGGCGCCGACCAGCGCGACGACCGCGCCCTCCCCGACCCGGAAGGAGGCGTCCGCGAGCAGGACCCTCCCGTCGGGAAGGTAGTACTCCAGATGCGCGGCCTCGACATGTCCCATGAGGGGCATTGTCGCCGCCCGCACCGCTCTGTCCCAACCGGTTTAGGATGCGCGGCATGAGCTTTGGGGGACCCCAGTGGCCGCAGGAGCCGCAACAGCCGTACGGACAGCCGCAGTACGGGCAGCCGCAGTACGGGCAGCCGCAGGGACAGCAGCCGGGACAGCCGCCGTACGGGCAGCAGCCGTACGGACAGCAGCCGAACCCGTTTCCGGCCGCACCGGATGCGGGGACGCCCGACTGGGGCGCCCTCGCCGACGCCTCCGCGGCCGGCCGGCGCCGTAAGCGCCTGCTGGTGGTCGGCGGTGGCGTGCTCGCGGCGCTCGTGGTCGGCGCGATCGTCGCCACGGCGGTCGTGAACAGCAACCGGTCCACCACCACGGGCAAGAACGGCGAGGTCACCCCCACCGGCTCCGCCTCCCCCAGCGACTCCCCCACCCCCGGCCCGACGTTCTCCTCCGTCGCCCCGCCGCCCCCGCCCAACCCCAAGGACTTCATCTCGGACGAGAAGAAGGACAAGGCCCCGCTCAGCGCCGAGGGGCTCTTCCCGGGCAAGAAGCTGACGATGAACGGCCGCGCCTACACGAAGGGCGCGACCTCCTCCACGACGAACTGCGCAAGCGTCGCGCAGGGCGGTCTCGGCGCGGTCCTGTCGAAGAACGGCTGCGACCGGGTGATCCGCGCCACGTACGTGAAGGACGGGGTCGCCCTCACCGTCGGCGTGGCCGTGTTCCCGAACGAGGCGGCGGCGCTGAAGGCGAAGAACCAGGCGAGCGGCGGCATCGCCCCGCTCGCCGGGTCGGGCGTGAAGGACTTCTGCCGCGCGACGGTCTGTCTGCGCCGGGCGAACTCGATCGGCCGGTACGCCTACTTCACCCAGGCCGGCTTCACCGACGGCAAGAGGGTGACCACCTCCGACAAGGCCGTCTTCCAGGCCAGCGACGACCTGGGCACCTTCGCCTTCAACCAGATCTACGCCCGCGGCCGCGCCCAGGCGTCGGCGGCCGCGGGCGCACCGGCGGGCTGAGCCCGCACGCCCGCCGCGGGACGCGAAGGGACGGCCACGCCCGCCGCAGGACGGGCCGGGGCGGCCACGCCCGCCGCGGGACGCGAAGGGACGGGCCCCGCGGGACGGCCGGGGGCGGCCACGCCCGCCGCAGGACGGGCCGGGGCGGCCACGTTCGCCGCGGGACGCGACGGGACGGGCCTCGCGGGACGGGCCGGGGCGGCCGTACGCCGCTCCAGCAGCTGCACCGTCACATGGCGCAGCCGCTCGGTGCGGGCCACCGTGAAGCCGTCCTTCAGCGCCTTCTCCTTCGCCCGTGGCATGTACGCGTAGGCATCGCCGTCCCCGGGCGAGATGAACCACACGCGGGGGGTGCCGGCCAGGTGCTTGCCGGGCGGCTCGTACTCGTGTCCCCAGTACCAGCCGGTCTGCTGCGGCGCCCGCTTCATGAGGACGTCCTTGGGCCGGGCTCCGTCGCGGGCGTCGCGCAGCTCGTACGCCAGGGCCAGGCGCGAGTTCAGGGCGTGGTGGAAGACGATGCCGTCGCCGGGGCGCTGCCCGGCCTCCACGACGCGCGCCGCGCCCGCGTAGTCGGGCTCCCATTCGAGGTCCCGACGGGCCTTGTGCAGGGCGGGCAGCACGTGGACCACGACGACGGCCGACACCGCGGTCAGCACGAGCATGCCGCGCGCCCACCACCAGAGGCCCTTCCGGCCCGCTCCGGTGAGCAGGTCGTAGCACCGGACCGCGCCGGCCGCCGCGAGCAGCAGCCAGGCCGGGACGGTGAACAGCATGTACCGGGGCAGGAAGAGATGGAGCCAGGCCCCCGTGGCGGCGGTCACCACCGGCGGCAGCACCGCCCACGTCACCAGGAAGGCCCGGGTCGCCGGGAACGGGGCCCGGTGGCGCGCGGCCCACAGCCCCACGAGCGCGAGCACGGCCACCGTGCCGAACACGACGTCGGACCCGAACAGGTCCACCCCGTACATCCGCAGGTCCCTGTCGGTGACGTCGTTCCAGCCGATCTGGCCGCTCTGCGCCGCCCCCCGGTAGAGCATGGGCACGACGGCGGACGTCCCGGCCAGGACCGCGCAGCCGAACGCCCAGTGCGCGATCGGGTCCCCGCCCCGTCTGGCCCGCAGGACGGGCAGGACGTGCGCCGCGAGGACGGCGAGCGCGACCATGTGGCTGAACCCGGTCAGCGCGACCGCCAGCGCGTAGCCCGACCAGACGCCCAGGGTGGGCCGGTCCAGGGCGCGCAGCAGCAGGAGCGTGGCCAGCAGCGCGAAGAACATCGCGAAGGCGTACGGCCGCGCCTCCTGCCCGTACCGCGTGACCGTCGGTACCAGCGCGAAGATCAGCCCGGCGACGACCCCCGCCCGCGCGGAGAACAGCCGGCGGCCGATCAGGGCCACCAGACCCGCCGAGGCCGCCATGGCGAGGGCCTCGGGCAGCCTCAGGGTGGCCGCCGAGGCCCCCACCAGCCAGGTCCAGGCCCGCATCGCGGAGTAGAAGGGCACGAAGACGAGGTCGATGTTCCCGGTCAGCCGGCTGAAGTCCCGGTACGAGAGGGAGGTCGCCCACCAGGTGGCGTGCTCGTCGAACCACATCTGGCGGCGGCCGAGGCCGGGGACGATGACGGCCAGCGCGAGGGCCGTGGGCAGCAGGAAGTACGCGAGAGTGCCGCGCGGCGAGCTCCGTACCGCTGAGTTGGTCATCGCTGAGGTCATCGCTGAGGTCATCGCTTCACCCAGATTCGGTAGAAGCCCGCACTCCAGCCGCGCTCGTACGGGATGCGTCCGAGCAGGCGGTAGTGGGCGTTGTCCTTGAGGGCCTTGGCGATGACCCAGTCCCGCGGCGTGCGCCCGTCAAGGACGACCAGGTCGAACCAGCCGTCGGCGAGCGCCTTGCGGTAGCCGTCGTCACCGCGGTGCAGGGTGCCTCGGGCGTCGCGGTACCCGATGCCGTAGAGCGAGGTCCAGCGGGTCTGGTCGGTGATGTCCCGCAGGTAGTAGACGGCCACGTTCGGCTGCGAGGCGAGATAGCGCCCCGAGCCCGGGGTCACGAGCTGCCGGAGCGCCACGTTCAGCCGGTTCGACTCGGGCCAGGAGGCGAACCGCTCGGTCGACTGGGAGATGCCGAGGCAGAGCATGACGACCCACAGGGCGCAGGCCAGCTGTGGCTGGCGGAAGTGGGCGCCGACGAGCCGGGTCAGCCCGACGCCGGCCATGGGCGCGGCGAAGAGGAGCCCGAACCCCAGGTGCTTGTAGAGGGCCACGGAGGTGGCGAGGTGGATCTGGTAGGCCGGGGCGAGCAGAGCGGTGCCGCACAGCACCAGGCCGAGCAGCACGCGCCAGGTCCGGCCGGGGACCGGGACGCCCCGGGTCTGCGGCGATTCGTTCATGCGGCCGCGGACGGCGTACGCGACGGCGCCTCCGCACGCGGTCAGGAACAGCAGACCGCTCCACCACGCCGACTTCACCAGCAGGTCCAGGGCCGCGTCGGTGCCGTGCGCGCGCTGCGTGGTGGTGACCCGTACACCGTCGAGTACGTCCGTCAGGTACAGCCCCGCCACCAGCGGCCCGGCCACTCCGAGCCCGAACAGGACGGCCCGTACGACGCCCGCCGTGCCGCTGCGGTGCGGCCAGGCGACGAGCGCGGCGAGGAGCGCCAGGGTCGGCAGATAGAGCGCGGAGGCGTACTTGGTGCCGACCGCGAGCGCGGCGACCGGTGCGGCGAGGAGCACCAGTGCGGGGTGGGCCCGGGCGGTCCGTACGACGATCCAGGTCGCGAGGGCGAGCAGGAAGATCGCCGCCGCGTCGTACGTGGCGAAGTAGCCGAGCACGACGGTGGACTGGGTCACGGCGAACAGCGCGGCCGCGGCGAGCGCCGCCCGCTCGTTGAAGAGCCGCTTGGTCGTCGCGTACAGCAGCGTGGTGGCGGCGAGCATGAACAGCAGGCTGAGCACGCGGGCGCCGGCCAGACCGAACCAGCTGTCGACCAGGGCGGCGAGGACGGGGTAGAGGACAGGGGAGCCGGAGAAGTAGCTCGCGTAGTCCGTCGGCACCGGTGTGCCGTGCAGCAGATGGGCCAGCTGCACATGGCCGGAGCTGAGGTAGAGGGCCTCGTCCTGGAAGGCGGTGTTGTCCAGCCGGAGCGAGAGCACCGCCTGCAGGGCCAGGATCGCGAGCAGGACCACCCGGGCGACCCAGGTGCGCCGGGGGCTGCCGGCCGCGCTCCACGCCGCTTGCGGGGGTCTGGGGACGCGGTACGCGACGGGACGTGACTCTGTGGACGCCAGGCGTGCCTCTGTGGACGTCATCAGACCTTCCGCACGTCGAAGCCGTAGATGTCGGCGGCGGCCTGCCGCCGGAACTCGGTGAGGGCGGCCGGGGGGCCCGCCGAAAGACGCCAGTCGGCGCGGGGCGCCTTGTGGTCGAACCAGACGAAGCCGACGATGTCGCGGGCCGCCGCGACGCCCTCGAAGAGCTGGCGCACATCGGCGGGCCGGCGGCTGCCGGGCTCGGCCGCCGTCTCCAGGACGATCAGCGGCTTGGCGGTGAACGTACGGACCTGCGTGATGGTCGGCCCGAAGAGCTCGTCGAAGTCGTCCGGCTCCTCGTCATAGGTGAAGTAGCCGATCAGGCCGATCCAGTCGACGTAGGCGTCGCCGGGGTAGTACGGCTTCAGGGCGACGTGCTTCACCGGGTTGACCACGTTCGGCGACCAGGCCCAGATCACGTTGGCCGCGCCGACGTCGGTGAAGATGTCGTGGATGTGCCGCCAGGCCCTCACGTACTCCTCGGGTGTGGTGTTCTCCGTCCCCCACTTCTCCCAGGCGCCGTTCATCTCGTCCGCGAAGGTGATCGCGACGGGCAGGTTCAGCCGGCGCACCGCCCTGGCGTACTCCTCGATGTACGTGTCGGAGGCGCCGGCGGCGATCTCTCCGAGGGTCGTGTCGAACGGCTCCCAGGACAGGATCGTCAGCGCGCCGGACTGCCAGGCGTTGCGCACCCCCGTGATGTTGAACCCGTCGCCCCAGGCCGCGTAGTACTCGATGAGGTTGGGCCGCTTGCCCACCATCGCGGTGTAGTCGTCCACGGCCTTCATGTTGTGCGGGGCCTTCGGCACGGCGGTGCCGAAGTACTTCTTCGCCGGATGGATCAACGGCCGTACGTCGAAGGGAAGCTCGACGGCGGCCCGTGTCGGGCCGGCCGCCTTCCTCGGCGGCGCGGCACTCGGCCGCGGGTCCGCGGAACACCCGGTCAGGGCGAGCGTCACAGCGACGAGCAGCATGGCTGACGTCCGGACGCATCGGCGCATCAGGGGCATCAGTGCTCTCCTCCCGTCCGGGGCTGCACGAGGGCACGCCCGACGATCAGCGCGTAGAACAGCCCGGAGGACAGCAGGAGGGCGAAGTCGTACGCGTTCATGGTGAACATGCGCCAGACGGAGGCCACGACCCACAGCAGGGCGGTCCCCCCGCCCCACACCCACAGGCCGATCCAGAACCGTCTCGTCCCGTTCCGCTTGGCGTGGGACGACCCGGTGGCCTGCCAGCCCATACGGTTGCCGCCGAGGATGTCCCAGATCGCGAAGACGTGCGCCCAGCCGTACATCATGCGCACGGCCCAGGCCTCAAGGCGGTACGGGACCCGGTGCCACATCGGGAAGACGATCGTGGTGTAGACGACGCTGGGCAGCACCAGCCACAGGAACTCGGCCCTGGGCTTGTCGGGGAAGGCGAGGAGCAGCACGATCGGCACCAGCGGCGCGACGAAGGTGAAGAGCGCGGTGTGGATGTAGTAGAAGAAGCCGGACAGGTAGCAGAGCCGACTGGTGAACCGGAGCCTGGCCTGCCAGAACTTCTTGCTGCCCAGCAGGCTCATCGAGCCGGCGCACCAGCGGTACTGCTGGTTGAAGAAGGCACCGGCGCTGTCCGGGCACACCCCCGCCGACAGCGCGACCGGCACATAGCGCAGGTCCCAGCCGAGGCGCCGCAGGTCGAAGCCGGTGTGGACGTCCTCGGAGTGCTCGATCAGGGTGGTGCCGCCATTCTCCTCCAGCGCCGCGCGCCGGTAGACGGCGCAGCTCCCGACGCAGATGGCGCCGTCCCGCCGCTGCCGCGAGACCTGGACCGCCCGGTAGAACAGCTCCTGTACGGCTCCGGCCCCGCGCTCGATCCAGTTCTGGGCGTCGAGCACCCGGAAGAACTGCGGGGACTGGACGATGGCGGTCCGCTCGTCCGCCTCCATGTACGGAAGCAGCTCCTCGAGGAGGTCGGCGCGTGGGGCGAAGTCGGCGTCGAGGATGAGGATGTACGTGCCCTCCGACTGCCCGAAGCCGAAGTGGAGGTTTCCCGCCTTCTTGAACCATCCGCGGTTCGGGCGGCTGCCGTAGCGGAACCCGAAGTCGGCCGCCATCGCCCGCAGTTGCGGACTGGCCGAGTCGTCGAGGACGAACGGCTCGCAGACGCCCGGGTAGCGGTCGGCCATGGCCCGCACATGGGTCCAGGTGTTGTGCAGGACCTCGATGGACTCCCCGCACACCGGCAGGAAGACATCGACCGACGGGTGGAGCGCCGGGCGCCACTCCCGCACGAGCCGGCGGTGGCCCGCGAGGTCGAAGTCGCCGCTGAAGGCGTTCACCCTCAGCGAGATCAGGTAGTAGACGACCGTGAACGCGAGCAGCGGGGCGAACATCCACAGCAGCGGGGTGGAGGACGCCAGCCTGAACTGACTCACCGCCAGGCAGCTCATGCTGATCAGCGAACTGACCGTCAGCAACCAGAGGCGGCGTCTGGCATACCCGTATCGCTCGTCGTCCGATGGCGGCATGGGCAGTAGCCCGACCGGCCCCGCTCCCGGGCCATCCGCGACCGGCCGTGGTTCCGGCTGTCGCTGCCCTACGCCGACCCCGGCCACATGCCGGGCCTCAGTTGCACTCATCACAGACTCCCGCCCGCCGTCCTCGCACGGAACGAGGTGACGTGACGGGAATCTATGACGTTATGTGACAAACCCCACCGCGACGTGACTGCGGGAGAACGGCATTTAACCCGAAATGCCGGAAAAGCTGAAAAGTCAGCAGCAGCCACTTCCGGGCAGCGACCGCTTGTTCCTGGCCTCACGGTTCCGGGCGGCCAGCAGCCCGTCGGCCGGGTAGCCGACCTCCTCGAGGGTGAGCCCGTGCGGGCGGACGACGTGCACGGCCGAGTCCCGCACACCCGCCGCAAGGACCTTCGCGGGCCAGTCCACCGGGCGGTGTCCGTCGCCGACGAACAGCAGCGCGCCGACGAGCGAGCGGACCATGTTGTGGCAGAAGGCGTCCGCCTTCACGGTCGCCTCGAGGATCCCGCCGGGCCGCCGCTCCCAGCGGAGCTCCTGGAGCGTACGGATGGTGGTGGCGCCGTCGCGCTTCTTGCAGTACGCGGCGAAGTCGTGCTCGCCGACGAGCCGCTCGGCGGCGGCGTTCATCGCGTCCATGTCGAGGGTCCAGTCGTGCCACAGGACGTGGCCGCGCAGGAGCGGGTCGACACCGCCGGGGTTGTCGGTGACGCGGTAGGCGTAGCGACGCCAGATGGCGGAGAACCGCGCGTTGAAGCCGCTCGGGGCCTCGGTCAGCCTCCACACCCGTACGTCGTGGGAGAGCCGCCCGGCGAGCCGCCGCAGCAGCTTGTCCTGGTGCTCGGCCCACAGCTCGACGGGCAGATCGACGTGCGCGACCTGGCCGCGGGCGTGCACACCGGCGTCGGTGCGGCCGGCGACGGTCAGCTCGTACGTCTCCTTGGAACGGGTCACGGTCTTCAGGGCGTCCTCGATGTCGCCCTGGACGGTCCGCTGCCCGCGGGCCTGCTTGGCCCAGCCGGAGAAGTCCTTGCCGTCGTACGAAAGGTCGAGCCGAATTCGTACGAAACCGGGCTGCACGTCGTCACTCACGCGATAAATCCTCTCAAAACACGGGAGCGGGCCCGCACCCCTGAGGGTGTGGGCCCGCTCACGAGATCGTCAGAACGCTCAGGCGTCCTTCGACTCCTCGGCCGGGGCCTCAGCGGCGTCCTCGACCTTGGTGTCCTCGACCTTGGCGGCCTCGTCGGCCTCCTTGACGGCGCGCTTGGCGGCGGCCTCGGCCTCGGCGACGGTCGCCTTCTTGGCGATCTCGCCCTCGACCAGCTCGATCACAGCCATCGGGGCGTTGTCGCCACGACGGTTGCCGATCTTGGTGATACGGGTGTAGCCACCCGGGCGCTCGGAGTAGCGCGGGGCGATCTCGGTGAAGAGCGTGTGGACGACGCCCTTGTCCGTGATCGTCTGCAGCACCAGGCGACGGTTGTGGATGTCGCCCTTCTTCGCCTTGGTGATCAGGCGCTCGGCGACCGGACGCAGGCGGCGGGCCTTGGCCTCGGTCGTGGTGATGCGGCCGTGCTCGAAGAGGGACTTCGCCAGGTTGGCGAGCAGCAGACGCTCGTGAGCGGCGCTGCCACCGAGGCGGGCACCCTTGGCGGGACGCGGCATGGTGTTTCTCCTTGTGATCTGCACCGGCCGTATGAGGTACCGGTGTCAGTGTCCGAGCGAGCGGTTACCCGTCGGAGACCCCGCGCCCCATAGGGGCGCGGGGAACTGCGCGACCAGCCGAAGCCGGCCCGCAGACGAACTAGTACTGCTCGGTCTCCACGAAACCCGCATCCGCATCGTCGTCGGCGCCGAAGGCGTCCGCCGCAGCGGTCGGGTCGAATCCGGGCGGGCTGTCCTTGAGGGCCAGGCCCATGCCGGCCAGCTTCGCCTTGACCTCGTCGATCGACTTCGCACCGAAGTTGCGGATGTCGAGCAGGTCGGCCTCGGAGCGCGCCACGAGCTCACCCACGGAGTGGATGCCCTCACGCTTGAGGCAGTTGTACGAACGAACGGTGAGCTCGAGCTCCTCGATCGGCAGCGCCAGGTCGGCGGCCAGGGCGGCGTCCGTCGGGGACGGGCCCATGTCGATGCCCTCGGCGTCGATGTTGAGCTCGCGCGCCAGACCGAACAGCTCGACCAGGGTCTTACCGGCGGACGCCATGGCGTCACGCGGGCGCATGGCCTGCTTGGTCTCGACGTCGACGATCAGCTTGTCGAAGTCGGTGCGCTGCTCGACACGGGTCGCCTCGACCTTGTACGTGACCTTGAGCACCGGCGAGTAGATGGAGTCGACCGGGATACGGCCGATCTCCTGGCCCACCTGCTTGTTCTGCACGGCGGAGACGTAGCCGCGACCGCGCTCGACGGTCAGCTCCATCTCCAGCTTGCCCTTGCCGTTCAGCGTGGCGAGCACCAGGTCGGGGTTGTGCACCTCGACACCGGCCGGCGGGGCGATGTCAGCAGCGGTGACCAGGCCGGGGCCCTGCTTGCGCAGGTACATCACGACCGGCTCGTCGTGCTCCGAGGAGACGACCAGCTGCTTGATGTTCAGGATGAGGTCGGTGACGTCCTCCTTGACGCCCGGCACGGTGGTGAACTCGTGCAGGACACCGTCGATACGGATGGACGTGACAGCCGCACCCGGGATCGAGGAGAGGAGCGTACGACGGAGGCTGTTGCCGAGCGTGTAGCCGAAGCCCGGCTCCAGGGGCTCGATGACGAACCGCGAACGGAACTCGTCGACGACCTCTTCGGTCAGCGAGGGACGCTGAGCGATCAGCATGGTGTGAATCCTTCGGTTGTGGACGCCCACTATTTGACGTCCGACAGAGGTACTACCAAGGGTACGGGCGGCACGCCTCCGAAGAGCCGTACCGCCCAACCCTCAAACCAACCGTTACCGGTCGCCGTGCGTGAGACGCGACAGCGTCAGACGCGGCGGCGCTTCGGCGGACGGCAGCCGTTGTGCGGCGTGGGGGTGACGTCCTGGATCGAACCGACCTCGAGGCCCGTGGCCTGGAGGGAGCGGATCGCGGTCTCACGGCCGGAGCCGGGACCCTTGACGAAGACGTCGACCTTGCGCATGCCGTGCTCCTGCGCGCGGCGAGCGGCCGACTCGGCGGCCATCTGCGCGGCGAACGGGGTCGACTTGCGCGAGCCCTTGAAGCCGACGTGGCCGGCGGAGGCCCAGGAGATCACGTTGCCCGCGGGGTCCGTGATCGAGACGATCGTGTTGTTGAACGTGCTCTTGATGTGCGCGTGGCCGTGAGCGACGTTCTTCTTTTCCTTGCGGCGCACCTTCTTGGCAGCGCCCTGACGACCCTTGGGGGGCATCTATATCTCCTACGGGAGGTGGTCGGTCCTACAGCGAAGACCGTGTGGTCAAGCGTCCGCTGAGGACTACTTCTTGCCCGGCTTCTTCTTACCGGCGATCGCGCGACGCGGGCCCTTGCGGGTACGCGCGTTGGTGCTCGTGCGCTGACCGTGCACCGGCAGGCCGCGACGGTGGCGGATGCCCTGGTAGCACTGGATCTCGATCTTGCGGCGGATGTCGCCCTGGATCTCGCGGCGGAGGTCGCCCTCGGTGCGGAGGTTGGCGTCCACGTACTCGCGGATCTTGACCAGGTCCTCTTCGGCCAGGTCACGAACGCGGGTGTTCGGGTTCACGCCGGTGGAGGCGAGGATCTCCTTGGACCGGGTACGCCCGATACCGAAGACGTAGGTGAGTGCGATCTCCACGCGCTTTTCGCGCGGGATGTCAACACCGGAAACGCGTGCCATTCAATGGCTCCTGTGTGTTCGGGGGTCTGCCACAGAGCCGCTCCCGACGTGCCGTATGAGGTACAGGTCGGGTCCCCGGCCCCCGCCGGAGGTGCCGCCGACCCTTGCGGGCTGGGCGGGCTCTGCGTATGTACGTACTGCTATGCGTCGCGCGAAGAACTGCGAAATGCAGGTCGGTCGGCGTGCGTCAGCCCTGGCGCTGCTTGTGGCGCAGGTTGTCGCAGATGACCATGACCCGACCGTGGCGGCGGATCACCTTGCACTTGTCGCAGATCTTCTTGACGCTCGGCTTGACCTTCATGGGTGTGAGGTTCTCCGGGTCAGTGCCACCACCCGCGCGCGGAGGCGGGGTGCGGGCAAGATCTACTTGTAGCGGTAGACGATCCGGCCACGCGTCAGGTCGTACGGAGAGAGCTCCACGACGACCCGGTCGTCCGGGAGGATTCGGATGTAGTGCATCCGCATCTTGCCGGAGATGTGCGCGAGGACCTTGTGACCGTTCTGGAGCTCCACCTTGAACATCGCGTTCGGGAGGGACTCGATCACGGTGCCCTCGATTTCGATGGCACCTTGCTTCTTGGCCACGCTTCGCCTTTCGAATCGGCTACCTTGATCGACTCTCGACCCCGAATGCGGACACACGGGTACACGAGAGCCGACGCATCAGTCTACGTCAGGCCCCTGGAAAAGACGAATCCGGGAAGAATGCCCACCTCGGATGATCCTTACGCAAGGCCCCACGCCGCACTTCACACCAGCGGGTCCGGCGCCGCCACCACGCCCAGCTCCGCCAGCTTCGCCTTGCCGCCGTCCGGGGCGGTCAGGACCAGGGGGCCGGCTTCCGTCAGGGCCACCGAGTGCTCCCAGTGCGAGGACCAGGTGCCGTCCGTGGAGACGACCGTCCAGTCGTCCGACAGGACCTCCGTGTGCGGGGTGCCGAGCGAGACCATCGGCTCGATCGCCAGGCAGAAGCCGGGGACCAGCTTCGGGCCCTTGCCGCGCTTGCGGGCGACGTAGTTCAGCAGGTGCGGGTCCATGTGCATCTCGGTGCCGATGCCGTGGCCGCCGTAGTCCTCGACGATGCCGTACTTGCCGCCGCCCGGCTTCGGCTGGCGGCGGATGTACGTCTCGATCGCCCGCGAGATGTCCACCAGCCGGTTGCCGTTCTTCATCGCGGCGATGCCGGCCCACATCGACTCCTCGGTCACCCGCGAGAGCTCGATCAGCTCCGGAGCGTGACCGGTGCCCACGAACGCGGTGTAGGCCGCGTCGCCGTGCCAGCCGTCGACGATCGCGCCGGCGTCGATGGAGATGATGTCGCCGTCCTTGAGGACGGTCTTCTCGTCGGGGATGCCGTGGACGACGACCTCGTTCACCGAGGTGCAGATCGTGGCGGGGAACCCGCCGTACCCGAGGAAGTTCGACTTCGCCCCGTGGTCCGCGATCACCTTCCGCGCGACCTCGTCCAGGTCCTTCGTCGTGGCGCCCGGCACAGCCGCCTCACGCGTCGCCGCATGGATGGCCGCGACGACCAGCCCCGCCTCGCGCATCTTCGCGATCTGCTCGGGGGTCTTGATCTGCACCATCGTGACGGGGGCCTTTCCTTGTGCCTTGTGCGCGAGTACGCGGGACAGAACAACGATACGGCCGCGGCGCCCACCAGGGGCACCGCGGCCGTATCCGTACAACCGTGGCGAGCGTCAGCTCACCTTCAGCTCTTCTTCAGCGCGGCCATGGCGCGGCCGGTGACCTCGTCGACCTTGCCGAGCGCCGAGATCGTCACGACCAGGTTCTGCGCCCGGTAGTAGTCGATGATCGGCTCGGTCTGCGTGTGGTAGACCTCCAGGCGCCGGCGGACGGTCTCCTCGGAGTCGTCGTCGCGCTGGTAGAGCTCGCCACCACACACGTCGCACACGCCCTCGGTCTTCGGCGGGGTGTACGTGACGTGGAACACGTGCGCGCTGTCGTTGCGGCAGATGCGGCGACCCGCGATCCGCTTCACGACCTCGTCCTCGGGGACCTCCAGGTCCAGGACCGCGTCCAGCTGCATGTCCTCGGCCTTGAGGACCACATCCAGCGCCTCGGCCTGGGCCACGTTCCGCGGGAACCCGTCGAGCAGGAAGCCGTTGGCGGCGTCGGGCTGCTCCATGCGGTCCTTGGCCATCCCGATGGTGACCTCATCCGGCACCAGGTCACCGGCGTCCATGAACGCCTTGGCCTTCATGCCCAGCTCCGTGCCCTGCGAGATGTTGGCACGGAACAGGTCACCCGTGGAGATGTGCGGAATGTCCAGGTTCTTGGCAAGGAACGCGGCCTGCGTACCCTTGCCGGCCCCGGGCGGTCCGACGAGGACGATTCGCATCAGCGGAGGAACCCTTCGTAATTGCGCTGCTGGAGCTGGCTCTCGATCTGCTTCACGGTCTCCAGCCCCACACCCACGATGATGAGGATGCTCGTCCCGCCGAACGGGAAGTTGGCATTGGCACCGCCGAAGCCTGCCAACGCCATCGTCGGCACAAGAGCGATCAGACCCAGATACAGCGAGCCCGGCCAAGTGATCCGGTTGAGCACGTAGCTCAGATACTCGGCAGTAGGTCGACCAGCCCGGATACCCGGGATGAAGCCACCATACTTCTTCATGTTGTCCGCGACTTCCTCGGGGTTGAACGAGATCGCCACGTAGAAGAAGGCGAAGAACACGATCAGGAGGAAGTACGTAGCGATGTAGTAGGGGTGGTCACCCTTGACGAAGTGGGCTTCGATCCAGGTCTTCCACCCCGCGGTGGAGTTCGAGAACTGGGCGATCAACGCCGGGATGTAGAGCAGCGACGAGGCGAAGATGACAGGAATCACACCTGCCTGGTTCACCTTGAGCGGGATATAAGTGGACGTTCCGCCGTAGGACCTGCGGCCGATCATCCGCTTCGCGTACTGCACCGGGATGCGGCGCTGGGCCTGCTCGACGAAGACGACGAGCGCCACCATCACGAAGCCGATCAGGATGACGGTGCCGAACTCGATCCAGCCCTTGGCGAGCTTGCCGCTCTCCTTGATGGCCCACAGGGCGCCCGGGAAGCCGGCGGCGATCGAGATGAACATCAGGATCGACATACCGTTGCCGATGCCGCGGTCGGTGATGAGCTCACCGAGCCACATGACGACGCAGGTACCCGCGGTCATCGTGATGACCATCGTCGCGGTCACGAAGATGGACTGGTCGGGGACGACCTGGTTGGCCACCGTGCAGCCGCTGAAGAGGGCGCCGGTACGGGCCGTCGCCACGAGGCCGGTGCCCTGGAGGATCGCGAGCGCGACCGTCAGATAACGCGTGTACTGCGTGATCTTGGCCGTGCCGGACTGTCCCTCCTTCTTGAGGGCTTCGAGGCGCGGGATCACGACGGTCAACAGCTGCAGGATGATGCTCGCCGTGATGTACGGCATGATGCCGAGCGCGAAGATGGTGATCTGCAGCAGCGCCCCGCCACTGAACATGTTCACCAGGCCGAACAGGGAGTTGTTGCCCTGGCTGGCCTGGTCCACACACTGCTGTACGGCCTGGTAACTGACACCGGGGACGGGGATGTGTGCCCCGAGCCGGTACAGCACGATGATGCCGAGTGTGAAGAGCAGCTTCTTGCGCAGGTCGGGCGTCTTGAACGCCCGGGCGAACGCGGTGAGCACGGTGCCTCCTGCGACCCCCGCGCTATGCGTCAGAGGTGACGGTCTTGAGGTTCGACGAATAGATACCGGTCAATGAAAACGTGCGGGCATACCGCACGGAGCATAGACGTGCACGCCACCTTACCGGCGGACATGCCCCCCTAGGAACGACCAACCGGGGATGCCCCTTTTGGGAGGCATCCCCGGTCGGATGTTCAAGCCATCGAGTCGTCTCAGACGAGCTCGGTGACGGTGCCGCCGGCAGCGGCGATCTTCTCCTTGGCGGAGCCGGAGACGGCGTCAACCGAAACCTGCAGCGCCACGGTGATCTCGCCGGTGCCGAGCACCTTGACGAGGCTGTTCTTGCGCACCGCGCCCTTGGCGACCAGGTCGGCCACCGTGACCTCTCCACCCTCGGGGTAGAGAGCGCCGAGCTTGTCCAGGTTCACGACCTGGAACTCGGTGCGGAACGGGTTCTTGAAGCCCTTGAGCTTCGGCAGACGCATGTGGAGGGGCATCTGCCCACCCTCGAAGCGCTGCGGAACCTGGTAACGGGCCTTGGTGCCCTTCGTACCACGACCGGCCGTCTTACCCTTCGACGCCTCACCACGACCCACACGGGTCTTGGCGGTCTTGGCGCCCGGGGCGGGACGGAGGTTGTGGACCTTCAGCGGGTTGTTCTCCGCCATGTCAGTCGACCTCCTCGACCGTCACGAGGTGGCGGACGGTGTGCACCATTCCGCGGAACTCGGGGCGGTCCTCCTTGACGACCACGTCGTTCAGGCGCTTGAGCCCGAGCGAACGCAGGGTGTCGCGGTGGTTCTGCTTGCTGCCGATGTACGACTTCGTCTGCGTGATCTTGAGGCGAGCCATTACGCACCCGCTCCCGCACGTGCACGGAGCAGAGCCGCGGGGGCGACGTCCTCGAGCGGCAGACCACGGCGAGCCGCAATCTCCTCGGGACGCTGCAGGCCCTTGAGGGCCTCCACGGTCGCGTGCACGATGTTGATCGCGTTGTCGGAGCCCAGGGACTTCGACAGGATGTCGTGAACGCCGGCGCACTCGAGCACGGCGCGCACCGGGCCACCGGCGATAACACCGGTACCGGGGGAAGCAGGCTTCAGCAGGACGACGCCCGCAGCCTTCTCGCCCTGGATCGGGTGCGGGATGGTGCCCTGGATACGGGGGACCTTGAAGAAGTGCTTCTTGGCCTCCTCAACACCCTTGGCGATGGCGGCCGGCACCTCCTTGGCCTTGCCGTAACCGACACCCACGGTGCCGTCACCGTCGCCCACCACGACCAGCGCGGTGAAGCTGAAGCGACGACCACCCTTGACAACCTTGGCGACGCGGTTGATCGCGACAACGCGCTCAACGTAAGCGGTCTTCTCGGCGGCAGCTGCGCCGCCGTCACGGCCCTTCCGGTCCCGCCGCTCGCCGCCACCGGCACCGCTTCCGCGGCGCTGGGGTCCAGCCATTGGATTTACCTCTCTCTGTTACGTCCGTTAGTCCCGGAACCGGGGCTTAGAACTTCAGCCCGGCTTCGCGGGCGGCGTCAGCCAGAGCGGCAATGCGCCCGGCGTACCTGTTGCCACCACGGTCGAACACGACAGCCTCGACACCCGCGGCCTTGGCGCGCTCGGCGACGAGAGCGCCGACCTGCTTGGCCTGCGCCGACTTGTCACCCTCGCCACCACGGATCGACGCGTCCAGGTTCGACGCGGACGCAAGGGTGTGACCCTTGAGGTCGTCGATGACCTGAGCGGTGATACCGCGGTTGGAACGCGTCACGACGAGGCGCGGACGCTCCGCCGTACCCGACACGTTCTTGCGGATGCGGATGTGACGGCGGGCCTTGGCCGCACGCTTGTAAGCGTCGCCCTTGGCGATCTTCACACCGTATGCCATGGCTTACTTACCAGCCTTTCCGACCTTGCGGCGGATGACCTCGCCGGCGTACTTGACGCCCTTGGCCTTGTACGGGTCGGGCTTCCGCAGCTTGCGGATGTTCGCCGCGACCTCGCCGACCTTCTGCTTGTCGATGCCCTCGACCGAGAACTTGGTCGGCGACTCGACCTTGAACGAGATGCCCTCGGGCGCCTCGATCAGGATCGGGTGGCTGTAGCCGAGCTGGAACTCCAGGTTGGAGCCCTTCGCGGCAACGCGGTAACCGACACCGCTGATCTCGAGCGCCTTCACGTAACCCTGGGTCACACCGGTGATCATGTTGGCCACCAGCGTGCGGGACAGGCCGTGGAGGGCCTTGTTCTGACGCTCGTCGTTCGGACGGGTGACGTTGAGAACGCCGTCCTCGCCCTTAACGATCTCGATCGGCGCGGCGACGGTGTGGCTCAGGGTGCCCTTGGAACCCTTCACCGTGACCGTGCGGCCCTCGATGGTGACGTCCACGCCGGCGGGAACCTGGATAGGCAGCTTGCCAATACGCGACATTAGCTATTCCTCCGTTCCCGACTACCAGACGTAGGCGAGGACTTCCCCACCTACGCCCTTCTTGCCTGCCTGCTGGCCGGTCAGGAGACCGTGGGACGTGGAGATGATCGCCACGCCCAGGCCGCCGAGAACCTTCGGCAGGTTGGTGGACTTCGCGTAAACCCGGAGGCCCGGCTTCGAGATCCGCTTGATGCCCGCGATGGAGCGCTCACGGTTCGGACCGAACTTGAGCTCGAGAACGAGGTTCTTGCCGACCTCGGCGTCCTCGACCCTCCAGCCCGTGATGAAGCCCTCCTGCTGGAGGATTTCCGCGATGTGAGACTTGATCTTGCTGTGCGGCATCGTCACGGTGTCGTGGTACGCCGAGTTCGCGTTACGCAGACGCGTGAGCATGTCTGCGATGGGATCAGTCATGGTCATGAATTGGCCTTCGGCCTCTCTCGCCGGGGTTTCCTGTATGCGCCATCCCTCTCCCCACACAGGGGCGGGACGGGTGCGGCGCGGGGACCTACGGCGTAGTAAGTCGTATCGGGCGACGGACGCCCAACCCTCCTAGCCTAAGCCATGGAGGGAAGGGCATCCGCCAACCCAGTGCTTACCGAGAGACTCCGGTTAACCCGTAAGTACGGGGTTACCAGGAGCTCTTGGTCACGCCCGGCAGCTCGCCACGGTGAGCCATCTCACGAAGGCACACGCGGCACAGGCCGAACTTGCGGTACACGGAGTGAGGGCGACCGCAGCGCTGGCAGCGGGTGTACGCACGCACACCGAACTTGGGCTTGCGGGCAGCCTTCGCGATGAGAGCCTTCTTCGCCATCTCGCTTACGCCTCCTTGAACGGGAAGCCGAGGTGACGCAGAAGGGCACGGCCCTCGTCGTCGTTGGTCGCCGTGGTGACCACGGTGATGTCCATACCCCGGACACGGTCGATCTTGTCCTGGTCGATCTCGTGGAACATGACCTGCTCCGTGAGACCGAAGGTGTAGTTGCCACGGCCGTCGAACTGCTTGGGGGACAGACCACGGAAGTCGCGGATGCGCGGGAGCGCGAGCGACAGGGTGCGGTCCAGGAACTCCCACATGCGGTCGCCACGGAGCGTGACGTGGGCACCGATCGGCTGACCCTCACGCAGCTTGAACTGCGCGATGGACTTGCGGGCCTTGGTGACGGCCGGCTTCTGACCGGTGATCGTGGTGAGGTCGCGGATGGCGCCCTCGATCAGCTTGGAGTCGCGGGCGGCGTCGCCCACACCCATGTTGACCACGATCTTGACGAGGCCGGGGATCTGCATGACGTTCTCGTACGAGAACTCCTCACGCAGCTTGCCCGCGATCTCCTCGCGGTACTTCGTCTTGAGACGCGGAGTGGTGGTGGTAGCCATCAGATGTCCTCACCCGTCCGCTTGGCAACGCGGATCTTGTTGCCCTCTTCGTCGAAGCGGTAACCGACGCGCGTGACGACCTTCTTGCCGTCCTTCTCCACGACGAGCTGAACGTTGCTCACGTGAACAGGGGCCTCGGTCGTGACAATGCCACCAGCCTGCGAGGGGCCGGCCTTGGTGTGCTTCTTGACCCGGTTGACACCCTCGACCAGGACGCGGTTCTCGCGGGGGAAGGCCGTGATGACCTTGCCCTGCTTGCCCTTGTCCTTACCGGTGATGACCTGGACCAGGTCGCCCTTCTTGATCTTCATGCTTACAGCACCTCCGGCGCGAGCGAGATGATCTTCATGAACTTCTTCTCGCGCAGCTCACGGCCCACGGGGCCGAAGATACGGGTGCCGCGAGGGTCGCCGTCGTTCTTGAGAATGACAGCGGCGTTCTCGTCGAAGCGGATGTACGAGCCGTCCTGGCGGCGGCGCTCCTTGACGGTGCGAACGATGACCGCCTTGACGACGTCACCCTTCTTCACGTTGCCACCGGGGATCGCGTCCTTGACGGTGGCGACGATGACGTCACCGATGCCCGCGTAGCGGCGACCGGAACCACCGAGAACACGGATGCAAAGGATCTCCTTGGCACCAGTGTTGTCGGCGACACGCAGTCGCGACTCCTGCTGGATCACGTCTATCTCCTGATTGTCTGCCGGTTCCCGGCGGGGGCACCGAAGTGCCCCCACCGAGCCTGGCGGAACGAACTCGAAGGGTTACCCCTTCAAGTAATTACTTGGCCTTCTCGAGGATCTCGACGACGCGCCAGTGCTTCGTGGCGGACAGCTTCCGGGTCTCCATGAGGAGGACGCGGTCGCCGATGCCGGCCTGGTTCTGCTCGTCGTGAGCCTTGAGCTTGTTCGTACGGCGGATGACCTTGCCGTACAGCGCGTGCTTGACGCGGTCCTCGACGGCGACGACGACGGTCTTGTCCATCTTGTCGCTGACGACCAGGCCCTCACGGACCTTGCGGGCGTTGCGCTCGGTCTTCTGCTCAGTCACGTTGCTCTCGCTCATCAGGCGCTCTCCACCGTCTCGATGCCCAGCTCGCGCTCACGCATCAGGGTGTAGATCCGCGCGATGTCCTTGCGGACGGACTTGAGCCGCCCGTGGTTCTCGAGCTGGCCCGTCGCCGCCTGGAAGCGGAGGTTGAACAGCTCTTCCTTGGCCTCGCGGAGCTTGGCGACAAGCTCCTCGTTGCCCAGCTCGCGCAGCTCGGACGCCTTGGTACCGGCGGTCATCACAGCTCACCTGCTTCGCGCTTGACGATCTTGCACTTCATCGGCAGCTTGTGGGCCGCACGGGTCAGGGCCTCGCGCGCGATCTTCTCGTTCGGGTAGGACAGCTCGAACATCACCCGACCGGGCTTGACGTTCGCGATCCACCACTCCGGCGAACCCTTACCGGAACCCATGCGGGTCTCGGCAGGCTTCTTGGTCAGCGGGCGGTCCGGGTAGATGTTGATCCAGACCTTGCCGCCACGCTTGATGTGGCGGGTCATCGCGATACGAGCCGCCTCGATCTGGCGGTTGGTCACGTACGCCGGAGTGAGGGCCTGAATGCCGTACTCGCCGAACGCAACCTGCGTACCACCCTTGGACATACCGCTGCGCTTCGGGTGGTGCTGCTTGCGGTGCTTGACCCTACGGGGGATCAGCATTTCGGTCAGGCCTCCGTTCCGGTGCTCTCAGCCGGAGCAGCGGCGGCAGCCTCGGCCTTGGGGGCCTCGGCGGCGGGAGCCGACTGCTGCGGCTTGCGACCGCGACCGCCACGCTCGCCACCACGGCCACCACGGCCGGCGGGGCGCTCAGCGCCACCGCGGGCCGGACGGTTGCCGGCGCGGGCAGCGGCGTTCTCGGCGCGAACCTCGGCGATGTTCTTGACGTCGCCCTTGTAGATCCAGACCTTCACGCCGATACGGCCGAAGGTGGTCTTGGCCTCGAAGAAGCCGTACTCGACGTTCGCGCGCAGCGTGTGCAGCGGCACACGACCCTCGCGGTAGAACTCCGAGCGGGACATCTCGGCGCCGCCGAGACGGCCGCCACACTGGATCTTGATGCCCTTGGCGCCGGCCTTCATGGCGGACTGCATGCTCTTACGCATGGCCCGACGGAAGGAGACGCGGGAGGACAGCTGCTCGGCAACGGCCTGGGCCACGAGCTGAGCGTCGACCTCGGGGTTCTTGACCTCGAGGATGTTCAGCTGGACCTGCTTGCCCGTGAGCTTCTCGAGGTCGCCGCGGATGCGGTCGGCCTCGGCGCCACGGCGGCCGATGACGATGCCGGGACGCGCGGTGTGGATGTCCACCCGCACGCGGTCACGGGTGCGCTCGATCTCAACCTTCGAGATGCCGGCGCGCTCCATGCCGGACGTCATCATCCGACGGATGGCGACGTCTTCCTTGACGTAGTCCTTGTACAGCTTGTCGGCGTACCAGCGGGACTTGAAGTCCGTGGTGATGCCGAGCCGGAACCCATGCGGGTTAACCTTCTGGCCCATTACCGGGTTCCTTCCTTGCTGCTGACGACCACGGTGATGTGGCTGGTCCGCTTACGGATCCGGTAGGCACGGCCCTGAGCACGCGGACGGAACCGCTTCAGGGTCGGGCCCTCATCCACGTACGCCTCGCTGATGAACAGCGAAGAGGCGTCACTGTGGTCGTAGTTGTGCGCGGCGTTGGCAATGGCGCTGTCCAGCACCTTGCCGACCGGCACGCTCGCGGCCTGCGGGGCGAAACGCAGGACCGCCTGAGCCTCCGTGGCGTCCATGCCACGGATAAGGTCCACCACGCGGCGGGCCTTCATGGGCGTGACGCGGATGTACCGCGCCTGGGCCCTGGCTTCCATGGTTGTCCTTCCGATGTCTGTCATGGTCATTCCACCCCGCTACTAGCGGCGCTTCGACTTCCGGTCGTCCTTCACGTGACCCCGGAAGGTGCGCGTCGGCGAGAACTCGCCGAGCTTGTGGCCGACCATCGACTCGGTGACAAACACCGGAATGTGGGTCTTGCCGTTGTGCACCGCGATCGTGTGGCCGAGCATGGCCGGGATGATCATCGAGCGACGGGACCAGGTCTTGATGACGTTCTTGGTGCCGGCTTCGTTCTGGGCGTCCACCTTCTTTACGAGGTGGTCGTCGACGAAGGGCCCCTTCTTGAGACTGCGCGGCATCTAAACCCGCTCCTAGCGCTTCTTGTTCGTCTTGCGGCGGCGGACGATGTACTTGTTCGAAGCCTTCTTCGGCGAACGAGTACGACCCTCCTTCTGACCCCACGGGGAGACCGGGTGGCGACCACCGGAGGTCTTGCCCTCACCACCACCGTGCGGGTGGTCCACCGGGTTCATCGCCACACCGCGAACGGTCGGGCGAACGCCCAGCCAGCGCTTACGGCCGGCCTTGCCCCAGTTGATGTTCGACTGCTCGGCGTTGCCGACCTCACCGATGGTGGCGCGGCAGCGAGCGTCGACGAGACGGATCTCGCCGGACGGCATACGAAGGTGGGCCATCGTGCCCTCCTTCGCGAGCAGCTGCACGGAGGCACCCGCGGAACGGGCGAACTTGGCGCCACCGCCGGGACGGATCTCGATCGCGTGGATCGTGGTACCGACCGGGATGTTGCGGAGGGCCAGGTTGTTGCCGGGCTTGATGTCGGCCGTGGGGCCGTTCTCAACCCGGTCGCCCTGCGAGAGACCACGCGGGGCGATGATGTAGCGCTTCTCGCCGTCCGCGTAGTGGAGCAGCGCGATGCGAGCGGTGCGGTTCGGGTCGTACTCGATGTGAGCGACCTTGGCCGGCACGCCGTCCTTGTCGTGGCGACGGAAGTCGATCAGACGGTAGGCACGCTTGTGGCCACCGCCCTGGTGACGGACGGTCACACGACCGGTGTTGTTACGGCCGCCCTTGCTGTGCAGCGGGCGGACCAGCGACTTCTCCGGCGTGGACCGCGTGATCTCGACGAAGTCGGCTACGGAGGAGCCACGACGGCCCGGCGTAGTCGGCTTGTACTTGCGGATTCCCATTTCTCAGTCCTCGTCCGATTCCGGACGACTCGACCGCCGTCAGGCGGTCGGGCCGCCGAAGATGTCGATACGGTTGCCCTCGGCAAGGGTCACGATGGCGCGCTTGGTGTTGGCGCGCTTGCCGAAACCGGTGCGGGTGCGCTTGCGCTTGCCCTGACGGTTGATCGTGTTGACCCCGATGACCTTGACCGAGAAGACCGCCTCGACGGCCTGCTTGATCTGGGTCTTGTTGGATCCGGGCGCGACGATGAACGTGTACTTGTTCTCGTCGAGCAGCGCGTAGCTCTTCTCGGAGACAACCGGCTTGACGAGGATGTCACGCGGGTCCGTGAAGGTCTTGCTGGTGATCGTGGCCTCGGACATCAGGCCTCGCTCCCTTCGTTGTCAGCGGCCTTGGGGCCAGACACGAAGGACTCGAGGGCGGCCTGGGTGAAGACCACGTCGTCGGATCGCATCACGTCGTACGTGTTCAGCTGGCCCGGCTCCAGGATGTGCACCTGGGGCAGGTTGCGGGCGGACAGCCACGCGGCCTCGTCGGAGCGCTCGACGACCAGGAGCAGGTTCTTGCGCTCCGAGATCTTGCCGAACAGCGTCTTGGCGGCCTTGGTGGAGATGCCACCCTCGACCACGCCGGAGACGACGTGGATACGGGAGTGGTTCGCCCGGTCGGAGAGGGCACCGCGGAGGGCGGCGGCCTTCATCTTCTTGGGGGTCCGCTGCGAGTAGTCACGCGGCACGGGACCGTGCACGACGCCACCACCGGCGAACTGCGGGGCGCGGGTCGAACCCTGACGGGCGCGGCCGGTGCCCTTCTGGCGGTACGGCTTCTTGCCACCACCGCGGACCTCGCCACGCGTCTTGACCTTGTGCGTGCCCTGACGGGCGGCGGCCAGCTGCGCGACGACGACCTGGTGGATCAGCGGGATGCTGATCTTGGCCTCGAAGATCTCGGCCGGGAGCTCGACGGTCCCGGTCTTGTCGCCGGAGGGCGACAGAATGTCAATGGTGCTCATATCCTCAGGCCCCCTTGGCCGCGGTGCGGACCAGGACGAGGCCGCCGTTCGGACCAGGAACCGCACCCTTGATCAGGAGCAGGCCCTTCTCCGCGTCAACGGCGTGAACGGTCAGGTTCTGGGTGGTCACGCGCTCGTTGCCCATACGGCCGGCCATGCGCATGCCCTTGAAGACACGGCCCGGGGTGGCGCAGCCACCGATCGAACCGGGCTTGCGGTGCACGCGGTGGGCACCGTGGGAGGCCTTGCCACCACGGAAGTTGTGGCGCTTCATGACACCGGCGAAGCCCTTGCCCTTGCTCTTACCGGTGACGTCGACCTTCACACCGGCCTCGAAGACCTCAGCGGTGATCTCCTGGCCGAGCGTGTACTCGGAGGCGTCAGCGGTGCGGAGCTCCACAAGGTGACGGCGCGGGGTGACGTCGGCCTTGGCGAAGTGGCCCTTGAGGGGCTTGTTCACCTTGCGCGGGTCGATCTCGCCGAAGGCGATCTGGACCGACTCGTAGCCGTCGATGTCGTTCGTACGCACCTGGGTCACGACATTGGGGCCGGCCTTGACGACGGTCACCGGGACGACCCGGTTGTTCTCGTCCCAGACCTGCGTCATGCCGAGCTTCTCGCCCAGGATGCCCTTGATGTTCTTAGCCATCTCGCGCGTCACCTCAGAGCTTGATCTCGATGTCGACGCCCGCCGGCAGGTCGAGACGCATGAGCGAGTCGACCGTCTTCGGCGTGGGGTCGAGGATGTCGATGAGGCGCTTGTGCGTGCGCATCTCGAAGTGCTCGCGCGAGTCCTTGTACTTGTGCGGCGACTTGATGACGCAGTACACGTTCTTCTCAGTGGGCAGCGGCACCGGGCCCGCGACCGACGCACCAGTGCGCGTCACCGTCTCGACGATCTTCTTCGCCGAGGAGTCGATGACCTCGTGGTCGTAGGCCTTGAGCCGGATGCGGATCTTCTGTCCCGCCATGGCTACTCAGTAGTCCTGTCTCTTGTATTAACGCTCTGGACTCGGGGGTTCTCATGACCTCCACCTCCGACCCACGCGGTCGGGCGTGTCGCACTCCCTCTACGCAGAAATCCCGAGGGATCTCCCAACCAAGGGGGTGCGGTCACCATGACCGCGAGTCGGGGGCGGAACACCCACCGAGTGCCTGGCCGGCACCCCGCTGACGCTTCCCGGAAGATTCCCGTACGTCCGCTCCTGAGAAGGAGCGACGAGTACTGTGGGACTCGCTTCCGGTCCTCCCGACGGGAGGCGCGCAGCATCGGCACTCAACCGAGCAACCCCGACAGTCTGCCATACGGCGCGCCGGGCTGGCCAATCGAGCCGGAGAGAATACCCCGGACGTGATCCAAGTCAAACGCCGACCCTCCGAGCACACCGGTCACCCCGGCTCTGACGTCCGTCTCTCCGGCACCACCCAGAACGCCGCGCCGATGAGCAGGACCAGCGCACAGGGAGCGCCCAGGACCGCTGCCGGACGCACCCCCTCGTGCAGCAGCCAGGCGCCCAGCACTCCACCCGCGAACATCGCCCCGATGGAGGCGAACCGGCGGCCCTCAGAACGGGCCCCCGTGCCGATGCGGGGGTCCGCGACGTGCGGCAGACCACCCAGGAACGCCGTGAGGGCACGGGTGGACACCGTCGTGGGCACGTCGGGGACCCGCACCCGCATGGTCGTGACGTTGCGCACCCCCATCGCGGCGGCGACCAGCGCGATCACGGCGAAATGGTGACCGGCCACGGATCCGCCCGGCCCGTCGACACCGGTACACCACGCGACCAGCGTGCCGAGGCCCAGGAGCAGCCCCTCGCCGAACAGCGCGGAAACGAACCAGCGGCGGCCGTGGACGTCCACGCGAGTCTCCAGCCATGACCCCAGCACCGCGCCGACCACGAAACCGGCGCAGGAGACTCCGGCGGCGGCTGGGGAGAGGCCTGCGGCGCCGGTGAGCGCGAAGGCGAGCAGGAGGATGTTCCCCGTCTGCATCGCGGCGAAGACCGGGCCCAGCGTGAGGAAGCTGACGGCCTCGATCATGCCGGTCGTCACCGTGAGCACGATCATGATCGAGGTGAGCACGCCCCCTGCCCTGGGCTTCATACCCGGACCCTAAGACGCGAACGATCACCCCGCGCGGCGACAGCACGGCCGCGAGGACGGACCGACGCTCAGCGCTCGCTCCCCGAGGCGTACGAGACGAAGGCGACCCAGGCGGAGGACGCGAGGCCGAGCTGTGGGCCCTCCACGTTCTTGGAGTCGCGGACGTGGATGGTGCCGGGGGTGGTGGCGACCTCGACGCAGTCTTCGCCGTTGGCGCTGCTGCTGTAGCTGCTCTTGAACCACTCCAGCTCGGGCTTGCGGATCATGTCTCTCCCAGCAGTCGTTCGATGAAGGCCCGCGACTCCCCGGGGGTGAGAGCCTGAGCCCGGATGATGCCATAGCGCAGTTCCAAGATCCGGAGCCTTTTGGGGTCGGACACCGGGCGACCGTGGAAGTCGGCGTCGGTGCGCCCCACGGCGGTGCCGTCCTCGAACTTCAGCACCTCGATCAGCCCGGCCGTACCGGGATGGTCGGCGCGCTCGGTCGGCATCACCTGGATCTCGACATTCGGCAGCTCCCCCACCTCCAGCAGTCGTTCGAGCTGTCGGCGCAGCACCATTCTGCCCCCGGTGGGGCGCCGTAGTGTCACCTCTTCCTGGACAAAGCTGAGCTCGGGTCCGGGCGACCTCTCGAACACCGACTGACGATCGAGACGTGCCGCCACCAGCCGCTCCAGCTCCTCCGGCCCGTACGCAGGGCGCCAGGTTCGCAGCAGCGCCCAGGCGAACTCCTTCGTCTGGAGCAGACCGTGGATGTTGCTGGTGCTGTAGAGCCCGAACTCGACCGCTCGCGCCTCCAGCTTCTTCAGGTCCCGCACCTTCTTCGGGTACCGGACCTCCACCACGTCCTGCTTCATGGCCGAGATCAACCCGCCCGCGCCGAGTTCCTGGTCCACCTTGTCCAGGAACTCGGGGCGCGGGATCCGGGCCCCGCGCTCGATCTTGCGGATCATGTCCTCGCCGTACCCGACCCGCTCGCCGAACTCCGCCGCCCGCAGGCCCTTGGCCTCACGCCACAGCTTGATCTAGCGGCCCACCGTCGCCACGACCGCCGCTCCGGACTCGTCCTCCGGGTCGACCTCCCAGCCGGGCTCTTCCGTCCCCGTACCGTCCACACCGTTCACGCTCATGCGCGCCCACCTCCTTCGGCGGCCCCTACCCGAAGCGTGGCGCCGGACAGCCGGGACAAGACCGGACAGTCTCGGCACAGCTGGAGGCGGTGTCGGAGGCAGCGGCGCATGTCGTCGCCGAGCTGGCCGCGAACGCCGTCACCCACGGCCGGGTCCCCGGCAGGGACTTCCGCCTGGCGCTCCTCGCCACGGACGCCACCCTCCTCATCGAGGTCACGGACACACGCAGTGACCGTCTTCCGTCCGTCGGCCGGCCGACGGACGGGCCATCGGGGCGGGGGCTGATCCTTGTCGAAGCGCTCGCGGACAGTGGGGCGTCACCTCGGGGCCCGTTCCGCGCAAGACGGTCTGGGCGGAGATCGGGACCGCATCGCGGGGGGTCGTGATGCGGTGACACACGACGCATAAAGACCAAAGAACCGAGGGCAAATACCGCTCCCAACCCCTCCAGCCTCCCCGCCGCTCACCCGTCACCCACACGGGTGATCTGTGCCAACTGGGCTGGATTTGGGGCCGGTTGCGTGGCATATGCTCACGCCGACCACCCCAGACATGCGTCGGCCCCCGACCGGGACTAGCACTCCCGACCGAGGGCCTGACCACCACGGAAGTAGAGCCTTCCTGATGGCTTCCTCGCAGCCTAGCGCGCCCCGTCGCGCCTCCGGACTCATTCACGTCAACGTCACTCACACGACCCGCTACACGGTCGTCGGCAACCACCTCGCCCAGCACCGCAAGCTCTCACTGCTTGCCATCGGGCTCGCCGTCCACCTCCAGTCGCTGCCCACCGGGGCCTCCGTCGGCATCAAGGCCATCGCCGAGCGGTTTCCCGAGAGCGAGCTGCGCATCGCCGCCGCCATGCGGGAGCTGGAGACCCACGGCTACCTGGAGCGCTTCAACGAGCGACTGCCCAGCGGGCGGTTGGCCCCGCGCACGATCTCGTACAACCGCCCAGGGGCTGAACCCTCCCCCGCGCCGGAGACGCCGGGACCGCCCCCGGACGACGGACCGCCCCCACCGCCGGAGACGCCGGTGCGGGAGACACCTCCGGAGCCCCCGGACGCCCCGCCCCCAGTCCCGCCACAGCGCCCGAAACCCGCGCCCCGCCCCGTAACCCCGGCGTCACTGCCGCTCCCCCAGGCCCATCGGCCCGCTGCCGACCTGCTCGCCCGCCTCCGCCTCCACGAGCCCCGGCTCCTCCTCGCCGAGCGGGACATCCACCGCCTCGCCCCCGCCGTCACCAGCTGGCTCCAACGCGGCGCCCGCC
The DNA here is from genome assembly GCF_055563935.1 of Streptomyces sp. NPDC029169. NCBI lineage: Bacteria > Bacillati > Actinomycetota > Actinomycetes > Kitasatosporales > Streptomycetaceae > Streptomyces > Streptomyces sp. NPDC029169. The sequence goes on from NZ_JBVHXA010000002.1 coordinate 89,283, forward strand.
CTGACGCCGTCCTGCGCACCCTCGCCGCGAGCCTCCCCGACGACCTGGTCCACCCGGCAGGCCTCCTCGCCCACCGCCTCACCGCCCTGCTTCCACCGCCCCTACCGGCCAGTCCGCAGGCCCTCGCTCCCTTCCAGGACTGCGACGGCTGCGACCGCCCCTTCCGCTCACCCGAGCCAGGCCGCTGCCGCGACTGCCGCCCCGTCGGCGAGGCGTGTGCCGCCTGAATCTGCCGCTCAGCCGGTGCAGCCGGGGACGGTGTCCGGCGGGGCACAGTTGTTCGGCTGGTTGCCCTGGACAACGGTGTCGTTCAGCGTGACCGTGCCGGACTCCTCGAAGATGCCGCCCCCGTCGTCGGCACGGTTGGCGGTGACGGTGCTGTGGTTCAGGGTCGTGGCACCGGTTTCGTTGAAGTGGCCCCCGCCCTTGGCGGTGCCGCCGTCCGGAGCCGTGACCGTGTTGTTGCTGATCCTCGACCGCTCGATCGTCATGGTGCCGCCCAGTGGGTTGGAGGTGCCGCCTCCCCGGGCGGTGCCGCCGCCAGGGGCGCTGGCGGTGTTGCCGTGAACGATGCTGTCGATCAGGGTGAAGTTGGCGAAGCGCCCGGTGCTGAGCCCGCCGCCCCGGGCGGTGCCGCCGTTCGGGGCGGTGGCGAGGTTGCCGGTGAGGCGGGTGCGGATCAGGGTGGTCGTGCGGGTGGTCGCGGTTCCGGCGCCGCCGGCGAAGCCGCCCGGAGAACTGCTGGTGTTGTCGCGGATGACGGAGTCGACCACGGTCATCTTGGCTGGGGGCCGTGCATTGTTGACCAGAGCGCCGCGCGCGATTCCGCCGGGGGCGCTGGTGTAGTTGTCGCTGATGACGGTGTGATCAATCGTGCTGTTGGCCCACGCGACCAAGCCTGCGGCCTCCGCTTGGCTGTTGGTGCCCTCGTGGACAACACGGGCGGTGTTGTGGTGCACGTGGCTGTGGTTGACCGTCAGCGGACCGTCAGCGGCGATTCCTCCGCCCGGGGTATTGGTGAGGGCGCTTCTTCCGGTGTACTCGACGGTGTTGCCGCTGACCTCGGTGTCGTTCACGGTGCCTGTGCCCTCGTTGTCGATGCCGCCGCCCTGGGCGAAGAGATCGGAGGTGGCGATGTTGTCGATCACCCGGCTCTTGTTCACCGTCATCGTGCCTGCATTGAGGAGGCCGCCACCGCAGGTCCCTTGCCCGGGAAAGAGGGGACAGTCCGTTGTCGTCGCCCTGCCGCCGCTGATGGTGGTCCTGTTGAGAGTCAGGGTGCCCGTGCGGTCCACGAAGAGGATGCGGAAGGCCGGGGCGGACGAGTCGCGCGTGATCGTCGCATCGTTGCCGTCGATGGTGATGTCGCTGGTGATGACCGGCAGACCGTTGGCGGCGTTGTCCTGGTCAGGCGCCGTCAGCCTGTAGGTGCACCTGCGGGCCAGGTGCAGGGTGTCGGCCTCCGGAGAGCCGTTGGCCTCCTTGATCGCCTCGATCAGGGCCGGGACCGAACACGGCACGTTCACCTCGGCGGCGTGGGCGAGCGGGGCCGGAAGCACCGCTCCGGCCAGGGCCGCCAGTCCGGCTGCGGCCGGCAGTCGGCCGGGCCGCCATCGCCGGGCACCGAGGACCGCACTCTGCGCTCGGACATAGTGCCAGGGCATCACGTGCTCCTCCTTCTGTACCGGAAGGCACCTCCCTCGGGCGCGCTCCGAGCTGCGACCCCGTCCTCCGCGGCGGCAGGCCGTCACTGTGGGAGCCGGAACCAGCCGATCACGGTCTCCTGCCGCCGGCTCCCTGACATGGCCCGTTCGAGCGAGCGGCACACAAGGAGCCGGAGTGAGGCACGCGCCGCGCGGGCAGTCGCCGGGCATGCATACGAGTGACGAGATCTACCACCGGGTGCTGTGGGATCCCCGCTTCGATCCCGAGCGCTTCGTGATGGGGATCGCCGAGCGCGGCGCGGGCGAGCCGACGCGGGTGGCGCTGGAGGACTTCGTGCCCGGTGGGGACATCCCCTGGCACCGGGTCGTGTTCTTCGAGGCCGACGGGGAGCTGGTCTGGGACCGGGCGAGCGGGGTCGACCGGCTCGACGAGACCGTGGCGGCGGAGGAGCCGCTCGTGCCGCCCGTGGAGGTCCTGGCCGTGCCCCCGACCAACCGCACCGCCGTCGCCTGGCTCCCGCCGCGCGAGCTCTGGCCGGCCATCCAGCACATCCGGCGCGCGCACGACCGCCAGATCCACCGCTGGCCGCCGCATGTCAACGTCCTCTTCGGGTTCGTCCCGGAGGCCGAATTCGAGCGGGCGGCGCCGCTCGTGGCGGCGGCGGTGAGCGAGACGCCGCCGTTCCGGGCCCGCCTCGAGGGCGTCCACTGGTTCGGCCACCGCGAGGACGCCACCGTGTGGCTCGACCCCTGCGCGGCCGGGGAACAGCCGTGGACCCGCCTGCGGGAGTCCCTGGAGTCCCGCTTCCCCCTCTGCGGCGGGCACGCCAGAGGCTTCACCCCCCACCTCTCCCTCGGCCGGAGCACCGACCCCCACGAGCTCGCCATCACCTCCGAGGCACTGCTCGGCTCGATGACCGCCCGGGTCCGGGAGCTGGTGCTCCTCTCCCGGCGCGAGGACGGACCGATGCGGGTACGGGCGACGGTCGCGCTCGGGACGGGCGAGGTGCGCTGGGCCGACGAGGCCGACGCCGAACGGCGTGCGTGACCACCGACCGCCTCACGTCCGAGAGGACGTTCCGCACTCCTGCTGCGGCAACGCACCCAGGTCCTGGCTGCGGTCGTACGGGTCCACAGCCGGGCCGCCCGAGTCCCCGGCGCCCGGGACGGTCATCAGGTCCTCGTCGAACTGGGGGTGGAAGAAACCGTCCGCGGGTCGCTCGCAGTCGTCGTTGCCGACGTTCGAGCTCCACTCGCTCACCGACAGCTTGCCCTTGGTCACCACGTACTTCTCGGGGTCGGGCAGCGCGAACGTGACCTGACGGCGTACGACCGTCCGCGCCACCTCGTCGGCGCCCGGCCGGGCCTTCACGACCGGGTAGACGAAGGTGAAGTCGGTGTGGATCAGGACCTCGTCGCGGTCCTCGCCCTTGCCCGCCTCCACGGTCATCCGGCCCCGGGTCTTCACCACGGAGCCGACGAGCCGGACCTCGGCCGGGCTGAACCGGCTGAACAGGAGGGTCGGGTCGTCCTCCTCGGTGGGCTTGGCCAGGCCCTTCTCCATACTCGAGCGGACGTCCGGCTGCTGCGGGTCGAGGAGCGCCAGCGCCTTGGCGGGCTTGTCGCCCTTGATCACAGCCGGGTCGAGGTTCGCCGCGACGAGGAACTCCTTCGTCGTCTTCAGCGCGGCGGCGACCTGGTCCTTCGACATCCAGCCGACGGCCTTCGCCTGCGGCAGCTGGATCCCGACCGCCCCGTCGGCCCACCGTTCCGCCGGCGATCCCTTGAAGGGCTCACTCGGCGTCGGCGTCTCGGCGAACGCCTGCGCGTCCGGCGCCTCGGTCGGGCGCGCGGTCTCGGCGGCGAGCGGGGTGGTGTCGGCGGGCTCCGCGCCGATGATGGCCTTGTCCATCAGCTCCGGTCGTACGACGAGCGTCACCAGACCGGCGACCACGAGGATCCCCAGGACCGCCTTCACGCGGCGCCCCACCGTGCGGTGGTCCTTGATCTCCCGCCACGCGGGCTCGGTGCTCCGTCTCCCTGGCTCCCCGCCGGACTGCTGCGTGTCGTTCATATTCCCCACCCCTTGATCGTGTTGTGCGGAGCGGAGACTCTCATGGGCCAGCGGCAGCGGAAGAGGCGGGTCCGGGGCTGTTGATCACTTTGTGATGCGCCGACTGTGCGCTCGCACGCAACCTTCACTCTCGAAAGCCCGTCTAGCCAGGCGCGGATCTCGGCCTCCACCCGGCCGTCCGCCGTCTTCAGGGACTTTCGGTGACCGGTGGGGACCGGTACGGCGTGGGGGAAGCAGCAGTGGACGACATATCCGAGCCCGGGACGGGTGCGCTCCGTCGACGCGGTGTTCTCGCGACAGCCGCCGCGATCGGGGCCGCCGCCCTCGCCGGGTGTTCCGTGCCCGCGCCGCGGCGTGCCGGGCCCGTCGCGGATCCGGCGCCCGGGGTGCCGATCGCGTCCACGCGTCGCGCGCAGCTGATGCAGTTCGTCGCGCACCCGGACGACGACCTGTACTTCATGAACCCGGACACCCACCGCATGCTCGACGCCGGTGTCCCCCTGGTCTCCGTCTACGTCACCGCCGGCGAGCACGTCGGCGTGAACCTGATCAAGGGCATGCCCAAGATCCCGCCCGACCGGGCCGCCTACTCCTCCTCGCGCCACCAGGGCCTGCGCCAGGCGTACGCGTCGATCCTCGGGCTCGACGCGTTCGCCCCCTGGCAGAAGGGCGTCACCACCCTCCACGGCGGACGGCAGGCCGAGATCAACACGCTCGTGCACGCCGGCCGCCGCGTCGAGCTGATCTTCCTCAACCTGCCCGAGCACGCCCCCCGGCGCTACATGGCCCTGTCCTCCCTCTGGCAGGACCGCGCGCTCGAACTGCGCACGCACCTCTCGGCCGGCTCCCCCGTCGACCGCTCCGACACGTACGACCACGACCAGCTCATCGACGTGCTCGTCGGCCTCCTCGACCGCTACCGGCCGACCGTCGTGCAGACCCTCGACCCCGACCCGGACATCCAGGTCAGCAGCGAGGCCGCCCGCAAGAGCGACGCCGAGCAGCCCGGCTACTCCGACCACGGCGCGCACACCGCCGTCGCCTGCTTCTCCTGGGCGGCGCTCATACGCTGGGTCGCCGAGGAGCAGAAGGGCCCGGGGCAGATACCCGCCTTCACGGCGACCGCCTTCCGCGGGTACTACGCCCGGCACTGGCCCAAGAACCTCCCCCCGCAGGTCCTCAAGGAGAAGGCGGGCCATCTCCTCAAGTACGGCGGCGACCCCGCCTGGGAGTGCGGCAACCCCTCCGGTTGCGGCGACTACGGCGTCGGCGGCGGGCGCCCCCTCAAGAACAGCAAGGGCTGGGTGCGGTCCACGCACCACCGCTGGCCCGGCGCCGGCCCGGCCGTCGTCGCCCGCCCCGACGGACGGCTCGACGCCTACGGTGTGCTGGGGCTGCGCGCGGTGCGCTGGCGGGAGACGGAGCGGGGCTCCGGACTGTGGGACGAACCGAAGGACCTGGGCGGCGGGCCGCTCGTGCCCGCACTCGGCTCGGCCACGCTCCCTGACGGCCGGGTCCTGCTGTTCGGCGTACGCTTCGCCGCGCTCGCCGGCCACGGCGGGCCGAACAAGCGGGAGGTCGTCCTCCTCGAGCAGCGCTCCCCCGACGGCCCGTTCCTCGCCTGGCAGGGCCTGGGCAACCCGGAGCGCAAGGACGACCGAGGCCGCCGGATCGGTGTGCCGGTGGCGGTCACCACACCCGACGGCCGGGTCCACCTCTTCGTACGCAATGCGGACAAGGGAGTGTCGACGCGGGTACGGAGCACCGACGGCACCTGGTCCCCGTGGCGGGCGCTCCCCGCCACCGAGGAGATCCAGGACGGCCTCCACGCCGTGGTCGATGCCCAAGGACGCGTCCACGTCCTCGGCGCCGGCCGGACGTCCGTCCAGCACTGGATCGACTCCGCCCCGGCCGCCCCGCTTCCCCTCGCGAGCGGCCCGGTCGCCGCCGTACCGGCGAAGGGCCGCACCGGGCTCGACGTGTACTACCGCCGGCCCGCCGCCAAGGAGCTGCTGTCGCAGCGCGGGAACGCGTCCTTCGACGGGTACGGCCCCGTCGCCGCGGCGGCCGACGCGGAAGGAACGGTTCTGCTCGGCCGCGACCTGCGGGGCCGGATCCAGCTGCGCAAGGGCGACCGGCTCTGGACCCGTACGCAGGGAGCGGCGGCCGTGCACGCGGCGGCCCTGCGGCTGCTGCCGGGCGGACCGGTCGCCGTCGGCCTGGGCGCGGACGCCCACCCGTGGGTGTGGCGCCCGGCGAAGCAGTCCGGGGCGACCTCGAATTCGTAAGAACTCGTAAGAACCCGTAAGAACTCGTCAGACTCATAAAGCCGGAACAACAAAGAAAAGGGCCCCCGCCCCGCCGCGAACGGCGGGCCGGGGGCCCTTTCATGACGCTCCGTCAGGAGCGGCACAGGTCAAGCGATCGACAATTACTTGTTGATCTTGACGACCTGGCCGGCGCCCACGGTCCGGCCACCCTCACGGATGGCGAACTTCAGGCCCTCCTCCATGGCGACGGGCTGGATCAGCTCGACGGTCATGGCGGTGTTGTCGCCCGGCATGACCATCTCGGTGCCCTCGGGGAGGGTCACGACGCCGGTCACGTCCGTGGTACGGAAGTAGAACTGCGGGCGGTAGTTGTTGAAGAACGGGGTGTGACGGCCACCCTCGTCCTTCGACAGGATGTAGGCCTGGGCCTCGAAGCTGGTGTGCGGCGTAACCGAACCCGGCTTGATGATGACCTGGCCGCGCTCGACGTCCTCGCGCTTGATGCCACGGAGGAGCAGACCGACGTTCTCACCGGCCTGGCCCTCGTCGAGCAGCTTGCGGAACATCTCGATGCCGGTGACCGTGGTGGTGGTCTTCTCCGGCTTGATGCCCACGATGTCGACGGTCTCGTTGACCTTGAGGACACCACGCTCGATACGACCGGTGACGACGGTGCCACGACCGGTGATCGTGAAGACGTCCTCGATCGGCATCAGGAACGGCTTGTCGACGTCACGCTCGGGCTGCGGGATCGCCTCGTCGACGGCGGCCATCAGGTTCAGGACCGACTGGCCCCACTCCTTGTCGCCCTCGAGCGCCTTGAGCGCCGAGACCTTGACGACCGGCAGGTCGTCGCCCGGGAACTCGTACTCGGAGAGGAGCTCACGCACCTCGAGCTCGACGAGCTCCAGGATCTCCTCGTCGTCCACCATGTCGGCCTTGTTCAGGGCGACGACGATGTACGGAACGCCGACCTGGCGGGCCAGGAGCACGTGCTCCTTGGTCTGCGGCATCGGGCCGTCCGTGGCGGCGACCACGAGGATGGCGCCGTCCATCTGCGCCGCACCCGTGATCATGTTCTTGATGTAGTCCGCGTGACCGGGGCAGTCGACGTGGGCGTAGTGACGCGACTCGGTCTGGTACTCGACGTGCGCGATGGAGATGGTGATACCGCGCTGGCGCTCCTCAGGAGCCTTGTCGATCTGGTCGAAGGCCGAGGCCTCGTTCAGGTCCGGGTACGCGTCGTGCAGCACCTTGGTAATGGCGGCCGTGAGGGTCGTCTTACCGTGGTCGATGTGACCGATGGTGCCGATGTTGACGTGCGGCTTAGTCCGCTCGAACTTCGCCTTCGCCACTGGGGTCCTCCTGTGGAGTGGTTCTGTACGCCTTACTCATCGGCGCCAGGTGATCTTTGCTGGGATGCCGTCCGCCGGGGGCTCATTCCTCGGGTTGAGGGCCGAGCCCCGGCGTACGGTGTCAAGCCTAAAGCGTGCACTCGGGTGAGTTATTCGCCCTTGGCCTTCGCGATGATCTCCTCGGCGACGTTCCGGGGAACCTCGGCGTAGGAGTCGAACTGCATCGAGTAGCTTGCGCGACCCGAGGTCTTGCTGCGGAGGTCTCCGACGTAGCCGAACATCTCCGAGAGGGGCACGAGGCCCTTCACGACGCGAGCGCCGCTGCGCTCCTCCATGGCCTGAATCTGACCACGGCGGGAGTTGATGTCACCGATGACCTCACCCATGTAGTCCTCGGGCGTGACGACCTCAACGGCCATCATCGGCTCAAGGATGACGGGGGAAGCCTTGCGCGCGGCCTCCTTGAAGGCCTGCGAACCGGCGATCTTGAAGGCGAGCTCGGAGGAGTCGACCTCGTGGTAGGCACCGTCGAGAAGAATGACGCGGACGCCAGTCATCTCGTAGCCGGCCAGGATGCCGAACTGCATGGCCTCCTGCGCACCGGCGTCGACCGAAGGGATGTACTCCTTCGGGATGCGGCCACCGGTGACCTTGTTCACGAACTCGTACGAGGCGTCGCCGCCCTCGATGGGCTCGATCGCGATCTGCACCTTGGCGAACTGACCGGTACCACCGGTCTGCTTCTTGTGGGTGAAGTCCACGCGCTCGACGGCCTTGCGGATCGTCTCACGGTACGCGACCTGCGGCTTACCGACGTTCGCCTCGACCTTGAACTCGCGACGCATACGGTCGACGAGGATGTCGAGGTGAAGCTCGCCCATACCACCGATGATGGTCTGGCCGGTCTCCTCGTCCGAGTGGACCTGGAAGGAGGGGTCCTCCTCCGCGAGACGCTGGATGGCGACACCCAGCTTCTCCTGGTCACCCTTGGACTTGGGCTCGATCGCGACCTGAATGACCGGCGCCGGGAAGTCCATGGACTCCAGGATGACCGGGTTCTTCTCGTCGCACAGCGTCTCACCGGTGGTGGTCTGCTTCAGGCCCATGACGGCGACGATGTCGCCGGCGCCCACCGAGTCGATCTCCTCACGCTTGTTCGCGTGCATGCGGTAGATCTTGCCGATGCGCTCCTTCTTGCCCTTGACGGAGTTCAGCACCGAGGTGCCGGCCTCCAGGCGACCGGAGTAGATCCGGACGAAGGTGAGCTTGCCGAGGTGCGGGTCGCTCGCGATCTTGAACGCGAGGGCCGACAGCGGCTCCTGGTCGGACGGCTTGCGCTTGACGACCGTCTCCGCGTCCTTGACGTCGTGGCCCTCGATGGCCTCGACGTCCAGGGGGGAGGGGAGGTAGCGCACGACCGCGTCGAGCAGGGGCTGAACACCCTTGTTCTTGAACGCGGTGCCACAGAAGACGGGGGTGATCGTCTTCTCGCCGCCACCCTTGCCGGAGGCAATGGTGATACGACGGATCGCGGCGTACAGCTGCTCCTCGGTGGGCTCCTGGCCCTCGAGGAAGAGCTCCATGATCTCTTCGTCGTTCTCGGCGACGGTCTCGACCAGCTTGCCGCGCCACTCTTCAGCGGCCTCGGTGTGCGTGGCCGGGATGTCGACGACGTCGTACATCTCGCCCTTGGTCGCCTCGGCGGACCAGACCAGAGCCTTCATGCGGACGAGGTCCACAACACCCTGGAAGTCCATCTCGGAACCGATGGGGAGCTGCATGACGATCGGGACGGCGCCGAGGCGGTCCACGATCATGTCGACGCAGCGGTGGAACTCGGCACCCGTACGGTCGAGCTTGTTGACGAAGCAGATACGCGGCACGCCGTAGCGGTCCGCCTGACGCCAGACAGTCTCGGACTGGGGCTCGACACCGGCGACGCCGTCGAACACCGTCACGGCACCGTCGAGCACGCGGAGCGAACGCTCCACCTCGACGGTGAAGTCGACGTGGCCCGGGGTGTCGATGATGTTGATGGTGTGGTCGACGTCCTCGAGCGGCCAGTGGCAGGTCGTCGCGGCGGACGTGATCGTGATGCCGCGCTCCTGCTCCTGCTCCATCCAGTCCATCGTGGCAGCGCCGTCGTGGACTTCACCGATCTTGTACGAAACGCCGGTGTAGAACAGGATCCGCTCGGTGGTGGTCGTCTTGCCCGCGTCGATGTGAGCCATGATGCCGATGTTGCGCACCTTGGCAAGGTCAAGCGAAGTGGTAGCCATATCGGCTCAGTCTTCTCTCGGTCTCGATGTGGGTTGCGACTACCAGCGGTAGTGCGCGAAGGCCTTGTTGGACTCGGCCATCTTGTGCGTGTCCTCACGCTTCTTGACCGAAGCACCGAGGCCGTTGGAGGCGTCGAGGAGCTCGTTCATGAGGCGCTCGGTCATGGTCTTCTCGCGGCGGGCGCGGGAGTAACCCACGAGCCAGCGCAGAGCGAGGGTGGAGGCGCGACCGGGCTTGACCTCGATCGGCACCTGGTAGGTGGCGCCACCGACACGGCGGGACTTGACCTCGAGAGACGGCTTCACGTTCTCGAGGGCGCGCTTCAGCGTGATGACCGGGTCGTTGCCGGTCTTCTCGCGGAGGCCTTCCATGGCACCGTAGACGATGCGCTCGGCGGTGGAGCGCTTGCCGTCCAGCAGGATCTTGTTGATCAGCGAGGTGACAAGAGGAGAGCTGTAGACCGGGTCGATGATGACCGGGCGCTTCGGGGCGGGGCCCTTACGAGGCATTCTTACTTCTCCTTCTTGGCGCCGTAGCGGCTGCGAGCCTGCTTACGGTTCTTGACGCCCTGCGTGTCGAGGGAACCGCGGATGATCTTGTAACGAACACCCGGCAGGTCCTTCACACGGCCACCACGCACGAGCACGATGGAGTGCTCCTGCAGGTTGTGACCCTCACCCGGGATGTAGGCCGTGACCTCGATACCCGAGGTCAGACGCACACGCGCGACCTTACGGAGGGCCGAGTTCGGCTTCTTCGGGGTGGTCGTGAACACACGCGTGCAGACGCCGCGACGCTGAGGGGAACCCTCGAGTGCGGGCGTCTTGTTCTTCTCGACCTTGTCCTGCCGGCCCTTCCGGACCAGCTGCTGGATCGTAGGCACTACTTCTCCGGTTTCTGTGTGCCGTCGTAAAACTAACCTGGAACACTGCGCCGACCCACGCGGTCGGGTGTGTCGAATACTGCGGACCTCCGCCGAGGGCGGAAAAGGCGCAGATTGCGGTGGCCAATGACGGACTCGCCATGCGGTTGAGGACACGCACACGAGCCCAGGCACACCCCAGGCACAAGGTCTGAGCGTACCTATCGCATGGACTCCGGTCAAAACAAACTCCCACGCGTACGGGGGCCCGGCCGACGTGGGAGAACACCGACGGGGCCGGGGCGCGCGGGAACGGGCGTCGCGGGCGGAGCCGGGTGGCGCCGGGAGAGGCGCCGCGGGCGGAGCCTGGGTGCGCCGGAACGGGCGTCGACCGCGGAGCCGGGTCTGCCCTAACGGGCGCCGCGGGTCGGGGTCTTGGCGCGCGGCGGCGGGCCCGCGGCACCCCCGCGGCGGTCCGTCGCGCGCCCCGCGTCGGTCAGTCGCGGGCCGCGCGGCGCGGGTCCGGGGTGTCGTCGGCGTCCGGCTCCTCGGCCTCCGCCGGCTCCAGGAACTGGTTCACCACCTTGATGAAGACGCCGAGCCTTTCGTCGGGGACGCCGAGCCAGCGCGCGAAGTCCTCCATGGTCGGCTGCCAGTCGTTCGGCGGGAGAAGATCCGCAGCCATGGGCAGCTCCTCCGGGGTCACCCGGCCCGACCGGATCAGCATGTCGCGCACGGACACGCCGAGCAGCGGGGCGATCCGCCGCATGGTCTCCAGGTCGGGCATGCTCTGCCGCTGCAGTAGCCGCGTCACGGCGGCACGGTGCACCCCGGCCTCGTCCGCGATCCGGGACTTCCCGCCGCCGCGCGGGCTGTCGATGTCGTAGCCGCGCTCTCTCATCAGGCCTTCGACCCAGCCTGCGAACTCGTCCAGCCCACGAGTGGTCATGTACCGCTCCTCACTCCTCCAGGCGCCACACTCTAGCGTGCTTGCGCGCACGGAATTACGTGCTTTCGGGCACGCAACCGTGTCGAATCCGTAAAGGTGTCTCCACATTCTTGTTGCGCGCCCGCACGCAACATGCGAGTCTGGCGCTCGCCGCCGCCCGCATCGGCCTCCTGAGCCCCAGGGACCTCACTGGCCCCGCGGGACGCATTGGCCCCGGAGTCTGGAGAACACCTTGCCCCTGCCCGACCTGCCTTCCTGGTCCCCCTCCTGGCACTTCGCCGCCGCGTGCGCCGGCCTCTCCCCGGCCGTCGTCTTCGCCCGCCGCGTCCAACAGGCCGCTCCGGCGCTACGAGCATGCGAGGCCTGCCCCGTCCGCCGCGAGTGCGAGGAGACGGTCGCCCCGGCGGAGAGCTACTTCGACGGCGTCTGCGCCGGTCGCCTGTGGCGCAACGGCCGCGCCGTGCCCGAGTCGCGTACGACAAAGGTCATGGGCACCACCACCGGAGGCGTCCGTGGCTGAGCCCGCCGTCGAACGGATCCTCACCGACATCGTCCTGTGGACCGCCTCCCTCGCCCGGCAGTTCCCCGAGCTCGCCGAGGAGCTCGCGCCCGGACGCCGCTCCCCCACCGGCGCCGCGCCCACCGCCCCGCACCCCGGCCGTGACGAGCTCATCCGCGAGGAGCGCCGCGAGGCGCTGCTGCTCCAGCAGCGGCACGGCCTGGTGGTCCCGGGCCATGGCGCGGCGCCGATCCGGCTGCACGTGTCCGACGCGATCCGCGACATCACGGACGGCGTGGTGGAGCTGGAGGAGGCGGTACGCGCCCGGCTCGGCCTCCCCCGTCCCGGCCGCGCCGGAGTCGTGGAGCGCCTGCGGCGGACGGCGGCACTGCTCGACGACATCGCGGACCACCCCGACCTGGCCCGCCACGTGCGCGACGAGCTGCGCCGGATGGCGCGGCGGTGCGCGCGGACGCTGGGCGACACGGAGACGGTCGTCCGGGTCGCGGGGCGCTGCCCGTGGTGCGACTCGGTGTCGCTGCGGGCGTTCCCCGACCGACGGGCAGTGCTGTGCGTCAACCCGGCCTGCACGTGCACCGTGGAGGACTGCGGCTGCCAGGACGACCCCACGTACCGGCATCTGTGGCCCGAGGCGGAGTGGGGCGAACTGGCGGACGCGGCGGGCTGCCGTACCGAGGAACTCGAAGCCGCGATGGACGACACGAAGGAGACCTCATGCTGAGCTCGCCCGCACTGCCGACGCTGATCCCCGGCCCGCTCGCCGCCGAGGAGGCCGGGGTGGCTCCGGCGACGATCCGCAAGTGGGTCCAGCTGGGCCATCTGCGGGCCGCGGGCAAGGCGGGCCGGGCCCAGCTCTTCCGCCTGGAGGACGTCTTCGCGGCGGAACGGTCGGCCCGCCGCCGCCCTCGTACCGCGTAAGACCGCACCGAAGTGCGCGGTCGACAACAGACAACAGCCCGGGGGAGCCGCCTCAGGCGACCAAGTGAACGGCCACCGTGGTCAGGGCGACACCGGCCGCTGCCCCCAACACCATGGCGGCGATGGCCGCCGCCCGGCCGACACCCTGCTCGTACGGGACGCTCGGCACGATCTTGTGCAGGGCGGGCGCAACCAGCGCGATGAGGCCGAAGCCGACTCCGAGGCGCCAGTACACCTCACCAGAGCACGATGCGCGAAAGCGCCCTCCGCAGCCACTCGGTTCCACGGCGAAGCCCGTCACCACGAGGAACAACGCACTGGCGTACACCGCGCCGAACAGCACGGTCACTCCGAAGTCGACACGCCGCGCTCTCCCAGCGCTCTCGCCGTCACCTGCCACGTCGGACCGCCCCCATAGCTCGCTGGACCAGGAGCGCGGAGTCTAACGAAACACCCTGGCGCCCCGTATCCCTCATTGGGATACGGGGCGCCTTGTCATGCCTGTCCTTCCTGCAGGAATCCGCGCCCGCCGTAGCCGGCCGGCTCCTCTGATCGAAGTCGACCACCGAACTAGTTGCGTGCGCGCACGCTCTCTGTCACAGTTGGTGCAGCGGCGGAGCTGTGCCCGCAAGACGGGCCGCAGTCTCCGCCGTTCGCCGTCCGGGAGCGCTCCGCGCCCCTTCCCCCTTCGCCCGCGTCGAGCGCCCCGGACGGCACCTCACCCACGCAACGCCCCGTCTCCGAGGAGAACCGTCATGACCACTCCCCCGAGTGCTTTCCCGGACGTCGAGAAGCTGGTCGTCGACGTCCTCAAGGCCGACCCGGCCCTGGCCGGCGCCACGGTCGCCGTCTCCCCGCCGGCCGGTTTCGACGGCACCCAGAGCGCCGTCCTGGTCAACCGCCGCGGCGGCGCCTGGATCGGCGATCTGCACGTCGACATGCCGATGATCGAGTTCGAGGTGTACGGGCCGAGCAAGAACGCCGCCCACACCCTTGCGAACGCGGCCCGGCAGGCGCTGCTCGCCACCATCGGCAAGCAGGTCGGCAGCAACGTCTTCCAGGACATCGAGGAGCAGGACGGCCCGCGCTGGATGCCCGACTACCTGTACCGCGGCGCCAACCGCTACGTGTGCCTCATCCGCCTCTCCCTGAGCGTCTTCTGAGCCCTCCCGGCTCCCTGACGGACCGCTCACCCCACAGACCAGGCCTCGCCGTCCGGCGGGGCCTTTGCCGTACCCGGGCCCGATGCCCGGGGACGGCGCGCTCCCTCTCAACCCAAGGAGAAACCCCACCATGGCAGGAAACAACTCCGCCGAAATCCGCGTCGCAGGCATCGGCAAGCTCTACGTGGCCGACGCCGGCACCTCCGCCCCGGCCGCCTTCGGCACCGACTCCGCCGCCGACTGGTCCGGCGCGGGCTGGAAGGACCTCGGCTTCACCTCCGGCGACGGTGTCACGTTCTCGAAGAAGGACAAGCTGGAGGCCATCGACTCGTGGCAGTCGGTCTCCCCGATCCACTACATCTACTCGAGCCGTGACCTGTCGCTGAAGTTCTCGCTGCTCCAGTTCAACGAGGACACGCTGCCGTTCTTCATGGGCGGCGACGCGGTCAAGGCCGAGCCGACCCCGGCGGTCGACACCTACCGCTACGAGATCGCCGAGCGTCCCTTCGCCGACGTGCGCGCCCTCGGCCTGGAGTTCACCGACGTCAAGGCCGGTGGCACGACCGCGGTCCGGTACCGCTTCATCATCCCTCGCGGCCAGGTCACCGCGACCGACGACATCAAGCTGGCCCGCAAGGCGGCCTCCCAGCTGGGCGTCACCTTCTCCGCCATGTCGAAGGGCGACGGCAAGCCGCTGGCGACCTTCCTCATGAAGGACAGCCAGTACTCCGCGACCGTCTGATCCTTCTGCACCCGGGGCGGGACGGCCGACCGCCGTCCCGCCCCACCCCTCTCCTCTTCACTCACTCGAACAAGGAGTACGCATCACCATGGCCCGTTTCGACGTCAACGCCGCCCGCGCCCAGCGCCTGGAGGCCCACGGCCGCACCTGGTCCTTCGAGCTGGACGGCGAGTCCTACACGCTTCCCACCGAGCTGTCCCGCAAGACCGCGAAGGCCCTGCGCAAGCTCGACGACAACGACGTGGACGGTCTGCTCGCGCTCCTGATGGGTGAGGCGCAGTTCGCCCGCTTCGAGGAGCACGACCTCACGATGCAGGACGTCGCCGCCATCCTGGAGGCCTACGGCAAGGAGACCGGGCTCGGCCTGGGGGAAGACTGAGCCTCGTCGAGTTCGTCGACGAACACGCCGAGGCCCTTGAGGCGGATCTCCTCCGCTATTACCGCGTCGATCTCCTCGACTGGCACCGGGGCGAGCTGTCCAGCCGACGGCTGACGACGCTGATCACACATCTGCCGCGGGACAGCGCTGTGCAGCGGGAGTTGCACGGCGAGGCCGCGGAGTGGTCGGTCACCGACCATCTCCTCGCGGCGGCGGTGGACCATCTGGCCGTCGCCAACTGGATGTTCCAGTGCGTCAACACCGGCGAGGACGGTGAGCAGCCCGAGTTCCCGAAGCCCGTCCCCCGTCCCGACGTCAAGGACGAGGACGGGGAGGAACAGGACGAGGGCTCCACCGAGGCGAGCACCGACAAGGCGATCTCCCCCGGAGCGCTCGCCCGGTTCTTCGGCTGATCCCGCATCCGCCGATGCCCCCGCGGCCCCCGGAGCCCGTTCCCGTCAGGGATCGGTCTCCGGGGGCGCTTCCTGTGCTCGCTCGGCGACCAGTTCCCCCTCGAGGGCCCTGGCCCGCTCCGACAGCCTGCGCCCCGTGCGCGCGCGTCCGTCCGGCGGCTCCGCCGGCTCGGAGGTGCCGCGGTCGCTTCCGGATCCCGTCTGTACGGGGACCCCGGCAAGCGGCGGCACGATCGGGCGGCCGCCCTTGCCGCGTACGACCTTCCGCACGGGCTGGGCGGTCCTGCGGGTGCGGCTCTCCTGGGCGGTCAGCAGGACGTCGGGGTCGGCGCCGGGTTCTTCGGCGTGCGGACGGGAGTCGTCGTGCTGCGACGGGGCCGCGGTCGCGTGCTGCGGCTCGTCCTGCGGAGGGTCCTGCTCCGGTCTTCGGTCGATCAGTTCGCGCTCCCTGCGCATCCGCTCCTCGGCCTGGACCACGACGGCGGGCGGTGCGAGGAGCCGTGCGAAGGGCAGCGGGATGACGCGGGCACCGTCGCCCTCGCCGGCGTCCACGCGCCGCTGGGGACGGCGGACTCCACGCGCGTCACGCTGGCCCTGCGCGTAGGCGTCGGCCACGCGCTTCTCGTACTCGCGTCGTATGCGCGGGAGTTCCTCCGACATCGCCTCGGCCCAGCCGGCGGTGAAGGCGGTCGCCTCGCGACGGTCGACCTCGGCTCGCGGCATCATTACGAGGTCCTCGGGTGCGTACCCGTACACGTGGACCAGTTCGGCGAGCCGTGCGAAAAGATGCGGCAGATCCGGGTGGGATTCGAGCCAGTCGATGGCTCGCTCCCGCCGGTCAGTGGCCGGCTCGGTGTCCATGAGTCAGCAATGCCTTCCAACCCCCTGGGGTCCCCACGCGCCCCTCGGCGTCCCCCCGGCTCCCCGACTGCGTCAGGTCCGGGGAACGCGCCATCCAGAGTACCCCGGTCGAACACAAGCTCCTATCCGGGACCAACCCGCCCAGGAATCCATCAGGCAGACACGCCGTCAGACGTATGCCGCTCGACAAACCTCAAACACATGTTCCACACTCTGTTCGCACAGTAGTTCGAACATGTGGCGCCCCCGCTTCACTCGCGGCGCCGCCACGCACGCACGGGCAAGCAACCGGAAGGCAGGCGTCATGACCCAGCAGGCCGAGGCATCGCGACCGCACATCCCACTCCAGGACCGCCTCCGCCAGCTCCTCGACGGCCCCGTCGCCCTCGACAAGAGAGCGTTGCTCGGCACGCTGTACGCCGAGGTCTCCCGCTGCGAGACCCTCGCCTACGCGGCGGGCTGGAACGACGCCCTCGCCTCGGCACCGCGCGACTCGTAACCCCTCCCGCCCGAAAACACCCCACCGCACGACGACCAGGCCTCTGCCGACCCCGGCAGGGGCCTGTCTCATGCGCGGGTGTCCGGCGGAACGCGAAGCCTCTCCGAGAAGGGAGAAACCGTGACTGAACCGACTCCCGAGCAGAAGATCGCCACCCTCCGCACCGACATGACCAAGGCGGACAACCAGCTCCTCGAGCAGATCAAGGCGAAGCTGGACCAGGCATCCCTCGACTTCGTCCTCCAGGAAAAGGACGAGCAAGGAAAGATCAAGAACACCTTCAAGACCTACGACGAAGGCCTCAAGGCGTACGTCAAGAAGGAAATCGATACCGCGGGGGAGATGACCTGGACGCCCCAGCGAGAGTGGTACAAGACCCCCGAGTTCATGGGATTCGTCACCGGACTCACAGGCTCGATGCTCGGCCTGATGCTGGTCAAGGTCGATGTCGCCATCTTCGACTTCAGCGAACAAGTCGCCAACTACTTCCGCCGCCCGGTCTACAAGCACTTCGTCAGCCGGATCGCCAGGCGCGAGATCAAGACTCCGATGGACCAGGCCAAGCACGAGGCCAAGCTCCTCGATCAGCGGATCCAGCGCATCGAGACACACCTCAGGCGACTCACCCCGCTCGTCCGGAACGCGCGCAACAGAATCCGTGCGCTTGAGGCGCGGGACAGAAACGTCCGCCAGGCGGTCCAGAACATCCCGAACGACTCCTCCGTCACCAGCTCCACCAACCGGATCACCAAGCTCCGCGCCGAGGTGGACCTGCTGCGAGCCGCCCTGGCCTGACAGCCGCTCACCCGCCCTACCCGAATCCAGTTAGCAGAGGTGGACGTGCATGTCCCTCGTACGTTCTCTGAACAACTCCTCCGGAGCCCTCAGACAGTTCAAGTCCGCGTCTGACTCCGCCGATCGCGCCGCGCAGACCCTCGGTCAGCGCGCCTCGACGGCCGGCAAGAACATCAGCGGCGTCAAGGGCGCCGCGCAAGGGTCCGCCAAGGAACTCAAGAATCTCAAGACCGCTTCCGACCAGGCCGAGCGCTCCATGGCCAAGGCCGGCCAGACCGCCCAGTCCGCCGGCACCAAGATGGGCAAGTACGAGTCCGGCGCCGGCAAGGCCGCCAAGGGCCAGGACAAGCTCAACAAGTCCATGAAGGGCAACTTCCTCGTCCGCCTGATCGAGCTGTTCATGCCGCTCATCGAGAAGATCGTCGAGATGGCGATGCGCTCGAAGACCATGCAGACGATCATGAAGAAGGCCTTCAGCGCCATCAAGACCGTGATCAGCTCGGTCATGAAGGCCATCGGCCCGATCATGAAGAAGGCCGGCCAGCTGATCAAGACGGTCTGGAACGGCATCAAGAAGGCCATCTCCGTCGTCGTCAAGGCGGTCGCGACCGTCATCAAGACCTACGTGAAGATCTGGAAGACGGTCATCACCACGGTCATGAAGGCGATCAAGACGGTCATCAGCACCGTCTGGAACGGCATCAAGGCCGTCATCACCCCGGTCGTCAACTGGATCAAGACCGCGATCCCGAACGCCTTCCGGGCCGTCAAGGACAAGATGTCGTCCATCTGGAACGGCCTCAAGGACATCGCGTCCCGGGCGTTCAACGGCATCAAGAGCGGTGTGTCGGGCCCGATCAACGCCGTGATCGGCCTGATCAACCGGATGATCGGCAGCCTGAACCGGGTCAAGGTCAGCGTCCCCGGCTGGGTGCCCCTCGTCGGCGGCAAGACCTTCGGCGTCAACATCCCGACCATCCCGATGCTCGCCACCGGTGGTGTCGTCATGCCCCGCCACGGCGGTGTCCCGGCGATCCTCGCCGAGGCCGGCGAGGCCGAGGCCGTCCTCCCGCTCTCCAAGCTGGACCGGCTGCTCGCCCTCACCGCCCGCCGCGCCCAGATGACGGCCCACAAGGGCCTGGGCGCCGGCGGCGCGGGTGCCGGGCTGCACATCGAGCACTACCACGCGGCCCGGGGCAGTGACCCGCAGTCGACGGCGGACGCGCTGATGTATCTGGCGAAGGCCCGCGGATGAGTGCCGCCGCGATGCCCCTGCACCCACTCGCGGGCAGCGCGGCGGCGTTCTCCGCCTTCGCGCGAAACGCCGGACAGGCATCCGACACCCTGCGGCGGATCAGGCAGAAGGTGCAGCGCGTCGCCGCCGGGGCCGACCGTCTCCGTGACGGAGCCCGGACGGCGGCCGGCTCGGTGCGCAACTTCGGCCAGAACGCCGGCTCCGCCGCCACGGCCGCCGCGAAGCTCGGCAACTCGCGCGCGGCCACCGGTGTCAGGTCCTTCGGCGACAAGGCCCGCAAGGCCAAGCCGGGGCTCGCCAAGCTCGGCACCGGCATCGGCATCGGCATCCTCGCGATCCTCCTGCCGCTGCTGCCCATCACCGATGTCATCGCCGGCCTGATGGGCACCTTCGGCACCGTCATGACCGTCGCGGCGGTGGCCATGACGGCCATCAACGTCGCCATGCGCGCCAACCCGATCGGCTTCCTCGTCGGCATCATCGTGCCCATCGCCGCGTACCTCATCGAGTTCGCCATGAACTCCGAGACCGGCCAGAAGATCATGAAGCAGGTCTTCGACCAGGCCCTGAAGGGCTTCCAGGCGGTCTGGACCTTCCTCCAGCCGATCATGAAGCTGCTCGGCCAGGCCGTCGGGACGTACGTCAAGGGCTACCTGGCCCTGTTCACGGCCGCGCTGCGCATCATCGGCTCCGCCATCAACGGGTTCTCGGGCGTCCGCTCCGCCGTCACCTCCGCCTCCAACGCCCTGCGCGGCATCGCCTCCGGCACCATCGGCGGGATCCGCGGCGTCATCCAGCCGTTCCTGTCCTTCTTCACCAGCACCGTCCCCGGCTTCTTCCGTACCGCCAAGGACGCGGTCAGCGGCGCCCTGCGCGGGATCGGGGATCTGATCAAGGGCGCGCTGAGCGCCGTCATCGGCGTCGTGAAGGGACCGATCAACGGCCTCATCGCCTTCGCCAACTGGATCATCGACGGCCTCAACAAGCTGAGCTTCAGCCTCCTCGGCAAGAAGTTCGGCGTCGACCTCGACAAGATCCCCATGCTCGCCGACGGCGGTGTCGTCTTCCCGGGCGCCGCGGACGCCCCGCGCATCGACCCGCTCACCGTGCTTGAGCACCGCCGCGTCCCGGCGCTCACCGAGGCTGCCCGACCGCCGCACCGCGTACGGGACTTCTACGAGCAGCCCGGCGCCGGACCTCGGTCGACCGCCGAGGACCTGCTCTTCCTCGCCGCCGCCCACCGCTGATCCGCCCCCGCTGATCCGCCCACCCTGACACCCCCTCAGAAGTGAGGTGACGGCCCCCATGGCCGAGACCACAACCGCATACGCCACCGGAAACGCCTACACCGCCGACGTCGCGCCCGGCTCGCTGATCACCCAGGACGGGCAGATCCAGTGGGCCGGGCTTCTCATCGGCCCCGGCACCCCGTTCGCCGTCGACCGCTCCGGCCTCACCGGCTGGGAGGACCTGCCCGAGTACGACTCCTCCGACGCCGACCGCCCCACCTCCCACGGCGCCTGGCCGGGCTCCCGGTACGCCAAGCCGCGCAAGGTCGGCGGCACGATCGTGCTGATGCCGGAGTACAGCGCGGCGCCCGAGGCCATCCGTGCCCTGCGCCAGGCACTCGCCCTGCTCGACGAGGAGCGCTGGCTGACCGTACGGCTGCACGGCGAACTGCTCGCCGTACGCGCCCGGATCGCCCAGCGCGTCGTCCCCGCCGACCAGGGCTTCGCCACCCAGGGCACGTCCAAGATGTCCATCCAGTGGCTGGCGGCCGACCCGCGCCGCTACGTCGTCAACGAGCAGCTCGCGGCCACCACGGCCCCGCAGCCCGAGTCCGGGCTGACCTGGCCGCTGACCTGGCCGCTCAACTGGGGCCAGGCGAAGAGCACCGGCTCCGCCGTCGTCGAGAACACCGGCTCCGCGGCGACCCATCCGGTGATCGTCTTCCGCGGCCCGTGCTCCATGCCGACCGTCACGGAGCGGGTCAGCCGGCGCCGGCTGCGGTACGCGATCGACCTGGCGGCCGGCGACGAGCTCACCGTCGACACGGCCGCGGGCACCGTCATGCTCAACAACACCGCCTCCCGCCGCCACACGGCGATGGCGGACTCCAGCCCTGAGGAGCTCTTCCTCCTGGAGCCGGGCCGCACCGAGCTCTCCTTCCGGCCGGACGAGGCGACCCCGGACGCGCTGATGACAGTGCGCTGGCGCAGCGCCGAGTGGTGACCCGCACCACCTGAACCCCAGCGCCGCCCACACCGATGCCCACGAACCCCTCCCGAAGAGGTGACCCATGACCGTACGTGCCTCATGGCTGCAGCCCACCGGCCAGACCCGCGAGGACACCCGCCTCACCCTCGCCGCCCTGCTCACCCCCAGTGGCCAGTCCCCCGAGGAGACCCCGCTGCGCTCGCGGCCGGGCATCGTGCCGGGCGGCTTCGTCCTGACCGGGACCTCGCCCATGCAGTGCTCGATCGGCACCGGCCGCGCGATCGTGCAGGGCAAGGACACCGACCAGGGCGCGTATCTGGTCGCCGTCACGACGCCGGAGACGCTCACCATCGCCGACGGCGACCCCCAGCACGGCCGGATCGACCTGATCGAACTGGCCGTCGTCGACAACGACTACGACAACACCGGCGCCACCGAGGCCGTCGTACGCCTGGTCAAGGGCACCCCCTCGGCCACCCCGGCCGCCCCGCCGAGCGGTCCGGGCAGCACCATCCCGCTGTACACGGTCAGCGTCCCGAAGGGCGCCTCCGCCGGCACCGGCGGCATCGCCTGGACCGCCGGCGGGGTCACCCAGCAGCACTGGCCGACGGTGGCGCTCGGCGGCATCATGCCCACCAGCGGCTTCAAGGGCGCCTACGTCGGCCAGTACCGGGACGCGGGCAGCTTCCTCCAGCGCTGGGACGGCACGACCTGGGTCTCGTACCCCAAGGCGCTCGGCGGCATCGCGCCCAGCACCGTCTCGACCGGCAGTTACGCCGGCCAGTACCGCGACGACTCCGGGACGCTGCAACGCTGGGACGGCTCGGCCTGGCAGTACGCCGAGGGCAGGGCGAAGATCCTTTTCGCCGCCACGCAGTGGATTTCCGGCCAGGCGCAGAGCGTCGAGCCGAACACGTGGACCGTGCTCAACCTGCCGACCGTCGAGGTCGACGACTCCAGCGGCTGGAACGGAACCACGTACGTCGTGCCGCGCGCCGGCTGGTGGCGGGTCTCCGCGCACGCCACGTGGGCCAACGAAGCCCAGACCGGTATGCGCGGCGCCCGTGTCCTGGCCGGCGGCGTCGGGCAGTCCCGGATGACCTGGCTCACCCCCGCCGGCAACGGCGCCATCAGCGTCGGCGGCTCGGGCCTGATCCAGCTCAGCGCCGGCACCACGCTCCAGCTGGCCGGCTTCCACAACCACACCGCGGCGATCAAGACCCTCGGCGGCTCGGGCTACGCCTGCACCCTCACCGCCGAGTGGATCAAGTCCTGAACCCCGCACAGCTTCCCGATTGGAGAACCCCATGAACCTGCGCAGCAGCTGGGTCGCCGAGACCGGCCAGACCCGTGAGGACACCCGCCTCAACCAGATCGGCGCGACCACCCCGGTCAACCCCGTCCAGGTCCGCTCCGGCATCCTGCCGGGCTCCTACGACGGCCAGTTCCGGCTGTCGGGCTTCTGGATGTTCGGCTCCGCCGCCATGTCGGCGACCGTCTCCGAGGGCCGGGCCCTCATCCAAGGCTCGATCTCCCAGGGCGTGTACCCGGTGGCCCTGCCGGCAGCCGAGGTAGTCACCTTCGCCGCGGGCGACGCCCAGTACGGCCGCGTCGACCTGGTCGTCGCCAAGGTCTACGACAACCTGTACGACTCCTCGGGCCGCAACGAGGCGAAGATCGAGATCGTGCAGGGTGTCCCGGGCCAGACCCCGCAGGCCCCCGCCGTTCCGGAGCGCAGTCTCCCGCTGTACGAGGTGACGGTCCCGGCCGGCGCCAGCGCCGGCAACGGCGGCATCCCGTGGAACACCGCCCTGAAGGACCTGCGCACCCCGGTCGTCTCCGTCGGCGGCATCCTCCCGGTCGAGGGCCAGTCCTTCCCGGGCGCCTACCCGGGCCAGTACCAGGACTCCGGCGGCGCGCTCCAGCGCTGGGACGGCGGCGCGTGGGTGCCCTACCCGTCGGCGCTCGGCGGGATCATCCCGAACAGCGCGAGCACACTGACGGCCAGCTACACGGGCCAGTACCGGGACACGGCGGGCGGCCAGCTCCAGCGCTGGAACGGTTCGGCGTGGATGCCGGCGGTGCCGGGGCCGGTCTTCGTCGACAACTCCGACTTCGGCGACACCCCGTCGAGCACGTACACCTCGACGCTCGACGCCCGTACGACGAACCCGCTCCAGCTCACCTTCACCGCCCCGCCGTCGAAGGCGGTGCTCGTCAGCTTCGGCGCCCGGATGAAGTCCCGCTCCGACCACTACGCGTACATGGCGCTCAAGCTCACCCAGGGCACCACGGTGATCCAGGAC
Organism: Streptomyces sp. NPDC029169; assembly: GCF_055563935.1. Lineage (NCBI taxonomy): Bacteria > Bacillati > Actinomycetota > Actinomycetes > Kitasatosporales > Streptomycetaceae > Streptomyces > Streptomyces sp. NPDC029169. The sequence goes on from NZ_JBVHXA010000002.1 coordinate 112,805, forward strand.
CTCAACGACGAGTGGGCGGCGGTCTGCGCGAGCGACCACCAGATCTCCACCGCCAGCATGCGACGCATTTCGGGTCTGACGCCTGGCGCGAGCTACACGCTCACGGCCTACTTCCGGGTCGTCGCCAACACCCTCGGCATCAAGGGCGGGTTCGACAACACCTTCATCCGCGTCGACCCGCAGGCGTAACCCCACCGACCCAGGAGACAGACCATGGCTCTGCGCAACGGCTGGCTCGCCCCCACCGGGCAAACCCGCCTAGACACCCGCCACACCGCCCTCGGCGCCACCACGCCCGCCGGCCCGTTCGCCTCCCGCTCGGGCATCCTGCCCGGCACCTACGACGGCAAGTACCGCGTCGGCGGCCTGTGGATGAGCTCCAGCGGCCCCATGACGGCCACGGTCTACCACGGCCGGGCCGTCATCCAGGGCGCGGTGGCCCACGGCGCGTACCCCGTCGCCCTCGACTCGGACACCGTCATCACCTTCGCCGACGGCGACCCGCTCAACCCGCGTATCGACCTCGTCGTCCTGCGCGTGTACGACGACCAGTTCGACGGCTCCACGAAGAGCGAAACAGCCCTGGAGATCATCAAGGGCACCCCGGCCGCCACCCCGGTGGCCCCGGCCGCGCCCGCCGTCTCGCTGACGCTGTTCTCCGTCAAGGTCCCCGCCGGGACCTCCGCCGGTACGGGCGGAATCCCCTGGTCCACCGCCGGGACCGTCACCGACCTGCGCGTCACGCTCGTCGGCGTCGGCGGCATCCTGCCCGTCTACAACAACGGGGCCGTCCCGGGCGCCTACCCGGGCCAGTACCAGGACAACGACAACTCGCACTTCCTCCAGCGCTGGGACGGCACCGCCTGGGTCGCGTACCCGAAGGAGATCGGCGGCATCGCGCCCACCGGCATGGTGTCCACGGGCAGTTACGCCGGCCAGTATCGGGACGCGAACGGCACGCTCCAGCGCTGGAACGGCACCGCCTGGGTGAACTACCAGCCGCCGGTCGAGGTGGAGACGACCAACACCGGGGCGGCCGCGGCCACCGGCTGGACACTGCTGGGCTTCGCGGGGCGCAGGACCCGAGGTGTGTGCACCGTGTCCGTGACGCTGACCCGCAGCGGCGCCGACCTCACCGCCACCACCGCCGGCAACCTCAGCCCCGACGAGCTGGTGTGCACCCTGCCGGCCGGCTGGCGCCCCGCGCTCGACTACGAGGCCACCGGCACCGACTTCTACGGCTCCGGCGCCTTCACCTTCTCGACCAGCGGGACGGTCCATGTGCGTACCTGGTCCGGCAACGGCGTCCTGACCGCCGGCCGGAACATCCGCATCACCGCCACCTTCGTCCAGTGAGGTCCCGATGACACTCGAAACGCCCTACCGGGCGATCTTCTGCGACCTGCGCTCCGACCAGACCATCGACATCCTGCCGCTGCGGGACGTCCAGTTCGACGACTACATCGGCAAGGCCGGCTCGCTGTCCGGCACCATCCCCATCCCCGACCAGGCCATCGCCGCGCGCGCCCGCCAGGTCGAGGAGGGCCGCACCGCGATCTACCTGGAGCGCGGCGGGGACCTGTGGTGGGGCGGCATCATCTGGACGAGCACCCTGCAGAGCAGCGCGCGCGGGGTGCTGACCCTGGGCATCCAGGCCGCCACCTTCGACTCGTACGCGGCCCGCCGCCGCATTCGCAAGGACATCACGCTCCCCTCGGAGACCGACCAGCTGGCGCTCGCGCGGATCCTGTGGCAGGAGCTCCAGAAGGAACCCGGCGGCAACATCAACGTGACGTACGGACAGGAGGTCTCCGAAGTCACCCGGGAGGTGTCCTGGCGGAACGGGAACGAAACCCTCTACTCCGAGGCGCTGGACCAGCTCGCCGCCCTCGAGAACGGCTTCGAGCACCAGATCATGGTCTACCGGGACCCAGTCACCGGAGAGCGGATCCGCCGGCTGCGGCTCGGCTTCCCCAAGATCCGCACCGGCGCCACCGACCTGGTCTTCGACCGCCCCGGCACGATCCTGTCGTACTCCTTCCCCCGCGACGCGACCCGTGGCGGCACCACCGCCGTGGCCCGTGGCGCGTCCGTCAACAACAACGCCGCCGCCGAGTCCCGGCCGCTGTACTCCGCCGAGGCGGTGGCGCAGGACCTGATCGACGGCGGCTGGCCGCGCATCGACCTGTCCTCGGACCACAACGAGATCACGAGCAAGGGCACCCTGAACTCGCTGGCCGCCTCGAACCTCGCCCAGACCCGCGGCGCCGTGCTGATCCCCGCGATCAGCATCCGCCTCGGCGGGGTCGTCCCGCCGGCGCTCCTCGGCCGCTCGGCCCGGATCCGGATCACCGACGAGTGGCACCCCCAGGGCCTCGACGCCCGCTACCGGATCATCGGCGTCAAGGTCAGTCCGCCGGAGCGCGGCCGCCCCGACACCGCCGAGCTCTACCTTGAGGAGGCCTGATGCCGCAGCTGCCCGAGGACATCATCGACCGGCTCACCCAGATGGAGCGCCGGATTCAGGCGCTGTCCACCGCGGTCAACACCCGTCCCGCGCTCAACGAGATCAGCGACGGCGCGCTCACCGTGAAGCGGCCCAACGGCACCGTCGTCCTCCAGGCCGGTCGGTGGAACGGCGCCGAGTACGGCCTCACCGTGAACCGTCAGACCGGCGAGCAGGCGCTGGCCCTGTACAACGGCAACGGCTCGGACACCTCCAAGCAGGTGCTGCGGATCAGCGACGCCTACGGCCACGAGATCTTCTCCGACGACATCGGCGCCGGCGGGCTCGCCCGGCCCTGGCTGCAGATGCTGCCGCCGCAGGACCTGGCCTCGGCGAACTGGCCGGCGACCTCGGCGACGGCATGGACCACCATCGCCCGGTCCCACAACCCGATCTGGCAGCCGCGCATGCGCCTGGGCGTGTACACGCGCTTCTCCTCCGGGGCCACCGGCCAGGTGAAGGTCCTGGTCGACGGCGCCCAGTGGGGCCCGACCGTCAACGCGGGCACGACCTTCGACCACACGGCCGCGGTCGTCACGGACATCGCCACCCGCTTCGGCACAACCGTGAACGTGGAGATCCAGGCCATCGTCACCACCGCGAGCGGCACCGTGTACGCCAAGCCGTACGTCATGTACGGCCTCCAGAGCTGACGTCCCCCGAAAAAGGAGCGCATCGTGATCATCGACCCTGCCCAGCCATGGGGTGTGGCCATCGACTACGCCGGCCGCGCCGCCGTGAGCGAGAACGGCCACACGGTCAACATCCGTGTCTACGACAACACCTTCGACGGCGTCCTCAGGCCCGACCCGCTCACCGGCGAGTACCCGCCGGTGTACGTCACCGCCCAGTTGGAGGAGTACGGCGAGGAGGGCGCGGCCCTGCGCGGCAGCGGCCTCGTGATCGTCAATCCCAGTGGCGGTACGCCGGTCACGCCCGAACCCACCGCCGTCCAGCAGGCCGTGGCGGCCGCCCTCGCCGACTTCGAGCGGCGCCGCGCCGCCCACGCCGCCCTGTGCGCGACCTGGGCCCCGCCCGCGGCTCCGTAAGCACACGCCCCACCCGTACGCCCGCCCCCGCGCGGGCTTTTTTCATGCCCGCAAGCCTGGAGGTCACCCATGGCCACTCCCCTCACCGCGGACCGGCTCGTCGCCGCGCTCCGCGCCGAAGGCGTCAAGGTCGTCGAGCACGACGGCTGGCGCACCCACCACCGCAACCAGGCAGGAGCCTGGGGCCCCGTCGTCGGCGTGATGATCCACCACACCGTCTCCAGCGGCACCGCCTCGTCGGTCGAGCTCTGCTACAACGGCTACGCCGGACTGCCGGGCCCGCTCTGCCACGGCGTGATCGCCAAGGACGGCACGGTCCATCTCGTCGCCAACGGCCGCGCCAACCACGCGGGCGGCGGCGATCCCTCGGTCCTCCAGGCCGTGATCACCGAGACCTACGGGACCCGGCCGCCCGCCCCCCGCGAGCACCAGGGCAGCTCCGGCGCCGTCGACGGCAACTCCCGCTTCTACGGCTTCGAGTGCGTCAACCTCGGAAACGGCAACGACCCCTGGCCGGCCGCCCAGCTCGACGCCATCGAGCGGACGTCCGCCGCGCTCTGCCGGGCCCACGGCTGGGGCGCCAAGTCCGTCATCGGACACCTGGAGTGGTCCGACTGGAAGAGCGACCCGCGCGGCTTCGCGATGCCGGGCATGCGCGACCGGGTCCAGAAGCGGCTCGGCGCGGCCCCCGCGACGCAGCCCCCGGCCCCGCCGAAGCCGGCCGCCCCGCGCTACCAGCCCTTCCCCGGCACGTCGTTCTTCAAGAACAACCCCAGCTCGCCGATCGTCACCGCGATGGGCCGCCGGCTGGTCGCCGAAGGCTGCTCCGCGTACACCGTCGGCCCGTCCCCCCGCTGGGGCGAGGCGGACCGGCGCAGTTACGCGAAGTGGCAGCGCAAGCTCGGCTTCAGCGGCTCCGACGCCGACGGCTGGCCGGGCGTCATGTCCTGGAACGCGCTCAAGGTCCCGTACACGAAGTAGGTCCCGTACACGAAGTAAGGAGCACCACCATGTCCGAAGCCGCCAAGCGCACGGCCCGTACCGTCCTGCAGTCGGCCGTCGCCCTCGCCGTCGTCCTCCCCGCGATCGTCGACGCCTCCGGCATCCCTGCGACCCTCCCCTGGGTCGCCGCGGCGCTCGCCGCCGCCGGCGCGCTCACCCGGGTGATGGCGGTTCCGGCCGTGCAGAACCTGCTGCCCTCCTGGCTGCGTACCACCCCGGGGGCTGCCGATGACCGAGTCTGAACAGCACGACCCGGTCACCGTCGCCGTCGAACTGGAACGGCTCCGGGGCACGCTCGAGGCGGGCTTCGCCCGCGTCGACGGCTCGCTCGCGCTGCTCGTGCAGCGCAGTGACCAGACCGACAAGCAGCTCGCCGACATGGAGTCCCGGCTCGACGCCCTGGAACGCGCCCGCTGGCCGCTGACCAGCATCGCGGCGCTGACGGCGAGCGCGGGCCTGATGCTCGCGGTCTGGGAGCTGGCGGGCCGCTGAAACGCCGAGAGGCGGCCACCCCCAGGGGGTGGCCGCCTCTCGTTTCGATCTACTTACTGGTTGTACGGACCGTAGTCGTAGTCCTCCAGCGGAACGGCCTGGCCGGAGCCGGTGCCGAACGGCGAGTAGTCGATGTCGTCGTAGCCGACGGCCGAGTACATCGCGGCCTTGGCCTCCTCGGTCGGCTCGACCCGGATGTTGCGGTAGCGGGACAGACCCGTACCGGCCGGGATGAGCTTACCGATGATGACGTTCTCCTTGAGGCCGATGAGGCTGTCGGACTTGGCGTTGATCGCCGCATCCGTCAGGACTCGGGTCGTCTCCTGGAAGGAGGCGGCCGACAGCCAGGACTCCGTCGCCAGCGAGGCCTTGGTGATACCCATCAGCTGCGGACGGCCGGAGGCGGGGTGACCGCCCTCGGTGACCACACGACGGTTCTCGGTCTCGAACTTCGAGCGCTCGACGAGCTCGCCCGGCAGCAGCTCCGCGTCGCCGGACTCGATGATCGTCACGCGGCGCAGCATCTGCCGGATGATGATCTCGATGTGCTTGTCGTGGATCGACACACCCTGCGAGTTGTAGACCTTCTGGACCTCGCCGACCAGGTGGACCTGGACCGCGCGCTGACCGAGGATCCGCAGCACGTCGTGCGGGTTGGTGGCACCCACGGTGAGCTTCTGGCCCACCTCGACGTGGTCGCCCTCGCTCACCAGCAGACGGGCACGCTTCGAGATCGGGAACGCCGTCTCGTCGCTGCCGTCGTCCGGAGTGACGACGATCTTCTTGGTCTTCTCGGTCTCCTCGATACGGACGCGGCCGGCCGCCTCCGAGATCGGGGCGACACCCTTGGGCTGCCGGGCCTCGAAGAGCTCGACAACACGGGGCAGACCCTGGGTGATGTCGTCACCGGCCACACCACCGGTGTGGAAGGTACGCATCGTCAGCTGGGTACCGGGCTCACCGATGGACTGGGCGGCGATGATGCCGACGGCCTCACCGATGTCGACCAGCTTGCCGGTGGCCAGGGAGCGGCCGTAGCAGAAGGCACACGTGCCGACCGCGGACTCACAGGTCAGGACCGAACGGGTCTTGACCTCCTCGACACCCGCGTTGACCAGGGCGTCGATGAGCACGTCACCCAGGTCGACGTTGGCCGGCGCGATGACCTTGCCGTCCACGACGACGTCCTCGGCGAGCATCCGCGCGTACACGGAGGTCTCGACGTCGTCCGTCTTCCGCAGGACGCCATCGGCACCCCGCTCGGCGATCCGCAGCTTCAGACCGCGCTCGGTGCCACAGTCCTCCTCGCGGATGATCACGTCCTGCGAGACGTCCACCAGACGACGGGTCAGGTAACCCGAGTCGGCGGTACGCAGGGCGGTGTCGGCCAGACCCTTACGGGCACCGTGCGTCGAGATGAAGTACTCGAGGACGGAGAGACCCTCACGGAAGGACGCCTTGATGGGACGAGGAATCGTCTCATTCTTGGCGTTCGACACCAGACCACGCATACCGGCGATCTGCCGCATCTGCATCATGTTTCCTCGGGCACCCGAGTCAACCATCATGAAGATGGGGTTCGTCTTGGGGAAGTTCGCGTTCATCGCCTCGGCAACCTCGTTGGTCGCCTTGGTCCAGATCGCGATGAGCTCCTGAGTGCGCTCTTCCTTGGTGATCAGACCGCGCTCGTACTGCTTCTGGACCTTCTCGTCCTGCGCCTCGTAGCCCTTGACGATCTCCTTCTTCGCCTCGGGAACGACGACGTCGGAGATGGCCACGGTGACGCCGGAACGGGTCGCCCAGTAGAAGCCCGCCGCCTTCAGGTTGTCGAGCGTCGCCGCCACGATGACCTTGGGGTAGCGCTCGGCGAGGTCGTTGACGATCTCGGAGAGCTGCTTCTTGCCGACCGAGTAGTCGACGAAGGGGTAGTCCTCGGGCAGCAGCTCGTTGAAGAGCGCGCGACCCAGGGACGTACGCAGGCGGAACGAGTCACCCTGCTGCCACTCCGGCTCGCCCTCCTCGGCAACCGGGGGAACCCAGCCGCGCGGCGGAACGGTGCCGATCGGGAAGCGGATGTCGATCTGCGACTGCAGCGCGAGCTCGCCGGCGTCGAACGCCATGATCGCCTCGGCCGTGGAGCCGAACGCGCGGCCCTCGCCCTTGGTGTCACGAAGCTCACCGTCGGTGGTCAGGAAGAACAGACCGAGGACCATGTCCTGGGTCGGCATCGTGACCGGACGGCCGTCGGCCGGCTTGAGGATGTTGTTCGAGGACAGCATCAGGATGCGGGCCTCGGCCTGCGCCTCCGCGGAGAGCGGCAGGTGCACGGCCATCTGGTCACCGTCGAAGTCCGCGTTGAACGCGGTGCAGACGAGCGGGTGGATCTGGATGGCCTTGCCCTCGACCAGCTGGGGCTCGAAGGCCTGGATGCCGAGGCGGTGCAGCGTGGGCGCACGGTTCAGCAGAACCGGGTGCTCGGCGATGACCTCTTCGAGGACGTCGTACACGACCGTGCGGCCGCGCTCGACCATCCGCTTGGCGGACTTGATGTTCTGCGCGTGGTTCAGGTCGACCAGGCGCTTCATCACGAACGGCTTGAAGAGCTCGAGCGCCATGGCCTTCGGCAGACCGCACTGGTGCAGCTTGAGCTGCGGGCCGACGACGATGACGGAACGCGCGGAGTAGTCCACACGCTTGCCGAGCAGGTTCTGACGGAATCGACCCTGCTTGCCCTTCAGCATGTCGCTGAGGGACTTCAGCGGACGGTTACCGGGGCCCGTGACCGGGCGACCACGACGGCCGTTGTCGAAGAGGGCGTCGACCGCCTCCTGGAGCATCCGCTTCTCGTTGTTCACGATGATCTCGGGGGCACCGAGGTCGAGCAGACGCTTCAGACGGTTGTTGCGGTTGATCACACGGCGGTACAGGTCGTTCAGGTCGGAGGTCGCGAAGCGGCCACCGTCCAGCTGCACCATCGGACGCAGGTCCGGCGGGATCACCGGCACGCAGTCGAGAACCATGCCCTTGGGGCTGTTCGCGGTCTGCAGGAACGCGGAGACGACCTTGAGGCGCTTGAGCGCACGGGTCTTCTTCTGGCCCTTGCCGGTACGGATGATCTCGCGGAGGCGCTCGGCCTCCTCCTCGAGGTCGAACGACTCGAGACGCTTCTGCAGAGCAGCCGCACCCATCGAACCGTCGAAGTACGTGCCGAAACGGTCACGCAGCTCGCGGTAGAGGAGCTCGTCGCCCTCCAGGTCCTGGACCTTGAGGTTCTTGAAGCGGCTCCAGACCTCGTCGAGACGGTCGATCTCGCGCTGCGCACGGTCGCGCAGCTGCTTCATCTCACGCTCGGCACCCTCGCGCACCTTGCGGCGCACGTCGGCCTTGGCACCCTCGGCCTCGAGCTCGGCCAGGTCGGTCTCGAGCTTCTTGGCGCGGGCCTCCAGGTCGGAGTCGCGGCGGTTCTCGATCTGCTGACGCTCGACGGAGACGTGCGCCTCCAGCGACGGGAGGTCGCGGGTGCGGCGCTCGTCGTCGACGAACGTGATCATGTACGCGGCGAAGTAGATGACCTTCTCGAGGTCCTTCGGCGCGAGGTCGAGCAGGTATCCGAGGCGCGAAGGAACGCCCTTGAAGTACCAGATGTGGGTGACGGGCGCGGCGAGCTCGATGTGGCCCATCCGCTCACGGCGCACCTTGGCGCGGGTGACCTCGACGCCACACCGCTCACAGATGATGCCCTTGAAGCGGACACGCTTGTACTTGCCGCAGTAGCACTCCCAGTCCCGGGTCGGACCGAAGATCTTCTCGCAGAAGAGTCCGTCCTTCTCAGGCTTCAGGGTGCGGTAGTTGATGGTCTCGGGCTTCTTGACCTCGCCGTGGCTCCACTGACGGATGTCGTCAGCGGTAGCCAGACCGATCCGGAGCTCATCGAAGAAGTTGACGTCGAGCACTATGCGTCAATCCCTCTCAGGGTTGTAAGTCTTGGGGTCTGAAACGGGGGTCCTGGGGCCGGCGGACCTTGATCGCTCAAGGTCCGCCGGACTCCCGTCAGACCTCTTCGACGCTGCTCGGCTCGCGCCGGGACAGGTCGATACCGAGCTCCTCCGCTGCGCGGAAGACGTCCTCGTCGGTGTCGCGCATCTCGATGGACATGCCGTCCGAGGACAGCACCTCCACGTTGAGGCACAGGGACTGCATCTCCTTGATGAGCACCTTGAAGGACTCGGGGATGCCGGGCTCAGGGATGTTCTCGCCCTTGACGATGGCCTCGTAGACCTTCACGCGGCCGGTGACGTCGTCGGACTTGATCGTCAGCAGCTCCTGGAGGGCGTACGCGGCGCCATAAGCCTCCAGCGCCCACACCTCCATCTCACCGAAGCGCTGGCCACCGAACTGGGCCTTACCACCCAGCGGCTGCTGGGTGATCATCGAGTACGGACCGGTCGACCGGGCGTGCAGCTTGTCGTCGACCAGGTGGTGGAGCTTGAGGATGTACATGTACCCGACCGAGATCGGGTCCGGGAACGGCTCGCCGGAGCGGCCGTCGAACAGACGCGCCTTGCCGGAGGGGAGCACCATGCGCTCGCCGTCGCGGTTCGGGATCGTGTGCTGGAGCAGACCCGCGAGCTCGTCCTCACGCGCACCGTCGAAGACGGGGGTGGCGACGTTGGTGCCCGGGGCGACCTGGTCGGCGCCGATCGCCTGGAGGCGCTCGGCCCACTCGTCCGCGAGGCCGGAGACGTCCCAGCCGCGGCTGGCGAGCCAGCCGAGGTGGATCTCCAGGACCTGTCCCGGGTTCATTCGGGACGGGACACCCAGCGGGTTGAGGATGATGTCGACCGGAGTTCCGTCCTCGAGGAACGGCATGTCCTCGATCGGAAGGATCTTCGAGATGACACCCTTGTTGCCGTGACGGCCGGCGAGCTTGTCACCATCGGTGATCTTGCGCTTCTGCGCGACGTACACCCGCACGAGCTGGTTGACGCCGGGCGGAAGCTCGTCGCCCTCCTCGCGGTCGAAGACGCGCACGCCGATGACCTTGCCGGTCTCGCCGTGCGGCACCTTCAGCGAGGTGTCACGGACCTCACGCGCCTTCTCACCGAAGATCGCGCGGAGCAGGCGCTCCTCCGGGGTCAGCTCGGTCTCACCCTTGGGCGTGACCTTGCCGACGAGGATGTCGCCGGCGACGACCTCGGCACCGATACGGATGATGCCGCGCTCGTCGAGGTCGGCGAGGACCTCCTCGGAGACGTTCGGGATGTCCCGGGTGATCTCCTCCGGGCCGAGCTTGGTGTCACGGGCGTCGACCTCGTGCTCCTCGATGTGGATCGAGGAGAGGACGTCGTCCTGCACGAGGCGCTGCGACAGGATGATCGCGTCCTCGTAGTTGTGACCCTCCCACGGCATGAACGCCACGAGCAGGTTCTTGCCGAGCGCCATCTCACCGTTCTCGGTGGCCGGACCGTCGGCGAGGACCTGGCCCTCGACGACCCGGTCGCCCTCGGAGACGACGACCTTCTGGTTGACCGAGGTGCCCTGGTTCGAGCGCGAGAACTTCGCGACGCGGTACGTGGTGTACGTGCCGTCGTCGTTGGTGACGGTGACGTAGTCGGCCGAGACCTCCTGGATCACACCGTCCTTCTCGGCCTTGATGACGTCACCGGCGTCGGTGGCACAGCGGTACTCCATGCCGGTACCGACGAGCGGGGCCTCGGACTTGATCAGCGGCACCGCCTGCCGCATCATGTTCGCGCCCATGAGGGCACGGTTGGCGTCGTCGTGCTCGAGGAAGGGGATCATGGCCGTCGCGACCGACACCATCTGGCGCGGCGAGACGTCCATGTAGTCGACCTCGGTCGGCGGGACGTAGTCGACCTCACCGCCACGGCGGCGGACCAGGACGCGCGGCTCGGTGAAGCGCAGCTCGTCGCTCAGGGTCGCGTTCGCCTGGGCGATGACGTACCGGTCCTCCTCGTCGGCCGTGATGTAGTCGACCTCGTCGGTGACCTGACCGTCGACGACCTTGCGGTACGGCGTCTCGATGAAGCCGAACGCGTTGACGCGGCCGTACGAGGCGAGCGAACCGATCAGACCGATGTTCGGGCCTTCGGGGGTCTCGATCGGGCACATGCGTCCGTAGTGGGACGGGTGCACGTCTCGGACCTCGAAGCCGGCCCGCTCACGGGACAGACCACCCGGACCGAGCGCCGAGAGACGACGCTTGTGCGTCAGACCCGACAGCGGGTTGTTCTGGTCCATGAACTGCGACAGCTGGCTGGTGCCGAAGAACTCCTTGATGGAGGCGACGACCGGCCGGATGTTGATCAGGGTCTGCGGCGTGATCGCCTCGACGTCCTGGGTGGTCATGCGCTCACGCACGACGCGCTCCATACGAGCCAGACCCGTACGGACCTGGTTCTGGATGAGCTCGCCGACGTTACGCAGACGACGGTTGCCGAAGTGGTCGATGTCGTCGGTCTCGACGACGATGTCCCGGCCCGACTCGCCGATCGTCTCGGTCTCGCCCGCGTGAAGCTTCACGAGGTACTTGATCGTGGCGATGATGTCGTCGGTGGTCAGGACACCGGCGTCCAGCGGCTCGTCCGCGCCGAGCTTCTTGTTCACCTTGTAGCGGCCGACCTTGGCGAGGTCGTAGCGCTTCGGGTTGAAGTAGAGGTTCTCGAGCAGCGTCTGAGCGGCCTCACGGGTCGGCGGCTCGCCCGGACGGAGCTTGCGGTAGATGTCGAGCAGCGCGTCGTCCTGGCCCTGGGTGTGGTCCTTCTCCAGGGTGGCGCGCATGGACTCGTACTCGCCGAACTCCTGCAGGATCTGCTCGGTGGTCCAGCCGAGCGCCTTCAGGAGGACGGTCACGGACTGCTTGCGCTTGCGGTCGATGCGGACACCGACCATGTCGCGCTTGTCGATCTCCATCTCCAGCCAGGCACCCCGGGACGGGATGATCTTGGCGGAGAAAATGTCCTTGTCGGACGTCTTGTCGATCGAGGAGTCGAAGTAGACGCCCGGCGAACGGACAAGCTGCGAGACCACGACACGCTCGGTGCCGTTGATGACGAAGGTGCCCTTGTTCGTCATGAGCGGGAAGTCGCCCATGAAGACCGTCTGGGACTTGATCTCGCCGGTCTCGTTGTTGGTGAACTCGGCCGTGACGAAGAGCGGGGCGCCGTACGTGAAGTCACGGTCCTTGCACTCGTCGATCGAGTTCTTCGGGGGCTCGAAGCGGTGGTCGCGGAAGGTCAGCGACATCGACCCGGAGAAGTCCTCGATCGGGGAGATCTCCTCGAAGATCTCTTCCAGACCCGACTTCCTGGGGACGTCCTGTCCCGACTCGAGAGCTGCCTCGACGCGAGCCTTCCAGGCGGCATTGCCGAGCAGCCAGTCAAAGCTCTCGGTCTGCAGCGCGAGGAGGTTCGGAACCTCGAGGGGCTCCTTGATCTTTGCAAAGGAGATGCGCAGCGGGGCGGTGCTGGCGCCGTTGTTCGTATTGGTCGAGGCGTTGCGCGAGGCGGCCAAGAGGGGGTCCTTCCGAGGGCTCGGACTCACTACGCGCGTACCGGTCCCCAGCGATACAGAGGGACAGACAATTCCCGATATGGCCAAAAGTCCAGGTCAGGTCAGGTCTGCCGACAATGCTCTCGCGAGAGTATGCCCCTAGTGACGGGCAGGGGGCAGCTAACAGGCAGCGCAAAGGGTCAGTGTAGCCACTTGGCCCACTGATGTCCAGGGCGAGTAATTCGCGACCCTCGTTGTTCTCAACTCCGCGGTACCTCGCGCCGTGCGGCGCACCTCGATACTGCCCGTTCCGTCGTCGATCCATGCCTCGGATACGGATCGTTGTGACGACGCGTCCTGAGAATTGCGCGCTGCGTGCGGTTCGTCAAGGCCCCCCGGTCAGCGGGGGCGCACGGCGAAGATCACCATACTCCGCCCTCCACGGCTCGCACGACCCTCGCCACGCCCGTCCGGGGTACGCCGAAGGGCGACCACCCGGATGGGTGATCGCCCTTGGGAGGCGCCTGAGCGGCGCCTGAGCGAGTCGTGAGACTCGCGAGGTCTTACTTGACCGTGACGGAGGCGCCGGCAGCCTTGAGGGACTCGGCAGCCTTCTCCGCGGCCTCCTTGGCGACCTTCTCGAGGACCGGCTTCGGGGTGCCGTCGACGAGGTCCTTGGCCTCCTTCAGGCCCAGGGAGGTGAGCTCACGCACGACCTTGATGACCTGGATCTTCTTCTCGCCCGCACCCTCGAGGATGACGTCGAACTCGTCCTGCTCGGCCTCGGCCTCGGCCGGGGCGCCCGCAGCGGCGGGGCCGGCGACGGCGACGGCCGCGGCGGCGGTGACGTCGAACTTCTCCTCGAAGGCCTTCACGAACTCGGAGAGCTCGATGAGGGTCATCTCCTCGAACTGCGCGAGCAGGTCGTCCTGGGACAGCTTCGCCATGATGGCGTCCTTCCACTAATTCGGCAGGTGCCGGATGTACATGTAGGCGGGCGTACGTTCGGCCCGCTGCGACCGTCGCCCTAGTGGGCGGCGATCATTGCGCGAGCCGAGTTACTCGGCACCGCCCTGCTCGGCGAGCTTGACGCGAAGCGCCTCCGCGGTGCGGACGAACTTCGACGGCAGCGCCTGGAGGAGCGAGGCAGTCTGGGACTGCTTGCCCTTGAACGCGCCGGCCAGCTTGCTGAGCAGAACCTCGCGGGACTCGAGGTCCGCAAGCTTCTTGAACTCGTCGGCGGACAGCGCCTTGCCATCAAGGACACCGCCCTTGATGACGAGGTTCGGGTTGTCCTTGGCGAAGTCACGCAGAGCCTTCGCCGACTCCACCGGGTCACCGGTGACGAAGGCGGCCGCGGTCGAACCAGCAAGCTGGTCGTCCAGCGCGGCGATCCCGGCCTGGTTGGCCGCAATCTTGGTCAGCGTGTTCTTCACCACGGCGTACTGGGCGTTCTCACCGAGCGAACGACGCAGCGTCTTGAGCTGCGCCACGGTGAGCCCCGTGTACGAGGTCAGCACGACGGCGTTCGAGCTGCGGAACTTGTCCTCCAGCTCGGCTACCGCGGCAGCCTTGTCGGGCCTTGCCATAGAGCGTCGGCCTCCTTCCGGGTGATGAGGACCGCTCAGAAGGGGCTGAACAAAGAGAAACGCCCCGGCGCAGGCGCACGGGGCTCAGCTCGACCGGCTCGGAACGAACCGGGAACTCTTCCACGATCACCTGCGCGGGCCGTTCGCAACTCAGCGAACCTTCGGCCACCGGACCTCTTACGAGGGCACGGCAACGACCAGCGGTCTTTGGCTTCTGTGGAAGAGTACGCGACGGTCCCGGCGGGGAGCAAATCCGCCCGTACGGCTCAGTCGGCTCAGGCCTGGCCGCCGGTCGCGCCGGCGTCCGCGCCGAGCCCCTTCAGCATCTCGAAGAGGTCGACGGTGTCCTTGGCCGGCGGGGCCTGGACGGTCGCCTTCGCGCCGTACTCGGAGTAGTGGGCGGCCAGCTTGACCGTGCCCTGGGGCGTCTTCATGCCGACGTCCATCTTCACCGGGTAGCCGTCACCGTTCACCCACACCTCGGTGTCGTACCCCGTGATGCCGGACTTCTTGACGTTGGCGATCAGGTCCTTGCGCTCCTGCTCGGAGAGCACGTCGAGGGACTTGTTCGTGGCGACCATCTGCTCCAGGGTCAGCGAACCCTTGTAGTGCTGCGTCTCCACGCCGTCGACGTTCTCCGGGCCCACGTGCTTGAGGTCCGGCGAGTCGAGCATCAGCGCGATCTGCTTGGCCGGGTCCTGGTTCATGTTCTCCAGGCCACCGGTCATCGACTTCTCGAGGTTCTTGTCCCCGGACATCTCCGCGGCGGCCTTGAGGTCGAGCTTCATCCAGCGCTTGCCGCCCATCTCGGCGGCGGCCGTCTTCGTGCCGAGGTCCATGTACATCGCGCCGTCGAGCATGATCACGCGCATCTGCTCGGGGCCATCGGGGTTCTCGGGGTTCCCCGCCGCGAACATGGAGCCCTTCATGGTGATGTCCATCACCGCGGGGTCCCACCCCTGGACGCCGGTCATCTCCATGGTGCCGCCGCCCTCCAGGCCGGCCGGCATCGTCATGGTCATCCGGATCTTCGCGGACTTGGCAGCCGAGGTCTTCTCGTACGCGGCCTGGATGACCTTGGTGACGGCCCCCTGCGTCTGGAGCTGCGGCTTCGCGGGCGCGTCCGCGGCCTTCTTCCCCCCGTCGCCGTCCTGACAACCCGCCACACCGGCCACGACGGCCGCGGCGACCAGCGAGACGCCTGCGCGCTTCCACGCGGTCCTGCTCATGAGTCCCCACCCTTGTTCTTCAGTTGCTCGTTCGACTGCACGGTAACCCACCGCGCCGACAGCGTCGTACGAAAAAAACCGGCCCCCGGCCCCTCCGGAGAGGGGCTGGGGGCCGGCTTGACCACTCAGTGAGCCTGTGGGGCTCGGCCCGGTCAGACAGCTGCCGGGTCCTCCTCGACGAGGAGGTTGCGGGTGCGGTTGGAGTCCAGCGGGATGCCGGGGCCCATCGTCGTCGTCAGGGTCGCCTTCTTGATGTAGCGGCCCTTGGCGGCGGACGGCTTCAGACGGAGGATCTCCTCCAGAGCCGCGGCGTAGTTCTCGACCAGCTTCGTCTCGTCGAAGGAGACCTTGCCGATGATGAAGTGGAGGTTCGAGTGCTTGTCGACGCGGAACTCGATCTTGCCGCCCTTGATGTCGTTGACAGCCTTCGCGACATCGGGGGTGACGGTGCCGGTCTTCGGGTTCGGCATGAGACCACGCGGGCCGAGGACACGGCCCAGGCGGCCGACCTTGCCCATGAGGTCCGGGGTGGCCACAACGGCGTCGAACTCGTTCAGGCGGTTGCCCTTGGAGATCTCGTCGATGAGCTCGTCGGAGCCGACGATGTCGGCGCCCGCGGCGATCGCGGCCTCGGCACGGTCACCGGTCGCGAAGACCAGGACCCGGGCGGTCTTACCGGTGCCGTGCGGGAGGTTCACGGTGCCACGGACCATCTGGTCGGCCTTGCGCGGGTCAACGCCCAGGCGGAAGGCGACCTCGACGGTGCCGTCGAACTTGGTGGCGGCGGTGTCCTTGGCGAGACGGACGGCCTCGAGGGGGGCGTAGTTCCGCTCCCGGTCGATCTTGGCGTCCGCGCTGCGGAGAGCCTTGCTGCGCTTCACTTCTTCTCCTGTTGGTTCAGGTATGGAGTCGTGGTCCGGGCCAGCGCTGGCCCTACCACTGAGAGGTCGAACGGGGGGGTGATCAGCCCTCGACCGTGATGCCCATGGAACGGGCGGTGCCAGCGATGATCTTGGACGCGGCGTCCAGGTCGTTGGCGTTCAGGTCGGGGAGCTTGACCGTGGCGATCTCGCGGACCTGGGCGGCCGTCAGCTTGGCGACCTTGGTCTTGTGAGGCTCGCCGGAGCCCTTCTCCACACCCGCGGCCTTGAGGATCAGCTTGGCGGCCGGCGGAGTCTTGGTGATGAAGGTGAAGGAGCGGTCCTCGTAGACCGTGATCTCCACCGGCACGACCATGCCACGCTGCGACTCGGTCGCGGCGTTGTAGGCCTTGCAGAACTCCATGATGTTGACGCCGTGCTGACCGAGCGCGGGGCCGACCGGCGGGGCCGGGTTGGCCGCACCGGCGTTGATCTGGAGCTTGATAAGCCCCGTGACCTTCTTCTTCTTGGGAGGCATTGCTCTCTCCGGGTCCTAGTGAGAGTGTTCAGCCCGCCATCCGGTCATCCGGATGGAGGCATACCGCACAACGATAACGGGTATACACGCGCGGCTAAAAACCGAGCAGGTCAGAGCGGCTGTGAGAGCCACTCTGACCTGGTCGGAAACCTATGAGGCTAGTTCTTCTGGATCTGGTCGAAGCTGAGCTCGACCGGGGTCTCGCGACCGAAGATCTCGACGAGGCCCTTGACCTTCTTCGAGTCGGCGTTGATCTCGTTGATCGTCGCCTGGAGGGTCGCGAAGGGGCCGTCGGTGACGGTGACCGAGTCGCCGACCTCGAAGTCGAGCACCTGGACCTCGACCTTGCGGGCCGGAGCCGGCTTGCCCTCGGCCTCGGCGGCCTCGCGGGCGGCCTTCTCCTCGGCCTCGGGGGCGAGCATCTTGACGATCTCGTCCAGGGTCAGCGGGTACGGGTCGTAGGCGTTGCCCACGAAGCCGGTGACGCCGGGGGTGTTGCGGACGACGCCCCAGGACTCGTTCGTCAGATCCATGCGGACGAGCACGTAGCCGGGCAGCTTGTTCTGCCGGACGTTCTTGCGCTCGCCGTTCTTGATCTGGACGATCTCTTCCTCGGGCACCTCGGCCTGGTAGATGAACTCCTCGACGTTCAGCGAGACGGCACGCTGCTCGAGGTTGGCCTTCACGCGCTTCTCGTAGCCCGCGTAGGTGTGGATCACGTACCACTCGCCGGGCAGGCCGCGGAGCTCGTCACGCAGGGCCTGGACAGGGTCGACGGGAGCAGCGGGCTCCTCCTCGGCCTCCTCGGCTTCCTCAGCCTCGGCCTCTGCGGCCTCCTCGGCCTCTTCGAGCTCGCCCTCGTCCTCGACGGACTCGGCGTCCTCGTCGGACAGCTCGGCGTCGGTGTCCTCGTCGGACTCGTCCTTGATGGACATGGCGGCCTCTTCGGCGGCCTCGCCCGCAGCGGCGTCAGCAGCCTCAGCCTGGTCCTCGTCGGCCGCCTCGAGGATGTCGAGCTCGTCCTCGGAAACAGACTCGTTCAGGTTCGGGTCAGACACGGTGGCTGCTTCTTCCTGGATACAGATGGGGTGGAACAAGAAGTCAGCCGAAGACGTACTTGACTGCTTCCTGGAAGCCATAGTCAATCACGGTCACAAGGCCGATCATGATGACAACGAAGACAATCACTACCGTGGTGTACGTCGTCAGCTGGCTACGAGTGGGCCAGACGACCTTGCGAAGCTCCGCGACGATCTGGCGGTAGAAGAGCGCGAGACGGCCCAGCGGGCCCTTCTTGCCGCGCTTGCCGCCCTTGCGGGCCTTCTTCTTCGAGTCCGGAGCCTCGTCCTCGGCATCAGGCATGTCGATGGAGCCCACGGCGTCCGTCACGCTACTCACCTGGTCCCGGGTCATGGCAGTGCCGTGCCGGGTGAATCCGCACGGCGGTGCATTGAAGTACGTACATGCGCACACATCCTGGCGGTGTGTGTAGCAGGGCCGGAGGGACTTGAACCCCCAACCGCCGGTTTTGGAGACCGGTGCTCTACCAATTGAGCTACGACCCTATATGGCTCCCCCAACGTACCGCATCGTGAGATGTGGTCGGTGAGGGCCAACGAGCAGTGAGTGTACGTGTTCATGAGCCCGACGTCGAACAGAAAGCACATGGCAGCCCCCGCCGACCCTCGTACGACCAGGAATGACCGTTCCTGTCCGCTCCCTGAAACCTGTGTGCCGGGCGGGAAGCGGGTCTGGGAGCATGGGCCGCATGAGCGCTGCTACCCCTCCGACCGAGCGCCGGGTCTCCGCCCGCGTCGGTGCGATCTCCGAGTCCGCGACCCTCGCCGTCGACGCCAAGGCCAAGGCTCTCAAGGCCGCCGGGCGCCCGGTGATCGGGTTCGGCGCGGGTGAGCCCGACTTTCCGACCCCGGACTACATCGTCGACGCCGCCATCGAGGCGTGCAAGAACCCGAAGTACCACCGCTACACGCCGGCCGGCGGTCTGCCCGAGCTGAAGGCCGCGATCGCCGCCAAGACGCTCCGCGACTCCGGCTACGAGATCGACGCCTCCCAGGTCCTGGTGACCAACGGCGGCAAGCAGGCGATCTACGAGGCCTTCGCCGCGATCCTCGACCCGGGCGACGAGGTCATCGTTCCGGCCCCGTACTGGACGACGTACCCCGAGTCGATCCGGCTCGCGGGCGGTGTCCCGGTCGAGGTCGTCGCCGACGAGACCACCGGCTACCGCGTGAGCGTGGAGCAGCTGGAGGCGGCGCGCACGGAGAACACCAAGGTCGTCCTCTTCGTCTCCCCGTCGAACCCGACCGGCGCCGTTTACAGCGAGTCCGAGACCGAGGCGATCGGCCGGTGGGCCATCGAGCACGGCCTGTGGGTGCTGACGGACGAGATCTACGAGCACCTGGTCTACGGCGGCGCGTCCGCGGCCTCCCTGCCTGCGGTACTGCCGGAGCTGCGCGACAAGTGCATCGTGGTCAACGGTGTCGCCAAGACGTACGCGATGACCGGCTGGCGCGTCGGGTGGATCATCGGCCCGAAGGACGTCGTGAAGGCCGCGACGAACCTGCAGTCGCACGCCACGTCGAACGTGAGCAACGTGGCGCAGGTCGCCGCGCTCGCCGCCGTCTCGGGCAACCTGGACGCGGTCGCGGAGATGGGGCGCGCCTTCGACCGGCGCCGCCAGACGATCGTGCGGATGCTCAACGAGATCGAGGGCGTCCTGTGCCCGACCCCCGAGGGCGCGTTCTACGTGTACCCGTCGGTGAAGGCGCTGCTCGGCAAGGAGATCCGCGGCAGGCGCCCGCAGACCTCGGTCGAGCTGGCCGCGCTGATCCTGGACGAGGCCGAGGTCGCGGTCGTCCCGGGCGAGGCCTTCGGCACCCCCGGCTACCTGCGTCTTTCGTACGCGCTCGGTGACGAGGACCTGGTGGAGGGCGTGTCCCGGATGCAGAAGCTGCTGGCGGAAGCGCGCGACTGATCACCTCCTGCTTGTCGTAGGCGGGCCCCTGGCTCTCCGGAACCTCTCCGGGACCGGGGGCCCGCTTTTGCGTTCTAGCAAGGTCCCGATCGGGGAAAGGGACTGTCCTCGTCCATTCGGGTGCGGCAAGATCCCCCAATGCTGGCCTTTTCAGGGGGACACCCCCCGAACCCCCCGTACGTCGCACGCGACATCACCCTGCTGCCCAAGGCGCATCTGCATCTGCACTTCACCGGTTCGATGCGGCCCACGACGCTCATCGAGCTGGCGGACAAGTACGGCGTCCATCTCCCGGAGGCGTTGAGCAGCGGCACACCGCCGAAGCTGCGTGCCACCGACGAGCGTGGCTGGTTCCGCTTCCAGCGCCTGTACGACATCGCCCGGTCCTGCCTGCGGGAGCCCGCGGACATCCAGCGCCTGGTCCGCGAGGCGGCCCAGGAGGACGTGAGGGACGGTTCGGGGTGGCTGGAGATCCAGGTCGACCCGACCTCGTACGCCCCGCTGCTCGGCGGTCTGATCCCGGCCATGGAGATCATCCTGGACGCGGTCGACTCGGCCGCGCGGGAGACCGGTCTCGGGATGCGGGTCCTGGTGGCCGCGAACCGGATGAAGCACCCGCTGGAGGCCCGTACGCTCGCCCGGCTCGCGGTGCGGTACGCGGACCGGGGCGTGGTCGGCTTCGGGCTCTCCAACGACGAGCGCCGGGGCATGGCCCGTGACTTCGACCGCGCGTTCGCCATCGCCCGCGAGGGCGGCCTGCTGGCGGCCCCGCACGGCGGCGAGCTGACGGGCCCCTCGTCCGTACGGGACTGCCTGGACGACCTCCGGGCGGCGCGGATCGGGCACGGGGTGCGGGCGGCGGAGGACCCCCGGGTGCTGCGCAAGCTCGCCGACAAGGGCGTGACGTGCGAGGTCTGCCCGGCCTCCAACGTGGCGCTCGGGGTCTACGAGAAGCACGAGGACGTCCCGCTGCGCACGCTCTTCGAGGCCGGCGTGCCGATGGCCCTGGGCGCGGACGACCCGCTCCTCTTCGGCTCCCGCCTGGCGGCCCAGTACGAGATCGCCCGCCGCCACCACACCTTCACGGACCCGGAGCTGGCCGCCCTGGCCCGCCAGTCGATCCACGCCTCGGCGGCCCCGGAGGACATCCGCCGGAAGCTGCTGGACGGCGTCGACGACTGGCTGGCCGCGCCGGCGCTTTAGGCCGCGAGACCGGCCATCAGGGTGCGGGCGAGGCTCGCCGCGAAGGTGTCGAGGTCCTGCGGGGGCTTCCCGCTCGCGGTCATCTCCCAGGCGAAGGCGCGCTGGACGCAGGCGCCCAGGAGCAGGGAGGCGGCGGCCAGGGGGTCGGCGGTGGGGCTGATGCGGCCGTGCTGCTGTTCGGCGCGGAGGTAGGCGCCCAGGC
Organism: Streptomyces sp. NPDC029169; assembly: GCF_055563935.1. Lineage (NCBI taxonomy): Bacteria > Bacillati > Actinomycetota > Actinomycetes > Kitasatosporales > Streptomycetaceae > Streptomyces > Streptomyces sp. NPDC029169. The sequence goes on from NZ_JBVHXA010000002.1 coordinate 133,982, forward strand.
CCTCGATGGGGCGGTGGGGGCCGACGCCGAGTTCGCGCATGACGTCGTCGTGGCGGCGCTTGAGCCGGGGTTCGGCGTAGAGCGAGGCGGCGATCGGAAAGGTCTGCTCGTAGAAGAGCGCGGCCTGGCGGGCGATCTCGGTGAGGTTCTCCTCGACGCCGCGCCCGCCGGGGTCGGTGACGAGGGTGCCGAGCAGCCCGCCCAGCTGGGGCAGTCGCTCGTTGAGGACGGTGACGAACAGGTCTTCCTTGCTCGGGAAGTACTTGTAGAGCGCCGCCTCGGAGCAGCCCGCCTCCTTGGCGATCTCCTTCGTCGTCGTGCGGGCCAGTCCTGCCGTGCGCATGAGGCCGTGGGCGGCGTCGATGATCCGGACGCGGGTCGGCTTCTGGTCCATGCATGCTCCAACCACGCTTGACGAAGGGGTGAGTACGCACTCACCCTAAGGGTGAGTGAACACTCACCCACCCAATCCCACCCCAGGAGGGTGCGACATGAAGCTCACCGTCTTCGGAGCGACCGGCGGCATCGGCCAGGAGATCGTCCGGCAGGCACTGGCCGGCGGCCACGACGTCACGGCCGTCGTACGGGACCCGGCGCGGTTCGCCCTCACCGGCGAGCGCCTGGAGGTCCACCGCGCCGACCTCACGGACCCCGACACGCTGCGCGGCGCGGTCGCCGGCAAGGACGCGGTGCTCTCGGGCCTCGGCGCGCGCAGCCGCGCGGACGCCGGGATCGCCGCCCAACTGACCCGCTCGGTCCTCGCCGCGATGGACGCGGAGGGCGTCCGGCGCCTCCTCGTGGTCAGCGCCGCCCCGCTCGGCCCCGTCCCGGACGGCCAGACCGTCCTCGACAAGGCCGTGCTCGCGGTCATCAACTCCGTCCTGAAGGACATCTACGACGACCTGCGTGTGATGGAGGGCGACCTGGCGGCCAGCGCCACGGACTGGACGTCCGTACGCCCGCCCAAGCTGACGAACAAGCCCGTCACCGGCCGCTACCGCTCGGTCGTCGGCGGCAACCCGCCCCGTGGCCGCACCCTCGCCCGCGCCGACGTCGCCCACGCCATGCTGGCGATGATCGACGACCAGGCGACGGTCAGGCAGGGCGTGGGCGTGGCGTACTAGGGCTGTGCGCAGTCGGCGTCCCGCACCCACACCGGACGGTACGTCGTCGTCCGCGGGGTCTCCCCGGACGCGCCCGGCCACTCCAGGACGGCGGTCCCCTCCGAGGTCAGGGTCATGAAGCCGGCCAGCGGAAGGTCGTTCACCCAGTCGATGGCCGTCTGCGTCCGCCCGTCGCCGTCGGCGCGCCAGAGGCGGCCTGCGAAGACCGCGTAGCGCATGTCGCACTCCTTGGTCATGTCGTACGGGTACCGGACCCCCCGTTCCGGGCGCTGCGGGCCGAGCGTGGCGGCCGGCGCGTCCCGGTAGCGCCGCTCGGGCTCCCGGCCGAGGCACTCCGGCGCGGGCCCGGCCAGCAGGCGGAAGCGGAGCGCGGGCAGGGCGGCGGGCGTATCCGTCTCGAAGACGGCCGTGTCCGGTTCGGTACGGGAGCGCAGCCCGTCCGTCCAGCTCATGTAGCCCCTCATACGGTCCGCCGCCCACCGCACCGTGGCCGACTCACCGCCGTCGGCCCGCTCCCAGACCCGCCCCCCGAAGACGGCGTACCGCAGATCGCAGACGGCGGAGAGGTCGTAGCGGTAGCGCACGTTCTCCACGGGCGTCCTCGGCCCGGTGTCCAGCGGGTCTCCGGGCCGGGAGGGCTGCTGGGGCGGGTACTTCCCCTCGTACAGGTACGAGGGCGTGGCAGTGGCCGGCCCGGCGGGCGGGGGCGGCTGGTCCGTCCAGCGCACGCCGAGGACCGAGCCCCCCGCGACCACCAGCGTCGCCGCCCCCGCCGCGAGCGAACGCCGTACGTGCCGGATCCGCCGCCCACGCGCCACGACCGCGCCGACAGGCGCCGGTCCCGCGTCCCCGTCAGCCAGATCGCGCAGCCCCCGCCGCAGGGAGTCCTGGGAGTCGTCCATCACGCGCCCCTTCCCGTACCCGGCGTACCCGCCGTACCCGCGTATCCGGCGAGCGCGCCCCCGGCGCGCAGCCGTTCCAAGGCCCTGTTGGTCCGGCTCTTGACCGTCCCGGGCGAGCAGCCGAGCAGCTCGGCCGTCTGTTCCACGGAGAGGTCCTCGTAGAAGCGGAGCACCACCACCGCGCGCTGCGCGCGGGGCAGGGCGGCGAGCGCGCGGGCCAGTTCGAGGCGCGCGTCGGCGCCACCGGCCATGTCGTGGGCGTCGGGCGCGCTGTCGTGCTCGGGGCGCACGACCTCGGTGTGCCAGCGGCGCCGGCGCCAGGTCGCGTAGAGATTGACGACGACCTTGCGGGCGTACGCCTGGGGCGAGTCCCAGCCGGCCGAGCCGCCCCAGCGCAGGTAGACCTTGACCAGCGCGGTCTGGACGAGGTCCTCGGCGGCGTGCGGGTCGCCGGTCAGGAGCCGGGCGGTGCGCAGCAATGAGGCGTACGCCGACTCCGCGAACGCGGCGAACTCCGGTGGGCCCGTCCCCTCCACGGCTCCCCCCTCGACGAGTGTGCGGCCCCGCTTCTGGGGAGCCTGTCACCCACTCGACAACCTGGGGGACCGGGAGGGTTCCACTCAGATACTGACGCCGACGGTCACCGGCTCGTTGACGAGCGTGATCCCGAAGGCGTCGCGCACACCGGCGACGACCTCGCGGGCGAGCGCGAGGAGGTCCTCGGTGGTGGCCTCGCCGCGATTGGTAAGCGCGAGGGTGTGCTTGGTGGAGATACGGGCGGGGCCGGAGCCGTACCCCTTGGTGAAGCCGGCCTTGTCGATCAGCCAGGCCGCGGAGGTCTTGACGGCGCCGTCGTCCCCGGTGGGGAAGGCCGGCGGGGTCACGTCGTCGCCGAGGCGCGCGGCGACGCGCGTGAGGAAGGTCTTGTACTCCCCCGCCGTCAGGATCGGGTTGGTGAAGAAGGAGCCGGCGGACCAGGTGTCGTGGTCGGCGGGGTCCAGGACCATGCCCTTCCCGGCGCGCAGCTTCAGGACGGTCTCGCGGGCCTGCGCGAGCGGGACGCGGTCACCGGCCTCGACGCCGACGGCGCGGGCGGTCTCGGCGTACTTGATCGGCGCGGAGAGCCCCGCCGCGTCCTCCAGCTCGAAGCGGACGCGGAGCACGACGTAGCGGTCCGGGTCGGCCTTGAAGCGGCTGTGGCGGTACGAGAAGACGCACTCGGCGTTGGTGAGGGTGACCGTCTCGTCGGCCCGGCGGTCGTAGGCGACGACCTCCGTGATGGTGGCGGAGACCTCCTGGCCGTACGCGCCGACGTTCTGGATCGGCGTCGCGCCCGCGGATCCAGGGATCCCGGCCAGGCACTCGATCCCGGCGAGCCCGGCCTCGACCGTGCGCGCGACGGCGTCCGTCCAGACCTCGCCGGCGGCCAGCTCCAGCCGCGTGCCGTCCAGCACGAACCCGGTGGTGGCGATGCGCAGGGCCGTCCCGTCGAAGCCCTTGTCGCCGATGACCAGGTTGGATCCGCCACCGATGACGAGCAGCGGGGTGCCCGCCGCGTCCGCCTCACGGACGGCGGCGACCACCTCGTCGTCGGTGGTGGCCGTGACGAGCCGGACGGCGGGTCCGCCGAGCCGGAAGGTGGTCAGGGGGGCGAGGGGGGCGTCGTGAAGTTCCTGCACCCGCACAAGACTACGGGCCCGCCCCGACCGCCCCGGCACGGCGGGCGAGCCAGGCTGTGGGCGGGCCTCCCCAGAGGGGCGGGCCTCCCAGGGGCGGGCCTCCCAGGGGCGGGCCCCCAGAGGCGGGCCTCCTCAGAGGCGGCCCGTCACGGGAAGGCCCGCCCCTCCACCCGCTACGCCAGCCTGACCACGGCCCGGGACATGCCCAGGACCTTCTGGCCCGCCGAGACCGCGGTCAGGTCCACCCGGACCAGCCCGTCGTCCAGCTTCGCCGCGACCTTGGCGCCGACCTCGATCAGCGCGCCCTCGTCGTCGTTGGGCACGACCACCGGCTTGGTGAAGCGCACGCCGTACTCGACGACGGCCGCCGGGTCACCGGCCCAGTCCGTCACGACCCGGATCGCCTCGGCCATGGTGAACATGCCGTGCGCGATGACGTCCGGCAGACCGACCTCGCGGGCGAACTTCTCGTTCCAGTGGATCGGGTTGAAGTCCCCGGAGGCGCCCGCGTACCGCACGAGTGTGGCGCGTGTCACCGGGAAGGACTGCGCCGGCAGCTCCGTGCCGACCTCGACCTCGTCGTAAGCGATCTTCGCAGCCATGCTCAGGCCTCCTCGGGCGCGCGCGAGACGAGCTTGGTCCAGGCGGTCACGACGTGCTCGCCGGTCTCGTCGTGGACCTCGCCGCGGATGTCCAGGATGTCGTTGCCCGCCATCGACTTGATCGCCTCGATGGTCGAGGTGACCGACAGCCGGTCCCCCGCCCGCACCGGGCGGGTGTACGCGAACTTCTGGTCGCCGTGCACGACGCGGCTGTAGTCCAGACCCAGCTGCGGGTCCTCGATGACCTGCCCGGCGGCCTTGAACGTGATCGCGAACACGAAAGTCGGCGGAGCGATCACATCGGGGTGGCCGAGGGCCTTCGCCGCTTCCTGGTCGGTGTAGGCGGGATTCGCGTCGCCGATCGCCTCGGCGAACTCGCGGATCTTCTCGCGACCGACCTCGTACGGCGGAGTGGGCGGATAGGTCCGGCCCACGAAGGACTGGTCGAGCGCCATGGACTCGATACCTCCTGGATTTGATGCCGACAAACGACACGAGGCCGCCCCCTGGTGGGGACGGCCTCGTGTACGAGCCTGATTAGCGCGTCTCGCGGTGCGCCGTGTGCGAGTTGCAGCGAGGGCAGTGCTTCTTCATCTCCATGCGATCCGGGTTGTTACGCCGGTTCTTCTTGGTGATGTAGTTCCGCTCCTTGCACTCCACGCAGGCCAGCGTGATCTTCGGGCGGACGTCGGTGGCAGCCACGTGAGTGCTCCTTGGACGGACGGATGGACGGATGAACGCATAGAAGAGTAGCCGATCGAAGGACCGACCCCACAATCGGCTACTGTGTGTAGCGGTGACCGGACTTGAACCGGTGACACAGCGATTATGAGCCGCTTGCTCTACCGACTGAGCTACACCGCTTTGATGATCTGGTTCCCGCCCGAAGGCGGGTTCCTTCTCACCAGAGCCCCAATACGGAATCGAACCGTAGACCTTCTCCTTACCATGGAGACGCTCTACCGACTGAGCTATTGGGGCGAGCGATGAAGACATTACACGGTCCTCCGCCGATCGCCCAAATCCGTTTCCCGGCCCCCGCGGACGGGCACGCGCGCGTGCCCCTCACGCCCGCGCCGCACCCGCGCTACGCCCCCGCCACGCCCGTCCCGTACGCCACACGTGGCCTCGCCAGTACGACTATTGCCCACCTCCTCGAAGGGCGGCCGGAGCGCCCCTAGGCTCGGCCCCACGCTGCGTGATCTTGATCTTGAGCTTGAACGTGAGCTTGAACGTGACCGTGAGCTCGAGGAGCCTTGAGGAGGCCGATGTCAGCCGACAGCAAGCAGCCCCAGCCGCCCGACGACCGGTCCGCCGCCACCGCCGACTCCACCTCGCTCCTGCTCTCCAACGCCCGCCTCACCGACGGGCGGACGGTCGACGTCCGGCTGGTCGGCGGCCGCATCGAGGCCGTCGGCACCGCGGGCAGCCTCACCGCCGTCGGCGCCCGCGTCGACCTCGCCGGCTATCTGCTGCTCCCCGCCCCCGCCGAACCGCACGCCCACGCCGACACCGCGCTCAGCGCGGACACCCCTGGCCCCGTCTCGTACGCCCCCGAGGAGGTTCAGCGGCGGGCCACCGAGGCCGCGCTGCTCCAGCTCGGCCACGGCGCCACCGCGCAGCGCGCGCACGTCCGGATCGGCGACGTCCACGGGCTCGGCCCGCTCGAAGCCGTCCTCCAGGCCCGGCGCTCGCTGCGCGGGCTCGTGGACCTGACCACGGTCGCGGTGCCCCGGCTGCTCACCGGCGCGGCGGGCGCGGACGGGCTCGCGATGCTGCGGGACGCGGTGAAGATGGGCGCCGGCGTGGTGGGCGGCTGCCCAGACCTGGACCCCGACCCGGCCGGGTACGTGGAGGCGGTCCTGGACGTGGCGGCCGAGCAGGGCTGCCCGGTCGACCTGCACACCGACGCGGACGACCCGGCGCGGCTCGCCCGGTTCGCGGCCATGGCCGGCGGGCTGCGGCCCGGCGTGACGATCGGGCCCTGCGCGGGGCTCTCCCGGCTCCCCTCGGACGCGGCACGGCGCGCGGCGGACCAGCTGGCCGCGGCCGGCGTGACGGTGGTCTGCCTGCCGCAGGGCGGCTGTGAGGCGACGGAGACGCGCGGCACCGCGCCGGTCCGCCTGCTGCGGGCCGCCGGCGTGCGGCTGGCGGCCGGCAGCGGGGCACTGCGGGACGTCGCCAACCCGGTGGGGCGCGGGGACCCGCTGGAGGCCGCGTATCTGCTGGCCTCGCTCGGCGGGCTGCCGGCCGAGGACGCGTACGGGGCGGTGAGCGGGGCGGCGCGTACGGCGATGGGGCTCGCCGAGGTACGGGTCGAGGCCGGGTTCCCCGCCGAGCTGCTCGCGGTGCGCGGCGAACGCCTCTCGGGCGTGCTGTCCCTCGCGTACAGCCGGATCGTCGTGCACCGGGGGCGGGTGGTGGCCCGGACGAGCGCGGTCCGCGAGTACTGCGACTCGGCGGCGGCGCTCGACCTCCCACGTCAGGCACGCCCGGAACGTCCGGATCCGGGAAGCCCTCCGGCCGGTCCCGTCGTACGGTCGTGAGTATGCGCATTGTCATCGCTGGAGGACATGGTCAGATCGCCCTGCGTCTGGAGCGGCTGCTCTCGGCGGCGGGGCACGAGCCCGCGGGGATCATCCGCGACCCGGACCAGGCCAACGACCTGCGCGCGGTGGGCGCGGAGCCGGTCGTCCTGGACCTGGAGTCGGCCACGGTGGAGATGGTCGCGGCGGTCCTGACGGGCGCCGACGCGGCGGTCTTCGCGGCGGGCGCGGGCCCGGGCAGCGGCGCGGCCCGCAAGGAGACCGTGGACCGCGGCGCCGCGGTCCTCTTCGCCGACGCGGCGGAACGGGCGGGCGTACGCCGCTTCCTCGTCGTCTCGTCGATGGGCGCCCAGTCGGGCCAGGAGGGCGACGCGGTCTTCGACGCCTACCTGCGCGCCAAGGGCGCGGCGGACGACGACATCCGCGCCCGCAAGGGCCTGGACTGGACGATCCTGCGCCCCGGCACGCTGACGAACGACGCGGGCACGGGCCTGATCCGCCTGGAGGCCTCGACGGGCCAGGGCCCGATCCCGCGCGACGACGTGGCGGCGGTCCTGGCCGAACTCCTGGAAACCCCGGCGACGGCCGGCCTGACCCTGGAAGTGATCAGCGGCTCGATCCCGGTGGACGTGGCGGTGAAGGCCGTGGCGGGCGAATAGACCATCAGGCCCCCGACCGAGGCCCGACAACGAAGAAGGTCCCCGGCGCGAGCACCGGGGACCTTCTCTATCGCGTGGCGGCGCCAGGATTCGAACCTGGGTAGGCTAAGCCGACGGATTTACAGTCCGCTCCCATTGGCCACTCGGGCACACCGCCATGGGATGTCGCTGCTCGGAGCCGCTTTCGGCGGTGCTCCGTGGCAACGACGTAAACGATACCTGATCCTCAGGGGTGCTTCGCCACCGGATTGATCAGCGGTTCGGGCGTGATCGGATGACTAGGCTTGGCGGCGTACGCCAACGCAACCGCATCGCATTCGAGCAAGGAGCCACACGTCATGGCCGACTCCAGTTTCGACATCGTCTCCAAGGTCGAGCGGCAGGAGGTCGACAACGCCCTCAACCAGGCCGCGAAGGAGATCTCGCAGCGCTACGACTTCAAGGGCACCGACGCCTCGATCTCCTGGTCGGGCGAGAAGATCCTGATGCAGGCGAACGGCGAGGAGCGCGTGAAGGCGATCCTCGACATCTTCGAGACCAAGCTGATCAAGCGCGGGATCTCGCTGAAGTCGCTGGACGCGGGCGAGCCGCAGCTGTCCGGCAAGGAGTACAAGATCTTCGCCACGATCGAGGAGGGCATCTCCCAGGAGAACGCCAAGAAGGTCTCCAAGGTCATCCGCGACGAGGGCCCCAAGGGCGTCAAGGCGCAGGTCCAGGGTGACGAGCTGCGGGTCAGCTCGAAGAGCCGGGACGACCTGCAGGCCGTGCAGGCGCTGCTCAAGGGCAAGGACTTCGACTTCGCGATCCAGTTCGTGAACTACCGCTAGCCACGAACTGCGTGTCCGAAAACCGCCAGCTCCCGCCTCGGCAGGCCTCGCACACTGGGCTTGAAGTGAGTGCGAGGAGAGGAACCGCCATGACGGTGTACGCGTACGTCGACGGGCCCCTGGGCCGGATGCTGCTCGTCGGGCGGTGCGCAGGCGAGGGCGGGCCGACCGCGCTCGTCTCGCTGTCGCTGCCCGGGCAGAAGGGCGGTGCCGCCGTCGAGGACGGCTGGCGGCACGCGCCCGAGGCCTTCGAGGGGATCGCCGGGCAGCTCGACGAGTACTTCGCGGGGCGCCGGGAGCGGTTCGACATCCCGTTCGCGGACCGCGGTACGGACTTCCAGCGGCGCGTCTGGCAGGCCCTGGAGGAGATCCCGTACGGCGCCACCGTCTCGTACGGGGACATCGCCCGGACGGTGGGGTCCTCCGGGGCCGGGGTGCGGGCCATCGGCACCGCCATCGGGCGTAATCCGCTGCTCGTGGTGCGGCCCTGCCATCGGGTCGTGGGCGCCGACGGCGCGCTGCGCGGCTACGCGGCCGGCCTGGAGCGCAAGGAGCGGCTGCTCGGACTTGAAGGCGCCCTGGCGGTGTGATGGACGCGCTCTTTCCGCGCGAGCGGGCCGTCGTCGCCCCCGGCGCCGTGCACGTGCCGGGGTGGCTCTCCCTCGACCGGCAGCGGGAGTTGGTGGCCGCCTGCCGGGAGTGGGGGCGCGGGCCCGTTCCGTACCGGCACACCGTGCTGCCGGGCGGTGGGGTGATGTCCGTGCGGTCGCTCTGCCTGGGGCGGCGCTGGGTTCCGTACCGGTATCTCGACGCGGTGGGTCTCGAACTGCCCGGGTGGCTGGGTGACTTGGGGCGGGCGGCCGTTCGTGAGGTTTATGGGGAGGACGTCAACTTCAGCCCCGACACCGCTCTCGTCAACTTTTACGACGCCGGCGCCCGGATGGGGCTGCACCAGGACAAGGAGGAGCGGTCCGGCGCGCCGGTGGTGTCGCTGAGCCTCGGTGACCGTTGCGTGTTCCGGTTCGGGAACACCGAGACCCGGGGGAAGCCGTACACGGATGTGGAGTTGGCGTCCGGGGATCTCTTCGTGTTCGGCGGGCCTTCGCGCTTCGCGTACCACGGTGTGCCGAAGGTGTACGCGGGGACGGGTGATCCGGCCCTTGGGCTGACGGGGCGGCTGAACATCACCCTGCGCGAGACGGGGCTCCAGCTTTAGCGCGAGCGTGAGTGGCCGAACAGGATCCGGTATGCGATGAGCAGCACCAGCGCGCCGCCGATGGCCGAGAGCCAGGTGGCGGTGTCGTAGAAGCCGGTGGTGATCGGGCGGTCCAGGAGCGTGGACGAGAGCCAGCCGCCGACGAAGGCGCCGGCGATGCCGATGACGGTCGTGCCGATGAGCCCGCCCGGGTCTCGGCCGGGGAGCAGGATCTTGGCTATGACGCCCGCGAGGAGGCCCAGGACGATCCAGCTGAGGATGTTCATGCAGGGGAAGACGCGGGGGTGTCGGGTGCGGTTGCGGAGCACCGTAATGTGCGGGGCATGACACAGGAACTGCGACGCTCCCTCGGGGTCTTCGACGCCGTCGTCATCGGGCTCGGCTCGATGCTGGGTGCCGGGATCTTCGTCGCGCTCGGCCCGGCGGCGGGGGCGGCGGGCGCGGGGCTGCTGCCGGCGCTCGGGGTCGCCGCGGTCGTCGCGTACTGCAATGCCATGGCCTCGGCCCGGCTGGCCGCGCTGTACCCGGCCTCGGGCGGTACCTATGTGTACGGTCGCGAACGTCTCGGGCCGTTCTGGGGGTACTTGGCCGGCTGGGCGTTCGTCGTCGGCAAGACGGCCTCGTGCGCGGCGATGGCGCTGACGGTCGGGGCGTATCTGTGGCCGGGGCAGGCGCATGCGGTGGCGGTCGCGGCCGTGGTGGCGCTGACAGCCGTGAACTACGGCGGTGTGCAGAAGTCCGCCCTGCTGACGCGGGTGATCGTGGCGCTGGTCCTGGCCGTCCTGGCCGCCGTGATCGTCACCTCGCTGAGCACCGGCGAGGCGGACTTCGGGCGGCTCGCGCTCGACGCGGAGGTGACGGCGGGCGGGGTGCTCCAGGCGGCGGGGCTGCTGTTCTTCGCGTTCGCGGGGTACGCGCGGATCGCGACGCTCGGCGAGGAGGTGCGCGATCCGGCCCGGACCATCCCGCGGGCCGTGCCGCTCGCCCTCGGGATCACGCTGGCCGTCTACGCGGCGGTGGCGGTGTGCGTCCTGGCCGTCCTGGGGCCGCAGGCCCTGGCGGCCTCCGCCGCCCCGCTGGTCGACGCGGCGCGGGCGGCCGACGCCGGGTGGCTGGTCCCGGTCGTCACGGTCGGCGCGGCGGTCGCGGCGCTGGGCTCGCTGCTCTCGCTGATCCTCGGGGTGTCCCGTACGACGCTGGCGATGGCCCGGGACCGGCATCTGCCGTCGGCGCTCGCCGCCGTGCATCCCCGCTTCCAGGTGCCGCACCGGGCGGAGCTAGCGGTGGGCGCGGTGGTGGCCGTGGTGGCGGGCACGGCAGACGTGCGGGGCGCGATCGGGTTCTCGTCGTTCGGCGTGCTCGTCTACTACGGCATCGCCAACGCCTCCGCGTGGACGCTGGGCGGGTCGGGCCGCTCGGACGAGTCGGGCGGGTCGGGCCACTCGCGCCGCTCGGGCCTTGCGCAGCGGGTCCTGGCGGCGATCGGTCTGGCCGGCTGCGGGGCGCTGGCGTTCGCGCTGCCTCTCGGCTCGGTACTGGCCGGGGTCGGGGTCCTCGCGGCGGGCACGGTCGCGTACGCGGTGAGCCAGGGGCGGCACACGGGTACGTGAGGGGCTAGTGGACCCCGTATCCGTACGCCTGGTCCGTGCGGACGATCTCCTTGCCCAGGGGCAGCAGCGAGACCGGGATCAGCTTGAAGTTCGCGATGCCCAGCGGGATGCCGATGATCGTGACGCAGAGGACGATGCCGGTGGCGATGTGGCCCAGCGCGAGCCACCAGCCCGCGAGGATCAGCCACAGCACGTTGCCCACGCAGGAGGGCGCGCCCGCGTCGCGGCGGTCCACGACGGTGTAGCCGAACGGCCAGAGGGCGTAGAGCCCGATCCGGAACGCGGCGAGCCCGAAGGGGATGCCGATGATCGTGATGCACAGCAGGATGCCGGCCAGTACGTAGCCGAGGAACATCCAGAAGCCGCACAGGATCAGCCAGATGACGTTGAGGATTGTCTTCACGAGCGGCGACCTGCCATCTGTTCGAGTCTGGCGATGCGCTCCGCCATCGGCGGGTGCGTCGAGAACATCTTCGAAAACCCTCTGCCCGCTCCGAAGGGGTTCGCAATCATCATGTGGCTCGCTGTCTCGATCTTCGGCTCGGGCGGGAGGGGCAGCTGCTTCGTGCCGGCGTCGAGCTTGCGCAGCGCGCTGGCCAGGGCCAGCGGGTCGCCGGTGAGCGAGGCGCCGGAGGCGTCCGCCTCGTACTCGCGGGAGCGGCTGATGGCGAGCTGGATGACGGACGCGGCGATCGGGCCGAGGATCATGATCAGCAGCATGCCGAGCAGACCCGGGCCCTCGTCGTCGTCCGAGCGTCCGATCGGGATCAGCCAGGCGAAGTTGACCAGGAAGAGGATCACGGAGGCGAGCGCTCCGGCGACCGAGGAGATCAGGATGTCCCGGTTGTAGACATGGCTCAGCTCGTGGCCGATGACGCCGCGCAGCTCGCGCTCGTCGAGGATCGCGAGGATGCCCTCGGTGCAGCAGACGGCGGCGTTCCGCGGGTTCCGGCCGGTGGCGAAGGCGTTGGGCGCCTGGGTGGGGGAGATGTAGAGCCGGGGCATCGGCTGGCGGGCCTGGGTGGAGAGGTCCCGCACCATCTTGTAGAGCCCGGGGGCCTCGAACTCGCTCACCGGGCGGGCGCGCATGGCCCGCAGGGCCAGCTTGTCGCTGTTCCAGTAGGCGTACGCGTTCGTGCCGAGCGCCACGAAGACCGCGACGATCAGCCCTGTCCGGCCGAAGAAGCTGCCGATGACGATGATGAGGGCCGAGAGCCCTCCGAGGAGTACGGCGGTCCTCAGCCCGTTGTGCCGGCGGTGCACGGTACGCCCTCCAAGTGGTGCGGCAGGGGAACCCTTTGCTCAGTGGTGGTCCACTCGTCCAGTGGACCCTCCCGTACTGGTCAACGCCAGGCGGGAGGTACGGGTTCCCCGGCCCCCGCAGGGGGCGGTGTGGGCCGTACGGGTGATCAGCGGGGCGTGGGCAGGGCGGCCTTCCCCAGCTTCTCCAGCGCGGCGGCGACGGGCTCGACCTCGCTGGTGCAGTGGGCGCAGCGGGAGGCGATGGCGGGGATCTCGGTGAAGCAGCGGGGGCAGTCGCGCTTCTCGGACTTCGCGTCGGCCTCCTCCTTGGCGAACTTCTCCTGGATCTTCGTCATGGGGACGACGATGAAGAAGTAGAGAACGGCGGCCGTGATCACGAAGGCGATGGCGGCGGCGATGGCCAGGCCGTACGGGAACTCCGTACCGCGGATCTTGAAGCTGGCCTCGCTGAAGTCGCCGACCGAGCCGGTGGCCAGACCGATGAGCGGGGTGATGAACGCCTTGCTGAAGCCGGTCACGACCGCGGTGAACGCCGATCCGACGGCCAGACCGATGGCCATCGAGATGATGTTGCCGCGGAGGATGAAGTCCTTGAAACCGTTCAGCACGGGTGACGCTCCTTGATGCTCTTCTGTGTGGGGGGTCCTGGGGTCAGAACAGGCTGCGCGCCGCGAAGCTCAGCGCGAACTGCGGGTAGCCCGACAGCACGACGCCGACGACGGCCGCCAGCGCGATCGCCAGGCTGATCGGGGCGGGCACGCGCGCGTGGGCCCGCTCCCCCACCGGCGCGCGGAAGAGCAGCCCCGTCCAGCGCAGGTAGTAGTAGAGGCCGATCACGACGTTGATGCCCATGATCACGGCCAGCCAGCCGAGACCGGCGTCGACCGCGGCCGAGAAGACGGTCACCTTGGCGAAGAGGCCGATGATACCGGGGGGCAGCCCGGCCAGATTGAGCAGGAAGAAGCCCATGGTGAGCGCGAGGAGCGGACTGGCGGCGTAGAGGCCGCGGTAGTCGGCGATCCGGTTCTCGGGGTGCGTACGGGCGACCAGGGCGGCGACCGCGAAGGCGCCGAGGTTCACGACGGCGTACATCAGGGCGTACGCGACGGTGGCGCCGATCTGGTCGTCGCTGGAGTACGCGGCGGCGGCGATCGGGACGAGGAGGTAGCCGGCCTGGGCGACGGAGGACCAGGCGAGCAGCCGGACGGCGCTCCACGCGCGCGTGGAGACCTGGCGCAGGGCGGCCACGTTGCCGACGGTCATGGTGAGCGCGGCGAGGACGGCGAGGGCCGGGCCCCAGACGTCGGCGTACGAGGGGAAGGCGACGACCGTGACCAGGATGAGGCCGGTGAAGCCGACGGCCTTGCCGACCACCGAGAGGTAGCCGGCGACGGGCAGCGGGGCGCCGATGTAGGTGTCGGGGACCCAGAAGTGGAAGGGGACGGCGGCCGTCTTGAAGGCGAAGCCGACGAGGGTGAGGGCCACGCCCGCCTGGGCGAGGGTCTCCAGCTGGCCCGGGACGTCCTCGAGGCGCTGGGCGACCTCGGTGAGGTGGAGGGTGCCGGTCGCGCCGTACACGAAGCTGACGCCGAGCAGGGTCACGGCGGTCGCGGTGACCGAGGAGAGGAAGAACTTCAGTGCCGCCTCGCTGGACTGGCGGTCGCCGCGGCGCATGCCGACGAGCGCGAAGGCGGGCAGCGAGGCCACTTCGAGGGCGACGACGAGGGTCGCGAGGTCGCGGGAGGCGGGCAGCAGGGCGGCGCCGGCGGCCGAGGAGAGCAGCAGGAACCAGAACTCTCCGGCGGGGAGCTTGTCGCGTGTGTCGGCGAGGGAGAGCAGGGCGGCGAGCAGCGCGCCGCCGAACACCAGGAACTGGATGACGAGGGTGAAGCGGTCGACGGTGTAGCTGCACGCGGCGGTCGCGGCCGGTTCGGTGGTGAGGCAGAAGGTCGAGCGGTCGCCGGCGCGCAGCGGGACGAGCAGGGCGATCGAGGCGACGAGGCCGCCGATCGCGGTCCAGCCGAGGAGCTGCTTGTGCCGCTCGGGGACGAAGAGGTCGGCGATGAGCACGGCCAGGGCGACCACGGCGGCGAGGGTGGGCGGCGCGATCGCGAGCCAGTCGACGGACTGGACGAGGGTCGTGAGGGTCACGAGTTTCCTCCCGCGAGGAGCTGCTGCACGGCCGGGTCGGTGAGGCCGAGGAGAACCGCGGGCCAGAGTCCGGCGAGGACGGTGAGGGCGACGAGCGGGGTCCAGGCGGCGAACTCGTACCCCTGGACGTCGGCGATCGCGCTCTCCCCGCTCGGGCGGGGGCCGCCCATGCAGACCCGGCGGACGACGACGAGGAGGTACGCGGCGGTGAGGAGGGTGCCGAGGCCGCCGATGACCATGAAGGTGAGGAAGGCGGGGCGGCTGAGGCCCGCGGCCGGTTCGAAGGCACCGAACAGGGCGAGCATCTCGCCCCAGAAGCCGGCCAGTCCTGGCAGGCCGAGGGAGGCGACGGCGGCGAAGGCGAGCAGTCCGCCCAGGCGCGGGGCGCGACCGTAGAGCGCGGCGCCGGTGGCGCCGGCGAGGGTGTCGAGGTCGGCGGTGCCGTACCGGTCCTTCAGCGCCCCGACGAGGAAGAACAGCAGGCCGGTGATGAGGCCGTGGGCGATGTTGGCGAAGAGCGCGCCGTTGACGCCGGTCGGGGTCATGGTGGCGATGCCGAGGAGGACGAAGCCCATGTGGCCGACGGAGGAGTACGCGATCAGCCGCTTGAGGTCGCCGTTGATGCCGGGGCGTGTGAGGGCGAGGCAGGCGAGGGATCCGTAGACGATGCCGACGGCGGCGAAGGCGGCGAGGTAGGGCGCGAAGATCCGCATGCCGTCGGGGGTGATCGGCAGGAGGATCCGGACGAACCCGTACGTACCCATCTTCAGCAGGACGCCGGCGAGGAGGACCGAGCCGACCGTGGGGGCGGCGGTGTGGGCGTCCGGGAGCCAGCTGTGCAGCGGCCACATCGGGGTCTTCACGGCGAGCCCGATCCCGATCGCGAGAACGGCGATGACCTGCACGGATGTGGTCAGTCCACGGCCGTTGTCAGTGGCGAGTGCCACCATGTCGAACGTGCCCGCCTTCACGCCGATGAGGAGCAGGCCGAGCAGCATGACGACCGAGCCGAGCAGCGTGAAGAGGATGAACTTCCAGGCGGCGGGCCCCCGGCCCTCGCCGCCCCAGCGGGCGATGAGGAAGTACATCGGGATGAGGACCATCTCGAAGGCCAGGAAGAACAGGACGAGGTCGAGGACGGCGAAGGTCGCGAGGGTGCCGGACTCGAGGACGAGGAGGAGAGCGACGAAGCCCTTGGGGGAAGGGCCCGCAGGCATCTTGAAGTAGCTGTAGAGCGCGCAGAGGAAGGTCAGGAGCGCGGTCATGACCAGGAGGGGGAGGGAAATGCCGTCGACACCGAGGTGGAGGCGCACGTCGAGTGCGGGGATCCACTTGATGTCCGTGCTGGCCTGGATCTTCGACGGCTGGTCGTGGTCGAAGCCGAGGGTGAGGACGATCGCGGCGGCGAGGATCACGCCGGTGACGACGACGCCGTGGCGGAGCACGGCCTGGTCGGGGGACTTCCCCTTCAGCCCCGGAGGGGCCGGGAGGAGAGCGGCGGCGGCGCCGATGAGCGGGCCGGCGACGATCAACGCAAGAAGGAACTGCATCACGGATTCGCTGATATCGATCACGTCTCACGCTCCGGCGGCGACGAGTACGGCGGCGATCGCCAGGACGACGGAGCCGGCGAGCAGGGCGCTCAGGTAGGTCTGCACGTTGCCGGTCTGGGCGCGGCGGACGAGCCAGCCGAGCCACTTGGTGCCGGTGCCCGCGCCGTTCACATAGGTGTCGACGACCTCGCGGTCCAGGAAGCGGACCAGGGAGGCCGCGGCGAGGACGGGGCGGACGAACACGGTGGCGTAGAGGGCGTCCAGGTGGAAGCCGGCGGCCGCGGGGCGGTGCAGGGGGCCGAGCAGGGCGCGGCCGGGGTCGGTCGGGTCCTCGGCGGGGTGCGGCAGGTGCAGGGCCTCGGCCTCGACCTGGCCCGCCTCGGCGTCGGGGTGGGCGACATGCGCGGTGACCGGTTCGCGGGCGGGGGCCCTGGTGGCGAGGGTGCGCCAGACGGCGTAAGTGACGGCCGCGCCGATAACGGCGATGCCCGTGCCGAGGACGGCGGTGGTGACGGTCGGGGTGAGGGCGTGGCCGTCGAACCAGTCGTCGAGGTACGTGACGGTCAGACCGAAGCCGAGGGAGGGGACGGCGAGCACCCACAGGACGGTGGTCATGGCGAGCGGCTGGCGGCCGTGGTCCGGGGCTGCGGCGCCGCGGCCGCGGAAGGCGAGCAGCCACAGGCGGGTCGCGTAGGCGGCGGTGAGGAGGGCGGTGAGCAGGCCCGCGACGAGGACGGTCCAGCCGGCCCCGGCGGGGGCGACGGTCCGCTCGCCGAGGGCGGTGTGCTCGGCGGCCACGAGGACGGCTTCCTTGGAGAAGAAGCCGGCGAACGGTGGCAGGGCGGCGAGCGCGAGGAGGGCGACGGTCATCGTCCAGTACGCGTCGGGGATCCGCTTCGTCAGGCTGCTCATGCGGGACATGGCCGAGAGCGAGTTCGTACCGGCGGCGTGGATGACCGCGCCGGCGGCGAGGAAGAGGAGGGCTTTGAAGGCGCCGTGCGCCATGAGGTGGAAGACGGCGGCCCCGCGGTCGCCGACGGCCAGGGCGCCGGCCATGTAGCCGAGCTGGCCGATGGTCGAGTAGGCGAGGACGCGCTTGATGTCGTCCTGGGCGAGCGCGGCGAGCGCCGAGCCGACCATCGTGACGGCGGCCATCACGGCGAGCAGGGTCAGCGCGGCGGCGGACGCGGCGAAGACGGGCAGCAGGCGTGCGACGAAGTAGATGCCGGCGGCGACCATCGTCGCCGCGTGGATGAGCGCGGAGACGGGGGTGGGGCCGGCCATCGCGTCGGGGAGCCAGGTGTGCAGCGGGAACTGCGCGGACTTGCCCGCGACGCCGGCGAGGAGCAGCAGCGCGACGATCGTGGGGTGGTCGAGGCCGCCCGCGGCGACGGCGCCGAGGATCCCGCGGATCTGGAACGTGCCCGCGTCCGTGGCGAGCGCGAAGAGCCCGAACAGGAAGGGGATGTCGCCGAGCTTGGTGACCAGGAAGGCCTTGAGCGAGGCGGCCCGCGCCTCGGGGATCTCCCAGTAGTGGCCGACGAGGAAGTACGAGCAGATGCCCATGATCTCCCAGCCGACCAGGAGCACCATCAGGTCGCCGGAGTAGACGACGAGCAGCATCGCGGAGGTGAAGAGGGAGACGAGCGCGGCGTACGAGGGGTAGCGCGGGTCGTCGCGGAGGTACCCGGTCGAGTAGATCTGCACGCAGGTGGCGACCACGCCGACGAGGACGGCGACGAGGGCGGCGAAGCCGTCGATGTACAGGGACAGGTCGACGGGGACCGAGCCGGTGGGGGTGAGCTGGGTGGCGGCCGTGATCGTCTTCCCGCCGCCCTGCCGGACGGCGACCAGGACGGCCAGGACGGCGGCCGCGAGCGTCGGCAGGACCGCGAGGGGGCGGACGAAGCCGGGCGCGGTCCGGCCGAGGAGCAGGCCGGCGGCGGAGCCGAGGAAGGGAAGGAGGGGGACGAGGAAGGCGAGGGTCGTGGTGGTCACGCGGTGGCCTCGGCCTTCTCGTCGGCGTCGGTGGGTGTCTCCTTGGTGTCGCGGAGGCGGTCGACGTCCGAGGTGCCGCGGTTGCGGTAGACCATCAGGACGATCGCGAGACCGATGCCGATCTCGGCGGCGGCGATGGCGATGGTGAAGAGGGTGAGCGCCTGGCCGGCGTGCAGGGCGTCGCGGAGCCAGATGTCGAAGGCGACCAGGTTGAGGTTGACGGCGTTGAGCATCAGCTCGACGGACATCAGGACCAGGATCGCGTTGCGGCGTGCGAGGACGCCGTAGAGGCCGACGCAGAAGAGCAGGGCGGCGAGGACGGCGGGGTAGGCGAGATGCATCAGTCCCGGGCCTCCGTGGCGTTCTTGCGGGACAGGACGATCGCGCCGACCAGCGCGGCGAGGAGGAGGACGGAGAGCGCCTCGAAGGGCAGCACCCAGTGCCGGAAGAGGATCTCGCCGGACACCGTGGTGGAGCCCTGGGCCGGTCCGTCCAGGTCGATCCAGGTGGTACGGAAGGCGTCGACGACCACCCAGACGAGGGCGGCGGCCGCGGCGAGCGCGACCGCGAGGGCGACGGGGCGGTTGCCCGAGTCGGCGTCCGGGGAGCGGCCGATGGGGGCCTTGGTGAGCATGAGACCGAAGAGGAGGAGGACGACGACGGAACCGACGTAGATCAGTACCTGGACCCAGGCGATGAACTCGGCGGTGAGGAGGAGGTACTCGACGGCGAGCCCGCCGAGGGTCACGACCAGCCAGAGCGCGGCGTGCACGAGCTGGCGGGTGGTGACGGTGACGGCGGCGGCGCCGAGGGTGGCGAGGCCGACGAGGAGGAAGGCGATCTCGACGCCGGTGGGCGAGAGGAAGCCGGGGGTGGCTGCGGCGAGTGCTGCGGCGAGGTTCACTCCTGGCCCTCCTCGGTCTGGGCGGCGGCCTCGGCGGCGGCCTGGGCGGCGGCCTTCTCCGCCGCCTTGCGGGCCGCGGCGAGCTCCTTCGGCTCCTCGGCGCGCGGGTCGAGCGCGGGCGGTTCCGGAACCGTCCACATCCACTCGCGGAGCTTGTCGCGCTCGTGGGTGAGGTCGTGGATGTCGGTCTCCGCGTACTCGAACTCGGGCGACCAGAACAGCGCGTCGAAGGGGCAGACCTCGATGCAGATACCGCAGTACATGCAGAGGGCGAAGTCGATCGCGAAGCGGTCGAGGACGTTGCGGCTGCGCTCGCGGCCGCCGGGGGTGGCGGCCGGCACCGTCTCCTTGTGGGAGTCGATGTAGATGCACCAGTCGGGGCACTCGCGGGCGCAGAGCATGCAGACCGTGCAGTTCTCCTCGAAGAGCCCGATGACGCCGCGGGTGCGGGGCGGGAGTTCGGGCTGCTTGTCCGGGTACTGCGCGGTGTGGGCGCGCTTCGTCATGGTGCGGAGCGTGACGGCGAGGCCCTTGGCCAGGCCGGAACCGGGGATGGGCATTACTGGATCGCCACCTTCACGATGCCGGTGAGCGCGATCTGCGCGAGGGCGAGCGGGACGAGCGTCGTCCAGGCGAGCTTCTGGAGCTGGTCCTCGCGGAGCCGGGGGTAGGACACCCGCAGCCAGATGACGAGGAAGGCGAGGATCGCGATCTTGAGGAGGGTCCAGACCCAGCCGAGGCCGTCGGCGCCGAAGGGGCCGTGCCAGCCGCCGAGGAAGAGGACGGTGGTGAGGGCGCAGAGGACGACGATGCCGGCGTACTCGGCGAGCAGGAAGAGCGCGAAGCGGAGGCCGGTGTACTCGGTGTACGCGCCGAAGATGATCTCGGAGTCGGCGACGGGCATGTCGAACGGCGGGCGCTGCAGCTCGGCGAGGCCGGCGACGAAGAAGACGAGGGCGCCGACGATCTGCCAGGGCAGCCACCACCACTCGAAGGCGTTGAGGATGCCGGGGAGGGAGACGGTGCCGGCGGCCATCGCGACGGAGGCGGCGGTGAGCAGCATCGGGAGCTCGTAGGCGAGCAGCTGGGCGGCGGTGCGGAGCCCTCCCAAAAGGGAGAACTTGTTCGCGGACGCCCAGCCGGCCATGAGGCTGCCGAGGACGCCGACGCCCATGGCGGCGAGGACGAAGAAGATGCCGGCGTCGACGATCACGCCGACGGCGCCTTCGCTCGGGCCGATGGGGATGGCGACGAGGACGAGGAGGTACGGGAGGAGGGCGACGGCGGGGGCGAGCTGGAAGACACGGCGGTCGGCGTCGGCCGGAACCACGTCCTCCTTCTGCGCGAACTTGACCCCGTCGGCGACGAGCTGGGCCCACCCGTGGAATCCACCGGCGTACATGGGCCCGAGGCGGCCCTGCATGTGGGCCATGACCTTGTGCTCGGTCTGCCCGACGACGAGGGGCAGCACGAGAAACACGCCGAAGACGACGAGCAGCCGCAGGGCGACGTCGAGTGCGTCGTTCACGCGGGTTCGCCTCCGTCGGGGTCGGTGGGGTCGGGGGTGGGGTTCTGGTCGGGCCGGGGGGCGGAGCCCGTTTCGGGGGCGGGCACCGCGTCGGGGGCCGAGGCCGCGTCGGGGGCGGGCTCGGCCTCGGGGGCGGGTTCCGTGTCCGGGGCGGGCTCGGCCTCGGGGGCGGCGGCCGACTCCGGGGCCGGTTCCGCGTCGGGGGCGGGCTCGGCCTCGGGGGCGGGTTCCGTGTCCGGGGCGGGCTCGGCCTGGGGGGCCGGTGCCGCCTCGGGGGCGGGCTCGGGCTTCGGGGCCGGGGCCGCCTCAGTGGCGGGTTCCGCCTCGGGGGGCGTGGTGGCCTGGTCCTCGAACGCCGGGCGGGCGTGGTGCCAGGGGGCATCCGAGCTGCGGGTTCGCGGCGGCGCAGGCTCGGCGGGCGCGGCCGCCTGGCTCGCGGAGCCGTCAGCGGCGCTGCGCGAGCGGCGGGGCGGGCGCGTGGGCGTGCCGGCACCCGGCTCAGGGGCAGCCGGGCCGGCATCGGCACCGCCCGCTCCGGCGGGCGGAACCGCGCCCAGCTCCGTCGCGGGCGCGGCCGCCTGGCTCGCGGAGCCCTCCGCCGCGCTGCGGGCACGGCGCGGCGGGCGCGGGGGCGCGCCGGCACCCGGCTCAGGGGCGGCCGGGGCTGCATCGGTGCTGCCCGCTGCGGCGGGCGGAACCGCGCCCGGCTCCGTCGCGGGCGCCGCCGCCTGGGTAGCGGAGCCCTCTGCTGTCGTGCGGGTGCGGCGTGGGGGGCGGTCGGCGGTGGCGGTGGCGCGGGTGGGGCGGGTCGGGGCAGGGGGGAGCTGGCCCTTCAGGGGGCCCCAGTCGTTGGGGTCGGGGACGCCCGGGGGAAGCATCTGGCGGCGCTTGGGGCCGCCGTGCTCCGATTCACCCGGTTCCTTCGCTCCCGGCCACGCCTTCACGACGCGCGCCGCCAGGACGAAGTCCTTCCGCAGCGGATGCCCCTCGAAGTTCTCCGGCAGGAGCAGCGGGACGAGGTTCGGGTGGTCCGTGAACTCGACGCCGAACATCTCGTGCGTCTCCCGTTCGTGCCACTCCGCGCCCGCGTAGACAGGGACCGCCGAAGCCAGCACGGGAGACTCGTGCGGCACCGTCGTGCGCAGCAGCAGGCGACGTACCGCGCCGCCCTCCAGTGCCACCACGTGCGCGCAGACCCGGAAGCCCACGCCCGGCTCGTCCACCGCGCTCAGCCAGTCGAAGTACGTGCAGCCCAGCTTGTCCCGCGCGATCTCCAGCGCGGCGATCCACGAGCCGACCGGCACGTCCACCGTAAGGAGCTCGTACGCCCGCTCCGCCGTCGCCTCCTCGCCGAAGACCTCGGTCACGCCCTCCGGGAGGGAGTCGTACGCGTTCGCGTTCACTGGTCATCACCGCCCGGCTTCGGCGGGGACACCAGGCTGCTCGTCAGCTGGCCCACCGACGGGCCCGAGTACCGCGCCGCCAGCGACTCCCGCGCGATCTTCTCCTGGAGCTTCAGAATCCCCTGAAGCAGCGCCTCCGGACGCGGCGGGCACCCCGGCACGTACACGTCGACGGGGATGATCTGGTCGACGCCCTTCGTCACCGAGTACGAGTCCCAGTACGGCCCGCCGCAGTTCGAGCAGGCGCCGAAGGAGATGACGTACTTGGGCTCCGGCATCTGCTCGTACAGCCGCTTGACCGCCGGCGCCATCTTGTCCGTCACCGTGCCGGAGACGATCATGAGGTCGGCCTGGCGCGGCCCCGGCGCGAACGGGATCACGCCGAGCCGGATGAAGTCGTGGCGGGCCATCGACGCGGCGATGAACTCGATCGCGCAGCAGGCGAGGCCGAAGTTGAAGACCCAGAGGCTGTAGCGGCGGCCCCAGTTCAGGACCACCTTCATCGGCTCCGGCGCCAGGCGGGCGAGAGGGCCGAGCGTCGGGGTGGGAAGCGGGGTGGGGGCCGGAGTCGGGGTCACGTCCATGTCAGGACCCCCTTCTTGTACGCGTAGAGCAGTCCCACGGCCAGGAAGCCGAGGAAGATGAACATCTCGACCAGCGTCGTCGCGCCGTAGCCGGCCGCGGCGAACACGGTCGCCCAGGGGAAGAGGAAGATCGAGTCGACGGCGAAGATGACGTAGAGGAAGGCGTAGACGTAGTAGCGGACCTGGGTGTGTGCCCAGCCCTCGCCCACCGGGTCGACACCGCACTCGTACGTCAGCAGCTTCTCCCGCGTCGGGACGACGGGCCGCAGCAGCCTGCCCGCGCCGAACGCGACGGCGACGAAGAGCACGCCGATCGCGGCCATCAGTCCGACGACGGAGTACGACTGGAAGTAGTCCGCCGCGAGTCCGATGCCCGCCCGCACGGTCGGATCCGGCACGTCCACCCCTCGCTTCCTGCCCGTTTCGACGATCCGTTTCGACGATCCTTCGCACGCGAGTCTAGGCCCTGCTAAAGATCCGGTAAGCGGTGTGTCACAGACTGAGCGGTGGGGATATCCCTACTCCCCTTCACCTACGAACCCCATGGCGTGCCGAGCCCCCCGACCGGCACGCTTGGCGCATGAGCGTCGACACCGAGACCCCCCTGCCGCCCGCGCGCTTCGCATACGGCCGGCACACGTGGAAGGAGATCTCCTTCCTCCTCACCAACCTGCCCGCCGCCCTGGTCGGCTTCGTGTACGTGGTGGTGTCGGTCGCCGTCGGTGTGGGTCTGGCCGTCACGGTGGTCGGCCTGCCGCTGCTCGCCCTCGCTCTCGCCGGGGCGCGGGGGATCGGCCGGAGCGAGCGGGCGAGGGCCCGGGTGCTGCTCGGCGTACGGGTGGAGGAGCCGAGCCCGCTCCCCCGTCGGCACGGCTTCTTCCCCTGGCTGTGGACGGCGCTGAAGGACCCGGTGGCGTGGCGGACGATGCTGTACAGCTTCATCCGGCTGCCCTGGGGGATCGTGACGTTCACCGTCACCCTGGTCTCGCTGATCGTGCTCTGGCCCGTGCTGCCGTTCGTCGCCCGTGGGCTGTCCACCGCCGACCGGGCCATGGTCCGCGGGCTGCTCTCGCCCTCGGACGAGCTGGAGCGGCGGATCGCCGAGCTGGAGACGGACCGGGGTGTGGTCGTGGACACCGCCGCGGCCGATCTGCGCCGGATCGAGCGCGATCTGCACGACGGCGCGCAGGCCCGGCTCGTCGCGCTCGCCATGGACCTGGGTCTGGCGAAGGAGAAGCTGCTGGAGGACCCGGAGGCGGCCGCCGCGATGGTCGACGAGGCGCACGGCGAGGTGAAGCTGGCGCTCCAGGAGCTGCGCGATCTGGCCCGGGGCATCCACCCGGCGGTCCTGACCGACCGGGGGCTCGATGCCGCGCTGTCGTCGATCGCCGCGCGGTGCACGGTCCCGGTGAAGGTGACGGTCGATCTGGCAGAACGGCCGGCCGAGGCCATCGAGGGCATCGCGTACTTCACCGTGTCCGAGCTGCTCCAGAACGTCTCCAAGCACGCGCGGGCCCGCTCCGCCTCCGTGGACGTGTGGCGGCGGGACGACCGGCTGCTGCTTCAGGTACGGGACGACGGGCGCGGCGGGGCCCGGCTGGACGGCGGGACGGGGATGGCGGGGCTCGCGGAGCGCCTGGGGGCGGTCGACGGCCTGTTCGTCCTCGACTCGCCGGAGGGCGGCCCGACGACGGTCACGGCGGAGCTGCCGTGGCGGGGGCGGTCGGCTTCGGCGTGAGCCGAGCCGGGGCTCTCGGGGGCTCCCCGAGCCCCCAGGTAGGGAAAACCCCCCGGTGGAGACGCCGACCTTCCTCATGGTCCGGGGCGCGCCCGCACGGAAGCCTTGAGACATCACCTTCCCGAGCAGAAACGGACACCAGCGATGGCCGCCTCCACCCGCCTCCCCGCCGCGATCCGCGCGCCGTTCGAGGCCCGCACCTGGCGCGAGTTCGGCTATCTGGTGCTCGGGCTTCCGCTGAGCTGCGTCTACTTCGCCCTCTCCATCGCCCTCGTCTCGGCCGGCGCGGGGCTCCTCGTCACCTTCCTCGGCATCCCGGTCCTGGCCGGCGCCCTCGCCCTGTGCCGCGGCTTCGGCGCCGTGGAGCGGGCGCGGGCGCGCGGGCTGCTCGGCCTGGACGTGGCGCCGCCCGAGCCGGCCCGGGGCCGTACCGGCGGGGCCATGTCGTGGATGGGGGCGACGCTGAAGAGCGGCGCGTCCTGGCGCCACCTGCTGTACGCGCTCCTGCACATGCCCTGGGCGATCTTCGCCTTCTCGGTCTCGGTGGCCTTCTGGGCGTACGGCTGGGCGCTCTTCACGTACCCGCTGTGGCAGTGGGTCTTCCCGATGTACGCGGGGCAGGACGGCCTTCAGCTGTACGGCGACGGGACCCACAACTTCTACCTGGACTCCCCCTTCGAGATCGCCGTCACCAGCGTCATCGGCCTCCTCTTCGTGCTCGTCGGGCCGTGGATCATCCGGTCACTGGCGGCTGTGGACCGGCTGATGGTCTCGGGCCTGCTCGGCCCGTCGCGGCTCGCGACCCGCGTCACGGAGCTGGAGTCGGACCGGGGCGTGGTCGTGGACACCGCTGCCGCCGATCTGCGCCGGATCGAGCGCGATCTGCACGACGGTGCGCAGGCGCGGCTCGTCGCGCTCGCCATGGATCTGGGTCTGGCGAAGGAGAAGCTGGCGGAGGACCCGAAGGCGGCGGCGCGGATGGTCGAGGAGGCGCACGGCGAGGTGAAGACCGCGCTTCAGGAGCTGCGGGACCTGGCCCGGGGCATCCACCCGGCGGTCCTGACCGACCGCGGTCTGGACGCGGCGCTGTCGGCGGTCGCCTCGCGGTGTGCGGTTCCGGTGTCGGTGGAGGTCGATCTGCCGGCGCGGCCGGTGCCCGCGATCGAGGGCATCGCGTACTTCACCGTCTCCGAGCTGCTCCAGAACGTGTCCAAGCACGCGGAGGCGCGGCGCGCGTGGGTGGACGTGTGGCGGGCGGGCGACCGGCTGCTGCTGCAGGTACGGGACGACGGGCGGGGCGGGGCGGACGTGGGGGCGGGGCGGGGGCTTGCGGGGCTCACGGAGCGGTTGGACGCGGTGGACGGGGTCCTGGCGGTGGACTCGCCGGCGGGCGGCCCGACGACGATCACGGCGGAGCTGCCCTGGAGGGCGTGAGCCCCCCGTTGTGGGCCTTCGCCCCGCCCGTTGTGGGCATTCGTTCCGCTGGGGCGGAACGGGTGGGCACACGGGGGGTGGCGAGGGGTGCGATGCTGAGAGGCGCATCGATCATCGACACATGGGGGCTCAGGGTCGTGGAAGACGTGGCGGGCAGGGTGCGGGTGGTCATTGCCGAGGATTCGGTGCTGCTCCGCGAGGGGCTGACCCGGCTGCTGACCGACCGGGGGCACGACGTCGTCGCCGGCGTCGGTGACGGGGAGGCCCTCGTCAAGACCGTGGCCGAGCTCGCCGCCGACGACGCGCTGCCCGACGTCGTGGTGGCGGACGTACGGATGCCCCCCACCCACACGGACGAGGGCGTCCGGGCGGCGGTGCGGCTGCGCAAGGAGTACCCCGGGGTCGGGGTCCTGGTCCTCTCGCAGTACGTGGAGGAGCGGTACGCCACCGAACTCCTGGCCGGGTCCAGCCGGGGCGTCGGGTACCTCCTGAAGGACCGGGTCGCCGAGGTCCGCGAGTTCGTGGACGCCGTGGTCCGGGTGGCCGGGGGCGGTACGGCCCTCGACCCGGAGGTCGTGCAGCAGCTGCTCGGCCGGAGCCGTAAGCAGGACGTCCTGGCGAACCTGACCCCGCGCGAGCGCGAGGTCCTCGGCCTGATGGCCGAGGGGCGGACCAATTCGGCCATCGCGAAGCAGCTCGTGGTGAGCGACGGCGCGGTGGAGAAGCACATCAGCAACATCTTCCTGAAGCTGGGCCTGTCACCGAGTGAGGGCGATCATCGGCGGGTACTCGCCGTACTGACCTACCTGAATTCTTGATCAGCTGACACCCTGTCAGATGTTGGGGATTCGAACCTTGGATCGCTATGGGGGGCAACAGAACGTGACGATTCACAGCAAAAAGGCATCTCAAAACGAGGTCCGCGATGCGAGAAGTCCAGGGAAGGGCGCCCTCACCGTCGTAGGGTGGGCCACGGGGCCGGCGCGGTTTCGCCGTCCGTGCCCCGAGACTTCTCCCGCCTCCGGCGGAGAGAACCCTTGCCGCGAGGGAGGTCCAGTTCAGTGACCAGCCAGGTCAGTAGCGAGGCCGGTGAGGCCCTGGTCGGGGAGCAGCGCAGCGCCCCGGCGGCGCCCCACCACGGCGACGAGAAGGAAGTCCGCAAGCTCGATCGGGTGATCATCCGATTCGCCGGTGACTCCGGTGACGGGATGCAGCTGACGGGTGACCGGTTCACCTCCGAGACGGCGACCTTCGGGAACGACCTCTCGACGCTGCCGAACTTCCCGGCCGAGATCCGGGCCCCCGCGGGAACCCTGCCGGGCGTCTCGTCCTTCCAGCTGCACTTCGCCGACCACGACATCCTGACGCCGGGCGATGCACCGAATGTGCTGGTCGCGATGAACCCCGCCGCGCTGAAGGCCAACGTCGGGGATGTGCCGCGTGGTGGCGAGATCATCGTCAACACCGATGAATTCGCCAAGCGGGCGATGGCGAAGGTGGGGTACGCGACCTCGCCGCTGGAGGACGGTTCGCTGGAGGGCTACCGGGTGCACCCGGTGCCGCTGACGACGCTGACGATCGAGGCCCTGAAGGACTTCGGCCTGTCCCGGAAGGAGGCCGAGCGGAGCAAGAACATGTTCGCGCTCGGGCTGCTGTCCTGGATGTATCACCGGCCCACGGAGGGTACCGAGAGGTTCCTGCGGCAGAAGTTCGCGAAGAGGCCGCAGATCGCCGAGGCGAACGTGGCTGCGTTCCGGGCGGGCTGGAACTTCGGCGAGACGACGGAGGACTTCGCCGTCTCCTACGAGGTGGCCCCGGCCACGAAGGCGTTCCCGACGGGGACGTACCGGAACATCTCCGGGAACCTGGCCCTGTCGTACGGGCTGATCGCCGCCTCCCGCCAGGCCGATCTGCCGCTGTACCTGGGCTCGTATCCGATCACGCCGGCCTCGGACATCCTGCACGAGCTCAGCCGGCACAAGAACTTCGGTGTCCGCACCTTCCAGGCCGAGGACGAGATCGCCGGTATCGGCGCGGCGCTCGGCGCGGCCTTCGGCGGCTCGCTGGCCGTCACCACCACCTCCGGGCCCGGTGTGGCGCTGAAGTCGGAGACGATCGGTCTTGCGGTCTCCCTGGAGCTGCCGCTGCTCGTCGTGGACATCCAGCGCGGCGGCCCGTCGACCGGTCTGCCCACCAAGACCGAGCAGGCCGATCTGCTCCAGGCGATGTACGGCAGGAACGGCGAGGCCCCGGTGCCGGTCGTGGCGCCGCGGACGCCCGCCGACTGCTTCGACGCGGCCATCGAGGCCGCCCGGATCGCGCTCACCTACCGCACGCCGGTCTTCCTGCTCTCCGACGGCTACCTCGCCAACGGCTCCGAGCCCTGGCGCATCCCGGACCTGGAGGACCTGCCCGACCTGCGGGTCCAGTTCGCCACCGGGACCAACCACGAGCTGGCGGACGGCACCGAGGTGTTCTGGCCGTACAAGCGCGACCCGCAGACCCTGGCCCGCCCGTGGGCGCTGCCCGGCACGCCCGGTCTCGAGCACCGTATCGGCGGCATCGAGAAGCAGGACGGCACCGGCAACATCAGCTACGACCCGGCCAACCACGAGTTCATGGTCCGCACCCGGCAGGCCAAGATCGACGGCATCGACGTCCCGGACATCGAGGTCGACGACCCGGACGGCGCCCGCACCCTGGTCCTCGGCTGGGGTTCCACCTACGGGCCGATCACCGCCGCCGTCCGCCGCATCCGGCGCGAGGGCGGCCACATCGCCCAGGCCCACCTGCGACACCTCAACCCCTTCCCGAGGAATCTGGGAGAGGTCCTGAAGCGTTACGACAAGGTGGTGGTTCCCGAGATGAACCTCGGCCAGCTCGCCACCCTCGTCCGGGCGAAGTACCTCGTCGACGCCCGCAGCCACACCCAGGTCAACGGCATGCCGTTCAAGGCCGAGCAGCTCGCCTCGGCGCTCAAGGAGGCCATCGATGAGTGAGTCGCTCCTGAACCTCGTGCCCAAGGCCGAAGCAGCCCAGTCGATGAAGGACTTCAAGTCCGACCAGGAGGTCCGCTGGTGCCCCGGCTGCGGCGACTACGCCGTCCTGGCCGCCGTGCAGGGCTTCATGCCCGAACTCGGCCTGGCGAAGGAGAACATCGTCTTCGTCTCCGGCATCGGCTGCTCCTCCCGCTTCCCGTACTACATGAACACCTACGGGATGCACTCCATCCACGGCCGCGCCCCCGCCATCGCCACCGGCCTTGCCACCTCGCGCCGCGACCTGTCCGTCTGGGTCGTCACGGGCGACGGCGACGCACTCTCCATCGGCGGCAACCACCTCATCCACGCCCTGCGCCGCAACGTCAACCTCAAGATCCTGCTGTTCAACAACCGGATCTACGGGCTGACCAAGGGCCAGTACAGCCCCACCAGCGAACTCGGCAAGATCACCAAGTCCACGCCCATGGGCTCCCTCGACGCCCCGTTCAACCCCGTCTCGCTCGCGCTGGGCGCGGAGGCCTCCTTCGTGGCCCGTACGGTCGACTCCGACCGCAAGCACCTCACCGAGGTACTGCGGCAGGCCGCCGACCACCCCGGCACCGCGCTCGTGGAGATCTACCAGAACTGCAACATCTTCAACGACGGCGCCTTCGAGGTCCTCAAGGACAAGGACCAGGCCCAGGAAGCCGTCATCCGCCTCGAGCACGGACAGCCGATCCGCTTCGGCACCGCCCTCGACAAGGGCGTCGTCCGCGACCCGGCCACCGGCGACCTGAAGGTCGTCACAGTGACACCTAAGAACGAGGCCCAGGTCCTGGTCCACGACGCCCACACGGCCTCCCCGACCACCGCCTTCGCGCTCTCCCGGCTCGCCGACCCCGACACCCTGCACCAGACCCCGATCGGGGTGTTCCGGTCCGTGCGGCGCCCGGTGTACGACACGCTCATGGCTGACCAGCTGGACACGGCGATCGAGCAGCACGGCAAGGGTGACCTGGGGCAGCTGCTCGCGGGGAACGACACCTGGACCGTCGTCGGCTGACGGAAGCGATACGGAAGTGAGGGGCGCGGCCACGCGAGGGCCGCGCCCCTCACCCTTTCCCGAGCCGCTTCTTCTCGTCGGCCACCGCCTTCTCGAACTGGCCGAGGAAGCGCGGGACGCCCTTCTCGATCCGGTGCAGGAACAGCTCCTTGGGGTACGAGAACATCATCACGTTCTGTTCCTCGAAGCCGTACTTCTTCGCGAGCCCCTGGTACGTGAACGTCCGCATCGCCCCTCGCAGGGCGACCCTTGAGACGGCCAGCTGCTGGCTCGACACCAGGCCCCTCATGCGCTCGGCCACGACCGTCACCGCGTCGTACGCCTCCACCGCGAACCGGTCGACGGGCGCCGTGCCCGGCAGCCCCCAGCGCTTGCGGTAGGCGGTCGTGAACGCCCCGGCCGCGGGCATCCGCGCCGGATCGACGTAGGTGGTGCCGAAGTACCAGCCCTCGGCCGCCGCCGGGCCCGCGACGGAGAGGAACTCCGGACCCAGCGCGTACTCGACGCCGCCGCGCAGCCCGCCGTAGCCCTGCTGCTCCAGCGCCTTGGCGCACAGTCCGGCGCGGCGCGGGGAGACGCCCGCGTAGAGCACGGCGTCGGGGCGGGTGGCGAGGGCCTCGCGCACCGCCGGTCCGAAGTCCTCACTCGCAGCAGCCATCTGATGCAGCGTCACCGCCTCCCCCTCCGCGCTCATGGTGGTCTTCACGGAGTTCGCCGTACGCCAGCTGAAGTCGCCCGCCGCCCGGTCGTCCACCACGGCCGTCCGCTTGGCACCCCGCACAATGGCGATGCTGGTGAAGGGAAGTTGCAGCATGTCGTGGTGGACGCGCAGCTCCCGGTAGGTGGGGTTGAGCGACTGGAAGGCGACGTCGCCCTGGTCGACTCCGACGGCGACGGTCGTGCACACCAGCACGCTCTTGTCGTACGTCCCGGCGACGGCGACGACGGTTTCCCGTGTGGTGGGGCCCACCACGGCCATGACGCCCGCGTCCTTCACGAACTCCTTCGCCACGGCGACGGCCCGGCGCGGGTCTCCCCCGTCGTCGCGTACCTTCACCGCCAGGTCGAAGGGCCGGTCGGGGCGTGCGTTGAAGGTCTCGACGGCCAGCCTCGCCCCGCGCTCCTGGGCGCGTCCGTCCGCCCTGCGCGGGCCGCTCAGATCTGTCTGGACACCGATCGTGTACGTGGGCAGGGCCGTGGGCGGTCCGCCGGAGCCCGTGCCCGTGCCCGTGCCGCCGGGTGTGCGGTTCACGAGCCAGGCCGTCAGCCCGCCGGCCCCGGCGACGGCGGCCGCGGAGCCGAGAGCCAGGAAGCGCCGCCGTGTGGGCGAGGTGCGGGCCGGTTCGGCGGCGGGCACCACGACGGTCGGCTCCGCCACGGGCAGGTCGAGGACGCGCGCGGAGCGCTCGGCGATCAGCGCGGGCAGCCCGGGCGGCAGCCAGTCGCCCGCCGGCCCGTCGGCGGGCCCGAGCCGCGCTCGTACCTCCGCCGCCGTCGGCCGGTCCGCGGGGTCCTTGGCCAGACAGGCGGTCACCAGCGGCAGCAGCGCCTCCGGTACGCCGTCGAGGTCGGGCTCCTCGTGGACGGTGCGGTACACGACCGCGGCCACCGTTCCCGTACCGAAGGGGCGGCGGCCGGTCGTCGCGTACGCGAGCACGCATCCGAGCGAGAACACGTCGCTCGGCGGGCCCACTTCGCCCGCGCCGGCCGCGCGGGCCTGCTCGGGGGCGAGGAAGCCGGGCGTGCCGATCATCGCGTCGGTGGCGGTGAGGGCGGTGGCCCCGGCCGACCGGGCGATGCCGAAGTCGATCAGGCGCGGTCCGTCGAGGGCGAGGAGGACGTTGCCGGGTTTGACGTCCCGGTGGACGAGACCGGCCTCGTGCATGTCGGTGAGCGCGTCGGCGAGCCGGGCGCCCAGGGCTCGTACCGTCGGCTCGTTCGGCAGGGCGCCGTGCAGGCCGACGGCCTCGGCGAGCGAGGGCCCTGGCACGAACTCGGTGGCCAGCCAGGGCTCCCGGGCCTCCGGGTCGGAGCCGAGGACCCGGACCACCCAGCGGCCGGTGATCCGCTCGGCGACCCGGGCCTCACGGCGGAACCGCTCCCGGAAGCCGGGGTCGGCGGCGTGCTCGGCCAGGATCAGCTTGAGCGCGGCGAGCGCGCCGCCGCCGGACCGGGCGAGGTAGACCACGCCCATGCCGCCGGCGCCGAGCCGGCCGAGCAGGCGGTATCCGGCGATCGTCGAGGGATCGGCGGGGCGGAGGGGCCGCACGTCTCAGATCCGTCTGTTCTTCGGCGGCCCGGCGGGCGCGAACTCCAGGGGTTTGTAGCGGCCGTTCTCGACCACGTACATGAAGGTGCCGACCGCGTCCGAGCGCAGCTGGCCGGTCTGGGGATCGAAGAGATAGCTGCCCATGACGCCCTGGTACTGCACCTTGCGCAGAAGGGTCGCGAGGGTGGTGCGGTCGGGACGCTTCCCGGCCTTGGCGATCTTCTCCACCTCCTGGAGCAGAAGGTTGACCACGTCGAAGGACTCGCCCGTGTAGAAGGCGGGGGCCGCGCCGTACCGCTTGCGGTGCGCGGCGACGAAGGGCGAGGCCTCCTTGACGGTCGTGGGGTCGACGACCGGGGCGCCGAGCACCCAGCCCTCCGCGGCGGCCCCTGCCTCGGCCAGGAACCGGGGCTCGAACACGTGCTGGCCGGTGATCTTCATGCCGGTGAAGCCGAGTTCGTCGAGCGCCCGGGCGGCGAGGACGGCGCTCGGGGTGAGGCCGCAGTGGACGTACGCGTCCATGCCCTCCGCCATCATGGCGCCGAGTACACGCTTGTAGTCGGTGGTGCTCGCGGGCACGACGCGGGGAACGAGGCGGACTTTGACCCTCCGGAAGACGAAGTTCGCGCCGCCGATGTACTGCCAGGCGTAGGTGTCGTCGGTGCGTTCCTGGAGGAGGCCCGGCCGGATGCTCCCGGTCTTGGTCAGGACGTAGTAGGCGAGGGAGGTGCCCGCGATGGCGTGCTGAGGGCAGGCCTGCAGCACCGAGAGCCCTTGGCCTGCGCCCGTGTTGGCCAGCAGGTTCAGCCCGGCCGAGACCGTGATGAGGGGCACGAGCGCTTCGTCGTACGCGGGGAGCGCGGCAAGTCCCGTGTAGTCGGAGGTCGGGCCGAGGACGCCGAGGACGTCGGGGTCGCCGGTGAGGACGCGGGCCGCCGCCAGCGCCCGGTTCTTGTCCCCGGCGTCGTCGGAGACCTTGAGTTCGAGTGTGAAGGGCTTGTCCTTACGGGAGTTGAACTGCTCGACCGCGAGGCGGGCGCCGCGTTCCTGCGCGCGGCCGATGTCCTTGGCGGGGCCGGTCAGGTCCGCCTGGACGCCGATGACCCAGCGCCTTTTCTTCGGCGGCGGGGCGGCCTTCCGGTCCTTGCCGTCGTCGCGCAGGGCGGCCCAGGCGGCGAGGGAGCCGGTGGTGGCGAGGGCGGCTGCCCCTGACGCCAGGAGCAGGAACTTCCTTCTGCTGGGCGCGGGTTGATCGCCTCTGTCCGTTGCGCCGAGCTGGGTGGCCTCGATCTCGGGCAGGGCGAGCATCGCGGCCGAGCGTTCGGCGATGGTCCGGACGACGGGGGCGGGCAGCCAGTCGGCGGCGGCGCCCGGGGTGTCCTCCGTGAGGCGGGCGGCGACCTCCTCGGCGGTGGGCCGGTCGGCGGGGTCCTTGGCGAGACAGGACCGCACGAGGTCGAGGAGTCCGGTCGGTCCGTCCGGTACGCCTGGTACGCCGTCGAGGTCGGGCTCGTCGTGGACGGTGCGGTACAGCAGGGCGTCGACGGCTCCCGTACCGAAGGGCGGGCGGCCGGTCGCGGCGTGGGCGACGAGGCAGCCGAGGGCGAAGACGTCGCTGGGCGGGCCGATCTCGGCGGCGCGGGCCTCGGCCTGCTCGGGGGCGAGGAAGCCGGGGGTGCCGACGACCATGTCGGTGGAGGTGAGCGCGGTCTCCCCGGTCGTCCGGGCGATGCCGAAGTCGATGAGGCGGGGGCCGTCGACGGCGAGGAGGACGTTGCCGGGCTTCACGTCCCGGTGCACGAGACCGGCCTCGTGCACGGCGGCGAGCGCGCGGGCGAGCGCGCCGCCGAGGATCCGTACGCTCCGCTCCGGCAGGGGACCGTGCGCGGCGACCGCCTCGCCGAGGGACGGCCCGGGGACGAAGGCGGTCGCCATCCACGGCTCGGGCGCGTCCGGGTCGGCACCCGTGACGGGGACGGCCCAGGGGCTGGAGACCCGGCGGGCGGCCTCGACCTCGCGGCAGAAGCGGGCGCGGAAGTCGGCCTGGTCGGCGTGGCCGGCGTGGGTCACCTTCACGGCGGCGAGCTCGCCGTTGCCCGTACGCCCGAGGTACACCACACCCATGCCACCGGCCCCGAGGCGCCCGAGGAGCCGGTATCCGGCGAGGGAGGAGGGGAGGAGCGGGTGGGGGGCGGCGGGGTGGGGTGGTGCGGGCTGGGGTGGTGCGGGCTGGGTGCCGGCCTGGGGTGGTGCGGGCTGGGCGCCGGGCTCATGCGCAGGCTCGGGATCGGGCTGGGCGCCGGGCTGAGGAGCCGGCGCGGGATCGGGCTGGGCGCCGGGCTCGGGTGCGGGCTGGGCGCCGGGCTCGGGTGCGGGCTGGGCGCCCGACTCGGGTGCGGGCTCGTGAGCTGCCGTGGGATCGGGCTGGGCGCCGGGCTCATGCGCAGGCTCGGGATCGGGCTGGGCGGTGGGGCTCATGGCTGGACCTCCAGCTCGTCCTCGGCGCGACCGAGCATGGCGACAAGGGCGTGGATCTGCGCGTTGTCGGTCTCCTTGGCGGCGTGGCCCGGCGCACCCTTGACGACGGCGGCGACGGTGACCTGTCCGACGCGGGACTGGTTCCAGGAGTACGTCTGCTCACCCTCGACGGAGTCGTTGACGTACGTCCCCGCCTCGCGGAGCGAATCCACGGCGCTGTAGTTGCCGCCGACGCCGAAGGGGCTGCCGAGGGACATCACGCCGCTGATCCGCTCCCCGTCGCGCAGCCGCTGGTCGGGGCAGCGGAGCGCCTCCTCCAGCGTCTGGGCCATCTCCCAGTCGGCGTCCGCCTCGGTGCGATGGACGGTGACGGTGGCCGAGACCCGCAGCACTCCCTTGCCGGCCCGGGCGGGGATCTCGCTGTAGGCGGTGACGCTGTAGAGCACGGACGCCGGGCGCGTGCCGGTCTCCCACGTGCACTGTTCGCTGAGGACGGGCCAGTAGTCGTCGGGGCTGAGGTGCGGGCTGCGCTCGACGTAGTCCGAGCCCCAGGAGGCGGGGCGGGCGACGACCGCGAGGGCGAGCCGTTTGGCGTCGGCCTCGTTCTTCGGGGCGCGCTTCGGGTCCGGGGTGAAGTCGAGCCCGGTGGGCCTGGGAGTGGGCGTGGGAGCGGGCGGCCTGGTCGGGCTTCCGGTCGGCGGGGCCTTCGGGGTCGAACTCCCCTTCCCCTGAGGCGGTTTGCCGTCGTCGCCCGAACCGGAGCCCGAACAACCCGTCAGGATCAGCCCGCACGCCAGTAACCCCCCGCAGGCGCGCAGCACTCTTCGGTACCCGTACGTCGTCACACAATCCCCCACGCACGCTCACACAATCCCCGAGTGGTGAGCAGATCGTACGACGCGCGGGGCCCAACACGCCCCGGTTACAACATCATTGGGATGATTCCGCGACGGTCTCGCGACGCGCCTCGTCGTAGCGGGCGCGGGCCTCCTGGACCGCCGGGACCCGGGCGTCGGTCCAGCGAGCCAGCTCCGAGACCTGCCGGGCGGCCTCTTCGCCCAGTTCGGTGAGGCTGTAGTCGACGCGGGGCGGGATGACCGGCTTGGCGTCGCGGTGGACGAAGCCGTCACGCTCCAGGGTCTGGAGCGTCTGCGTCAGCATCTTCTCGCTGACCCCGCCGACCCTGCGGCGCAGCTCGCTGAAGCGGTACGAACGCTCCCGCAGCGCGATCAGGATCAGGACGCCCCACCGGCTGGTGACGTGCTCCAGGACGAGCCGGGACGGGCACATGGCTCCATCGACGTCCGCCAGCAGGCTCGGCGGCCTCTCACTTACTCCCATGCCAGTACCTTACTTCAAAGTGGGTACTTTCAAAAGGTTAGCGCCGACCGTACGGTGAGTGCACCGCCCATCGCACCCCACGGAAGCAGGAACCACCATGAGCATCGTCGTCACCGGAGCCACCGGACAGCTCGGCCGTCTCGTCGTCGACGAGCTGCTGAACCGGGTCCCCGCCGAGTCCGTCGTCGCCGTCGTCCGCGACAAGGCGAAGGCCGCCGGCCTCGCCGAGCGCGGCGTCGAGCTGCGGATCGCCGACTACAGCAGGCCCGAGACCCTCGCGGACGCCTTCGAGGCCGGCGACCGGGTGCTGCTGATCTCCGGCAGCGAGGTCGGGCAGCGCGTGGCCCAGCACGCCGCCGTGATCGACGCGGCCAAGGCCGCGGGCGTCGCCCAGCTCGCGTACACCGGCATCCTCGGCGGCCCGGAGGCCGACTTCGACCTGGCCGCCGAGCACAAGGTCACGGAGCAGCTCATCCTCGACTCCGGCCTGCCGTACACGTTCCTGCGCAACGGCTGGTACACCGAGAACTACACCGCGAACCTCGCCCCCGTCCTCGCCCACGGCGCCGTCGTCTCCAACGCCGGCGAGGGCCGGGTCGCCTCCGCCACCCGCGCCGACTACGCCGCCGCGGCAGCCGCCGTCCTGGCCGGCCCGGTCGAGGAGCACGTGAACACGGCGTACGAGCTGAGCGGCGACGTCACCTGGTCGCTGGCCGAGTACGCGGCCGAGGTCGCCCGCCAGACCGGCAAGGAGATCGCGTACAGCAACGTCCCGGCGGAGACGCACGAGGAGATCCTGACCGGCGCCGGCGTCCCGCCGCTCTTCGCCGCGATCCTCGTGGACGTCGACAAGGCCATCGAGCGCGGGGCGCTCGCCCGGCAGACCGGCGACCTGTCGCGCCTCATCGGCCGCCCGACCACGCCGCTCGCCGACACGGTCGCGGACGCCCTCGCCTGAGACCGTCGCCCGAGGCCGTCGCCCGAGACCCTCGCCTGAGACCGTCGCCGAACGGTAATGACCGTATCGCGATACGGGCATGACAGCCTGCCCTGTGCGGCGCTACCTTCGTCAGGACGGCGCGGCGCGGGGCAGGAGGTTCGGTGAAGACGGACAACGAGGGACGAGCAGGTCTCCTCTACGGGATCGGTGCCTACGGAATGTGGGGACTGGTCCCGCTCTTCTGGCCGCTCCTGATGCCGGCCGGGGCGGTCGAGATCCTCGCCCACCGGATGGTGTGGTCCCTGGGCTTCGTCGTCGTCGCGCTCCTCGCGCTGCGCCGCTGGGGCTGGATACGCGACCTGGTGCGCAGCCCGCGCAAGCTCGGCCTGATCACGCTGGCCGCGGCGGTCATCACCGTCAACTGGGGCGTCTACATCTGGGCGGTCAACGCCGGCCAGGTCGTCGAGGCGTCCCTCGGCTACTTCATCAACCCGCTCGTCACCATCGCCCTGGGCGTCCTCCTCCTCAAGGAGCGGCTTCGGCCCGCGCAGTGGGTGGCGGTGGGCGTCGCCGCCACGGCCGTCCTCGTGCTCTCCATCGGGTACGGGCGTCCACCGTGGATCTCGCTGATCCTGGCCTTCTCGTTCGGCGTCTACGGCCTGGTGAAGAAGAAGGTCAACATCGGGGGCCTGGAGTCGCTGGCGGCCGAGACCGCGATCCAGTTCCTGCCGGCCCTCGCCTATCTGCTGTGGCTCGGTACGCAGGGCACGGCCACCTTCGGTGCCGAGGGCGCCGGGCACGCGGCGCTGCTCGCCGCGACCGGCGTGGTGACGGCCGTACCGCTGATCTGCTTCGGCGCGGCGGCGATCCGCGTACCGCTGTCGACGCTGGGGCTGCTGCAGTACCTGGCGCCGATGTTCCAGTTCGGCCTGGGTGTCCTGTACTTCCACGAGGCGATGCCGCCCGAGCGCTGGGCGGGCTTCTCGCTGGTGTGGCTGGCCCTGACCATCCTGACGTGGGACGCGCTGCGGACGGCCCGGCGGAGCAGGGCGGAACTGGCAGCGGCGGAGCGCGCGGCGACGGAGGCGGCGACCGCCGCGTCAGGGGCGGAGGCTGCGTCGGCAGGGTCGGCGACCGCCGGCTCGGAGGCCGTCGCGGCGCCCCCGCGCGGCGCTGCCGCGACCGGGATGCCCACCAAGGGGTCCGTGCCCACGACCGCCTCCACCCCGTCCGCCCAGCCGGCGCAGCCGGCGTAGTCCGCCCGGCCCGCCGCCGACGGCCCGGCCCGCGCCGGCCCGCACGCCACCCGGGGCGGGACACGGACTGGGCCCGCCCGAAGCGGAACACGGGCCCGCCGGGAGCGGGGACTGGCGCCTACCCCACCAGCGCCGCCTCCACCTCCCCCATCACGCGCTTCCAGTGCGCCCGCTGCCGCTCGCGCTCCTCCGCGTCGGCCATTCGCTCCTGATGGAAGCGGAGTACGGACTTGCCGTCGCCGGCTGCCGAGACGGCGACCTGGAGCGTCGTCGTCCCGTACGTGAGCCGGACGCGGTCGCCGGGCCGGTAGCTGCGCACCTCACCGAACTCGTACGACGCGCCCTTCTCCGTGGGCAGTTCGACCCCCGGCCCGAGCCAGAGCGCCACCCCCTCCGGGCTGACGATGAAGTCCCAGACGGCCTCGACGGGCAGGGGCAGGGTCTTGGAGACGCCGATCTCCCACCCGGCGTCCTGGGTCAGTCCAGCGGTCGGTCCCGGGGTCGGTCCCGGGGTCGGTCCCTTGGTCACGATGCCTCTCCCTCCGTGTGTGTACGGGCCCGGTGCGCCCGCACCTTGTGCCGGTTGCCGCACCGCTCCATCGCGCACCAACGGCGGCGCCCGGGGCGGGAGGTGTCCACGAACAGCAGGGCGCAGTCGTCGGCGCCGCATTCGCGGATCCGGTCGGCGTGGGGGCCGGTGAACAGCTCGATCGCGTCGCGGGCGACGGTCGAGAGCAGCGCGGTCGCGGTGGCGCCCGGGGCCCAGCCGCGCGTCCCGTCGGCGGACATGCGCGGGACGAGCGGGGGCCGGGCGGCGGCCTCGTTGACGAGCGCGAGGTCCTCCGGCGCGTAGGCGTGCCCGTACGCGCGGGCCCGAGCGAGCCCCCACAGGGCGTCCCGCACCTCCCGTACGCGCGCCAGCTCGCCCGCCATCACGGTCACATCGAGATCGGGCCCGAGCCGGCACCGCCGGACCCAGTCGAGGAGCCCCTCCGGCGCGTCGAGAACCTCGAACCGCGCGGCCACGGGCCCCGGCCCACCCGTGAGCAGCAGCTCCAGGCAGAGCGCGCCCGCGTCGAAGCGGAAGCGCTGGCCGTCGGGGTGAACGAGGATCATTCCCGTTGTGTCCTGCATCACGTAACCAGTATAAGTGGTTACATGACACCACTCCACTGGAAACTCGTGATCGACACCGCCGACCCGCACGCCCAGGCCGCGTTCTGGGCCGCCGCCCTGGGCTATGTCGACGAGGACCACAACGCCCTCGTCGAGCGCCTCCTCGCCGCCGGCGCGGCGCCGCCCGAGCTGACGATCACGCTCCCGGACGGCCGCCGCGGCTGGCGCGATCTGGCCGCTGTCCGCCATCCGGACGACCCGTACGAGGAGCAGTCGGGCGCCGGCCTCGGCCGCCGCATCCTCTTCCAGCGGGTCCCGGAGCCGAAGACCGTCAAGAACCGCCTCCACCTCGACCTCCACCCGGGCCCGGACACGCGCGACGCGGAGGTCGCCCGCCTGGAGTCACTCGGCGCCTCGGCCCTGCGTCGGGTGTCGGAGCACGGGAGTACGTGGGTGGTGATGACGGACCCGGAGGGCAACGAGTTCTGCGTGCAGTAGCCCACTCAGGCGCGCCGGACCTCGAACTGGAAGCAGCCGTACTCCACGGCCCTGACGTGCACGAGCGCGACGCGCGGGTCCGCAAAGGCCTCCGCGAAGCCCTTGTCGAAGCCCGCGGTCGCCACGTCCGGGATCTCCAGGAGACGCCCGCCGACGATCCGGCCCTGGGCGTCGTAGCGCCGGAGGGTCCGCAGGGCGCCGGGCCGGTCGAAGGGGTACGACTCCGGGTCGCCCGCGGGCCCGCCGCACTCCTCGGCATGGATGAAGACCGGCCCCTGCTCGTCGTACGCCCCGGGCTCGGCCCCGGTCGCGGCCGCCCATCGCCGCAGCGGCGCGTACGAGACGAGGGCGATCCGCTCCCCCGGCTCGAACACCCGCAGACAGCAACGCAGCGGGCTGCCACCGTCGGTGGCGGTGTACGGCACACAGGGCTGCCCGGCGTCATCCAGAACCCGGAGTTCGGCGAGCGCGGCGGGCTCGATGGCGCGTGCGGTGTAGGTCGTCATGCCTCCACCGTCCCGCCCGCCCACCGCACCCCGCTGGCGGAATTCGGACCTGGCGTTCAGGCCGCGAGGGCCCAGGCTCGGGCCCGCGTCGAGGGCGGGCGCGATGCGGTGGGACGCGACATAATGGCCCACCGCCTCACCGCTCTGCTGCCGCCGCCCCTACCCGCCCGGCCGCCGACCCCCGCCCCCCTCCAGACCTGCGACGCCTGCGACCGCGCTTGCAGATCCCCCGAACCAGGCCGCTGCCGCGACTGCCGCGACTCCGGGCACAGCCCGAGGGAGGCGGCCTGAGGTGGAGGGCAACCCGCGCTACGCGCCGCGTGCAGTGCAAGGACTTCTGTTACGGCGAGGACGTGACCATCGCCGACTGGGCGATCTCGACGCAGGGCCTGCCCGGCTACCCGTAGCCGCCCCGCAAACCCGTTGCGGCCGGGGCCGCGTGGGCGCGAGCGTGAGGGGCATGGCCACCTTTCTTCATCTCACCCCCGCCGCGAACGCCCCGCGCATCCGGCGCGGGGGGATCAGGGCCCTCAGCCATGACCGGGGCGTGTACCTGTTTCCCGTACTGCCGTCGTACGCGCTCACCCATCAGTGGCTCCGCGAGCTGTCCCGGCGGCCCGGGCCGCGGGACTTCGTCGGGGTGTATGTCCGGGTGCCGGACGGGGAGTTGGTCACCCTCGGGCGGTACAGCGAGCGGGAGCCGGCCGAGGTGACGGCGGCCGAGGCCGTGCGGCGGGTGCGGGCGCTGGACGATCCGCGTGGGTGGGAGGTGTTCCTGCCCCGGGCCGTCGCACGCGGTGAGGTGCGGCGCGTCAGCGGTGTGCGGCAGGTCAACGGGTGGCGGTACTTCCCCGATGCACACGGTGTCACACCCTGCACCTGCTACGGGTGCCGGGTGCGCGGAGAGTACGGGTCACAGCGGCTGCGCCGGCGCCGGCCGCACCCCATGGACGGGCCGCCGCCCGCGCCCCGGGTGCTGCTCGCGCGTCTCGAGGCGGCCGAGGCCGAGGGGGACGCCGTCGCGTTGTGCGAGGCGCTGCACTGGTACGCGTTGCGGGGGCGCGGGCCGCTGGGGCGGCTGGCGCGGCTCGCCGGGCACCCTGACCCCACCGTGCGTGTCGCGCTCGTCGAGGCCGTCGGGTACTGGGACCGGCCCGGAGTCGGTGATCTGGTACGGGAGTTGAGCCGCGATGCCCACGACGACGTCCGGGAATCCGCCCAGGACGCCCTTGTCCGGTGAGCGAACCGACCTGACCGGTTTCCGCTCTTGACGGGGAGTCAAATTCTCGCCGAACATTCAGCCCACGCACCACCCAGCACCCCGCACAGCTCCAGCGCCCCGTGGCACAGCCGCCCCGGGGCGTCTCGCACGTTTCCGTCCCATCCCCGTTCGGAATCCGGAGCCCCCACATGCACCTCTCCGTTCCCAGACGTGCCATGGCCCTCGGAGCCGTCGCCGCGCTCGCCCTCGCCGGGTTCGCCGGCGTCCCCGCGACCGCCGCGCCCGCCGCGACCACCGCCATCGCCGCGCCCGACGTACCGCTCGCCAACGTCAAGCAGCACCTCACCGACCTCCAGGCCATAGCCAACGCCAACGGCGGCAACCGCGCCCATGGCCGTACCGGTTACAAGGCGTCCGTCGACTTCGTGAAGGCCAAGCTGGACGCGGCCGGATTCACCACCACCGTCCAGCAGTTCACCTACAACGGCACCACCGGCTACAACGTCATCGCCGACTGGCCCGGCGGCGACCCCAACCAGGTCCTCATGGCCGGCGCGCACCTCGACTCCGTCTCCTCCGGCGCCGGCATCAACGACAACGGCTCGGGGTCCGCCGCCATTCTGGAGACCGCGCTCGCCGTCTCCCGGGCCGGCCTCCAGCCCACGAAGCATCTGCGCTTCGGCTGGTGGGGAGCGGAGGAGCTCGGGCTCGTCGGGTCGAAGTACTACGTCAACCAGCTGCCCAGCACCGAGCGTTCGAAGTTCTCCGGGTATCTGAACTTCGACATGATCGGGTCGCCCAACCCCGGTTACTTCGTCTACGACGACGACCCCACCATCGAGCAGACCTTCAAGAGCTACTTCGCCGGCCTCGGCGTCCCCACCGAGATCGAGACCGAGGGCGACGGCCGCTCCGACCATGCCTCGTTCAAGAACGTCGGCATCCCCGTTGGTGGTCTCTTCACCGGCGCCAGCCGCGTGAAGACCAGCGCCCAGGTGCAGAAGTGGGGCGGTACGGCCACGGCCTTCGACCGCTGCTACCACTCCTCCTGCGACACGACCGCGAACATCAACGACACGGCCCTCGACCGCAACAGCGACGCCGTCGCCCACGCGATCTGGACCCTGTCGGCCGGTACGACCACGCCTCCCGGGCCGGTCTTCGAGAACACTGCCGACGTCGCCATCCCGGACAACGGCGCGGCCGTGACCTCCACCGTCGACGTCACCGGCGTCACCGGCAACGCGCCCGCGACCCTCAAGGTCGGCGTCGACATCGTCCACACCTGGCGCGGCG
The DNA here is from genome assembly GCF_055563935.1 of Streptomyces sp. NPDC029169. Lineage (NCBI taxonomy): Bacteria > Bacillati > Actinomycetota > Actinomycetes > Kitasatosporales > Streptomycetaceae > Streptomyces > Streptomyces sp. NPDC029169. The sequence goes on from NZ_JBVHXA010000002.1 coordinate 176,669, forward strand.
ACCTCGTCGTCGACCTGGTGGCGCCCGACGGCTCGGTCTACAACCTCAAGCCGTTCTCGTCCTCCGACTCCGCGGACAACGTCCAGACCATCTACACGGTCAACGCGTCCACCGAGGTCGCCAACGGCGCCTGGAAGCTGCGTGTCCAGGACAAGGCCGCGCAGGACACCGGGTACATCAACAGCTTCAAGCTCACGTTCTAGACACCACAAGAACGCCCGGGTGGGTCGGTGACCATCGCCCCCGACCCACCCGGGGTCCCAATCCGCCGTACGTCGTTACTTCGCGGCGTTCGCCGCGTCCACCAGCGCGTCCTTCGTGACCGCGCCTGCGTAGACCTTGCCGTCGTCCGTCATCAGCACGTTCACGATCTTCGTCTTGAAGACGGTGCCCGAGCCGAACTTTCCGGTGACCTTGTCCCCCAGCGCGTCCAGGAAGCCCTGGACCTCCTTCGGGGCCTCGTCCGTCTTCGGGGCCGCGGCGCCGGTGTCGAACGTCGCGATCGCCGTCCAGCCCTCGCCGATGACGTTCGGACCGTCCGCGCCCGAGCCCTTGCCGTCAGGGCCCATGCCGCCGAAGAGGCCCTCCAGGCCGCCGAACTCCTTCCCGAAGTCCTCCAGCTCCTTCTCGTGCCCCTTCCCGAAGTCCTCGGGCGCGTCCGAGCCCTCGGTCACCTTCGCGCCCTTCGGCGCCGTGAAGTCGAACGTCGAGGCCGCCGGCCTGCCGAAGTCGACCTTCGTGAAGCCCGCGTCGACGACCGGCTTGCCGCCCTCCACCGACGCCAGCGTGAACTTCAGCGGCGTTCCGGTCTTCGCGTCCACGGCGATCTTCACCGACTCGACCATCGAGCCGCTCTGCTTCGGCTTGATCACCAGCTGGTACGCGTCCCGGCCGGCCACCGTCGCCGTCCCGCCCACCGTGATCGACGTGGTGTCGCCGGCCGCCTTCAGGACCTCGTCCGCGAGCTCCTTCGGGGTGCCGGGCAACTCGCTGTCCGGCGCAGGGCCGTCGGAGGCGCCCTTCTCGTGGAACACCTCGTTCGACCTGCTGTCGTACGCCCACACGTCGTCGCCGTTGTGGATCAGGCTGTACTCGTCCGAGCCGTCCAGGATCGTCAGCTTCTGCTTCTCCGGGCCGTCCGCCGCCACCCGCAGGGTGTGCGTGCCCGAGACCAGCTGCGTCAGCCGCTCCTGCGGGTCCACGGACGACGAGCCGCCGGACGACTCACCGCCCGCGAAGCTGTCGGCGAGGCCCGCCACCGACGGCAGCCCCAGGTCCGTGCTCACCTTGAACGTGCCGGACAGTGTCTGGGTGTCCGACGCCGCGATCTTCTCGATCAGCTGCTGTGCCGTGATCTCCGGCAGGTCGGGGTCGCCGGACGCCGCCAGTGCCGGTACGAGTCCGATGGTCGCCGCGGCCACTCCGGCCACCGCGAACGGGACGACGTAGCGGCTCGCCTTACGGGTCTCTGCCATGGTCTGTCCTTACCTCCGTGGTCGATGACTCCATCTGACCAAAGCGGCGGCACGGAATCGTCAGACTCCGGACTCAACCTCGCGTACTGCTCTGGGATGACACACCCTTAGGGCCCCTTAGCCCGCGCGGTGGACCACCGCGTCGCAGAGCTCCTCCAGGGCCGCCTTCGCGTACCCCTCGGGCAGCGGCGCCAGCATCGCGCGCGCCTCCTCGGCGAACCGCACCGTGTCCCGCCGGGCCTGCTCCAGGGCCGGGTGGACGCGCAGCCGCCGCAGGACCTCCGCGTGCCGGGCGTCGTCCGTCAGGTCGCCGTCGATCAGCTCGACCAGCTCCACGTCCTCGGGGCGCCCGTGGGCCGCCGCGGCGGCCCGCAGGTGGAGGACCGGAAGGGTCGGGATGCCCTCCCTGAGGTCCGTGCCCGGGGTCTTGCCGGACTCGTGGGAGTCGGAGGCGATGTCGAGGACGTCGTCGGCGAGCTGGAAGGCGACGCCGAGCCGCTCTCCGTACTGCGTCAGGATGTCGACGACGCTCTCGTCCGCGCCGGACATCATCGCGCCGAAGCGGCAGGAGACGGCGACGAGCGAGCCGGTCTTGCCGCCGAGGACGTCCAGGTAGTGCTCGACCGGGTCGCGGTCGCCCTGCGGTCCTGCCGTCTCCAGGATCTGTCCGGTGACGAGGCGTTCGAACGCCTCGGACTGGATGCGGACGGCCTCGGGTCCGAGGTCCGCCAGCGTGTGCGAGGCGCGGGCGAAGAGGAAGTCACCCGTCAGGACGGCGATGGAGTTCCCCCATCGGGTGTTCGCGCTGTCGACGCCGCGCCGCACGTCCGCCTCGTCCATGACGTCGTCGTGGTAGAGCGTCGCCAGGTGGGTGAGCTCGACGACGACGGCCGAGGGCACGACTCCGGGCGCGTAGGGGTCGCCGAACTGGGCGGCGAGCATCACGAGCAGCGGCCGGAACCGCTTGCCGCCTGCCAGGACGAGATGCTGCGCGGCCTCCGTGATGAACGGGATCCCGCTCTTGGTGGCGTCGAGGAGCCCTGCCTCCACGGCCGCCAATCCGGTCTGGACATCGGCCTCAAGAGCCTGGTCCCGCACGCTAAGACCGAACGGCCCGACGACGGTCACGAGGGGGTCTCCTGTCTGCTGACGCCTGCTGCCACTGCCGACGATCACTCGGATTGTCGATGTGTCGCTCGATTCACTCAAGTCAGCGTATCCGGTCGCCTTTCGATCACCATGGGCGCCTTCCCGCCACCACCGGTATGTTCTTGATCAGCTGATACGACCAGAAATCGGCGTTTTATACGTGAACGGAGCCCTCGCCGTCGCCGCGCCGCACCATGCACCCCGTCCACTGAGGCCCGTGGAGACCCGTCATGCGCATCCGTACCGAGTTCCCGTACGAGACGACCCACGAGGATGTCCGGATCCCGCTCCCGGACGGCACGCGGCTGTACGCCCGGATCTGGCGGCCGGTCACCGACGCGCCCGTCCCCGCGCTCCTGGAGTACCTCCCGTACCGCCTCACCGACTGGACCGCGCCCCGCGACTGGCAGCGCCACCCCTGGTACGCCGGGCACGGCTACGCCTCCGTACGGGTCGACGTGCGCGGGCACGGCAACAGCGAGGGGCTGCCGGGCGACGAGTACGACCCCGTCGAGCTGGCCGACGGCGTGGCGGTGGTGAACTGGCTCGCCGAGCAGTCCTGGTGCACCGGGAAGGTCGGCATGTTCGGGATCTCCTGGGGCGGCTTCAACGCGCTGCAGATCGCCGCCCTCGCCCCCGAGCCGCTGAAGGCGATCGTCACCGTCTGTTCGAGCGACGACCGCTACGACAACGACGTCCACTACATGGGCGGCTCCGTCCTCGCCGTGGACATGCACGCCTGGGCCGCGACCATGCTGGCCTTCGTGTGCCGGCCGCCCGACCCGCGGTACGCGGGCGAGGAGTGGCGGGAGCTGTGGCTGCGGCGCCTGGAGACCGTGGAGCCGCTCGTCCACACCTGGCTCGCCCACCAGACGCGGGACGCGTACTGGCAGCACGGCAGCGTCTGCGAGGACTACAAGTCCATCCGCTCTGCCGTCCTCGCCGTCGGCGGCTGGCACGACCCCTACCGCGACACCGTGCTGCGGCTCGTGGAGCACCTCCCCCAGGACCGGGTGCGCGGGATCATCGGACCGTGGTGCCACCAGTACCCGGACCGCGGCCTTCCGCCGGGCCCGGCGATCGGCTTCCTCCAGGAGACGCTGCGCTGGTGGGACCACCACCTCAAGGGCGCCGACAACGACGTCATGGCCGAGCCGCTGCTGCGCTCCTGGATCAGCGAGTCGCACCCTCCGGCGACGGTGTACGAGGAGCTGCCGGGCCGCTGGGTCGCCGACCCCGCCTGGCCGTCCCCGAACGTCACCCCCGTCACGTACGCCCTCAAGGGCGAGCCGGCCGTCGTCGACTCCCCGCAGCAGACGGGCCTGGACGCGGGGCGCTTCATCCCGTTCGGCAACGACGCCGACCTGCCGCCCGACCAGCGCGACGAGGACGCCCACTCGGCCTGCTTCGACTTCCCCGTGCCGGAGGACGGAGCGCCGATCGAGATCCTGGGCCGGCCGCGGGTGAGCCTCACCCTGACCACCCCCGCCCCGACCGGCCAGGTGATCGCCCGCCTCTGCGACATCGCCCCGGACGGCTCCTCGACCCTGGTGACCCGGGGCGTACTGAACTTCTCCGCCCGCTACGGCCGCGACCGGGCCGTGGAGGCGCAGATCGGGGAGACCGAGGACGTCGTCTTCGAACTGAACGGCATCGGCCACACCTTCCCGCCCGGCCACGGGGTGCGCCTCGCGGTCTCCTCCGCGTACTGGCCGTGGATCTGGCCGCAGCCGGACGCGGGCGGCTTCACGCTCGACCCGCTCACCTCCTACCTCACCCTGCCGGTCCGCCGCCACACGCACGACGCGGTCGAGTGGCAGCCCCCTGAGCAGTCCGAGCCGCTGGGCGTGGTGATCCCGGCGACCCTGGACGAGCCCCGCCCGGAACGCCTGGTGGTACGGGACGTGGCCAAGGGCGAATGGCGGCTCGAAGTGGACCCCCGGTACGGAGGTACGCGGGTCTATCCGGACGGCCTGGAATACACCGAGGACGCGCTGGAGACGTACACGATCGTCGAGGACGATCCGCTGTCGGCCCGCACCCGCTCGGACTGGTCGATCCGGCTGCACCGGCCGGAGATGGCGTGGGACGTGACGATCGATGCGCGCTCGGAGATCTCCTGCGACGCGGAGGTATTCATGACGTCGAACGAGGTCGTCTGCAAGGAGGGCGGCGAAGTCCTCTTCCACCGGACATGGGAAAAGCGAATTCCGCGCACGGCGGGATGAACGGACAAACGCGAAAGGGCCCGCACCCCTCAGGGTGCGGGCCCCTTGTCGGGGTTACGCGTCGGCGCCGGCCTTGCGGCGGCGGACGACGAACATCGCGCCGGCGCCGAGGGCGACGGCCGCGGCGCCCGCGAGGGCGATCTGCGGCATGACGTCGCTGGAACCGGTCTTGGCGAGCGAGCCGCTGCTCGTCACCGGCGTGGTGGAGGTGCCGCCCTGCGGGGTGGTGCCGCCCGTGGAGCCCGTGTCCTTGCCCGGGGCGGGCTTGTCGCCCTTCTTGGCCTCGATCACGAACTCGAGGATGTCGGCCTCCTCACCGAAACCGCAGGAGCCGTCGCTGTTGTCGTAGCCGCCCGCGGAGACGACCGCGGCCTGGCCGGCCGGCGCCTTGGCGTCGACGGTGAGGCGCAGCTTGATGTCGGCCTTGGCGCCCGGCTTCATCGCGCCGACGGAGATGACGCCGAACGCGTCGTCAAGGGGCTCCCACTTCGAGCCGCCGACGGACCACTTCAGGTCCAGGTACGGCTCCTTGCCCTCCTCGCCGGACTCGGTGAAGGCAGAGGCGAAGGCGCTGACCTCGTCGAGCTGCTGGCCCGTGCCGTTGGTGAACTTCAGAGTGAAGTCACCGCTCGTGCCGGCGACGATCTTCTTCGGACCGCTCAGGTCGAGCTTCAGGGTCTCGCTGACGTCCTTGCAGTCCTCGTGCGGGCCCTCCTCCTCGGCCTCTTCGAGCGCCTTCTCGGCGGCCTTGAGGGCCTTGAGGGCGCCCTCCTTGGCGACGCGCAGGCGCTCGCTCTCGGCAGCGGCGGCGACGCGGGCGTCTTCGAGGGCCTTGTGGGCCGTCTTCAGCGCCTCGTCGGCGGTCGTCTTGGCGGTGGCGGCCGTGGCCGCCTTCGTCTTCGCCTCGTCGAGGGCCGTCTGCGCGGCGGTCTTCTCCTCGTCCGTGGTGGCGGCGTCCAGCTTGGCCTGGGCCTCCTCGACGGCCTTGTCCGCCGCCGTCTTGTCGGTGGCGGCCTTCTCCGCGGCCTTCTTCGCCTCGGCGAGAGTGACCTGAAGCGGGTGGTCGGCCTTGTCGAGCGCGTCGATGGCCTTCTGGGAGGCGTCGAACGCGACCACGGCGGCGTCGTACGCCTTCTGCGCGGCGGCGACCGCGAGCTTCAGCTGCTCGATCGTCGGCTTCTGTTCCTGCGTCTGCGCGGGCGCCGTCGGCTTCGTGTCGGCGAACGCCGGGGCGGCCGAGAGGAAGACGACCGGGGTCGTCACGGCGGCGGCCACGGCCGTCGCGAGAATGCGGCGAATCTTCAAGGTGGACCTTTTTCTGATCATGAGCGGTCGGTGAAGACGAAGAAAAAAGAAAGGGGTCGCGCCTGCGGGGACTTCACGCGGCGCGACGTTGCCGAGATCGTATGACCGGGATAAGGGCCTGGAAAAGAGCGAATTGAACGCGCTCAGTCATACGCCTCACCCACAGCCCCCACACAGGACGAATAAAGCGCGCGAACATGGACAGTTGTGCACGGAGGCCTCACTTTCTGTGTGAGCCATGTCATCCGCGCCGAGCGGCCCGCCCCGTAACGTGTCCCCCACACCCGTGGAAAGCGAGGCAAGCACCGATGCCCGAGCAGTCTCCGCTCGACCTGGCCGAGGGCGATCCCTTCGGCCCGCACAACCTTCCGTACGGCGTCTTCTCCCCCGCCGACGAGCCCGACCGGCGGAGGGTCGGCGTCCGCGTCGGCGGTCATGTCCTCGACGCGGGGGCCGCGGCGCACGCGCTCGGTTCGCCGTACGCCGCACTGCTCGCACAGCCCAGCCTGAACCCCCTGCTCGCCGCCGGGCGCACCGCCTGGCGCGACGTGCGCCGGGCGCTGACGGCCTGGGTGACCGTGCCCGCGCATCGGCCGGTCATAGAGCCGCTGCTGCATCCGCTGGACTCCGTCACGCTCCATCTGCCGTTCGAGGTCGCGGACTACGTCGACTTCTACGCGAGCGAGCACCACGCCACCAACGTGGGCCAGATCTTCCGCCCCGACGGCGACGCGCTCACCCCCAACTGGAAGCACCTGCCGATCGGCTACCACGGCCGCGCGGGCACCGTCGTGGTCTCCGGCACCGATGTCGTACGCCCCGCGGGGCAGCGCAAGGCGCCCACCGACCCGGCGCCCGTCTTCGGGCCCTCGGTGAAGCTGGACATCGAGGCTGAGGTCGGCTTCGTCGTCGGCACCCCCTCGACGCTGGGCACGCCCGTCCCGCTGGCCGACTTCCGCGAGCACGTCTTCGGTCTGACGCTGCTCAACGACTGGTCGGCGCGCGACATCCAGGCCTGGGAGTACGTGCCGCTCGGCCCGTTCCTGGGCAAGTCGTTCACGACGTCCGTCTCGGCCTGGGTGACCCCCCTGGAGGCCCTGGACGCGGCCCGTACGGCCCCGCCGGCCCGGGACTTCGACCTGCTGCCGTACCTGGACGACTCCGCCGACGAGGAGCCCGGCGGCTTCGATCTGCGGATCACCGTCGAGATCAACGGCCAGGTCGTCTCCGAGCCGCCGTTCGCCACGATGTACTGGACGGCCGCCCAGCAGCTCGCCCACATGACGGTCAACGGGGCCTCGCTGCGGACCGGTGACCTGTACGGCTCCGGTACGGTCTCCGGGCCCGAGGTGCACCAGCGCGGCTCGCTCCTCGAGCTGACGTGGAACGGCCGCGACCCGCTCGAACTACCCACCGGGAAGCGGACGTTCCTGGAGGACGGCGACGTGGTCACGCTCACCGCGTGGGCGCCGGGGCCGGACGGTACGCAGGTCGCGCTCGGCGAGGTCACGGGCCGGATCGTTCCGGCGCCCTGACCCCTGCGCCCGACCCTCCAATGGGTCACCCCGCGTGCGGTGCCCTCCACCGGCGGCCCATGCTGCTGTCGGTGGGGGGCCCGAATCTCCCATTCCGAGGAGCACGCAGATGCCCGCACGAACCCGTCCTCTCATAGCCGCGCTCGGCCTCGCCGCCGTCACCTCGCTGGCCCTCGTGACGGCCCCTGCCTCGGCCGCGAAGCCGGTCCACGACTGGCCCCATCCGGACCTGGGGAAGGCCTACGACGCCACGGTGAAGTACACGTCTGAGCAGGCCGCCCTGAACGACGGCTACCTCCGGACGGACGACTGCGTCGAGGACCCGACGCTCGGCGGCATGGGCTACCACTACGTCAAACCGGCGCATATCGGCTCCACCGACCCGACCAAGCCCGCCGCCCTGCTCTATGAGGACGACCACAAGGGCGGGCGGAAGCTGGTCGCGGTCGAGTACATCGTCCCGAACACGGGCCAGCCCACCCCGCCGCGGATCTTCGGTCTCGACTTCGAGGGGCCGGACATCCTGCCGCCGGGGGACGTCTACACCCGGCACGCCTGGATCTTCAAGAAGAACCCGAAGGGCGTGCTCACCGGGTACAACCCGAAGGTGACGTGCGACTGCCCGCCGGAGAAGACGGCATCGTAGAGACGCGACAGGGCCCGGCCGCCGCTCGCGCGGGGACCGGGCCCTGAGCTGTCCCGTACGGGCTACCGCACGAACACGCTCGCCTGGCCCGCCAGGTCCAGGAAGTACTGCGGCGCGAGGCCGAGCACGAGCGTGACCGCGACGCCCACCGTGATCGTGGCCGTCGTGAAGGCCGAGGGCACGGCGACCGTGGGGCCTTCCGCCTTCGGCTCGCTGAAGAACATCAGCACGATCACCCGGATGTAGAAGAACGCGGCGATCGCCGACGAGATGACACCGACGACGACCAGCGCGCCCGCGCCGCCCTCCGCCGCCGCCTTGAAGACCGCGAACTTCCCCGCGAAGCCGGAGGTCAGCGGAATGCCGGCGAAGGCCAGCAGGAACACCGCGAAGACCGCGGCGACCAGCGGCGAACGGCGGCCCAGACCGGCCCACTTGGACAGGTGCGTCGCCTCGCCGCCCGCGTCCCGGACCAGCGTGACGACCGCGAACGCGCCGATCGTCACGAAGGAGTACGCGGCCAGGTAGAAGAGCACGGACGAGATGCCGCTGGGCGTCGCCGCGATGACACCGGCCAGCAGGAAGCCCGCGTGCGCGATGGAGGAGTACGCGAGGAGCCGCTTGATGTCCGTCTGGGTGATCGCGACGATCGCGCCGCCCAGCATGGTGACGATGGCGACGCCCCACATGACCGGCCGCCAGTCCCAGGTGAGGCCCGGCAGCACCACGTACAGCAGGCGCAGCAGCGCGCCGAACGCGGCGACCTTCGTCGCGGCGGCCATGAAGCCGGTGACGGGGGTCGGCGCGCCCTGGTAGACGTCCGGGGTCCACATGTGGAACGGGACGGCGCCGACCTTGAAGAGCAGGCCCATGAGGACCATGGCGAAGCCGATGAGCAGCAGGACGTCGTTGCCCATCGTCTGGGCGAGGGCCGGGTCGACCGACGTGACCGTGCCGTCGACGACGTTCGCGATGGTGGCGTACGAGACGGAGCCCGCGTAGCCGTACATCAGGGCGATGCCGAAGAGCAGGAACGCCGAGGAGAAGGCGCCGAGAAGGAAGTACTTGACCGCGGCCTCCTGCGACATGAGGCGCTTGCGGCGGGCGACGGCGCAGAGCAGGTAGAGCGGGAGGGAGAAGACCTCCAGGGCGATGAAGAGCGTCAGGAGGTCGTTGGCGGCGGGGAAGACCAGCATGCCGGCGATGGCGAACAGCACCAGCGGGAACACCTCGGTGGTGGTGAACCCGGCCTTGACCGCTGCCTTCTCCTGGTCGCTGCCGGGGACGGCGGCGGCCTCGGCGGCGAAGGAGTCGACCTTGTGGCCGTGACGGGCCGGGTCGAGCCTGCGCTCGGCGAAGGTGAAGACGGCGACGAGCGAGGCCAGCAGGATCGTGCCCTGGAGGAAGAGCGCCGGGCCGTCGACGGCGATGGCGCCCATGGCAGCGATCTGCGCCTTCGTGGAGCCGTAGCCGCCGGCGGCGAGGCCGACGACCGCGGCGAAGGCGGCGACCAGGGCGAGAACGCTGAGGAAGACCTGGCTGAGGTAGCGGCCCTTGCGGGGCACGGCGGCCTCGACGAGGACGCCGAGGACCGCGGCGCCGACGACGATGAGGACGGGTGAGAGCTGGACGTACTCGATACGGGGTGTCTCGATCTTGCTCAACGGCTCCGCGGCCGTCGTCCACAGGCTGTGGACAGCCGTTGTACTCACTTGGCTGCCTCCGCGTTCTGAATGGGTACGGCGGGCTGGGGGTCCTTCTGCTGGACGTCGGACATGGTGTGGCCGACGGCCGGGTTGACGATGTCCGTCAGCGGCTTCGGGAACACCCCGAGGAGGATCAGCAGGGCGATCAGCGGGGCGACCACGACCAGCTCCCGCACCCGGAGGTCGGGCATGGTCCTGACCTCCTCCGTCACCACCGGGCCCGTCATCGTCCGCTGGTACAGGACGAGGGTGTAGAGCGCGGCGAGGACGATGCCGGTGGTGGCGATGATGCCGGCCACCGGGTACCGGGCGAACGTGCCGACCAGGACCAGGAATTCACTGACGAAGGGCGCGAGGCCCGGCAGCGAGAGGGTGGCCAGACCGCCGACCAGGAAGGTGCCGGCGAGCACCGGGGCGACCTTCTGCACACCGCCGTAGTCGGCGATGAGCCGCGAGCCGCGCCGGCTGATCAGGAAGCCGGCCACCAACATCAGGGCGGCCGTCGAGATCCCGTGGTTGACCATGTACAGAGTCGCGCCGCTCTGGCCCTGGCTGGTCATCGCGAAGATGCCCATGATGATGAAGCCGAAGTGCGAGATCGAGGCGTACGCGACCAGGCGCTTGATGTCCCGCTGGCCGACCGCGACCAGCGCCCCGTAGACGATGCTGACCAGGGCGAGCACGATGATCACCGGGGTCGCCCACTTGCTCGCCTCGGGGAAGAGCTGGAGGCAGAAGCGGAGCATCGCGAACGTGCCCACCTTGTCGACGACCGCGGTGATGAGCACGGCGACCGGGGCGGTCGCCTCCCCCATCGCGTTCGGCAGCCAGGTGTGCAGCGGCCACAGCGGCGCCTTCACCGCGAAGGCGAAGAAGAAGCCGAGGAACAGCAGCCGCTCGGTGGTCGTCGCCATCTCCAGCTGGCCGTTCGCCCGGGCCTCGGCGATCTCGGTGAGGGAGAAGTTCCCCGCGACCACGTAGAGCCCGATGACGGCGGCCAGCATGATCAGTCCGCCGACCAGGTTGTACAGCAGGAACTTCACGGCCGCGTACGAGCGTTGGGCCGCCGCGTTCTCGTCCGTGCCCGCGTGGGCCCGGTCGCCGAAGCCGCCGATGAGGAAGTACATCGGGATGAGCATGGCTTCGAACAGGATGTAGAAGACGAAGACGTCGGTGGCCTCGAAGGAGAGGATCACCATCGCCTCGACCATCAGGATCAGGGCGAAGAAGCCCTGGGTCGGCCGCCAGCGGCTGCTCTTCGTCTCCAGGGGGTCGGCGTCGTGCCAGCCGGCCAGGATGATGAAGGGGATCAGTAGCGCGGTGAGCGCGATCAGCGTCACCGCGATGCCGTCCACGCCCAGTTCGTAGCGGACCCCGAAGTCCTTGATCCAGGCGTGGGATTCGGTGAGCTGGTAGCGGTCGCCGCCGGGCTCGAAGCGGACCATGACGACCGCGGCGAGCATCAGTGTGACCAGCGAGACGAGCAGCGCCAGCCACTTGGCCGCGGTGCGGCGGGCGGCGGGGACGGCGGCGGTCAGGATCGCACCGACCGCCGGCACCGCTGCCGTCACCGTAAGGAGCGGGAAGGACATGGCAGTTACACCGCCCTCATCAGCAGGGTCGCGGCGATCAGCACCGCCGTACCTCCGAACATGGAGACCGCATACGTGCGGGCGTAGCCGTTCTGCACCTTGCGCAGCCGGCCGGACAGACCGCCGACGGAGGCCGCGGTGCCGTTGACCACACCGTCGACCAGGCTGTGGTCGACGTAGACGAGCGAGCGGGTGAGGTGCGTGCCGCCCGTGACGAAGACGGCGTGGTTGAAGTCGTCCTGGAGCAGGTCCCGGCGGGCGGCCCGAGTGAGCAGCGAACCGCGCGGGGCGGTGACCGGTACCGGCCTGCGCCCGTACTGGAGGTACGCGAGCCCGACGCCGAGCACCATGACCGCGACGGTGGCCGTGGTGATCGCGGCCGCGCCGATCGGCGGGTGCCCGTGCTCGAACTCGGTCACCGGCCGGAGCCAGTTGATGAACCGGTCGCCGATGGCGAAGAAGCCGCCCGCGCCCACGGAGCCGACGGCCAGCAGGATCATCGGGACCGTCATCACCTTCGGTGACTCGTGCGGGTGCGGCATCTCGCCGGGCTCCACCTCGACGCCGGGCTCGATGCCGGGCGTCTTGTCCGGGTCGGGCGCGGGCTGCCAGCGCTTCTCGCCGAAGAACGTCATGATCATCACGCGCGTCATGTAGTACGCGGTGATGGCCGCGCCCAGCAGGGCGACGCCGCCGAGGATCCAGCCCTCGGTGCCGCCCTTGGCGAAGGCCGCCTCGATGATCTTGTCCTTGGAGAAGAAGCCGGACAGGCCCGGGAAGCCGATGATCGCGAGATAGCCGAGGCCGAAGGTGACGAAGGTGACCGGCATGTACTTCCGGAGGCCGCCGTACTTCCTCATGTCGACCTCGTCGTTCATGCCGTGCATGACCGAACCGGCGCCGAGGAAGAGCCCGGCCTTGAAGAAGCCGTGCGTGACCAGGTGCATGATCGCGAAGACGTAGCCGATGGGGCCGAGGCCCGCGGCCAGGATCATGTAGCCGATCTGCGACATCGTCGAGCCGGCGAGCGCCTTCTTGATGTCGTCCTTCGCGCAACCGACGATCGCACCGAAGAGGAGCGTGACCGCGCCGACCACGACGACCGCGAGCTGGGCGTCCGGGGAGGCGTTGAAGATGTCGGCGGAGCGGACGATCAGATAGACACCGGCGGTGACCATGGTGGCCGCGTGGATGAGCGCCGAGACCGGGGTCGGGCCCTCCATCGCGTCCCCGAGCCAGGACTGCAGCGGCACCTGGGCCGACTTGCCGCAGGCGGCGAGGAGCAGCATGAGGGCGATCGCCGTCACCGTGCCCTTGGACGCCTCACCGGTCGACTCCAGGACCGGCCCGAAGGCGAAGGTCCCGAAGGTGGTGAACATGATCATGACGGCGATCGAGAGGCCCATGTCGCCGACCCGGTTGACCAGGAAGGCCTTCTTCGCGGCGGTGGCCGCGCTGGGCTTGTGCTGCCAGAAGCCGATCAGGAGGAACGAGGCGAGACCGACGCCCTCCCAGCCGAAGTACAGCAGCAGGTAGTTGTCGGCGAGGACGAGGAGCAGCATCGCCGCGAGGAACAGGTTCAGATAGCCGAAGAAGCGGCGCTTGCGCTCGTCGTGCGCCATGTACCCGATCGAGTACAGGTGGATGAGCGAGCCCACGCCGGTGATCAGCAGCACGAACGTCATCGACAGCTGGTCGAGCTGGAAGGCCATCTCCGCCTGGAAGCCCTCGACGGGGATCCAGGTGAACAGGTGCTGGAACATGGCCCGCTCGTCGACGGGCTTGCCGAGCATGTCGGCGAAGAGGACCAGGCCGATGACGAAGGAGGCGGCCGCGAGCAGCGTGCCGAGCACGGGCCCGGCCTTGTCCAGGCGCCGCCCGCCACACAGCAGGACGGCCGCTCCCAGCAGGGGCGCCGCGATGAGCAGAACGATCATGTTGTCCACAATTCAGCCCCTTACAGCTTCATCAGGCTGGCGTCGTCGACCGAGGCCGAGTGGCGGGAACGGAACAGCGACACGATGATCGCGAGCCCGACGACGACCTCCGCGGCGGCGACGACCATCGTGAAGAAGGCGATGATCTGGCCGTCGAGATTGCCGTGCATCCGGGAGAAGGCGACGAGCGCGAGGTTGCAGGCGTTGAGCATCAGCTCGACGCACATGAAGACCACGATCGCGTTGCGCCGGATCAGCACCCCGGCCGCGCCGATGGTGAACAACAGAGCGGCGAGGTAGAGATAGTTGACGGGATTCACCGCGAGGCCTCCTCTTCGTCCCGGTCCCGGCCGAGCGCGTTCCGGTCCCGGCCGAGCCGCTCCTCGGAGCGCTGTTCAAGCGCCTTGAGGTCGGCGAGTGCTTCCGCCGAAACGTCGCGGATCTGGCCGCGCCTGCGCAGCGTCTGCATCACGGTCAGCTCGGCCGGCGTGCCGTCGGGCAGCAGACCGGCGATGTCCACCGCGTTGTGCCGGGCATAGACACCCGGCGCGGGCAGCGGCGGAACGTGCTTGCCTTCCCGTACCCGCTGCTCGGACAGCTCGCGCTGGGTGCGGGCCCGCTCGGTGCGCTCGCGGTGGGTGAGGACCATCGCGCCGACGGCCGCGGTGATGAGCAGCGCGCCGGTGATCTCGAAGGCGAAGACGTACTTGGTGAAGATGAGGGCGGCGAGGCCCTCCACATTCCCGCCGTACGCGCTGTTGGCCGCGCCGAGTCCGTTGAACTCCGTCAGGGAGGCCTGGCCGATGCCGGCGATCAGCAGGATGCCGAAGCCGAGCCCGCAGGCCGCGGCCCACCAGCGCTGGCCCTTGATGGTCTCCTTCAGGGAGTCCGCGGCCGTGACACCGACCAGCATGACGATGAAGAGGAACAGCATCATGATCGCGCCGGTGTAGACGACGATCTGGACGATGCCGAGGAAGTACGCGCCGTTGGCGAGGTAGAAGACCGCCAGGACGATCATCGTGCCGGCCAGTGAGAGGGCGCTGTGCATGGCCTTCTTCATCAGGACCGTGCCGAGGGCGCCGAGCACGGCGACGGTGCCGAGGACCCAGAACTGGAAGGTCTGGCCGTCGGAGGTGGCGTACGCCGCGAGGTTCTGGGCGCTCATGCGTCCACCTCTTCCGGCTCGCCCTTCTCTCCCTTGGAGGTGGCGACCTGCTGGACGGTGCCCGGGGCGGCCTCGGTGACCAGGCCCCGGTAGTAGTCCTGCTCGTCCATCCCCGGGTAGATGGCGTGCGGCGTGTCGACCATGCCCTCCTCCAGGCCCGCGAGGAGCTGCTCCTTGGTGAAGATGAGGTTCGCCCGCGAGGTGTCGGCCAGTTCGAACTCGTTGGTCATCGTCAGCGCGCGCGTGGGGCAGGCCTCGATGCACAGCCCGCAGAAGATGCAGCGGGCGTAGTTGATCTGGTAGACGCGGCCGTAGCGCTCGCCCGGGGAGTAGCGCTCCTCGTCGGTGTTGTCCGCGCCCTCCACGTAGATGGCGTCCGCGGGGCAGGCCCAGGCGCACAACTCGCAGCCGATGCACTTCTCCAGACCGTCCGGATGACGGTTGAGCTGGTGCCGGCCGTGGAAGCGCGGCGCCGTCGTCTTGCGTTCCTCCGGATACTGCTCGGTCAGCCGCTTCTTGAACATGGCCTTGAAGGTCACGCCGAACCCGGCCACCGGATTCTGGAAATCAGACACTGTCCGTCTCCTTTCCATCACTCTCAGTAGCAGTATCGGGGGCACCACTGACAACCAGTTCGCGGTCGTGGCGTGGCCTGCGCCGTGGGACGGGCGGCAGGGACTGTCCGGGCTTGGGCGGTACGGGGAATCCGCCGGCCATCGGGTCGAAGGCGGGCTCGCCGTCGGCCGGGCCCTCGGCCGCCTTCGCCTTCCGGTCGCGGAACATGTCGGCGATGAAGGAGAGGAGCAGGACGGCGATGACGGCTCCGGCGACGTACAGCACGATGTTCTGGAAGCCGACGTTCTGGTTGCGCAGGGCGCGGACGGTGGCGACCAGCATCAGCCAGAGCACCGAGACCGGGATGAGGACCTTCCAGCCGAGCTTCATCAGCTGGTCGTAGCGGACGCGGGGCAGGGTGCCGCGCAGCCAGATGAAGAAGAAGAGCAGCAGCTGCACCTTGAGGACGAACCAGAGCATCGGCCACCAGCCGTGGTTCGCGCCCTCCCAGAAGGTGGAGACCGGGTACGGGGCGCGCCAGCCGCCGAGGAAGAGAGTCACGGAGACGGCGGAGACGGTCACCATGTTCACGTACTCGGCGAGCATGAACATCGCGAACTTGATGGAGGAGTACTCGGTGTTGAAGCCGCCGACGAGGTCGCCCTCGGACTCGGGCATGTCGAAGGGGGCGCGGTTGGTCTCGCCGACCATCGTGACGATGTAGATGATGAACGAGACCGGCAGCAGGATGACGAACCAGCGGTCCGCCTGCGCCTCGACGATGGCCGAGGTCGACATCGACCCGGCGTAGAGGAAGACGGAGGCGAACGCGGCGCCCATGGCGATCTCGTAGGAGATCATCTGGGCGCAGGAGCGCAGGCCGCCGAGGAGCGGGTACGTGGAGCCGGAGGACCAGCCGGCGAGGACGATGCCGTAGATGCCGACGGAGGCGATCGCGAGGACGTACAGCATCGCGATCGGCAGGTCGGTGAGCTGCATCGTGGTGCGGTGCCCGAAGATCGAGACCTCGTTGCCTGCCGGGCCGAACGGGATCACGGCGATGGCCATGAACGCGGGGGCGGCGGCGATGATCGGCGCGAGGATGTAGACGACCTTGTCGGCGCGCTTGACGACGACGTCCTCCTTCAGCATCAGCTTGATGCCGTCCGCGAGGGACTGGAGGAGCCCCCAGGGCCCGTGCCGGTTGGGCCCGATGCGCAGCTGCATCCAGGCGACGACCTTGCGCTCCCACACGATGGAGAAGAGCACGGTGACCATGAGGAAGGCGAAACAGAAGACAGCCTTGATCGCGACGAGCCACCAGGGGTCCGTCCCGAACATGGAGAGGTCTTCAGCGGCGAGGACGCTGCGCTGGGCGTCCGCGAGTGGGGCGAGGCCCGTCATGAGCGCACCTCCCGTGCGGGGGCGGCCGGGGCTTCGCCCGGCCGGACGGTGTGGGGACGGGGGCGCGCCCCTGCGGGGCCACGGCCCGCGACGGCCTGGGCTTCGCCCGGCCGGGCGAAGGATGCGGTCATGACCGGACCTCCACCACGTCAGTGGCACCCGCCGGGCCGATGCGGACCACGGTGCCTGGGTGGGCGCCTGTGTCGGAGAGGACGCCGCCCGCCGTCGAGTTGAGGGGGAGCCAGACCACGCGGTCGGGCATCTGGGTGACCTGGAGGGGGAGGCGGGTGGTGCCGGTCGGGCCGGTGACGGCGAGGAGGTCGCCGTCCTTGACGCCCGTCTCGGCGGCGGTGGTGGCCGAGAGGCGGGCGACCGCCGCGTGGCGGGTGCCGGCCAGGGCCGTGTCGCCTTCCTGGAGGCGGCCCAGGTCGAGCAGGAGCCGGTGTCCGGCGAGGACCGCCTCGCCCTCGCCGGGGCGGGGCGCGGGCTGTGCGGGCTCGTTGGGCGCGGAGGCCCGCTCGCCGTCCCAGCCGCCGAGCCGGTCCAGCTCCCGGCGGATGGAGCGCAGGTCGGGCAGGGCCAGGTGCGCGTCGAGGGCGTCGGCGAGCATGTGGAGCACGCGCGCGTCCGCCGGCGGCAGCGTCCGGGTCATCTGCTCGGGCTTGAGCGCGGCCTCGAAGAGCCGTGCCCTGCCCTCCCAGTTGAGGAACGTGCCGGGCTTCTCGGCGACCGCGGCGACCGGCAGGATCACGTCCGCCCGCTCGGTGACCTCGCTCGGCCGCAGCTCCAGGGAGACCACGAACGCCGCGTCGAGCGCCTCACGCGCGCGTGCCGGGTCCGGCAGGTCGCGGACCTCGACACCGCCGACGAGCAGTGCGCCCAGTTCGCCGGTGGCCGCGGCCTCGATGATCTGGCCGGTGTCGCGGCCGTAGCCGTGCGGGAGTTCGCGTACGCCCCAGGCGGCCGCGACCTCCTCACGCGCGCGTGGGTCGGTCGCGGGCCGGCCGCCGGGCAGCAGCGTCGGGATCGCGCCGGCTTCGAGCGCGCCGCGCTCTCCGGCCCGGCGCGGGATCCACACCAGCTTCGCGCCGGTCTCCGCCGCCGTCCGCACCGCCGCGGTCAGCCCGCCGGGCACCGCGGCGAGACGCTCGCCGACCACGATGACCGCGCCGTCCCGGCGCAGCGCCTCCGCCGCCCGCGTACCGTCCTCGTCGAGTCCGGTGCGCGAGGTGAGCGCGTCCAGCCACTCCGTCTCGGTGCCGGGCGCGGCCGGAAGCAGCGTGCCGCCCGCCTTCTCCAGGCCCCGGGTCGCGAACGCGGCCAGCGCGTACGTCTGCTGGCCGTGCTTGCGCCAGGCCTTGCGCAGCCGCAGGAAGACGCCGGGCGCCTCCTCCTCGGACTCGAAGCCGACGAGCAGCACCGCCGGGGCGGCTTCGAGCGAGGTGTACGTGACCCCGCTGCCGTCCAGGTCCCGCCCACGGCCCGCGACCTGCGAGGCCAGGAAGTCGGCCTCCTCGCCGGAGTGGACCCGGGCCCGGAAGTCGACGTCGTTCGTGTCGAGGGCGACCCGGGCGAACTTGGCGTACGCGTACGCGTCCTCGACGGTCAGCCGCCCGCCGGCCAGGACGCCGGTACGGCCCCGGACCAGGCCGCGGGCCGCCGCCTCCAGGGCCTCCGGCCAGGACGCGGCTTCGAGGACGCCCGCCTCATTGCGGACGAGCGGCGTGCTCAGCCGGTCGCGCTGCTGGGCGTACCGGAACGCGAACCGCCCCTTGTCGCACAGCCACTCCTCGTTGACCTCCGGGTCCTCCGCCGCGAGCCGCCGCATGACCTTCCCGCGCCGGTGGTCGGTGCGCGTCGCGCAGCCGCCCGCGCAGTGCTCGCACACGCTCGGCGACGACACCAGGTCGAAGGGGCGGGAGCGGAACCGGTACGCCGCCGAGGTCAGCGCGCCCACCGGGCAGATCTGGATGGTGTTCCCGGAGAAGTACGACTCGAAGGGCTCGCCCTCGCCGATGCCGACCTGCTCCAGCGCGCCGCGCTCGAGCAGCTCGATCATCGGGTCGCCCGCGATCTGCTGCGAGAACCGGGTGCAGCGGGCGCACAGCACGCACCGCTCACGGTCCAGGAGCACCTGCGGGGAGAGCGGGATCGGCTTCTCGTACGTCCGCTTCTTCCCCTCGAAGCGGGAGTCGGCCTGCCCGTGGGACATGGCCTGGTTCTGCAGCGGGCACTCGCCGCCCTTGTCGCAGACCGGGCAGTCCAGCGGGTGGTTGATGAGCAGCAGCTCCATCACCCCGTGCTGGGCCTTCTCGGCGACCCGCGACGTCAGCTGCGACTTGACGACCATCCCGTCCGTGCAGGTGATGGTGCAGGACGCCATCGGCTTGCGCTGGCCCTCGACCTCGACGATGCACTGCCGGCAGGCGCCGACCGGGTCGAGGAGCGGGTGGTCGCAGAACCGCGGGATCTCGATGCCGAGCTGCTCGGCGGCGCGGATGACCAGGGTCCCCTTGGGGACGGAGATCTCGGCGCCGTCGATGGTCAGCGAGACGAGATCCTCCGGCGGGACGGCGGCCTCGCCTCCGGCCGGGTTCGACGTGGTGACCGTCATGCCGTCACCTCCTTGTGGTTGTCCGCCCAGGCGGTCGACTTGGCCGGGTCGAAGGGGCAGCCCCGGCCGGTGATGTGCTGCTCGTACTCCTCGCGGAAGTACTTCAGCGAGGAGAAGATCGGGGAGGCGGCGCCGTCGCCGAGCGCGCAGAACGACTTGCCGTTGATGTTGTCGGCGATGTCGTTCAGCTTGTCGAGGTCGGACATCTGGCCCTTGCCGGCCTCGATGTCGCGGAGCAACTGCACCAGCCAGTAGGTGCCTTCGCGGCACGGCGTGCACTTGCCGCAGGACTCGTGCGCGTAGAACTCGGTCCACCGGGTCACGGCCCGGACCACGCACGTCGTCTCGTCGAAGCACTGGAGCGCCTTCGTGCCGAGCATCGAGCCGGCGGCGCCCACGGCCTCGTAGTCGAGCGGGACGTCGAGGTGCTCATCGGTGAGGAGCGGGGTGGAGGAGCCGCCGGGGGTCCAGAACTTCAGCCGGTGGCCCGGCCGCATGCCGCCGCTCATGTCGAGGAGCTGGCGCAGCGTGATCCCGAGCGGGGCCTCGTACTGGCCCGGCGTGGCGACGTGCCCGCTGAGCGAGTAGAGCGTGAAGCCCGGGGACTTCTCGCTGCCCATCGACTTGAACCAGTCCTTGCCCCGGTTGAAGATCGCGGGAACGGACGCGATGGACTCGACGTTGTTCACCACAGTGGGGCATGCGTACAGACCGGCGACCGCGGGGAAGGGGGGACGCAGCCGGGGCTGGCCGCGCCGTCCTTCGAGCGAGTCGAGCAGCGCGGTCTCCTCGCCGCAGATGTACGCGCCGGCGCCCGCGTGCACGGTGAGTTCGAGGTTCAGTCCGCTGCCCTGGACGTTCTCGCCGAGGTAGCCGGCCTCGTACGCCTCGCGGACGGCCTCGTGGAGGCGGCGCAGGACGGGCACGACCTCGCCGCGCAGATAGATGAAGGCGTGGTTCGACCGGATCGCGTAGCAGGCGATCACGATGCCCTCGATCAGGGAGTGCGGGTTGGCGAAGAGGAGCGGGATGTCCTTGCAGGTGCCCGGCTCGGACTCGTCGGCGTTGACGACGAGGTAGTGCGGCTTGCCGTCGCCCTGCGGAATGAACTGCCACTTCATTCCGGTGGGGAAGCCGGCGCCGCCGCGGCCGCGCAGACCGGAGTCCTTGACGTACGCGATGACCTCGTCGGGCGACATCGCGAGGGCCTTCCGCAGGCCCTCGTACCCCTCGTGCCTCCTGTACGTCTCCAGGGTCCAGGAGTCGGGCTGGTCCCAGAACGCCGACAGGACCGGCGCGAGAAGCTTCTCGGGGCTGCTGTTGTTGATCTCGGGTGCCAAGGTCATCACTCCCCCTCCCCACTGGCCGATTCGCCGCGCGGGTGGACGATCTTGTGGTGCGGGGTCTCGCCCTTGGCCAGCCGCAGCCCGACGAGCGAGGCCGGGCCGGCCCCACCGGTGGCCTCGACGGCCCCCTCGCGCTCGTCGGGGAAACCGGCCAGGATGCGGGCGGTCTCCTTGTACGTGCACAGCGGCGCGCCGCGCGTCGGTTCGACCGGGCGGCCGGCCCGCAGGTCGTCGACGATCTTCTTGGCGGACGCGGGCGTCTGGTTGTCGAAGAACTCCCAGTTGACCATCATCACGGGCGCGAAGTCGCAGGCCGCGTTGCACTCGATGTGCTCCAGCGTGACCTTGCCGTCCGGCGTCGTCTCGTCGTTCCCGACGCCGAGGTGCTCCTTCAGCTCCTCGAAGATGGCGTCGCCGCCCATGACGGCGCAGAGCGTGTTGGTGCAGACGCCGACCTGGTAGTCGCCGGAGGGCTTGCGGCGGTACATCGTGTAGAAGGTGGCGACCGCGGTGACCTCGGCGGTGGTCAGGCCGAGGACCTCGGCGCAGAACCTCATGCCGGTACGGGAGACATGGCCCTCCTCCGACTGCACGAGGTGCAGCAGCGGCAGGAGCGCGGAGCGGGACCCCGGGTAGCGGGCGATGATCTCCTTGGCGTCCGCCTCCAGCCGGGCGCGTACCTCGGCCGGGTAGTCGGGGGCGGGGAGCTGGGGCATCCCGAGACTGGTGTGTCCGTCCGTCATCGGTCGACGCCTCCCATCACGGGGTCGATGGACGCGACGGCGACGATGACGTCGGCGAACATGCCGCCCTCGCACATTGCCGCCATGGCCTGCAGGTTGGTGAAGGACGGGTCGCGGAAGTGGACCCGGTAGGGGCGGGTGCCGCCGTCGGAGACGACGTGCACGCCCAGTTCGCCCCTGGGCGCCTCGACGGCCGCGTAGGCCTGTCCGGCCGGGACGCGGAAGCCCTCGGTGACCAGCTTGAAGTGGTGGATCAGGGCCTCCATGGAGGTGCCCATGATCTTCTTGATGTGGTCGAGGGAGTTGCCGAGTCCGTCCGGGCCGAGCGCGAGCTGCGCGGGCCAGGCGATCTTCTTGTCGCCGACCATGACCGGGCCGGGCGCCAGGCGGTCGAGGCACTGCTCGACGATCCGCAGGGACTGCCGCATCTCCTCCAGGCGGATGAGGAAGCGGCCGTAGGCATCGCAGGTGTCGGCGGTCGGGATGTCGAACTCGTAGTTCTCGTAGCCGCAGTACGGGTCGGTCTTGCGCAGGTCGTGCGGGAGGCCCGCGGAGCGCAGGATCGGTCCGGTGGCGCCGAGCGCCATGCACCCTGTGAGGTCGAGGTAGCCGACGTCCTGCATCCGGGCCTTGAAGATGGGGTTGCCGGTGGCGAGCTTGTCGTACTCCGGCAGGTTCTTCTTCATGGTCTTCACGAACTCGCGCACGGCGTCGACGGCGCCGGGCGGGAGGTCCTGGGCGAGGCCGCCGGGGCGGATGAACGCGTGGTTCATGCGCAGGCCGGTGATCAGCTCGTACAGGTCCAGGATCATCTCGCGGTCCCGGAAGCCGTAGATCATGATCGTGGTGGCGCCCAGCTCCATGCCGCCGGTGGCGATGGCCACCAGGTGGGAGGAGAGCCGGTTGAGCTCCATCAGGAGCACGCGGACGACCGAAGCGCGGGCCGGGATCTGGTCGGTGATGTCGAGCAGCTTCTCGACGCCCAGGCAGTACGCCGTCTCGTTGTAGAACGAGGTGAGGTAGTCCATGCGCGTGACGAAGGTGGTGCCCTGCGTCCAGTTCCGGTACTCGAGGTTCTTCTCGATGCCGGTGTGGAGGTAGCCGATGCCGCAACGGGCCTCGGTGACGGTCTCGCCGTCGATCTCCAGGATCAGGCGGAGCACGCCGTGCGTGGACGGGTGCTGGGGGCCCATGTTGACGACGATGCGCTCGTCGTCGGCCTTGGCGGCGGACTCGACGACCTCGTCCCAGTCGCCGCCGGTGACCGTGTAGACGGTGCCTTCCGTCGTCTCCCGAGGGGAGGCAGAGGGGGTGTTCACGAGTACGACCTCCGCTGGTCCGGAGCCGGGATCTGGGCGCCCTTGTACTCGACGGCGATGCCGCCGAGGGGATAGTCCTTGCGCTGCGGGAAGCCCTGCCAGTCGTCCGGCATCATGATCCGGGTGAGGGCGGGGTGGCCGTCGAAGACGATGCCGAAGAAGTCGTACGTCTCGCGCTCGTGCCAGTCGTTCGTCGGATAGACCGCGACGAGCGACGGGATGTGCGGGTCGGCGTCCGGGGCGGACACCTCCAGGCGGATCAGCCGGCCGTGGGTGATCGAGCGCAGGTGGTAGACGGCGTGCAGCTCGCGGCCCTTGTCGCCGAGGTAGTGGACGCCGGAGACGCCCGTACAGAGCTCGAAGCGCAGGGCAGGGTCGTCGCGCAGGGTCCTCGCCACCCGCACCAGGTGCTCGCGGGCGATGTGGAAGGTGATCTCGCCGCGGTCGACGACCGTCTTCTCGATGGCGTTCTCGGGCAGGAGCCCCTGCTCGTCGAGGGCGCCCTCCAGTTCGTCGGCGACCTCGTCGAACCAGCCGCCGTACGGGCGGGCCGCCGCGCCCGGGAGGCGTACGGAGCGGACGAGGCCGCCGTAGCCGGAGGTGTCGCCGCCGTTGTTGGCGCCGAACATCCCGCGCTGGACGCGGACCTCCTCGCCGTGCTCCCCGCGCTGACCCGGAAGGTTCTGCTCGGAGAGGTCCTTCTCGGGGTTCGGTGTCTCGTCGCTCACCGGAGAAGACCCTTCATCTCAATGGTCGGCAGGGCCTTGAGCGCCGCTTCCTCCGCCTCGCGGGCCGCCTCCTCGGCGTTCACGCCGAGGGGGGAGCTCTGGATCTTCTGGTGGAGCTTGAGAATCGCGTCCATCAGCATCTCCGGGCGCGGCGGACAACCCGGCAAATAGACGTCAACCGGCACAACATGGTCAACACCCTGCACAACTGCATAATTATTGAACATTCCGCCCGAAGACGCACACACTCCCATGGAGATGACCCACTTGGGGTTCGGCATCTGGTCGTAGACCTGCCGCAGGACCGGCGCCATCTTCTGGCTGACCCGGCCGGCGACGATCATCAGGTCGGCCTGGCGCGGCGAGCCGCGGAAGACCTCCATGCCGAAGCGCGCCAGGTCGTAGCGGCCTGCGCCGGTCGTCATCATCTCGATGGCGCAGCAGGCGAGGCCGAAGGTCGCGGGGAAGACGGACGACTTCCGCACCCAGCCCGCGGCCTGTTCGACCGTCGTCAGCAGAAATCCGCTCGGCAGCTTCTCTTCGAGTCCCATGGGTGCTCCTCAGCCCCTCAGTCCCATTCCAGGCCGCCGCGCCGCCACACGTAGGCGTAGGCGACGAAGACGGTGAGCACGAAGAGCAGCATCTCCACGAGCCCGAAAAGCCCCAGGGCGTCGAAGGTGACGGCCCAGGGGTAGAGGAAGACGATCTCGATGTCGAAGACGATGAAGAGCATCGCCGTCAGGTAGTACTTGATCGGGAAGCGGCCGCCTCCGGCCGGAGTGGGCGTCGGCTCGATGCCGCACTCGTACGCCTCAAGCTTTGCCCTGTTGTACCGCTTTGGGCCGATTAGCGTGGCCATGACCACGGAGAAGATCGCAAACCCCGCACCCAGGGCACCGAGCACGAGGATGGGCGCGTACGCATTCACGCTCCTCGCTCCTTCCAGTCGTCCTTGACCGTTGGACCGCACGGCCGGGCACAAAGATCGCCCCCATGTGAGGCAGTTCACAAGCCCGACTGCCCCGCATCTTATGCCTGCCCCTCTGTGATCTGCGACACGGGGTACGCCAACGACTTTGTGATCTCCACCACCTGACGAAGGATCATGAAGTCGGATGAGCAGTGATCTTGGTACTCGAAGCGCCCAGGTGATCACCAGTTGTGACATCCGGACCGGAAACCGCTGGTCGGAGCGGTGCCGCACTATCAAGCGGTGGTACTTACAGGCAAATTGGCGACGGACCCGGGTGAGTGATAAAGGACCCGCCCGTCGCCCGGTCGAGGGGCCCGTCGGAGCGAAGTGGACGCGCGTACCGACGCGTGCGCCGATTCACGAGCCGCCCGACCGCCTGATGGACCCCCGGGTGTGACCTGCACCACACGCGCACCCGCCTCAGGAAAGCGGGGCTTGGCCATCGGTGTGAAGAGGTGGTAAGCGGCGGTCAATTCGGACGTTTCGCGGAAAACCCGTGATCAAGGGCCTGATAGGCCGTGCCCGTATTGTCCGTTACGGCGTCAATAAGGGTGCCTGATAAGCGGATTAGGTGATTCCGAACGTAACTGTGGCGCAACCCACGTTTCTTGAAGGGAACCGTGAAGCCCTGATAGCGGTTGTACTCATGTCCCACACCGCTCACATACCCAGCCACCGGAAACCCCGCCGAAGCGCATCGAAGCTCACGCTCCGCGCCGGAGTTGCCGGTGGCGTCCTCAGCACCATCGCGGTGGCCGGTGCTGCCGGGCCGGCGAATGCCGAGCCGGTGACCGAGACCATCGAGATGCCCACGCTCGGCGCGCTCGACGCCGGCCTCGCGAGCGCCGTCTCCGCCTCCGCCGAGGCGTCGCAGCAGGAGGCCCTCGACCTGAGCCTGCAGGCACAGGAGACGGCCGCCCTCGAGAAGGCCGCCAAGGACGCCAAGAAGGCCAAGGCCGAGGCCGACCGCAAGGCCGCGGCCGCGAAGGCCGAGGCCGAGCGCGCCGAGAAGGCCCGCGCCGAGGCCCAGGAGCGCGCCTCCCGCACCCAGGCACGCACCTCGCTCTCCGCGTCCTCCTCCGGCTCCTCGTACGGCGACACGCAGGCCCCCACCGGCTCCGCCGCCGCGATCGTGGCCTTCGCCCGCGCCCAGGTCGGCGACGCCTACGTCTCCGGCGGCACCGGTCCCAACTCCTGGGACTGCTCCGGCCTCGTCCAGGCCGCCTACCGCCAGGCCGGCATCGACCTGCCCCGCGTCTCCAGCTCCCAGTCGTCCATGGGTACGTCCGTCTCGCTGAGCAACCTCCAGCCGGGCGACATCCTGTACTGGGGCAGCCGCAGCGGCTCGTACCACGTGGCCATCTACGTGGGCGGCGGCATGTACGTCGGCGCGCAGAACCCGTCGACCGGTGTCGTCGAGCGCTCCCTGGACTGGGACATGCCGTCGGGCGCGGTCCGGATCCTCTGACCGCCTGATCACCTGACGTACGAAGGGCCGTCACTCCTCGGGGGAGTGACGGCTTTTCTTCGTTCTTGTCCTACTTGCCCCGGAAGGCCTCGATGATCCGGGCGTAGCTGTCCCCGCCGTGCCCCGCGTCGACCGCGCGCCGCATCAGCTCCAGGTGCAGCTCCGGCAGCCGGTTGTCGATGCCGCGCGCCTCCCCCGCGTGCAGCAGATGCCCGATGGCGGCCACGTGGACGTCGATCGTGGCGTCCGCGCCCGGGTACTCCCCCGCGTCGATCTGCTCGGCGTACCCCGTCATGAACCAGGAGACCGTGGGCAGAAAGCGGTTCGCGAGCGCGGTGAAGTCCTTGGCCGCCACCCCGTCCGCTCCCGCGAGGGCGGTCGCGTGCAGCCAGCCGCCGAAGACCGACCACATGAGCCCGAGCAGCCCGGCGTCGTACAGCGAGGCGAGTCCGGCGTCCGGGCCGAGGCCGACCGGGTCGCCGAGCACCGCCAGGGTCGCCCGGTGTGCGGCGAGCAGGTCGGGCGAGCCCGCGTAGAGGATCATGCCGGCGCTGTCGCCGATGCCCTGCGGGGTCGTCATGATGGCGCCGTCCAGGTAGCCGACGCCGTGCGTCGCCGCCCACTCCGCCTCCGCGCGGGCCTGCTCCGGAGAGCCGCTGGTGAGGTTGACCAGGGTCCGGCCGCGCAGCGATCCGGCCACCGGGGCGAGGAGTTCGCGTACGGCGGTGTAGTCGAGGACGCAGACCACGACGAGCTCGCTCGCCGCGACGGCCTCGGCGACGGTGGCGGCGCGGGAGGCGCCGCGGGCGACCAGGGCGTCGGCCCGGCCCGGCGTACGGTTCCAGACGGTGGTGGGGTGGCCGGCGGCGAGGAAGGCGTCGGCGAGGGCGGTGCCCATCTGCCCGAGGCCGATGACGGTGACGGTGACGGTGGCGGTGACGGTGACGGGGACGGGGACGGGGACGTTCTGCTTGTTCATGACGTCCACGCTCGCAGCGGCGGAATCCGGCCGACAGGGGCAGGACTGACGGCGCCCGCACGATTCCTGCCAGGGTGTCAGAGGGGTGTCAGAGGGTGGGCGTACCGTCGGAGCATGAGTGCAGGAGTCGTCGCCATCGCCCTCGTGCCCGACGAGCGGGGCGGGCTGTCCGTGTGGGATCTGTACGAACTGTCCACCGCGTCCATGGTGTTCGGGGTCCCGTACACGGACCTGGCGGATCCCTGGTACGAGCTCCGGGTCTGCGGTCCGGCCCCGCACGGCACACACGGTCTGGACGGGCTGGTGGGCGCGGACACCGTGATCGTGCCGTCGGTGCCGGACGCGATGGCGGAGGGGCGGCAGGAGGTGCCCGCCGAGCTCGTCGCGGCGCTGCGGGAGGCGGACGCGTCGGGGGCGCGCATGGTCTCGATGTGCACCGGCGCCTTCGCGCTCGCGGCGGCCGGGGTGCTCGACGGCCACCGGGCCGTCGTCCACCGGGACTACGCGCCCGCGCTGGCCGCCCGGCACCCGCGGCTCACCGTCGACGCCTCGGTGCTGTACACCGACGAGGGGCGCGTGCTCACCAGCGCGGGCGCCGCCGCCGGCCTCGACCTGCTCCTGCACATCGTCCGCAAGGACCTCGGCGCCGGGATCGCGGCCGAGCTGTCCAACCGGCTGGTCGTCCCGGCGCACCGCCCGGGCGGGCAGCCCCAGTTCGTCGAGGCGCCGCTGCCGCCGAGCGACGTGGACAGTCTGGGACCGGTGCTCCACTGGGCGGTGGAGCGCCTGCACGAGCCGCTGACGGTGGAGGCGATGGCCCGGCGGGCCCGGATGAGCCCGCGGACCTTCCACCGGCGGATACGGGAGGCCTGCGGGACCACGCCGTTGCAGTGGCTGCTGCACCAGCGGGTGGCCCGTGCGCAGGCGCTCCTGGAGTCGACCGACCTGCCGGTGGAGCAGATCGGCGAGCGCAGCGGCCTGGGCACCGCGGCGAACCTGCGGCGCCACTTCACCCGTACGGTCGGGGTGTCCCCGTCCGACTACCGGCGGTCGTTCAGGCCTTCGGGGCCACCTTCGACAGGCCGTTGATGATGCGGTCCATCGCGTCGCCGCCGGTCGGATCGGTCAGGTTCGCCAGCATCTTCAGCGTGAACTTCATCAGCACCGGGTGGGTCAGGCCGCGCTGGGTCGCGATCTTCATGATCTTCGGGTTGCCGATGATCTTCACGAAGGCGCGGCCGAGCGTGTAGTACCCGCCGTAGGTGTCCTTGAGGATCTTCGGGTAGTTGTGCAGGGCCAGTTCGCGCTGGGCCGGAGTCGACCGGGCGTGCGCCTGGACGATGACGTCGGCCGCGAGCTGGCCGGACTCCATGGCGTACGCGATGCCCTCGCCGTTGAACGGGTTGACCAGGCCGCCCGCGTCGCCGACGAGCAGCAGGCCCTTGGTGTAGTGCGGCTGGCGGTTGAAGGCCATCGGCAGCGCGGCGCCGCGGATCGGCGTCGTCATGTTGTCCGGGGTGTAGCCCCAGTCCTCCGGCATCGAGGCGCACCAGGCCTTGAGGACCTCGCGCCAGTCCAGCTCCTTGAAGGCGGAGGAGGAGTTGAGGATGCCGAGGCCGACGTTGGACGTGCCGTCGCCCATGCCGAAGATCCAGCCGTAGCCGGGCAGAAGACGGTCCTGCGGGCCGCGGCGGTCCCACAGCTCCAGCCAGGACTCCAGGTAGTCGTCGTCGTGGCGGGGGCTCGTGAAGTACGTCCGTACGGCCACGCCCATCGGCCGGTCCTCGCGCCGGTGCAGGCCCATGGCGAGGGAGAGCCGGGTCGAGTTGCCGTCGGCGGCGACGACGAGCGGCGCGTGGAAGGTGACCTCGCGCTTCTCCTCGCCGAGCTTGGCGGTCACGCCGGTGATCCGGCCGGTGCGGTCGTCGATGACCGGCGCCTGGACGTTGCAGCGCTCGTAAAGGCGCGCGCCGGCCTTCTGCGCCTGCCGGGCGAGCTGCTCGTCGAAGTCGTCGCGCTTGCGGACGAGTCCGTAGTCGGGGTACGAGGCGAGGTCCGGCCAGTCGAGCTGGAGCCGCACGCCGCCGCCGATGATCCGCAGGCCCTTGTTGCGCAGCCAGCCGGCCTCCTCGGAGATGTCGATCCCCATGGCGACGAGCTGCTTGGTGGCGCGGGGCGTGAGCCCGTCGCCGCAGACCTTCTCGCGGGGGAACGCGGTCTTCTCCAGGAGCAGGACGTCGAGTCCGGCCTTGGCGAGGTAGTACGCGGTCGTGGAACCGGCCGGGCCCGCCCCGACGACGATCACATCTGCGCTGTGCTCGGAGAGGGGCTGCTCGGTCACGGCGGTGTCTCCCGAAGGTCGAGGACGGGACAGGTCGGTTGCAGTCTATTGCCGGGGTTCCTGGGGCCCGGGGGCCGGGCCTAGGCCTTGAAACCCCGGTGGAGGGCGACGATGCCGCCCGAGAGGTTCCGCCAGGCGACCTTCTCCCAGCCCGCCTTCTGGAGCAGCGCGGCGAGGGCCGGTTGGTCCGGCCAGGACCTGATGGACTCGGCGAGGTAGACGTACGCGTCCGGGTTGGACGAGATCGCGCGCGCGACCGGCGGCAGGGCGCGCATCAGGTACTCCTCGTACACCGTGCGGAACGGCGCCCAGGTCGCGTGCGAGAACTCGCAGATCACGACCCGGCCGCCGGGCTTCGTCACCCGGTACAGCTCGCGCAGCGCGGCCTCGGTGTCCTGGATGTTGCGGAGCCCGAAGGAGATGGTGACGGCGTCGAAGACCTCGTCCCGGAAGGGGAGGTTCATGCCGTCGCCGGCGGTGAACGGCATCCACGGGTGCCTCTTCTTGCCGACCTGGAGCATGCCGAGCGAGAAGTCGCAGGGCACGACGTACGCCCCCGCGCGGGCGAACGGCT
The DNA here is from genome assembly GCF_055563935.1 of Streptomyces sp. NPDC029169. NCBI lineage: Bacteria > Bacillati > Actinomycetota > Actinomycetes > Kitasatosporales > Streptomycetaceae > Streptomyces > Streptomyces sp. NPDC029169. The sequence continues at coordinate 206,454 of NZ_JBVHXA010000002.1, forward strand.
GCGAGGAGGTCGCGGTCCCGGCCGCCAGGTCCAGGATCCGCTGCGCGGGGCGGGCGTCGACCGCCTTGGCGACCTCCTTGCGCCAGCGCCGGTCCTGACCGAGCGAGAGCACGTCGTTGGTGAGGTCGTAGTTCGCCGCCACGCCGTCGAACATCGAGGCGACTTCGTGCGGCTGCTTGTCCAGGGAGGCTCGGGTCACCCGCCCATTGTGTCAGCCACCCCCTCGGCTGCCCGGGACCGGCCCCGTCTCAGCGGCGGCGGAAGAGGAGACGGCCCTCGATGATCGTGGCTACGCACGTCGACGCGCCGCGGCGGACGAGGGCGGTGTGGTCGGGGACGTCGAAGATGGCGAAGCGGGCCGGGCCGCCCGGGGCCAGGCGGGGGAGGAGGACCAGCGGGACCGGGGAGAAGGACGGGGGCCCCGGCAGCACCTCCGGGCGCCGGCCGACGGCGAGTCCGGCCCGGCGCACCGCGTCCACCGCGGCCCGGCTGCGCAGTTCACCGGCGACGGCGACCGTCCCGTGCGCCAGCATCCGCTGCACGCCGCGCCGCGCGGAGGCGCCCCGCCGCGAGGGGTCGGCGCGGAAGATCTCCTGGGCGCGCTGTCCCGTGATCGGCTGGGTGCCGAACTCCTCGGCCTCCCGCGGATCCGGGTGGTAGGTGCCTTCGAGCAGCTCGGGCGCGTACGGGTTGAGCAGCCCGGGCGTGAGGATGCCGGGCCACCGCCGCACCCGTGCCTCCGGCCGCGCGGCGGCCAGGTCCTCGTACGGGCCGACGGCGGCGAGGCGCGCGCCGTCGACCAGGACCGCGGTCTCGGGCGACGCCTCGGCGACGTGAATCGTGAGCACCACGGCCTCAGTTGGCGTTCAGCAGCTTCAGCTCGGGATGGGCCGTGCCACCCTCGATCGCCGTGGACGAGATGTGCGAGACGACGCGCTCGTCCACCGGGTCGTTCGCCGGGTCCTCGTGCACGAGCAGGTGCTCGTACGTTGTCGCGCGCTGCGCCGGCACCCGGCCCGCCTTGCGGATCAGGTCGATGATCTCCATGCGGTTCGAGCGGTGCTTCGCGCCCGCCGAGGAGACCACGTTCTCCTCCAGCATGATCGAGCCCAGGTCGTCCGCGCCGTAGTGCAGCGACAGCTGGCCGACCTCCTTGCCCGTGGTCAGCCACGAGCCCTGGATGTGGGCCACGTTGTCCAGGAAGAGCCGCGCGATCGCGATCATCCGCAGGTACTCGAAGAGCGTCGCCTGCGTACGGCCCTTGAGGTGGTTGTTCTCGGGCTGGTACGTGTACGGGATGAAGGCCCGGAAGCCGCCCGTCCGGTCCTGCACGTCACGGATCATCCGCAGGTGCTCGATGCGCTCGGCGTTCGTCTCGCCCGTGCCCATCAGCATCGTGGACGTCGACTCGACGCCGAGCCCGTGCGCGATCTCCATGATCTCCAGCCACCGCTCGCCGCTCTCCTTGAGCGGGGCGATCGCCTTGCGCGGCCGCTCCGGCAGGAGTTCGGCGCCGGCGCCCGCGAAGGAGTCGAGACCGGCCTGGTGGATCCGGGTGATGGCCTCCTCGACGGAGACGCCGGAGATCCGGGCCATGTGCTCGACCTCGGACGCGCCGAGGGAGTGGATGACCAGCTGCGGGAAGTCCTTCTTGATGGCCGCGAAGTGCTTCTCGTAGTACTCGACGCCGTAGTCCGGGTGGTGGCCGCCCTGGAACATGATCTGGGTGCCGCCGAGTTCGACGGTCTCCGCGCAGCGGCGCAGGATGTCGTCGAGGTCGCGGGTCCAGCCCTTGGCGGTGTCCTTCGGCGGCGCGTAGAAGGCGCAGAACTTGCAGGCCGTCACACACACGTTCGTGTAGTTGATGTTCCGCTCGATGATGTACGTCGCGATGTGCTCCGTACCGGCGTAGCGGCGGCGGCGCACGGCGTCGGCGGCCGCGCCCAGCGCGTGCAGCGGAGCCGAGCGGTAGAGGTCGAGCGCCTCCTCGGGGGTGATCCGGCCACCCGCGGCGGCGCGGTCGAGAACGGACTGGAGGTCGGCCTTCTCGTTCACCGGATGTGTCCCTTTCGGAGGGGTACTGACAGACCGAACCAGCGTACGCCAGGGGTTCTCACCGCTTCCGCAGGGTGCCGGTGGGGCGGCCGGCCGCGTCCTCTTCGGAGCGGTAGTCGAGGGTGCCGTCAGGGTTGCGGGTCAGCGTGAAGGACGAGCTGCCGGTGGTGCAGAGGCCCGCGGTGCCGGGGCGGTCGGGGTCGGTGCGGTCCGCGATGCGGAGTTCGGTGTCGGTGGCGGAGGTGAGTTTGCCGATGCCGTGACAGCTGACGGTGGTGCCGAGGAGGCTGATGGTGTGGGTGGTGCGTACGACGTCCTGGCCTGCCTTGCCCTGGGTGACGACGGCGGTGAAGTCGCCGTGCGGGGAGCCGTTGCGCTCGGTTGTGGGGCCGGTCCAGGTGCCGAGGAAGGGGGCGGGGACGGGGCCGGGCACGACTGCGGCGGGGGGACTCGTCGTGGACCCGCTGGTCTTGCCCGCGTCGGCGTCCTTCCGCCCGCCCGGCACCAGGTCGAAGAGGAACCCGGCCCCCAGGGTCACGGCGGCGAGCGCACCGGCGACGGCGAGCGCGACGGAGCAGCTCACGCGCCGCCCGGCGGCGAGGGAGAGGGTCGCCTGCCGCCGACGCCCCGGGGCTTCGACGGGGTCGGTGGCGGGGCCCGTGGAGTCGGCGATCGGAGGGCCGAAGACGCCGGGCCCGGCGGTGGGGCGGTCGGACGGAGCCAGGACCGGAGGACCGAACACACCGGACGGCGGTCCGGTCACCGAAGGGGCCGTGAAGGGCACGGGTCCCGAGACGCCCGGCTCCGGGAGCGGTCCCGGGCCCACGCCCGCGTCGAGTTCCAGTAGCTGTACGGCGGTCCGGCTGATCTCCTCCACCAGGGGGCTCGGCAGCCAGCCGGCCGACACCAGGGCCGCCGCACCCGCCGGGGCCAGCGCGGACGCGAGCGCGTACGGGGACGGGCGAGCAGACGGGTCCTTCGCGAGGCAGGCGGTCACCAGCTCCCGCAGCTCCCCCGCGAGCGCGCCGAGCTCGGGCTCCTCGTGGACGACCTTGTAGAGCAGCGTGGCCGAGGTGTCACCGGGGAAGGGCGGTGCGCCGGTCGCCGCGTACGCGAGGACCGCGCCGAGCGAGAAGACGTCGGAAGCGCCGGTCGCGCCGTGCCCGAGGATCTGCTCGGGCGCCATGTAGCCGGGCGAGCCGATGGAGACCCCGCTCGCGGTGAGCGACGCCGTGCCGTCCGTGGCCCGCGCGATGCCGAAGTCGATGAGACGGGGGCCCTCCAGGGTGGCCAGCACGTTGGACGGCTTCACGTCGCGGTGGACCAAGCCGAGCCCGTGCACGCCCGCCAGCGCCTCGGCGAGGCCGGCGCCCAGCGTCCGTACCGTGTGCTCGGGCAGCGGGCCGACCGCCTCCACGGCCCGGGCGAGCGTCGGCCCGGCGACGTACCCGGTCGCGACCCACGGAACGGGCGCCTCGGGGTCCGCGTCCAGGACGGGCGCCGTCCACCGGCCGCCGACGCGGCGGGCGGCCTCCACCTCGCGGCGGAACCGCGCCCGGAACTGCTCGTCCTGGGCGAAGTGCGGGTGCACGATCTTCACGGCGACGGTCCTGCCGCCCTCGTTGCGGGCCAGATACACGCGGCCCATCCCGCCGGAACCGAGCCGGCCGAGAAGCCGGTAGGCGCCGATGGTCCTCGGTTCCCCTGCGTCGAGCGGCTGCATGTCTCCCCGTGTCTCCCCCGCGTTCGGCGCCCCCGCCCTGGGTGGGCCGGATCACCACGATTCGGAACCGTACCCAGCCAACCGATCGCCCACCACACCCCTCCTCCCTTCCGTAATCACCCGCCGTGCCCGATACGCGCCCTAAACACCCGGAGTCGCCCCATGCCCCGCCTCCCCAGGTTCCTCGCCGCCGCCCTCGCCCTCGGTGCGGCGGCCGCACTGGTGACCGGCTGCTCCGAGGAGGGCGCGCCGGTCACGTTCGACACCCCGAAATCGACGGCGGCACCGCGGGCGAAGGGCGGCGACAAGGACACACGGACGGGCACGCGGAAGGGCCCCGAAACGGTTCTCCCCACCGGCCCCAAGGCGAGTTTCACGACCGCCAACACCCTGGAGGACGGCACCAAGATCGGTGTCACCACGCTCGCGGGCGCGAAGTCCGGTTTCACGGGCAAGGTGTGGGTGTGGGCCCCGAAGCAGTATTTCGACCCGAAGTACGCGGACAGCGGCTTCCCGGTCCTCGTGGCCCTGCCCGGCGGAAACGGCTATCCGATGAATTACTGGATGGGCACGGACCTCAAACTCCAGTCGAGCATCAGTACGTGGTCGCAGGAGGGAAAGAGTCTGCCGTTCATTGTCGTGATGCCTGTGCTCAACCCGGACGACACGTACTACTACGACGGCAGCGATATACTGGGGCAGCCGAAAATGGGCACCTGGCTGACCGAGGACGTGCCCGATTTTGTCCGGGCGAATTTCCGCACGTTCGCGTCCCGTGACGGCTGGGCATTCATGGGCTCGTCCTCGGGCGCGTTCGCGGGACTCAAGGCCGTACTCCAGCGTCCGGACAGGTTCAAGGCCGTCATCGCGTCCGGCCCGGACACCGTGCCCGACTCGCCGCTGTGGGCGGGGCACGAGGCCGAGCGGCAGGCGAACAACCCGGAGAAGCTGGCCAAGGCGCTGGGCGCGAAGCCGGACACCGAGAAGAACCGGGTCTATCTCGCGTTCCAGATCGGGACGAAGGAGGGCGGGACGGGCCGCCTGAAGAAGTTCATGAAGGACTACACGAAGGGCCCGGTGAAGACCCGCCTCCAGGTCATCCAGGGCGGCGGGCACAACGCGAAGACCTATGTGGAGGGCATGGGGGACGGTTCGATCACCTGGATCAGCCGGCACATGCAGGGCCCGGTCCCGTCCCCCTGACCGTCACCTCCGGAGGGCGGCGCCGAGCAGTTCGACCCGTACGTCCGCCGGGAAACCGGTCGTCGGACCGGTCCGGCGGGCGAACTCCCGTACCCCCGCCAGCTGCTCGGGCCCGAAGCGGAAGTCCAGGGTCCGGAAGTACCGCTCCAGGAGGTCGACATCGAAGGACTCCCAGCGTGCGGCCTGCTCGGCGACCTTGGCGACCTCGACCAGCGACAGGTCCCGCGAGGCCAGGAACGCCTCGTGGACCTCGCGTACGGTCTCCGGCTCACGGGCCAGGAAGTCCTTGCGCGCCGCCCAGACCGCGAAGACGAACGGCAGCCCCGTCCACTCCTTCCACATCAGCCCCAGGTCATGGACCTGGAGCCCGAGCCGCGGGGCGTCGTGCAGCGAGGCCCGCAGCGCGGCGTCGCCGATGAGGACGGCCGCCTCCGCCTCCTGCATCATCAGGCCGAGGTCGGGCGGGCACGTGTAGTAGTCGGGCCGTACGCCGTACTGCTCGGCGAGCAGCAGCTGCGCGAGCCGTACGGAGGTACGGGAGGTGGACCCGAGCGCCACCCGCGCCCCGTCGAGCTGCTTCAGGGGCCGCTGGGAGACGATCACGCAGGACATCACGGGGCCGTCGCAGCCCACGGCGATGTCCGGCAGGGCGACGAGATCGTCGGCGTTGCGGAGGTATTCGACGAGGGTGATGGGCCCGATATCGAGGCCGCCCCCCACCAGCCGTTCGCTGAGCTTCTCCGGGGTGTCCTTGGTCAGCTCCAGATCGAGGAGCGTTCCGGTGCGGGCCAGCCCCCAGTAGAGGGGGAGACAGTTCAGGAACTGGATGTGTCCGACGCGGGGCCGGCTGCGCTGGTGGTCATCGGTTGCATTGTCCACATCGCGAGGCTAGACCCGTCTCGTACGGTGGACATCGCCGGGGCGCGCGTGGCGCGTCACGTCAGCACATGAGAAGCGCGTCAAACGTGTGGGTGACGTGATCTTTCCCTCTAGTGCCACGCGCACACTGCGTGCTACGCTCACCGCAAGTTGCAGTTTGGTTTCCCTTGCAGTACAGAGCCTGCGGAGCATGTGACCCGCAGGCTTTTGTAGTTTTCAGACTTGTTTGCAGGTTCTGGAGCAGGGCAACCCTTTGGCCCAAGGAGGGCTTATGGCTACCGGAACCGTCAAGTGGTTCAACGCTGAAAAGGGCTTCGGCTTCATCGCCCAGGACGGCGGCGGCCCGGATGTCTTCGTCCACTACTCCGCGATCAACGCCTCTGGTTTCCGCTCCCTGGAGGAGAACCAGCAGGTGAACTTCGACGTCACGCAGGGTCCGAAGGGCCCGCAGGCGGAGAACGTCACCCCGGTCTAAGTTGCCCGGGCCGGCGATCGCGCACGGCTAGAGAAGTACCCAAGGAGCCCTGCTCCGTGCCTTCGGGCACGAGCAGGGCTCCTGCCTTTTAGCCTGGACATATGACCGAACGCAAACCGCCCGGCGTCAGCTTCGAGTCATTCGTGGACAAGCAGATCCGCGAGGCTGCGGAGCGCGGCGAGTTCAGGAACCTGCCGGGCTTCGGCAGACCGCTGGCGGACGACAGCGCCCCATACGACCCGCTGTGGTGGATCAAGAAGAAGATGCACCACGAGGGCGCGTCCGTCCTCCCGCCCGCGCTGGCCCTGCGCAAGGAGGCCGAGGACGCGCGGGAGGCGGTCGACCGGGCCGCCTCGGAGGCGCAGGTGCGCCGGATCCTCGGCGAGATCAACACCAAGATCGCCGAGGCCCTGTCCCGCCCACCCGCCGGCCCGCCCCTGAACCTGAAGCCGTTCGACGTGGAGACGGTGCTGGCGGAGTGGCGGGCGGTGCGGGCGGCGCGGGCGGCGCGGCCGGACAGTTAGCCGGTCGTCGGCCGGAGAAGGGCGCGGGCGCGGGCCCACGTCTCCCCCGGATCGAAGCGTTCCGCCTCCCACGTGGTCGAGGCCAGCGCGCCCCGCCCCCGGTACGCGCACATGATCTCGACGTGCGGCGGCCAGGCGACGAAGCCTCGCAGCGCGGCTTCGTCGCGCCAGACGGCGACGGCACCGCAGCGACGGGCCGTGGGCAGCGCCCAGAGCCACATCCCGTACGCCCCCTCGAGGTCCGTCCAGCGCGCCGCGAGCCGGCGGGCGGCACGGTGGACGCCGGGAAGGTCCGTGAGGCGGTCGAGCGTGAAGTCGGTGACGCTGACCAGCACCTGACCGCGGTCGCCCGGTCGTCCGTCGTCCCGACCCGGCGTCCACGAGGATCTCAGCACGCGGTGCCGCCGGTGGGCCCGTCCGGGGAGCGGCCGAGCGCCGCGAGGATCTGGGTCAGTGTGTCGGCGCCCGGCTCCGTGGCGAGGCCCGGGGCGAAGGGGCTGTCGGGGGCGAGGCGGAAGTCGCCGTCCGGGACGGCACGTGCGATGGGGAGGGCGGCCGCCAGGACGTCGGGGGCGGGGTCGTACGGGAGATCCAGGGCGCGGGCGACGTCCCAGCCGTGAACCACGTAGTCGATGAAGTGGAAGCCGACGGCCCGGTCGGCGGGGAACGTCCGGTCGCTCGCGAACTCGGGCAGCGCGAGGGGGCGGTCGGGCGCGTCCAGGGCCGCGAACGCGGCAAGGACGTCGTCGGCTGCCTCGGCGTACCGGGTGACGGTCGCTGGGTGGACAGACCAGTGGGCGAGGTCCTGCCCGTCGCCGCGTGCGGCGGCCGCGAACCCCTGGTGTTGGGCGGTCATATGGGCGAGCAGATCGGCGAGGTTCCAGCTGGCGCAGGGGGTGGGCCGGGCGAGGTCCCCGGGGGTGACGCGGCGTACGAGGGTGACGCTGTCGCGGACCACGCGCGCGTGGAGGTCGCGTAACCGGTCGAACGTGTCGGCACGTTCCGTACGATCCTGATAGATACGCATGAGCTTACGATCTGCTCACGCGTACGAATTGTCAACGGGTATTTTCGTGGCCATGGAAGAGCCCCGTCCCGATCTCGCGGCGATGGTCGTGCCGCTCGGCCGCGCCCTGATCGCCGCCGAGCAGCCGGTCCTGGACGCCCACGGGCTGACGATGTGGGCGTACGCGGTCCTGCTGCACCTCGACGAGACCCCGATCCGCACCCAGGCCGCCCTGGCGGAGGCCATCCGGGCCGACAAGACCCGGATCATCGCCGTACTCGACGACCTGGAGACCCGCGCCCTGATCCGCCGCCTCCCGGACCCGAAGGACCGCCGCGCGCGCCTGCTCTCCCTCACGCGCGAGGGCCGCGAGCTGCGGGACACGGTGCAGGCCGCGATCCAGGAGGGCGAGGAGCGGTTCCTGTCCCGCCTCCCGGCGTTGGACCGCGAGGCGTTCGTCCGATCCCTGCGGACGCTGACGACCTTCCCCTGACGACCTCCCCCTGACCACCGACCAGGTGAACTCCCCCGGCTCCCGCCCGCCTCCCCGGCCTTTCTGACCGCACCCGGACCTCCTCGATGGCCCACTGAGGGGAACACCGAGCGAGGAGTTGAGGGACATGAGGAGCGCCGACCTGCTGGTGGACGCGTTCGGCCGCGTCCAGGAGGCCGTGCACGAGGCCGTCGAGGGGCTGTCGGAGGACGAACTGACGGTACGGATCGACGAGGACGCGAACTCGATCGCGTGGCTGGTCTGGCATCTGACCCGTATCCAGGACGACCACATCGCGGCCGCGTTCGGGACCGAGCAGCTCTGGACGTCCGACGGCTGGAAGGCCCGCTTCGGACTGCCCTTCTCCGCACGCGCCACCGGCTTCGGCCACTCCAGCAGCCAGGTCGCCAAGGTCCGGGCCCCGGCGGAGCTGCTGCTCGGCTACTACGACGCCGTCCACGCGCGCTCCCTGGAACACCTCGGAGCCCTCACCAACGCGGACCTCGACCGCGTCGTGGACGAGGCCTGGGACCCGCCGGTCACGCTCGGCGTACGCCTGGTGAGCGTGATCGCGGAGGACAACCAGCACGCGGGCCAGGCGGCGTACGTACGGGGGGTGGTGGAGCGGCGCGAAAGATCGTGACGCGTGTCAGCCTGGGTTGCTATTCTCCGGCGATCAGTCCACGCGAGGCGATGATCCGGATGGGGGGAAACCTCCGGCCGCCTCCGTGTCTTCCGACCGCCCGCACGCTGCCATCGGTGTGCGCGCGGTCGCCTCAGGGGAGGGCCGTCCGTCCATGCACCACACTCATGTCCCGCGCCGCAGACTCGGCCTGGCGGTGGCCGTCGCGCTCGCCGCGACCCTGGGCACCGCCCCGGCGGTCGCCGCCGACCCGGCGCCGGTACCCGCTCCGGCCTCCGTCGCCGGGGCCGAGCAGCAAGCGGTGGTGCCGTTCCCGCTCGACGGCCAGCTCGTGAGCGCGGGCAGGACGGGCTTCCTCACCTGGAGCACAGGCCCAACCCTCCGGCCCCGCTGGACGCGCTACGCGGACGGGTCGACCACCGACCTGTCGGCGACCGTCGTCTTCGGCTCCCGCGACTCCGACGCGGTGCTCCACCAGACCGGCCACATCGTCACCCTCCGGGACATGGCAACGGACACCCAGGTACTGACAGTCGACCTGAGCACCCTCAGCGGCAACGCCCAGTACGCCGGAGCCGTCCGCTCGACGCTCTTCGTCAGGGCGACCAACGCAAGCGGGGGCAAGGACCTCCGCCTGTTCGACAATGCCTCCGACGGCACCCCGGCACAGCGCGACGTGACCGGGCTACCGCCGAACGTCACCTCCGTGGGCGTCGCGGGCGTCGCGGGCGAACACGCGCTGCTGCGCTACGCCATCGGTACGGGAACGGCCGCCACGCACCACTGGGCCCTGCTCGACCTCGCCACGGCGACGGTCACCGAGACCCGCGAGATGATCCGTGTCAGCGGGGCGCCCGCTCTCTCCTCCACCCACGTCGCGTGGGTGGAGCAGACCTCCGTCGACATGAAGACGCTCGTCGTCCTCGACCGCGCGACCCGCGCCGTCCAGCGCATCCCGCTGGGCGCGGCGGGCGACCTCGCGATCGGCCTCGTCGGAAACTCGGTCGTCTACGCGCAGACCGGCGGCCTCCTCGAGCACAACCCCCAGCCGCTGTACGCGCTCACAGCCCGCGACCTGACGACCGGAGCCACCCGCAAGCTCCTCGACCACGTGAAGTCCGCCCTCGCTGGTCCGGACGGCACGCTGACCGTCCAGGGCGGGACGGTGGCGCAGGGCGAGGGCCTGTACCGGATCTCCGTCGGCGCAGACGGGGCGCCGGTCGTCGCGCAGGTCGCCGCGAGCGGTGAGCCGACGAAGGTGACGCTGCTCGGGCACAGCATCCCCGCGACGATCGACCTGAGCCGCAACGGCGGCCGGGCGCGGCTGGAGTGGCGGCTCTCGCGCATCAACGTGATCATGACCGTCACCCTGCGCAACACCCGCACCGGCGAGACGCGGAAGGAGGACGTCTACCCCCTCTCCGTGAGCTACGAGGACCCACACCGCGCCTACTTCGACTGGGCGGGAGACGTTGCCTGGAACGGCACGCCTGGCCAGTGGAGCGGGGCGACCTCGGGCCCGTACACCTGGCAGATCGACGCCAAGCCGCTCAACGGCATCGGCCCGAACCTGCGCGCCTCCGGCACGTTCACAGTCACCCATGGGCCCGCGCCGCACGACTACGACAGCGACGGCTCCCCCGACGTTCTCACGCGCGACACGTCGGGACGGCTGTGGAGGGGCGACACGTTCTACGGCGCCGTTCTCGACCGCCTGGACCAGAACCCGGTCGAACTCATCGGCGCCGGCTGGCAGGTGTACGACCGGATCGAGGCCACGGGCAACCTCGGCGGGATGGCGGTCGGCGACCTGGTCGCGCGTGACCACAGCGGAGTCCTGTGGCTGTACCTCGGCAAGGGCGACGGCACGTTCACGTCCCGTACGAGGATCGGCGCGGGCTGGAACACGTACGACAAGCTCGCCGGGGGCAGCGACCTGACGGGCGACGGACGCCCGGACCTCGTCGCCACCGACAAGGCCGGAGACCTCTGGCTCTACAAGGCGACCGGCAGCCATACTTCGCCCTTCTTGGCCCGCAAGAAGATCGGCTACGGCTGGGGCATCTACAACGAGCTCAGCGCCGTCGGCAACATCGCCGGAGCCCCCGCCGGAGACCTCCTCGCCCGCGACCGCAGCGGAGTCCTGTGGCTGTACCTCGGCAAGGGCGACGGCACGTTCGCGTCCCGTACGCGGATCGGCGCGGGCTGGAACGCGTACACCCACCTCCTCGGTGTCGGCGACGCGAACCACGACGGCCGCCCGGACCTGTACGCCGTGAACACGGCCGAACCCCATGGCCCGGTCCTCTACAAGGGCACGGGCGACTGGCGCGCGCCGTTCCGCTCGCGCGAAATGATCGGCGTGGTCGCCAACGCCGTGCGCACGTACAACCACTTCGCCTGACCGACGCCGACCGCCGGGGGAGGCGGGGGCCGATGAGCGTGTCGGCACCCCGTTCTTCCTCTCTTCGTACAACCCTTCGCCCACCCCACGAGTCCCACCCGCAACGGCGGATCACCGCCGCACGCGCACTTCTGGGGGAGGGACCCCTTTGATCCACGTTCGTACACCCCGGCGACGTCTCGCCGCGGCCGTCACGGCCGTACTCGCCGTCACGGCGGCGGGTCTGGCCACCCCGGCCGTCGCGACGACGCCGATGTCCGGCGCCGGAACGACGGCCGCCGCTTCGGCGGAGCAGCAGGCGGGCGTCATCTCGCTGCCGCCCGGCTCGCGCCTCGCCAGCCAAGGCCCGTCGGGATTCCTGACCACCCTGGCGACGTCGGCGGGGACCGAGTACCGCTGGACGCGGTACTCGGACGGCGTCGCGACCGTGCTGCCCCCGGGCCCGTACCTGGGCAGCCTGCGGACGGACCTGGTCGTGAAGTCGGCTGAGGGCGTCCACACGCTGTACGACCTCGGCACGGGCGCCGACCCCGTGGTGATCGACTCCACAGGCCTCGGCCCGAACGCCGATCTCCGCCGGTTGGTCGGCTCCACCCTCGTCATGAGCAGGCCCAACGCCGCCGGCGGCACCGAGGTCCACCTCGTCAGCAAGCCGGCGGACACGGTTCTGGACCGTAAGGTGACCGGGCTGCCCGAGAACGCCGGGGTCTACCAGTACGACATGTCCTCGCCCGACACCCTGATCCTCACGTACAACACGGTGGGCGCGCCCGGGAAGCACCTCGCCCTGGTGGACGTCGCCACCGGCGCGGTCATCGAGGAGCGTGACATCCCCGTCGTCAGCAACGAGGGCGACGCCAGCACGTCCGCCACGCACGTGGCCTGGACGGAGCGGTCTGCCGACGGACCCGTGACCTTGGCGGTGGCCCGGCGGGGCGACACTGCGACCGAGCCCGAGCGCGTCGTCCTGGGATCCGGAAACGTCCGGGCCGAGCTGCTGGGCGACGACTGGGTGACATACGGGGTGAACCCGGCCGGGCAGACCCAGCCCAATCCCCTCTTCGGGCTGACGGCCCGTTCGCTGACGACCGGGCGGACCGTCAAGCTCCTGGACAGCATGCGGGTCGTCCTCAGCGAGGCCGACGGCCGGCAGCTGGTGCGGGGCGGCACGGCCGAGCACGGCGAGGGCGTGTACCGCATCTCCGTCGGTACGGACGGCACCCCCGTCGCCGCCCTCGTGGCGAGCACCGGCGAGCCCACCGCGGTCGGGGCGGTGCTCAAGGAAGTCCCCGGCGTCGTGGACTTCGGGAGCGGTGACGCGGAGTTCTGGTGGTCCTTCGACCGGGGCAACGTGGAGGTGCAGGTCCAGCTGACCCACACCGCGGCCGGGAAACGATGGACCTCCAAGCCCACGTTCCTGGACAGGCCCCATTACAGCGGGGCGATCTGGACCGGCATCTTCGACGACTACACCTCCGCGTACAACGGCGACTACACGTGGCGGATGACGGCACGGCCCACCGACGGCGTCGGCCCGACGCTGGAGAGGACCGGCGCGCTCAAGGTCGCCAACAAGCCCGCCCCGCACGACTTCTCGGACAGCGGCGCCCCGGATCTGCTCGTCCGGGACGAGACGGGACGGCTCGTCGGTTACGACGCGCGCCAGACTCTGTACCACACCCCGACGAAGCGCGAGCGGGTCGACTACGGCACGGGGTGGAACACCTACGACCGGGTCGCGGCCCCCGGGAACATCGGCGGCTCCGTGCACGCCGACGTGATCGGCCGGGACCGGACCGGCGTCCTGTGGCTCCACACGGGCACCGGCAAGGGGTTCGCGCCGCGTACGAAGATCGGCGGCGGCTGGCAGATCTACGACAAGCTCACGGGCGGCAGCGACCTGACCGGCGACGGCCGCCCCGACCTGGTCGCCGCCGACAAGGCCGGTGACCTGTACCTGTACACGGGCACCGGCAACGCCTCCGTCCCCTTCGCACCCCGCAAGAAGATCGGCTGGGGCTGGGGCATCTACAACCAGCTCACCGCCACCGGCAACATAGGCGGAGCCACCGCCGGCGACCTCGTCGCCCGCGACAAGGACGGCGTCCTCTGGCTCTACCTCGGCAAGGGCGACGGCACCTTCGCGAGCCGTACGAAGATCGGCGGGGGCTGGAACCGGTACACCGACCTCGTCGGCGTCGGCGACACCGACAGGGACGGCCGTCCAGACCTGGTCGTGCAAGGCGTCATGGGTGGCTCGTTCGAGACCCTCGCCCTCTACAAGGGCACTGGCGACTGGCGCGCGCCTTTCGGTTCGCGACAGGAGGTCTACAACCCGGAGCCGCTCGGAACGGGGACAGTAACCCTGTTCTGACCGGCATGGGCACAGTCGCCCAGACCGTCTTGCCGACGCAGCGGTCCTTGACGCCCCAGGCGCCGGCGAGGGCGGATACGAGCAGCAGCCCGTATCCGCCCTCGTCCGGTACCGCCACGGGCCTCGGTTCACGGTCGCCCCGCGTGTCGGAGACCCAGAAGAGGCGCGCACCTATGCCGAGCGCTATGGGATCACCGGGCGCAGGCACTCACGCAACATGAGTCCCTCGCTACAGCGGCGGAGAAGGCGGCAACTGCATCGAGGTCGCCGCCCACCCCACCACCGTCCACGTTCGCGACTCCAAGACTCCCGACGGCCCCCAGCTCGCCGTCACCCCCGCCACCTGGGCGTCGTTCGTCTCGTACGCGACCGTGTGAGTGTCAGAACGCGAAGACGGAACCGGTCTTCGCGTTCAGCTCGCAGACGTTCGCGAACGTCTTCGTCCAGTTGACAGGGACCTTGTTGAACGTGCCGATCGCCGTCGCCGTGACCGGGTCGTAGATCTGCGGGCAGGCGCGCTCGGAGGGGTCGACGGCGGTCAGCTTGTCGAGGTCGCCGCCCGCGAGGTGGAGCTCTTCGCACGCCTTCTCGGCGTCGGGGTGGTTTCCGCCGGTGGGGCGACAGCCGAGGTAGACCTCCTCCATGTCGCCGGTCGCCTCGGAGGTAATCGTCAGGAGGATGCGGGTGGCCGGGGTCGGCGCGGCGGCGTCCGCCGTGCCCGTGAGGCCCAGGCCGACGAAGGTCGCCGTGGCCAGGGCGAATGCATGGGTGCTCTTCATGACCCGGCCAACGAGGGCTTCTGCCACCGGTCACTAGGCTCCACCCACATGACCCGGAAGTTCATCCTCTTCGACGTAGACGGCACCCTGATGGACGCGGTCGCGAACCAGCGCCGCGTCTGGCACACCTGGGCCGGCCGTCACGGCCTCGACGGGGACGAGGTGTACGCGGTCGCGCTCCGTACCCGGCCCGTCGAGACGTTCGCCGCCGTCGCGCCCGGTCTCGACCCCGACGCGGGCCTGGCGCTGCTCCACGAGCTGGAGGACGACGACGTACGGACCGGGGAGTACAGCGCCTTCCCCCTTGCCGCCGAGCTCCTCGCCGCCCTCCCTTCCGGCTCCTGGGCGCTCGTCACGTCCAACTACGAGCACCGCGTCCGGGGCCGTTTCGAGCGCACCGGGCTCCCGCTGCCGGACCTGATCGTCGACGCCGCGTCCGTGAGCGAGGGCAAGCCTTCCCCGGCCCCGTATCTGCTGGCGGCCGAGCGCCTGGGCGCCTCCCCCGCCGACTGTCTGGTGGTCGAGGACGCGCCCTCCGGTGTCCGCTCCGGGCTGGCCGCCGGGATGACGGTCTGGTCGGTGAACGCTCCGGCCCCCGCCGTCCCGGGCGCTCACCGCCACTTCCCGACCTTGTCGGGCGCAGCCCCCGGCATCCTGGCCTTTGCCCGGTCGTCCTGACCGTCCCTCGCGAGTCTCTGGCGCGGACCGCCCTCTTTCCGAGAGTCGCGCCTTCCACCGCCGCGTCAAGGGCGCTCCTTCGTCGCGTCGGCTTCGCCGATTCCGCTTCGCTCCACCCTTGACCCGGCGCCTCCAGGCGCGATGAAACTCTCGGAGGGCGGCCCGGGGGGTGGCGGCGCGCCGGGGCCCGTCCGTACTCCCGGCCCGGTGAAGCGCCTGCGGGTGCATGGGTGGATTGCGCGGCAGTGGGATGGGGCGGCCCGGCCCGGCTTGGCGTGTTGCGCCCGGCGGGCGGCGAGGGCGCATGCCCCGCTGGTCACCGTCCGGTGGGTAGGGCGAGATTCGGGCCACTTTCTGTCCCGCTCCCCGGGGCGGCGCGCTCCGCCGGTCGGAGCCTGCCGCGCGCCTGTGGGCGGGGTGTCGGCCCGAGCCGGGGCCGGTGGTCTGGGGTCCGTCGGTCGGTCCGTGCCGTGAGGCATGCGTACGTGAACGTAAGTGCCCGAAGTCGCGCCCCGCCGATCGGTTCAGCCGGAAATGCCCGCTATCTGCGTGGGGTTACCGCGAGTATGGCGCAGTTATGTTCACCCACAAGCCCCCCCCCCGGCAGCCCGCGGCGGAGCCGCTCATGGATATGGACACGGCCGGGAAAGGGCGGGGTGGGGGGATTCTCCCCCCACCGGACGGTGACCAGCGGGGCATGAGGCCCAGCCACCTACCCGCCGTCAGCCGCTGAGCCGGGCCGGGCCGCCCCATTCCACTGCCGCGCAAAACCGCCCACGCACCCGCACGCGCCGATCCCGGACCAGGAACCATCCTGGCTCCGCGTGGCCACGCCCCCCGGCCGCCCTCCGAGTGTGAAAGGGCGACCGGAGGCGGTGGGTCAAGGGTGGAGCGGAGCGGAATCGGCGCAGCCGACGCGACGAAGGAGCGCCCTTGACGCGCCGCCGGAGGTCGCCACACTCGGAACGAGGGCGGCCGAGCCAGAAGCCTGCGAACCTGGTCGACCCCCAGGGCCCCGCACCCGACCCATGCGCGCTCAACCATGCGGCCGGTTCCGTGACTTGGTGACCATTCAGATCGCAGGATAGCTCCGATATCCTGTGCCGCATGCAGGGGGAACTGGAAGACAACTCTCGTTTGGACGGCAGCGGGGCCATGCCCCTGGAGTCGGGGGATCCGCGGCGGATCGGCGCGTTCGGTCTGCTCGGCGTACTCGGATCCGGCGGCATGGGGCGGGTCTATCTCGGCGCCGTGCCCGGGAAGTTCGCGGCGGTCAAGCGGGTGCTGCCCGTGCTGGCCGAGGACCCGGACTTCCTGAGTCACTTCGGGCACGAGCTCGACAACCTCGCCCGGCTCCCTGGCGGGGCCAGTGTGAAGCTGCTCGCGAGCGACCGCACCGCGAAGCCGCCGTGGTTCGCCACCGAGTACATCCCGGGCATCACCCTCAACGAGGCGATCCGCCTGCACGGCGGCCCGCTGCCGGTCGAGGCCCTGTGGCGGCTGCTGCGCGAGGCGGCGGCCGGGCTCCGCTCCGTACACGCCGCCGACATGGTGCACCGCGACCTCAAGCCGTCCAACGTCATGCTCACGGCGGACGGCGTGACCCTCATCGACTTCGGCGTCGCGCGGGCCGCCGACCAGAGCCGGCTGACCAGGACCGGCATGGTCATCGGGACGCCGGCGTACATGGCACCGGAACAGGCCGTCGCCGACCGGGAGTTGACGGGGGCGGCGGACGTCTTCGCGCTCGGCAGCCTGCTGCTGTACGCGGCGATCGGCCGCCCTCCCTTCGGCGACGGCTCCGGGCCCGGCCTGCTCTACCGCGTCGTCCACGGGGAGCCCGACTTCGGGAACCTCGCGGATGCGGCCCCCGACCTGGCGCATCTCGTACGGTCCTGCCTCGCCAAGGATCCGGCGGCCCGGCCGACGGCCGCCGAACTCGTCGAACTCACCGACAGTTACGCGGACGGCGCCGTGTGGCCCTCGGCCGTCATGACGCGGGTCGAGGAGCGTGCCGCCTTCGCCGCGACGGCGCCCACGGCCGAGCAGCTTGCCGAACTCGGAGAGGAAGAGGCGGACGAACTGGCCGGGGACATCGGGACGGTGGCGCTCGCTCCGCGGGGCTCGAACGAGCCCGCGACCGCAGGCCCCGACGCGGCCGCCGCCACCGGGCCCTCCGCGACCGGGAAGCCACGGGAGCGGCGGAATCGGTTCTTCATGCTCGCCGTCCCCGTCGTCGTAGCCACCGGCACGACCCTGACCTTCGCCCTCGGCCCGTACGAGATCGGTCGGCAGGGCGGCCCCGACTCGTCGGCGTCCGGACCGTCCGCCACCACGTCACAGCCGGCGCCCGGAGCCCCCGCGCCTACGACCACGCCCCCGTCCTCCCCGCCCTCCTCCGGTCCGCCCTCCGCCTCCGCCTCGGGATCGCCCTCGGGACAACCGCCCGGCCCCGGCACGGGGGGTGCTGCTGCGGGCGGCGGGGCGGCGGCGGGAGGCACCGGCTCGGGCTCCGGCACCGGCACCGTGCCCGGCGGCGGAGGTGGCGGTGCCGCGAGCGGCGGCGGCTCCGGCGACTCCGGAGGGGGCGGCGGCTCCACCCCCTCCACCCCCAAGACCACGAACCCCGCGCCGCCCCCGCCCACCAGCGGCGGCGGTTCCACGCCCTCGGGGACGTACTCCCTGAAGAACGCGTCCAACGGCAACTGCCTCGCCGAGTTCACGTCCACCTTCAACACCGCCGCCGTCCGCCCGTGCGGCTCCCAGGACAGCGGCGGCGGCACCCTCTCGTACACCTGGACCTTCGCGTCGGGCTCGGGCGGCAGCTTCAAGCTGGTCAACAAGAAGACGGGCCACTGCCTCGAAGCCCGCTCGGACGGCGTCCTGCCCACGTCCTGCAACGGCTCCTCGGCCCAGCTCTGGCGCACGGGCACGACGACGTCGTCCGGGCGGACCATCAAGAACGTGGGCGACGGGAAGTGCCTGACGAACAGCGCCTACGTGCTGACATACGCCTGCGAGGGCGCCTCCACCCAGCTCTGGCGGAACATCTCCCCCGTGTGACCGGTGACTGGTGATCGGTGGTCAGGCAGCCGTACAACCAAAACCTCCCCTCGGCTGTCTGATCACGGATGGCGCGTTCCGCGCCCCGGTTCTTCTCGCCGAAGGAACACACTTGTCCCACGCACACCGCTCCCGTCAGCGGCTCGCCGCCGCGGTCACCGCCGTCCTGGCCGTCACCGCCGGCGCCTTGGCCGTCGCCCCGGCCACCGCTGCCCCCGCGGCCCCCACCGCCGTGCAGGCCGAAAACACCGTGGTGGGCACGGAGTCCGAGCAGCAGGACGTCATCGCACTGCCGCCGCAGTCGCTCCTCGGCGGTGCCGGCACGACGGGCTTCCTGACCGGTGTGCGCAACCCCAGCGGCTCCCCGACCCCCGTCACCTATCGCTGGACGCGCTACGCGGACGGTGCCACGACCGTGCTGCCCGGGGCTCGGTACGTGGGCACCATGTCGGACGTCGTCGTTCTGGCGGAGGGAACCACCTACAAGCTGTACGACATGGCCGCGGGCGGCGACCCCGTGGTGATCGACACCAGCCTCCTGGGTGCCGGCTACAGCGTGCAGCGGGTCGCGGGCTCCACCCTGGTCATGACGCTCGGCAGGCCGAGCGGTGGCAGCGACCTTCACCTCGTCAGCAAGCCCGAGGGCACGCTGCTCGACCGGAAGGTGGGGCTGCCCGCAGACGCGGGGATCATCCGTGTCGGCGCGGGGACGCCCGGCACCGTCACCGTCCTGTACACGACCGCCGTGTCCGGTACACGCAAGGATCGCGTGGCGCTGGTGGATGTCGCCACCAACACGATCGTCGAGGACCGCGAGGCGGACCACGTCGGCGCGTCGTCGGAGGCGTTCGCATCGACGACGTACATGGCCTGGGTCGAGAAGCCCACCAGCACCACCGCGACGCTGGCCGTGGCCCCGCGCGGCGGTGGCGAGGCCCAGCGCATCGAGCTGGCCACTGGGAGCTTCTACCCGACGGTCGGGCTGGTGGGCGACTGGGTGACGTACGCCGTCAAGAACGGGATCGACTCCACCGGCACGAGCCCGTTCCACCAGCTGACCGCGCGTTCCCTGAAGACCGGAACCACCGTCAAACTCCTGGACCACGTCGTGTTCGCCACTCCCGGGCCCGACGGCACCCTGCTGGTGCGGGGCGGCACGGTGGAGCAGGGCGAGGGCGTCTACCAGGTCTCCGTCGACGGCGACGGCAACCCGGTCGCCCGCCTGGTGGCGACCACGGGCGAGCCGACCGTGGTCGAGCTGCTTGGCCAGGACGGCCCGAGCGTGATCGACCTCGACCAGAGCGGTACGGTCACGCCCCTCACGTTCACGTTCAGCCGGAAGAACGTCACCGTGAACGTCGAACTGACGCACACCGTGTCCGGGAGGAAGACCAGGATCGGCGCCCCGGCCGTCTCCTACGGCCCCGGGTCCATAGCCGTCCGTTGGGACGGCAGATTCAGCAACGACTACACCGCCGCGTACAACGGCGGCTACACCTGGCGTATGACGGCGGACCCCGCGAACGGCATCGGCCCCTCCGTGGAGTCGTCGGGCGCGTTCACGGTCGCCCGCAAGCCCGTGGCCCGCGACTACTCCGACAACGGCGCCCCCGAGCTGCTCGTCAGGGACAGTGCGGGCCAGCTGTCCGGCCACGAGGTCTTCGCCAGAGAAGTCACCAAGTCGCTGGCCTCGAAGCTCGGCGAGGGCTGGAACAGCTACAACCAGATCGTCCCCATGGGGAACGTGAGCGGCTCGTCCCACGCAGATCTGGTCTCCCGGGACACCAGCGGGCGCCTCTGGCTCCACGAGGGCACCGGAAACGTCGGCGCCGCCTTCCGGCCCCGCACCTTCATCGGCAGCGGCTGGCAGATCTACGACAAGGTCGTCGGCGGGAGCGAGCTGACGGGCGACGGGAAGCCCGATCTGCTGGCCACCGACACAGCCGGGGTCCTCTGGCTGTACACCGGCACGGGGAACACCAACACGCCCTTCTCGCCGCGCAAGAAGATCGGCGGCGGCTGGGGTATCTACAACCAGCTCACCGCCGCCGGCAACATCGGCGGAGCCGCGGCAGGCGACCTGCTCGCCCGCGACAAGGACGGCGTGCTCTGGCTCTACCTCGGCAGGGGCGACGGCACGTTCACGAGCCGCTCCCGGATCGGCGGCGGCTGGAACACGTACACCCAGATCATCGGGATCGGCGACGTCGACCGGGACGGGCGGCCGGATCTGCTGGGACATTCTCCGAAGGACTACTGGGGAAGCCTCTTCTTCTACAAGGGCACCGGTGACCGGCTCGCCCCCTTCGCAGCCCGCACCTCGGTCGCCAGCCAGAGCCTCGGTCAGTCACCTCGGTTCGTGTACTGACCGAACACCGGCACCCGCAGCTCCCCCTCCGCACGGAACGTGACCTCCAGATCCATCCCGATCCGGAGGTCCGGCTCCGCCACCCCCACCACCTCCGTCATCATCCGGGGCCCCTCCGCCAGGTCCACCACCGCCGCCACGTACGGGACCCGTTCGCCGAAGGGCGGGAGGTCGTTGCGGTGGACGACCGACCACGTGTAGAGCGTGGCGCGGCCGCTCGCCCGCTCCCACTCCACGTCCTCGCTCCAGCAGTGCGGGCAGAACTCGCGCGGGTAGTGGTGCGCCCGGCCGCACGCGCCGCAGCGGCGGAGCAGCAGCCGGCCCTCCCCCGCCGCGTTCCAGTACGGGCGGGTGAAGGCGTCGATGTCGGGGTCGGCGGCGGTCATCAGAAGAGTCCGATCGCGTGGTCGAGGGACCAGGTCTGCCAGGAGATCGCGAAGAGGGCGACGAGCGAGATCAGCGCCATCATCGCGTTCTGGCCCTGCTCGGCCCAGTCGTGGATCATCAGGCCGAGGTAGAGCAGGTTCAGGAGCAGGCCGCCGACCAGGGCGATCGGGGTCAGGAGGCCGACGGTCAGGCCGAGGCCCAGGGCCAGTTCGGCGTAGACGACGACGTACGCCATCAGTCTGGGGCGCGGGGCGACGACCGACTCGAAGCCGCGCTTCACGAACGGCCAGCGGTGCTTGCCGGCGACGTCCGCCGCCCAGGCTATGCCCGTGCCGCGCTCGAACCAGCCCTTCTTGTCCTTGTGGCGCCAGCTCTCCAGCCACCACAGGCCGAGGCCGATGCGGAGGACGGCGAGCCATTCGGCGCCGGTGAGCCAGACGGTCCGCATGGTCGATACCTGCCCTCCCCGAGACTGATCTGACGGTACGTCAGTTCAGCGGACGGGGGCCCTTCTACGCAAGACCCCCGCACACCCCACCCATGCGTGACCGTTTCGCAACCGATTCCCCTCTTGACCGAGACCCAACAAGTGAGCACGCCGTTACGCTGAGCATTCGTGACCAACACCCCCCATTCCAGACCCGATCACCCCGTGTACGTCATCGGGGGCGGACCCGGCGGTCTCGCCGTCGCGGCCTCGTTGCGCGAGCAGGGCGTCCGGGCCGTCGTCCTGGAGAAGTCCGACGCCGTCGGCGCCTCGTGGCGCTCCCACTACGACCGGCTGCGGCTGCACACCACCCGCCGGCTGTCCGCGCTCCCCGGCCTCCCGATGCCCCGCTCCTTCGGGCGCTGGGTCGCCCGCGCCGATGTCGTGCGGTACCTGGAGAAGTACGCCGACGTGCACGACCTGGAGATCGTGACCGGCGTCGAGGTCTCCCGCGTCGAGCGCGCCGGGGACGACGAGTGGCTGCTTCACGCGACGGGTGGGCGACGGCTCACCGGGCGGGCCGTGGTCGTCGCCACGGGGTACAACCACACCCCGCACCTGCCCGACTGGCCGGGCCTTGAGGCGTACGGCGGCGAGCTCGCGCACGCGAGCGCGTACCGGGACCCCGCGCCGTACGCCGGGCGTGACGTCCTCGTCGTCGGCGCCGGGAACACGGGCGCCGAGATCGCCGCCGACCTCATCGAGGGCGGCGCGGCGCGGGTACGGCTCGCGGTGCGCACGGTGCCGCACATCGTGCGCCGCTCGACGGCCGGGTGGCCGGCCCAGCGCACGGGCATCCTGGTGCGGCGGCTGCCGGTACGGCTGGTCGACAAGGCGGGCGAGCTGATGGCCCGTATCGCCGTACCGGACCTGTCGGAGCACGGGCTGCCCCGGCCGGACACGGGGCTGTACTCGCGGGTGCGCGAGGGGGCGATCCCGGTGCAGGACGTGGGCCTGATCGACGCCGTGCGGGCGGGGAAGGTGGAGATCGTGGGCGCGGTCGCGTCCTTCGACGGCGACAAGGTCGTCCTCGCGGACGGCTCCGCGATCACGCCGGACGCCGTGATCGCGGCGACGGGCTACCGGCGCGGCCTGGAGCCCCTCGTCGGGCACCTCGGCGTCCTGGACGAGCGGGGGCGTCCGGTGACGCACGGCGCGCGGACGCCGGGCGAGGCGCCGGGGCTGTACTTCACGGGGTTCACGAATCCGATCAGCGGGATGTTCCGCGAGATGGCGCTCGACGCGGAGAAGATCGCGCGAGCGATCCGGAAGTCGCCGGCCCACTAGCCGAACCAGCTCCCCACGGAGCCTCCCCCAACCCCCGCCACCCCCCCGTGTGGGCAATCGTCCCGCTGGGGCGGGACGGGTGGGCACACGGGACGGCGCCCATGCGGGCGCGTCCGCTCCAAGGTCCCCCGCAGCCCGAGGGCGTTGCACGTGCTGGGCCCTTGGGGTGGACGGGCACGGGGCGGAGGCGCCCGCAAGGGCGCCGTTCCGTTGTGCCCACCCGTTCCGCCCCTGCGGAACGTATGCCCACAACGGGGGGCCGGGGGAGCGGAACGTATGTCCACAACGGGGCGGGGCGGGGCCGCCCCAGATCGGTTCTGCGCGTGCATTCCTGACTGGACGTCAGTTCTGTAATCTGACTGTGCGTCAGGTCAAGACTGTTCAGCGACGAGCAGGGGAGCGGCGGAACGATGCTCGGATCTACTCACGGCACCTTCACCACCGATCTCCGCGCCCGCGTGGTCGCCTGCGGGGAGCATTCCGGGGCGGCCGGGACCGCCGTTCACGGTGTCACCGCCGTGGACGGCGACGTGGACGTCAGCGGGCGGCCCCTGTACGCGCCCGTGCCGGACCTCGACCGGTTCTTCCGGCCCGGGTCCGTCGCCGTCGTCGGGGCCTCCGACGCCGAGGGGCGGCCCAACACCGGGATCACGCGGCAGCTCATCGCCTGGGCCGAGCGGGTCGGCGCCCGGCTCGTGCCCGTGCACCCGACCCGTACGAGCGTCTTCGGGATCGACTGCGTACCCTCCGTCGGCGCCCTCCCCGAACCCGTCGATCTCGCCGTCCTCCTCGTCGCCGATCCGCTCCCCGTGATCGAGGAACTCGCCGAGGCCAAGGTGAAGTTCGCCGTCGCCTTCGCCTCCGGCTTCGCCGAGACCGGCGGCGAGGGGGCCGCCGCGCAGGAACGTCTCGCCGACGCCGTACGCCGCTCCGGGATCCGGCTCCTCGGCCCGAACACCAACCTCAACGCCTTCGAGCGGTTCCGCGAGGACCTCGACGGGCCGGCGATCGCGCTCATCACGCAGTCGGGGCACCAGGGCCGGCCCGTCCACACCCTCCAGGAGCTGGGGGTACGGCTCTCCCACTGGGCGCCGACGGGCAACGAGGCCGACCTGGAGACCGCCGACTTCATCTCGTACTTCGCGACCCGGCCCGAGGTCGGGGCCATCGCCTGTTACGTCGAGGGCCTCAAGGACGGCCGCTCCTTCCTCCTCGCCGCCGACCGCGCCGCCCGCCAGGGCGTGCCCGTCGTCGCGGTGAAGGTCGGGCGGACCGAGACCGGGGCCCGGATGGCCGCCTCGCACACCGGGAAGCTGACCGGCGCGGACCAGGTCGTGGACGCGGCGATGCGACAGTACGGAGTGATACGCGTCGACGGGCTCGACGAACTCCAGGACACCGCCGCCCTGTTGGCCCGCGCGCGCAAGCCGGTCGCGGACGGGGTCGTCGTGTACTCGATCTCCGGCGGCACCGGCGCGCACTTCTCCGACCTCGCCACGGCGGCCGGGCTGCGCCTGCCGACGCTCTCGGAGGCCAAGCAGGCGGAACTCCACCAGTGGATACCGCCGTACCTGAATGTCGCCAACCCCGTCGACAACGGCGGGCACCCGGTCGGCGACTGGCGGGGGCGCAAGATCATCGACGCGATCCTCGCCGACCCGTCCGTGGGGGTCCTGATCTGCCCCATCACCGGCCCCTTCCCGCCCATGAGCGACAAGCTCGCGCAGGACCTTGTGGACGCGGCCGAGGCCACCGACAAGCTGGTGTGCGTGGTGTGGGGCTCGCCGGTCGGGACCGAGGCGGCCTACCGCGAGACCCTGCTCGGATCCTCGCGCGTCGCCACCTTCCGTACGTTCTCCAACTGCATCGGGGCCGTGAAGGCCTACCTCGATCACCACCGCTTCACCACCGCCTACCGCTCCCCCTTCGACGAGGCCCCCCGCACCCCCTCCCCGTCCTTCCGCAAGGCCCAGGCGCTGATGCGGCCCGGCCGGCAGCTCAGCGAGCACGCGGCGAAGCAGCTCCTGCGGGCGTACGGGATCCGGGTGCCGCGCGAGCAGCTGGTGACGAGCGCGGCGGCGGCGGTCCGGGCGGCCGGGCTCGTCGGCTACCCGGTGGTGATGAAAGCGTCGGGCGCGCAGCTCGCCCACAAGACCGAACTGGGCCTGGTGAAGGTCGGGTTGACGTCGGCGAGCCAGGTGCGGGACGCGTACCGGGAGCTGACCGACATCGCCCATTACGAGGGCGTGGACCTGGACGGGATCCTGGTCTGCCAGATGGTCGGGCGCGGCGTCGAGATGGTGGTGGGCGTGACCCGCGACCCGCTCTTCGGGCCGACGGTCACGGTGGGTCTCGGGGGCGTCCTGGTCGAGGTCCTGAACGACGCGGCCGTGCGCGTGCCGCCGTTCGGGGAGCGGGAGGCCAGGGACATGCTCGGCGAACTGCGCGGGCAGGCACTGCTGAAGGGCGTACGGGGGGCTCCGCCGGCGGACGTGGACGCGCTGGTCGAGGTCGTGCTGCGGGTGCAGCGGATGGCCCTGGAGCTGGACGGCGACCTGGCCGAACTGGACATCAACCCGCTGATGGTGCTGCCTCGGGGGCAGGGCGCGGTGGCGCTCGACGCGCTCGCGGTGTGCCGATAGGAGTCACGGATGACCGACGTCCTCCACACCGTCGAGAACGGCGTCTCGTGGATCACGCTCAACCGGCCCGAGGCGATGAACGCGGTCACCTGGGACCAGCGCGAGCGGATCATCGCGCTGCTGGCCGACGCCTCCGCCGATCCGGACGTACGGGCGGTGGTGGTGACGGCGACCGGGCGGGGCTTCTGCGCGGGGGCGGACCTGCGCGGTTCGCCGACCGCTGCGGAACGGGTTGCGGGTGACGTGGCGCGGACCATCCGGCTCGGGGCGCAGCGCTTCATCGGGGCCGTACTGGACTGCGAGAAGCCGGTGATCGCGGCGGTGAACGGGACGGCGGCCGGGATCGGGGCGCATCTGGCGTTCGCGTGCGATCTGGTCCTGGCGGCGGAGTCGGCTCGGTTCATCGAGGTGTTCGTACGGCGAGGGCTGGTGCCGGACGGGGGCGGGGCGTATCTGCTGCCCCGGCTGATCGGGCCGCAGCGGGCGAAGGAGCTGATGTTCTTCGGCGACGCGGTCACGGCGCGGGACGCCCGGGAACTGGGCCTGGTGAACCGGGTGGTGGCGGCGGAGGAGCTGGAGAAGACGGCGCGGGAGTGGGCGGAGCGGCTTGCCCAGGGTCCGACGCGGGCGCTGGCGCTGACGAAGCAGCTGGTGAACGCCTCGCTGGACACCGACCGCGCCACGGCGTTCGCGGCGGAGGCGGCGGCGCAGGAGATCAACATGACGACGCGGGACGCGAACGAGGGCGTGGCGAGCTTCGTGGAGCGGCGGACGGCTGAGTACGAGGGCCGCTAAGGCATACGGGTACGGGCATAGCCCTTCTCATCTGATGGGCCGTCAGCTTCAATGGAGGATGTGATGGGACACGCTGGGATGGCGGCCACCGCCGTCCGATACCTCAGGTCGGCCGGATCACCGACGGCCGTCGAACCGCACCCCCGCCCACGGCTCCGTGCGGTACGGGAGGACGAGCGGCTGCCCGTCGACCCGTCCGAGTTCCGGCGCGTGCTGGGGCACTTCGCGAGCGGCGTCACCGTCGTGACGGCCCTCGACCCCGACGGCCCGACCGGCTTCGCCTGCCAGTCCTTCGCCTCGCTCTCCCTGGACCCGCCCCTGGTGGCCTTCATGGTCGCCCGCACGTCGACGACCTGGCCCCGGCTCGCCCGGGCCGGCGTCTTCTGCGTCAACGTCCTGGGGGCGGACCAGCGGGACCTGTGCCTGGGCTTCGCGAAGAGCGGGACGGACAAGTTCGCGGGTGTGCCGTACGACGCCGCCCCCGCGACGGGCTCCCCCCGCCTGACCGGCGCTCCGGCCTGGATCGACTGCACGATCGCCACGGTCCACACGGGCGGGGACCACCTGATCGTGGTGGGGAGGGTGGAGGCCCTGGGCGCGGCGGATGAGGGCGATCCGCTGCTCTTCCACCGGGGCCGGTTCGGCCGCTTCAGCGGCTAGGCGGCCTGGACCTGGGCGGCCGGTTCGCGACGGCGGATGACCAGGGCCATCAGGGCCGCCGCCGCGCACAGGGCGCCCGAGGCGTACCAGACGACGTCGTACGAGCCGAAGACGTCCCGCGCCACGCCGCCCGCGAAGGCGATCACCGCGGCGCCCACCTGGTGGGAGGCGAGGACCCAGCCGAAGACGATCGCGCTGTCCTCGCCGTAGTGCTCGCGGCACAGGGCGATCGTCGGCGGGACCGTGGCCACCCAGTCCAGGCCGTAGAAGACGATGAAGAAGATCATCGGTGGGTGGACGGACGGGGCGAGGAGCATCGGCAGGAAGAGGAGCGAGATGCCGCGCAGCGCGTAGTAGACCGCCAGCAGCCGCCGCGCCTCGAAGCGGTCCGTGAACCAGCCCGAGGCGATCGTGCCGACGACGTCGAAGACCCCGATCACGGCGAGCAGCGAGGCCGCCGCGGTGATCGGCATCCCGTGGTCGTGGGCGGCGGGCACGAAGTGGGTCTTGACCAGGCCGTTCGTCGAGGCGCCGCAGATCGCGAAGGTGCCGGCCAGGAGCCAGAACGGGCCGGTGCGGGCCGCCTTGAACAGGACCGTGACGGCCCGGCGGGCCGCGCCCGTGACGGGGGCGGGCTTCGGGGCGAACTCCCCGCCGTAGGGGGCGAGGCCCACGTCCGCCGGGTGGTCGCGCAGCAGCAGCCATACGAAGGGGACCACCGCGAGCGCGGAGAGCGCGACGGTCACGGCGGCCGGGCGCCAGCCGTGGTTCTCCACCAGCCAGGAGAGCAGGGGCAGGAAGACGAGCTGGCCCGACGCGCCGGCCGCCGTGAGGATGCCGGTCACCAGGCCGCGCCGGGCCACGAACCACCGGTTCGTCACCGTCGCCGCGAACGCCAGCGCCATGGAGCCGCTGCCGAGGCCGACGAGGACGCCCCAGTACAGGACGAGCTGCCAGGGCGCCGTCATCCACACGGTCAGCACCGAGCCGAGCGCGATCACGCTCAGCGCGACGGCGACGACCCTGCGGATGCCGAACCGGTCCATCAGCGCGGCGGCGAACGGCGCCGTCAGCCCGTAGAGCGCGAGGTTCACCGACACCGCGAACCCGATCGTGCCGCGCGACCAGTCGAACTTGTGGTAGATGTTTGGGGCACCATGAAGGCAGGAACAAGGGGGGCCACCACAGATGGATGTCACCGTCTACGTACGACTCAGCCTCGATCAGCACGGCGACGAACTGGGCGTGAAGCGCCAGGAGGAAGAGTGTCGGGCGTTCGCCGCAGCCCGTGGCTGGACCGTACGGGAAGTGATCGCGGACAACGACGTCAGCGCCACCTCGGGCAAGGTACGGCCAGGGTTCGAGCGGCTGTTGGCGTCCAAGCCGGACGCGATCCTCTGCTGGCACACTGACAGGCTCGTACGCAAGACCGAAGACCTGTTGCGGGTGATCGCGCTCGGCGTCAACGTCCACGCCATCCACGCCGGACATCTGGACCTCGCGACTCCGGCCGGTCGGGCCACGGCCAAGACGGTCACGGCGTGGGCGGAGTACGAGGGCGAGCAGAAGGCACTACGACAGAAGGCGTCGAACCTTCAGGCAGCGAAGAACGGCAAGCCGCACAAGGCGGGCTTGCGAACCTTCGGATACGCCGACGACTACGTGACCGTGGTCGAGGCCGAGGCGGAAGCGATTCGCAAAGGTGCCGAAATGGTTCTTCGGGGCGAGACCCTGGCGGCTGTCGCCCGCTACTGGACCGGCCTCGGTCTGCTCGCTCCCCGCTCGTCGTCCGGCACGGCGAAGGACGAGGCCAAGGGGTGGGGCGTAGGCGGAGTGAAGAAGGTGCTCATCTCCCCTCGCTACATCGCTCAGTCCACCTACCGAGGCGAAGTGGTGGGCGAGGGCCAGTGGCCCGCGATCCTGGACGAGGTGACTCACTACGGCCTCGTGGCGGCACTGACGAACCCCAAGCGGTTCACGGGCGGTGCACGTACCGGTTCGGCCCCTCAGACCCTGCTCGCCGGACTGGCCACGTGTGAGCGTTGCGGAGAGACGGTGCGAGGCGGCATGTACCGAGGGACCCCGGTCTACCGCTGTGGACAGAAGCACGTACGCGTACCCCGAGAGCTGGCTGACAAGCGAGCCGGTAACGCTGTCCTCGCACGGATTGTCTTCCCCGACTTCCTGCCCTGGATCCTCGCTTCTCGACAGGAGCAGGGAGACGACTCGGCCCACCTGCACCAGGAGGCGCAGACCCTGCGGGAACGGCTCGACGGGTTGGCTGTGGCCTACGCCTCGGGGTCCATCACCCTGTCGCAGATGACGGCCGGTACCGAAGCGATCCGGTCCAGGCTCGGTGAGATCGACGAGAAGCTGTCCGGTGTCACCGGTCTGCCCCCGATCGACCCCGTGTCGGGCATCGCTGGCCTGGTTCAGGACTGGCCGGACACTCCGCTCCCCATCCGTCGAGCGTGGGTCAAGTTCGTCACCACCATCACCATGCACTCGAACGGCTTCAGGAAGGCGGCGAAGATGACCGTGGACGACTACATGACCGTGGAGTGGAACCACACCGCCGACGAATCCGACGCGTAGCCTGCCCCACTCGACTCGGGCCCCGCTCTCACCCGAGGGCGGGGCTCCGTCGTGTCCGATCAGAAGGGCGGCTCATGCTCTGCCCCTTGGAGCCGGTCGGGCAAGCTGCCGTAGTCGAAGTCGACCGGCACGGGAGCTGTGTACGGTTCCCCGAACCACTTCCGGCGGCGCTCCCCTTGCTTGACCGTCTCTACGTCTACGAAGGACAAGGAGGGGGCCGAAGGCCCCCCAAGGCCAGCCCCTTCGTCTTCCTTCTGGGGGCCGCTAACGCGGCCCACCTTCGCTGGCTGCTTACGCTCTTCACCTTCGCCCTGTCGGCCCCCTGCCGGGGGCCGCTCTTCGTCTACCGGCTTGCCCTTCGCCGTTGGCCCTTCACCCCTACCGCCGTCGCTCCTGGAGGTAAGTAGGTTGTATGGCTCCTCAGCCATACCCCCCTGCTTCGGCAACGTGAGCTGGTAGATCACCGGACCGTCCGGGACCTTGCCTGTCTTCGTGAGCCAGCCGGCCTTCCGCAGCCTGCCAATGATCTTGTTGACTGTCTGTTCCGGAGCCTTCCCGCCGTAGCCAAGCTCCCTGGCTATCGTCCCGTTGGACGGGCACACGTTCTTCCCCGTGTCGTAGTCCGCGTACAACGCCATCGCTACACCGACCAATTTCTCTGCGGGCTTCATGCCGGAGCGCACCAGCGCACGGCGCCACACGTGTTCCTGTATCTCGAACTCCCCTTCCTGAGACAGGATCCACCCCGTCACCGTCGCGGGGAACTCTCGAATCTACAGGCCAGCAAGGGGAAAACCGCAGGTCATCGCATGTGAGGCGGCTCTCAAGAGGCCCTGAAACCGTGGCAGGATCTGAGCCGCCAAGACTCGGCGGTCGAGCATGACCCCTTCAGGGGGTCATACCCCACCCCCTCGCCGTCACCTTCCCTGTCGGCTCTGCTCTTCGCCGCCGCTCCTCGGCCAGGTGAACGGCTGTGCGCTTCTGTGAGCGGCTGATAGGCCGCACGCCTACGCGAGGGCAAGCGACCGGCCATGAGGCAGGCGCACAGCACCCAGGGGGCGTTCCAGAAACGATGGTTATCGGAACGATCCAGAACGCCACCCAATGCCGTTCCGAAACTCATGCTTCCGATGTTCTGGAACGCTTGACGTTTCGGAACGAGTTATGGAACAGTCCGGCTCATGCCGAAGATCATCACCCCTACGGGTCACCTCATCGGGTACGCACGCATCAGCACCGAGGACCAAGAAGCGCAGCTACAGCGCGACGCGCTGACCGAGGCGGGTTGCGCCCGCATCTTCGAGGACAAGGCCAGCGGGAAGAACGCCGACCGGCCGGAGTTGACGGCCGTACTCGACTACCTCCGTGAGGGGGACACGCTGTGCGTGTGGAAGCTGGACAGGCTGGGCCGGTCGCTCATCGACCTTGTGACGATCGTCGACGGACTGCGCGCCAAGGGTGTGGGCTTCAAGGTGTTGACCGGCGCCCTGTCCTCGGTGGACACCACGTCGGCTGACGGGCGGTTGTTCTTCCAGATCATCGCGTCCATGGCGGAGTTCGAGCGCGCGCTGATCAAGGACCGGACGATAGCCGGACTGGCAGCGGCCAAGGCACAGGGCAAGGTGGGCGGACGCCCGAAGGCCATGGACGCGAAGACAATCGAGCGTGCACGGGAGTTGAAGGCCGGCGGCCAGAGCTACGGTGCCATCGCCAAGGCCCTTGGAGTGGGGCAGGCGACCGTCTACCGGGCCCTTACCGGCACGGCGGGGTAGGAAGAGCCCCCGATCGGGGGCGCCCGTCAGGTGGGCACACACGGACGCGAGACGGGCCCCTCGGCTCATGCCGGGGGCCGCTGTCATGCACGGGTGCGTGGCGCCGCTTGACGGCCTCTCACGATGCTGGCCTCTGCCGACCACGGGGGAAGCCGACAGGGGCCAGCACAGGGGCGCGTCTCGCTCACGCGGCGCCCCTTCCAGCGCACCTCTGGTGTGGTGTTACTCGCCGTCCCTCGGCGCGCCGGGGGTCTCCTCCTCATCAGCCCGAACGACCATGGCAAACGACGTGCACAGGCGCCGGAAGCCCTTGTGTCCGCTCACCCCGGCGTGGGCCATGCAATCCACGTCGACCTCCGCGCCGTCTGTCGAGGGCTTCGCCACCCACCCGCAGCGAAGACATTCCGCCTCGAACGTCACGTCAGTATCCGGATGCTGCGTGATCCGGTGCGTGACGAAGCGCAGGACTGCCCCCGCCATCAGTGGTCCTCGTGTGCCCGCCGAAGGTGCAGGCGCAGAGACACGTTCACGTCCGAAGCCTTCGAGTAGTCGCCCACCGACGTGGCGTTCGCCCGGCTTACCGCGAAGCCAAGGCATTCACGGCACCCCGACACGGGGTCAGGGGGCGAAGGCGGGAGACTCAAGTGCACCGGTCCCGACATCGTCGTCTGCCTGTCGCTCATCTCCGCGCCTCCCCGAACTCGGCCAATCCGTGGAAGTCATGATCCATCGACGCAACAGCAGACCTGAGAAATATTGACGTTGTGGGGTAAAGGATCACGAGCGGCAAGAAGCCGCCCACTCCCTGAGCGCATTCCTTCCTTCGTCGCCGAAGAGCGCGTGACGCTCGTACAAGGAGAACACCTCAAGGTGCTCGGCAATATCCCTGGCGTCCTGGAACACGATGCGTCCCGTGAAGGTCTCAGCGGTTGCTAGGCGTTGGTCGTAGACCGTGAAGGTGTTCAAAGGGCCACGGATCACCGCAGAGCCAATGGGGATCACGCCGATACGCACATTGGCCAGGTGGGACAGTGAAACGAGCCGGTCGATCTGTACGGCCATCGCGGCCGGAGGAACAACTGCCCACCGGACGGCCTGCTCTGTCAACAGGAACGTGAACCGCTTGGTGGGGTCATAGAGAACCGACTGCCGCTCCAGCTTCTTGGCCACCGTCTTGGAGATGTCCCCGGGTGAGTGACCAAGGCTGGCCCTGATGTATTCGGGTGTCGCCAGGAGGCCGGTCACCATCGCAGGCAAAAAGTACCGAAGCGCCGAAGCATCGGCTTCGAGGCCGGCGAGCTCCGCTTGCCGCTTCTCCAAACCTCTACGCCAGGAAGCCCGCTTGCCCTGCCATTCCGTGTTGGCGAGCCTTGCAAGGGCTGTCACTTCCGCGACGAGTTCCGGCGGGGCATGAACGGCTCTGAGGATCAGCTCAATGTCAACAAGGCTTGGGGTGATCCGGCCAGTCTCAATATTGCTCAGCTTGGTCTGAGATATATTGCAGCGCTGAGCGAGCCATACCTGAGTTCGGTTGGCTCGCTTGCGCAGTGTGCGGAGCGTCTCTGCCAGGTCGGCCTTCGACTGACCTAGCTGTCCCGGATCAAAGGTCAATGCCCTTCACGTACTCCTCGAAGGACACGGCGTGCGCTAGGGCGATCCGCTTCCATTCCCGATAGGGCGCAGGGTCACCCTCGTACGTCTCGCGGTTGATCTGCGTACCGTCCGGCCGGAAGTTGAGTTGAGCGATACGGGTTTCGTCGAACATCCACCAGTCCTGGCCGGTGAGCGGCAAGCCGTAGTCGTCATTGGTCACATCCAGGACCCGGATGTCCTCACCGGCCTTGATGTTGCCCGGGATACCCCATGCGAATTGATACCGCTGGTAGTCGGTGAGCGGCTGACACACGACACGGACGCGACCGATAGCGCGGCCGGAGCTGATGTATCCCCTCACCCGCTCATGCCAGCCCGCATTGTGATTCGCAGGCTTCCCTTCACCCCGCAGGAAGCGAGCTACGTTCTCCTGCTCCTTCGGCATGGTGTACGTGGGCTGTGCCTCGAACCGCCACGCCTCCCGCTCGAAGGCGTCGAAGAACTCCCGCCAGCCCTCACCATCCAAGAGCACGAACAGCCTCCCTCAGAACGTGCTCGGGAATCTTCACCAGCGCCTCGCCAGCCGGGGGCTGAAACACTGCGCACTGCTCGCCCTGGACGACGATGCTGCCGTCCGTCTCGTCCCGGTAGACGTTCGGGCAATCGTCGTCGTCGCAGTTCGGCCCGCCAGCCTCGCCGGTAAGTCGGGTCAAATCACCTCGCGCCATCTTGTCCCCGCCTTCCTGCGCAGGGCTGATCCCTGCTGCCAGGACGACGCTAGGGCTGTCACACAGACCCCGTCTATGGCACAACGCCAATATTCGCGTTGTCGGGTAGGCGATCATGGACGGTGAGGCGGCGAAGGCCGCAGGGGTCGGCTGTAGACGCCGCGAATGCCGGTCCGCAGGTCCACCCCTGGGCGCGCCCTAGCGGGCGCGTAACAGCCGGATCTCCCCCGAGCGAGGGGCAAGAGGGGGTACCGACCGTGCGCCGCTGGGCCGCCGTGGAGCCTCTTAGCGGGCAGTCACCTTGACGGCCGACACGGCTTCATGCCCGTTCCCCCAAGCATCACCAGTCGAACTCCCCGTGCAGCGGCTCGATCAGCAGCCCGGGCAGCGACGCGAAGGCCGCCGCCCCGATGATCGTGACGAAGGTGACGACCGCGACGAACCATGCGCGGTGGACTCGGGGCGTACGGGAGTCACGGGAGGAGGCGGGTGCGGGGGTGGTCTCGCCGGGCTCGGTGGTCTCGGTTGTCTGGGTCACGTCACACAGCTTCGCGACCCGGGCCCCCGCCGACCATTGGCCCGGCTGACAGCTTTCGCAAGGATCGGGCCACCGGTCGGTAGGACCCCTACGAGAGCGGCTCCGCGAAGAGTTCCCGCAGCCAGTGGGTGCGGGCGTCGTCGCCCGCCGGTGCCGTGCCCGACGCGGAGGGGAAGAGCCGGCCCCAGGAGCAGGCCCGGCCGATCGCCCCGAGGCGCACGGCCAGGCGCACCGCACGCCTCAGCTCGCGCGCCGTACGGCCGTCCTCGGCCCAGGGTTCGAGGTACGCGTCCCGCAGCCGGGGCAGTGCCTCTGGCCCGTACCGTTCGCGGGCCGCACGGGCGGGGACCAGCAGGCTGCAGTACGGATGGGAGACGGCCGCGTCGCCCCAGTCGAAGAAGGTGACGCGCCCGGATTCCCGGGCGAACATCTGGCTCTCGTGCAGATCGGAGTGGTCGAGCGTGTCGGCGACGCCCACGGCCGCGAGCTCCGCGCACCAGTCCGCGAGGCGGGGCCGCTCGGCGCGCAGCGCCCGGCGGTCGCCCGGGTCGAGCGCGGTGTGCTCCTCGACGATCCGGTCGAAGACCTCCGGGAGTTCGGCCGTACGCGCGCTCGGCACGCCCAGGGCGAGCATCTCCTCCGTGTGCGCGGTGAGCGTGCGCTGCATGGACGCGTACTGGCGCAGCGGCTCCTCCCACGACTCCGGGCCGGCGCGACCGAGGTCCAGTTCGTCGCCGAAGAGCCGGCCGCCGTCGGGGAGCAGGGACCAGCCGCGTTCGGCGTCGACCGCGAGCGGCTCGAGGACGTGCTCCGGCACCCACGCGGCGAGCGCCTTGCCGAGCCCGGCCTCGAACGCCGACGCGGGCGGGTTGGCCTTGAACCACACCGTGCGGTCCCCTGCGACGGACATCCGCACCAGGACGGACCAGGGCCGCAGCCGCACGTTCCGCCGCTCGGTGCGGCCGAGACCGTGGGCGGCGAGCTGCTCCTGCGCCCACGCGAGGGCGGCCTCGCGCCAGTCCCGTTCCTCCCAGGGGGTCCGGGCGTCCTCATACTGCCCGCGGTCGACGGCCTCCGGTACGTCAGGTCTCATGCGCCCATCCCACCACCGCACAGGCCGCGCGCTCACCCGGTTTTCCCGGCACGGAGCCTCCGCGGGCCGGCCGGCCACAGCCCACGGCCCACGGCCCACAGTCGCCGGCCTTAACAGCCGCCGGCCGCTCACGCCCGTGGCAGCGTCCTGATCGGACGGACCGCCAGCAGGGCCACCACCACGAGTACCGCGATCCCCGCCCCCGCCAGCAGCACCTCCTCCGTGCCGATCGCCTCCGCGGCCGGGCCCGCGAGGGTGCGGCCTGCTGCCATCATCAGGAGCGAGCCGGCCACTTCGTACGCGTGCATGCGGTTCAGCGCGTCCTGCGGAACATGCGTCTGGACCGACGTCGACCACATCACCAGCCAGAACGCGAAGGCCGCCCCGCCCAGGAACTGCCCCGCCGCGAGCAGCGGCACGGACGCCCCCGCGCCGAGCAGGGCGAGGTTCACGGGGAGGCCGAGCAGTGCGATCGCGCCCGCCGCGAGCGGGCGGCGGGGGCGCAGCCGCAGGGCGAGGAGCCCGCCGGTAGCGTTGCCCGCGCCGGCGACCGCCATCAGCGCGCCGTACGTGGCCGAGCCGTGGTCCCCGGTCACCAGGGTCGCGGTCAGCGGCACCATCGGCCCCGCGACCGTGAACCCGTACACCGTCCAGATCGCGATCACCCCCCACAGCCAGGTCCGCGCCGTGAACTCCCGCCACCCGACGGCCATTTCGGCCCGCAGCGAGCCGCGACGCACCGAGTCGGCGGGGGCGGCGGGGATGCGCATCAGGGTGAGGCAGACCGCGCTGACGGCGAACGTCGCGCCGTTGAGGCCGAAGGCCGCGCCCGCGCCGCCGGTGAGCGCGACGAGGACACCGGCGACGGCCGGACCCGCCATCGTCATGAGCGACTCGACGACCCGCAGGACGGCGTTGGCGCGCTGCACGTCGGGGGCGATGCGCGGAATCGTGGACGCGACGCCCGGCTGGAAGAGCGCGGCACCGATCCCGCTGACGGCGCTCAGCGCGTACACCGACCAGAGGGGCGGGCTGCCGACGGCGAAGGCGACGGCGAGCACGGCCGCGCCCGGCAGCCGCAGCAGATCGGCGAGGATCATCATCCGGCGGGCGGTGAACCGGTCGGCGAGGACTCCGCCGACGACGACGAACAGCGCGAAGGGCCCGATCCAGGCGCCCAGCGCGTAACCGACGGATGAGCCGGAACGCCCGGCGCCGAGCAGACCGGCGGCGAGGGCGACGGGCACCATGCCCTCGCCGAGGACGGCGACCGCGCGGGCCACGAAGAAGAGCCTGAAGTTACGGTTCCAGAGGGCGGGAATGCGCTCCTGGGCCCCAGCCTTGTACGAATAGTGCTCCGTCTGTTTGTCCGTCACGGACCGGACTTCTAGCAGCAAGTGGTCTGGACCACAAAGGGATTTACTCGTGCCGCACCGTATCGCCGTCCTCGCCCTGCCCGGCCTCCTCCCCTTCGAGCTGGGCATTCCCCACCGGATCTTCGGCCGCGCCAAGGACGCGGCGGGCCGGCCGCTGTACGAGATCGTGACCTGCGCGCCGGTCGCGGGGCCCGTCCAGACGGACGCGGACTTCGCGATCCACGTGGAGCACGGCCCGGAGGCGCTCGCGACGGCGGACACGGTCGTCGTCCCCGCCTCGTACGAACTGGGCCCGGTCTACGAGGAGGGCCGGCTGACCGACGAGCTGGCGGCGGCGCTCGCGCACATCCGGCCCGGGACGCGGCTCGTGTCCATCTGCACCGGCGGGTACGTCCTGGCCGCCGCCGGTCACCTCGACGGGCGGCCGGCCACCACCCACTGGGCCTCGGCCGACCACTTCCAGCGGCTGTTCCCGAAGGTGCGGGTCGACGCGGACGTCCTGTTCGTCGACGACGGGGACGTCCTGACCTCGGCGGGCGTCGCCGCCGGGATCGACCTGTGCCTGCACATCGTGCGCCGGGACCACGGGAGCGCCGTCGCCAACGACGTGGCCCGCAGGACCGTCGTACCACCGCACCGGGACGGCGGTCAGGCGCAGTACATCGAGCGCCCGCTCCCGGCGGACGGGACGGCGACCACGACGGCGGCTCGGGCGTGGGCGCTCGCGCATCTGCACGAGCCGATCCAGCTGCGGGACCTGGCGGTACGGGAGTCGATGAGCGTACGGACGTTCACGCGCCGCTTCCGTGAGGAGGTCGGCATCAGCCCCGGCCAGTGGCTGACCCAGCAGCGCGTGGAACGGGCCCGCCACCTCCTGGAGTCCACGGACCTGGCGGTCGACCAGGTGGCGCGCGACGCCGGTTTCGGCACGCCGCAGTCACTGCGGTCCCACCTCCAGGCGGCGATCGGCGTGACACCGACGACGTACCGACGGACGTTCAGGACGACCGGGTCGGCGGCGAGGTAGCGCGGGGGCCCGAGAGGGTCGCCCCCCGCCGGAGCGGGGGTCGCCCCCCCCGGAGCGGGGTCCCCCCCCGAGCCGGGGTCGGCCCCGGCTCGCGCGGCCTGGTGACACCCGGTCAGTCGGTACGCGAGGGGCTTCGGCTCTCCGCGCCCGCCGGGACGTCCGGCGAGACGTCCGCCGGGACGCCCGGCGTCGCTGCCGCCCCCGCGCCTCCGTCCCGCGCCCGCGGCGCCTCGCGCGTCGCGCGGCGCCACTCCCCCACCGCGCCGATGGCCGTGAGGAGCAGCGTCAGGGCGACGCCCCACAGGATCGCCGTCGACGGGGCGACCGCCTTCAGCAGGCCGCCGGCCAGCGAGCCGCTCGCGGCGTAGCCGGCGCCCACGGCCGCGTACATCACCGAGTAGCCGGCGGCGAGGGCGTTCGGCGGGAGGATCTGGCGGAGGGCCAGGTTGCGGGTGAGCATCGCAGGGGCCTGGAGCAGTCCGGCGAGGACGAGGGCCGTGGCGATGGCGCCCGTCCACGGCAGGACGGCGACCAGCACGACGCCCGCCGAGACGCCCAGGATGAGGAGCAGGCTCTGCACCGGCAGCCGGCCCGGCCAGCCGCCGCGGAGCCCGTACACGAACGCGCCGACCGCCGAGCCGATCGAGAACCCGGCGAGCAGGGGGCCCGCCCAGCCGATGCCGATCGACCGCTGTTCGAGGAGCGCCGGGAGGATCAGCTCGGCGAGCGCGAGCAGGGTCAGGCTCGCCGCGCCCGTGACGTACACGGGCCAGGCCCGGATCAGTACGCGCCGCATCGGCTCGCCGCCCCGGTCCTTCGCCTCGACCTCCCAGCCGGCGGGCAGCGCCCACAGGCCGGCGACGGACGCCGCCATCAACCCGCCCTGGAGCAGCAGCGGTACGCCAGGGCTGACGCCGAGCGCCAGGCCGGTCGCGAGCGCGGGGGCGGCGGCCCAGATGCCGAAGGTCAGCACGGACTCCATGGAGAGCGCCTGCGTGACGGCCTTCTCCGGGACCATGGCGGTCAGCAGCGCTCGCAGGCCGCCGGGCGCGGCGCCCGGTCCGGCGCCCGCGAGGAAGGCGAGGACGCCGAGGACGACCGGGTGGTCGGTCCCGGCGAGCCCGAGACCGAGACCGGTGAAGGCGAGCGCGCCGACCGCGAGCCCGACGGCGAGGTGGGGCCGGGCCCGTTCGGCGTTCATCCGGATGCCGAGGATGGGTGCGGCGACGATCTCGCCGAGGACGTACGCGGCGGCGAGTACGGCTCCGAGGGTGTAGCCGCCGGGCCGCTCGCGTACGAGGAACACCAGGGCGAG
Source organism: Streptomyces sp. NPDC029169 (assembly GCF_055563935.1). Lineage (NCBI taxonomy): Bacteria > Bacillati > Actinomycetota > Actinomycetes > Kitasatosporales > Streptomycetaceae > Streptomyces > Streptomyces sp. NPDC029169. Next base: position 245,416 of record NZ_JBVHXA010000002.1, read on the forward strand.
CGGCGCCATCGCGACGGGCAGCCGGGACGCGACGGCGACGGCCGCCCAGGCGAGGACGGGGCGGGTGACGATGTCGCGGTAGGCCATGGGCACGACCGTAGGGTGGGGACGGTGGTGTCGGCCAGCGGGTTCTCCGACGAGCAGCTCTAGAAGGTGAGCACGCCCCGCGCGACCTTCCCCTGTTCGGCGTCCTCCGCCGCTTGCGCGAACTCCTCGACGGGGTACGTGGCGGTGACCAGCTCGTCGAGGAGGAGGCGGCCCTCGCGGTAGAGGTCGGCGTAGAGGGCGATGTCCTTCTGGGGGCGCGAGGAGCCGTAGCGGCAGCCGAGGATCGACTTGTCGAGGAACATCGCGGCGGGTGGGAAGCTCGCCTCCGCGGTGGGCGCGGTCATGCCGAGGAGGATCGCCTGGCCGTGCCGGTCGAGGAGGTCGATCGCCTGCCGGACCAGGCCGACGTGTCCGACGCACTCGAAGACGTGGTCGGCGCCGGTGGGGAGGATGTCCCGTACGGCGTCGGTGGACGTCAGGAAGTGACCGGCGCCGAACTGGCGGGCCACGGCCTCCTTGGCCGGGTTGGTGTCGACGGCGACGATCGTGAGCGCGCCGGCGATCCGAGCGCCCTGGAGGACGTTGAGCCCGATGCCGCCGGTGCCGATGACGACGACGGTCTCGCCGCGGTCGACCTTGGCGCGGTTGAGCACGGCGCCGACGCCGGTGAGGACGCCGCAGCCCATGAGGGCGGCGGAGGTGAGGGGGATGTCCGGGGGGATCTTCACGGCCTGGACGGCCTTGACGACGGTCTTCTCGGCGAAGGAGGAGTTGGACGCGAACTGGAAGAGGGGTTCGCCCGTACTGGTGCGGGAGAACGGCTGCTTGGGCATCCCGGTGGCCTTGCGGCACATGGTGGGGCGACCGCGGTCGCAGTCGGCGCAGGCGCCGCAGTTGGCGAGCGTGGAGAGCGCGACGTGGTCGCCGGGGGCGACATGGGTCACCCCGGGCCCGACGGCCTCGACGACGCCGGCGCCTTCGTGCCCGAGGACGACGGGGGCGGGGAACGGGATGGTGCCGTCGATGACGGCGAGATCACTGTGACAGAGCCCGGCGGCACGGATACCGACGAGCACCTCGCCGGGACCGGGGTCCCGTACGACCAGATCGTCGACGACCTGGACGGCCTTGCCGTCGTAGACGACGCCTCTCATCGGTCCTCCCCCTTGGCCGAGTGGGCGGCGTTGGGACGCGCGCCCTCCGACGCCGCGCGCGCCATCTCCTCCAGGTGGGCCAGCATCGGCATCGGGTCCGTTCCCACCGTCCCCGGCAGGAAGTCCGCGATGCGTTCCGGGGTCCAGGCGCCGGACTCCGCGTAGCCCGCCCGCAGTTCCCTCGGCTGGGCCCACACCGCGATCTTGGGGCCGGCGATCGTGTAGACCTGGCCGGTGATCCGTTCCTCCCTCGCCCGGTCCGACAGCAGGTAGACGACCAGCGCCGCCACGTCCTCCGGCTCCCCGATCTCCTTCAGCTCCATCGGGACGTTCGCCGACATCCGCGTCCGCGCCACCGGCGCCACCGCGTTCGCCGTGACCCCGTACTTGTGCAGGCCCAGCGCCGCCGACCGCACCAGCGAGATGATCCCGCCCTTCGCCGCCGCGTAGTTCGCCTGCGCCACCGACCCCTGGTGGTTGCCGCTCGTGAAGCCGATCAGCGTCCCCGACCCCTGCTTCCGCATCACCGCCGACGCCGCCCGGAAGACCGTGAACGTCCCCTTCAGATGGGTCGCGACGACCGGGTCCCACTCCTCCTCCGACATGTTGAAGAGCATCCGCTCCCGCAGGATCCCCGCCACGCACACGACCCCGTCGATCCGCCCGTACTCCGCCAGCGCCGTGTCCACCACCCGCTGTCCGCCCGCCATCGTCGAGATGTCGTCGGCGACCGCGACCGCCGAACCCCCCGCCGCCTCGATCTCCTTCACCACCGACAGCGCGACCTCCGACGTCGGCTCCCCGCCCTCGATGGAGACCCCGTAGTCGTTGACGACGACCTTCGCCCCCTCCGCCGCGCACGCGAGCGCAACCGCGCGCCCGATTCCCCTCCCCGCTCCTGTCACGGCCACGACCTTGCCTGCCAAGAAGTTCCCCACGCCCGGCCCCTTCCCGCGCTTTCTGACGGACCGTTAGATTTAAGGCCGACCGGGTGCGTGAGCACAAGCCCTCAGGAGGTCCCATGTCCCTTCCCGCCGAGTTCCACGAGATCGCCAAGCGCGTGAACAACTGGGGTCGTTGGGGGGCGGATGACGAGATCGGGACGCTGAACCTGATCACCGGGGACGTGGTACGGGCCGCCGCCGGCGAAGTCCGCACCGGCCGCCGCATCCCGCTGGCCCTGCCCCTGAAGGAGGACGGAGTCCAGGCGGGGATGATCCCCGGGCGGATCAACCCCCTCCACACCATGGTCCAGGTCAACCAGGAACTCTTCGGCCCCGGCACGGTCGCCTGCAGCGACGACGCCGTCACCATGGGCCTGCAGGCGGCCACCCACTGGGACGCGCTCACGCACGTCTCCCACTCGGGGAAGATCTACAACGGCCGCCCCGCCGCCACCATCACGGCGCACTCCCGCGCCGAGTTCAGCGGCATCGACAAGGCCACCCCCATCGTCTCGCGCGGGGTCCTGCTGGACGTGGCCCGCGCGAAGGGCATGGACCGGCTGCCCGGCGACCACGCGGTGACCCCCGAGGACCTCCAAGAGGCGGAGGAGTTCGGCCGGGTCACCGTACGGGCGGGCGACATCGTGCTGGTCCGCACCGGCCAGATCCAGGTCTATCTGGCGGGCGACAAGCACGGCTACGGCTTCCCGTCGCCAGGCCTGTCCGTCCGTACGCCGGAGTGGTTCCACGCCCGGGACGTGGCCGCCGTCGCCAACGACACCCTCACCTTCGAGATCTTCCCCCCGGAGATCGAGAACCTCTGGCTCCCCGTCCACGCCCTCGACCTGGTCGAGATGGGCATGCACCAGGGCCAGAACTGGAACCTCGAAGCCCTGTCCACAGCCTGTGCGGAAGAGAGCCGGTACAGCTTCCTGCTCTCCGCGATGCCCGAACCCTTCGTCGGCGGCACGGGCACCCCGGTCGCCCCGGTGGCGATTCTCTAGATGTCGCCTCCCCGAGCAGCTCAGCCCCGGTTCGCGGCCATCAGCACCAGGAGGAGGCTGACCGCCGTATAGACGACGACACTGACCAGCATGCCCGCGTGGTCGAGGCGGGCCACCTTGAGCTCGCTGCCCTCACGAGTGGCCCAGCGCCAGCCGAGCACCGTGATGCCGAGCGCGAACAGCACGAAGCCCAGGGTGAGCAGATGCAGTTGACCCAGCAGCGAGACGCCGGACGTGGCCGGGATGGCGCCACTGGTCTCGGTCATGTTGACCATGATCACGAACAGTGAGGCGCCCAGGATGCCGATCCGGGCCGCGAAGGAGTTCTCCTCGCTCGCCTTCAGCAGGAAGGTGAGCAGCGAGACGAAGAAGATGATGAAGAGCGGCCCGGCCAGTTCCCAGAAGAGCGACGGATTGGCGCTGGTCAGGTCGATCAGGAAGTTCGCCCTGCTGTACTGCTGCTCGCTCTTGGGCACGTCCGTCTCGCCGTAACTGGTGCGGTTCGACTCCTTGTCCGTCATCATGCGGACCCCGCTCACCTTCCACCCGGCGATGCGGATCTCCGGATTGAAGTTGATGTCCGCGGTGTTCGGGTCCGGACGGAACACGAACTTTCCGCTGTTCGTGGGCGCGGTGACCATCACCCTCAGCGTCTGCCGAGTGAAGGGGAAGTCCCGCATGTCGAAGCTCTTGCGGAACTCCCCGTCCAGGCCGATCGAGGTGTACTGGATGTCCCCGATCGGGCGGGAGTAGGGCGGGATCACTGTCGGAGTCCCGTTGGGGAAGGTGGACTTGGGCAACGGGTCGATCTTCTTGTCCGGACAGTGCGTCCACACCCACAGCCGCGCCGAGAACTTGCTCGCGGTCGGATCGATGTCGTACACGTCCTCCAGGTACGCGCCCACGTCGCAGCTCGGGACCGGTCCGGCCGGTTCGGCAGGTCCGGCCGGTCTGGCCGGTCCGGCCGGTCCAGCCGGTCCAGCCCGTGTGCCGACGAGCTCCGCGGGGGAATGCGCCGATGCCGGCGGCGGGGCCATGGAACACAGGGTGAACAAGGCGGCCATCACGCCGAGCGCGGCGAGCCATCTGAAGTATCGGGCGGGAGGGACCATGATCCCATCGTGCTGGTCCGCCCCGGGCGGCTAGGCGCGACGAGCCCGTCTGCTACTCCGTTCCAGCATCTTTCCGCCCCGATGGCTCATACGGTCTCCCGCCCGTACGGCGCGTTTCGCGGGTGGCGGCGCACTCGCGCGCACCCCGAGCACGGCACGACCGCCGCCACCCCGGACACGACCCGCACTCGTCGAGGGCAGGCACCCTCGTCGTCCCCTCACGTCGAATCGCTCACCCCAGGGTGAACAAAACGGCACGAACCGTCAACAGTGCACCGAGACCGTGGGGGTGGACGCCGACGCCGGGGGCGCCGCCGACACCCCGCGGTCCACCTCGCACCAGATGCTCTTCCCGGCGCCCTCGCGCTGCCACCCCCACCGGTCGGCCAGGCCGTCCACCAGCTCCAGGCCGCGCCCGTTGGTGTCCTCGCCCTGCGCGTGCCGGGGCAGCGGGGGCCGGTCGCTCGAGTCGGCGACCTCCACCCGCACCATGGCAGTGCCACCGAACAGCATCCGCAGCACGGCCGGACAGCCCGTGTGCACCACCGCGTTGGTCACGAGCTCGGAGATGAGCAGCACCAGCGTCTCGGCCAGCGGCTCGTCATCCCCTATGCCCGATCCGGCGAGCCTCGAACGCGCCCATCGCCGGGCACGCCCCACCTCCGCCGGGTCCGGCCCGACCTCCAACTGAACCTGAAGCACCTGCACCGCTCACACCATCCGAACCGGCGGACACATCGCCTCGCGCCTCACAGCCATCGACGCCCTCACGGAACGTGATTCCCTTGTGAGACAGCATGGTTGACGTACAGTCACCGCAACAAGCGCTTCGGGCATATTCCAGCGCGAAGGAGTACGCATGGTCCATACTGTGCGACGCACGCTGCGGGGAGTCGAACAGGAGGACGTCCAGCGCCTCCACGGGGCACGAGCGGCGGGCATCGCCCGATCCGGGGCCACCGCTTCGGCGACACCGGGACGATCCGGGCTCACAACCACTCGCATCCCACGGAGAGTACCGGAGCGGGGCGCCGACTCCGGGCCGTGACGGCCCGCCCGAAGGACACAACCCGATATCGACGCTCCGTGAGCGCCCGCGCACGCGCCGCCTACAGGGCGGCCGCCTCCACTTCCTCCGCGCGCGCCTTCGAAAGCCCGCGCTCGGCCCGCACCCAGGCCCGTTTCAGGTGCAGATGCACGTCCGCCTCCCAGGTGAAGCCCATCCCACCGTGCACCTGAAGACAGTCCCGCGCACACGCGACGGCCGCCTCGTCGGCGAGCAACTTGGCCCCGGCGATCTCGACGGGATCCCCGGTGACAGCAGCCCCGTACACGGCCGCCCGGGCGACCTCGGTCCGCACGAGCATCTCCGCACACAGATGCTTGACGGCCTGGAAGGACCCAATCGCCTGCCCGAACTGCTCCCGGGTGCGGGCGTAGCCAACCGCCATCCCGGTGGTCCGCCCCGCACTCCCCAACTGCTCGGCAGCGGTGAGGAGAACATGCGTTGTGGGCCACCCACCCCCGTGTGGGCAATCGTCCCGCAGGGCGGGACGGGTGGGCACACGGGACGGCGCCCCTGCCGGGCCCAGGCTCCCGGCCCCTACGGTGCCCACGGCCCCGGGCAACCGATGCAAGGGCGTAAGCGGATCCACCGACCGCACAGGCTCGGCACCCTGTACGTCCCCCAAGACCACGTCCGCCTCGTCCAGCCACTCGACGTACGGCCCGTCGGCCACGGTGACCACTACCTCGCCTTCGGCCGCACCCTCAATCGCGCCGGCAGCCAGATGCGTCGCGATCAACGGCCCCGGCAACAACACCCTCCCCGCCTCCTCGAAAACGAGCACCGCCTCCGGAAGCCCAAGCCCCACACCCCCCTCCCCCTCCGGCACCCGCAGCGCGAAGAACCCCGCCGCGCCGAGCTCCCGCCACAGGCCCCGGTCCAGTCCGCCGCCCGCATTCACCGCCGCCCGCAGCGCGTCCCGGTCGAAGCGCGCCGCCAACAGCTCCCGTACCCCCGCCTTCAACGCCTTCTGGTCGTCCGTCAGCCGGAAGTCCACGACACCACCACCCCACTCACCGCCCCTTCGGCAGGCCGAGGATCCGCTCGGCGACGATGTTCCGCTGGATCTGACTGGTCCCCGCCGCGATCGTGTACGAGAGCGAGGACAGCCGGTCCAGGTTCCACTCGCGCCCGAGGTCGAGCGCGTCCGGCCCGAGCACCTCCGCTGCCGCCTCGTACAACTCCTGCCGCACATGCGAGTACCGCAGCTTGAAGACCGAGCCCCCCACCCCCGGCACCCCCGCCTCCGCCTCGCTCACGTTCCACTGCGTCAGCCGCCACAGCGCCCGGAACTCCGCGCTCAGCCGACCGAGCCGCCGCCGCACCCCCGGGTCGTCCCACGCGCCGTTCTTCCGCGCCGCCCCCGCGAGTTCGGCGAGCACCCGCCGGCAGGCGACGACCTCGCCGACGAACGCCGTACCGCGCTCGAAGGACAGGGTCACCATCGTCACGCGCCAGCCGTCGTTCTCCTCCCCCACCCGGTTGGCGACCGGCACCCGGACCTCGTCGAGGAACATCTCCGCGAACTCCGTCGACCCGGCGAGCGTCCGCAGCGGCCGTACGGTGATCCCAGGCGCGTCCATGGGCATCGCGAGCCAGGTGATCCCCCGGTGCTTGGGACCTGAGGCGTCCGTCCGTACGAGCAGCTCGCACCAGTCGGCTACCTCTGCGTGCGAGGTCCATATCTTCGAGCCGGAGACGACGTACACATCCCCGTCCCGCACCGCCCTCGTCCGCAGCGACGCCAGGTCCGACCCGGCGTCCGGCTCGCTGAAGCCCTGGCACCACACCTCGTCGCCGCGCAGCACCGGCGGCAGCCAGCGCTCCCGCTGCTCGCGGGTCCCCTCGGCGGCGATGGTCGGCCCCGCGTGCAGCAGCCCGACGAAGTTCGCGCCGACGTACGGGGCCCCGGCGCGCTCGGTCTCCTCCAGGAAGATGAGCCGCTGGGTCGGCGAGGCGTCCCAGTGCACGTCCGCGTACCCGGAGTCGTACAGCCGCCGCTGCCAGCCGCAGTCGTACGCGCGCCGCGCCGGCCAGTCCAGCGGATCGGGCTTCGGCGGCAGCGTGGGCAGGACGGCCGCGAGCCACGCCCTCAGCCGCGCCCGGAACTCCTCCTCCTCTTCGCTGTACGCCAGGTCCATCAGTCGATGCCCAGATCGAGCATGCGGATGGCGTTGCCCCGCATGAGCTTGTAGACCGTCTCGTCGTCGAGCCCCTTGACGTGGTCGAGGGCGACTTCCTTGGTGTGCGGGAAGGTCGAGTCGACGTGCGGGTAGTCGGTCTCGAAGGTGGCGTTGTCCCGCCCCACCACGTCCAGCGAGGCGATGCCGTGCTTGTCGCGGAAGAAGCAGCAGAAGATCTGCCGGTAGTAGTACGTGGACGGGGGCTCCGGGATCAGGTCGCGGACGCCGCCCCAGGCGCGGTGCTCCTCCCACACGTCGTCGGCGCGTTCGAGGGCGTACGGAATCCAGCCCATCTGGCCCTCGCTGTACGCGAGCTTCAGCCTCGGGAACTTCACGAGCACCCCGCTGAAGAGGAAGTCCATCATCGAGGCCATCGCATTGTTGAAGCTGAGCGAGGCCTGGACGGCGGGCGGGGCGTCGGGGGAGGCGGCCGGCATCTGGCTACTGGACCCGATGTGCATGTTGACGACGGTGCCGGTCTCCTGACAGACGGCGAAGAAGGGGTCCCAGTAACCGGAGTGGATGGAGGGAAGCCCCAGATACGTCGGGATCTCCGAGAAGGTGACCGCCTTGACGCCCCGCGCCGCGTTCCGGCGGATCTCGGCGACGGCCAGGTCGATGTCCCAGAGCGGGATGATGCAGAGCGGGATGAGCCGGCCGCCGCTGTCGCCGCACCACTCCTCGACCATCCAGTCGTTGTAGGCGCGGACGCAGGCGAGGGCGACCTCCTTGTCCTTGGCCTCGGCGAAGGTCTGGCCGCAGAAGCGCGGGAAGGTCGGGAAGCAGAGCGAGGCCTCGACATGGTTGAGGTCCATGTCCTTCAGCCGCTCCACCGGGTCCCAGCAGCCGCGCCGCATCTCCTCCCGCGTGATCCCCTCCAGGGTCATCTCGTCGCGGTCGAAGCCGACGGCGGCGATGTTGCGCTTGTACGGGAACTTCAGGTCCTCGTAGATCCACCAGTCGGTGGGCGGCCCGTCCGGGTCCATCGTGATCTGGTACTTCCCGCCGATGTACGCCAGCTCCCCGATCCCGGCGGTCAGCGGCCGGGGTCCACGGTCGCGGTACTTGGCGGGGAGCCAGGTCGTGAAGAGGTGGGCCGGTTCGATCACGTGGTCGTCGACGCTGATGATGCGGGGCAGTTCCGTCATGAACCCACTCCCATTTCTGATGACCCGTCAGATTTCCTTGGGTCTCAGGCTAGCCCCGCACCCCTGGACCGACAAGCAGCGGACCTCTACGCTCTCCGACACGATCTGACTGACCGTCAGTTGGGAGAGTTGTCGTGACCGACACCGCACACGCCCTGGGTGCCTCCCGCACCCTCTGGGAGCTCGTCGACCGCCGCGCCGCCCTCACCCCCGACCGGCCCGTGCTCCTCCAGGAGGACAGGACCCTCACCTTCGGTGAGCTGCGCGACCGCGCCGAGCGGTGCGCCGCCGGGCTGTACGACCTCGGTGTCCGCCCCGGGACCGTCGTGGCCTGGCAGCTGCCCACCCGGATCGAGACCGCCGTCCTCTCCTTCGCGCTCGCCCGCATCGGCGCCGTACAGTCCCCGGTCATCCCCTTCTACCGGGACCGCGAGGTCGGCTTCGCGCTGCGCGAGTCGAAGGCCGAGTTCTTCGCCGTACCGGGCGTGTGGCGCGGCTTCGACCACACGGAGATGGCGCGGCGGCTCGGCGCGCGCGGGATCTTCGAGGTGTACGGCCCCGGCTCGCTGCCCGACGGCGACCCGGCCGTCCTCCCGCCGCCGCCGGCGAACGGCACCGACGTCCGCTGGATCTACTGGACCTCCGGCACGACCTCCGACCCCAAGGGCGTCCTGCACACCGACCGCTCCCTGATCGCGGGCGGCTCCTGCCTCGCGCACGCGCTGCACCTCACCGAGGACGACATCGGCTCGATGGCCTTCCCGTACGCCCATATCGCCGGGCCCGACTACACGGTGATGCTCCTCCTGTACGGCTTCCCCGCCGTGATGTTCGAGCAGTTCGCGCTGCCCGAGGCGCTCGCGGAGTACCGCAGGCACGGCGTGACCGTGGCCGGCGGATCGACGGCCTTCTACTCGATGTTCCTCGCCGAGCAGCGGAAACAGCCCGGGGAGAAGCTGATACCGACCCTCCGGCTGCTCGCGGGCGGCGGTGCGCCCAAGCCGCCGGAGATCTACCACGCCGTCGTACGGGAGATGGGGTGCCGACTCACCCACGGGTACGGGATGACCGAGGTCCCGATGATCACGATGGGGTCGCCGGACGACACGGCGGAGAACCTGGCGACCACGGAGGGTCGGCCGCCCGCCGGGATGGAGATACGGATCGCCGGGGACGGTTCCGGGGACGGTTCCGGGGACGGCGAGGTCCGGCTACGCGGCGAGGCCGTCTGCCAGGGCTACCTGGACCCGGCCCAGACCGCCGCCGCCTTCGACGAGGACGGCTTCCTGATGACCGGCGACGTGGGGCACGTCACCGCGAGCGGCCATCTCGTCCTCACCGGGCGGATCAAGGACATCATCATCCGCAAGGGCGAGAACATCTCGGCCAAGGAGATCGAGGACCTCCTCCACCGGCACCCCGCGGTCGGCGACGCGGCCGTCATCGGGCTCCCGGACCTCGACCGCGGCGAACGCGTCTGCGCGGTGATCGAGCAGCCGCCCGGCGCCGCGCCCCTGACGCTCGCGGCCGTCACGGACTTCCTGCGCGCGGAGGGCCTCTCCGTCCACAAGCTGCCGGAACAGCTGGAGGTGGTGGAGGCCCTGCCCCGTAACGAGACCCTGCGGAAGGTGCTGAAGTACAAGCTGCGCGAGCAGTACTCCGAGGTCACTCCGTCATGAAGTAGCGGGCGAAGGCCGCCACCGCCTCCTCCTCGTCGACCGAGCCCGAGGCGACGGTCGGCAGGGTGCGCGCGCTCAGGGCGGCCGGTACCGCGTCGATGCCGAGGGTCAGCAGGGCGCGCTCCACGTCGGCGGGGGTCGCGGCGATGGCGAGGACGGCGTGCAGGAAGGGCCGGGCGATCTCGGCGAACCGCTCGGGGTGGTCGTGCAGGCGCTTCACCGCGCCGCCGACGAACTCCTCGCGGCTGACCTTCTGGTCGCCGTCGCCGTCGGCGATCCCCGCCATGCCCTGCCAGAAGGCCTCGGCGCCTTCGCACAGCGCCTGCCCCCGGTCGGAGCGGAACGGGACGCCGAACTCCGTCAGGATCCGCTTCGCCGCCGTGCTGAAGTCCTCGCGCGAGATGGTCCCGTCGCCGTCCTGGTCGAACGCGGCGAAACGGCGGGCGATCCGGCGCTGGTAGAGCTCTGCGGGGTCGTGCTCGAGTTCCATGGGCTCCATCCCGGGAGGGTACGACGAGAGGGGCCTCCACGCCGAGAGCGGCGGCACTGCCGTTACGCGGAGAGCGGCCGGCCCTCGTCGTCGACGGCGGCCTCGGCGTCCCCGTACACGTCGAAGAGGCGGCGCACTCCGAGCGCGGCGAGGACCCGGTTGACGTGCGAGGCGTCCTCGGATCCCCGCGCGGGCAGGACGATGCGCAGCCGGCCCTGGCAGGAGCGCATCAGCCGGCGCGCGGCGATCAGCACGCCCACCCCGCTGGAGTCGCAGAACAGCACGCCCGAGAGGTCGAGGACGACGTCGTGCCGCCCGCCCGCGACGGCGTCGTGGACGCGCCGCCTGACCAGGGGCGAGGTCAGCAGATCCAGCTCGCCGCGGATGCGCAGCACAGTCCAGGGGCCCTGCTCGTCTTCGTCGACGTGGAGCATCACGCGTCGTGCCCTTCAAGCGGAGGCTGTCGTTCCCGTCCCCTCCCGCTGCCCCGCCACGACGACTCGAAACCCCTCGCCCCAGGGTTGACGCTTTCCTTACCATCCCTCCCCGCCGTGAGGGCGTACTTGCCGCAAAGGGGAGTGTGCTGTCGGACGGCCCATTACTTTGGAGGGTGAACTCGGGTCGGGAGGGCGACGCATGGCGAAGGACACACCACCGCGCTGGGACCGCAGGATGCAGCAGCGTCTTGCGCGCGGTGAGGCCGCCGCGCTCGGCGAGCTCTACGACCGGTTCGCCTCCCTGGTGCACAGCCTCGCCCACCGGGTCCTCGACGACGACAGCGCCGCCGACCAGGTCACCCGCGAGGTCTTCGGCTACATCTGGGAGAACCCGGACGCGTACGACCCCAAGCAGGGCAACATGCGCTCGTGGGTCGCCAAGCTGACCCAGCGGCAGGCCGTGTACCGGCTGCGGCAGACGGAGGCGACGGCGTACGCGGAGACCGGGGAGGGCTCGGCGGAGGAGCTGGAGCAGAAGGTGCGCCGGGCCTCGGTCGCGGCCCGCGCCGACTACATCGTGACGTCGATGCCGGCGCCGCTGCGGGCCGCGCTTGAACTGGCGTACTTCCAGCGGCGCGACTACCGGCAGACGGCGGCCGACCTCGGGGTGACGGAGGACGAGGCGCGGCGCCGGCTGCGGCTCGGGCTCCAGCTGCTCTCGACGGCGAACACCCGCCCGCTGGAGGGCTCGTCGCCGCCCGGTTACGGACGCTCGCTGTGAACGGGCCCGACGACACTCCCGACGACGTGGCGCGCGCTCCCCGCATACCGGGACCGCGTGCCGCCGCGGACGACCACGCGGACCTGACGGGGAGCCCTGCCGTGACCGAGCCGTCGACCGAGCCGGTGGAGGAGCCCGCTCCTCCCCCTCCCCCGCACAGCGTCCTGAAGTCCCTCCTGGGGGCGTGGGCGCTCTCGGCCTGCTCGCCGGAGGAGACGCAGGCGGTCGAGGACCATCTGACCGTGTGCGCGCCGTGCGCGGACGAGGCGCTGCGGCTGCGCGACGCGGTGGGTCTGCTGCACTCCGAGCGGGACCTGGACCTCGACCCGCTGCTGCGTTCGCGGGTCCTGGAGAACTGCCTGGGCCGACGCCCGGCCCGTATCCCGGTGCCTGCGTGGGCGACTCCGTACGACGCGGAGACGGCCCGGCTCGACGCGCTGCTGCGGGACATCGGCGAGGCGGAGTGGCACGCGCCGGTACGGCTGAAGTGGTTCGAGGGCGAGCGGCGGGTGAGCCGCAAGACGACCGTGGCCGGGGTGATGGGCCACCTGCTGACGGTGGACGGCCTCGTGGCCACGGCGCTCGGCCTGGACGATCCGCTGGGGCCGAAGGCCACGGAGGTGACGCCGACGGAGCGTACGGAGGCGTACTGGCAGGGCTCGTACCATCCGCCGACGCGCGGGGTGCGAGAGCCGTGGCGGGAGCAGAGCCACACCCTGATCCGGACGGTGTCGTTCGCGGGGCGGGGCGTCGCGGACCTGACGGTGACGTACGGCGACTTCGCGCTGCCGATGCGGGACTCGCTGCTTGAGCGGGCGTTCGAGTGCTGGGTGCACGCGGACGACATCGCGAACGCGGTGGCGTACCCGTACGCTCCGCCGAGCGGTGCGCATCTGCACGGCATGATCGACCTGGCGGCCCGCCTGCTTCCGGCGGCCCTGGCCGAGCGGCGCCGCATGGGCCTGGCCGCCCCGCCGCGCCATCTCGTGGCGGCAGGCGCCCCGGGCCGCTCGCTCCACCTGGAGGTCGAGGGCTCGGGCGGCGGCCACTGGTACATCGCCCTGGACTCCCCGGCGGCGGTCGGCTCCCCGGACCACGCGGTGGCCCAGGTGGCGATGGACGGCGTCGAGTTCTGCCAGCTCCTGGCGGGCCACATCCCACCCGAGGAGGCCGCGGCAGGCCAGGACGGCGACCGCGAGGCGATCAGGGACGTCCTCTTCGCAGCAGCCAGCCTGAGCCGGCTGTAACCGCGCGCCGGGGCGCCCCTGCCCGCAACTACGCGAAGACCACCGTGCGGCGGCCGTTGAGGAGGATGCGGCGCTCCGCGTGCCACTTGACCGCGCGGGCCAGCGCCTGGCATTCGACGTCGCGGCCGACCGCCACCAGCTGGTCCGGGGTGACCTCGTGGCCGACGCGCTCGACCTCCTGCTCGATGATCGGGCCCTCGTCGAGGTCGGCCGTCACGTAGTGGGCCGTCGCGCCGATCAGCTTCACGCCGCGCGCGTGCGCCTGGTGGTAGGGCTTGGCGCCCTTGAAGCTCGGCAGGAAGGAGTGGTGGATGTTGATGATCCGGCCCGACAGCTGCTTGCACAGGTCGTCGGACAGCACCTGCATATAGCGGGCCAGCACCACCAGCTCGACGTTCTCCGAACGCACGAGCTCGAGCAGCTCCGCCTCCGCCTCCGGCTTGTTGTCCTTCGTGACCGGAATGTGCCGGAACGGGATGTCGTACGACTTCACCAGCTCGGCGAAGTCCGTGTGGTTCGAGACCACCGCGACGATCTCGACGGGCAGCGCCCCGATCCGGGACCGGAAGAGCAGGTCGTTCAGGCAGTGCCCGAACTTCGAGACCATCAGCACGACGCGCATGCGCTCGTCGGCCCGGTTGATGTGCCAGTCCATCGCGAACGAGTCGCCCACCGCCGCGAAGCTCGCCCGGAGCTTCTCCACGGTCACCGGCTCCTCCGCCGAGAAGTGGACCCGCATGAAGAACAGGCCCGTGTCACGGTCCTTGAACTGCTGGCTGTCCTCGATGTTGCAGCCCGTGATGAACAGGTAGCTCGACACGGCGTGCACGATGCCCTGCTTGTCCGGGCAGGAGAGGGTGAGGACGTACTGGTCGGTCATCCTTGTAGCCTGCCACACCCCGCCCCACCGGCAGGCCGGCCGTCCGTCAGGCGGACCGCGTCATGATACGGAGCACGTCCAGGGAGCGCGGGGGCGTGTCCGGGTCCTCGCCGTCCGCGGACGCCATCCGTACGTGCGCCTCGCGGGCGGCCCGTACGGCCTCCGGCCACCCGTGGTGCTCCATGTACGCCGAGAACGGCGCGTCGGGCCCCACCTGGTGCATGATCCGCAGCACCCGCAGCACGGCCACGTCCACGAGCGCGGCCTCGCCCGAGTCGCGGAAGATCGTCCCGACGTACTTCTCGGCGGACCAGTTGTCCAGCCACGTGTCCTCGACCAGGCGGTAGACGGCGTCGGTGACGTCGCCGTACCCCTCGTGGCCGGTCAGCCAGGTGGTCTCGTGGAACCCGGGGTCGGAAAGCATGTGCAGCGCCGAGCGCACGTTGCTGCGCCAGCGCCACCACGGCAAGTCGTTGAGCGGCATGCCGCCCATGGTGGAGGAGCGACGGCCGCGACGGGAAGAGTTCACCGAACCTGAGACTGGACTGGACACCGTTCGATCGTACGTTCCCCTTCAAGATCGGCCGACCAGCCCCCTCCCCGGCCGTATACGACCCCCGTAATTCACCTTTACGTCACCCGGCGTTGAACTATGCACATGTCTGCGTTACCCGTGAGGCGGAATTGTGCATGGCCATGACCGGTAGGCGACTGACCTCACTTCTCGCGTACGTCACGACGGCAGCGGCCGGGGCTTCGCTGCTCACCGGCTGTGGCGTGCTCCCTGGGACCACGGGGGGATCCAGGGAGCCCGTCACGGTGATGACCTGGGCCCCGGACGGCACCCGCGCCACCAACCAGCCCGGCATGCCCGCCATGGCCCAGGCCTTCGCCCGCTGGGTCAACGCCTCGGGCGGCATCGACGGGCACGAGCTCAAGATCCTCACCTGCAACGAGCAGAACACCTCCGCGGGCGCCGCGGCCTGCGCCCGCCGGGCCGTCCGCGAGGACGTCGTCGCCGTCGTCGGCTCGTACAGCCAGAACGGCCGGGCCTTCATGGCCCCGCTGGAGGCGGCCGAGATCCCGTACATCGGCGGCTACGGCATCTCCGAGGACGAGTTCACCAGCCCGCTCTCCTACCCCGTGAACGGCGGCCTCGCCTCGCTCATGGCCGGCCACGGCCAGCAGCTCGCCGAGTCCTGCCGCAAGGTCTCCCTCGTCCGGCCCGACACCCTCGCCGGCGACAAGCTGCCCGACCTCCTCAACTCCGGACTGAGCAAGCGCAGCCACGCCGGCGCCACCGACATCCCGGCCGTCGAGGACGCCGCCGAGTACACCGCCCAGGCCGACCGCGCCCGCTCCAAGGCGGGCCGCAAGGACGGCTGCGTCGCCGCCGTCCTCGGCGAGCGCACCCAGACGTTCTTCGACTCCTTCCGCCGGCTCCCGGCGGACGACGAAGGAGACGACGAGAAGGGCGCTGAGTACGTACGGATCTCCTCGGTGCTCGGCAGCGTCAGCCAGCCCGTCATCGACCGCACCGGCGGCGCGCACAGCCCCTTCGAGGGCGCATACGTCACCGGCTGGTACCCGGAGGCGAACGACGCGCGCTGGGCTCCGATGCGCAAGGTGATCAAGGAGCACGCGTTCGCCGACAACCGGGTCGACCCGACCGACGCGGGCGTCCAGACGACCTGGATCGCGTACACCGTCCTGAAGAAGGTCATCGAGTCGCTCGACACCGACACGGTCACGGCGGCCGCCGTCGCGCACGCCCTGGACCGGGGCGTGCAGATCGACACCGGCGGCCTCACGCCCGAACTGCGGTGGCGCTACGAGGACATGCTCGGCGCCCCCCGCTTCCCGCGGATCGTCAACCACGAGGTGACGTTCCAAGTGGTCCGCAAGGGGCAGCTCGTGGCGCAGAAGCCCGGCTTCGTCGACGTCGGCCAGACGGTCCTCAGCGCGCCGTAACTCCCGCGCCCCGCCTCACAGCTGGTGGGGCTCCCGCTTCGACAGGCCGAACTTCTGGGCGGTCGGGTTCCACAGCCCGGCCGCCTCGCGCTTGGCGATCGTGGCGTCGGAGCTCTTCTTGCCCGCCTCGACCGTGTGCGTGGTGCTGCGGGCCTTGCCGCCCTTGCACAGCTTCTTGTTGCCCTTCACCTGGTCCGCCCAGGCGGCGTAGTGGTCGTCGGCGGACGCCGAGGCCTGCCACGCCTTGGTGAGGGCGGCGGTCAGGGCCGCGTTGTCCGGGACCTTGTCCACGGTCAGGCCCTGGAGCCGGGTCACCAGCGTGCGCCGCTGGCCGGCGGCGCCCCGCAGATCGGTGGCGGCCTGGTCGAGGTTCTTGCACTGCTTGATGTTCTCGACCGAACGGATCACCGCTTCACGGCTGTTGTTGCTGTCCGCGAGGAGCTTGTCGAGCTCCTTCGCCTGCGGCTCGGCGGGGTCGGCCGCCTGCCCGCTCGGGGCAGCCGACGGGGTGCCGGAGCCGGCGGCCACGTTCTGGGCGGGGTCCTTGTCCTTCTCGTCCCCGCCGCTGAGCAGCGCGCCCGCGCCGAGGCCGACGATCGCGCAGCCGATGACAACGGCGGCGATCAGCGCAAGCGGCGACTTGCGGCGCGGCTCGGGCTCGTCGTCGTACGCGTCCTGATACCCGTCCTGGTACGCGCCCGGGTAGGGGGACGGCGCGTGCGGCTGGGGGGCGTACTGCTGCTGCGGCGGCTGCTGCTGCTGCTGGAACTGCGGCTGCCGGGGCTGCGGCGGCGAGGGCAGGTGCTGCGTGGCGTCGTTGCGGAAGAGGTTGTCGAACTCGGCGGGCGGCTGGCGCTCGCCGGGCGTCTGCGACGGTACGGGGGCGATGTACTGGGTCGCGTCGGAGGCCCCGGCGGGCTGCTGCGGCCGCAGGGGGCCGGTACCGAGGAACTGGGTCTCCGAGCCGCCGCCCTGGGCCGCGACGGGCGCGATGTGCTGGGTCGCCTGCATGTCCCCGGGGGCGGGGACGGGACCGGGCTGACCGTGACCCGGCTGCGGAGCGCCCGGGTGCGCGGCGCCGGGCTGAGCGTGGCCCGGCTGCGGGAGGTGGGCCGGGGCCGCTGGGGGTACCTCCCAGGCCGAAGGCCTAGGGGGAGGGTAGCCGTAGCCGGGCTGGGGCGCGGCGGCGTGGGGGTAGCCGTAGCCGCCGTGGGGCGGCAGCGCGCCCGGTATCTGGCCCGGCGCTCCGGGCATCGCGCCCGGCATCGGACCGGGCATCGGGCCCGGCCCGGCGGCGGGCGGAGGGATCGGCGCGATGTACTGGGTCGCCTGCATGTCCGCGGCCCCGCCCGGCACGGCCTCCGGCGGGAGCGGCTGGGCCGGCGGCAGGGGCTGGGACGGGGACTGGTGTCCCTGCGGCCCTCCGGGGCCCCAGGCGCCGCCCCACGGCTGACCACCGGTCGGGCCCCCGCCCTGACCGGTCTCCACGCCGCCCTCCGCGGGCAGCACGACACCTTCGTGCGTGGGCCGTACCGCCGGATACTGCGGCTCCGGCCCCTGTCCGCTCTGCGTCACCGGGACTCCTACTGATGGACCTACGGAATCGTCGGCTCACGCTACCGGGTGCGTCCAGCGCCGCGCACACGCGTGTGATCCCGGTTACAGACCCACAACGAACCCGTACCCGCACCACCTCCAACTGCCCAGCCTCCAGGGCCCGATCACCACGCGGTGACCCTCGTCACGCCGCGAGCAGGTCCACCCGCGCCCCGAACTCCCGTACCACCGGCTCCCCCGCGAACGGTTCGAGCCGCTCCTTGAGGTCGTCCAGATACTCCGCCCCCCGCGACGACCGCAGCGTCGCGAGCAGTTCGAGCGCCCGCGTCCCGGTGTGGCAGGCCTGCTCCACCTCGCGCCGCTGCACCTGCGCCGAGGCGAGCAGCACCAGGCCGATCGCCCGCCGCCGCGCCCGCGTCTCGGGGTGGCCGCCGAGCGACTCCTCCGCCGCCCGCGCCGCCGCCTCCGCCTGGCCCAGGTCCCGGTGGCAGTGGGCCAGCTCGTCGGCGAGGTACGCCTGGTCGAAGTGGGCGATCCACGACGGGTCGTCCCCCGACTCCGGATCCGACCGCTCCAGGGCCCGTACGGCACGCCCCGCGACCGCCCCGAAGGCGTGGACGTCCCCGAGCAGCGCGTGCCCGCGCGCCTCCGCCGCGTAGAACATCGCCTCCGCGCGCGGTGTCACCCGCCCCCGCGCGCCCTCCTGCGCCGCCCGCGCCAGCTGCGCGATCTCCCGGGGGTTCCCGAGCTGGGCGGCCAGATGACTCATCGAGGCTGCCAGTACGTACCCCCCGTAGCCCCGGTCGCCGGCGGCCTGCGCGAGCCGCAGCGCCTGGATGTAGTACCGCTGGGCGAGCCCCGGCTGTCCGGTGTCCACCGCCATGTACCCGGCCAGCTCCGTGAGCCGCGCGACCGCCGCGAACAGCTGCCGGCCGACCGCCTCCCGGTACGAGCCCGAGAGCAGCCCCGCCACCACGCTGTTCAGGTAGTGCACGACCACCGGACGCACGTGCCCGCTGCCGAACCGCCGGTCCAGGTCGACGAGGGCCGCCGTCATCGCCCGGACCGCCTCCACGTCCGAGACCCCGACCCGCGCCCCGGCCGACCGGGCCACGTGCGCGTCCGCGCCCGTGATCAGCCAGTCCCTGCTCGGCTCCACGAGCGCGGAGGCCGCGACCGTCGACCCGGAGAGGAAGTCCCGGCGCCCCACGTCGCTGCGCCACAGCTCGCAGACCTGCTCGATCGCGCCGAGGACGGTCGGCGCGAACTGGAGCCCGACGCCCGCCGCCAGGTTCCTGCCGTTCGCCATGCCGATCTCGTCGATCGTGACCGTACGGCCCAGCTTGCGGCCCAGCGCCTCCGCGATGATCCCCGGCGCGCGCCCGCGCGGCTGCTGCCCGCGCAGCCAGCGCGCCACCGACGTCTTGTCGTACCGCAGGTCGAGGCCGCGCTCGGCCCCGACCATGTTCACCCTGCGGGCGAGGCCGGCGTTGGAACACCCGGCCTCCTGAATGAGCGCCTGCAGCCGTTCGTTCGGCTGACGGGCGACGAGTGGCCTGGCTGACATGACTACCCCCTGAGGCCGGTGTGCGATCGGTGAGAACTGATCACTGCCCGGCGGATATCCGGTCAATGCCGATGTGAACACGCGAAACCGGACGCATCGGCCACAAGACCTGCTCGGTACCCCGGCCGACACCCCCCACCTCTGGCTACCCCGCCCCCGCTCCCCGGCCCCACGCGCGCCCCCGTCCGTGCACCCATGCGCCCCGCCGTGCAGGATCGATGCTCCACACGACGCGGCGCGCCGCCCGTAACCCCAGGTGACGGCGGGAGTTGAGTTCACCGTGGAAGAGACCATCGGAGTCACGGAAGCCGCACAGATCCCCAAGCAGCGAGGCGAGCAGCTGCTGGACTGCGCCGTGCGGTATGCGGAAGAGCGGCACTGGGACGTGTTCCCCGGGACCTGGCTGGAAGCCGTGGAGGGCAGGGAGCGTTGCTCCTGTGGCGTCGAGAGCTGTGCCACGCCCGGCGCCCACCCGGCCAGGCCCGACTGGTCGACCCAGGCGACCGGCAGCGCGGTCGGGGCGCGGCGCATGTGGTCGAAGCAGCCCAAGGCGTCGATCCTGCTGCCCACCGGCCGTACCTTCGACGCGATCGAGGTGCCGGAGTCGGCGGGCTTCCTGGCGCTGGCGCGGATGGAGCGCATGGAGCTCACGCTCGGCCCGGTGACGTGTACGCCGGACCGCCGGATGTTCTTCTTCGTCCTGCCGGGCGCCGCCACCAAGGTCCCCGATCTCGTACGGAAGCTGGGCTGGGCCCCGGCCTCGATCGATCTGACCACCCGGGGCGAGGGGTTCTACGTGGCGGCCCCGCCCACGCGGGTCGGCGGGCACGGCGCGGTGCAATGGGCGCGGCGGCCCACCCCGGCGAACCGCTGGCTGCCGGACGCCGAGGAGCTGATCAGCCCCCTCGCGTACGCCTGCGGGCGGGAAGCGGCGGCGGCGAGGGCCCGGCGCCCGTGAGAAGTGGCCCTCTAGGGTGTGTGCTCGTACGTAGTACGGGGACGACCAAGGGGTTGACGGAACATGCCTGACCAGGCATTTGACGGAGTGTACGAAGAGGCGGGCATCGCACCGGAATCCGGTGCGATGCCCGCCGTTCGCGTCGAAGGGCTGTGGAAGCGCTTCGGACAGCAGATCGCGGTGAACGGCATCGATCTGGTGCTGCCCGCGGGCAGGTTCATCGGTCTCGTGGGGCCGAACGGCGCCGGCAAGACCACCACGCTCTCCATGATCACGGGCCTGCTCCGGCCCGACGCGGGGCGGGTGCTCGTCGCCGGGCACGACGTCTGGCGCGACCCGGAGTCGGTGGCCGAGGTCAAGGCCCGGATCGGCATCCTGCCCGAGGGGCTGCGGCTCTTCGAGCGGCTGTCGGGCCGCGAACTCCTCGCGTACAGCGGGCGGCTGCGGGGGCTGCCCGGTGCCGAGGTCGACAAGCGGGCCGCCCAGCTGCTCGACGTACTGGACCTCGCGGGGGCGCAGAACAAGCTGGTCGTGGACTACTCGACCGGTATGCGCAAGAAGATCGGGCTTGCGGCGGCTCTGCTGCACAACCCGGAAGTCCTCTTCCTGGACGAGCCGTTCGAGGGCGTCGACCCGGTCTCCGCGCAGACGATCCGGGGCGTGCTGGAGCGGTACACGGCGTCCGGGGCGACCGTCGTCTTCTCCAGCCATGTGATGGAGCTGGTGGAGTCGCTGTGCGACTGGGTCGCGGTGATGGCCGCGGGCCAGATCCGCGCCCAGGGCCCGCTCGCGGCCGTACGGGGCGACGCGCCGTCGCTCCAGGCCGCGTTCCTCGAGCTGGTGGGCGCGAACGGGCGGGAGGCGGCCGGGGACTCCCTGGACTGGCTGGGCGGGGGTACTGCCCGATGACCACGGCCACGGCCTCCGCTTCTCCTTCCCTCACCTCCGTCTTCGTACGGCTCAAGCTGTCGCTGCTGCGCAACGGGCTGCGGCAGTCGGCCGGCCGGACCGCCGCGTACGTGACGTCGATCGTCGTCACCGCGCTCTTCGCGGCGGCGATACTGCTCTCCTTCGTCCTGATGCGGGGCAGCGCGGACGCCGACTCGATCGCGATCCTGATGACCGGGGTCCTCGCGCTGTCGTGGGCGGTGATGCCGCTGTTCGTCCCGAGCGGCGACGAGACGCTCGACCCGTCGCGGCTCGTGATGCTGCCGCTGCGGCCCCGGCCGCTGGTGCGGTCGCTGCTCGTGGCCTCGCTGGTCGGCACCGGGCCCGCGTTCACGCTGCTCATCGGCCTGGGCGCGGCCTTCGCGCTCGCGCGGGGCGCGGCGGGTGTCGTGGCGTCGGTCCTCGCCGTGCCGCTGCTGGTCCTGGTGTGCGTGGCGCTGTCGCGGGCGGTCGCCGCCGCCAACGTACGGCTGCTGACCTCGCGCAAGGGCCGTGACCTGGCGGTGCTGAGCGGTCTGCTGATCGCGGTGGGCATCCAGGTCGTCAACTTCGGTGCGCAGCGGCTCAGCCGCGCCGGCGGCCTCTCGGCGCTCGAACCGGCCGCGGCGGTGGTGGGCTGGCTGCCGCCGGCTTCGGCGATCGCGGCGGTGGACTCGGCGAGCGAGGGCGACTACGCCCTGGCGGCCGGGCAGTTGCTGCTGACGGTCCTCGTCCTCGGGGCGCTGCTGTACTGGTGGCAGCGGAGCCTGGTGCAGCTGATGACGTCCCCGGACGGCTCGACGATCGGCGCGGCATCGGAATCGGGCGGCGGCCGGGAGGGTACGGGCCTCCTGGCTCGGCTGCTGCCGGGCGGTCGTACGGGAACGGTGATGGAGCGCAGCCTGCGCTACGTCTGGCGCGACCCGAAGACGAAGGCTGCGTGGATCACCTCGCTCGCGATCGGCGCGATCGTGCCGCTCTTCAACGCCCTGCAGGGCACGGGCTCGATCTACTTCGCGTGCTTCGCGTCCGGGATGCTCGGCATCCAGATGTACAACCAGTTCGGGCAGGACACGTCTGCGTTCTGGATGGTCGCGCAGACGATCTCGACGCGGGCGGACGCGTACGCCGAACTGCGGGCGCGGGCGCTCGCGCTGCTGCTGATCACCCTGCCGTACACGGTCCTGGTGACGGCGGCGACGGCGGCAGTCCTCGGCGACTGGTCCGCGCTGCCGGAGGCGCTGGGTCTGGGGTTCGCCCTGCTCGGGGCGATGCTGGCGACGGGCGCGGTGACCTCGGCGAACTTCCCGTACTCGATCCCGCAGGACAGCGCGTACAAGAACGTCGCGCCGGGGCAGGGCGGGCTGGCGTGGATCTCGATCTTCGGCGGCATGCTCGGGGGCGCGGTGCTGTGCGCCCCGGTGATCGGGGCGACGGTCTACCTCCACCTCGCGGACGAGGAGTCCCTGCTGTGGCTCCTGCTGCCGGGCGGGACGCTGTACGGCGCCGCGCTGGCCTGGGGCGGCCTGAAGCTGGCGGCACCACGGACGGCGGGGCGGCTGCCGGAGATCCTGGCGGCGGTGAGCAAGGGGTGACGGTGGTCCGGCGCGGGGACCCTCGCCGGAACGGGCTTCCGGTCGAACAGAGGTCCTGGCGACTGCTCCAACGGTGAACGAATTTACCGTCCTTGCAGGTCAGAGGCTCGTTCGAGGTTGGACCACCGACCCGCGGACCACCCTCCGGAGCGCGGCGCACCCCTCCCGAACTGCCCGAACGTTCGGTCACGGCCGGAAAGCGGCGAAGGATTGTGCGATCACCCTCCGCATCGGCAAGACTCCGGCCCGCAACCAGGTCGCACCCGCCTCGAAGGGACACCCCCGTGCGCCGTCTTCTCCGCAACACCGCCTTCACCACCGCGCTCGCCACCGGCCTCGCCCTCATCGGCGTCGCCACGACACCCGGCAACGCCCAGGCCGAGTCCGCCGGCCTCTACCCGGCCTCGGCGCTCGTCCTCACGATCGGCAGGGGCGAGGACGCGGCGACGGCGACGATCGACAGGGCGGTCACCCTCAGCTGCGCGCCCACGGCCACGGGAACGCACCCGGCGCCCGCGTCGGCCTGCAAGGAACTGAGCGCGGTCGACGGCGAGTTCGCCCAGTTGACGATGATGGGCAACAGCAGCCCCTGTACCCACGTGTGGGACCCGGTCACGGTCACCGGCGACGGCGTCTGGGACGGCAAGCGGGTCGCCTGGTCGGCCACGTACGGCAACACGTGCGAGATGAACGTGGGCATGGCCAGGAGCGCGGTCTTCGCGTTCTGACCATCACCTGTGACAAAAGGGCCTCCGCTCGGAAGCGGAGGCCCTCGTCGTGGGTCAGAAGGCGCCGTTGAGGCTCCACCAGTTCCACGACTGCGCTTCGCCCGAGTTCAGGCCGCCGGTGCCGTTGCCGGGGTAGAGGACCATGCAGCCGACTCCCCGGCATCCCTCGCCGCTGTAGTTGGCGTTGGTGACGGCGGCGAGGTCGGGACGGCCATCGCCACCGAAGTCGCCCACGCCGAGGAAGGTGTCCATGACGTTCCAGCCGCCGGACCCGACCAGCACACGGGACCCGACGGCTCCGGCCTTGCCCGGGTAGAGCCAGAGCTTGCCGGTGGAGGCCTCGCGGGCGATCAGGTCGGCGCGGCCGTCACCGTTCATGTCACCCGGCCCGACCAGGGCGTTCATGCTGTTCCAGCCGCCGCTGCCGATCAGCTTGCGGGCGCCGAAGCTGCCGGTGCTGGTGCCCGGGTAGAGCCACAGCTTCCCCGTGGACTTCTCGACGGCGAGGAGGTCGCTCCGACCGTCCCCCGAGAGGTCGCCGAAGGCGGTGAGCCTGGTCATGCTGTTCCAGCCGCCACTGCCGATCAGCTTGCGGACACCCACGCCGCCGGACCCGGTGCCCGGGTAGAGCCACAGCTTCCCGGTGGATGCCTCACGGGCGATGACGTCCTCGCGGCCGTCACCGCTGAAGTCACCGTGCCGGGTGAGTGCGTTCATGCTGTTCCAGCCGCCGGAGCCGACCATCCGGCCGGTCAGGTCACCGGGCAGGAACCACAGGCGACCCGCCTTGTCACGGACGAGAACGTCGGCCCGCCGGTCGCCGTTCAGGTCACCGAAGCCGGACGCCGTGGGCGCGGTGGCGGCGTACCACTCCGGGTAGGCGGGGCCGTAACACTCCCGCGACGTGGGGACGAACTTCAGCGAGCTGACGGAGTTGCTCCCAGGACCTCCCCAATCGGTACCCGCGGGATCGGGGGCCCGTTCGCCGGCGGCGCCTCCGTAGTTCGGGTCGTCGTACGTGCAGAGGTACTGGGACGTACGGTTGACGACCGACCGGAACGCGTTGTCCCAGGAACCCAGCGTCGCCTTGTTCGTGTTCGTCTTGAACATCGTGCCCGTGGCGTTGTCCGTCTTCCAGGCGCAGAAGTAGCCCTTCGGACAGTCACTGACCGCGGCCTGCGCGGGCGCCGTGCCCACGCCGAGAACGCTGATCGAGGCGAGGCCCAGCACGGTGGCCAGGCTTCGCAGAATGGTGGTGCGCAATGCATCCCCTCCCTTTGGGAGGAGGAAGGTACCTCAAGGGTCCCGGGCTCATCGGCGCAGGGTCTCCCGCTCCTACTCCCCCTTCGCGTCCGGCTTCCAGTCCTGGACGAGGAGCCCGAGCAGTACCTCGTCCAGGAACTCGCCCATCACCCAGGCCGAGGAGCGCAGTACGCCCTCACGGACGAAGCCGTTGCGCTCGGCGGAGCGCAGCATCCCGTGGTTGTCCGCCAGCGTCTCGATCTGCAGCCGCTGCATGCCTCGTACGACGAAGCCGTAGTGGCACAGCACCGCCACCACGTCGGTGCCGTAGCCCTTGCCGCGAAAGGACGGCCGCAGCCCGAGGCCGATGTGCGCGGACCGGTGGTGGTTGTCGATGCCCCACAGTGTCGCGGTGCCGACCAGCGCGCCGCCCTCCAACTCCACCACGGAGAACGGGACGCTGCCCTGGTTCGTGTCGTCCACCACCAGCCGCGGATCCTTCGAGCCGGGCGTGATCGGCCGCCACGGCCCGGCTTCGGCCCGCGAGCCGTTGACCACGTCGTCGTAGAGCTCGGTCCGCAGGATCGGGATGTCGTCCTCGTGCCGAGCCCGGAGCCCGACCTTGCTACCTCTCAGCATGCAGGCTTCCTATCCGACCGGGCTCGCCGACGGCAAACAGATAAACCAGTGGAGCAGCGCCGCTGTGCGCCACTACCGTGCTGCCGAACCACGTCGCCCAGGCAAGGACGTCCCGTTGTACACCCTGTGAGACCTCCCGAGAGCTGATCTGTCAGCGCGTCGCGCATGTGCGGCCGCGCTCCTTTTTGCTGCGGACTTCTCACACTGAAACCGGTGTACTTCTGTGCTCACCACCTGGGTGGTCATGCCCACCTGCCTTCCGACCGTCCTCCGCCGTTGCCACGCGTGCGCGTCCGAGCGCTTCCGGGCGAACGGCAAATTCCGCGTCAACGCCAACCACAAGCTCCTCGACGCCTGGCTCCTCGTGCTCTGCACCACGTGCGGGGACACGGCAAAGCTCACGGTCCTGGAGCGGATGAACGTACGCTCCGTACGACCCGAACTGCTGGACCGGATGCACGACAACGACCCTGCCCTGGCAGCAGAGTTGCTTGACGATCCGGTCCTGCGGCGCCGTAATCACATCGCCCTCGACTGGGCGGGCGCCTGGCGCCTCGACACCGGCGGCTCGGACCACCCGGACCGAGAGGTCATCGACGTGTCGGTCCGCTTCGCGGCGCGGATCCCTGTCCGTCCGGTGCGACTGATCGCCGAAGGCTGCGGCCTTTCGCGGGCCGAGGTCGAGCGACTGATCACGGAGGGGAAGCTCGTCTCGGCAGTCCGGCTGAGCGGCAAGCTCTCCGGCGACTTCACCTTCATGCTCAAGCGCTTCGGATAACCATCTCGTACAGCAAGTCCGGTTGCACAAAAGGCTCTTCGTCGGTGGGCCTGGACCTCCAGTCCAGGGGCCAGGTCGCCCCGTCGAGCGCGGGAATGCCGACGAAGGCCTCGCTCCGGCCGTTACGGCTCAGGGCACGGACAGGTGCCGGCCAGGCGTGGGCTGCGGCGGTCTGCGGGGGCAGCAGGAAGTACAGGTTCCGCTCCCCCGTGGCCTCGCGGACGATGGGCCCGGCGCGGAAGTCGGTGAACTCCATGAGCCGGTACGCGACGTCCTCCCCGAGGAACCCCCCGATCCGTACGGCGTCGAAGTGAACGCCCGCGTGACGGAGGGCATGCCCGGTGGCGGGTACCCAAGAAGGCACCCTGTCAAGTGACTTGCGCGAATTCATGACGCCAGCTTCCCGGCGCGGCTCTACTGTGACCAGCGCCACAGGCGGTTTGTGGCGGACTGTGCGATCGGGGAGGTCAGGTGTGAACAAGGTGCACACGGGAGGCCCGGGCGCCGCGAAGGCGTTCGGCAGGCTCCTGCGCTTCTACCGCGAGCGGGCGAAGGTGTCGCAGGAGGCACTGGGCAAGGCGACCGGCTATTCCAAGTCCCAGGTGGCGATGATCGAGCGGGGGCAGAGGAGAGCGAAGGGGGATTTCGTCGCAATCGCGGACAAGATGCTGGGTGCACAAGGTGCACTGCTGGAGGTCGCGGAGGAGGTGACGGCGAGCGGGGTTGCGGCGTGGTTCGAGGATTACTTGGCGGAGGAGCTGAAGGCGACGGGCATCCATAAGTACGACAACCACCTCATTCCCGGGCTGCTCCAGACCCCGGATTACGCGCGCGCCGTCTTCGAGAGCGCCGTCCCGGCGATGGACGAGAACGAGATCGAGCCGCACGTCACCGCCCGCATGGAGCGCCAGAAGCTGTACTTCCGTACGCCTCCGCCGCTGGTCACCTTCGTGCTGGAGAAGGCCGCGCTCACCAAGCCGCTCGGCGGCAAGGACGTCCTCCGCAAGTGCCTGTTGTACGTGTGCGAGTGCGCGGATCTCCGCAACGTCACGATCCAGGTCATGCCAGATGACCGTGAGACCCATGCGGGGCTCAGCGGGCCCTTCACCCTGCTGGAGAGCGATGAGGGCCGGAAGCAACTCGTCTATGTCGAAGGGCAGGTCGGCAGGTACTTTCTGAGCGAACAGCCCGACATGGGAGTCGTCTTCGCCCGCTACAGCATGCTGCGGGCGCAGGCCCTCACGCCGGAGGATTCCGTACAACTGATCGAACAGGTGGCACGATCGCTATGAGCACCGACCTCAACTGGTTCAAGAGCAGCTACAGCAGCGAGCAGGGCGGCGACTGCGTCGAGGTAGCCGTCGCCTGGACGAAGTCCTCGTACAGCGGCAAATTCGAAGACGCCTGCGTCGAAATCGCCGCCTGCCCCCACACCGTCCACGTCCGCGACTCCAAGGACCTCACCCGCCCCTCCTTCGCCCTCTCCCCCACCGCTTGGAGCACCTTCGTCCAAAACCTCTGATTCAGTCGAACGCAGCAGCTCGGCGTGCACATGGCGGGCCGGACGCCGAGCCTGGTCCCATGGGCATACGACCATGGGTAGTCGTCGAGCCACCTGACCGGCGCGGTCTGCGCCGGATCACCATCCACGGCAAGACGGTGGGCAGCGCCTGGTCCCTCCGCGAGTTGCGGAAGGTACTCCGCCGCCTCGGCTACCCCGACGACATGGACCTGGACGACCGTGCGCGCGTCTACTGGCGCGGCGGCGACAGCAGCGTGTGGCCGGACGACAGAGGCTGGAAACGGCGTGTGGTCATCGCCCTCATGCTCGTGGGGCTGCTCGGCTCGCTGGCACTGCACGCCTCCATCGGCTGGGCGGACGCCCTGGGAGCACTGACCTTCGCGCAACGTCTGGTCGGTGTTCTGTTCTTGTTGGCCGGCGCCGTTCAGGGCCTCGCGTTGCCTGCGGTCGTCGACTACTGGGGCCGCCGACAGTTCAAGTTCTCCGGGGCGCTGATCCTTCTCGGCGTGCTCATGACGGTGGCCACCACGACCCTTCTCCTCTTCCTGTGGCTTCAGGAAAAAGAGCTCATACCCGAAGCCCTGGGGTTTCTTGTCTTGTGGCTCTGGTCACTATGGGCTCTCCACATCCTCATCCACGACAAGGTGTGGAGAGGAATACCGCACCCCAGGAAGTTCGCGGCCGGGGTTACCGTCACGGCCATCCTGACCGCGGTCAGCCTGGGCTACTCGATTCTCTATCAACCCATCGCCGCCCCCCTGCACTTCATCCTGAAAGCGGAATTCGGCACGCCACAAACGGACGCCGATTCACCGTATATACACATCCCCCTCAAGCTTTACGCGAAGAACACCGGAGGAATTCCCGTCTACATCGTAGTCGATGATTACGCGGTTCACGGAAATTGGGCCGAGTTCTCCGACTCAGGGGAAGGGATGGAGGGATGGCGGGGCGTTGCCGAGGACGATTGGGCCACCGACGCAGAGCTCTATGAGAGCGAAGTCGACTACGAGACCGTCGCATCCGGGCAGTTCCGGGGCCCGGGAGAAACGCTAGACGCCGGACAGGAGTACGAAATAGAGGAGGTGATCACGCTCCCCAAAGACACCGATTACGAAACACTGGAAGTCGTACTCCAGTTCGCCTACCTGAGGAAGGATCGCGGGAAGCTCGACGACGAGTTCTTTCAGGCCAGACCATCCTGGCTGGAGTCGGCAGGGAAATACTACTGTCCACCCGACACGTGCCCCGGACGTGTCATACATCACGGCAGAGTGCGATACAACGACAACTTGATCAATGTGACGCGAAAGCCGCGATATGTGGCAGCCTTCTGGTCACCGGAAGAGGACCCAGTGGCCCACATCTCCTCATTCAACTTCGATAAGGAGAATAACGGCCAGCCCCTCTACAACATATACGAAGCCATGGATCCCAATGAAGTAAGTAGGGAGGCCGAGAGGTACGGCCTCGGCCAGGGCTGGGTGAACTCGGAAGTGTCCGTCAAGGAACTGCTCAAACAGGCCAGGCCCTGAGCCTCTCCTCGCGCACACCGGACCGACTCGCGCGTGGCGTTCGAAGCGGCGCTTGCCGGGGCTCGATCGAGGCTTACCAGCGCGCCTTCGTCGGATGGCCGACGGATGGCTGGCGAGGGTCGAGGAGCTCGTTGAGCACGTGGGCGCGGCGGGTGCGGAGCATGGCTGGATCGAGCTCATGCAGGCCGCGCGGGAGCCCTACGGGGAGGGCAGGGAGCGACGCCTTCGTGCCGCGCTCGACTGCGCCAGGCAGGTCGCAGACACCGACCTCCGGTTCGCCGCGCTCGCTCGGCTCGCGAGACGCTGGTGATGAGCGCTCATCGTGCTGCGTACGCGCTCGTCTTCCGGCGGCCGAGCCAGAAGCCCGCCGGGGCAAGGTCACGACCGCCCCGGATGCCCGAAGCCGCGGGACCATGAGGGTATGGCGTTGTTCGGGCGTGAGGTCGCCATCGTCGAAGCGCCGTCCGTACTCGGGCTGCGGCCGTCCGGGGTGCAGGATCTGCCGGCGGCGCTGTTCGGCGGGGTGGCGCGGGCCGGGCGGGTCGAGGCGCCCCCGTACGACCCGAGGCGGGACGTCGAGACCGGGGTCCTCAATCCGGGAGGCATCGCGACGTACTCCGTACGGCTGGCCGACGCGGTCGGCCGGGTTCTCGACGGCGGGCGCTTCCCTCTCGTCCTCGGCGGCGACTGCAGCATTCTGCTCGGCAACCTCCTCGCCCTGCGCCGCCGTGGCCGCTACGGCCTGCTGTTCCTCGACGGCCACACCGACTTCTATCAGCCGTCCGCCGAGCCGAATGGTGAGGTGGCGTCCATGGAGCTCGCCCTGGCGACCGGCCGGGGCCCCCGGCTGCTCGCCGATCTCGAAGGACGGGGGCCGCTCGTCCGGGACGAGGACGTGGTCGCGTTCGGGTTCCGGGACGCCGATGAGTCCGCGGCGGCCGGGAGCCAGCCGCTCCCGCCCGGGCTGTACGCCCTCGACCTCGACGACGTCCGCGCGGCCGGGGCCGCCGCGGCCGCTCGCGGCGCCGTCGGCCGACTCACCGAGGGCTACGGGTTCTGGGTCCACCTGGACGTCGACGTCCTGGACGACGCGATCATGCCGGCCGTCGACTACCGCCAGGCCGGCGGCCTGACCTGGTCGGAGCTGGAGAGCGTCCTCGCCACGGCCCTGTCCGACGACCGTGCCGCCGGCCTCGACGTCACGATCTTCAACCCCCGCCTCGACCCCGACGGGACGCTCGCGACCCGCCTGACCGACTGCCTGCGCCGGGCTCTGGCGGCACGCCCCCACGACTGACCCTGCGCGAGCCTTTGTCAGCGGACGACGTCGAACACGTTCTTCTGCACACCGTTGGCGTAGGCCTCGTGCTCGACGAGCTTCAGTTTCTGCGCGTCCTTGTCCGTGGCGCTGAAGAGCCGCTTGCCCGCGCCGAGCAGGAGCGGGAAGACGAGCAGGTGGTAACGGTCGATCAGACCGGCGTCGGACAGGGCCCGGTTCAGGGAGGCGCTGCCGTGGATGATGATCGGGCCGCCTTCGGTCTCCTTCAGCGCGGCGACGTCGTCGATCGAGCGCAGGATCGTCGTCTCGCCCCAGTTCGACACCAGGTCGTCCTCGGTGAGGGTGGTGGAGACGACGTACTTCGGCATCACCTTGTAGTCGGCGAAGTCCTCCATGCCGGGCCACACCGGGCTGAACGCCTCGTAGCTGACTCGCCCCATTAGCATCGCGGTGGCTTCCTTCTGCTCCCGGCCCTTGATCTCGAACGCCTCCGGGAGGAACTCGACGTCCTTGAAGGTCCACCCCGCGTTCCGGTAGCCGGGCTCGCCGCCCGGGGCCTCCACGACGCCGTCGAGCGAGATGAAAGCAGTGCTGATCAGAGTACGCATCGTGGTTCCTCGGTCTCTCGTGTCCTGTGCTGAGCAGTTCCGGCTGGGCCTGTCGCGCACCAACCGTGATCTATGACCGCGGATCACGGAGAAACTCATCGGCGAGCTCGACGTGTCGGGAAAAGTTGACACGTCGGAATCTTCCGACGCATAGTGCTGTGCATGGCGGTAGTCGATGTCTTCAGCGCCCTGTCCAATCCGGTACGACGCCGGCTCCTCGAGGCCCTCAGGGACGGGCCGCGGGCGGCCGGGGATCTGGCCGGGGAGTTCGCGCTGAGCCGGCCCGCGGTCTCCGAGCATCTCGCGGTGCTCAGGAACGCGCGGCTGGTGCGCGAGGAGCCGCGGGGGCGGCATCGGTACTACCACCTGGAGGCCGCGCCGCTGGCCGAGGTCGGCGAGTGGCTGCATCCCTTCGAGCACTACTGGCGCGCCCGGATGCGGGCGTTGAGCGACCTGATCGACGAGGAGAACCCGTGACCCCCACCGAGCCGAACGTCCTCCACTGCGAGCAGTTCATCGCCCATCCGCCCGCCGCGGTCTGGAAGGCGCTGACCGATCCCGAGCTGCACGCCCGCTGGTGGGCCGCCGGTGACGTGCGGGCCGTCGTGGGCCACCGCTTCACCCTGGACATGGGGAACTGGGGGCAGCAGGAGTGCGAGGTGCTCGCCGTCGAGCCCGAGCGTCTGCTCCGCTACAGCTTCGCCCCCGGCACGCTGGACACCACGATCACCTGGGAACTCCGCCCTGAGGGCACCGGCACCCGGCTCTTCCTGGAGCACGCCGGATTCGACCTGGACTCCCCGATGGGCAAGGCGGCCCTCGACGGAATGGGGCGCGGATGGCCGAGCCTTCTGCCGCGCATCGAGCGCGCCCTGGCCGCTTCAGTCGGCCAGTAGGTCCCGGACGACGTCAGGACGTCAGGACACCCTCCAGGAACGGCTCGATCGCCGTGCGCCAGGCCTCCGGGTGCTCGTAGTGGAGGAGGTGGCCGGCGTCCGGGATCTCCGCGTACGCCCCGCGTGGGAGGACCCGGACCATCTCCTGGGCCTCGGCGCGGCCCAACTCGCCGTCCAGGCCGCGCACGACGAGCGTCGGGCAGCGCACCTGGGCGAGCGAGTCCCAGTGGGCGTCGTGGACCCAGGTCTCGCGGGAGGTCAGCATCTGCGCCGGGTCGAAGACCGGGTACCAGCCGTCGGGGCGCCTGGTCATGACCTCCGCGAAGAACTCGCCGCGCGCGGGGTTCGGCCGCTCGACCCAGGGGTCGTCCTCGCCGAACCACTTCCGTACGCCGTCGAGCGAGGCGAAGGGCACCGGCCAGCGGCGGAACCAGTCCTGCCACTCCCTCTGCGAGGCGGCCCCGAGGGCCGAGGCGCGCATGTCGCAGATGACCAGGGCGCGGACGAGGTCGGGGCGCTCGGCCGCGAGCTGCCAGGCGGTGAGGGCGCCCATGGAGTGTCCGACGAGGGTCACGGGGCCGAGGCCGAGCTGCTCGACGGCGGCCGCCGCGTCCGCGACGTACGCCTCGCGCGTGAAGGGGCCCGCGGGCGGCTTGTCGCTGCGGCCGTGACCGCGCTGGTCCAGGGCGACGACCCGACGGCGGCCGGCCAGCCAACGGGCGGTGGGCGCCCAGTGGGAGGCGCGCCCCATGAGGCCGTGCAGGAGTAACACGCCGGACCCGGCCGTCCCTGCCCGCCCTGTCTGCTCTTCCGTGAACTCCCAGGCCGCCAGGCGTACGCCGTCGGCTCCCGTGATGTCGAGACGTCGCACCATGTTCCCTGGCACCCCCTCTTTCCCATCGAGCGTGTCGAGCCCCGTCAGACTATCGAACCCATATTCGAAAATGGGGATCTGCCACGTAACACCCCTCGTTCGAGTGACGGCGCTCAAGGATTGACGGGCGCCGCCGAGGGGAGATCTTCAACGGGAGGCGGACCGCTCGGGGAAATCGGTCCGGGGGGAGGGACCGTGGGAGTTGGGGGCTCGGGGCCAGCACGGGGGGGGACGGCCCCCGCCCCCCGGGGCCCCCGGGGCCCTCTGCGTGTTGGCGCACCGCCCGGAACGACTCCATCGCACCCACCCCTCCCCGGCCGTACGGCTGCCCCCAGCGTGGCACGCCGAGGGGCGCGGGCGTGGCGATTCCGCCGTAAAACGGGCCGGGGGAATGGGACCACGAAACGGCGGGGCTCCCGGAACAGGGCGGGGGCGCCGGGCGCCGGAACCGGCCGGGCGCCGAAACGACGCTCGGCGCGGGGGGAAGGCCCCGCGCCGAGCGTCGTACAGTCCCCTACCCCGCCGTCGTGGTCAGCGCTTCGCGACGAAGACGTGGGCCGCCACCTCGGCGTCCAGCTCGGCCGCCTCGCCGCTGCTGCCGACCAGGACGCCGCCCGCCGACTCCGTCACGCTCACCACGGAACCGGGCTGCACGCCCGCCCTCCGCAGCGTGTACATCAGCTGGGCATCCGTCTGGATCGGCTCGCCGATCCGGCGCACTACCACCGTCTTGCCGTCCGTGCCCGCGTCCAGGTCGGCCAGCGACACCATGGAGTCGTCCAGGAAGGACTCCGCCTCGGCCTTCTCGCCCAGCTCCTCGAGACCCGGGATCGGGTTGCCGTACGGCGACTCCGTCGGGTGCCGCAGCAGCTCCAGAACGCGCCGCTCCACGGCCTCGCTCATCACGTGCTCCCAGCGGCAGGCCTCGGCGTGGACCTGCTCCCACTCCAGGCCGATCACGTCGACGAGCAGACACTCGGCGAGCCGGTGCTTGCGCATCACGCGCGTCGCGAGCCGCCGGCCCTCGTCCGTCAGCTCCAGGTGCCGGTCGCTGGCGACGGCCACCAGGCCGTCGCGCTCCATACGGGCCACCGTCTGGCTGACCGTCGGGCCGCTCTGATCGAGCCGCTCCGCGATCCGGGCGCGCATGGGGACAACACCTTCCTCCTCGAGCTCGAGGATGGTGCGGAGATACATCTCCGTTGTGTCGATCAGTCCGGACATACGTGCCCCTCGATGAGTCGTGCGCTGGCCCTGCCCCAATTCTGACGCATCCCACCGACAACCGTGCCGTGCTGACCAAAGGGCGGTATTGACAGGGCAATGGTCCAGACCGCACGGTGATCCGCGACACGACGACAAGGAGCTTCGGTAATGGGCGACAGCGCGCGCGAGTCCAAGCTGGCGGGGCAGTTCTTCGACGCCGCGATCGGCCTGCTCCAGCAGGTCCGTGACCAGGACGCCGAGGAGATCGCCGCCGCCGGTACCGCCATCGCCCAGGCCGTCGCGGCGGGCGGCCGGCTCTTCGCCTTCGGCGCCGGCCACTCCTCGCTGGCCGCCCAGGACGTCGTCTACCGGGCGGGCGGACTCGCCCTGATGAACCTGCTCGCCGTCCCCGGGACCGTCGGCGTCGACGTCATGCCCGCGACGCTCGGCTCCGCCCTGGAGCGCGTGGACGGCCTCGCCGGCGCCGTACTCGACTCCTCACCCGCCAGGGCCGGCGACATCCTGATCATCATCTCCCTCTCCGGCCGCAACGCCCTGCCCGTCGAGATGGCGATGAACGCCCGCGCCCTGGGGCTGACGGTGATCGGCGTGACCTCGGTGGCGTACGCGACGGAGACGAAGTCCCGGCACGTCTCGGGGACGTACCTGAAGGACCACTGCGACATCGTCCTCGACTCGCGGATCGCGATCGGCGACGCCGAGCTGACCCACGAGGGCATCGAGGCACCCTTCGCCCCGGCCTCGACGGTCGTCACCAGCGCCCTGATGCAGGCCACGATGGCCGCGGCGGCCGAGGGGATGGTCCGCCTGGGCATCGAACCGCCGCTGCTGCGCTCGGGGAACGTCGACGGCGGGCACGAGTGGAACGGCCGCGTGATGACGGAGTACGCGGACCGGATCTTCTACCGGCACTAGCTGTACCAGCGCCTGGGGTACGCCCACCAGGGCCCGGGGCACGCCCACTAGCGCCTGGGGGTACGCCCACCAGGACACCAGGGCCTTGGGGGTACGCCCGCCAGAACACCGGGCCCTGGTGCACGCCCCGGGCGCACGGGGGGCGCATCGGACCGCGTGGTCCCCGGTCGGGTGATCTTGGTCCCCGTCCGTGTGAACGCGCTTCCTCCGCCTCGTTCTGTGGCCCAAGAGTGGTGCGCGATGAGCACACAGGACATGACTCCCCGCACCCCGAACCCCTCTCCCCCGGCGCACGACGCGCGGCCCTCGCGGCGCTCCGTGGTCACGGCGACCGGTGCCTCGGCGCTCGCCGCCGGGCTCACCGCGGCCTCCGCCGTTCCCGCGACCGCGTTCAGCCCCGCCACCGCGCCCTCGACGGCGCCGGCCGCGGCGCCGTCCCTGGCGCCGCCCGGGATCGACAGCCAGGCGTACACCACGGTCGCCCGCGCCATCGTCGTCTACGACGAGCACGACACGTCCCTCGTCCCGACCTACCTCAAGGCCATCGAGAACGGCCTGCCTCCCAGCCGGGGAAGGGCGACGAAGCGGGTCCTGATCGTCGGGGCCGGACCGGCCGGCCTTCTCGCCGCCGACCTGCTCACCCGCGTGGGCCACGACGTCGTCGTGATCGAGGCCAACGGCAACCGCGTCGGCGGCCGTATCAAGACGTTCCGCAAGGGCGGCCACGAGAACGGGACGCAGCCCTTCGCCGACCCCAGGCAGTACGCCGAGGCCGGGGCCATGCGGCTGCCCGACAGCCACCCGCTCCTCATGGCGCTCATCAGGAAGTTCGACCTCGCGCGCCAGGAGTTCCTCCTGGTGGACGTGGAGGTCGACAACCCGACGAAGCGGGCCAACCGCACCTGGATCCACGTCAACGGCGTCCACATGCGCCGGGCCGACTACGAGAAGACCCCCGAGAAGATCAACGACACCTTCGGTGTCACGGGCCCCTACCGTACGAAGACCGCCTCCGCGATCCTCGCGGACGCCCTCGAACCGGCACACCAGCTCATCCGGGGCAAGGAGGGGACGGCCCTCGTCGAGGGGTGGGCCGAGGTCCTCAGGAGGTACGGCCACTGGTCCATGTACCGGTACCTCACCGAAGTCGCCGGGCTCGACACGAGGACCCTCGACCTCGTCGGCACCATCCAGAACCTGACCTCGCGGATGCATCTCTCCTTCCTGCACAGCTTCCTGGGCAGCGCGCTGATCGACCCGAAGACGAAGTTCTGGGAGCTCAAGGGCGGCACCGCGGTGCTCGTCGACGCGCTGTACGCGCCCGTGAAGGGAAAGGTGCGCCTCGACCGGCGCGCCGTACGCATCGAACGCGACGCACGCGACGGCGGCAAGGTCAGGGTCCACACCGTGTCCGAGGACTGCCAGACCGGCAAGGGGGGTGTCACGGAGGTCTTCGAGGGCGACGAGGCGATCGTCACCGTCCCCTTCTCCGGACTGCGCCACGTGGCCTTCGACCCTCCGCTGACGTACGGCAAGCGCCGGGCCATCACGGAACTGCACTACGACGCCGCGACCAAGGTGCTCCTCGAATTCTCCCAGCGCTGGTGGGAGTTCACCGAGGAACAGTGGAAGGAGGCGCTGAACTCCATCGAGGCCAACCTCTACGAGAGGTACAGGGCGGGCCGTGTCAGGGGCGGCGCGTACCTCGGCGCGCACAGATCCGTGACGGGCCTGGGTGTGACGATCCCCCGCGAACTCAAGAAGTGCTTCGCCGCCTTCCGCCCCGCTGTGGGCCGCGACCCCGAGGCCGCCCATGTCCGCGGAGGCGGCTCGGTGAGCGACAACGCCAACCGCTTCATGTTCTTCGAGCACGCCCACCCCATGGAAGGCAGCGACGGAGGCATCGTCCTCGCCTCCTACAGCTGGTCCGACGACGCCCTGAAGTGGGACGCGTACGCCGACGAGGAGCGGTATCTGCGCGCGCTCGCCGGAGTGCAGGCGGTCTTCGGCCGGCGCTGCGAGGTCTTCTTCACCGGCAAGGCCAAGACGCAGTCGTGGATGCGTGATCACTACGCGTACGGCGAGGCTTCCGTGCTCCTCCCCGGCCAGCACGCGGAGCTGTTCCCCGACATCCCGACGTCCGAAGGGCCCCTGCACTTCGCGGGGGACCACACCTCCATCAAGCCCGCCTGGATCGAAGGCGCCCTCGAATCCGCCGTCCGGACGGCGTTGAAGGTCCACACGACCTAGGGGGTGGCCCCTGATCTCGGGGGCCCTACCCCCGCACCGCCGCCAGGTCCAGCGACGTCGCGACCCGTACCGCCACCGCCTCCGCGTACACCGCGTCCGGGCGTTCGAAGGCCGTACGGGACGCGGCGCGCAGGAACGTCAGGGCGCCCACCGTCCTCCCCCGGCTGCGCAGCGGCAGGCACAGCGCGTGGACCGCGTCCCGGGGCCAGTGGCGCTCCGTCGCCCAGTCCTCGGCGGCCTGCGGGCCCGCCACGGCCGGCGCCGACGCCCGTACCGGTCCCGTACGGGAGAGGGCCTGGAGGACCGGGTGGCCCGAGGCGTAGCGCAGCGGGATGCCGCCGCCCGCGACCGGGACGACCGGGCCCGGATCGCCCGCCGGCGTGGCCGCCACCCGCACGAGCCGCCGCTCCCCCGCCGCCACGTCGACCAGCGCGTGATCGGCGAAGCCCGCGAGCGCGAAGTCGAGCAGGACCGTCGCCGCCTCCCTCGGGTCCTCGCACTCGGCCGCCACCACGCCCGCCCGGTGCAACTGGCTGTACCGGAACCGCAGCCGGTCCGCCTCCTGCTCGGCGAGCCGCTCCTCGGTGACGTCCTGGAACAGCCACCCCACACCCAGCGGCACCGGCTCCTCCGCCAGCGGCGACGCCAGCCGCACGAACCCGCTGCGCCAGCACCGGCGCCGCTCGCCCTCCGGCGTCCGCAGCGTCACCCACACCTCGGCGGGCGCCTTCGGGGCACCCTCCGCGAGCACGTGCTCCAGCGCACACTCCAGCTCCTCGACGCCCTGCGCGAGCAGCTCGCCCAGCGGCCGCCCGAGCAGCGTCGTACGGCCGCCGCCCATCGCCCGGGCCGCGTACCCGTTGACGACGGTGGGCCGCAGGTCCACGTCGACGAGGACGACACCCCAGGACGCGTCCTCGAACAGCGCCTCGCTGAGCGCGATCGACCGCTCCAGATCGATCTGCGCGTGCACCTCGCTGAACGCGCAGTACACCCCGGACGGCTTCCCGTCCGCGCCCCGCACCCCGGCCGACTGCGTCCGTACGAGAACGCGCCCCCCGTCCTTCCGTACCAGCGCGAACTCGTGCACCAGGCGGCCCGGCGCCTCCATGGCGGCCATCAGCCGGCCGAGCGCCTCGGCCGCGTCGGCGGGCCGCGCCGCCCACCCCTCGAACCCACGCCGCCCGACGGCCTCCTCTGCCGACCAGCCGAGAATCCGCTCGGCCTCCTTGTTCCAGTGCGTGACGGTCCCGTCGGCGTCGAAGGCACAGAGCGCCGCGTCCATCCCTTCCAGGAGCGCGGCGAGCAGATCAGCCCCCGGCACAGACGTGGTCCCACCCCTGGCAGCACTCATCCCGGCACCCCCTGCAGGACGGTGTACGCGCGTGCACCCGCACGCCCCGCCCAATTGAACTGGAACGTGACGCAGAACACACCCGTTTCATCCGATCCTTACAAAGAATCGCGTGGCTTCGACGGCGGCGAAGAACACATCTCAGGTGGGCGGCGCGAAGCGCCACCATCTCGCTCCCGGCAGGAGTGGAGGACATGATGGACGAACACCTGTACGAGAGATCGCGCAATCTGTTGATTCCACATGAACTCACGCCCGATTTCGCGGGCAGTGAGTAGCGTCGCCGATTGTGAAGCTGACGGTGGCGGTGAAGCTGCTGCCGACGCCCGTACAGGCGTCGGCACTTGAGGCGACGCTACACGTGTGCAATGCGGCGGCGAACTGGCTGTCGGTCAGATCGTTCGAGCATGGGCGGCCTTCGCGGGCGACGCTCCAGGTCTTGGCCTATGCAGAGTTGAAGGCTCGGGGGTTGTCGGCGCAGCCTGCGCTGCACGTGCTACGGAAGGTCGCGGATGCCTACACCACCCTGAGGGCGAACGTGCGCGCAGGCAATCTGGGGCGCCCAGACTCGAAGCGGCGCCTGAAGGCTACGGGCAAGCCTGTCGCCTTCCGGCCCGACGCCGCTCAGCCGTTCGATGACCGGTGCCTGTCCTGGCAGATGGACAGGCAGACGGTGTCGATCTGGACCACTGCCGGGCGAATGAAGAACGTTGCTTTCACCGGGCAGGACGAGCAGTTGGCGGTGCTGGCCGCGTATCGCCGAGGCGAGTCGGATCTGATGTACCGGGACGGGGCCTGGTATCTACTCGCGACCTGCGAAGTCCCCGAGGCCGCGATGAACACCGCGCCGGAAGGGTTCGTTGGGGTGGATCTGGGGATCGCGAACATTGCCACCACCTCCACCGGCACCCGGCACAGCGGGCGCCGGCTCAACCGCCGCCGTGAGGCGGAACGCACGCTGCGCTCAAAGCTGCAGAGGAAGGGCACGAAGTCCGCCAAGCGGCGGGCGAAGCGCCACGCCGGCAAAGAAGCCCGTCGGGCCCGGGATATCAATCACAAGATCAGTAAGCGCATCGTGGCGGAGGCTCAACGCACTGGTCGCGGGATCGCCCTGGAAGAACTGACGGGCATCCGCGAGCGGGTACGGCTCAGGAAGCCCCAACGCGTCACACTGCACTCCTGGTCCTTCCATCAGCTCGGCACGTTCATCGCCTACAAGGCGAAACAGGCTGGAGTCCCGCTGGTGTATGTCGATCCGGCCTACACCAGCCAGGAATGCTCCCGGTGTCACCACATCGACCGACGCAACCGGCCCTCCCAGGCCGTGTTCGCATGCCAGGTCTGCGGCTTCGTTGAGCACGCAGACCTGAACTCGTCCCACAACATCGCCGCCCGCGGCTGGTGGCAGTGGGTCTGCGGGGTCGAGTCAACGGCCCCTGCCCTCAGGCTCACCGGGTAGAGGGCTGGACGCAGCCGGGACACGCCGAAGCCATCGACGACCCGAGCAGCGAACTCGGGACTTCAGTTCCGAGTAGTTGACCTGGAACGTGACCGGAGCTGATCGCCGTGACCAGAGCCCAGGCCGTTTCGTCCAGATCATCTGATGGCTGGTCCGGGTGTGCCGTTGGCTGACGCGCAGTGGGCGCGCATCGAGCCGTTGCTCCGGGACCGGCCGCCGAAGCGGGGTGGCCGGTGGCGGGACCACCGTGGGGCGGCCAGCGTCAGAAGCCAACGGGGTGGGGTGAGCCACAGCCTTCCCGGCACCGAGCGAATAAATAACTTGAGCCCTCGCGGAAGGCTTCCTAGGGTGTGGAGTACACGCGAAAGGAGGTGATCCGAAAAAATGATTTCTTTTCGGACTCGTGAGGTGACTGCGGGCTAACGGCCTGCCGTCGCACTCTGTGCACCTCGGCAGGCCACCTGCCGATATCCAAGCAGTCACCCGACCCGTGGGCCGCCGGTAAGTCCGGCCGGCTCTCGTCCGAACTCGAGCGGACGGGACCAAGGCCCACGGGTCGTCTGCGTTCTCGGGCGTTCTCGGGCGTTCTCCGGCGTTCTCCGGCGTTCTCCGGCGTTCTCCGGGGTCTCCCTACGCCAAGGAGAGCCTGCCCGTGCGCTGGGAGCGGGCCTCGCCCGCGCGGAGGACGACCGCCGCCGCTGCCAGCAGCAGCGCGCTCAGTGCGGCCAGGCCCAGGAGCGCGGGGGCCAGGTCCGTCAGCGTGCGGTGGTCCAGGAGCGCGCCGCGGACCGCGATCAGGCTGCCCGTGAGGGGGAACACCGCGCCCACCAGCTGGATCGCCGTCGGCAGGGCGAAGTGCGGGAGGCGGACGCCCGACACGAACCACAGCGGCTCGTCCAGGATCGTGTAGAGGAACGCCGAGTCGCGCGAGAAGACCAGCAGGCTGTTGAGGAACGCGCCCCACGCGACCGCCGGGACCAGCAGGGCCAGGAAGACGATGCCGTACATCCACCAGGCCGACACCGACAGTGCGCCGAAGCCGGTGAGGGCGGCGACGGTGAAGCAGGTGAGCAGCCAGGCGTTCTGGAGGAGCGCTCCCGCGCCGTTGGCGACCATGAGGGTGAGGCGGCCGGCCGGGGAGAGGAAGAGGAGCTCGAGGGTGCCGGTGGAGCGCTCGAACGAGAAGTGCCAGGCGCTCTGGACGAGCGAGAAGAAGAAGGCGTACGCGAGGGTTCCGGTTGCCAGGAACGCGAGGAGGCGGTCGGGGTCGGCGGCGAGCGGCCAGTTCGCGGCGGCCGGGGAGGCCGTAGCGACCGGGCGCAATGTGTAGTAGGTGGTGGCCAGTTGGAGGACCGGCCAGACCAGCATCGAGAAGACGACCAGCGGCTGGCCGAAGAGGCGGCGGTGCTGTTTCAGGGTCTCCGCCGCGAAGATCCGCAGGGCGTGCCTCATACGAGGGCCTCCTCGCCGGTCTCCGCAAGGGCCAGAATCGCGTCCTCCAGGCTCGCCTCCGCGATCTCCAGGCCGCCGATCGAGCCGCCCGCCCCGACGATCGCGGCCGCCAGCGGGCCCGCCATGTCGTCCGGGTGACGGAGGGTTATCAACTCATCCCCGTCGGCGAGGAGTTCGGACGTCGCGCCGAAGCTCGCCGCCACCGTCGCCGTGGCCTCTCCCGGGTTCGTCACCGTCAGGCGGATCGTACGGTGGCTGCCCGTGGCCGCCTTCAGCTCCGCCGGGCTGCCCTCCGCGAGGTGGCGGCCTGCGGAGATCACGTACACATGGCCGCAGAGCTCCTCGACTTCGGCGAGGTAGTGGGAGGTCAGGAGGACGCCCGTACCCTCCTCGGCGAGGCGGGCCACGACGCGGCGCAGGTCGCGGGCGATCGGGGCGTCGAGGCCGAGGGTCGGCTCGTCGAGGAGGAGGTACGCGGGCCGGTTGATCAGCCCGCGGGCGATGGCCAGG
The DNA here is from genome assembly GCF_055563935.1 of Streptomyces sp. NPDC029169. Lineage (NCBI taxonomy): Bacteria > Bacillati > Actinomycetota > Actinomycetes > Kitasatosporales > Streptomycetaceae > Streptomyces > Streptomyces sp. NPDC029169. The sequence continues at coordinate 287,432 of NZ_JBVHXA010000002.1, forward strand.
CGCTGCGTCATGCCGCGCGAGTACCGCTCGACCATGGTGTCTGCCGCGTCCGTCAGGCCGACAAGCGCCAGCAACTCGTCGATGCGGGCGCGCAGTTCACGCTTCGGTACGTCGTAGAGCTGGCCGAAGTACCAGAGGTTCTCGCGGCCCGTCATGCGCGTGTAGACCATGCGCTCGCCGCCCGCGATGAGGTTGATGCGGCGGCGTACGGCGCGGGCGTCGGCGACCGTGTCGAGGCCGTCGACGGTGACCGTGCCGGAGGTCGGGCGGAGGAGTGTGGCGAGGATCTTGATGGTGGTGGTCTTGCCGGCGCCGTTGAGGCCGAGGAGGCCGGTGATCCGGCCGGGCGGGATGTCGAGGTCGAGGCCGTCGACCGCCCGTTTGACGACTCTGGCGCCGAAGATGCCTCCGCTCCGTACGGGGAAGTCCTTGTGCAGGGATCGGACCTGAATGCCCGTCACGTCAGTACGTCCTTTCTACGGCGCGGGCCTCGGCCCGCGGCAGGTACAGCAGGCCGAGGGCCAGGTACACGCCGCTGACCACCGCGCACACCGCCAGCCTCGGCAGGAGGTCGGGCAGCGACTGGCCGCCGGTGGTCGCCGCGTGCAGGACGTCCGTCGCCGCGGTCGTCGGGAGGAGCTCGGCGAACCACTGGACGGGCTCGGGCAGATAGGCGCGCGGGAAGGTGAAGCCGCCGACCAGGCCGAGGACGATGAAGACGGTGTTCTGCGAGATGTGCGCCTCGCCCGCGGCGATCATCAGTCCGCCGAGGCCGACCGAGAGCGCGAAGACGGCGCCGACGAGCGCGAGGGCGCCGAGGAGCAGGCCGGCCGCGGAGGACACGGGGACCGGGATGCCGAGCAGGGCGACAACGAGGCCGAGGGCGAGGAACTCGGCCAGGCTGCTGAGGACGGCGAAGGCGGTGAAGCCGGCGAGGTACGGGAAGCGGCTCGCCGGGGCGATGAGGAGGGCGCCGAGCGTGCCCTGCCGCTGCTCGGTGATCAGCGCCTTCGCGGACCAGAGGATGAGGCGGACGGCGAACTGGAAGGCGGTCGCGCCGACGACGATGTAGGCGAGGTACGCCGTGGTTCCGCTGCCCGCTGTGAAGTCGTCGGCGACGGCTCCGCCGCCGATGGCGTGGTAGCCGAGGTACGCCAGCGAGATGGCGAGCGCGGCGGGCAGGACGGTGCCGACGGCGTACGTCCATGGGTAGGCGCGGCGGGTCATCTGCCAGGTGCGCCAGGCGGTTGCCCAGGCTATGGGCATGCGAGCGATCCCTCCCCCGAAGATGAATCTGTGATGAGCTGGTGAGTTCCCTTTCGGAACTTACACTGAGTTTCTATCGGGAACTCACTCGATGACGCAAGATGGAGCCTTGCCTGTTCGACGAGGAGGAGCGCCATGGTCCGCGCCGTGCCCGAGCGCGATGCCGCCTGCGCGATCGCCCAGGCCGCCGCCGTCGTCGGCGACTGGTGGAGCCTGCTGCTCGTACGGGAGACCGCGCGCGGCCGGCACCGTTTCGACGAGCTCCAGAGCGAGCTCGGCATCTCCCGCAAGGTCCTCACCGAGCGCCTGGGCCACCTTGTCGACAGCGGCGTGCTCGACAGGGTTCCGTACCAGGAGGGCCCGGTGCGGTACGAGTACCGGCTCAGCCCGGCCGGGCGCGCCCTGCTCCCCGTCCTGGTCGCGATGCAGGACTGGTCCGACCGCTGGCTGCTCGGCGACGGCACCCTCACCGCGTCCGCCGACGAGCACAGCGCGGAGGCCCACCGCGTCCAGGAGCTGCCCGGCACCCGGCTGCCCCGCCTGACGCTGCCCGCGCACACCGGCGGCGAGCGGGACCCGGTGGACCCGGACGCCGCCGCCACCGTGCTCTTCTGCTACCCTGCGACCGGGCGCCCGGGCCCGCTGCCCGAGGGCTGGAACGACATCCCCGGCGCGGTCGGCTGCACCCTGGAGAACCGGCTGTTCAGGGACGCGTACGGGGACTTCACGGCGGCCGGGATCGCCGTCCACGGGGTCTCGACGCAGCGCCCCGACGAGCAGCGGGCCTTCGCCGCCGCCGAGGAGATCCCCTTCCCGCTGCTGTCCGACATGGACGCGCGGCTCTCGGCCGCGCTCCGGCTGCCGACCTTCCGCGCCGGACAGGCGCTACGGCTCAAGCGCGCGGTCCTGGTCGTGGACCGGGAGCGGACCGTACGGCACACGCAGTTCCCGGTCACGGACATCCCGCACGCCGTCGAAACGGCGCTGGCGCAGGCTCGGGCCGTCTCGACAGAGTGACCCGGCGCCTCACGGTGACAGGCGTTCCACCCGCCACTCGTCGACGCCGTCCGCGAGCCTGACGTACCGCAGGCGGTCGTGCAGTCTGTTCTCGTGGCCCTGCCAGAACTCCACCGTCTCCGGTACGACCCGGAAGCCGCCCCACTCCGGCGGCACCGGGACCTGCTCGTTCTCCGGGTAGCGCGCCGCCAGCTCCTCGTACCGGGCGAGCAGCTCGTCCCGCGACTCGATCACCGACGACTGGTGGCTGGCCCAGGCGCCCAGCTGGGAGCCGTGCGGGCGGGTGCGGAAGTACGCGACCGTCTCGTCCCGGCCGGTGCGGGCCGCCCGGCCCGTGACGATGACCTGGCGGGCCAGCGGGTGCCAGGGGAAGAGCAGCGAGATGTACGGATTGGCGGCCAGCTCGCCGCCCTTGCGGGAGCCGTAGTTCGTGTAGAAGACGAAGCCGGCCTCGTCGTAGTGCTTCAGCAGCACCGTGCGGGAGGAGGGGCGGCCATCGGGCGCCGCGGTCGAGACGACCATGGCGTTCGGCTCGTGGATCGCCGGGTTGGTGGCGGCTACCTTGAACCATCGCGAGAACTGTTCGATCGGTTCGGGGGCGAGGTCGGCCACAGTCAGCTCCGTGGTGCGGTACTGCTCGCGCATGTCGGCGGGATCGAGGGCGTCGAGGGCGTCAGTCACGGGACTCATCCTGCCGCAGAGGCGCAGTCTGCCCGGCACGGCGAGCCGCTAACCCTTCCTCGCCGGATCGGCGCAGTGTGCCGGATGTCACGCTTCCCCGCATCATCGGAACCGTACAGACTCTTGGGCTGGATGACTGTTGCTTCCCCACCAACCCGCCAACCGACGGATGATTGATCATCGATAGAGGAGCCGCCTGATGTCCGACTTCGTACCCGGCCTCGAGGGAGTCGTCGCGTTCGAGACGGAGATCGCCGAACCCGACAAGGAGGGCGGCGCTCTTCGGTACCGCGGCGTCGACATCGAGGATCTCGTCGGTCACGTCTCGTTCGGCAACGTCTGGGGTCTGCTGGTCGACGGGGCGTTCGACCCCGGTCTGCCGCCGGCCGAGCCGTTTCCGATCCCTGTGCACTCCGGTGACATCCGCGTCGACGTGCAGTCCGCGCTCGCCATGCTCGCCCCGGTCTGGGGCCTCAAACCGCTCCTCGACATCGACGCCGAGCAGGCCCGCGAGGACCTCGCCCGGGCCGCCGTCATGGCGCTGTCGTACGTCGCCCAGTCGGCGCGCGGGCAGGGTCTGCCGATGGTGCCGCAGAGCGAGATCGACAAGGCGAAGTCCGTCGTCGAGCGGTTCATGATCCGCTGGCGCGGCGAGCCGGACCCCAAGCACGTCAAGGCCGTCGACGCGTACTGGACCTCGGCCGCCGAGCACGGCATGAACGCCTCCACGTTCACCGCCCGCGTCATCGCCTCCACGGGCGCCGACGTGGCCGCGGCGCTGTCCGGCGCCGTGGGCGCCATGTCCGGGCCGCTGCACGGCGGTGCCCCGTCCCGCGTCCTCGGCATGATCGAGGAGATCGAGCGGACCGGTGACGCGGTGGGGTACGTGAAGAAGGCCCTGGACCAGGGCGAGCGGCTGATGGGCTTCGGCCACCGCGTCTACCGCGCCGAGGACCCGCGCGCCCGCGTGCTCCGCCGTACGGCGAAGGAGCTGGCCGCGCCGCGGTTCGAGGTTGCCGAGGCGCTGGAGAAGGCGGCCCTGGAGGAGCTGCACAACCGCCGCCCCGACCGCGTCCTCGCGACGAACGTCGAGTTCTGGGCGGCGATCGTGCTGGACTTCGCCGAGGTCCCGGCGCACATGTTCACGTCGATGTTCACCTGCGCCCGTACGGCGGGCTGGTCGGCGCACATCCTGGAGCAGAAGCGCACGGGCCGGCTGGTGCGGCCGAGCGCCCGGTACATCGGTCCGGGGCAGCGCAACCCGCAGGAGATCGCGGGCTACGCGGACCTGGCGGCGTTCGCGGGCTGATCTCTAGCCGGCAGCTGTGCTGAGCTGCCGCTCCTCCGCGAGCAGCAGGTCCGCATGGTGGCGGGCCGCGGCCAGCGGGTGGGCGCGCAGCTTGCCCTTCAGTTCGTTGCGGCCGTACTCGGCGAACAGCGGGTTCGCCGGGTCGGTCGTCACGCCGGGCGCCGTGGAGGCGTACGGGAAGGGCAGCGGGGCGACCCGGGCGTCGAGCCGCGGGTTGTAGAAGAACGGGACGGACGTGCGCTCCGTCGCCCCGGGCGGGGAGACCACCCGGTGGTTGGTGGCGAGCAGATAGCCGTTCGTCGCCACTTCGAGGAGTTCGCCGAGGTTGACGACGAACGCGCCCGGCAGCGGCGGTACGTCGTGGAAGGCGCCGTCCTCGCGCTCCACCTGGAGGCCGCCGACGTGGTCCTGGAGGAGCAGGGTCAGGAAGCCGTAGTCCTTGTGGGCGCCGACGCCCTGGTCGGCGCCGTCGCCGGCGCTGCCCGGGTAGCGCACCAGCTTGAGGTGCGGGTGGGCCTTGGCCCCGAAGATGTCGTCGTAGAAGTCCGCGGGCGCGCCGATGGAGACGAGCAGCTCGTGCAGCAGCCGCTGGGCGACGCCGCTGAGGCGCTCGATCCAGTTGAGCGCGGCGAGGCGCAGCTCGGGGAGGGCGGCGGGCCACTGGTTGGGGCCCTGGAGCCACCAGTACGGGGCCTCGCCGGGGCCGGGGACGCGCGCGGGGCGCTCGGCGCCGATGTCGAGCTGGTCGCGCCAGTCGCGGGAGCCGCCGGTGCGCTCGTCGCCGATGCGGGTGTAGCCGCGGAAGTGCGGCGAGTTCGTGGTGTCCAGGGCGTGCCGGTCGGCCTCGGGGAGGGCGAAGAACGCCTTCATGGCGGCGGTGAGGGCGGTCGTCTCGGCTGCGGTGACGCCGTGCCCGATGAGCTGGAAGAAGCCGACGTCGTGGGCGGCGGAGTGCAGCTGGGCGTGGAGGAGGCGCCGGGCCTGGGGGCCGCGGTCGGCGGCGGAGAGGTCGACGATGGGGAGCTGGGAGCTGTACGAGGAGTACGTCATGGTGTGCGTCCGCGGGGTGTTCGTACGGACCCCTGGCCTGCGGGGTCTCCGCGTGCGGCCTCGGGGGTGGGGTGGGCGTCCGGGTCAGGGGTGACGCGGACAGCCCATGCTCGCGACGCGGAGGAAGTCCACGTGGCGACGGCGTACGAGCGAAAGCATGCGACCAGCGTACTGCGGAGCGCCTGTGACGTATGTGGCGCGGCTCACCACGGGGCCCGCGTGGGGAGCCCGCTCAGCCGAGGGCCTCGTCCAGGAGGCGGGCCCACTGGGCCACCACGCGCTTTCGGCGTGCGCTGTCGTCCGTCAGCAGGGTCGCCAGGCCCAGGCCGCGGGCCATGTCCAGGAAGCCCTGGACCGTCTCCCGTACCCCGGGAACGGACTCGTCCGCCGCGAGGAGGGACACCGCCATGCGGTGGGACTCGCGGCCGACGCGGGCCTCCAGTTCCGTGACGCGGGCGTGGAGCTGGGGCTCGTGGGCGGCGGCCACCCAGAGGTGGAGTGCGGCCCGGAAGAGGGGGCCGGTGTAGAGGTCCACGAGCGCCGCGACGGCCTCGCGGCGGTCGCGGGCCGGGAGGGCGCGCAGGGCCTGGGAGCGTTCCTCGGCGACGTACTCGACTGCCGCCGTGAACAGGTCCTCCCGGGTGGGGAAGTGGTGCTGCGCGGCGCCCCGCGAGACCCCGGCGCGCTCGGCCACCACGGAGACGGTGGAGCCCGCCCAGCCGTGTTCGGCCAGGCAGGACACCGCCGCCTCCAGGAGCCGCTGCCGGGTGGCGCGGCTCCTGTCCTGCTTCGGGCCGTTCAGAGCCGCCATTCAGGGTCCCGTCGTTCGAGGAAGGCCGTCATCCCTTCGCGCGCCTCCGCGGAGGCGAAGAGCGAGGCCGACCTCTGGACCAGGTCCTCCGCGTCGCGCTCGAAGGTCTCCAGGACTCTAGCCGTGACCAGGCGCTTCGACTCGGCCAGCCCCTGTGGGGACCCCTTGCGCAGCCCGTCCAGGATCGCGTCCAGGTCCTCGTCCGGCGCCGTGACGAGGCCCATCGCGAGCGCGTCCGCCGTCCCGAAACGCTCGCCCGTCACGTAGTACCGCGCCGCCGCCCGTGGCTCCAGCTTCGGCAGCAGCGTCAGCGAGATGACGGCGGGCGCGACCCCGATCCGTACCTCCGTCAGCGCGAAGTCCGACGTCTCCGAGGCCACCACGATGTCGCACGCCCCGAGCAGCCCGAGCCCGCCCGCCCGTACATGGCCACGCACCACGCCCACGACCGGCTTCGGCAGCTCCACGATCCGCCGGAGCAGGTCCACGAAGGCGTACGGGCTCGGCGGCGCCTTCAGGTCGGCGCCCGCGCTGAACGTCGAGCCGGTGTGCGTGAGGACCACCGCCCGTACCGCCGGGTCCTGCCCGCACTCCGTGAGCGCCTCCGCCAGCTCGGCGACCAGTGCCGCCGAGAGGGCGTTGCGGTTCTCCGGGGAGTCCAGCGTCAGCGTGGCGATGCCACGGTCCAGCTTCATTCGCGATCCCTCAACTCTCGGCGCAGAATCTTCCCCGACGCTGCCCGCGGCACACCGTCGATGAACTCCACCCGCCGGATCTTCTTGTATGGAGAGACTCGGTCAGCCGCATACGCCATCACGTCCTCGGCCGTCAGGTCCGCCGCACTCGGCTGCCGGACGACGTACGCCTTGGGGATCTCGGCGCCGTCCTCGTCCGTCACGCCGATGACGGCCGCGTCGGCGATGCCCTCGTGGGTGAGCAGCAGCGCTTCGAGTTCGGCGGGGGCGACCTGGAAGCCCTTGTACTTGATGAGTTCCTTGACCCGGTCGACGACGAACAGCCAGCCGTCCTCGTCGACGCGGCCGATGTCACCGGTGTGGACCCAGCCGTCGGCGTCGATCATCGCGGCGGTGGCGTCGGGCCGGCCGAGGTACCCCTTCATGACCTGCGGGCCCCGGATGGCGACCTCACCCTCCTGGCCGGGCTCGGCGTCCTTCGACGGGTCGTCGAGGGAGAGGATCCGCATCTCGGTGGACGGCAGGAGCCGGCCGACGGCGCCGGGGGGAGGGTTCACGGCGTCGAGGGGGACGACGTGCGTGCCGGGGGACAGCTCCGTCATGCCGTACGCCTGCCGGACGGGCGGCAGCTTGAGCCGGGCCGAGCACGCCTCGGCGAGGGCGGCGTCGAGCGGGGCGGCGGCGCTGACGATGTACTCCAGGGAGGACAGGTCGTAGTCGGCGACCATCGGGTGCTTGGCGAGCGCGAGGACGATCGGCGGGGCGACGTACAGGCCGTTGATGCGGTGTTTCTGGATGGCGCCGAGGAAGGTGTCGAGCTCGAAGCGGGGCAGGACGACGACGGTGGCGCCGTTCCGCAGCGGCGCGTTCATCAGCGCAGTGAGGCCGTATATGTGAAAAAACGGGAGCACTGCGAGAATTCGGTCACCCGGGCCCATGGGCATCAGCGGGTACAGCTGGTCGAGGTTGGTGGCGATCGAGGTGTGGGTGAGCATCACGCCCTTGGGTACTCCGGTGGTGCCGGAGGAGTACGGGAGGGCGGCGACGTCCTCGTCGGGGTCGAAGGTGACGTCCGGCTCGGGGGCGGTGGAGGCCAGGAAGGACTGGAGGGAACGGCAGTCCTCCCCCTCGGGGGTCTGGTCGCAGAGGAATATCTCCTCGATGCCGCCTGCGAGTTGGGCCGCCGCCCGGGCCGCCGGGAGCAGCGGCGAGACGGTGACGATCCAGCGCGCGGCGGAGTCGCGGAGCTGCTTGGCGAACTCCTCGGGCGTGGACAGCGGGTGGACGGTGGTGACGGAGGCGCCGGCGCGGGTGGCGGCGTAGAACGCGATCGGGAACAGGACGGTGTTGGGGCTGTGCAGGGCGAGCACGTCCCCCTTCCGCACCCCCGCCTCGGCGAGCCCGGCGGCAACCCGCCGGTGGAACGCGTCGACCTGGGCGTACGTGAGTGTCAGCTCGCCGGCCCCGTCGACCAGCGCCGGGGCGTCCCCGAACTCGGCGGCCCGGCCGAGAACGGCCTCGTGGATGGGGAGGGAGACGGTCGGGACGGGCTCGTACTCGCTGTGGAACACCATGCGTGGCCCCCTGGAGAGGTGAAAGGTGAGCGCCAGGATCGCGGGTACCGGTGCGACTTGGGGAGACCCTGTCAGCACCCTGGAAAACAATCAAGCACGCATGCATGGTTCTTGGAAAGGGCTACGGCCCGCCGCCGAATGGGGGGCGGGCCGCGCTCGGCGTGTGTTCGGGTGACCTCAGTGCGACGTGTCGACACTGGAGACCGGATTACTCCTCTCGTCCAGCCACGCAGTCTGAGCCCCTGGTTCCACAGTCAGACCGAACCGCTCAAACCCTGGCCGCCCCTGTTCCACCCACCACAGGTGCGCCGCCTCTGTCTCGTCCCACAACTTCCGCGGACCGGACTGCACCACCTCGAACTCCTGGGCGTCCCGTTCGTAGTCAGCAGATGCCCACGACTTCGTGAGGGTGATGGTGCTGTACTCGACCCCACCAGGGGGCCGGTCTATGGGTACGGAGCCACAGGGCAACGCAGAGCGCGCCCACGGCCACCGCGATCAGGAAGAGGGCCGCGCGGGCAAGGTGCTGATGATCCGTACGGCTCCGCGCGGGGTCAGGCTCTCGCGCTCCTCGGGGCTCGCCATCCAGCACTGCTCAACCGCCGCTTCCCACTCGTAGCCGCTGGGACGGACCAGGGTCAGCACGTTCCCGTGCACGTTCCGGACCTGGCCCGTGAGAGCCCTGGTCGCATCGGTCACGACGTCGCCCTTCCGGTACCTCACCGGGACTCCCGGGCCGCGTGCAGGGCAGCGGTCAGTCGCTTGGCGGCGCTCAGAGGTACGACACCGAGGCCGAACAGGTGCGTGTCGCCACCCGGCCCGCCTCCGGGACGCGATGCAGGAGGCGGGATTCCCCACGAACGGCTTGTACCGCCGCGGAACACCGCGGCGGCTTCGGTCTCGGTGGCGGGGCGGATCGGCGGCGCGGTCGTTGGCCTGCGCATCGTTGCTCGCTTCCTGACGGGCTTCCTTCGGGGTGATGTGACCAGTCAACAACTCTCTGCACACGCGAACTTGCACACGTCTTGCACAAAACATGTACGCGTGTGCACGGAGCCTGTGAGCATGGGACGTGAAACGGTCCCGATGGGGTAGGACTGATCGCATGAGCACGACCAGCGAACTTGCGCCAGGCGCAAACCTCGCGGCGCTCCGCAAGGAACGCGGCCTGTCTCAGGCCCAGCTCGCCCGCATGGCCTCCGTGTCCGTGTCGCTGCTGTCGAAAATCGAGGTGGGGGACCGGACGCTCTCCCCCGCTGTCGCCGCGACGATCGGCAAGGCACTCAACCTGACCATGGCGGAGGTGCAGGGCACGGCCAAGGTTGCGCAGGACGACGAGGAGCGGATCACGGCCCTGCGGTCCGCGATCCGGGACTACGACCTACCCGGACGGCAGCGGGTTGAGGAGACGGCCGTTCTGGCGGCTGTAGGGGCCGTTCGCGAGCATCGCGACGCGGCCCGGGTCCAACAGGTCCTCGCTCAGTTGCCGGGGCTGCTGAGGGAGGCTACGACGCTCGCCCACACGGAGAACACGGCCGAGGCGTGGATGACCCTGTCCGAGGTCTACAGCTCCGTCTACTGGCTCGCCGCCCGACACAGGTGGATGGACATGGCGGAGCTGGCCGTCACCCGGCAGCGGTGGGCCGTCGAGCAGCAGCCCAACCCACTCGGTGAGGCGATCGCCGCACGGGACCGTGCCGGCGCCTATCTGAATGGCGGTGATTTCGAGGGCGGGCTCACGGTCGTCGACAGGGCGATCGCCAAAGCTGAGGCGTCGCTCTCGGGGCAAGAACGCGCCTTCGCTCTCGGCGTGCTGAACCTGCGCGGCATGACGCTGGCCGGGCGCCTGGCCGACAAGGCAGAGGGGAAACGGGAGGCCGAACGGCACATCGCTTCTGCGGCGCGGTCGACCGAGTGGTTCAGCTCCGAGGACTGGAACCGGCACAGCATGATCTTCGGTCCGCAGAACACGACCACGCACGTGCTCGCCACCCGGCTCGACCTCGGTCGGCCCCGTGAGGCCCTGGAGGTGGCGGCGAACCTCGACGCGGTCCTCGACGGTCTACCGGCCACCCGGATCGCGCCGTCGAAGCTGAACGTAGCCCGTGCACACCTTGAGCTGGGGAATCGGGACGCGGCCCTGGAGAGCCTGTCCGAGGCGTGGGAGGCTGCTCCGCAGATGGCGCGGATCCACCCCACGGCCAGGGAGGTGTTCCGGGTGCTGGCTTCCTTGCACCGGAGGAGCAACCCGGAGTTGCTGCGGCTGTCGCAGATGTCGGGGATGCCTCTCTGACCCGTGACGGACGACGCCCCGCACCCCCTGGCGGGGCCGGCCGCCACGTTCTCGCAGGTCAAGCCAGTGGCGCGTATCGCTGCCCTTAAGAACCACTGTCGGAAGACCGTGTGGACTGCCGGCCCGGGAACGTCACCGGTCTCGACCGCCTGGTGCGCCTGCTGCGACCAGGTGCTCTCTACGTCGGAGACGATCTCAACCCCCAGCTGACCTGGCCGAGAGGACGACACGGCCGTGCGCGACGTCCTGGCACCGCTCGGGCATCCGGACACCCACCGGGAGACCGAGGCGGTGCGCACGCTGCTGCACTGTCTCCAGGGGCACTGAAACTCCCCCATCGCGGCCTTCGCCCGGACCGAACCGGGCGGGCGGCTCGATCTGCGGGGGCGGGTGTTCTCTCCGGACGGGAAGGACGTCGTGGACGCCCATGAATGAGGCCGCCAGGCGCAGGCTCTCGGGACGTCGGTGGCGGCCACCTTGATCAGGACGGAGCACTGGAGATCATCCGCGCGATCCCCCACTGACCGCGGATCGGCCTGGCGTCAGGACGCGGGCCGCAGGCGGTCCAGGGCCTGCTGGGAGTCGGTGAACGCGGGCTACCGGGAAATCCCACCACTGCCTACCCTGCCTGCATGGCCTACCTGCTGATCCGTCAGAAGTTCGCCGACTACGCCCGGTGGCGGGAGGCGTTCGACTCCCTCGCCGACCAGCGCGGCGCGCTCGGTCTCGAAACCGTCGCCGTCACCCGGAACATGGCCGACCCGGCCGAGGCCGTCGTTCTGTTCCGCTTCGACGACATCGAACAGGTGAGGAAACACTTCCCTTCGCCCGAACTGGAGGAAGCCTGGCGGCGCGGCGGCGTCATCGAAGGCACCAACCAGGCGACCTTCCTCCAGGAGGAACCCACATCCGCGGTCGCGGGCCACGAGGAAACGCCTTACGACCTGGGGAGCGAGGGGCGCTTGACCGCTCGTGCCCCCAGGTCGTAAGGCCTGGGGGTGGTCAACCCTCCTGATAGGGGAAGCGGGCGAGCGGGGCGTCTTGGGCGAAGAAGGTCTTCGCGCGGATGACCGCCTGTTCGTCGTCGAGGACCTGACCCGGGCGGGAGCCGTTCCCGAGCAGGACGCCCCCGAAGCGCATGCCCATGTAGGCCGCCGAGTGGTTCAGCGTCATCACCAACGGGGCGGCCACCTCCTCCTCACGGTGGGCCAGGGCGGTCACGCCCCAGAGGGTCCGGTCGGCCATCTGCGCCTTGAAGTCCGGGTCGGGGGTGCGCAGCCACCTCGACCAGTAGTCGAGGTAGCGCTTGGTGGAGGAGGAGACCGAGTACCAGTACAGCGGTGAGGCGATGACGATGTCGGTGGCGGCGAGCGTCGCCTGCCGAAGGAACTCCTCGGCCTCGTGGTGGGGCCGGTTGGCCTCGTCGTGGCGGCCGTCGACGAAGTCCGCCAGTCGGTGTTCGGTCAGGTCCAGCCAGCGCTGCTCGGTGGCGGCGGGCAGTTGCTCGGCTGCCAGCCGGGCCAGCATCTCGGTGTTGCCGCCCGCACGCGCGCTGCCGAGAAGGAAGAGGAACGAGCGGGTCACGATGAGGCTCCAGTCGACGGGGACACTGTCCACGGCTGCAACCTCGGCGACCGAGGACCCTATTCCGTTCCATCACCGCTCTGCCCAAGCGCGGGCGACGCCAACCTCGGACACGACAGCGCGAAGCCCCGTCCTCCAGCGCGATCGGAGAGCGGGGCTTCGAGGTGTATTCGGGGTCAGTGGTTGTTCACACCGTTGCTGGACAGGACGGGAATCTTGGAGTTCTCGGTGCACTGCTGGATCTGCGGAGCTGACAGGATCGGGATGTCCTGGACGGCGATGTTCAGGAGGCCGACGAGGGAACCGACGTTGGCCTTGACCGGAAGACCGATGCAGGGCTTGTTCGGCGCGCCCTGGGCCAGGGGCGTCGGGGCGCTGGTGTCGCTGTCGGTCTTCACGTTCCCGATGGTCTGCTCGGCACTGTTGGCACTGAGATTCGTCGTGCCGCCGTGCTCGCCGACGGCCATCGCCTGAGGAGCGATGCCCAGGAAGCCCACTGCGAGCACGGTTGCGACGGTCATCTTCTTCATCATGATCTCTTCAACGCCCTACCAGGGCCTCGGTCACGACGGGCGCGCTGCGAAGGTTCAGTACGACTTGGGCAGTCCCAGGGTCTGGTGCGACACGTAGTTCAGGATCATCTCCCGGCTGACGGGCGCGATCCGGGCCACGCGGGAGGCTGTGATCAGCCGGGCGAGGCCGAACTCGCGGGTGAGGCCGTTGCCGCCGAGGGTGTGGACGGACTGGTCGACGGCCTTCACACAGGCCTCGCCGGCGGCGTACTTGGCCATGTTGGCGGCCTCGCCCGCGCCGATGTCGTCCCCGGCGTCGTACAGGGCGGCGGCCTTCTGCATCATCAGGCGGGCCAGCTCCAGCTCTATGTGGGCCTGGGCGAGGGGGTGGGCGATGGCCTGGTGGGCGCCGATCGGGGACTTCCAGACCTGGCGCTCCTTCGCGTACGCCACCGCCTGGGCGAGGGCGTAGCGGCCCATGCCGATCGCGAAGGCGGCCGTCATGATCCGCTCGGGGTTGAGCCCGGCGAAGAGCTGGAGCAGGCCCGCGTCCTCGTCGCCGACAAGCGCCTCGGCGGGGAGGTGGACGTCGTCTAGGGTCAGCTCGAACTGCTTCTCCTGGGCGGCGAGTTCCATGTCGATGGCGCGGCGGCCGAAGCCGGGGGCGTCGCGGGGCACGATGAAGAGGCAGGGCTTGAGGCTGCCGGTGCGGGCGTCGGACGTGCGGCCGACGATGAGCGTGGCGTCGGCGATGTCGACGCCGGAGACGAAGACCTTGCGCCCGTTGAGGACCCAGCCCTCCTCGGTCTTCGTGGCGGTGGTGGTAATGCGGTGGGAGTTGGAACCGGCGTCGGGCTCGGTGATGCCGAAGGCCATGGTGCGGGTGCCGTCGGCGAGGCCGGGGAGCCACTGGTTCTTCTGGGCGTCGGTGCCGAAGCGGGCGATGACCGTGCCGCAGATCGCGGGCGAGACGATCATCATCAGGAGCGGTGCGCCGGCCGCGCCGGCCTCCTCCAGGACGATGGAGAGTTCGGCGATACCGCCGCCCCCGCCGCCGTACGCCTCGGGCAGGTTCACGCCGAGGTAGCCGAGCTTGCCGGCCTCGGCCCAGAGCGTGGCCCGGTCGAAGCCGGGGCCATGGCGGTGGCCGAGGGCGGAGACGGCGGCGCGGAGGGCGGTGTGCTCGGCGGATTCGATGACACTCATGCGGACGGTTCCTCCTGTACGACGGCGAGCAGGGCGCCGACCTCGACCTGGCGGCCGGGGGCGGCGTGGAGCGCGGTGAGCGTGCCGGAGGCGGGGGCGACGACGCGGTGCTCCATCTTCATGGCCTCCAGCCAGAGGAGCGGCTGCCCGGCGACGACCTCGTCCCCGACGGCGAGGCCCTCGGCGACCCGGACGACGGTGCCGGGCATGGGCGCGAGCAGGGAGCCGGGGGCGGTCTGCTCACGGGGGTCGGGGAAACGGGGGCGTGGGGTGAGGCGATGGGCGCCGACGTGCACGGTGTCGCCGTACCGCGCGACCTCGAAGTCCCGTACGACCCCGCCGACTTCGAGCCGTACGAGGTCGGGCGCGGCACTCACGACGCGAACGCCTTCGGGGGCGGTGACGGCGTACCCGGCGCGGTTCCTGCGGTACCGGACCTCGTGGTCGCCGTACGCCTTGACCTGGTCCTGCGAGGGCAGGTTGCGCCAACCGCCGCCGAACCGGCTCTCCCGCCCGGCGGCGTCCGCGAGCGCGGCGGCCACGGCGGCGTACGCCCCGCCGTCGGGCGCCTTCGTGAGCGCCTCCAGGTTCCGCTCGTAGAACCCGGTGTCGAGGCGGGCGGTGTCATGGAAGTCGGGGTGCCGTAGGGATGCCACGAGCAGGTCGCGGTTGGTGACGGGCCCGTGGACCTGGGCCTGTTCGAGGACATGCGCTAGCTTCCGGACGGCCTCGGCCCGGGTGGGCGCATGGACGACGACCTTGGCGAGCATGGCGTCGTAGTGCACGCCGATGGTGTCCCCGGACGAGTAGCCGGTGTCCACGCGCACCGTTGTGGGCACAACGGAACGGCGCCCTGGCGGGCGCGTCCGCTCCGTGAACTCCAGCGCGTGCAGCACGCCCGCCTGCGGCGTCCACCCCGACGACGGGTCCTCCGCGTACAGGCGGGCCTCGATCGCGTGCCCGCGGGCGGCCGGCGGCTCCAAAGGCAAGGGCCGGCCCTCCGCGACCGCGATCTGGAGCGCCACCAGGTCCACCCCGTACACCTCCTCCGTCACCGGATGCTCCACCTGAAGCCTCGTGTTCATCTCCAGAAAGTGCGCCCGCCCGTCCGCGACCAGGAACTCCACCGTCCCCGCGCCCACATAGCCGACCGCCTTGGCCGCGTCCACGGACGTCGCGTACAGGGAGTCGACAAGGCCAGGCGAAAGCCCCGGTGCCGGGCACTCCTCGATCACCTTCTGGTGCCGGCGCTGGAGCGAGCAGTCGCGCGTGCCGAGCGCCCACACCGTCCCGTACGCGTCCGCCAGGATCTGGACCTCCACGTGCCGCCCGTTCTCCACGTACGGCTCGACGAACACCTCCCCGTCCCCGAACGCGCTCGCCGCCTCCGCCGAGGCAGCCGCCAACTCCACCTCAAGCTCCGCAAGTTCACGGACGATCCGCATGCCACGGCCGCCCCCTCCCGCCGCCGCCTTCACGAGGACCGGCAGGTCGGCCTCGGTCACCGAGGTCAGGGGCGCGATGCCCAGGAGCTCCTTCGCCCGCGTCTTCGACGCCATCGCCTCGATGGCCTCCGGCGACGGCCCGATCCACACCAGCCCCGCATCGAGGACCGCCCGCGCGAAACCCGCGTTCTCCGACAGGAAGCCGTACCCCGGATGCACCGCGTCCGCGCCCGCCGCGAGCGCCGCGCGCACCACCGCGTCCCCACGCAGGTACGTCTCCGAGGGCGCCGCCCCCGGCAGCCGTACCGCCGCGTCCGCCTCCCGTACGTGCAGGGCCGAGGCGTCCGCGTCCGAGTACACGGCGACCGTCCCGATGCCCAGCTCACGGCACGTACGGAACACCCGGCAGGCGATCTCGCCCCGGTTGGCGACCAGCACAGTCGTGATCACGAGAACCCCTCACATCCTGAAGACGCCGAAGCCGCCGCGCGCGCCCTCGACCGGTGCCGTGTGGATCGCGGACAGGCACAGCCCGAGGACCGTGCGGGTGTCGCGGGGGTCGATGACGCCGTCGTCGTACAGCCGCCCGGACAGGAACATCGGCAGGGATTCGGATTCGATCTGCTGCTCCACCATCGCGCGAAGGCCCGCGTCCGCCTCGTCGTCGTACGGCCGCCCCTTCGCCGCCGCCGAAGCGCGCGCCACGATCGACAGCACGCCGGCGAGCTGCTGCGGGCCCATGACGGCCGACTTGGCGCTCGGCCAGGCGAAGAGGAAGCGCGGGTCGTAGGCCCGGCCGCACATGCCGTAGTGCCCGGCGCCGTACGACGCCCCCATCAGCACGCTCAGATGCGGGACGCGCGAGTTCGACACCGCGTTGATCATCATCGCGCCGTGCTTGATGATGCCGCCCTGCTCGTACTCCTTGCCGACCATGTAGCCGGTGGTGTTGTGCAGGAAGAGCAGCGGGATGTCGCGCTGGTTCGCCAACTGGATGAACTGCGCCGCCTTTTGGGACTCCGCGCTGAACAGCACGCCCTGCGCGTTGGCGAGGATGCCGACCGGATAGCCGTGCAGCTCCGCCCAGCCGGTCACCAGGCTCGGCCCGTACAGCGGCTTGAACTCGTCGAAGTCCGAGCCGTCCACGATCCGGGCGATCACCTCGCGCGGGTCGAAGGGAGTCTTCAGGTCCCCCGGCACGATCCCGAGCAGCTCGTCCTCGTCGTACTTCGGTCCTGCCGCCGGGCCCGGATCGGCGTGCGCCTTGCGGTGGTTGAGGCGGGCGACGATCCGCCGGGCCTGGCGCAGGGCGTCGGCCTCGTCCACGGCGTAGTGGTCGGCGAGCCCGGAGGTACGGGCGTGCATCTCGGCGCCGCCGAGCGACTCGTCGTCGCTCTCCTCCCCCGTTGCCATCTTCACGAGCGGTGGCCCGCCGAGGAAGACCTTCGACCGCTCCTTGATCATCACGGTGTGGTCGGACATGCCGGGGACGTACGCACCGCCCGCCGTGGAGTTGCCAAAGACGACGGCGATCGTCGGGATCCCGGCCGCCGACAGCCGGGTGAGGTCTCGGAAGAGCGCGCCGCCCGGGATGAAGATCTCCTTCTGGGACGGCAGATCGGCCCCTCCGGACTCGACCAGGGAGATCACCGGGAGCCGGTTGGCGTACGCGATCTCGTTCGCCCGCAGGGCCTTCTTCAGCGTCCACGGGTTGGAGGCGCCGCCGCGGACGGTCGGGTCGTTGGCGGTGATCAGGCACTCGACGCCCTCGACCACGCCGATGCCGGTGACGATCGACGCGCCGACCGGGTAGTCGCTGCCCCAGGCGGCGAGCGGGGAGAGCTCGAGGAACGGCGTGTCGGGGTCGACGAGCAGCTCGATCCGCTCACGGGCGAGCAACTTGCCGCGCTCACGGTGCCGTTGGACGTACTTCTCGCCGCCGCCCGCGAGCGCCTTGGCGTGCTCGGCGTCGAGGGCGGCGAGCCGCTCCAGCATGGCGGCGCGGTGCGCGGCGTATTCGGGTCCGCCCGTGTCGAGGGCGGAGGCGAGGACGGTCACGGGAGTTCCTCCAGAATGTCCACCGGTACGTCGAGTTCGCGGGCGCGGAGCCACTCGCCGAGGGCCTTGGCCTGGGGGTCGAAGCGGGCCTGGGAGGCGACGCCTTCGCCGAGGAGTCCGGTGACGACGAAGTTCACCGCGCGCAGGTTCGGCAGGACGTGCCGTACGACGCCCAAGTCGGCGGCCTCCGGCAGCAGTTGCTTCAGCCGCTCCACGGTGAGGGTATGGACGAGCCACCGCCATTCCTCGTCCGTACGGACCCAGACGCCGATGTTCGCGTCGCCGCCCTTGTCCCCAGAGCGGGCCCCGGCGACGCGCCCGAGCGGCGCGCGGCGCGTGGGCCCGTCCGGTGGCGGTTCGGGGAGGGCGGGTTCGGGGACGGGCCCCATTACGCGGGTGTGCGCCGGTACGGGGACGGGGACGCGGGTCCCGTCGGGGAGGACGGCCGTGTGCGGGACGTCGGCGGCCGGGATGTGGACCGCCTCGAAGACCCCGTAGGGGGCGCCCCTGCCGGGCGGGGCGGTGACGTGGAAGCCGGGGTAGCTCGCGAGGGCGATTTCGATCGCGGCGCCGCTGAGGGCCCGGCCGACGGGCTCGGGGGCGGGGTCGCGGACGACGAGCCGGAGGAGCGCGCTGGCGGTCTCCTCGGTGTCGGCGTCGCTCCGGTCGGTCCGGGCGAGCTCCCAACGGACCTCGCTGGGACAGGACTTGGTGCGGGCGAAGGCGTCCTCGATCTGGTCCCTCACCAGCTGGGCCTTGGCCTCGACGTCGAGGCCGGTGAGGACGAAGACGACCTCGTTGCGGTGGCCGCCGATCCGGGTGAGCCCGGCCTTGAGCGTGGGCGGCGGGGCCTCGCCCCGTACGCCGTCGATCCGCACCCGGTCGGGCCCGTCCTGGGTGAGCCGTACGGTGTCGAGCCGGGCGGTCACGTCGGGTCCTGCGTAGCGGGCGCCGGACGTCTCGTACAGGAGCTGCGCGGTGACCGTGCCGAGGTCGACGACGCCGCCGGTGCCGGGGTGCTTGGTGATGACGGCGCTGCCGTCGGCGTGGAGTTCGGCGAGGGGGAAGCCGGGGCGGCGGATGTCATGGCCGCGGAAGAAGGCGTAGTTGCCGCCTGTGGCCTGGGTGCCGCACTCCAGGACGTGCCCGGCGACGACCGCGCCGGCCAGCTTGTCGTACTCCTCCGGCCCCCAGCCGAAACGCCACTGCGCCGGGCCGGTGACGAGGGCGGCGTCGGTGACCCGTCCGGTGACGACGACGTCGGCGCCGGCGGCGAGGCAGGCGGCGATGCCGGCGCCGCCGAGGTAGGCGTTGGCGGTGAGGACCCCGTCGGCGGTGGGCAGTCGGTCACCCTCGACATGGGCGATCCGCGCGGGGATGCCGAGCCTTTGGGCCAGGTCTCTGAGCGCCTCCGCGAGCCCGGCGGGGTTGAGGCCGCCGGCGTTGGTGACGATGCGGACGCCGCGCTCGTGGGCGAGGCCGAGTCCTTCCTCCATCTGGCGCAGGAACGTCTTGGCGTAACCGGCGTCCGGGTCCTTCAGGAGGTCGCGGCCGAGGATGAGCATGGTCAGTTCGGCGAGGTAGTCGCCGGTGAGGACGTCGAGTTCGCCGCCTGTGAGCATCTCGCGAACGGCGTCGAAGCGGTCGCCGTAGAACCCGGAGGCGTTGCCGATACGGAGGACCACTAGACCCCCTTGGGCGCGCGACCGGCCCCGGCCGGACCGGCGAAGGCCTGGGCGATGGTGAGCCAGTGCGCCGCGTCCGCGCCCGTCGCTTCGAGGGCGGTGTCGTCGCGGTGGACGCGCTGGGTGACGAGGAGGCAGAAGTCGAGGGCCGGGCCGGTGATCCGCTGGGCGGCGCCCTCGTGTCCGTACGCCCACTTCTGACCGTCGGGGGCGGTCAGCTCGACCCGGAAGGGCTGGGTGGGCGGGGTGATCCCCCGTACGAGATAGGCGTAGTCGCGGGCGCGGACGCCGATCCAGGCGACGTGCCGCAGCCGGGCGGTGGGCTCGCGTACGACTCCGAGGGCGTCGGCGACGTCCTGGCCGTGCGCCCAGGTCTCCATGAGCCGGGCGGTCCCCATCGAGAGGGCGCTCATGGGCGGCCCGTACCAGGGGAAACGGGCGCCGGGCGGGGCGGCCCGCAGGGCGGTCCACAGCCGCTCGCGCCCGAGGCGCCAGCGGCCGAGCAGCTCGGCG
Organism: Streptomyces sp. NPDC029169; assembly: GCF_055563935.1. NCBI lineage: Bacteria > Bacillati > Actinomycetota > Actinomycetes > Kitasatosporales > Streptomycetaceae > Streptomyces > Streptomyces sp. NPDC029169. Next base: position 307,131 of record NZ_JBVHXA010000002.1, read on the forward strand.
GGCGGCAGCGCGGCGCCCTCCGCCGCGCCGTCGTCGACGAACGTCCCGGGCGCGACGAGGGCCTTCTCGGCCTCGGCGGCGAAGCCTTCGGGATCGGTGACGGCGAGCAGGGCGGCCCGGTCGGTCCAGGCGAGATGCGCGATCTGGTGGGCGATGGTCCAGCCGGCGGCGGGGGTGGGAGCGGCCCATCTGCCGTCGTCCAACTCCCGTACGAGCCGGTCGACTTCCTCGCTCTCGCTGCGCAGGTCGTCGAGGACGACGGCAGGATCGGACACGGTGCGCTCCCCTCGGGCCACGGGCGAACCACGGGCGTGTGCCGAGGAGCATGACAGTGGAGGGAGAAACAAGCAAGCGTGCTTGCTTACTTTTCGAGGGCCGGCTGTTTGCGGGGCGGGCGCGCGCGCTCGAGGGCGGCGCCCCCGCCCGCTCATGCTCGGCGCATCGCGCCGACCGTGGCGACGGACCAGCCGACGACCCAGACAGCGCCGACGGCCAGTGCCGCGAATGCCGGGGCCGTCTCGGGCGGCGGGGCCCCCAGCGAGGGGGCCACCCCGGCCGCTCGCGCGCCGAACCCGACGACTCCGGCGCCGATCATGGCGATGCCCGCCCACGAGACGCCGACGGCGCCCCATCGGGCGAACCGGTGGGAGAGCGGCCGCAGGAGCAGGAGCGCGACCAGGGCCATCGCGAGCCCGAGGCCCGCGTTCCCCAACTGGGCGAGCATCACGTCACCGACCCCGGCGTACGCCTCCGGCGACGCGGGGAACCCGGGCATGCCCAGCTCGTCCCGGAGCGCGAGGTCAACCTTGCTCGCGGTGTAGGCGAGGGCGCCGCCGCAGGCGGTGAGGGCGGCGATCCGGCGGGTCTTCGATGATCGGGTCATGCCACGAGTGTCGGCGCGGCCCCGGGCGCCCGGCATCGTCCGGGAGGGCGGACGCCCTCCCCCGCGCGGCGGAGGACGTGCCGCCTCGCACGTCGGTACACGGTCGGCCGGCTCAGGCGACCCGGGGCCGACGCAGGCCGACTCAGACCTGTGCCGACTCAGGCCGACTCAGGCCCGCGCGGGCCCGCTCACGCCTGTGGCGGCACGGCGGTGGCCGCGCGCTTCACCTGCGTACGGACCGCGCCCATGCTCGCCGCGATGACCAGGGCGATGGCGAGCGCGTCCACGAGGGACAGGGCCTGGCTCAGGACGAGGAAGCCGGCGGTCGCCGCGATGGCCGGTTCGAGGCTCATCAGGATGGCGAAGGTGGGGGCGGGGAGGCGGCGCAGGGCGAGGAGTTCGAGGGTGTAGGGGAGGACGGAGGACATCAGCGCGACGGCGAGGCCGATGCCGATCGTCGAGGGGACGAGGAGCTTGCCGCCCGCTTCGAGGATGCCGAAGGGCAGGCTCAGTACGGCCCCGAACGCCATCGCGAGCGCGAGCCCGTCCGCCTGCGGGAAGCGGCGGCCGGTCCGGGCGCTGAAGACGATGTACGTCGCCCACATCGCGCCCGCCGCGAGCGCGAAGCCGGCGCCGAGCGGGTCGAGCCGGTCGAAGCCGCCGCCGCTGAGCAGAAGGACGCCGCCGAGGGCGAGCCCGGCCCAGAGGAGGTTCATGAGGCGGCGGGAGGCGATCACCGAGAGCGCGAGCGGGCCGAGGACCTCCAGGGTCACGGCGGCGCCGAGCGGGATCCGGTCGACGGCCTGGTAGATGAAGATGTTCATGCCCGCCATCGCGGCGCCGAAGGCGACGACGGTGCCCCAGTCGGCGCGGCCGTAGCCGCGGATTCTGGGGCGGCAGACGATCAGCAGGACGGCGGCGGCGAGCACGAGCCGCAGCGTGACGACGCCGAGCGCGCCGGCGCGGGGCATGAGCAGGACGGCGATCGCGGACCCGAACTGCACGGAGAGACCGGCGGCGAGGACGAGCGAGACGGGCCCGAGGCGGGCGGCGCGGGCGGGCTCCGCACCCCTGGTGGCCGGTGCGCCGACGGCGGCGATGTCCTTGACCGGACTGTCCACCGGCTCACTCCCTCACACTCACACGAACCGTGCATGGTTCATCACACTGGACTTACGAGTCCAGGATAGTGGACCCATCAAGCGGCTCCGACACTCACGCTAGGCGTGAAGGGTCACCCACACGAGTGGTCATATGCCAAAAGCACATGCGCGAGCACGGGCGGGCCCTACGTTCCCTCACATGGTCACTTCAACCCACGAGACCTCCCATCGGATCTTCCAGGACCGCCCGGAATTACTGGCCCCGGTTTTCGAGATCCTGGGAGTGCCGCTGCCTGCCAAGGCAGCCATCGAGGTCCTCACCCCCGACACCACCGAGATCCGCCCCTTGGAGCGGCGCGTGGACAGCGTCCTCCGCGTCGAGCCCCCCGACGGGGGCGGCTTCCTGCTCGCCATCGAGGCGCAGGGGCGCCGCGACCCCGACAAGGGGTCGAGCTGGATGTACTACCTCGGCTACCTCCAGGCGAAGTACGACGTACCCGCCCTCCTCCTCGTCGTCTGCCAGGACCGAACCACCGCGACATGGGCAGCCGGCCCCTTCACCTGCGGCTACGGCGGCTGGACCGCGATGAGCACGTACCCGCTCGTCCTCGGCCCCGGCAACGTCCCCGTCATCACGGACCCGGCGAAGGCGACGCAGAATCTCGCCATGGCGGCGTTCTCCGCCATGACCCATGGCAAGCACCCCGAGGCCCCGGCCATACTGGAGGCCCTGGCCCAGGCGCTGGGCACGGCCGACCGGGAATCCCTCTCGTACTACTCGGAACTGCTCGAAATCGGGCTGGGAGAGACCCCGGCCAGGGAAATCTGGAGGAATCTGATGGCTGTAGGCACCTACTTCCCGGGCCGCGGCACGCTTGTCGAGGAGACGTACCTCAAGGGCAAGGCAGAGGGCAAGGCTGAGGGCGAAGCCGAAGGCGAGGCCAAGTCGGTCCTGCGCGTGCTCGCCACGCGCGGCGTCGACGTCCCCGAAGCCACCGCCCAGCGCATCCTCGAGTGCACCGACACCGACACGCTCGACCAGTGGCTGGACCGCGCCATCACCGCCGCGCACGTCGAGGAGCTGTTCGCGCCGGAGGCCTGACGGGCGCGGCGCCCGGTGCGCAGCCGCTGCGCCGGGCGCCGGGCGCCGTCAGTCGGTGCCTCCCCGCACCAGCGCCTCCGCCAGGACCTCCGCCATGTGACGGGCACGGCGGCCCGCAAGGTGGTCGAGTTGGGTGCGGCAGGAGAAGCCGTCCGCCAGGAGGATGGCGGTTTCGTCCGCCGCCGCGATCGCCGGGAGGAGCTGGTCCTCCGCGCAGGCGACCGAGACCTCGTAGTGGCCCGGTTCGAAGCCGAAGTTGCCCGCCAGGCCGCAGCAGCCGCCGCTCAAGTCGCCCTTCAGGCCCGCCCGTTCGCGCAGGCGGCGTTCCGCGGCGTCGCCCAGGACCGCGTGCTGGTGGCAGTGGGTCTGGCCGGCCACCGGGTGGTCCAGGCGCGGCGGGTCCCAGTCCGGGGCGAACTCCTCCAGGGCCTCGGCGAACGTGCGGACCGAGGCGGCGAGGCGGGCCGCCCTGGGGTCGTCCCGTAGGAGCTCCGGCAGGTCCGTCTTCAGCGTCGCCGCGCACGAGGGCTCCAGGACCACCACCGGATGTTCCGGCGCCGTGTCCAGTACGTCCAGCGTCCCGCGCATCACCTTCCGCGCCCGGTCCAGCTGCCCCGTCGACACGTACGTGAGCCCGCAGCACACCCGGCCCGGCGGCAGCCCCACCCGTACCCCCGCCGCCTCCAGGACCCGTACCGCGGACCGGCCCACCCCCGGCGCCAGATGGTTGGTGAAGGTGTCCGGCCACAGCCACACGTCCGACGCCGTCTCAAGCCGCGTACCGAACCACGACACGAACGTCCGCGACGCGACGCGCGGCAGGTCCCGCTCCGGAGTCACGCCGGCGAAGCGGGACGGAAGCATCCGCGCCAGGTTCAGCGCCGGTCCGAACAGCCGCAGCCACTCCGGCAGCCGCCCCATCGTCACGTGCGACCACGGCCGCCGCCGGCCCGCGTAGTACCGGTCCAGGAACTCCGCCTTGTACGCGGCCATGTCCACGCCCACCGGGCAGTCGCTCCGGCACCCCTTGCACGACAGGCACAGGTCGAGCGCCTCCCGGACCTCCTCCGAGCGCCAGCCGTCCGTGATCACCTCACCGAGCGCCATCTCGTGCAGCAGCCGCGCCCGCCCCCGCGTCGAGTGCTGCTCCTCCCCCGTCGCCCGGTACGAGGGACACATCACCCCCGGCCCCGACGTCGGCCCCTCCTCCCGGCACTTGGCCACCCCCACACAGCGGGCCACCTCCCGCGCCTCCACCGGCAGCCCCTCGAACCGCAGCCCCTCGTCCAGCCGCCTCGGCCGCACCAGCATCCCCGGGTTCAGGCCCCCCTCCGGGTCCCACAGGTCCTTCACCTCGCCGAACAGCGCCACCAGCTCGGAGCCGTACATCCTCGGCAGCAGCTCCGCCCGCGCCTGCCCGTCCCCGTGCTCCCCCGACAACGAGCCGCCGTGCGCCACCACCAAGCCCGCCACCGCCTCCGAGAACTCCCGGAACCGGCCCACCCCCGCCTCCGAGTAGAGGTCGAAGTCGATACGGACGTGCACGCAGCCGTCGCCGAAATGCCCGTACGGCGTCCCCCGCAGCCCGTACTCCGCCAGCAGGGCACGGAACGCGCGCAGGTACGAACCCAGCCGCGCCGGCGGCACCGCGCAGTCCTCCCACCCCGGCCACGCCTCGCCCCCGTCGGCCACCCGCGTCGCCGTCCCCGCCGCGTCCTCCCTGATCCGCCACAGCGCCCGTTGCCCGGCCGCCTCCGAGACCACGACGGAGTCCAGCGCGTCCGCCGCCCCGACCAGCTCCCGCGCCGCCGCGAGACCGTCCACCTCCACGAACAGCCAGGCGCCCCCGCGAGGCAGCACCGAAGCCCCCCGCACCAGGTCCGCCGCCATCCCCTCCACCGTCAGCGGGCCGTACGGAAGCAGCCCCGCCGCCGCGTCGGCCGCCGCGCTCTCGTCCGCGTACCCGAGGACCACCAGGACCGGCGCGGCCGGCAGCGGCACCAGCCGTACCGTCGCCTCCGTCACCACCCCCAGCGTCCCCTCGCTCCCGCACAGCAGCCGGGCCACGTCCCCGCCACGCTCCGGCAGCAGCGCGTCCAGGGCGTACCCGGAGATCCGGCGCGGCAGCCCCGGCGGGTACCCGGTCCGCAGCAGCGCCAGGTTCCGGTCCACCAGCTCCCGCAGCCCCGCCGGCGCCCCCTGCCAGTCCCGCCCGAGGCGCAGCCCGGAACCTCCGTACGTACGGACATCGAGCGCGAGCACGTTGTCGGCGGTCGTCCCCCAGGCCACCGAGTGCGCGCCGCACGCGTTGTTGCCGATCATCCCGCCGAGCGTGCAGCGGCTGTGCGTGGACGGATCGGGGCCGAAAGTCAGCCCGTACGGGCGTACCGCGTCCCGCAACCTGTCCAGGACGACCCCTGGCTGGACGACGGCCGTCCGCGCCTCGTGGTCGACGGACACGACCGACCGCATGTGGCGGGTGAGGTCGAGCACGACGCCCGTGCCGGTCGCCTGGCCCGCGATCGACGTGCCGCCGCCCCGCGCGACGACCGGCACCCCGTGCGTACGGCAGACGGACAGCGCCGCCGCCACGTCGTCGGCGTCCCGGGGCGCGACGACACCCAACGGCACGCGGCGGTAGTTGGACGCGTCCATCGTCGCCAGGGCTCTCGCCTTGGTACCGAAGTCGACGTCGCCCGCCACGGCCGCGCGCAGCGCCGCCTCCAGCTCGGTCCGCTCCTGGTGCCGCCCGTGGTGCCCGTGGTGCCCGTGGTGCCCGTGATCGTCCCCGTGGTGTTTTCGCACGAGGTCAGGATGTCTCACCCGTCGTCTCATCCGGCGGACATCGTCGGCCGTGTGCGTTCCGACCCGATACGCTCCGCCTCGTGGCTGAGATCCAGATTCCCGCTGACATCAAGCCCGCCGACGGCCGTTTCGGCGCGGGCCCCTCCAAGGTGCGTACGGAGGCGCTGGACGCCCTGGCCGCCACCGGCACCTCCCTCCTCGGCACGTCCCACCGCCAGGCTCCGGTCAAGAACCTGGTCGGCGAGGTACGTGCCGGTGTGCGTGACCTCTTCTCGCTGCCCGAGGGATACGAGGTGATCCTGGGCAACGGCGGCTCCACCGCCTTCTGGGACATCGCGACCCACGGGCTGATCGAGTCGAAGTCGCAGCACCTCACCTTCGGCGAGTTCTCCTCCAAGTTCGCGAAGGCCGCGAAGCTGGCCCCCTGGCTGGCCGAGCCGACCGTGATCTCCTCCGACCCGGGCACCCACCCGGAGCCGGTGGCCGAGGCTGGCGTCGACGTGTACGCGTACACGCACAACGAGACCTCCACGGGTGTCGCGGCCCCGGTCAAGCGGGTCGCGGGCGCCGACGAGGGCGCGCTGGTCCTGGTCGACGCGACCTCCGGCGCGGGCGGCCTGCCGGTCGACATCACCGAGTCGGACGTCTACTACTTCGCCCCGCAGAAGTCCTTCGCCGCCGAAGGCGGCCTGTGGCTGGCGGCGTTCTCCCCGGCCGCCCTGGAGCGCGCTCAGAGGATCCACGCGTCGGGCCGGCACATCCCGGAGTTCTTCTCCCTCCCGACGGCGATCGACAACTCGCTGAAGAACCAGACGTACAACACCCCGGCGCTCGCGACCCTCTTCCTGCTCAACGAGCAGCTGAAGTGGATCAACGGCCAGGGTGGTCTGGACTGGGCCGTGGCCCGCACGAAGGAGTCCTCGCAGGCGCTGTACGGCTGGGCCGAGGAGTCCAAGTACGCAACGCCGTTCGTGACGGACCCGGCGAAGCGCTCGCAGGTCATCGGCACGATCGACTTCGCGGACGACATCGACGCGGCCGCCGTCGCCAAGGTGCTGCGCGCCAACGGCATCGTGGACACCGAGCCGTACCGCAAGCTGGGCCGCAACCAGCTGCGGATCGCGATGTTCCCGGCGATCGACCCGGCGGACGTGCGGGCGCTGACGGCCTGCATCGACTACGTGATCGAGAAGCTCTGACCTCTGCGCATACGAAGGGCCCGGCACCGGACATGACCTCATGCCCGATGCCGGGCCCTCGTGCGTTCAGCTCTGCCGGCGGCGCAGGAGGCGCTTCGCGCCTACGACAAGGGCGGTCGCGGTGCCGAGGACGATCACGCCGAGGGTGAAGTTCCCCCGCTCTTCGGGGGTGGTCGGCGGCGTGGCCGCGTCCTTCGAGGGACCGCCGGGGGCCTTGGTCTCCTCCGACGGCCTGGCGGCCGGGAGCCGGTCCACGCGGACGACCTTGCTGTGCGCGCCCTCCGAGCCGAACATCAGCGCCGAGCCGTCCTTCGTGTACGTCACCGACTCCGCCTGCCCCTGGAACGGCGCCCCGACGCGCGTGCCGTCGTCCCCGAGGCGGCCGTCCTTCCACGCGTACTCCTCGGCGCTGAAGTAGCCGCGCAGCACGAGCCGGTCGCCGTCGGGCGAGAAGGCGCCGTCGGTCACCCACGGCACGTCGTCGATGCGCCGGAAGACGTTCGCACCGGAGGTCGAGAGCCGCTCCGGGCCCGCGTAGAGGCCACCGGTGTTCTCGTTCTTGCTGGCGATGTAGACCCGCCCGGTCTTCGGATGGACCATCAGCGCCTCGGCGTTGCGCGGCCCGTCGGCGTACTTCACGTCGTACTGCTTCGCCGTGACGGTCTGGTCCTTCAGCTGCTTGGGCTCGGGGAAACGGTAGATCCAGACGTGGTCCCAGGTGCCGTCGCGGTTGTCGCCGATGTCACCGACGTAGATGTCGCCATCGGGGCCGACGGAGATCGCCTCCATGTCGCGGGGCGTCCCGACCCCCTTCATGGTGAGCGTCGCGACGGTCTCGCCGGTACGGGAGTCGATGCCGTAGATCAGCGGCGCGTCCTGGTCGTTGTGCGTCCAGTAGACACCGGGGTGGGCGTGACTGGCGGCGAGACCGCTGGACTCGGTGATCCGGGGATCCTTGATCGTGAAGTCCTCGTCGACCCCCTCGGCGGCGAACGCGCCGGTCCCGGAGAGGAGGACGAGAGCGGCGGCCCCGGAGACACCCAGCAGTGATCGCATGCCGTCCAGCGTGCCATGGGTCCGCAAAGCGCCGCCGCCTCAGGTGCCATCGCAAAGGTCTGACCGGCAGGGCCTTCGCTTCCGGGCGAAGGCCCTCGGACGTGTTGCTGCATGAAGAGCGACGGTGCCCTCTTTAACTGCTCGACACCCGTCCCCGAGCTGAGCCAGACTCCCCCCGATGACTCAACGAACCGATACGCCCCCCGCATGGGACGAGCGCACGCAGCTGGCCACCTTCCTCGACTACGCGCGTGACACGGCGCGAGCCAAGTGTGAGGGCGTCTCCGCGGAAGACGCCCGCAGGGCGCCGCTGCCGAGTTCACCGCTGATGACGATGTGCGGGCTGATCAGCCATCTGCGGTGGGTCGAGCACTGGTGGTTCGACGTGGTGTTCCTGGGCGAGGAGCTCCAGGGGCCGCTCGCGGACGCGACCGACGACGATCCCGATCCCGAGATGCGGACGGCGGTCGATGTCCCGCTGCCTCAGCTGCTCGCCGCGTACGAGGAGCAGAGTGCCCGCTTCCGTCGCCTGGTGTCCGAGCACGACCTGAACACCACGGCCAAGCGCCCCATCAGGGACGGCCTACACGTGGACCTGCGCTGGGTGATGCTCCACCTCATCGAGGAGACGTCCCGCCACAACGGCCACCTCGACGTCATGCGCGAGCTCCTCGACGGACGGACCGGCTCCTAACCGGCCGCCATCGACGGTCCCGCCCACCACATAGGACGAGGTGGTCGGGATCACGTCGCAGGTCACGGGCGGGCTCCGGGATGATGTGGGCATGCGTTTCATGTTCGTCGGCGACAGCTGCACCATCGGACGGGCCGGCGACCACACCTGGCGCTACCGGATGTGGCAGCACCTCGAAACCTCGCTGCCCGGGCGGTACGAGATCGTCGGCCCGCGCACCGAGCTGTACGACTCCGGCGCCGACGCGCCCCTCTCGCACGACTACGCCGACCCCGCCTTTCCCGCCCCCGCCCGCCGCCATCTGGCCGGCTGGGGCGAGGGATGGCTGCACATGGCGCCGCTGATCGGCGAGACGGTGACCGCGACCGAGGCGGACGTCCTGCTGGTCTCCCTCGGCCTGATCGACCTCGGCTTCTACACCAACAGCTCCCAGACGGCCGACAACGTACGCGCCTTCGTCGCCGCGGCCCGCTCGGCGAACCCGCACGTCAGCGCCGTCGTCATGCCGGTCATCCCGAACATCCGCGCCACGTACGACGCGCCCTTCGCCGCCGAGTGCGAGCGCTTCAACGAGCTGCTCGCGAAGGCCGTCGCCGACCTGGACACGGCCGCGTCGCCGCTGCTGCTCGCGACGACACCGGAGACGTACGACCTCCAGACGGACACGTACGACGGCACGCACCCCGGACCGTCCGGAGAGCACAAACTGGCGGCCGCCTTCGCCTCGGCGATGCATCAGGCATGGGGCCTCGGCTCCCCGTACAAGGGCCGCTGACAGCTCCGGAGCGAGGCTGCCTCAGGCCGAGCGGGTCAGCCGGTTCGCCAGCGTCGACAGCGTGTACGCGCCGATTCCGAGCACCACCTCCAGGGCGTTCTGCCGGGTGTAGCCGAAGCCCAGGAAACGCTCAAGCTCCTCGTCGCTCACGGCCCCGGAGGCGGCGAGGACCTGGTGCGTGAACTGCCGTACGGCCTCCAGTCGTTCGAGGTTCTCTGCCGGGCCCAGCTTGGCCATCTTCGCCTCGTGCAGCGCGATGCAGAGGTGGCACTGGTTGCGGGTGGCGACGGTCAGGATGACGGTCTCGCGGGAGTGCGGGTCGAGCGTCGTGGACTCGAACATCGCGCTCATCTTCAGGAAGCCCTCCAGCGCGTGCGGGGACTCGGCCATGCGGGCCACGGCCTGCGGGAGGTGGCCCCAGGCGGCGGCCACGCCCTCCATGGAGCGGCGGGAGGCGGCCGGGGCGGTGTCGACCGTGTGGTCGGTGAACAAGGCGGCTCCTGGGAGAGGGGGAGAGTAGGATCGACAACATGGTTGACCATGTCGATGCGAGAAACGTAAACCAGGTTGTCGATAAGAGCAAGGGGGAATCGGCGGAATCCCCGGGATTCGAGCTGCCCCTGCTCCTCTTCGCGGGCTTCCGCACCCTCATCGACCGGCTCCACCACCAGCTCGCCCGCGAGGGCCACCCCGACCTGCGCCCCGCCCACGGCTTCGCCCTCCAGGCCATCGCCGCAGGCGGCCCCCGCGGGGCCACCGCCAGCGACATCGGCCGGCACCTCGGCGTCTCCAAGCAAGCCGCCGGCAAGACCGTCGACCGGCTCCTCGCCCTCGGCTACGCCGAGCGCGCCGACGACCCCGACGACGCCCGCCGCAAGCTCGTCCGCCTCACGCCCCACGGCCTCGACGCCCTCACCCGCTCGGCCGCGATCTTCGACGACCTGCGCGCCGAGTGGTCCGCGACCCTAGGCCCCGCGCGCGTACAGGACATCGAGACCGCCCTCCGCCAGGTCGTCCCGCCCGAGACCACGTTCCGCCTCGACGCCACGAGCTGGCTCGGCGGCGCGTGATCACCGGCCACGACCGGGTGGCCCCAACGACCGCGTACCGAAGTCCTCTTGCCTTAAGCGCGCTCCAAGGCGTTGGCTTGGGGACCATGAAGTACACGCAGCTCGGACGCACGGGACTCAAGGTCAGCCGACTCGTCCTCGGCACGATGAACTTCGGCCCGCAGACCGACGAGGCCGACAGCCACGCGATCATGGACGCCGCGCTCGACGCGGGTATCAACTTCTTCGACACCGCCAACGTCTACGGCTGGGGGGAGAACAAGGGCCGCACCGAGGAGATCATCGGCAGCTGGTTCGCCAAGGACCCCGCCAACCGGGACCGGACCGTGCTCGCCACCAAGGTGTACGGGAACATGTCCGCCGACGGCGAGTCCGTCTGGCCCAACCACGACAAGCTCTCGGCGCTCAACATCCGCCGGGCGGTCGAGGGCTCCCTCAAGCGGCTCGGCACCGACTACATCGACGTCTACCAGTTTCACCACATCGACCGCCTGACCCCCTTCGAGGAGATCTGGCAGGCGATCGACGTCCTCATCCAGCAAGGCAAGATCCTCTACGCCGGCTCCTCCAACTTCCCCGGCTACAAGATCGCCCAGGCCAACGAGATCGCCGCCCGGCGCGGCGGTGTCGGGCTCGTCAGCGAGCAGTGCCTGTACAACCTCTACGAGCGCCGCGCCGAGATGGAGGTGATCCCGGCCGCGCAGGAGTACGGACTCGGTGTCATCCCCTGGTCCCCGCTGCACGGCGGGCTCCTGGGAGGGGTGCTCAAGAAGCAGGTCGAGGGCGGGCGCCGGGCGAGCGGCCGGGCGGCCGACACCCTCGCCGACGCGTCCGTACGCGCCCGGATCCAGGGGTACGAGGACCTGCTCGACAAGCACGGCCTCGAACCCGGCGAGGCGGCCCTGGCCTGGCTGCTCACCCGGCCCGGGGTCACCGGACCGATCGTCGGGCCGCGCACCGCCGAACAGCTGGAGAGCGCGCTGCGAGCGGTCGAGCTGGAGCTCTCGGAGGAGGTACTGGCCGGACTCGACGAGCTCTTCCCGGGCCCGGGGCCGTCGCCGGAGGCGTTCGCCTGGTGAGCCTGGTAGGTCTGGTGAGCCTGGTGAGCGATGTCGCCCTGTGCTCGGCGGTTACTGGCCGAGCACCGACGACAGCGCGACGATCGCGAACATCAGTACAAGCACACCGGCCATAATCCGGTTACGGGTCTTCGGGTCCACTCATTGAGGTTAACCCGCGGGTTCCGCCGCCCCTCCCCCGCCCAGGGGCCACGCGGCGACCGTCTCGTATCGCGGCTGCTCTCCCGGGACACCCCGTCCCGGGAGGTTGCTGCGGACGAGCGCCAGCTCGGAGACCTGCCAGCGGGAGCCCTCGAAGGGCACGAGCGCGTCCACGAAGGGGCGCAGGTGCACGCCGACGCGGGACCGGGCGATCGTGAGGTGGGCGTGGTAGGCGCGGTGCTCGTCCATGGGCACGCCCGCGCGGCGGGCCGCCGCGTCGGCGCGTTCGGCGAGCAGCCGCAGCTCGTCGAGGTCCCCGGCGGCGCCCGTCCACAGCACCGTCCGCCCGAAGTGACCGCCGCCGTGGAGGCGGAGGCCGAAGGGCGGCGTGCGGTGGGCGGCGCGGGCGAGCCGCGCGTGGAGGTCGGGCAGCAGCTCCTCGTCGACCTCCCCCATGAACGCGAGCGTGAAGTGCCAGCCGGGCCGCGAGGTCCAGCGCAGCGCGCCGGCGCCGGGCAGGTGGGCGAGACGGTCGACGACGTGGGCGAGTTCGGTGAGCTGCTCCTCGGGCGGCAGCACGGCAGCGAAAAGCCTCATGGGGAGAGTCTGTCAGGGCGAGCCCGGTCGGCGGGACCTCTCCGGGGTCCCCTAGGGCGAAGCCCTAGGGGGAGGAACGAATCCCCCCGGGCGGGCGACGCCCCGGCGGCCGACCGGAGTGCCGGCCCCCGGCGTGCGACGCCGGGGGCCCCGGCGGGCTGCTACGCCGCCGTCGCCAGCCGTTCCCGCGGTACGAAGCGGACCTGCGGGTGGCCGTGGTGCCAGCCCAGGGCCATCTTCAGGCCGCCCACGCGCGCCAGGATCAGGCCGATCGCGCCCGCCGCCAGGAGGGAGACGAGGCCGCCCGTCGCGAAGCCGACCCTCGGCCCGTACGTGTCCGTGACCCAGCCGAGCAGGGGCGCGCCGATCGGGGTGCCGCCCGCGAAGACCATCATGTAGAGGCTCATGACCCGGCCCCGCATCGCCGGATCCGTCGCGAGCTGGACGGCCGAGTTGGCGGTGATGTTGACCGTGAGGCCGAACATGCCGATCGGGACCAGCAGCAGCGCGAACAGCCAGAACGACGGCGAGAGCGCCGCCGCGATCTCCAGCACACCGAAGACCACCGCCGCGCCGAGCAGCATCCGCAGCCGTGTGCTGCCGCGCCGGGCGGCGAACAGCGCGCCCGCGAGCGAGCCGGCCGCCATCAGCGTGTTCAGGAAGCCGTATGTCCCCGCGCCCACGTGGAAGATCTCCCCGGAGAACGCCGTGAGCCAGATCGGGAAGTTGAAGCCGAACGTGCCGACGAAGCCCACGAGGACGATCGGCCAGATCAGCTCCGGCCGCCCGGCCACGTACCGCAGGCCCTCCCGCAGCTGGCCCTTGCCGCGCGGCGCCCGCTCCACCTTCTGGAACTCGGCGGGGCGCATCAGCAGCAGGCCGATGAGCGGGGCGAGGAACGACAGGCCGTTGAGCAGGAACGACCAGCCGCTGCCGGCCGTCACGATCAGCAGACCGGCGACGGCCGGGCCGACGAGCCGGGCGGACTGGAAGTTCGCCGAGTTCAGCGAGACGGCGTTGCGCAGGTGCTCGGGGCCGACCATCTCGGAGACGAAGGACTGCCGGGTGGGGTTGTCGACGACGGTGACCATGCCGAGCAGGAAGGCGATCAGGTAGACGTGCCAGACCTGGACGTGGCCGGAGAGCGTCAGGACGGCGAGCGCGAGTCCGCAGAGGCCGAGGGCGGCCTGGCTGATGAGGAGGATGCGCCGCTTCGGGTAGCGGTCGGCGATGACACCGCCGTAGAGGCCGAACAGCAGCATCGGGAGGAACTGCAGCGCTGTGGTGATGCCGACCGCGGCGGCGGAGCCGGTGAGGCTCAGGACCAGCCAGTCCTGGGTGATACGGGCCATCCAGGTGCCGGTGTTGGAGACGATCGCTCCGGTGAAGAACAGCCGGTAGTTGCGTATGCGGAGCGAGGAGAAGGTTTCCCTCCGCCCGCGGGTGTAGGTGTCGGGTTGATGGACGGGTGCGGAGTCTGCTCCGGGTCCCGTACTCAAAGTGCGTCGCCTCCTCGGCTCGTTCGACTAGAGGTGTGCGAGCTTCTCCAGGACGGGGGCGGCTGCGCGCAGCTTGGCCCATTCGTCCTCGTCCAGACCCTCGGCGAGGGAGGCCAGCCAGGCGTTCCGCTTGCGGCGGGACTCTTCCAGCATGGCCTCGGCCTGCTCGGTCTGGCTGACGACCTTCTGCCGGCGGTCGTCGGGATGCGGCTCCAGCCGGACCAGTCCCTTGGCTTCGAGCAGCGCGACGATGCGGGTCATCGACGGCGGCTGGACGTGCTCCTTGCGGGCCAGCTCGCCGGGCGTGGCGGAGCCGCAGAGCGCCAGTGTGCCGAGGACCGACATCTCGGTCGGGCTGAGCGACTCGTCGACGCGCTGGTGCTTGAGGCGTCGGCTCAGTCGCATGACGGCGGAGCGGAGCGCGTTCACGGCGGCGGCGTCGGCGGCGGTGCCGTGGGACAGGTCAGGCATAGTCCTTAGCGTAACTCATTAGATGGGCTAAATACACTCGGAATGTGGGCGACCGAATCTGTCACCCAAACGAGTGAGATGGATCCGGAAAGTGACGCACCGGGCCCGGCGATGCCGCGACTCTGACTGGCATGGGATCGACCGTGCTCAGCCTGCGCATCGACGGTGAGCTGCTCGACCGTCTCAAGGGACACGCCGCCAAACGCGGAATGAGCGTCCAGGACTACGTGGTCCGGACGCTCATCCGCGATGACTTCGACGAACGGTTCAAGACCGCCGTCGACGAGACAGAGAAGTTCTACGGGCTGACGAAGCCCGTTACGTGATCACGTGAGGCCGAGCGCCGGCATCGCGTAATAGAAGACGAACACCGCCGACACGACGTACATGGCCGCCGGGACCTCCCGGCCCCGGCCGGCCGCCAGACGCAGCACGCTGAAGGCGATGAAGCCGATGCCGATGCCGTTCGTGATCGAGTACGTGAACGGCATCATCACCATCGCCAGGAACGCCGGCACCGCGATGGTGAAGTCGCTCCAGTCGATCTCCTTGATCGAACCGGCCAGGATCAGGAAGCCGACCGCGAGCAGCGCGGGCGTCGCCGCCTGGGACGGGACCATCGTCGCGAGCGGCGTGAGGAACAGCGCCACCGAGAACAGACCGCCGGTGACCACCGAGGCGAGGCCGGTACGGGCTCCCTCGCCGACGCCCGCCGTGGACTCCACGAAGCACGTGGTGGCGGAGGACGAGGTCGCGCCACCCGAGGCGACGGCCAGGCCGTCCACAAGCAGGACCTTGTTGATGCTTGGGAGGTTGCCGTCCTTGTCCATCAGCTTCGCCTCGTCGCCGACGCCGAGGATGGTGCCCATCGCGTCGAAGAAGCAGGACAGCAGCACGGTGAAGACGAAGAGGACGCCGGTCAGCATCCCGACCTTCTCGAAGCCGCCGAACAGGCTCACCTCGCCGACCAGGCCGAAGTCGGGCGAGGCCACCGGGTTGCCGGGCCAGGTCGGGGTGGTCAGACCCCAGGACGGGACCTCCGCCACGGCGTTGATCACCATCGCGACGATCGTCATCACGACGATGGAGATGAGGATGGCGCCCGGCACCTTGCGGATGATCAGCGCGAGGGTGAGCAGCGTGCCCAGGACGAAGACCAGGACCGGCCAGCCGGCGAGGTGCCCGTCGGCGCCGAGCTGGAGCGGGACGGTGGTGTGCGCGGCGTCGGGGATACGGGAGACGAAGCCCGAGTCGACAAGGCCGATGAGCATGATGAACAGGCCGATGCCGATCGCGATGCCCTTGCGCAGACCGACCGGGACCGCGTTCATCACGCGCTCGCGCAGCCCCGTCGCCACGAGCAGCATCACGACGATGCCGGCGAGGACGACCATGCCCATGGCGTCCGGCCAGGACATCCTGGGCGCGAGCTGGAGCGCGACGACGGTGTTGACGCCGAGGCCGGCGGCGAGGGCGATCGGGACGTTGCCGATGACTCCCATGAGGAGCGTCGTGAAGGCCGCGGTGAGCACGGTCGCGGTGACCAGCTGGCCGCTGTCGAGCTGGTGCCCGTACATGTCCTTGGCGCTGCCGAGGATGATCGGGTTCAGCACGATGATGTAGGCCATCGCGAAGAAGGTGGCGAAACCGCCGCGGACCTCGCGGGCGACGGTGGAGCCGCGCTCGGAGATCTTGAAGAAGCGGTCGAGTCCGGAGACGGGTGCGTCGGGAGTCTCGGGAGTCTCGGGAGTCTCGGGAGTCTCCGGGGGCATGGCCTTGGCGGGGGCCGTGGTGCTCATGGGGTGGTTCCTCTTCGGGCGTTCTCGGGCGTCCAATTTGGCGGTTCATACGAGACAAACCCGCCAGAGGCAAACCGTTTCAGTATGAACACATGAGCGAGCGAGCATCCATCTCCGCGCGTAGATGTCATTTCCCGGCGCCTAGACTGACCGCATGGCGAAGTGGACCCCCAAGCACGAGGCACCCGAGCCCCTGGAGGGGCCCGTCGTCGCCACCATCACCGGCGGCACGATCCTCTGGTTCGTACTCTTCCTCGTGCAGGTCCCCTTCTACGGCTGGTACGACGACCGGGACGCCACGTGGTGGATCTGGACGTGTCTGGCCGGGGCCGGCCTCGGCCTGATCGGCATCTGGTACGTACGGAAGCGCGAGGCGGCGATCAAGCGCGACGCGGCGATCAAGCGCGCGGAGGCGGCCAAGTCCGACGCCCCGCAGACCCCGCCCGCTCCGTAGTACTCCAGGCCCATTTCGGTCCTCCGCGGTCCTCCCACGGTTTGATGTTCACGCTCCTCGGCGGGTGAACGGCCGCCTCCGGTCGTAACGTCGAAAACATGACTCAGCGGGCGAAGATCGACACGGACGGCAGTGAGAACGCGCCGGACGAACCCCCCGTCGTCCACCGTGTCGCCGGTCTGACCTCCGCGGAGGTCGCCGAACGCGTCGCCCGCGGCGAGGTCAACGACGTACCCGTCCGCAGCTCCCGCTCCACCGTCGACATCGTCCGGGGCAACGTCTTCACCCGCTTCAACGCGATCATCGGCGTGCTCTGGGTGATCATGCTCTTCGTCGCGCCGATCCAGGACAGCCTCTTCGGCTTCGTCATCATCGCCAACACCGGCATCGGCATCGTCCAGGAGCTGCGCGCCAAGAAGACCCTCGACGGACTCGCCGTCATCGGCGAGGCGAAACCGAGGGTTCGGAGGGACGGGATCTCCGCGGAGGTCTCCACCTCCGCGATCGTCCTCGGGGACCTGATCGTGCTCGGCCCCGGCGACAAGGTCGTCGTCGACGGCGAGGTGGCGGAGGCCGACAGCCTGGAGATCGACGAGTCGCTGCTGACCGGCGAGGCCGACCCGGTGGTGAAGAAGCCCGGCGACCGGATGATGTCCGGCTCGTTCGTGGTCGCGGGCGGCGGCGCGTTCACCGCCACCAAGGTCGGGCGCGAGGCGTACGCCGCCCAGCTCGCCGAGGAGGCCTCCCGCTTCACCCTCGTCCACTCCGAACTGCGCACCGGCATCTCCACGATCCTCAAGTACGTGACGTGGATGATGGTCCCGACCGCGATCGGGCTCATCATCAGCCAGCTCGTCGTCAAGGACACCAACTTCAAGGACTCCATCGCCCGGACCGTCGGCGGCATCGTCCCGATGATCCCCGAGGGCCTGGTCCTGCTCACCTCCGTCGCCTTCGCGATCGGCGTGATCCGCCTCGGCCGCAAGCAGTGCCTCGTGCAGGAGCTGCCGGCCATCGAGGGCCTGGCGCGCGTCGACGTGGTCTGCCTCGACAAGACGGGCACGCTGACCGAGGGCGGCATGGACGTCACCGAGCTGCGGCCGCTCAACGGCAGCGACGAGACGTACGTACGGAAGGTCCTCGGCGCCCTCGGCGAGTCCGACCCGCGCCCCAACGCCTCCCTCCAGGCCATCATCGACGCCTACCCCGACGCCGAGGAGTGGCGCTGCACCGAGTCGCTGCCCTTCTCCTCCGCCCGCAAGTACAGCGGCGCCGCCTTCAGCGAGGGCGACGGGGACTCGTCGTCCTGGCTGCTCGGCGCGCCCGACGTGCTGCTGGCGTCCGGCGATCCGACCCTCGCCGAGATCGACCACCTCAACGAGCAGGGGCTCCGCGTCCTGCTCCTGGCCCGCACCACCCGCGAGCTGGACTCCCCCGACGTCGCCCACGAGGCGCTGCCCACCGCCCTCGTCGTCCTCGAACAGCGGCTGCGGCCCGACGCCGCCGACACCCTCGGCTACTTCGCCGACCAGAATGTCGCCGCGAAGGTCCTCTCCGGCGACAACGCGGTGTCCGTCGGGGCGGTCGCGGGGAAACTCGGCCTGCCCGGCGCCGAGAACACCGTCGACGCCCGCCGTCTGCCCACCGAGCGGGCCGCGATGGCCGACGAACTCGACCGCAACGCGGTCTTCGGCCGGGTCACCCCGCAGCAGAAGCGGGACATGGTCGGCGCGCTCCAGTCCCACGGCCACACGGTCGCCATGACGGGTGACGGCGTCAACGACGTCCTGGCCCTCAAGGACGCGGACATCGGCGTCTCCATGGGCTCGGGCTCGGAGGCGACGAGGGCCGTAGCCCAGATCGTCCTGCTCAACAACTCCTTCGCGACCCTGCCGTCGGTTGTCGCCGAGGGCCGCCGGGTGATCGGCAACATCACCCGGGTCGCGACCCTGTTCCTGACGAAGACGGTCTACTCGGTGCTGCTCGCCATCCTGGTGGTCTGCTCCCAGGTCGAGTACCCCTTCCTGCCCCGGCACCTGACCCTGCTGTCCACCCTCACCATCGGCGTCCCGGCCTTCTTCCTCGCGCTCGCCCCCAACAAGGAGCGCGCGAAGCCGCACTTCGTGAGGCGGGTGATGCGGTACGCGATCCCGGGCGGCATCATCGCGGCGGCGGCCACCTTCGCGACGTACCTCGTGGCCCGCGCGTACTACAGCGGCACGGGCGCCCTGGACGCCGAGACGAGCGCCGCCACGCTGACCCTCTTCCTGGTCTCCCTGTGGGTCCTGGCGATCATCGCCCGCCCCTACACCTGGTGGCGCCTCGCCCTGGTCGCGGCCATGGCCGGCGCGTTCCTCCTCGTCCTGGTCGTGCCGTGGCTCCAGGACTTCTTCGCCCTGAAGCTGGTGGGCGTGACGATGCCCTGGACGGCGGTCGCGATCGCGGCGGCGGGGGCGGGGCTCCTTGAGCTGGCGTGGCGGTGGGTGGACCACAGGTTCCCGGCCTGATCAGCCCCGCCTGACCCAGCCCTTCTCGTATGCATGCCAACCCAATTGCAGGCGGGTCGTGACCCTCGCGAGTTTCATCAGCCCCTTGACCCGCCGCTGTACGGTGCTCGGTCCCAGCTCCAGCTGTTTGGCGACGCTCGCGTCGGTCATTCCGGCCAGCAGCAGGGAGAGGATCTGCAGGTCGGTGGTGTCGGGTCCTGGCTGCTGTGCCTCGACGACCTCCTCGCCCTCGCCGAGCCGCAGCGGCAGTGCGTCCCGCCACACGGCCTCGAACAGGCCCGTCAGTGACTCCAACAGCCCGCTCGCATGGACCACCAGGGCCGCGGGCTCGGCGCCCCGCGCGCTGAGCGGCGCCATCGCCACGGTGCGATCCGCGACGACCAGCTTGGTCGGCACGCGATCGACAACCCTGACCTGTTCATCGCGTCCCAGTGCCGCGGTGAGCTCGGTGAACACGCCGGGCAACGACAGCGCCTCGCGCTCCAGCACCGCGCGGTAGGCGACCCCTCGGTTCGCCACCCGCTCCTCGGCCGAGTTGCCCACGGGGGTGACGGCGACGGGTTTCCCGGTGACCAGGACACAGACCTCGTGGGTCGCCCCCAGCTGGAGCTGGAGGAAACGGTGCGAGACGGCGCTCGCGCCGGTCACCACCTCCACCAGGTCGTGCACCGCGGGCTCCGCGGCTTCCGCCCGGTACTCCTCCGCCAGCAGCGCCGCGGCCAGTTCGGCCTGCTCCAGCTCATGCCGCTGACGGGTGAGCAGCGCGCCCAGCGCGACCTCTGGCGGGGGCGCCGTCCAGCGTCCCGCACGTGCCGAGGAGCGGGCGGCGAGGCCCTGCCGTTCGAGCCGGCGCAGCGCACCCTCCGCAGCGGTCTCGGTGAGCGACAGCCGGTGCGCGAGGCCGGGGACGTCGGCGGACCCGAGCGTGACCAGCACGCGGTACGCCAACTCCTGTATCTCGTCGAGGCCTATTGCTCCCAGCACCATCCCTGACCCTTCCGGAGGCAATGCTTCCACGGCACCGTGGCGGGAAACATTCATGGCGCTTTCCCGCCTCGGCGCATCATTCCCGCGCCACCCGCCTCTTTGACAATGTGTCGCCACCGCAGCACGACAATCAAGGGAGAGCGATGCGCCCGATATCGCGTACGGCCCTGGGGGCGGCGACCGCCACCGTCCTGGCCGTCACCGCGCTCGCGCCGTCCGTGGCCGCCCGGCCCCAGGACGACGCATCCGGCACGAGACCACTCGTCGGCAGTGAGACCGCCGATCGGCAGGCGGGCAAGCCCGTCACGGTCACCTTGGTCACCGGCGACAAGGTGCTGGTGAGCACCGACGGCTCCGGCCGCAGCGCGGCCACCGCGCTGCCGCGTGAGGACGGGAGCGTGCCGCTGCTGGAGACCCGTCAGACGGGCGAGGACCTGTACGTCTATCCCGAGGGCGCCGCCGCGGCGCTCGCCGCCGGCAAGGCCGACGAGGAACTCTTCAACGTCACCGGACTGATCCGGCAGGGATACGACGACGCGCACACGGCGGCCCTCCCGCTGATCGCTGTCTACGACTCCTCCGTCGACGTCGCCCGCACCGTGCCCGCCACCCCGCGCGGCGCCGCACGCGGCCCGGTGCTGAAGGCGGCCCGCGGTGTCGCCCTGAAGGCCGACAAGAAGCACAGCGCGGTCTTCTGGGCGGACATCACCTCTCCCCGCTCGCGCTCCGGCTCCGACCTGAAGAAGCTCTGGCTGGACCGCAAGGTCGAGGCCACCCTCGAAAGGTCCACGAAGCAGGTCGGCGCCGACCTCGCCTGGGCCGCCGGATACGATGGCAAGGGCACCAGGGTCGCTGTCCTTGACACCGGCGCGGACGGCGAACACCCCGACCTGAAGGGCCGGATCGTCGCCTCCGAGAACTTCACCAACTCCTCCACCGACGGCGACCGACAGGGCCACGGCACCCACACCATCTCCACCGTGGGCGGCACGGGAGCGGCGAGCGGCGGTAAGAAGAAGGGCGTCGCGCCTGGCGCCGAGCTGCTCAACGGCAAGGTGCTGAACGACTACGGCTCCGGTGCCACCTCCTGGATCATCGCCGGGATGCAGTGGGCCGTCGACAACGAGGCCGATGTCGTCTCCATGAGCCTCGGCAACCCCGCGCCCACCGACTGCACCGACCCGATGAGCACCGCCGCCGAACAACTCGCCCGGTCCAACGACACGTTGTTCGTCATCGCCGCCGGAAACTCCGGCCGGAGGCTCAACAGCGTCTCCTCCCCGGGCTGTGCCCCCAGTGTGCTCACCGTCGGCGCCGTCGACCGCGACGACTCCACGGCGTACTTCTCCAGCCCCGGCCCGGTCCGTGTCACGCACACGCTCAAGCCCGAGATCGCCGCCCCTGGCGTCGGCATCTCGGCCGCCGCAGCCGGTGGGCGCGGGGTGTACGCGTACCGGTCCATGTCGGGTACGTCCATGGCCACCCCACACGTCGCGGGCGCCGCCGCCGTCGTCAAGCAGCGCCACCCCGACTGGACCGCGCAGCAGATCAAGGCCGCACTCGTCTCCTCCGCGAAGGCATCCATACCCGGCGACGTCCGTGAGACCGGCGGCGGCCGCCTCGACGTCGAGGCGGCGATGGACGCCGAGGTCATCGGCGCCCCGGCCGTCCAGGGCGGCACCTTCAACTGGCCGCAGAGCAGCGGAGACCGCACCACCGTCGACGTCCCCTACACCAACACCACCGACCGGCCCGTGGAGCTGGACCTCGCCGTCCAGCGCGTGACCGGCAACGACGGTACGGTCGTACGATCGCCGATCGCCAGGCTCGGTGAGGACAGCGTCACCGTCCCGGCCGGAGCCACCGTCAAGGTCCCGCTAGCCCTCGACCCGGCCGCGCACCTGGAGCCCGGCCAGTACGGCGACATCACCGGCCGGGTGCTGGCCACCGCCGACGGCGTCAGCGTCTCCACTCCGTTCTCCCTGTACGTCCAGCCCGAGACCGTCACCCTGCGGGTCGAGCTCGTCGACCGCCTCGGCAAGCCGGCCGCAGGATCGTCCTCGCTCGACATCGTCAGCACCGACACCTCCACCGGCGAGCGCCGCTTCAACGGGGGCGCCCCGGTCCAGGAGTACCGGCTGCGACCCGGCAGCTACTTCGTGTCCGGCTTCGTCGCCACCCCCGACGCGGGTGAGGGCACGAAGCTGGCCGACTCCGTCACCTACCTGGGCCGTCCGCAGCTGAAGCTGCAGAAGGACACCACCGTCGTCCTGGATGCCCGCGACGCCCACCGGTTGCAGATCCGGACCGAACGCCCCAGCGAAGTGCGCTCCGCCACCCTTGCCTTCGACCGCTCCTGGGACGACACCTGGCAGCACACCGGCACCCTCACCGGCGGCCGCACGATCCGCGGTTACTACGCCTCCGTCGAGGGCGAGGCCACCGACGGTGACTTCGAGTTCGGCAGCTACTGGCGCGCCGCAACCCCGCTGATCTCCGAGCTCGCCGTCGTCGGCGGTGAGGCCCTCCACCCGTTCGTCGCCTCCACCGGTTCGGTCAACCTCGACGGCACGGGCGAGGCGCAACTGGTCGACGCGAAGACCGGCACGCCGGGAGAGCTCGCGGCCGCCGGAGTCCAGGGGAAGATCGCCCTGGTCCGCATCGCCGACAACCAGACGTTCGTCCTCCAGCAGGCCCGCAACGCCAAGGCCGCGGGTGCCAAGGCAGTTCTCGCGTACCACTCCGCCCCCGGGCGCTGGCAGCCGTTGGCCGGCATGGGCAGCGGTGAACTGCCGGTGCTCGCCGTCGAGTCCGCCGAGGCGGCCGTACTGCTGGACCGGCTGGCCGGCGGCGAGGTAACCCTCCGCTGGAAGGCCACCGCGAAGGCGCCGTACACCTACAGCCTCGCCTTCCCCCGGGGCGGCGGGATCGACGAGGAGCTGACGTACCACGTCGACGACGAACGGCTCGGCCGCACGGAGACGACCTACCACGCCATGGGCGTCGCCACCGACTTCCTCGACTTCGTCGGCGCCTCCCGGACGACCGGGACGTGGGTGTTCCTCGGCTTCGACACCGTCCCCGTGCCCGGCACCCGCACCGAGTTCTTCACTCCCGGTGACACGTCCTGGCAACACGCCGTCTCCAGCAGCTTCCCCTGGGGCGAGGCCATGATCGGCCGGACGCGTTCGTACCAGGCTGGTGAGCAGCACACGGAGCACTGGTACGACGGAGTGATCACCCCGGTCGCCCCGCGCGGCGCCGACGGAAAGCCCCTCCTCACCGCCGAGCGCCAGGGCGACCTGATCGGCTTCGCCGCCGCGATGTGGGGCGACAACACCCACCACGCCGTGGACGGTTCCTTCGGCGACATCGGCAATCTGCGGCTGCGCCGCAACGGCGAGGTGATCGGCTCGAGCCCCTACCCCTTCGGGGTCTTCGAGGTCCCGGCCGAGGAGACGGCGTACGAACTCGAACAGAACACCGAGAAAATCGGGTTCCCGGCCAAGGTCTGGCAGCGGTCCACCAGCATCAAGACGGTCTGGAAGTTCCGCTCCGCGCTCGACGAGAACGTCTACTCGCAGAGCATCCCGATCATTTTCACCCGCTATGGACTGCCCGAGGACGGCAACAAGACCCTCGCCGCGGGGGACGGCCAGAAGATCACCCTGACCGCCACCGGCCACGCCGGCTACACCCCGGCCGCCCTGACCGAAGCCAAGCTGTCGTACTCGTACGACGGAGGCGCGACCTGGACCGAGGCCCCGGTCGCCCAGCACGACGGCACCTGGAGCGCCACCGTGGACCACGCGGGCGCCTCCGGCAAGCAGGTCACGCTCAGGTCCGAACTGACGGACGCGAACGGCAACTCCGTCACCCAGACCGTGGTCCGCGCCTACGACGTGCGCTGACCACGAACTGCCCCCGCCCGGTCGTCCTGCTTGTGAGGGAAGGGACGCCCGGCGGGGGCCGCGACCGTGAGCACGGCCTGGGCATCGGCCCCCGGCCCCGGCACGGTGGCCGGGTCTTCGGGGCGGGGGCGCGCGTGGGCGCCCAACGTGACCATGCGGCGACTGTCGGTGCGCCGGGCCTGCGGCGGCCAATGGTCGGCCTCCCCGCCCCGTGGGATCATTTTGTCCCAGGGGCTACCCGAAGGGGGCGTAATGTCCCGCATCGAAGAAACGATCGACATCTCCCGTCGCCCCGACGAAGTCTTCTCGTACTCGACGGATCCGGAGCACATCGCGGAGTGGGAGGAGAGCGCCGCAGCGGTACGCATCCTGAGTGAAGGGCCGCTCGGCGTCGGCTCTCGCTTCCAGGTGCAGCGGCGGATCGGGCCCATGGAGGTCCCCATGACCATGGAGGTCACGGAGTTCGACCCGCCGCGCAGCTGGCACTTCCACGGCGTCGACGGCCCGGTCCGCAGTGACCTTCAGGGCACGATCGAGCCGCTCGACGACGGCGAGCGGTCCCGGCTGACGCTGTCCGTCGACCTCGAGCCGCACGGCATCGGCAAGGTCCTCGTCCCGCTCGTGGTCAAGCCCATGGTCCGCAAGGAGATTCCGCGGGACGAGGCGCAGCTGAAGGAACTGCTCGAGGCGGGCGCGCCCTAGTCGAACCAGCGGTCCCGGGCCAGTTCCGACGTGCGGGAGGGGTCCTCCAGGAGGGCTGCCACCTCGAAGCGGCGGGGCCATTGGCCCGCCGCCCAGGCGAGGCCCGCCGCCACGCCCTCCAGGGTGGCGGCGTGGATCGTGCCGTCGGGGGTCTGGCGCCAGTCCAGTTCGACGCCCCCGGCGCGGAGTTCCTCGTGCTCGACGTACGAGTCCGGGGTCGCCGGGCCGAGGAGGGCGTGGACCGAGAGCGGGACGTCGTGCTCCTCGCCGACCGTGGTGACCTCCGCCTCGACGGACTCGCTCAGCCGCCGCACCTGGAACAGCTCCGCCAGGTCGGCCGCGCGGGACGGGGAGACGGGAAGGAGCGGGATGCCGGTCGCCAGCGGGAGGAGGTCGGGGGCGTCCGCGACCAGGGCCTCGGCGGCGTCGACCACGACGAGTTCGCCGTCCACGACCGCACGCAGCTCGTCGGGGAGGGTGACCTGCGCGGGGTCCTGCCAGGCCAGCGCCGTGTACAGGGCGTGCAGTTGGGCGCCGGACACCTGCCGGTCCGGGTCCGCCAGGCGGGCGAGCAGTTCGGCCGCGCCGCCCGGCTCCTCGAGGAGCGCGGAGACCGAGGTGCGGACGCCCAGGGCCCGCAGGACTTGCTCGTCCTCGAAGCCGGTCGCGTCGGCGGAGTCGTACAGTCCGATCAGGAGCGGGTCCGTGCCCGCCGCCCGCAGGCCCGCCGGGCGGCGGCCGTCCAGGACCGGGTGGTCGCGCAGCCACCAGGCGGTGTACGACCGTACGGTCTCGGTCGTGCCGTCCGGCAGCAGGACCCGTACGGGCTGGGTGAGTGCGTCCCGCAGCGGCGGCCGGGCGAGCAGGGCGAGCGCCTGCGGCCAGGCGTCGTCGTCGACCAGGTCCAGGTCCCGTACGGCGACGATCTCGGTCGCCACCGGCGGCACCGGCGCCTCCGGGAGCCGGTCCAGAACGTCCTCGCACCACACGTCGACGGCGTCGAGCAGCCCGGCGTCGTCGGGCTCGGCGAAGTCGCCCTCGCGGGGCTCCAGTTCGTCCGGGTCGAGGACGAGGTCGGTGGCGCGGACCAGAGCGAAGTTGGCGAGCACCCCGCAGGCGGCGAGGGGCTGTTCGCCCCAGCGCTCGGCCAGTTCGCGGTCGCAGAGGGCGAGTTCGTCCTCGCGCATGACGGCGGCGAAGGCGCTGCCGGGCAGGACGAGTTCGCCGGCGGGCGCGAGCTCCCCGTCCTCGTCGGGGAGGGCCAGCGCGCCGAGCCACGGCTCGTCGCCCGGCTCCAGCTCCGCGTCCCGTACGAGCGCGAGGACCGTCTCGGCGAGCTCGTCGGCGTCCAGGGTGTCCGCGTCCTCGTCCCAGATCTCCCCCGCTTCGAGGGATCCGGCGACCGCCGCCCTTACCTGAGGCGTCGTCAGGACCGCGCGGGGCGAGGCCGGGAGGGCGCCCAGCTTCTCCAGGAGGGGGTGGGCGGCGTCCGGGTGGGCGACCTTGAGGCCGAGGCGAGTCAGCTCGGCGGGCGTGCGGTCCTGGGGCAGGAGCACGTGCCGGGGGCCGATGGTGGTACGGATCCTGGCGTCCTCGGGGGCGTCGGCCGGAGCGGCCAGCGGGACCGGGAGGCCCGTCAGCCGGTCCGGGTCCACGCCCGCGAGGGAGTCGTACAGCCGCCACCACCACGACGGCGGGCGGTCCACCCCGGCGAGCCGGTCGATCGCCTCGGTCAGCGGGACGCGCCCGACGCCGAGCGTCCGCAGCTCCACACGTCGCTCAAGACCGGCGGGCAGCAGGGCCGGGAAGACCTCCGCCAGGACGGCGACGGTCTCGCTGCCCGCCCCCTCGACGACCTCGGCCTCCACCGGCCGCAGCGCGGGCACGTCCTCCGACGGCGCCTCGGGCGCCAGGAACGCGACCCGCGGAAGCCGCTGGAGGATCGCCGCGCGCAGCGCCCCGTCCAGGGCTCCCTTGCCGAGCGGTCCGGGCACCAGGTCGATCGTGGCGACCGTCACCGGCTGCCAGTCCGTGAGGAGTTCGGCGTACGCGTCGGCCGCCCGCTCGACCACGAAGTCGGTGAGCGGCCCGGGCGCGGGGTGGCGCCGGGCGGTGTCCAGCGGGAGGGAGGCGATGAGCAGGGCGGGCAGGCCGAGCGGCTCGTCGGTGGGGGTGGGGGCGTGGACGACGGGGGCGGTACGGGGGTACAGCGGGGCGCCCTCGCTGTCCACCGGTACGGCCCAGGTCACCGACCAGTGCGGGCGCAGCCGCTCCTCGACCGGCCGGTCCTTGAGGAGCGCGGGGTCGAGGGGGCCGCCGTGGGAGACGGTCCGCCAGCGGTGGGTCTCGCGGGTGGCGGTGTCGTCGATGTGGACGTACGCCTCGTGCTGGGCGCGGGTGAGGACCCGTACGCCCTCCGGGGTCTCGACGACGATCTCGGCGAGGCCGGGGAGGGTGAGCAGCAGGGCGTCGTCGATGGAGGCGAGGAGCCGCTCGGCGAGGTCGACGGCGGCGGAGTCCCGGAGCGGGAGGACGACGACGGTGTCGTAGCCGTCGGGGGCGGTGCCCTCGGCGGGCAGCGGGAGACGCAGGAGGGGCACGTGGCCGTCGCGACGGCGCAGCTCGTCCCCGAGGCCGGGGCTGTGCCGGGCGACCTCGGCGGCCAGCTCGCGCGCCTCGGCCAGGGACCAGCGGACGCCGCCGTGGCGGCCGAGGACGGCCGGCTCGTCGGAGACGGCGAGGACGGCGGCGAAGCCGACGCCGAAGCGGCCGACGGCGCCGCGGTCGTGCTCGCGCTTGGCGGAGGCGCGGAGGGTGGACAGCGACTCGACACCGGTCGCGTCGAGGGGGGCGCCGGTGTTGGCGGCGGCCAGGACGGCGGGCGCGTCGGGGCCCGCCTCGTGGAGCGTGAGCCGGAGCCGGCCGGTCACCCCGGCCCGGTGGGCGGCGTCGGCGGCGTTCTGGGCGAGCTCGACGACGAGCCGGTCGCGGTAGCCGCCGAGGGCGAGGTCCTCCTCGGCGTTCGCATCCTCCCGGAACCGGGCGGGCCCGGCCCCCCAGGCATCGAGCACGCCCCTCCGCAGCCGGGCGGTGCCGAAGGGGTCGGCTCCGTCGGTCGACGTCCTGACGCTGACGCTCACGTCTGACTCCACTCTGCGGGGCGGGATTGTTCCAGCTGCCCGAAGGTACCGCGCCCTGCGTGCGGCTTGCGCCGCCCCTCCGTGCGGAGCCCCCGGGCCCCCGGCGGGCTACGAGTGGCCCAGGTCTTCCGACGTGCCGTCCGGTTCCGTCGTCGAGCCCGAGTCCCTCGCCGGCCGAAGCGGGAACTCGTCCGCGCCCATCGAGTCCAGGACCGGCGGCGCCGGCCGCGGCGGCTTCGGCATGACCGCCGCCTCCGAATGGCCCCCGCAGCCGTACGAGAGCGACACGACCCGCCCGTCCGCCGGCGAGAACTCGTTCGCGCAGACGCCGAACGCCTGCTTCAGCGAGCCCGCCAGCGGCACCAGGAAGCCGCAGGACTCGCACGACGCGGGCGCGGCCTGTGCCATCGGGGTCTTCGCACCGAACGACTCGTCCCAGCGGTCCGCCGCCACGTGCAGCCCGTACCGCGAGAGCACCCGCGCACGCCGCATGCCGAGCTCCTCGGCGACCGAGGCGATCGCGCCCCGGGACGGCGTACGGGAGACGATCTCGGCGTCCTCCGCGTCGAGGTGGTCCGCCATCTCCTCCGACACCACGGAGTTCGGCGGCGGCACGTCCTCGCCGCTGTACCCCGGTTCGAGCCGCAGGTCGTCCTGCTCCGTCGGCAGCAGGTCCCCCGGCCCCATGTCTCCCGGCCGCAGCCGCTCGCTCCACGGCACCCACTCGGGCGCCAGGAGGGCGTCGGAGCCGGGCAGCAGGACGGTCTCGTCCAGGGTGACGTTCTTGGCCCGGGACGCACGGGTCACGGTCACGGCCCAGCGCCAGCCGCGGTACCCGGGCTCCTCGCACTCGAAGAAGTGCGTGACGACCCGGTCACCTTCGGCGACGGCCGCCACATGGGCGCCGACAATGCCCGGTGCCGCGGCCTCATCGGCGGCGGCCCGCGCCAGGTCTACCGCCTCGGCGCACAGGCGGTCGGGGGTACGCGGGGTACGCGGGGTACGGCTTCGCGTCGTCGCAGCACTCACAGGTCTCGCTTCTCTCCTACGCCGTCTCACGGGTGCGCCGGCCGAGGAGCGGGAGCGAAGCTACGGGCGGCGGGCGGAGCGGACCAGAGGGCCGCATCGACGTCCGCACCCGACATGTCTCGCGTGTCTCGGGCACACCTATACGTCATCCATTCTGCGGGATGCCGAAGAGGCGCGCGGCCGAGAACTTCCGCCGGTGGCGCGCTACGCACGCTACCCCCTCCGCCGCCCGCCGCCCACCTGCCCGCCCCAAGTGGCCCGGATCGTGGACCGACGGCCCGCCGTGCCACGGTTCGTACAGGACAGGCGTGGGGCACTATGACGGAGTGGCAGCCGCACGGTCGTCCGCACGATCCCACGATCATGCCGGGCCGCTCCGCCGAGCGGGCCGGACGGTGGGGCGCGCCCTGCATCTGCCGTTCACGGGCACGGTCAGGGGCATCCGCAGGGCGACGCACGCGCACGGCGCGGGCGAGTCGGGCCTGGGGAAGCTGATCGAGCTGCACGCCGTGAACGGGGCCGGCGACATGATGATCACGGTCGCGCTGGCGTCCACGGTCTTCTTCTCCGTACCGACGGACGAGGCGCGCGGCCGGGTCGCGCTCTACCTGGCGATCACGATGCTCCCGTTCACCCTGCTGGCCCCGGTGGTCGGCCCGATCCTGGACCGGCTCCCGCACGGGCGGCGGGCCGCGATGGCCGGGGCGATGCTGACCCGGGCGGTCCTCGCGCTCACCATGTCGGGAGCGGTGGCCACCGGCGGCCTGGAGCTGTACCCGGCTGCGCTGGGCGTGCTCGTGGCCTCGAAGGCGTACGGGGTGGTGCGCAGCGCGGTCGTACCGCGGCTGCTGCCGCACGGCTTCTCCCTGGTCAAGGCGAACTCCCGGGTCACCCTGGCAGGCCTCCTTGCCACCGGCATCGCCGCGCCGATCGGGGCGGGACTGCAGCAGATCGGCCCGCAGTACCCGCTGTACGGGGCGTGTGCGCTGTTCCTGCTGGGCTCGTACTGGGCGTTCCGGATGCCGCACAAGGTGGACTCGGCGAAGGGCGAGCGGGTGGCGCACCTGCTCACGCACGGCGAGAAGAAGCCGAGCCTGCGGACGGTGGGTCCTTCGGTGCTGCACGGGCTCCAGGCGAACGCTGCGCAGCGGACGCTGTCGGGGTTCCTGATCTTCTTCCTGGCGTTCCTGCTGCGCGAGCATCCGCTGCCGGGGCAGAGCGCGGCGGTGTCGCTGGCGATGGTGGCGGTGGCGGCGGGGGTGGGGAACGCGTGCGGGACGGCGGTCGGCTCGCTCCTGAAGGAGCGCGGCCACGCGCCGGAAGTGATCATCGCCACGATGATCACGACCGTGTGCGGGGCGGCGGTCCTCGCGGCCGTGTTCTTCAGCGGGCTGATGGTGGCGGTGCTCGGCGCGGTGGCGGGCCTGACGCAGGCGCTGTCGAAGCTGTCGCTCGACGCGCTGATCCAGCGGGACGTGCCGGAGGTGGTCCGCACGTCGGCCTTCGCCCGCTCGGAGACGCTGCTCCAGATGTCCTGGGTGGTGGGCGGCGCGATCGGCATCTCCCTGCCGCTGAGCGGCACGGTGGGCATGTGGGTGGCCGCGGGCATCCTGGCCCTGGGCGCACTCCTGGCGGTCCGGGGCCTGGTCGCGGCGGCGAGAGCGGAGACCCACCGCAAGTCGGACACGGAGGCGGGCACAACGCCGTGAGGACCGCCCCCGGGTGTGGGCAATCGTCCCGCAGGGCGGGACGGGTGGGCACACGGGACGGCGCCCCTGCGGGCGCGTCCGCTCCAGGGCCCCCCGCACCCCGCGGTCGTTGCACGTGCAGGGCCCTCGGGGCCGCCGGGCACACCGGGCAGAGGCGCCTGCAAGGGCGCCGTCCGTTGTGCCCACCCTCCCCCAAGCTCTCGGCTTCGCTCGAGCAGGGGGGACCCCCATCGCCCCAGCGGAACGAATGCCCACAACGGCGGGGCAAAACGCGGCGCGCCGCACCCCCGCGTGGCGGAGTCCGGTGGGCCCGATAGCCTTCGGGCCATGACCGTTGCGTTCTTCACCGGCTCGCGCCGCCGGGCCGCCGTCGCCCTCGGGGCCGTCTCCGCCGGGCTCCTCGTACTCACCGCCTGCGGCGACAAGCCGACTCCGCTCGCGACCCTGACGGTCGGGACCGAATCCGTCCACTCCGAGGCCGCCTGCTACAACGACGGCGACGCCATCAAGGAGTCGCAGATCCAGCAGTGCCTCAACAAGAAGGCCGAGAAGACCATCACGGTCGCCGCGGACGACAAGATCCGCTTCGGCGTCGACCCCGAGATCGCCAAGAAGGGCTGGACCATCTTCCTCGGTGGCCAGAACGCCGAGCCGGAGCCGTACAAGAAGACGTACCGGACCATCCCGGCGAGCGCCTTCTTCTCCTCCCAGACCGGCGAGCCCACCGACAGCACCCAGGTGACCATCGTCGAGAACGACGGCAAGAAGCTGACCGGCATCTGGCAGTTCGAGCTGAAGAAGGAATCCTGATCCTCCGGTGGCCCTCCGGATCCTGATCGTGACGGCCGTGGCGGCGGAGGCCGACTCCGTCGCACGCGGCCTTCCGTCCGACGGGCCGGGCCCGGGCGCCGGGATCGCGCTCCCGGGCGGATACGTCCTGCGCCGCCACGGCAGCGTCGATCTGCTCGCCGGCGGCGTCGGCCCCGCCGCGGCGGCCGCGGCCACCGCCACCGCGCTCGCCCAGGCGGCCACCGGCACCGCCACCGCGCTCGCCCTCACCCAGGCGGCCGCCGACACGGCCCCGTACGACCTCGTCGTCTCCGCCGGGATCGCCGGCGGGTTCCAGCCCTCCGCGCCGATCGGCTCCGTCGTCGTCTCCGACGCCATCGTCTCCGCCGACCTCGGCGCCCAGACCCCCGACGGCTATCTCACCATCGAGGAGCTCGGCTTCGGCCGGTCCACGCACCCCGTGGACGCCGACCTGACCCGGCGGATCTCCGCGGCCCTCACCCGCGGCGGGCAGGCCCACACCGTCGCCCCCGTCCTCACCGTCTCCACCGTCACCGGCACCGCCGAGCGCGCCGCCGAGCTGGCCGCGCGTCACCCCGGCGCCGCCGCCGAGGCGATGGAAGGGTTCGGCGTGGCCGAGGCCGCCACCGCCCACGGCGTGCCCGTGGTCGAAATCCGCGCCGTCTCCAACGCCGTCGGCCCGCGCGACCGCGCCGCCTGGCGCATCGGCGAGGCCATGGACGCACTGCAGTCCACGTTCCAGCTGCTCAGCACCACCGTCTTCGCGGAGCCGACGTGAGAAAACTGAAGATCGCCTACTCGCCCTGCCCCAACGACACCTTCGTCTTCGACGCCTGGGCCCACGGCCGCGTCCCCGGCGCCCCGCGCCTCGACGTGACGTTCGCCGACATCGACCTGACCAACGGCTGGGCGGAGAGCGGCACGACCGACTTCGACATCCTGAAGGTCTCGTACGCCGTGCTGCCCTGGGTCCTCGACGAGTACGCCCTACTGCCCTGCGGCGGCGCGCTCGGCCGCGGCTGCGGCCCGCTGGTGCTCACCCGCGAGCCGGGCGTGGACCTCACCGGCAAGACGGTCGCGGTGCCGAGCGAGCGCTCGACCGCGTACCTCCTCTTCCGACTGTGGGCGGCGGACGTCCTCCCGGGAGGCGTCGAGAACGTCGTCGTCATGCCGTTCCACGAGATCATGCCCGCTGTGCGCGATGGGAAGGTCGACGCCGGGCTCGTCATCCACGAGGCCCGGTTCACGTACCAGAACTACGGTCTGCACGCCCTCGCCGACATGGGCGCGCACTGGGAGGACAGCACCGGCCTCCCGATCCCCCTCGGCGCGATCATCGCCCGCCGCTCGCTGGGCCCGGAGCTGCTGCGGCGCATCGCCGACGCGGCCCGTACGTCGGTACGGATGGCCTGGGACGACCCGGCCGCCTCCCGCCCGTACGTACTCGAACACGCGCAGGAGATGGACCCGAAGGTGGCCGATCAGCACATCGGTCTCTACGTCAACGAGTTCTCGGCCGACCTCGGCGAGGCCGGCTACGCGGCGGTCCGTGGCCTGCTCACGCGCGCCGCGGCCGAGGGGCTTGTACCACCCCTCGGCCCGGACGCGCTGTCCTTCCCCTGACGGGGACTCACACGTCGAGTGTTCCCCTGACGGGCCTCACACGTCGAGCTGGTCCGCGACCGCCCGCAGCAGGCCGGCGATCTTCGCGCCGTGCGCCTTGTCGGGGTAGCGGCCGCGCTCCAGGCTCGGCGTGATGTTCTCCAGGAGCGTCGTCAGGTCCTGCACGATGGACGCCAGTTCGTCGGGCTTACGGCGCTGCGCCGCGGCGACGGACGGGGTGGGGTCGAGGACCGTCACGGAGAGCGCCTGGTCACCGCGCTGTCCCGCGACCACCCCGAACTCCACACGCTGCCCCGGCTTGAGGGCGTCGACTCCGGCAGGGAGCACCGACGAGTGGACGAAGACGTCGCCGCCGTCGTCCCGGGAGAGAAAGCCGAAGCCCTTCTCGCTGTTGAACCATTTGACCTTGCCGGTAGGCACGTCTGTCCTCGTCCTCGTACTCGATGGAATGCGCCGGGAATCCGGCTCTGGAGAGCAATACAGCGGGCGCCGACCCTCCCCCAAGCTCTCGGCTCCGCTCGAGCAGGGGGCACCCCCAGCCACCAAGGCTAATGGGCTTCGGGCTGGTGACAAGACGTCGCCGGTTTGTTCCTACGGCCTGGGAACTACCCTGGCCGAATGCGTAACGAAACCCCTTCCGCCCCGTCGGACGACCGCGCTCCGGGTGACGGGCTCGTCCGTGCCGGTGCGATTGTGTTCATCATCGGGGCGGTGGCCACGCTGGTCACCGTCGCGCCGCTGTTTCTGGGCACCGAGCCGTTCCCGCCGATCGCGTACGCCGTGTGCATGTTGATGGGCGTCGGGTTCCTGGTCGCGGGCGCCGGGGTGTTGCGCTCGATCGGGGCGCAGCGGCGGCAGGCGAGGGCGGCGGCGGCTCAGGGGCGGTAGGCGGCCTGGTAGCCCTGCCACCAGGTACGGAACTCCGTCAGGTCGGGCAGGACGACGTCCGCGCCGGCCGCGCGGAGTTCCGTCTCGTCGCAGGGGCCGGTCGCCACGGCCACCGACAGGGCGCCCGCGGTCGCGGCGCCGCGTACGTCGCCCGTGTGGTCGCCGACGTACACCCCCGCGCCGTACTCGAGCAGGGCTTCCGCCTTGCCCTCGGCCCACAGGCCGCCGATGACGGCGTCGGGGTCGATGCCGAGGTGGGAGAGGTGCAGCTTGGCGTGCGGCTCGTTCTTGGCGGTGACGACGATCGCCCGGCCGCCCGCCTCGCGAACGGCTTGAATCGCATCCCTGGCGCCGGGCATCGCGAGCGAGGGCTCGATCGCGTACGTCGGGTAGAGCGCGCGGTACTGGACGACCCGCTCCTCGATCTCCGCCTCCGGGAACCAGTAGGCCAGCTCGTGGTGCAGCGGCGGGCCGAGCCGGGAGACGGCGAGGTCGGCGTCGATCGGGACGCCGCACTGGGCGGAGAAGGCCTGGAAGGCCGCCTTGATGCCGGGGCGGGAGTCGATCAGCGTCATGTCGAGGTCGAAGCCGACGGTGTAAGGAGGCATGGGGGTCATTGTGCCCCGGGTGTTCGAATCGGGGCGCTGCTTAGACTGGCCCACGCACTGAGCCAAGCCTTACCGAAGTAGCACCTGTACCTCCTCCGATGGGCCTCGATGACCGCCGCTTTCCGTTCCCGACGCGTTCTCGCCACCGTCGTCGCCGTCATCGCCCTCCTCGTCGCGATCCTGCTGAGCCTCGCCGTGGGCGCCCGGGCCATCGCCCCGTCCACGGTCCTCGACGCGCTGCTGCACGGCGGGACGAGCGACGACGCCCAGGTCGTACGGCAGATGCGGGTGCCCAGGACCCTGATCGGGCTGATGGTCGGCGCCACGCTGGCGCTCGCCGGTACGGCCCTCCAGGGCATCACCCGCAATCCGATCGCCGACCCCGGCATCCTCGGCATCAGCCAGGGCGCCTCGGTGGGCGTCGTCCTCGCGATCGCCTTCGCCGGGGTGCACACGCTGACGGGGTACGTGTGGTTCGCCTTCGCGGGCGCCGCGCTCGCCTCGGTCGCGGTGTACGCGATCGCCTCCAGCGGGCGCGGCGGGGCGACCCCGGTGAAGCTGGCCCTCGGCGGCGCCGCGATCAACGCGCTGCTGCTGTCCGTGACGACCGGTGTCCTCACGACAAGGGCGTCGGCGCTCGACGAGTTCCGGTTCTGGCAGATCGGTTCGTTGGATGGGCGGGACGCGGAGGTCGTCGGGCAGATCTGGCACTTCCTGCTGGTCGGCGCGGTCCTTGTGGTGTCCGTCGCGCGGGGCCTGGACGCGCTCGCGCTCGGCGAGGACGTGGCGAAGGGGCTCGGGCAGCGGGTCGCGACGGTACGGATCGTGGGCGGTGTCGGGGCGACCGTACTGACCGGGGCGGGGGTGGCGGCGGCCGGTCCGATCGCGTTCGTCGGCCTCGCGGTCCCGCACATCGCCCGCGCGATCGTGGGCAGCGACCATCGCTGGGTGCTGCCGATGGCGGCGCTCGTGGGTCCCGTGATGCTGCTGGTCGCGGACGTGACCGGACGGGTCCTCTTCCCGCCGGGCGAGGTGCCGGCGGGCGTGATGACGGCGCTCATCGGGGTGCCGTTCCTGGTGACGCTGGTGCGGCGGAAGGCGGTGCCGGCATGACGACCACGTCGGTCAGGCCTGTGGGGTACGGGGTCGTACGCGCCGGGGGCGGATCGTTTCTGCTGCATCGGCGGTCGGTGGTCGTCGCCCTGGGGCTGATGTTCTTGCTGGCGGCCGTTTCGGTCGCTTACCTCTGTGTCGGCGAGAGGTTCGTCGAACCGGCAGAGGTCCTGAAGGTGGTCTTCGGGCAGGATTCGCGGGCCGCGTTCGTCGTCCAGGAGCTGCGGATGCCGCGGCTCGCGGTCGGGCTGATGGTCGGCGCCGCGTTCGGGGTGGCGGGCGCCCTCATCCAGACCGTCGCGCGCAACCCGCTCGCCAGCCCCGACATCATCGGCATCAGCCAGGGCGCGGGCGCGCTGACGGTCGGGGCGATGACCTTCGGCCTCACGTCGTACACCGTCCTGCCCTACCTCTCGATCGTCGGCGGCATCGCGGCCGCCGCGCTCGTGTACGTCTTCGCCTGGCGCGGCGGGCTGCACGCGACGCGGTTCGTGCTCATCGGTATCGGGTTCGCGATCGCGCTGCGGTCGCTGATCACCCTGTTCATGACGAAGGGCGACCACCTGGTCGCCCAGCAGGCCCAGATCTGGATGACCGGCTCGCTCAACGGGCGCGGCTGGGACGAGGCGGCGCCGATCCGCTGGACGCTGATCGTGCTGCTTCCGGCGATCCTGTGGGCGGCGCGGGCGCAGCGGAGCGTGTCCCTTGACGACGACACGGCGACGGCGCTGGGGGTCTCCCTCGGGCGTGTCCGGCTGGGGCTTGTCGTCGTGGGTGTGGTGCTCGCGTCGGTGGCGACGGGGGTGGCCGGGCCGGTGGACTTCGTGGCGCTGCTCGCGCCGCAGATCGCCCGGCGGATGACGCGTACGGCCCAGATTCCGCTGCTGTGCTCTGCCTTGATGGGCGCGTTCATCGTGGTCCTGGCGGATCTGCTGGGGCGGCGGCTGTTCTCGCCGGTCGAACTGCCGGTGGGCGTCCTGACGGCGGCGGTCGGCGCCCCGTATCTGATCTGGCTCATCGTGCGGACCCGAAGCGTGGGAGGAACGTCGTGAGTCGGCTGACGGCGCGGGCACTGACGCTCGCGTACGAGGACCGTACGGTCGTGGAGAACCTGGACCTCGCCGTCCCGGACGGCAAGGTGACCGTGATCGTCGGCCCGAACGCGTGCGGGAAGTCGACGACGCTGCGGGCGCTCGGGCGGCTGCTGAGGCCGGCGGGCGGGGCGGTGCTCCTCGACGGGGAGTCGCTGGCGAAGCTGCCGACGAAGCGGATCGCGCAGTCGATCGGGCTGCTGCCGCAGACGCCCGTCGCGCCCGAGGCGATCACCGTCGCGGATCTGGTGTCCCGGGGGCGTCAGCCG
Source organism: Streptomyces sp. NPDC029169 (assembly GCF_055563935.1). Taxonomy (NCBI): domain Bacteria; kingdom Bacillati; phylum Actinomycetota; class Actinomycetes; order Kitasatosporales; family Streptomycetaceae; genus Streptomyces; species Streptomyces sp. NPDC029169. The sequence continues at coordinate 344,245 of NZ_JBVHXA010000002.1, forward strand.
CACCAGGCGTGGTGGAAGCAGTGGTCGGAGGCGGACGAGCGGGCGGTCGTGGAGGCCATGGAGCGGACGGACGTCGCTGCGCTGGCCGACCGGTCGGTGGACGAGCTGTCGGGCGGTCAGCGGCAGCGGGTCTGGATCGCGATGGCGCTCGCGCAGGAGACGGACCTGCTGCTGCTCGACGAGCCGACGACGTACCTGGACATCGCCCACCAGGTGGAGGTCCTGGACCTGGTGCGGCGCCTGAACGTGACGCGGGGCCGGACGGTCGTCGTGGTCCTCCACGACCTGAACCAGGCGGCGCGGTACGCGGACCACCTGGTCGCGATGAAGTCGGGGCGGGTGGTGGCGGAGGGCCGGCCGTCGGAGGTGGTGACGGCGGACCTGGTCCGTGAGGTCTTCGGCCTGCGGTCGGTGGTGATCCCGGACCCGGTGACGGGCTCTCCCCTGGTGATCCCGGGAGAGCCGTGGCGCTCTGCAGAGCGGGAGGACGTGGCGGCGGGCGCGGGCGCCTGACGGGCCCCGGAGAGGACCTAGGTGGACCACGTGGGAGGAACGCGCGGGTCCGGCAGGTAGGCGCAGTAGGTCCCGGTGCGGATGGTGCGGTCGAGGTGGTCGCCCAACGGTGGAGAGGCGTCGCGGAGGCGGCCGATGGCCTTGCGCACGGCTTGCGTCACGGCGGCCCGGGCCCGTTCCGACGCCGCGCCGGCGCGGCGGTCGCGTCCGCCGAGCCCGACCGCCCGTGCGAGTTCGTTCATCAGGAAGTCGCGTTCGAGCTCCGCTTGCGCCTGCCTGGCGAAGTCGTTGTCGGCCCGGGCTTCCTCGATGTCGTCGTCGATCTCGGCGAGGCGGCGACGGTACATCCGCTTGGCACGGTCGTCCAGGAGGGGACCGGCGTCGCCGGTGCGGGCGAGCCTGCCCGCGGCGATGGGGTCGTCGCTGTCGGCGGCGGCGAGGTCGAGTACGTGGAACTCCCGTCCTGGAGCGGCGAGCAGGCGGGCGAGGTGGTGCATGCCTTTGCTGTCGCGGACGGTCACGCGCCGACCATCGAAGACGACCCTCCAGAAATCGGCCTCCCGGACGAACGTGTTCGGCTCCGTCGTGCTCGGATACGTCGTGCTCGGCTCCGTCACGGCCGGCTCCGTCACGGCCGGCTGAGTCATGGCCAGCTCCGCCGTGGCCGGCTCCGTCACGGCCCGCTCCGTCATCGCCGACTGCGCCTGGTCGGCTGCCGGTGTGCCGGCGATCCGTTCGTATGCGATACGGGCCGCCTCCCGTTCGAGCGTCTCGGCTTGGGTGTTGCCCAGGGCGCGGTGGGCGTCCGCGAGGCGAAGCCGGCATGCGGCCGCCTCGTAGGGTGCGCCGATGTCGCTCCAGGCGCGGACGGCGTCGGCAAGCAGCTCCGACGCGCCGGCCGCGTCGCCCTCGGCGAGGAGAACCTCGCCTCGCGCCTGCACGGCCGACGCGGCGAGTGCACTGCTCGCGAAGCGGCCGGCCACCTCCTCGAGCTCGCCGGCCGCGGCCCGCGCCGTCTCCAGGTCGGCGCGGGCGAGGGAGATCTCGACCTGCGCGGCCAGCAGCGGCGCCCGGCGCAGCTCGGTCGTGGGGGGAAGCTCCTTCGAGGGAGTCGGCAGCGGCCGGGCCAGCGCCTCCAGGATCGTGGCGGCTGCCTTGTCGACGTCGCCGCCGGCGAGCCGGACCAGGGAGAGCCCGGGTTCGGGATCCCACCCAAGGCGATGGGCGGCGAGCAGAGCCTCTTCGGCGCCGGTCAGATCGCCCCGCCGCAGCCGGATCCGGCCCAGCTCCGTCAGCGGCCAGCCCAGCTCGCGCCGCACGTAGGGGCGCAGCTCGTCGCACGCGAGCAACACTTGCCGCTCGGCGTCCGCGCAATGGCCCCGCAGACGCAGGATCTCGGCCCGATGCACCCGGCACCGGCCGGGCAGGCTTCCGATCGCGGTCGAGCGCGCCCACCGTTCCATCGCTTCGGTCCACTGCTCGGCCAAGTCGTACTGGGCGAGACCCTGCAGCGCACACACCAGCTCGCAGTAGACGACTCCCGTCGAGAGCGGGTCGAGCTCGCCGGACATCGCCGCGGCACCGGCGTCGTCGAGCAAGGCCAGACCTCGTTCGACGTCACCGCCGAGAATCACCAGCCGAGCCTGGACCACACGCCCGATCGCCGCCGCCGCGGGATCGGTGTCCGAGCCGACCTCGACCGCCCGCCCGGCCCAGTCCCGGGCGAGGTCGAGGTCGCCGCTGAGGAGACGCTCGAAGGCGCGAACCACCGCGAACCATGCGTGCGCGGGAGTGGCCGACGTGGGGTCGAGGAGGCGTTCGGCGCGACGGAGCCACCCCCGCACCGGTGCCATGAGCGCGGTGTCGAACAGCAGGTGCATGGCCACCCGCACGGCGGCTCCGGCCGCGCCGTTGTCGTCCCGGCCGGCCAGCTCGCCGTGGAGCCGTTCCCAGGTCTCGATCGCGACATCGAGATGCCCCGCGGCATACGCGACCCCGGCGAGATCGGCGAGCTCCGCGGGCCCGAGTTCGCCTGCCCCTTGGGCGGCCAGGTAAGCGGTGTAGGCGTCGGCCCACGCGCCATGGGCGGCAGCGTCCCTGGCCCGCTCCAGCGCGGCCCCACCGCCGGCGGCATCGGTCACGAGCACTTCCCTCGATCCGGGCGCGAGGCGGTTACGGCGGTAACAGCCCCGCTTACGCCTCCTTGGTAAGCCATGACCACCGCCGAGGACAACACAGGACATGAGAGGACATCATGGACACCCTCACCGTGAACGGCATCCGAATGGAGTACGAGACGCGGGGATCCGGCGAGCCGGTCCTGTTCATCAGTCCGGTCCTCGCCGACGGGTTCCTCCCGCTCGTCGCCGAGCCGGCCCTCACCGGACGCCGGCTCATCCGGTACCACAAGAGGGGCTGGGAGGGCAGTACCCACACCCCCGGGCCGGTCACCGTCGCCGACCACGTCACCGACGCCGTCGCGCTGCTCGACCGTCTCGGCATCGACCGCGCCCATGTGGCCGGGCACTCGACCGGCGGGGCGGTCGCCGCCCAACTCGTCCGCGACCACCCCGACCGCGTCGCCACGGCAACCCTGCTGGAGCCGCTCCTGCTGACGCTGAGCGCCGCCCCGGCGACCCTGGCGGCAGTGGCGCCGGCGTTCGAGGCGTACGCGAACGGGGAGCACGAACGGGCCCTCGGGCTGTTCATGCCCGTCGTCTGCGGGATGGACTGGGAGCGCTGCCGGACCTTGCTGGAGGAGCGTGTGCCGGGCAGCGTCGCGCATGCGGTCAAGGACGCCGATACGTTCTTCGGGATCGAGCTCGCCGCCCTGGTCGACTGGCGGTTCGGCCCTGACGACGCCGCGGCGATCCGCCGGCCGGTGCTGTCCGTGCTCGGCGGCGACACCCGACCGCTGTGGGTCGAGGTCGCCGAGTTCCTCCGCTCGACCGTGCCCGACGTCGAGGAGCACGTCGTCCCCGGCGTGGGCCATCTCCTCCACATCGAAAGGTCCCAACCGGTCGCCGAGACCATGGCCCGGTTCCTGGACCGTCACCCGATCATGTCCTGACCACGTGGTCAGTGGCGGCGGGAGCGCCAGATCAGGAACAGGGCCGACGCGAGGGCCGCGGCCTTCAGGGTCCAGGGCCAGGTCTCCGAGACGGCCGCGCCCATCGCCTCGCCGCCCGCCGCGACCGGTTCGCCCCAGCGGCCTTCCACACGGCCCCAGAGCCAGACCGCGCCCCCCGTGGCCGCCAGGGCCGGGAGGATGATGACCGCCCACTGGGTCTCCGTACGCGAGAGGCGGCGCGAGGCGTAGGCGAGGAGCCAGCCGCCCGCGAGGGCCAGGAGGGAGCCGAAGACGGCGCCTCCGACCAGGAGGAGTGCGGCGAGCAGGAGGACGGGGTTGCCGAGGCGGACGCGGCGCGCCGGGGCCGGCTCCGCCGTGGCGGGGTCCGCGTCCGGATCCGGGTCGGCGGCGGGTGCGGCGTCGGACGCTGCGGCCTTGCGAGGGCGGCGCAGCAGGCGCTTCCAGCCCGGGCGCGGGGCGTCCTCCTCGACGGCCTCGCGCCCGGCCTCCTCGGCCTCGTCCGTCTCCTCCACGGGCGGCTTGAGCAGTTCCGGGATCTCCACCCCGCCCTTGAACCCCGGCACGAGATCGTCCCCCGGCCGCGGTGTGTCGTCCAGGCGCCACCAGTCCGGTTCGGTGTCGGCCGCCCCGACCTCGTCCGTCCCCGCCAAGTGGGGTGCGGTCGCCCAGGCTTCCGGCCCCGGCCCGGGCCGCGGTTCGGGTTCCGGTTCCGTACGCGGCTTCGGTACGGCTCGCTTCTTCCGCAGCCGCCCCCGCTGCTCCGGCACCTCCGGCCGCTCGGCCGGCGCCGGTACGGGCGGAATCCCCGCCGCCCGGTCCACCACCTCGTCCGGCGTGCCCAGCTCCGCCAGGATGGAGCGGACCGCCGTCGGACTCTCCTGGCCGTACGTGGCGCGCCGACGGTCGATCTCGCCCCGGAGCGACGACACGAGCCGCATCCGCGTGCCCGACGGCAGCTGCCGTTGCTGCGCCAGATCCCCCACCCGGCTCAGATAGTCGAAGACCAACTGGTCGCTCTCGATCCCCACAGTCCCCTCCACGGCCGGTACGCCCCGACGTTAGCGCCCGCGCAGGGGCTAACGTGGGGCGGATGGGGATCGGTGAGCTCGATCGGGAGGCGCACGTGCCCGCAGGAACCGGCGGCGCCGCCGCGCCGCGCACGCTCGCGGAGGCACTGCGCGCGCGGGGCGACGAAGGGCTGGCCGCGCTGCTGCGCGCGCGCCCGGATCTGCTCTCCCCCGTGCCGAACGACCTGACCCAGCTCGCCACCCGCGCCGGCACCCGCGCCTCCGTCGTCCGCGCGCTCGAACGGCTCGACCGGTTCGCGCTCCAGACCGCCGAGGCGCTGGCCGTGGCCCCGGACCCCGCACCGTATCCCGTACTCCTCGCGCTGCTCACCGGCGACGACGGCGACCCGGAGATCGAGGCGGCGCTGCCCCGGGCCGTGGAGGTGCTGCGCGAACAGGCCCTGGTCTGGGGCGAGGAGGACCGGCTGCGGCTCGTACGGACCGCGCGGGAGCTGCTCGCGCCCTCCCCGCAGCACCCGTCCCCGACCGGCCTCGGGCCGACCGTCGCCGAGGCCACGGCGGGGATGTCGCCCGGCCGGATCCAGGAGATCATCGCGGCCGCCGGGCTGCCCGCGACGCACGATCCGGTGTCGGCGGTGGCGGCCCTGACGGAGCTGTTCACCAACCGGGAGCGGATGGGCACGCTGCTCGACACGGCGCCGACGGAAGCGCTGGCGGTGCTCGACCGGCTGGTGTGGGGTCCGCCGTACGGGGAGGTCACGGCGAACCCGGCCCCGCCGGTCCAGTGGCTGCGCGACCGCGGCCTGCTGCTGCCCGCCTCGCCCCGGACGGTCGTCCTGCCCCGGGAGGCGGCGCTGCATCTGCGCGGCGGCCGGGCGCACCGCACGCCCGAGCCGCACGCGCCCGAGCTGACCGTCCTGCGCGAATACCGTCCCCAGGTTGTGGACAACGCGGCGGCCGGGCAGGCGTACACGGCGATCGCGACGGTCGAGGAGCTGCTGAAGGGCTGGGACCAGGGCGGCCCCGCCGTGCTGCGCGCGGGCGGGATGTCCGTACGGGATCTCAAGCGGACCGCCGTCGCGCTGGACGTGACCGAGCAGGCCGCGGCGTTCTGGCTGGAGCTCTGTTACGGGGCGGGGCTGCTGGCCTCGGACGGCGAGGCGGACGAGCGGTACGCGCCGACGCCCGCGTACGACGACTGGCTCGACCTGCCGCCCGCCGAGCGCTGGGCCCGGCTCGCCACGTCGTGGCTGGTGGGGACGCGGACGTCGGGCCTCGTCGGCGGCCAGGACGCGAAGGGCCGCACGCTGTCCGTCCTGGGCCCGGACCTCGACCGGGGCGCGGCCCCGGAGGTACGGCGCCGGGTCCTCACCCTCCAGGCGACGCTGCCGCCGGGGGCGGCGGCGGACCCGGAGGCGCTGCTGGCCAGGCTGCGGTGGGAACGGCCGCTGCGGGGCGGAGGTGCGGGTTCCGGTACGGGTACGGGTATGGGCGCGGCCCCGGGCCGGGGTACGAGCGCCGCGGCGGGCACCGGTACGGGCGCTCCCGGCACGGCGTACGGCACGGCCTCCGGGACCGCAACCGGCGCCCGCACCGCTACGGCGTACGGCACAGGCCCCAGCTCCGCCACCGCCGGTTCCCCCGCCCCCGTCCCCACCGACCTCCGCTCCCGGATCGCCCTGTGGACCCTCACCGAGGCCGAGATGCTCGGGATCACCGGGCGCGGCGCCCTCGCCTCGCCCGCGCGGGCGCTGCTCAATCTGCCCATCGCCGAGGCGGCCGCCGAGCCCGTGGCCGAGCACGGCGTCGAGCTGTCCGTCGCCGCGTCCCGGGCCGCGACCCTGCTCGCCCCGCTCCTCCCCGAGGCCGTCGACCACGTGCTCCTGCAGGCCGACCTCACCGCCGTCGCGCCGGGGCCGCTCCAGCGCCCGCTCGCCGACATGCTCTCCGTTCTCGCGGACGTGGAGTCGAAGGGTGGTGCGACCGTCTTCCGGTTCACGCCCGGTTCGGTGCGCCGGGCGCTCGACGCCGGCCGCAGCGCGTCCGACCTGCACGACTTCCTGAAGGCCCACTCCCGTACGCCGGTGCCGCAGCCGCTCTCGTACCTCATCGACGACGTGGCACGGAGGCACGGCCACCTCCGGATCGGGGCCGCCTCCGCGTACGTACGCTGCGACGACGACGCGCTCCTCGGCGAGATCCTGGCCGACAAGCGGTCCGCGTCGCTGCGGCTGCGCCGCCTCGCGCCGACCGTGCTCGCCGCCCAGACGGACCCGGCGGCGCTGCTCGAAGGGCTGCGGTCGATGGGGTACGCCCCGGCGGCCGAGTCCGCGGCGGGCGACGTCCTGATCACCCGCGCCGACGCCTACCGCACCAGCCCCCGCACCGCGCCCGCCCCCGTCCCCGAGGGCCCGCCCGCCCCGGACGCGACCCTGCTCGGCGCGGCGGTCCGCGCGATCCGGGCCGGGGACCTGGCCGCGACGGCGGTACGGAAGGAACCGGCGGCCCCGATGGCGGCCGGCGAACTCCCCCGCACGTCCCCCGCCGAGACCCTGGCCACGGTCCAGGCCGCCGCGATGACCGGCTCCGCCGTCTGGATCGGCTACGTCAACGCGGAGGGCGCGGCCAGCCAGCGCGTGATCGCCCCCGTCCGCGTGGAGGGCGGCTTCGTGACGGGCTACGACCACACGGCGGACGAGGTCCGCACGTACCCCTTGCACCGCATCACGGGCGTCGCGGAACTGGCGGAGGACCAGGTCTAGGACCTGGGGGCGACGAGAGCGGCCGGATCGACCTCCACCGGGAACGGCTTCTCAATCAGCGTCGTCCGCCCCGCCTCGGCGACCGTCCGCTCCACGTAGCGGCCATCCTGCAGCTCGCATACGACCAAGGTCGGCACCGGCTCCAGTTCGAGCCGCCACAGGTGCTCGATGCCCGCCTCCGCGTAGTACGGCGGCTTGAGCAGCCGGTCGGTCCGGCGGCCTGACGACGACGGCGAGACGATCTCGACGACGAGCAGCACGGCGTCTGCGTCGCACGTCACCGGGTTCTCTGCGGCAGCGGCGGCTTCCACGACCACGATGTCCGGGATGAAGAGCCCGTCGGGCAGGACGAGATTGACCGCCTCAAGGACTTCGGCGGGCGCTCCCGAGGATTGAACTGCGCGATCCAGCAGCATCGCCAGGCGGAGGGACGCCCGCTGGTGCTTGAATCCCGGAGCCGGAGACATCACGAGCGCTTCCCCCATCAATTCACGACGCTGACCACGGTCCTCCCCCAATGCCAGGACTTCCTCTATGGTCCAGGGCCCATAGTGCGGATCGTGCGCGACGCTCATCTCGCCACCTCCCTCTCGTGGAACCGGTCGCCTTCAGTGTGGCAGCCCCCACCGACATCGGCCGGGCCTCAGGCACACTGGATATTTGGCCGTCACCGGAACGGCCCGGAAGGACCTGATCGCGCGTGAACGGACCACTCATCGTCCAGAGCGACAAGACGCTGCTCCTGGAGGTCGACCACGAGCTGGCCGACGCCTGTCGCCGAGCCATCGCTCCGTTCGCGGAGCTGGAGCGGGCGCCCGAGCACATCCACACGTACCGGGTGACGCCGCTCGGGCTGTGGAACGCCCGGGCTGCCGGGCACGACGCCGAGCAGGTCGTGGACGCGCTCGTCGAGTTCTCCCGCTACCCCGTGCCGCACGCGCTCCTCGTGGACGTCGCCGAGACCATGGCACGGTACGGCCGGCTCACGCTCTCCAAGCACCCCACCCACGGGCTCGTCCTGACCAGCACCGACCGCCCCGTCCTGGAGGAGATCCTCCGCTCGAAGAAGGTGCAGCCGCTGGTCGGCGCCCGGATCGACCAGGACACCGTCGTCGTGCACCCCTCCGAGCGCGGGCAGATCAAGCAGACGCTCCTGAAGCTGGGCTGGCCGGCCGAGGACCTCGCCGGTTACGTGGACGGCGAGGCGCACCGGATCGACCTCGCCGAGGACGGCTGGGCCCTGCGCCCGTACCAGAAGCAGGCCGTCGAGGGCTTCTGGCACGGCGGCTCCGGCGTCGTCGTGCTGCCCTGCGGCGCCGGGAAGACGCTGGTCGGCGCCGGGGCGATGGCGCAGGCGAAGGCCACGACGCTGATCCTCGTCACGAACACGGTCTCCGCGCGGCAGTGGAAGCACGAGCTGGTGAGGCGGACCTCGCTCACCGAGGACGAGATCGGCGAGTACTCCGGTACGAGGAAGGAGATCCGGCCGGTCACCATCGCCACGTACCAGGTGCTGACGACGAAGCGGAAGGGGATCTATCCCCACCTGGAGCTCTTCGACTCCCGCGACTGGGGCCTGATCGTCTACGACGAGGTGCATCTGCTGCCCGCGCCGGTCTTCAAGTTCACCGCCGACCTCCAGGCCCGGCGGCGGCTCGGCCTTACGGCGACCCTCGTCCGGGAGGACGGGCGGGAGTCCGACGTCTTCTCGCTGATCGGCCCGAAGCGGTTCGACGCGCCGTGGAAGGAGATCGAGGCGCAGGGGTACATCGCGCCCGCCGACTGCGTCGAGGTACGGGTCAACCTCACGGACACGGAGCGGCTCACGTACGCGACGGCCGAGACGGAGGAGAAGTACCGCTACTGCGCCACGACGGCGACGAAGCGGAAGGTGACCGAGGCGCTGGTGCGGAGGTTCGCCGGGCAGCAGATCCTCGTCATCGGCCAGTACATCGACCAGCTGGACGAGCTCGGCGAGCACCTGGACGCGCCGGTCATCAAGGGCGAGACGTCTAACGCGCAGCGCGAGAAGCTCTTCGACGCGTTCCGGGAGGGCGAGATCAGCGTCCTCGTCGTCTCGAAGGTGGCGAACTTCTCCATCGACCTGCCCGAGGCGACGGTCGCGATCCAGGTGTCGGGCACCTTCGGGTCCCGGCAGGAAGAGGCTCAGCGCCTCGGGCGGGTGCTCCGGCCGAAGGCTGACGGGCACCAGGCGCACTTCTACTCGGTCGTCGCGCGCGACACGATCGACCAGGACTTCGCGGCGCACCGCCAGCGGTTCCTGGCCGAGCAGGGGTACGCGTACCGGATCGTCGACGCGGACGAGCTGCTGGCGGACGACGAGCCGGTCGGTTAGCCGGCGCTGGGGGTCCACTCGTAGCGTCGGGTGCCGGGGACGTGCGCGCAGAGGAGCGCGTAACCCTCCGGGCTGAACTCGAGGTCGAGCTCCTCGCCGGAGGTGCACTCGGCGTACGCCGTGGGGCCTGCGGGGTCCGCCGGGCCGATGACGGTGTCGGCCGGTACGGTCCGGGGCGGCGGGCTGCCCTTCTCGGTTTCGGTGGCCGTCAGCGCGACGGCCACCGCCACGGCGATCAGCGCGGCACCGGCCACGGCGGCGGCCGCCACCCATACACCCGTGGCGCGTCGGCGTCCTCCCGGCACGACCGGCGGGGCGGACGGGAGGGGTGGGGCCGGCGGGGCGGCGGGAAGGGCCGGGGCCGGTGGGGCGTCGGCGAACTGGTCCGGTACGACGAAGGGCTCGTCCGCCCAGATCACCGGCCACCGCTCAGGACCGAGGGCCTGCCGCGCCCGGGCGGTCTCGTCGCGGGCTGCCGCGGCCGACGGACGGTCCTCCGGGCGGTCGGCGAGCATCGCGGCGACCAGGGCGGGCGGGCCGCCAAGGGCGCGCAGGACCAGTCCGGCCGCGTAGACGTCCTGGGCCGGTGAACTGGCCGCCCCGGCGCGGATCTCCGGTGCGAGGTAGTCGGGTGTGCCCGGCACGCACGCGGGCGAGGTGAGCTGGAGGTGCGGGAGGACGCGGGCCACGCCGAAGTCGGCGAGGAAGGCGTGCGGGCGGCCCTCGCCGGTCGCCGCGAGCAGCACGTTCGAGGGCTTCACATCACGGTGCACGAGCCCGACGGCGTGCACCGCCGCCAGCGCGTCGAGGAGTTGCTCGGCTATCAACAGGGCGACGGGCAGGGGCAGTTCGCCGTAGTCGGCGAGCAGTCCCGCCAGGGTGCCGCCGCGCACGAGCGGCAGCACCAGCCAGGCCTCGGCGTCACGGACGAACCAGTCCAGCGGGGCGAGGACGTGCGGGTGCCCGATCCGCACGGACTGCTCGCAGACCAGCCTGAGCAGCGACTCGACGTCCGCGTTCCCGCACATCCCCCCGGGCACCTTCACGGCGACGTCACCGCCGCCATGCGTGTCGACCGCCCGCCAGACCGTGCCCTGCGCCCCACGCGCGACCGGCGCGACGAGGCGGTACCGGTCGGCGAGCATCCCCCCTGCCTCCATGCAGGGAAGGGTATCCCCGGATCAGGAGCCGGCGAGGGTGAGGATGACCAGGTCCCCACTGGTGGTGATCTGCACCGCGTTCGCGCCCGAGGTGGCGGTGAAGGTACCGGCGATGTCCACGACCGTGTAGTCGGCGCCCTCCAGGGCCTTGCGGTACTGGTCCAGGACGGCCTTGGAGTCTTCGGTGCGGTACGTGAGGACATAGGCGCCGGTGTCGCCCGTGACCGACGTCAACTCGCCCTTTGGAAGGGGAAGTCCGGCGGGCAGGTCCTTGGGGGCCTCCACCGCGCCGGACGCGTCTGAGGGCTCAGGGGCGGCGGTGGAGGGCTTGGACGAGGCGCTCGAGCCGGCCTTGGTGTCGGAGCCGACCTCCTGAGAGCAGGCGGTGAGCGTCAGGCCGGCCGCGACGACGACGGCGAGCAGTGAAGAGGTGCGCTTCCAGGGCATGGTGATGACCAATCAGCTAGTGGGGCGCCGGTGGATGCCTTCCACCCGGAGATTGACACATGAAAACTTCTTTTGACAAGTGTCAATCGATCGCCCTAGCGTGAGGACATGGACCAGACCACTACGGCACGCAATCTGGAACTCCAGCGTCAGTGGTACGGAGCCCCCCTGGGGGAGCTCTGCCGGGAGCTGTGCACGCTGTTCGGGGTCACCCAGTCGGGTCTCGCGGAGACCCTGGGGGTCTCCCCGGCCATGCTCAGTCTCGTCATGCGCGGGCAGCGCGCGCGGATCGCCAACCCCGACGCCGCGGCGCGGCTCTCCGCGCTGCTGCACCTGGCCCGCGACGTCCGCGCGGGTACGGTGCCGGCCTCGGCGGTACCGGCCGGCCTCGCCGAGGTGCGCGCCAGCCGGACCCCGGGCCAGGACTCGCTCGGTACCACCGTCACCGGCGACGCGGCCCCCGCGGCCGAGTCCTCGGCGGACGCCGATCTCCGGTTCGTACGACGGCTGCGCGATCTGCTCACCTCGACGGCGGGAGCGGTCGACCTCCTGGATGCGGCCGCCCTGGTCGAGGCCCGGCACCCGGGCCTGGCCGAGATCCTGCGCACGTGCGGGGCGGGGCGCACGGACGAGGCGGTCACCCTGGTGCGCCGGCTGACCCCGCCGGCCTAGGACGGCCGGCGGCGAGAAGGGGACGTCGGTCAGAAGGGACGCCGGTCAGTCCATCAGGGCGTCGGCATGGGGTGTCGTACTCAGTCCGGGCCTCCCACGTACTCGGGGCGCGGGTTCCTCACCCCCGCCTCCTCCGCGTACTCGCCGAGGAGCACGACGCTCACGGCGGCGCCGCCGAAGGCGCGTATCGCTCGGAGGGCGACGCCCAGGGGGTGGGGGATCGTACGGGCCGGGGTGAAGGTCGCTGTGGTCATGTCTCCATGATGGAATTCGGACATTCCGAACACATCCGGCTGGGGGTAGAACTCCCGTCCCCCTCAGGTCGGACGCCATCCCCTACGGGTCCTCCCCCGCGAAAACCATTCGCCTCGCCCGCGCCCCCGAGGGTACGATCTCCGACTTCCCCGCCTCCCCCGTGGAGCGCCGCCGTCCGGTCGGAAACCGGCGGTCGCCCAGTCATGACGCATCTGTACGCATACTCGGAGGCACCGCCATGTCCGACCCACTCGCGCGCGAGCGCGCCCATCTCGCCGACTCGCGCGCCGCGCTGCGCGCGATGCGCGAGGACGTCGAGGCGCTCGACATCAAGGACGTCACCGCGAACTGGGTCAACTCCCTCGTCCTCGGCCGCCAGATCGAGGAGCGGATCAAGGCGCTCGCCGATCTGTCCCACACTCCGCTGTTCTTCGGACGGCTCGACTACCTGCACACCACGCAGGAGGGCCAACGCTTCTACATCGGCCGCCGGCACGTCCACGACGCCGACGGCGACCCCATGGTCATCGACTGGCGCGCGCCCGTCTCCCAGCCGTTCTACCGCGCGTCGAAGAAGGACCCGCAGGACGTCGGGCTGCGGCGCCGGTTCGGTTACACGGGCGGTGACCTCACCGCGTACGAGGACGAGCATCTCTCCGACCCCACCGAGCTGGAGCAGACCAGCAGACTGCTCCAGGCCGAGATCGAGCGGCCCCGCGTCGGGCCGATGCGGGACATCGTCGCGACCATCCAGCCCGAGCAGGACGAGATCGTACGGTCCGGGCTCGCCGGCAGCGTCTGCGTCCAGGGCGGCCCGGGCACCGGAAAGACGGCGGTGGGCCTGCACCGGGTCGCGTACCTGCTCTACGCGCACCGCGAGCGGCTCGCCCGCACCGGCACGCTGGTCATCGGACCGAACCGGTCCTTCCTCCAGTACATCGAGCAAGTCCTCCCCGCCCTCGGCGAGTTGGAGGTGCGGCAGGCGACCGTCGACGACCTCGTCGCGCATGTCGAGGTGCGGGGCACGGACGAAGCGGCCACCGCGGTCGTCAAGGGCGACGCGCGGATGGCGGAGGTGCTTCGGCGGGCGGTCTGGTCGCATGTGACGCTGCCGGCGGAGCCGCTGATGGTGGTGCGCGGCTCGCGGCGCTGGCGGGTTCCCGCCTACGAACTGGAGGAGATCGTACGCGAGTTGCGCGATCGCGACATCCGTTACGGGGCCGCCCGCGAGGCTCTGCCTCAGCGCATCGCGCACGCCGTTCTGGTGCGCATGGAGCAGGCGGGCGAGGCGCCCGACGACCGGGTGCAGGACGCGGTGGCCCGCAACACGGCGGTGAAGGCGGCCGTGAAGGCGGTCTGGCCGCCGGTCGATCCGGCGAAGCTGGTGCTGCGGCTGCTGAGCGACGCCGAGTTCCTCGCAGAGCACGCGGACGGCGTCCTGACGGCCGACGAGCAGAAGCTGCTGCTGTGGGCGAAGCCCGCGCGGTCGGTGAAGTCGGCCACGTGGTCGGTGGCGGACGCGGTGTTGATCGACGAGGCGCAGGACCTGGTGGAGCGTACGCACTCGCTCGGGCACGTGGTCCTGGACGAGGCGCAGGACCTGTCCCCGATGCAGTACCGCGCCGTCGGCCGCCGCTGCACGACCGGTTCGGCGACGATCCTGGGCGACCTCGCGCAGGGCACCACGCCCTGGGCGACCGAGAGCTGGGCGCAGGCCCTGACGCACCTGGGCAAGCCGGAGGCCGTGGTGGAGGAGCTGACCGCCGGTTTCCGTGTGCCGCGCGGGGTCATCGCGTACGCCTCCCGGCTGCTGCCGCACATGTCCCCGGGCCTGGCGGCCGTCGAGTCGGTCCGGGAGAACCCGGGCTCGCTGTCGGTCAGGAAGTCGGCCGACCTCGACGCGGACGTGGTCGCGGCCTGCGTGGAGTCCCTGGAGCACGAGGGCTCCATCGGCCTGATCGCCGCCGACGCCCGGATCGCCCCGCTGGCCGAGGCGCTGACCGCCGCGGGCCTCGCGTACCTCTCCCCCGGCGAGGAGACGACGGCCGAGTCCCGGCTCACGCTCGTCCCGGCCTCGCTGGCGAAGGGCCTGGAGTACGACTACGTGGTCCTGGACGACCCGGCGGCCGTCGTGGACGGCGAGCCGGACGAGCGGACGGGACTGCGGCGGTTGTACGTGGCGCTGACGCGTGCCGTGTCCGGCCTGACGGTCATTCACTCCTCGCCGCTGCCCGAGCAGTTGGGCTAGGAGGCGAGGAAGGCGCGGACTCCCCGGGACACTGCGTCGTCACCGAGCAGCGCATTGTGGTCGAGGCAGCCGGCGGCGTTGTTGGCGGCGCCGGTCAGCGGGACGCTGCTGTCCGGGTTGATGACCTCGTCGCAGTTCGACCACCAGGTGGCGTAGCGGACGGCGCCGGGGGTCTCGTCGCCCTCCGCGAGCCGCTTCTGTACGTACGAGCCCGGGGTCATGTCGCGGCAGGCCTGGTCCCACAGCGCGCAGGCCCATGCGGTGCTGGTGCCGTGGTTGGGGCCGGCGAGGGAGACCCAGTGGGCCACGGACGACTGGCCGGCGCCGTCGAACTTCACGTACCAGCGGGTGACGAGGCTGCCGAAGGAGTGAGCGACGAGGTCGACCCGGCTCGCGCCGGTCCGCCGCTTGACGTCCTCGACGTACGCGGCGAGTTCACCGGCGATGACCTCGTTGACGGAGCGGTGGGTGTCGTAGCCGAAGGAGTACAGCTCGGCGTCGGTGTACCCGTCGGCCTTGAGGTCCTCGCGCAGCGCGCCCCAGACGCCGGGGTCGGCGTTGTAGCCGTGGACGAAGACGACGGGGGTACGGGAGACGGCCTGAGCCGGGGCCTGGGCGAGGAGGAGCGACAGCAGGGCGAGCAACGGAACGATCGCGACACGGAGCCTCAACACGCTTCCCCCTACGAGGTGTTACGTACGAGCAGCACGAGTGGTCGGGAGCATGGTGAGGCCTGGGAGCTGGGATGAACAGCCCCCTGTCAATGCGGGTCAGAACTCGGCGAGCGCCTCGGTCCGGGTGCGGCGGGCGACGGCGGCGAGGACGGGGTTGGTGTCGCGGAAGTACGGCTCCGACACCACGCCGAAGCACAGGGCCCAGCCCCGGCCCCGGGCCCAGGTCGCGTCGTCGACCTCGGCGGCCTCGCGGAACAGCGGGCGGGTCTCGGCGGTGAGGAGCGTCCAGGCCGCGATCATGTCGCAGGCGGGGTCGCCGGTGCCGACGGCGCCGAAGTCGATGACGGCACTGAGCCGGCCGTCCCGCGCCAGCACGTTGCCGGGCAGCAGGTCGCCGTGGATCCACACGGGCGGGCCGTCCCACTGCGGCAGCCGCAGCACCGACTCCCACACGCCGGCCACGAAGTCCGCGTCGAAGACGCCCTCGGCGCCCAGCTCCCGGATCGCGCCCTCCATGGCGCCTTCCGCCCACTCGCTGACATGGCCGCCCCGGAACGACCTCGGGCCGCCGGTCGCGTCCACGCGGCGCAGGGCGGCGCCGAAGCGTCCCAACTCTGTTGCGGCGTGGGCGAGATCGGCGATCGGCTCGTCATAGGCGTTGGCCCCGTCCAGCCAGTCGTACACCGACCAGGGCAGCGCGAAGCCCTCCCCGGGCACGCCGTGGCCCACCGGAACCGGCACGGGCAGCGGCAGATGCGGGGCGAGGTGCGGCAGCCAGCGCTGCTCCTTGGCGATCGAGCCCGCGGTCTCGGCGGTCTTGGGCAGCCGGACGGCGAGGCGCTCTCCGAGCCGGTACATGTCGTTGTCCGTACCGGCCGACGGCACGCGCGTGACGGGCAGCTCCGCCCACTGCGGGAACTGGGCGGCGATCAGTCTGCGCACGAGGTCGACCATGGCGGTGAGGGTAGCCAGCGATCGTCCGGTGCGGCCATCGGATTACGGTGGGTGCGGCGCGACCGCGAGAAGGGTGGAACACCATGTCCCGTACGACTGTCGTCACCGGTGGGAGCCGGGGGATCGGCGCGGCGACCTGCGTACGTCTGGCGGCGGACGGTCACGACCTGGCGCTCGGGTACGTACGGGACGCCGGCGCCGCGGAGGAGACGGCGGCGGCCGTGCGGGCGGCTGGCGCCCGGTGCGTCGTCGTGCAGGTCGACACCTCTGTCGAGGCGGACGTGGAGCGGCTGTTCGACACGGCGGAGGCCGAACTGGGCCCCGTGACAGGCCTGGTGAACAACGCGGGCGTGACGGGCCCGCTGGGGCGGCTCGCGGACGCCACGACGGAGAACCTGCGCCGGGTGGTGGAGGTCAACCTCCTGGGGTACCTGCTGTGTTGCCGCCGCGCGGCGCGGGACATGGCGGGGCGCGGGGGCGGGGCGATCGTGAACATCTCCTCCGCCGCCGCCACGCTCGGCAGCCCCGGCGAGTACGTCCACTACGCGGCGACGAAGGCGGCCACCGACGCGCTGACCGTGGGCCTCTCCAAGGAACTGGGCCCGGACGGCATCCGGGTCAACGCGGTGGCCCCGGGCGTCATCGAGACCGACATGCACGCGACGATGGGCGACCCGGACCGCCCGGCGAAGGCGGCCCTGATCACCCCCCTGGGCCGCCCGGGCCGCCCCGCCGAGATCGCGGGAGCGGTGGCCTGGCTGCTGTCGGACGACGCGTCGTACACGACGGGCACGGTGTTGCGGGTGGCGGGCGGCCGCTGACCGGCCCGACTGGTACCTCCTGACCCCTGGGGCGCGTATCGGGTCGTGATCAATGAGCACCGTGGCTTCCGGGGCGGGTGCCCCGTCGGGGGTACGGGCCCGGCGGTCTGCGGCTGTGCCGTGTGGGCGCGAGTGACCGGAAGCAATGCCGGAGGCAGGCAGCGGGGTCCGGGGACCCAGGCTGCGTGCCCGCTGGGGCGGTGTGTCAGAGCACGGCGAGCCGGTCCACCAGCAGCTCCACCCTGCGCTCGGTGTCCTCCGGCGGGAGCCGTCGCGCCCGGGTCAGGGTGGCCAGTCCGTGCAGGGCCGCCCAGAACGTCTCGGTGAACAGTGCCGGGTGGACGCCGTCCCCGGCGACCTCGCCGAGGTTCTCCAGCAAGGCGGCGAAGGCGTCCTTCAGCGGCTCGGGGGTGTCCTCGCGTGCGAACGCCAGGCCGCCGTCGAGCTGGAACATGGCGTCGTAGACCGCCGGGTTGCGTTCGGCGAAGTCGAGGTAGGCGCGGGCCAGGGCGGTGACCCGGGTGCGGGGGCCGTCTGCGGCGGAGGCCGCGGCCCGCAGCGACGCGGCCATCTCGGCGGCGCCTTTGAGGGCGACGGCGCCGATGATCTCGCGCTTGCCGCGGAAATGGCTGTAGAGGACGGGCTGGCTGTACTCGATGCGCTCGGCGAGCCGGCGGGTGGTGACCGCGTCCCAGCCCTGCTGCTCGGCGAGTTCGCGGGCCGTCGCCACGATGAGGCGCTCGCGCTCCGCCCGTTCGCGTTCCTTGCGTTCCTGTACCGACATGATTCGATCCTAGCACTGCTAGACAATCGAGCGGCGGCAGTACTAGCGTTGCCTCATCGGCTAGCAACGCTAGATCCCTGGAGGGGGTCATCATGGTCAACGCACTCGAGGTGTTCACCACCGTGGTCGTCGGCGTGATGGTGGGGGTGGAGTTCTCCGTCGCCTTCGTCATCAACCCGATCCTCAAGGCACTCCCCGAGGACAGCGGCGTGCTCGGCCGCGCCCACGGGGGCCGGATGCTCGGCGCCGTGATGCCGGTCTGGTACATCACCTCGCTCGTCCTCGTCGCGGTCTGGGCCGTCGCCGGATGGCACCGCCCCGGCGCCGGCCTCGTCGTCATCGCCGGCGCGCTGCTGATCTTGAGCGTGGTCATGTCGCTTCTGCTGCTCGTCCCGATCAACAACCGGGGCAAGACGTGGACCCCCGAGAACCGGCCCGAGGACTGGAAGGAGCAGATGAACCGCTGGGACCGCTTCCACTACGTCCGCGTCGCCGTCATCATCGCCGCCTTCACCCTGCTGGTCGCCGCCCTCGCCTGAGCCCGCGGGCCGACACCGCGCCGGTGGCGCACGATCCCCACTCCCCTGGCGGCGGCGGGCCACCGAACTCCAGGAACGGGTCCGCGGCGACCGGCAGGTCAGCGCTCCTTGTACCAGCTCAGCCGCTCCCGCAGCACCCCCCTCTCGCCCTCCCCCGCCATCACCGCGGCCGCGTACAGCTCCGCCATCGGGGAGGCGATGTTGCCGTCCCGTACCCCCGGCTGGGTCATGTACGGCTTGCCCGCCCAGGTGCTGTCGTGCTCCTCCGGGTCCATGTACGCCCATTCCGCGCCCCGCGTGCGGCGCGCCACCTCTCCTACGTACCAGGCGGCGCCCTGGAGGAACGGCCCCGGCCTCGCCGCCGCGAACTGCTCCTTGCCGGCGACACGCTCCTTGACCAGGTCCTCCAGCGCGTCGAGCGAGGCCGGGGAGAAGTCCCAGGTGTCCGCCGGCCGCCCGGTCTCCTGGACCCAGGCGGCGAAGGCCCGCTCCCGTTCGGCGAGCCAGCCGGTCAGCCAGGGATGGCCCGCCACCCGCGGCTCCGGGTCCACCCCGGGCGTGTGCTCCTTGACCGGTTCCCACTCCGGCCGCTCCTCACGCAGCCCGGCCACGGAGTCGCGCAGCCGTGCCGCGGCGGCGGCGAACTCCTCGCCGGTACGGGTGTCCAGCGCCCGGTCGATCAGCAGCCTCGGCTCCACCGGCGCGAGCCCGAGCGCGGCGTCCGGCACCACGACGGGACGGCCCCCCTGCGCCGTGTCCCACCCCCAGCCTCCGCCCCCCACGCTCAGCAGGACCTCCCCGAGATAGGCCACGGCGTCGTTCACGAGTGCGACGTCGCCGTCCCCCGTCGTCTCCGCGGCCAGCAGGGCTGCTTCCAGCCTGGGCAGCGACTCCACGGTGAAATCCAGCCGCGTCTCTTCGGGAAGCCACTCCTCCCGCAGCCGGTCGATCGCCTCCGGGACGTGATCGATCCACACGATGAGGTCCGGTACTCCGCCGGTGCGCACAGTCTGTCCTCGGGTCATGCCCATGACCCTATGACCCCGCTCCCGCCGCGAACGAGTCAGCCACACCCGGCAGTTACGCAACTCACGCCCCGCGTGGCCCCCTTCGCCATCGGGAAGAGGCTGCCCTAGTGTGTGTCATGGCAGCGTCATGACGGGGGCTATGCGCGCTGCCCGTACTCCTCCCTGCCCCCCAGGGAACCCAGTTGAGCTATCTCACCCGCATACGTACGCGCTTCGGCGTGCGCGCGGCGGTCATCGCCATAAGCGCCGGGCTCCTCGCCGGCGGACTGCCCTTCCTGGACGCCCAGGACGCCACCGCCGCACCGCGCAAGAACCGCTGCGACCAGAAGTACGGCACTCCGGACACCCCGCCGCCGGCCAACACCCTGCCCGGCGCCAACGGCCGGGACGCCACGCCCAACGCCGAGCAGCACGTCTACGACTACGACAACCCGTCCCTCGGCTACGACGGACTCCAGCTCCCCGCCGACCAGGACGAGCTGGACAGCTACGGCAAGGATCCCAAGAAGTGGCCCAAGGACCGCCACAAGCAGATCTACGCGCGCTGGAACCGCAACCAGGCGAACACTGACGTCAGCAAGCGCTGGTCGAAGACCGACTTCGACGGGTGGCTGAAGAGCGTCATCCGCCTCGAGGGCAACGGCAAGCGTGGCGCCGGCTTCGAACGCCAGGTCACCCGGCACTACAAGCTCGGCGGCCCGGACTGGCTGTGCCAGGGCTCGCTCAAGGGCATCGACAAGAAGCTCCACGAGGAGCTGAAGAGGGAGCTCGGCGACAAGTTCCCGAACAAGGACCGCCGGTTCGACGCGGTCAACCCGAAGACCAAGACGATCTACGAGTACAAGGCGGGAGGGCGCTTCGACTACAACGAGATCCACGTCGACAAGGCCCTCGCCCGCCGGGGCTGGAAGGTCGTCTACATCTTCGGCGAGGAGCCCGACGGCCTCACCAAGCGGAAGCTCGCCGAGGTCGACGCCGACGGCAAGGGGAAGATCGGCAGCTACAAGCACGCCGCGACGCCCCAGCCGAAGTACAACAACAACACCGGCTACAACAAGCCCTCCGGCAGCCTGAACCCCGCCTGCCAGACCCCGGGCACCGGCACCGTCGCCCTCGCGGCCGCGGGCGGCATCTGCTCCGCCAACGGCGCCGCCGACCGGACGGCCAACGGCTCCCCGAAGAACCGGGAGCAGGCCCGCCGCATCGCCGCGGCGGAGCGCGCCGACGCCAACGCCTCGCAGCGCATGCGCGGCCCCGGCGGCGTCGACTTCTCCACCCTCGAGCTGCGCTACGTCGGCACCCCGGTCAACGGCAAGGGCCTGGACTACTCGTACAAGGCCGGGATCAACCCGGACGCCGACGAGAACCCCTCCTTCGGAGGGGCGGAGAAGGCCCAGCTCGTCTCGGACTCGTTCTTCACGTGGATGGCGCTCACCCCGGAGAAGTTCTGGGTGAACCTCAACCCGGACGAGCCCAACCGGGTCATGGAGGAGAAGTTCGGCACGACCGACGCCGGACGGGTCCTCCTGGAGGCCGACCTCCAGATGAAGCACGACTACGCGGCGTTCCTGAACCCCAAGGACGAGGACGCGGCCCGGGTCTGGGACTCCCTCGCCCGCGTGGGCGGCGCCCCGTGCCTGCACAGTGTGCGGAACTGGATCGAGCCGAAGCCCGCGCAGGTGCGCGAGCAGGACGGCGGCATCTACATCCTGGACGCCCCGCTGAAGGTGAAGTCGGTGCCGCAGGAGTTCAGCGCCCCCGTCCCGGGCGAGAAGTGCAACCTCACCGAGGCGCAGATCCAGCACAACCAGCGGCTGATCGAGCAGTACGTCATCCCCAAGATCGAAGAGAAGATCAACAAGAGCGACGAGCCGATCTACGCCGACCTGCGCCGCGTCTACACCTCCCGGGTGGCAGCCGAGTGGGTCATGCAGCAGGACCGGAAGAAGGCCGGTGACTACCACCGGATCATCGGCAGCAACGACGTGAAGAGCTGGCCGATCCGCGGCGAGAAGTGGGACAAGAACGACGTATACAAGCGGTACGTGAAGTCCTTCAAGGAGGGCGACTACAAGTTCGAGCGCGAGTACGGCGGCATCGTCTACACGTACAGCGTCGGCGGCGTGGACTTCTCCAAGGCACCGAAGCAGAACATCACCAAGGTGCGCTTCGACGTCGAGAACCCGCGGCTGCCGCAGATCACCGACCGCTCGAAGATCGCACCGCGTGACTACCGCGACACCGGTACGCAGTTGCTGGGCGGCAACACCCACGTCACGCCGTCCGGCGACCCCACGCCGGAGCCGACGCCGACGCCCAGCGGAACCGGTACGCCCGCCCCGACGCCGACCCCGACGGACCGGCCGACGAGCCCGGCGCCGTCCACCCCGGCACCGACCGGAGGCGGCCACACCCAGCCGCCGCGGGCCGACGGCGGACTCGCCGACACCGGTACGCAGATGGGGACGGTGGCCGGCCTGGCAGCGGCCCTCCTCGCGGCCGGCGCGGCCGTGATCGCGTGGAAGAAGCGCCGAAGGACCTCCACGGAGCACTGACCCGCACCACGGAGCACTGACCCGCACCCGCACCTCGGCACAGCACAGGGGCGCCCCCTCGAAGGAGGGGGCGCCCTTGTCGTCACTCTTCCCGAACGCGCCGTACGGACCTGGTGCGACGGACCGGACGCGACGGAACCACCTCTGCGGAAGAGGGGCGGTCCCGGCGGTGCCTATGGCGCCGCTTCGGCCGACAGCTCAGCCCATACGAACTTCCCGGGACCTTCCCAGTCGGACACGCCCCACTTCTCCGACAGCACGTCGACCAGGGGAAGCCCCCAGCCGCCGCCCGCCTCGGCCACAGGAAGCGCCATGAGTGGTCGTACCTCCGACGCGTCGTGCACCTCTAGGCGAAGCCCCCCGTCGATCCGGAGGTAGCGTGTCTCGACGTCCCGGTCGGGCGCGGTTCGGGCGTGCCTGATCGCGTTGGTCAGCAGCTCCGAGAGGACGAGCGAGGCCGCGTCCTCGATCCGGCTCAACCCCCAGGCGCCTAGCGCCGTGCGCAACTCCGCCCGCGCCCGGCCGACGTTCCGGGCTCTGCGGCTCCACCGCAGGACGACCGTGGATGAATGATCCATCAGGCCACCTCCACGCCGTGAATCAGTCGCGGCCCCACGTCGATGCCGTGCACCGCGAGCCACAGCGCTCGTCGACGCTGCCGTTGTGCCCGGCAGGCCTCCCGCTGCTCGTGCGCGGCGAGGTAGGGACGTACGACAGGGCTGTCCTCGCCGTGCAGTACCGGCCAGGACCGGAACGGGCGGATGGCGGGCATCGCGGGGTGCGGGACAGGGCCGGTCCACACGGTCGTTCGACGGCGCCTGCCGGATGGAGGGAAGAGCAGCCGCAACAGCGGCTCGAAGAGGTGGGCGATAGTGTTCGTCACGTTGACGCTCCTCGAAAGCGTTGGCCATGCCCCCGGACCGGTCGCTCGGTCGCGGGGGTCCTTTCATTGATTCGCCGCAGGCCGAAGTCACCCAGCGCTCATGAGGTGTCACGGCGAGCGACCAGAACCAGAGTGCTCCCGCACGTGCTCCATCCGCAACCGAAACAAATGGAAAATGTTCCAACCTCCCGCCACCGCACTACTCTTGGGGGATCCGAGCGGCTCTGAGGGGGCATCACATGGTCGAACTTCGACCAACTGTCCGACGCCGTCGACTCGCGGCGACGCTGGTGCAGCTGCGAGAGGCGGCAGGGAAGACACCTGAGGAAGCGGCCGAACGGATCGGTTGCCACCGATCGAAGATCAGCCGCATCGAGAACGCGCGGCTCGGGATCTCACTCGGTGAACTGCGCGATCTGCTCACGTTCTACGGAGTGGAGGACGCCGCTCTGGTCGAGGGGCTGGTCGGGCTGGCCCGGCGGGGGAGCGAGCCCGGGTGGACGCGTCATCTCGGAGCGACGCTGCCGTCGTACGCGGATCACATCGACTACGAGCAGACCTCCGACTACATCAGGTCGTATCAACCGCTCCTGATCGCCGGGCTGTTCCAGACCCCCGACTACGCACGCGCGCTGTATCGGTCCAACCCGGAGATGTTCAGCCGCGAGCAGACCGAGAAGTTCGTCCAGACGCGCATGCAGCGCCAAGAGGTGCTGGAGAGGGACGATCCGCCGAGGATCGTCGTCATCGAGGGCGAAGCCGCCCTTCGTGGCGAGGTAGGTGGCGGCAAGGTCATGGGCCCGCAGCTCGATCGTCTGCTGGACGTGGCCGAGCGGCCGAACGTCGACATCCAGGTGCTTCCGATCTCCGCCGGGGCTCATGTCGGACTCACTGGCGCCTTCGTCCTCTTCGGCTTTCCGACCCGGGCCTTCTCCGATGTGGTCTGCGTGGAGCACGTCACGGGGACCCTGCACATGGAAACTCCGCAGGAGACCCGTTCCTATACGCTCGCCTTCGACTCGCTGAGATCAGCGGCGTTGAGCCCTGCCGACAGTCTCGATCTGATCCAGCAAGTCAGGCGAGAGCTGTGACCGACAGGAAGTCGAGGTACGAACCGTGATTGCCTCCGAGCATGGCAAGACCGTTTGGCGCAAGAGCAGTTACAGCGGCGGAGGGTCCGGCGGTGGCGACTGCGTAGAGGTTGCCGATCTCTCCTGCGGTGCAGCCGTACGTGACAGCAAGCGCGCGGGCGGTCCTTTCCTGCGCTTCGGCGTCCGATCGTGGCAGGCCTTCCTTGAGGAAGTACAGGCGCCGCGAAGCGCATGACGCTGCAAGTCTGTGCAAGTTCCGTGCGTTCACGGGGGCGTTCGGTGCAAGCTCGGGCCCCAGACATCGTCTGCCTCGAGCAAGGAGGACATTGTGGCTCTGCGCAAGCTTGGCAAGGATCCCGAGAGCAAGGACGGCGGGTCTCCCACGATCTATCTGGACGACGAGACCGACACCTACGTGGTCCAGGGCTACAAGATCAACGACGATGAGCGCCGGTCGCAGATGGACATCCCCGATCACGAGGACGTCATCGAGCTTCCGAGGCGCATGGTCCAGTTCTTCCTGGAGGTGAAAGGTGACGAAGGTCCCGACGTTTGAGGAGCTGCTCAGCTCGGCTCGTCATTCGGCAGTGCATCTGGAGATGCGCGACACGTACATGGAGTCGGACCCGAGCTACGTCGCATGGAAGGCCGGCGTCCGAGACTCCGCCGAGGACAACGACCCCGATCTCAGGCCATGGCTCAAGTGGGTCCGTAATGCTACGGACAGAGGGGTATCGGTCCGTCGCGCCCGGGTCTTCTCGGTGCCGGAGTCGGACTACATCAAGTTCGAGCACCACGTCTCCGAGGCCAACGTCAAGGCGGGAGAGGAGATCCGTTGGCTGCCTCGGAGGAACGCGACTGACATAGCGTTCCCTGGGAACGACTTCTGGGTGTTCGACGACGAACTCGTACTCGTACTCCACTTCGACGGCAACGGTGAGTGTGCGCCGGGCGAATGGATCGAGGTCACGACCGATGCCGTGATCCGCGACCTCTGCATGGGGTCGTTCGAAGCTGTGTGGAATCGAGCCATCCCTCACGCGGAGTACCGGCCGGTCTGATCGCGGACACCGAACAGGCCAGGCCAGTGCCGTCCTCACCGTTCTCCGCCGTCCAGGAGGAACGCGTAGCGCTCGGGCGCCGGCTCCGGGAGATCCGCAGACTGACCGGCATGACGGCACGGGCCTTCGCGGCTCGTGCCGGCTGGAGCGAGTCGAAGGCTTCCCGAATCGAGAACGCGCGTACATCACCCTCGAACGACGACATCCGTCTGTACTGCGAGCTGTGCGGTGTCCCTGAGCTGTACGCAGATCTCGTAGCCAAGTCGCACAACATCGGCGAAATGTACGTCGAGTGGCGCAGGATGCAGCGAGAGGGTCTCCGCAGAGGCCAACAAGCGCACGTACCTCTCTATGAGCGGACCCATCGCTTCCGTGTCTACGAGCCGGGGGTCATCCCAGGGCTCCTGCAGACAGCTGACTACGCCCGGGCGATCATGAGCCGAATCATCGCGTTCCGTCAGATCCCCGATGACGCAGAGGCTGCGGTCAAGGTGCGCGTCGAGCGACAGCACGTGCTCCGCGACGCGAACCGCCGCTTCGGCTTCCTGTTGGAGGAATCCGCTCTGAGGTCCAGGTTCGGCAGCCCCGAGGTAATGGCCGCGCAACTGGGCCACCTTCTCGCCGTCGCGTCTCTGCCGCAGGTGAGCCTGGGGGTGATCCCGATGTCCGCCGATCGGGTCATGTGGCCACTGGAGGGCTTCTGGATCTTCGACGACCAGCAGGTCATCATCGAGCTGGCCACGGCACAGGTCACCGTGAAGCAGCCGAGTGAGGTCGGCACGTACGCGAGGATGTTCGCCGAACTCGCCGCGATCGCCTCCTACGGGCCGCAGGCACGGGCGCTGATCACGGATGCGATCAGCGCCCTGGGGTGAAGATCTGCAAGGGCCTGCAAGTTTGTTGAGCTCGCAGAGCCGCCCAGCCGATCCTCTACGAAACGTCATCGATGCCGTTTCGCCTTACGGAGTGATCGCCATGAGCACTGGTTCAACGCAAGTGGAATGCAAGGACGTTGAAGGCCTCAGGGCCACCGCGGATCTCCGCGCGGCGCTGGCCGCCATCGACATGACTTTCCCCTCGCTCCGCTTCGATGGCCCGGTGGCCGGCGGCGGCGACCTGGTGCACCTCGGCGGATGCTCGGCCGCGATGGCGGCCACGCTCGCCGAGTGGATCGAGAAGCACCGGTGACCAATCCCGGTCGAGGCCGGGCGGCGCAAACGCTTCACGGCGCGGGGACCGTCTCCCCGCACTTCTGGTGTGACTGAGGAGGCCTGCTCCCCATGGACGATCTCTACAACCGGCCCATCGAAGGCGCGGAATTCACGAAGTTCTGCGGCGGCAACCTGGGCGGCGAGCACGAGTCGTGCATCGAGTTCGCGCGGATTCCGGGAACGACCGACGGCTTCGTTCTGCACGACACCAAGCCCGCCGGTGCCGGCCTGGAACTGCGCGCCACCGTGACCGAGCTGGACAACTTCGCTCTCGGATGGGTGAAGCAGCGGCGCCTCGTCTAGCTCATACGGACAGCGCAGGGGCCGCCCCCCCCATGCAGACGGGTGCGGCCCCTCTCACCCAACTGAGAGGTGTCCATGGCCGGGAAGGTGCACTTCCACGGATACGGACCGTGGATCGGCAGCCGAGACGCGTACGGTGTCGAAAGCCAGCGCCGACCGGGTCTCGATCCCAGCGACATGCAGACCAGGGAGTTCCTCTCCTCTCGACTACCGCCCATGCAGGTTCGCCACTGGCTGATGCGCAAGGAGCAGACCACGCGTGAGCGAACCTGGACGCGCGCCGACCACGCGGTGGCATGGCTGCGACGTGTCTATGAGGAGAACCCGCCCTTCATCCGTGACGACTCCGGTCGGGCCTACATCTCGCTCGAAGAGAAGGTGGCCGCCGCCCTGGACACCCTCAGCCATGGATCGGATGCGGTGTGGGTCTACTACACGAAGGCTGCGAGTCTCGCCTCCTTCTCGGTGGTGTCCTGCCCACATCGGATCTTCAGTGAGATCGAGAAGGACTCGGTGATCCCGTGCCCGTTGCCGCCGACCTAGAAGAAGGGACGTCATGTCGCTCCGCCTCCTACTCCCCGAGGAAGGCGTCACCGACCTCGTGAGCGCCTGGCCGGACGAGCCTCGCGTGTACGTGCGCGGCCGTACAGAGCTGGACCGACTGATCAGCTCGGCGGCTCTCACCTCGTATGTCGAGACGGGGTGCGTAACGGCGAACGAGATCGCTGTCGTACGCGCTCCCAACCCTTCCCTGAACCAAAACGCCTACATGACCCACGGCCGTACCGACCCGGTGAAGCTGCGCGAGCTCCACGACTGTGGGCACACGATCCGGCTGGGGAACCTTCAGCGAGTCATCCCGTTCCTTGCCGAGGCCTCCAGGGGCATCCAGCGGGAGACTGGCTATTCGAATTACATCCACGCCTTTCTGACGCCGCCAGGCCGGCAGGGCCTTCGCCACCACTGGGACCAGCAGATGGCCGTGATCGTGCAGACGGCCGGTACCAAGAGGTGGCAGTTGTGGCGACCGCCTGTGGAAGCGCCGATGCGCGAGTTCAACGAGAGCTGGCGGGTCTGGCGTGACGAATACATCCCGGCCTGGGAGACAGCCGGGCCTGACATCGAGGTCGATCTGCACGCCGGGGAATCACTGCTGCTCCCGAGAGGCTGGGTGCACAACCCTCACGTCGTCGACGCGGACGAACCGAGCGTCCATCTCACGTTCGCCATGCGTGAGCGGACGCCCGTGTGGCTGGCGGAGAAACTTATCGCAGGCGTGATCAAGGATCCCGACTTCCGCCGCATCATCCCGCCCGGCAACGTCAAGGGCGCGCCTCGCTGACAGCCTGAGAGGCACCCGAGACGCGCTCGTAAAATACCTCGAAGCCCTGGACATCGGCCTTCTCGCGCCGGCGGTACGAGAGGCTGCGATGACCGAGCTGGAGTACACGACCTGACGGGAGCGACAGCGAGGGGCGCCCCTCCTCCGAGGGGACGCCCCCTGTCGTCGGCGCGTCCTACGCGCCCTAGGTGTCCAGCGCCTCGCGCCACACCCGGACCGCGTCCGCGTCGACCGGGGCCATCCAGCCGTTCGGGCGGGCCGCGCCGCCGATGTGGAAGGCGTCGAGGCCGGCCGCGCGGAGGTGCGGGAGGTGGTCGAGGCGCAGGCCGCCGCCGACCAGGATCCGGGGCTCGTAGCCCGGCTCGCCCGTCCGGGCCGCCTCGGCCTTGAGGACGGGCAGGCCGTCGTCGACGCCGGTCGCCGCGCCCGCCGTCAGGTAGGTGTCCAGGCCCGGCAGGTCCGCGAGCTGCTTGCGCAGCGCGTCGCGGTCGGCCGCGCGGTCGATCGCCCGGTGGAAGGTCCAGCGGCAGCCGTCCAGGACGGCGATCAGCCGCTCCACCGCCACCAGGTCCGCGTCGCCGTCCGCCGTCAGGAAGCCGAACACGAACTCCTCCGCGCCCGCCTCCCGGAGGTCGGACGCGCGGGACACCAGCGCGTCGATGTCGCCTGCCGCGAAGCCGTCCGTCAGCCTGAGCATCACGCGCAGCGGGATGTCCACGGCCGCGCGGATCGCCTCGAAGCCGGTCCGGGACGGGGTCAGCCCGTCCGCCGCCATGTCGGTGACCAGTTCGAGGCGGTCCGCCCCGCCGGTCTGGGCCGCGACCGCGTCCCGCTCGTCGAGGGCGATCACCTCTAGAACCGCACGGTTGCTCATCGAGCCGATTCCTCCATGAATGACGGCAGACAGGTCTAGTCCAATGAACAGACTAGCTGTGCTCGTGCCCGTCCGCACCGTGCGTCGCCTCAGCGGTAGCAGCCGGGGTGGTCGCGTGACCCGCCCCCGCATGCACCGTGAACGCCGCCGTCCGCACCTTCCCGCCGTGCTGGAAGTCGAGGAAGAGGCGGTACGTCCCGGCGCTTGGCGCCGTCGCCGTGAAGGAGACGTCCGGGCCGGGGCCGCCCTCGTTGGGGTGCACGTGCAGGTAGGCGAGGTCGCCGTCGCGCAGGGCGACGAGATGGCCGTACGCCCCGAGGTACGGCTCCAGGTCGGTGACCGGCCTGCCGCCCTTGCTGACCGTGAGCTTCAACTCGCCCGCCTTGCCCGGGTCGAGGGTGCCGCCCAGCTTGACCTCGTAGCCGTCGACGGTCGCGGTCGGCGCGGTGGCCGGCAGCGGCTGCGGGGCGTACGCGCCGGGTACGGCGAGGTCCACGCCGAGCGTGACGCCCTTGGCGTCCTTCCCGGCGGGCTTGAAGTCGGCGAAGGCCTTGTAGGCGCCCGCGGCGGGCAGGTCGACCGGCGTCGACCAGGTGCCGTCGGCCGCGCGCACCGGGTGCACGTGGCGGAAGACCGTGAGGTCGCGCGAGGCCACGATGAAGTGCAGTTCCTTGCCATGCTCGGTGGTGTACGCGGTGACCTTCCTGCCCGCCGCGTCCTTGATCGAGAACTTCAGGACGCTCCGCCCCTGGGCCGGCTTCGGCGTCTCCATGGCCAGCGTGTAGCCGCCCTCGGAGACCTGGAGTCCGCCGGCGGCCGGAGCCTTCGCGGCACCCTCCTCATGACCGGCATGGCCCTTCGCCTCGGCCGCCGCGTGCTCCCCGTGCCCCGCCTTCGCGGGCTCGCCCATGGGGCCGACGCCCTTGCCGACCCCGTACGCGGTGCCGAAGGTCGCGGCGAGTGCGGCGGCGAAGGCGGTGATCTTCACTCCGGTGTTCATGGCAGCTCTCCCGTGCGTGAGTACCGTTCGATGCACTTCACCATACCCCTGGGGGGTATCAAGTCAAGTCGAGGCGGACACTTGCGTCCGATACCACCGGGGGGTATACATGGACTCAGTCGATACCCCCCGAGGGTATTCACCTAGCGAGGAGGAAAGAACATGGGCTCCTGCTGTACTCCTGACGGAAGCTGCTCGACCAACGCCGGCGAGGCCACCACCGCCACCGCTGTCGCCGAGAGCACCGCCACCGTCTACGCCGTGTCGGGCATGACCTGCGGACACTGCCGGACCGCCATCACCAACTCCGTCAGCGCGCTCGACGGCGTCATCTCCGTGGACGTCGACATCGCCGGCGGCCTGGTGACCGTGACGACCGGCGGCGCGCCCGACGACGCCGCGATCGCCGCCGCCGTCGACGACGCCGGCTACGAACTCACCGGCCGCGCCTGACCGTTCGGCCCGAGCCACCCCGGCCGCCGGGGCCCGTCCGTTCATGGGTCCCGGCCCCCGACCTCCCGCTGTACCGAGGAGCAGGAAATGACCTCCACCACATCAGGCGCCGCCCAGGTCGAGCTCGCCATCGGCGGCATGACCTGCGCCTCGTGCGCGGCCCGTATCGAGAAGAAGCTCAACCGCATGGACGGGGTCGAGGCGACCGTCAACTACGCCACCGAGAAGGCCAAGGTCACCTTCGACGCCGACGCCGACATCTCCGTCGCCGACCTGATCGCCACCGTCGAGGCCACCGGCTACACGGCCGCCGAGCCCGAGCCCCCGAAGGCCGACACCGCCGGCGGCGACAGCGGGCCCACCGACGAGGAGAAGGCCGACGAGGAGCTGCGGCCCCTCAAGCAGCGGCTGATCACCGCCGTCGCCCTCGCCGTGCCCGTCATCGCGATGGCGATGGTCCCGGCGCTCCAGATCGAGTACTGGCAGTGGCTCAGCCTCACCCTCGCCGCGCCGGTCGTCGTCTACGCCGCCTGGCCCTTCCACCGGGCCGCCTGGACCAACGCCAGGCACGGCGCGGCCACCATGGACACCCTGATCTCGGTCGGCACGATCGCCGCGTTCCTGTGGTCGCTGTGGGCGCTGTTCTTCGGGACCGCCGGTACGCCGGGCATGACCCACCCCTTCGAGTTCACGATCGCCCGCACCGACGGCGCCGGGAACATCTACCTGGAGGCCGCGGCCGGCGTCACCGCCTTCATCCTCGCCGGGCGGTACTTCGAGGCCCGCTCCAAGCGCAAGGCGGGCGCGGCGCTCAAGGCGCTGATGCAGCTCGGCGCGAAGGAGGTGACCGTCCTCAGGAACGGCCGCGAGGTCACCGTACCGACGGCCGAACTCCAGGTCGGCGACCGGTTCCTGGTCCGCCCCGGCGAGAAGATCGCCACCGACGGCACCGTGGTCGAGGGCTCCTCCGCCGTCGACGCCTCGATGCTCACCGGCGAGTCCGTGCCGGTCGAGGTCGGTGTCGGCGACGCCGTCACCGGCGCCACCCTGAACGCCGGCGGCCGGCTCGTCGTGGAGGCCACCCGGGTCGGCGCCGACACCCAGCTGGCCCGGATGGCCAAGCTGGTCGAGGACGCCCAGAACGGCAAGGCCGCCGCCCAGCGCCTCGCCGACAGGATCTCCGCCGTCTTCGTACCCATCGTGATCGCGCTCGCGCTCGGCACGCTCGGCTTCTGGCTCGGCACCGGACAGGGCCTGACCGCCGCGTTCACGGCCGCCGTCGCCGTACTGATCATCGCCTGCCCCTGCGCCCTGGGCCTGGCCACGCCGACCGCGCTCATGGTCGGCACCGGCCGCGGCGCGCAGCTCGGCATCCTCATCAAGGGCCCCGAGGTCCTGGAGACCACGCGCAAGGTCGACACGATCGTCCTCGACAAGACCGGCACGGTCACGACCGGCCGGATGACCCTGATCAAGGTCCACACCGCGGCGGGCGTGGACGAGACCGACGTACTGCGGCTCGCGGGCGCCCTGGAGCACTCCTCCGAGCACCCCATCGCCCAGGCCGTCGCCACCGGCGCCGCCGCCCGCGTCGGTACGCTCCCCACGCCCGAGGACTTCGCCAACATTCCCGGACTCGGCGTCCAGGGCGTCGTCGAGGGTCACGCCGTTCTCGTCGGCCGCGAGAAGCTGCTCACCGAGTGGGCGATGGAGCTGCCGGGGTCGCTGAAGTCCGCCAAGGACGCGGCCGAGCGGACCGGGAAGACCGCGATCGCCGTGGCCTGGGACGGAGAGGCCCGCGCGGTCCTGGAGGTCGCCGACGCCGTCAAGGAGACCAGCCCCGAGGCCATCCGGCGGCTGCGGCGCCTCGGCCTCACCCCGATCCTCCTCACCGGCGACAACAAGGCCGTCGCCGAGGCCGTCGCCGCCGAGGTCGGCATCGACGAGGTCATCGCGGAGGTCATGCCGCAGGACAAGGTCGACGTCGTCAAGAGGCTTCAGGGAGAAGGGCGTTCGGTCGCCATGGTCGGCGACGGAGTGAACGACGCCGCCGCGCTCGCCCAGGCCGACCTGGGCCTGGCGATGGGCACCGGCACGGACGCCGCCATCGAGGCCGGCGACCTGACGCTCGTACGGGGAGACCTGCGGGCCGCCGCGGACGCGATCCGGCTCTCGCGCAGGACGCTCGGCACGATCCGCTCGAACCTGTTCTGGGCCTTCGCCTACAACGTGGCCGCCCTGCCGCTCGCCGCGGCGGGACTGCTCAACCCGATGATCGCGGGGGCCGCGATGGCCTTCTCCTCGGTCTTCGTGGTCGGCAACAGCCTGCGTCTGCGCGGCTTCCAGGCCGCCGACCGATGAGGAGCCTTCCATGGCCGGTTACGTACAGCACAAGGAAGACATCATCAGGCGGCTGAGGCGGATCGAGGGGCAGGTGAGGGGGGTGCAGCGGATGGTGGACGAGGACGTGTACTGCATCGACGTCCTGACCCAGGTCTCGGCCATCAACGCGGCCCTGCAGTCCTGCGCCGTGGCCCTCCTGGACGAGCACCTCAGCTGCTGCGTCACCGAGGCGATCGCCCAGGGCGGGGACCAGGCGAAGGTGAAGGTGGGCGAGGCGTCCAAGGCCATCGCCCGGCTGATCAGAACGTAACTCCTCAGGAAGTGATCAACCGCCCCTGCGCGACCTTCGCGCAGGGGCGGTTCTCCATGAGGGTCGACATCGAGCCACAGTACCCCTAGGGGGTATACCTTCGCCGAATGAGCGGCCCGTACGATGGGCCGCCCGTAGGGGAGGGGATGCGCGTGCGCCGGCTGGGAGAGCTGGAGGCCGAGATCATGGACCGGCTGTGGGCCTGGCAACGGCCCGCCACGGTCCGCGAGATCGTTGACGACATAAATCTGGGGCGCCACGTCGCCTATACGACGGTGATGACCGTGGCGGACATCCTCCACCGCAAGGGCTGGCTCCGCCGCGAGAAATCGGGCCGAGCGTGGCTGTACGAACCGGTCCGCAGCCGCGAGGAGTACACCGCGGCCCTGATGCAGGACGCCCTCGGCGACAGCGCGGACCGGCCGGCCGCGCTGCTGCGCTTCGTGGAGACCATCTCCGACGAGGACATGCGGGCCCTGGACGCGGCGCTCCGGTCAGCCCGGCGCGCGCAGGGCGGCGGGGCCGGGTGAACCACCACCTCCTGCCGCCGCTCGGACTGGCCCTGACCTCCGGACTCCTGATCCCCTGGCTCCTTGTCCGGGCCCGCTGGGCGCAGCAGGTACCCCGGCTCGCACTGGCGGTGTGGGTGGCGAGTGGCACGGTGTTCGCGCTCTCCGCCGCGCTGCTGCCCGCCCACCTCGTGCTGCCGGCGGAGGGCAGCCACCGGCTGGGCGACGTCTACCTCGGGCTGCGGCTCCCCGCCCCGGAGGCGCTGCTCACCCTCACCGGCCGCGAATACCTGGCCCTGTCCCTGGCCGTCGCCACGCTCGCGCTGCCCGTCGCCGGTTACGTACGGGAGCTCCTGCGGGCCAGATCGGCGCGGCTGCGGCACGCGGGGGTCCTGGGGCTCGTCGGGCGGTACGACCCGGCGCTGCGGGCGACCGTGCTCGATCACGCGCGGCCGGCCGTGTACTGCCTGCCGGGCCGTTCGCGCCGGGTCGTTGTCTCCTCGGGGGCCGTCGACACGCTCACCCGGGCCCAGTTGGCGGCGGCGCTCGCGCACGAGCGGGCCCACATCGCGGGGCGGCACCATCTCCTGGTGGCGGCGGCGGAGGCGTTCGCGGCGGTGTTCCCGCGGCTTCCGCTGGCGCGGCACGGCGGTACGGCGGTGCCCCTGCTGCTCGAAATGGCCGCCGACGACCGGGCGTTGCGGCGCTGCACGCGCGACGCGCTGGCCACCGCCCTGTACGCGCTCGCCGCCGGCCAGGCGCCGCGCGAGGCGTTCGCGGCGGGCGGGCCGTCGGCGGCGCTGCGGATGCGGCGGATCCTCGTGCCGTACAGCGCGGGACATCCGGTGCTGCGGGGGCTGTTGACGATCGGAGCGGCGGCGCTCGCGGTGGCGCCGCTGATCATCGCGTGTTGTTCCTTCCCCAGCTAATTGAACCGGCCGACTACGCAATTACTAAGTGAATTCGTAGATTTCACATCGGTCACACAGCCCTGAATTCATGGCTATCGTGGGTACGTTGACGCTAGGGCTCGGCACATCGAAGGGTACGGACCATGCGGCTGGCTGACGTGCGGACGGCTGCGGCCGGGGACGCGACCACGATATCCAGGCTGCTGGCCGACGCCATTCGGGACAGTTACGAGGAAATACTCGGCGAAATCCCCACGCGGCGACTGGTGTCCACGCAATGCGCGCTTCCCCGTATCCGCGCGGAAATTGAAATTCCTGGCGGCGCGCCGGGCTGGCTGGGCTGGCTGGTGGCCACGGACGCGGCCGGCACGGTCCTCGGCGCGGCGGCGAGCGGGGTACCGGTCCCGGGCGAGGGCGAGCTCTACGCCCTGGCCGTGGCGGAGGGAGCACGCCGCCGGGGCGTGGGCTCGGCCCTGCTGGCGGCGGCGACGGACCGAATGCGGGGGTTCGGGGCGACGGAACAGCGGGTGAGCCTCCCGACGGAAGCGGACCCGTCACTCCCCTTCTACGAATCAAGGGGCTTCACCCCTCTGACCCCGACGCGCCTGTCGCGCGCGCTCTGATCCGACTCCGGGCGAGACCCCGCCCCCCTGGTTGTGGGCCCACACGGGGGGGGTGGGGTGCGGGACGATTGCCCACAACCCGCGTGCGGGCCCACACGGCCGCCCCGGCGCGGCCCTGGGGCTTGGCAGATGAACGCCATCGCGTGTTCACGCCGTCCTGATCGCTGGATCACGCCCGCCCGACCCCGTCAGGATGGTTTCGCGGCGCGGGCCCGGCGGCACGGGACCTCGTCCGGACGGCATGGACCGAGCGAGCCCCTGGAGGAGCGATGCAGAAACAGAGCGGCGCCGCGCTCGCGCCGGTCCTGCCGTCCCGATACGACCTCACCACCGGCACCCTCCCCGGCCTTGAGTCCGTCGCCCCCGGCGACGAGGACTCCGTCTGGCTGTACGACGCCCTCCTCGGCCCCCACAGCGCGGACATCGTGCGCTACCTCGGCCTCGCCCGCGCCACCACCGGCCGCGGCCCCGTCCTCGACCTCGGCTCCGGCGCCGGGCGGCTCGCCGTCCCGTTCGCCCGCCACGGCTTCGCCGTCGAGGCCGTCGACCGGGACGCTGCCGCCCTCGAGCGGCTCCGCACCTGGGCCCGCCGTATCGGCCCCCACGTCGCGGAACTGATCGCGACCACCCGCGCCGACCTCACCGGCCTTCGCCTGCACGGCAGTTACCGGCTCGCGCTTCTCGCCGGCGCCATGGTGTCCGCCGTCCCCCCGCGGGCCCGCCCCGGTCTGCTGCGCGAGATCGCCTCGCACCTGGACACCGGCGGCGCCCTCGCCCTGGACTACACCGCCCATCTGCTCCCGGGCCTCGTCGCCGAACCGCGCCGGACCTGGGCCTTCCAGGTCCCGCGGTTCGACGGGATCGACGAGTGGGTGGTCGCCCGGCAGGTCTTCGACCTGCGCGAGATGAGCGAGCGGATCACGTACTACGCCTCCCGGACCGGCAAACTCTCCACCGAGCGGGCCGTCCTGACCACCGACAAGTGGATCGTCGACCCCGAGCGCCTCGCGGCCGAACTGCACTCCGCGGGCCTGCACATCGAGGGCCGGCAGCGGCACCGTATCGACGAACGGACCGAGAGCGTGCTGCTCGTCTGTCGTGCGGACGACTGACACCGAGGAAGACCAAGAGGTACGATGCCTGCAAAAGTTTGAGCCGACCAGATCGACCGGGTGGCGGGCGGAGAAGATGGCAGTCGTGGATGAGCTGACGGGCCGCGAGGCGGTGATCCAGCGCCTGCGCGATGTCGGTCTGCGGGTCACGGGCCCGCGCCTCGAGGTGCTCACGGTGCTCGCCTCGGCCGGCCATCTCGACGTGGAGGCGATCACCGCCACCGCCCGCGAGCGCCTCGGCACGCTCACCAGCCAGGCGGTGTACGAGATGCTCCGGCACTTCCAGGAGACCGGCCTGGTCAGCAAGTTCGACCGCCCCGGGCTTCCGGCCGTCTTCGAGATCTCCGGGCCGCCCCACCAGCACGCGCTGTGTGTACGGTGCGGCCGGGTGGAGAACGTCGACGCCCCGGCCCCGAAGCCGCCCCGCGGCGCCCTCCCGCACTGGCGGACGAGCGACGCCGAGATCGTCTTCAAGGGCCTCTGCCCCGACTGCGCCGCCGTCGCGGAGGACTGACACCGCGCGCCGAGACCGCGCGCGGGGCTGTTTGAACACCGTGCGTGGCGTTCGATTCTGTGGCAGGGTCTAGCGGGGCGATTCAACGGGGTCCGCAGGGATCCGAGGGGAGTCTGCTGCTGTGTCCAGAAACGCCACCGGGACGCGCACGGGAAGCGACCAGGCACTCGCGGTCTATCTCGAACTCCGTGCCCGGCCCTCCTGCTCCTTCGACGAGGTCGCGGAACTCCTCGCCCTCTCCGTCGAGGAGCGGGACCGATGTCGTGGCGAACTCGCCACCCTCGGCCTGATCGAACCCACCACGCGGCGCTCGGTGATCGACCCCGACGTCGCCCTGGTCCGCCTCCTCCAGCGCGAGCGCGACCGGCTCGAGAGCCGGCTCGCCGAGACCAGCCGGGCCCAGGCCACCCTGGAGACCCTGGCGGGCCCCTTCCTGCGTGCCGGTACCGCCCCCCGCTCCGAGGTCGAGGTCGAGATCGTCTCCGACCCCGGCCGCGTCCGGCAGGAACTGGCCGGCCTCGGCGAGGCCGTGCGCGGCTCGGTGCACTCGCTGCACACCGGTTCGGTACGGCGTGAGGACATGGCCGGGGAGCTGGAGCGCGACCGGCGCTGGACCGCCCGCGGAGTGCGCGTCCGCGCCGTGTACAGCCGCCGGATCAGCTCCGTACCGGACATGTCCCAGCACGTGGAGGAGCGGGCCACCCTTGGGGTGGAGGTCCGGCTCTCCCCCGTCGTACCGATGAACATGGTGCTCGCCGACGAGAACTTCGCGCTGCTGCCCACCGACGCGCACGACCCGGACTCCGCCGCGATCCTCGCGCGCGGCCCCGGCCTGGTCCGCTCGTATCTCGCGCTGTACGAGTACTGCTGGCACGCCGCCACCCGGTACGGCGACGAGGACGGGCCCGAGCGCGGCGGCGACGGGCTCTCCGAGCAGCAGCGGGCCGCGCTGCGGATGCTCGCCTCCGGCATCAAGGACGAGCAGATCGCGAAGAACCTCGGGGTGTCTCTGCGCACGGTGAGCCGGCTGCTCTCCGAGGTGATGCAGGAACTGGGCGCGGCGAGCCGCTTCGAGGCCGGGGTGAAGGCGGCCAGGCTCGGACTCCTGGACGGCGAACCGCGTGAAAACGGCGAACCACGCGAAAGGGGCGCGTGACGCGCAAGCCCGCCCGAGTGCAGGCCGCGGGGATGCGGCCGAGATCGTACGAGGAAATCCGCCGCCCCCTGTGACAGGGTGGGAGAGGGAGACGGGTATCGACGAGGGGGGTCACTGCGCCATGGCCACGACGGACGACGGCACGGCGGAGTCGGCCGCCCTGACCCTTCTGACTCTCTATCAAGAACTGCGCAGACGGGGCGTGTCGAGCTTCGGCGAGGCGTGCGCGGCGTTACGCCTCGCTCCGGAGGAGCACGAGCGATGTCGGGCCGAACTGACCTCGCTCGGCCTGATCGTGCCGACGACCGAGACCCACGCCACGATCGCCGACGTGCGCGACGCCGGCTGGAAACCGGACACGGACACGGTGGCCACCGTCGATCCGGAGATCGCCCTGCTGCGCCTCCTGGAGCGGGAGCGCGAGCGGCTGCGGGACCATCTGGCCGAGGCCGACAAGGCGTACAGCACGCTTGAGACACTTGCGGAAACCTTCCTCCGCTCGGGGGCGCTTGCCCGCTCGGAGATCGCCGTCGAGGCCATCACCGACTACCGCCGGATCCAGCAGGCCCTCGAGGACATCACCGATGTGATGCAGGAGAGTTCGGCCTCGATGCACCCCGGCGGGCCCAACCGGCAGATCCCGGAGCGGATGCTGGACCGGGACCGGCGCCAGATCGGCAACGGGGTGCGTGTTCGCGCCATCTACAGCAGCCGGGACGCGGCGCGGCCCGAGCTCGCGGAGCTGCTGAGCCGGCGTGTCGCGCTGGGCGTGGAGATCCGGCTCGCGCCCGTCATCCCGATGACGATGATCATCGCCGACCAGCAGTTCGCCCTGGTGCCGATCCGGCCGGAGGAGCCCCGCGAGGGGGCCATCCTGGCGCGCGGCTCCGTGCTGGTCCGGTCCTATCTGGGCCTGTACGAGCACTGCTGGCACACCGCGACCCCCTACGGCGACGCCGGGGCGCCGGAGCGGGGCGGCGACGGGCTCTCGGAGCAGCAACGGGCGGCGCTCCAGATGCTCGCCTCGGGCATGAAGGACGAGAAGATCGCCCGGAACCTCGGAGTCTCGCTGCGCACGGTGAGCCGGATGCTCTCCGAACTCATGCAGGAATTAGGGGCGTCGAGCCGTTTCGAGGCGGGGGTCCGCGCGGTGCGCCTCGGCTGGCTCGACTGATCATTCCCCAGCGGATCAAGGAATTCCGCCTCGCCGAACTTCCGACGGAACGGAGAAGCCCCCGCAGTCGCCGGACGGCGACTGCGGGGGGATTTCCCTGTTCTCAGCTGATTACCGCTGACTCCCCAGCTGAATTCAGCTCGATGTCCTCGATGTTCTCGACGTCACGTCAGTTGGTGGGTGCGACCGGCGTCGGGCTCGCCTTCGGCCAGTCGTTCTCCGCGCCGGCCTGCTGCGAGGTGGCAGCCGGGGTGGCGTCGGGAGCGGCGGCCAGCGCGGCGCCACCCGCCACGGCCATACACGCCACCATCGCGAGGGCGAACTGACGGACGGTCTTGCGGACGGCCGAGGTACGAACAGCGGACATGATTCCTCCAGGAGTTGGAATGTGAATTCCGACTTCGGGGGCCCGTGCCGCCGGGCGCTCCCTGAAGACATCTCCATGGTGGCCCGCCCCGGGAAACGGATCCAGGGTTTCTCCATGCGTGGATCTGCCATGGCGTGGATGCGTCAATCCGCCAATGCGCCCGCCCCATAACGGAACTGACCGATCCAGGGCGCTCCATATCTTTGGTCAGACCAAAAGAGATGCTAGGCTCGTGGTGCGGTCCTCTCGTTCCTCCAGGAGAGAGAGGCCGTCGGGGCAGGGGCGTGCCGCCGCCCCTGCCCCATCCCCCAGAGCCGCTCCGTACACCTCGATCGTCCGGGCGGCGGAGGCGCGCCAGCTCTTCCCCCGGGCATGACGGACCGCCGCCTCCCCCATCGTCTCGCGCGCCTTCGGGTTCGCGGCCAGCCACAGCAGCCGACGGGCGTACTCCACCGGGTCGTGCCCCCGGACGAGCAGCCCTGTCACCCCGTCCCACACGGCCGTCGGCAGCCCGCCCACCGCCGCCGCGAGCACCGGCGTCCCGCAGGCCTGCGCCTCCAGGGCCACCAGGCCGAAGGACTCGCTGCGCGAGGGCACCACGAGCACGTCCGCCGCCCGGTACCAGTCCGCGAGGCGCGACTGCGGTACGGGAGGACAGGGCCGCAGCACATCGGTGACCCCGAGCTCGCGCGCGAGCAGCCAGGCCGACCCCTCCCTGGTCGCCCCGGAGTGACCCCCGACGACCGGGACCAGCAGCCGGCGGCGCAGGCCGGGTGCCAAGTGCAGCAGCTCCGCCACCGCCCGTACGAGCACGTCGGGGCCCTTGAGGGGCTGGATGCGACCCGCGTACAGGGGGATGAAGGCGTCGGCCGGCAGCCCGAGCCGCGCGCGGGCCGCCGCGCGCCCGTCCCCCGGCCCGAAGGTGCGCAGATCGACGCCCGGCCGCACCACCTCGGTGCGCGGCGCCGCCGCCCCGTACAGCGCCCGCAGCGCCTCGGCCTCGTCGGCCGTGTTGGCGATCAACCGGTCGGCGGAGTGCACCACTTGGTCCTCGCCACGGATCCGCAGCTCGGGCTCGGGGGCATCGCCCTCCGCGAGGGCCGCGTTCTTCACCCGGGCCAGGGTGTGCGCGGTGTGGACGAGCGGTATCCGCCAGCCGGCGGCGGCGATGCGGCCGGCCTGCCCGGAGAGCCAGTAGTGGGAGTGGACCAGGTCGTAGCGCCGGTCCTCCTTGAGCAGGGCCAGGGAGAACGGCACCACGAGGCCGGGCATGGCCTCCTTTGGGAGCGCCCGGCGGGGACCCGCGTGCAGATGACGGACCCGGACGCCCGGCGCGAGGTCGACGAGCGGGGGGCGGCCCTCGCCGCGGCAGCGGGTGAACAGGTCGACCTCGGCGCCCTGTTCGGCGAGGGCCCGGGACAGCTCGACCATGTAGACGTTCATCCCGCCGGCGTCGCCGGTTCCGGGCTGGTGGAGCGGGGAGGTGTGGACGCTGAGCATGGCGACGCGCAGAGACACGTGGGGCTCCTGTGAGGGCGGGCCACGTGTCCCTGCGTTGCGTCGCGCACGGCCACGCGGCGGGTGGGGATGGAGGAAGGCAGAGTCGTACAGGGGCGTCAGAAACCGAAGACGGGGCCGGACGGTGGAGCGAGCCGGGTGCCCGGCAGGGGCGCGGTCAGGGCGTGCCAGTCGGCCGCCCGCCCCGGCTCGACCCTGAGCGCGGCCGCGAGCCGGTCGGCGCCCTCCGGCATCACCGGCCGCGCCCACGCGGACAGCGCCGAAGCGAACGCCAACTGTGCGGCGAGTGCGGGGAGATGAGGGCACGAGGTGGTGGGCCGACAGCGCTCGTGGGCGTTGACATGGCCGAAGTCGGCCACCGAGCGCACCATCTCGTCGAGGACGGCGACCGCGCGGCGCGGATCGAAGGCGTCGGGGCCGTACGCCTCGCGCAGATCGTCCACGCCCCGGTGCAGCCGGCGCTCCAGGATCTCCCAGCCCGTGCCGCCGGGCAGCGCCTGCGGGGCGAGTCCGGCGCACTCCTCGCGTACGGAGGCGAAGAGCCGTGACAGCCAGCTGTTCCAGTTCTCGTCCAGCTCGCGCCGGGCCGCGGCGAGCCGGTCGCGGTGGAAGACCGTACGGCGGCCGAGCGGGCGGGCCTGGAGGACGTGGCGGCGCAGGGTGTCGGAGCCGTACTCGGTGAGCAGGTCGAGCGCCCAGACGTTGCCCTCCTGGACCCCCTCCTCGATCACGTACGACTCGTTGACGCAGAAGTCCTGCGGCAGCTTGATGTCCTGGGCGAGGAGCAGCACCGGTAGCAGCACGGCGTGGCAGAAGGCGTGCCCGAAGCCGCAGAAGTGGATGGCGCGGCGGGGCAGCGGGCCCTTGGTGTCGTAGCCGAAGAGGTGCATCGCGGCGGCCTCGAAGCAGCCGTCGACGCGGTGGTCGGGGAAGCCCTCGACCGGCACCTGGAGCCCCCAGTCGGCCGGGTGGCCGACGGCGATGTCCGGCAGCCCGTCCTCCACAAGCGACTCGCACAGCGCGGCGAGCCGGGGCGGGAGGCCGGCGGTGGCCCAGTACTCGGCGAGGGTCTCGCGGAAGGGTTCGAGGGGGATGTAGAGGCGGCGGCAGCGGCGGGACAGCGCCGGGGTGTCGCAGAGCGAGCAGCGCGGCGCGATCAGGTCGCCGCCGTCGTTGGGGCGGGCGCACTCGTGGCACATCCCGCCGTCGCTGGCCGCGCCGCAGTGCGGGCAGGTGCCGGTGACGTGCGCGCCGTACAGCCAGCGCTCGCACGGCTCGCAGTACGGCAGGAGTCGGGTGCGGGGGGCGATGACGCCCTGCGCGTACAGCCGGTTGAAGAGGTCCTGCACCCAGCGGCCGTAGCCGCGGTCGCGGCGCGGCCGGACGATGTGGTCGAACTCCACCCCCGAGCGCAGCCAGTCGGCGGTGATCGCCGCGCGGTAGCCCTCGGCGACCTCCTCGGGCTTGCGGTGGTGGCGCAGCGCCCTGACCTCGACGGAGCTGGCGTGGTCGGCCATGCCGGTCGTGAACCGTACGGGCTCGCCCTCGGCGCGCAGGAACCGGGACAGGACGTCGGCGGCGACGTACGGCCCCGCGAGGTGGCCGATGTGCAGTTCGCCGTGGGTGGCCGGAGGGGTCGCGGTGATCCAGACGGGGGTGCTCATGAGACCTCCTGAGCGTCAGCGAGGTTCGAAATGGAAGGAGCGGATGAAGCAGTCACGGGGTTGTTCGACGGCATAGACGATGCACTCGAAAAGGGCCTGGGTGGTCAGCTTCTCGTCCGGTGCCATTCCGTCCGGATTCGTTCCGTCCCATTCCGCGAACCGGGGATCGGAGGTGGAGAAGTCGGGCGGGAAGAGCGAGAAGACCCGGACGCCGGAAGGCCGGAGGCGGCGCGAGAGAATGTCGGCGAAACCCGCCTGCGCGCTCTTCGCCGCCCAGAACGCCTCGTGGGCGGCGCCCGCGACGCCGGAGGCGCCTCCGGCGTCGCGCACGGCGACCATGTTGACGATGTCGGGCCGCAGCGAGCCGCGCAGCAGCGGCAGGAAGTGCTTGACCATCAGGACGGTGCCGCCGGCCGTCGACTCGATCGTCTCCACGATCTGGTCGTCGCTGGCCGCCTCCAGGTCCATGCCGTCGAGCCAGCGGGCGCCGTTGTTCACCAACAGGTCGACCCGGTCGGTGCGTTCGCCGACCCGCGCCGCGAACTCGCGGATCTCGGCGGGCCTGCTGAGGTCGCAGCCGAACGCGTGGATACGGTCCCGGGCGGCGCCCATGACTTCGGTACGGGTGCGTTCGGCGGCCTCGACGGTGCGGGCCGAGACATAGACCTCGGCGCCGAGATGGGCGAATCCGACGGCGAGCGCGCGGCCGAAATAGCGGGACGCTCCGGTCACGACGACACGCAGATTCTCGAATTTCATACTCGTCCGCTCTCCCCATGGATACCGGTTGCCGGTCGAATTCAGCGTGGCAGAGGAATCGGCGCGGGGGCGCGGTGAGAGGGGTGCGCATTCACGCCGTTGCGTGGATACGCCACGGCAGTTCGAGCCGGTCGAGGACGGCCGCGCGCTTGTGGTGGACGGCGACGCCGTGGTGGTCGGCGGAGACGGTGACGGGCCCGCCGGGGGTGTGCACCGGCCCGTCGAGGGCCGGTACGACGGTCCCGGGGAGCGCGCCGGCGGCGGCGAGCGCGGCGGCGCCGGTGAGCGCGAGCCGGGGGTGCCAGCCGCCGACGGTGAGGGCCCGGACCGCGGTCCCGCCCCGCCGCCCGGCCGTGAACGCGGCGATCTTGGGCAGGGCGGAGTGCGGCGCGTATCCGAGCACGCGGGCGGCGTGGGCGCGCAGCGCGA
The DNA here is from genome assembly GCF_055563935.1 of Streptomyces sp. NPDC029169. Lineage (NCBI taxonomy): Bacteria > Bacillati > Actinomycetota > Actinomycetes > Kitasatosporales > Streptomycetaceae > Streptomyces > Streptomyces sp. NPDC029169. The sequence continues at coordinate 387,739 of NZ_JBVHXA010000002.1, forward strand.
GCAGCCGCCGGAGGGTGCCGTCCCCGGCCCGGAACAGCCCCTCGGCGGTACGGATCCCGAGGTGCGCGGCGTCGACGAAGACGTACGGATTCCCGTACCGGACAAGGGAGACGGGCACGCCGGCGAGCACGTCGCCGAGCACGTCGACGGGTCGGCCGGTGGGGAGGACGGCGGAGTCGTCGGGCGATCGGAGGAAGCGGAGGGTGTACGAGCCCCGGGGCCCGGGCTCGGGCTCGGGCTCGGGCTCTGGCGCGCAGCGGACGACGTCGCCGGTCGTCACGGCTCGGACGGTGACCGGGCCGGGGCGGGCGGCGGCCACCACGCAGGCGAGGAGGGAGTGCCCGCAGCCGGTACGGAAGTCGAAGCCGCCGCCCGGGAGGGCCTGGACGAAGCGGTAGTCGAGGTCGTGGGCGGGGTGGGCGGAGGGCCCGTACAGCGCGATCTTGTTCAACCGCGCGTACGGGGTGCGGGCGATGGCGGCACGCAGCGCGCCGAGCTCCCCAGCCAACGCGAGGGCGCCGGCGGGGAGTTGCCCGAGCTCCACGACGAGGGTGGGCCCGGGCGCGTCCTCGGCCATGACGACGGCGGCGCGGACGAAGCCCGCCGCCCCCGGCGCGGCGAAGGCCGAGGCCTGGGGATCCCCGGCCGCCCCCGGCGCGGCGAAGGCCGAGGCCTGGGGATCCCCCGCCGTCCCCGGCGCGGCGAAGGCCGAGGCCTGGGTATCCGCGGCCGCCCCCGGCGCGCCGCGAGGCGCGGGCGAGAGCACCGCGCGAGCGGCCGAGGCCGGCGCGGATGCCGACGGCCCACCGGCCACCCACCCCGCACGGGCACCCAGGGCCGGGCCCGGTGCGCCGGAAGGCGGGGACGAGGGCGAGAGCACCGCGCGAGCGGCCGAGGCCGGCGCGGATGCCGACGGCCCACCGGCCACCCACCCCGCACCGGCACCCAGGGCCGGGCCCGGCGCGCCGGAAGGCGGGGACGAGGGCCAGGGGGCCGCCCCGCCCCGGCCCACTGGCCCCGACCCCGTCACGCCGCACAACCCACCGGGATCCTCATGCCCTGGACCACGTCCGACCACAGCTCGTGCACGGCCAGGGCCCACAGGGCCAACGCGTCCTGCTGCGAGGGGCGTTCGGTGTGGCGGGCGAGGAGCTTCTGGACGCGGTCGGCGCGGACCTTGCCGCCCAGGACGAGGCGTGCGGGGGAGAGGAGTTCGCGGACGGTGTCGAGCAGCGGGCCGCCCGGGGCCAGCATGGCCGCGATCGGCAGCGTGAAGGGCTGCTTGGGGCGCGTGAGGACCGCGGGCGGCAGCAGGTCCCTCCCGGCCTCGTACAGCGCCCGCTTCCCCCGCAGCGCCGCCGGCGGCAGCGAGCGCGCGTGCGCCACCACCCCCGGCTGGCAGAACGGCATCCGCGCCTCGACCGCCCACGCCATCGACAGGTGGTCCACACGCCGAAGGTGGTACGCGGGCAGCCGCCACCGCGTCTCGAACGCGGTCATCGCCGTCAGCCGGTCCGTGCCGGCGGCCTCCGACGAGCGCAGCTCCTGCTCGATCCGGTCGGCCGCCGAGCCCTGGTCGGCGATGAACGCCCGGTAGGACGACGTGTACAGGTGCTCGCGCAGCATCCGCGGCGCCGCCGACAGCGCGTCCGCGTACGCCCCCGCCCAGTCCGCGCCCTCCGGCGCGTCGAGCGCGGCGCGCATCCGCTCGTACCCGCCGAAGAGCTCGTCCGCGCCGTCCCCCGCGAGGGCGACGGTGAACCCGGCCTCCCGTACCGCCCGGAACAGGGCGTACGTGGAGAGCGCGATGGGGTCGGCGTTGGGCTGGCCGAGGTGGCGGACCGTACGGGTGAGCAGCGAGCCGAGCTCGTCGGGATCGAGCGCCACCTCGTGGTGCGTGGTGCGGGCGCGGCGGGCGACCGTACGGGCGTACGCGGCCTCGGAGTCGGGCCACTTGCCCCGGTAGGTGAGGTGGAAGGTGTGCAGCGGCGGCGCGTCGTTCTCGCGGGCGTACTCGGCGGCGAGCGCGGTGACGAGCCCGGAGTCGAGCCCGCCGCTCGTGATCGCGCAGACGGGCACCTCGGCCCGGGCGAGCCGCCGCACCTCGTGCCGCAGCACGTCCTGGGTGTCACCCACAGGGGCAGCGGTCGGGTGCGGGGCACGGCGCCGCACCACCGGTCGGCACCCCGGCCGTACGACGGCGGTGGCGCCGGGCGCCAGCACCTCGATGCCGTCGAGAGCCGTACGGGCGGAGAACGACGTACGGGTGGCGAGGACCGTGTCGAGGGAGTCCTCGCGCACGGCGATCCGTACCCCCTCGAAGGCGAGGAGCGCGGGGATCTCGGAGGCGAACCGGGTGGTGCCGTCCTCCGGATCGTGATGCCAGTGGACGGGCTTCATGCCCATGTCGTCGACGGCGAGGACGAGTTGGGGGGCGCGGCCGGGCCTGAGGTCGAGGACCGCGACGGCGAACATGCCGTCGAGGTGCTCGGCGAACGCGGGGCCGTACTCGGCGTACAGCGCGGGCAGCACGTTGCCGTCGCAGCGGTCGGGGAAGCGGTGGCCGCGTCCGGCGAGGTGCCGGCGCAGCGCCGCATGGTTGTAGATCTCGCCGTTGAGGACGGCGAGGACGCCGGGCAGGTGCGGCAGCCGGTAGGGCTGCTGCCCGCCGCAGGGGTCGGTGACGGCGAGCCGGTCGCACCCCAGTGACCAGCCGGGGCCGCTGAGCACCTCGTGCTCGTCGGGGCCGCCGTGGCGCTGGCGGGCCGACACGGCCGAGAGCTCGGCCGTGTCGGGGCGGGCCGCGTGGGCCGCGGCCCCGGCGGCGAAGGAGCCGAAAATCCTGCACATCGCGGTCACCCTCCAAGCACGTCACCCAGCAAGCTCAATGATTTGAATCTACCAAGCTTTTGAATGGCGCGTAAGTGCCATGTCCAGTTCACGCCACGACATGGCCTTGCGACGCCCCCGCCACCCCAACAGGCTTGCGGCATGGAGGACTTCGACCCCACCGATCGCACCGCCCCCGAGTCCCTGCTCGTGGTGGCCGCACACCCGGACGACATCGAGTTCTGCGTCAGCGGCACGGTCATGCAGTGGATCGAGCGCGGCACCCGCGTCACGTACTGCATCGTCACGGACGGCGACGCGGGCGGTTACGACGCACGGCTCCCGCGCCAAGCGATGGCGGACCTGCGCCGCGCCGAACAGGTCCACTCCGCCAAGCTCAGCGGCGTCGCGGACGTCCGCTTCCTCGGCTACCCCGACAGCTTCGTGGAGCCGAGCGTGGAACTCCGCCGGGACCTGTGCCGGGTCATCCGCGAGGTGCGGCCGCAGCGGGCGATCATCCCCTCCCCCGAGATCAACTGGGCGCGCGCGGCCGACCTCCACCCCGACCACCGCGCGGTCGGCGACGCCTGCCTCCGCGCGATCTACCCGGAGGCCCGCAACCCCTTCGCCCACGCCTCGCTCCTGAAGGAGGAGGGCCTGGAACCGTGGACCGTCCACGAGCTGTGGCTGATGACCGGCCCGACGCCCAATCAGTACGTGGACGTCACCCCGGTCTTCGACCGCAAGGTCGAGGCCCTGCGGATCCACACCTCCCAGACGGCCCACTTCGACGACCTGGCGGGGCTGCTACGGACCTGGCTCACCGAACACGCGACGACGGGCGGCCTGCCCCCGGGCCGCATGGCGGAGGCGTTCCAGATCGTCCACATCGACTGAGACGTGATCCGGGCTCACGCGGCGGATGGCCACCCGGCCCTGGCTAGGCGGGCACGGCCGCGTCCCGCGCCACCGAGACGATGAGTCCGCGCAGCTCCTCGATGTACCGCCGCATGTTCTTGTAGGCGACCGCCGTGTCCGGGTAGCGGCAGCAGAGGTGCAGGCCGTCATGGTGCCGGGCGACCCACACGCACACCTGGTCGCCGTACGAGACCCGGATCAGCCCGTGCGCCCTCATGTCCTGCCAGCGATCCGATCCCGGAATGCCGCGTGTGTCCACGAACGAGACGATGGAGTACAGGTCCGGAGACGTCGGCCGGAAGTCGTGGCCCAGCAGACGCAGCACGCGGGCGACGGGAATCCGGGACAGCCGCCTGTTCTTGCGCAGTTCGTCGCGGACCATCTCCAGCGCGCTGTCGAAATCCGGCGCCCCCGCGACGGGGACCTCGATCGGGGCGCCGCCCACGTACCAGCCCACCGAGTCCATCCACTCGGACTTCGCCCTGGTGTGGAAGGGCACGACGGTGCGGTACACCTGCTGCCCGCCGATCTCGTGGACGATGCGAGCGGTGGCGGCGAGAATGCCGACCAGACTTCCGCCGTACGGGCGGCAGTGCTCCTCGAAGGCCGCCGCGTCGGCGTCGTCCACGAGCATGTCGCACATGATCTTCTGGGTGGGCAGCGGCCCTTCGGGATCGAGGCCGAGGTCGACGGGGAAGGGCGGCAGCGTGCCGTCGCATGCGGCGACGAACTCACGCCAGCGGGCGACGATCGTGTGCGTGTCGTCGATCTCGTCGGCGTTCGTCCGCTCGATCGCGCAGAAGTCGACGTAGCTGGCGACCGGTGGCGTCTCCACGGCGCGGCCCTGGAGGGCGGCCTCGTACAGTTCGTGGATCTCGGCGGGGATGCGGTAGATCGAGTACGCGTCGACGTTGCTGTGGTCGAACGCCGCGTAGATGCTCGCGCCGTCCTCCCTGAGGACCGCCGCATAGATGAAGTTCGGCCAGCCGAGGGCGTCCGCCGCGACGTCGAAACGGTCCTCCAGGTACCGGATCAGCGTCGTCGCGTCGCCGAAGTCGCCGACGTCCTCGCGGTGCAGTGCGACGGCATCGGCGTCAAGCGTGAACCGCCGCATCTCGTCGCCGACCCAGCGGAAGCCGCTGCGCAGCGTCTCGTGCCGTAGGGTCCAGGTCCGCAGTGCCTCCTGGAGGGCCTCGGTGTCCACCGACCCCTGGATGTCGAACGCCGCGCCGCTCCAGGTCGGCACGAACAAGCCGTCCTCGCGTACGGAACGCGACGTTCGGATGTGTGACTCCTGCACATAGGCGGGCGGCCGGGAATCCTCCGGCAAACCGGCCGCCGCCTCGACGGTGGACGGATGCAGCGTCCACTCCACGAGCCTGCCGGGCCGGACGTCGCAACGGTGGATATCGGTCATTCGCAAGGGACTCTCCGTTCCCGGCATCGCTCGATGCCCACGGGGCCCAACGAGGGATTACTGCAAAAGAGACGCCGGGCGGCGCCAGGGACCTCAACGGCTCAACGGCCGCCGTCGGTCGCGTGTGCGGCGCCGACTACGGCCCGGCACCCGGGGCGGGTGCCGGGCCGGGGCGAGTGGATCACGCGGCGCGCCTGATCCACCTCTGGAGCGCGATGTGGGTGCTGTCGTCCAGGGCGCACAGCGCCTCGATGGCAGCGAGGTCACCCGGCAGCGGTGCGATACCGGCCGTGGTGAGGGCGGCATGCAGCTCAAGCCGTCGCCGGTCCGCCGGCTCCAGCGGCATGGGCAGCCGGCTGCCGGGCGCGGGCGGCGGCAGCGGGTAGTCGCCGGCGACCAGGACGTCGTCCTCGTCCAGGTCGTCGAGGACGATCCCGCGGAAACGATAGGCGTCGAACTCCGTCCGCCCCGTGGGGCTCATCGGAAGTGTCTGCAGCCCGGTCATGAGTGCCTCCTCAGTTGTCGTGCCACTGAGGAGGAGGAGAGCGCGGGGGCCGGGAGCAGTTCCGGTACGCCCTGTTCTCCACCCGAATGCCCCCAATCGCATCTCGTCACACATGAGATGATCGGCGGGCCCGGTGAGGCGGCCGACCGTGACATCGCCGGCCATGACGCTGAGTCGGGCGGCCGCGGCCTCGTCGACCTTGACCGTGGCCTGCTGCCCCTCGAAGACGAGGGCGAGCAGCACGAACACGCCCGCCACCGCCTCCACACCCCTCGGGGCCGCCGTTCCACTTCCACTCTTCAGCGCGCCGCACAGCCCCACGAACCCCAGTACGGCCAACTGCAAGGGACAGCCACCCACGCGCCGAGTACCAGTGGGACGGGGTGCTACCCGTGAGGACGGTGCTGATCGAATGGCCCGCCGGCCAAGCTGTCCCGACCGGATACTGGATCACCAACCTGCCCGTCGGCACCCCCGCCGCCGACCTCGTGCGGTGGGCGAAGATGCGCTGGCGGATCGAGCACGACTACCGCGAACCGGTGCTGGACCGGAACATGCACCACCTGCGGACGCCCCCTGCCCCGCAACAGAACCAGACTCAGAACCTAACGAAGCACTACTAGCCGAGCTCGCTCAGGAAAACCAGGTCCTTGCTCGCCGAGGCGACGGCCTTTCCGTCGGGGCTGAAGGCCACGGCCCACACCACCGTCCCCTGGCCGTGGACGGTCTCCTTCTGGGCGAGGCTCTCGGCGTCCCACAGGTAGGAATTGTTGTCCCGGCCGCCGCTCAGCAGCGTCTTGCCGTCGAGGGCGAACGCGAGGTCATCGAGGCGGGTGTCACCCGCGATCGGGGCGAAACGTGCGGCTCGCGACGGTCCACATCTCGAACGACGACTGCCTCGCGACGGCGAGCTTCCGGCCGTCGGGGCTGAACTCCACCGCGTGCACAGGGCCCTTGGCCGCGAGTTGAGAGTCCTCGAGTTCGACCGGGGCGCTACCGAGCGGGACATCGGTCAGGGTGAGGCGCTGGTCGTAGCTGCCGACCGCGAGGGTCTTCGCATCCGCGCTGAGCGCCATCGCGGTCACCCCCAGCCCATATCCGTCGAGCGTCGCCCTGACGAGGCGGGTCTGCATGTCCCAGAGCCAGACCTTGGTGGTCTTCTCGCCCGCGGACGCCAGCGTCTCCCCCGAGATCAACTGGGCGCGCGCGGCCGACCTCCACCCCGACCACCGCGCGGTCGGCGACGCCTGCCTCCGCGCGATCTACCCGGAGGCCCGCAACCCCTTCGCCCACGCCTCGCTCCTGAAGGAGGAGGGCCTGGAACCGTGGACCGTCCACGAGCTGTGGCTGATGACCGGCCCGACGCCCAATCAGTACGTGGACGTCACCCCGGTCTTCGACCGCAAGGTCGAAGCCCTGCGGATCCACACCTCCCAGACGGCCCACTTCGACGACCTGGCAGGCCTGCTACGGACCTGGCTCACCGAACACGCGACGACGGGCGGCCTGCCCCCGGGCCGCATGGCGGAGGCGTTCCAGATCGTCCACATCGACTGAGACGGCGCTGGACGGCCGAGTGGCCCTGCCCGGTCGTGCCGGGCAGGGCCACTCGTCACTCGTCACTCGTCACTCGTCACTCGACCACTCGCGGTGCGAGCGCTAGTTGTCGAGCGTCACACGCTCCGTCTCCGTGTAGTCGATGCGGGTCTGCGCACCGGTCGTCTGCGGATAGCGGATGTACGCCGAACCCGCTCCGGTGTTCGGACCGCCGGGCACGTTCTGCAACTGGTCCTGGGGCGAGCCGCCGCGGACGATCAGCTGGTCACCCTGCGGGGGCGCGGCCGGGGACGGCTGACCTCCGTTGACGGACAGCAGGGCGCTGACCGTGTCCATGGCGGTGATGTCCACGACGTCCTGGCCGGCCCGCGCGTCGACGCCGATCCGCTCGGTCTCAGCGGTGTTGATCTCCAGGCCGAGCAGGTCCTGTACTCCGAGCAGGGTCAGGAGGTCCACGGTGCCGAAGATCGAGTCGGCGCCGGTGGTGCCGACGAGGGTGACCTCGTCGTCGCCACCGTCCAGATCGATCGCAAGAGGACCGGACACGGCGGTGAAGTTGATCACCTGTGCGGAGTTCGTCCGGGTGAGGCGTCCGGCGTCGGTGCTCGTCGGAGCGAACGTCAACGACTCGTCACCCGCCCCGCCCTGGACGGCCGCGCCGTTGCCCGCCGCATCGAGGTTCACCACGGGGATGCCCCGGATGCCGACGAAGCCGCCCGGGATGCCGGGGTAGCCGGTCACCCTCTCCTGGCCGACGTCGACCAGCAGGTCCGCGGTGGCGCCGGTCAGGGTGAGCGACTGGTTGGCGATGGTCACCGGAAGGGCCGGCGACAGCCCGCTCACATTGCCCGCGAGGTCCTCGAGGCGCACGGCGAAGTCGTATACACCGTCGTCGAGCGGGTCGCTGACCACCTCGTACTCACCGCCGGAGGTGACGGTGTCCTTGCCGACCACGTCCGTGTCCGCGAGGAGCCGCACCAGTGTGTTGGGCTCGACGCCCGAGCCCTTGAAGGCGGGTGTGGTGGTCGTGGTGATGTTGTCGATGTCGTTGCCGCCCGTGTCGCTCGACGCCAGCAGGTCGGGGGCGGTGGCCGGGGCGGCCGGCGCGGTCGTGTCCAGCGTGACCGCCAGACGGTGTGCGCTCTCCTTGCCGGAACCGGTGACGTGTGAGAGGCCGGCGGCCGGGTCATCGGACGGGTCGACGATGATCACCTCCGCGGTGATCAGGTTCTCCCCCTCCTGAAGGACGGGGTCCAGGTCGATCTCGTACATGCCGGGCTTGGTGACCGGGTTCACCGGCGTGGCGAAGCCGACCCGCTGTCCTTCGCGCTCCACGGCCACCTTGAAGCCGGGGAGGTCGTCCACGAGGGTGGCGGTGGGGTTCGGCGGGGACAAGGGGATGCCGGCTGCCCGCAGCTCGGAGTCGTCGACGCGGAGGAGGAGGTTCGGGCCGACGACGTTGGTGACGTCGTCGTTGTCGAACCGGCCCGAGTCGGAGTCCCGCCTGAGGTCGAGACCGAAGGGCTCGGGGGCCTCGCGGTTGGCGATGGCGAGGTCGTAGGCGGCTTGCGGCGGGTCGGTCGGCGAGGCGTCGCCCGGCAGGGTCGGGTCGTTGACGCCGGCGTCGCTGACCACGATGAAGTACGGCTCGTCCTTGACGACCGGGATCGCGAGCCTACGGGTCGAGCTGCCCGGCCTGGTGGTCGCGAGGGTCCCGGCGGCGACCGGGCGGCGGAACTTGTCGTACGCGCGGACCTGGAGCCCGGAGATCTCCTCGTTGAAGGCGATCTCGGCGGTCAGGTGACCGGTGTGGCGGGGCTGGACGCGGAAGAAGTCGACGTCGGTCGCGGTGTGCAGGGTGAGCCGGCGCTTGTTGAACCGGTCGTCCGAGCCGAGTCCGGCGGCCACAGCGGCGTCGATGGACTCGTTCGGCTCGTACTCGTCGGGGAAGGCCCCGAGCACCGAGAGCGTGTCGAAGTAGGTGGTCTGGTTGCCCGCGGCCGTGTTTCCGCCGGTCGGCGGGGTCTGGTTGCCGGTCCAGGAGGCGTAGCCGATCCCGTCGACGGTCCACACGCCGTTGTACTCGCCGATGCGCGTGGTCGGCGTGGCGAGCGGGTCGCCACAGTTGAAGCGGCAGGGGGCGTTGAGGTCGGGGTCGAAGGGGGCGTCGCTGATCCTGAAGTCCTGCGACCAGGTCTGTCCGCCGTCCCGGCTCGCGGTGCCGTAGAGCTCGAGCAGGAAGTTGTTGTTCCCGTTCCGCTGTCCGCCGCGGTTGTCGTACCAGTGGGTGACGATGTTCCCGTCCTGGTCGATGTGCGCAGTGGGCATCACGGCGAGGGTCTGCCCCGGCCCGTGGTCGACCCGGGTGGGCGTCCCGAAGGAGACGCCGTTGTCGGTGGAGCGGGCGATGCGTACGTCACCGTCGTCGCCGTTCCCGAAGTTGTCGTTGGGGTCGTCGTTGGCGACGACGTAGACGTTGCCGGGCCGGGCCGGGTCGGGCAGCACCCACGGCTGCATCGAACCCTGGAGCCAGAAGTCGGTGCCCGGTACGTCATTGGCGCCGTCCTGCACGTTGCAGGTGACGGTCGCCTGTCCAACCCCGAACGCCGCGGTCCGCTGCGGGACGGTGCCGGCGGCGAAGTCGGCCCCGCCGGAGCCGTCACGGAGCACCTGTACGGAGCCCTGGCCCGGCGCCCCGTCGGTCCCCTCGTCGCAGATGTCGGCGTGGTAGGCGACGTAGAGGTCGCCGTTCTGGGCGACGGCCGCGTGGGAGGGCCAGCTGTCGTCGTCCGCGGCCACGGAGAGGGTGGTCGGGGCGGACCAGTTCGCGCCGGCGTTGACGGAGCGGGAGAACTGGATCTGGAACGGGTTGCCGAGGTCCGACCAGACGATGTAGAGGTTGTCCCGGTAGGGGCTGGTGGGGTTGGCGTCGGCCACCAGCCACTGCTTGTCCTGGTTGTTCGGGCTGTTCGCGCTCACCTGGACGGGGGTGTACGTCTGGTTCCCGGTCGTCGTCAGGTCGTTGATCCGGGCCACTCCTACGCCGAAGCGGTTGGGGGTGGAGTTGAAGTCCTGCGACAGATGGGTGACGAACAGACGCCCCTGTGAGTCGAAGGCGAGGGACGGGTCACCGAAGCAGGTGGCGGCCGTCGTCGTCCGCGTGATGGGGAAGCCGTTCTGGCCGTAGTTGTTGTCGATGAAGACGGTGCATCCCCGCATCACGGCGACCTGTGAGGGCCTTCGGGGATTGGCTGTGGCGTTGTGCGGCTCGAAGCCGGTGGTGGCGATCTGCTGGTCGTCGCCCGCCCACGCGGGCGACGACCCGGCGAACACGAGTGTCTGCAGTACGAGGAGAATGCTGCCCACGAAGGTGAGGGCACGCCGTCGACCTGGGGTGGTCAGCATGCGGTCGCCTCTCTGGTTCTACTCATCCCGCTCCTTGGGGGGTGGCCCGGCCACCGCGGCTGGGTCCCGGCGGCCTGTGTCTCACGCCAGCCGACTGTGACACCGCGCGTCCGCCGCCCCCGGGCTCCCCCGGACCAGGTCACGCGAATTCACCAGGACACCCGCGAGAAGCACCCGCCCGGAGCACGGCACAGCCCCTCTGACGGCCGATCAGCGCGAGGGCGCCGAGACCGGCGAGAGCGGTGGCGGTGTGACGTGCGACGCTCCAGCACGTCTGTTCGTTGTCCATCGGGGTGGGCCACGATGTCGGCCGTACGATCCGAGATCGACCCGTTTTCCGGCCATTGGGTGATCGCGCGGCCGAGTCGCAGGCACGGAGCCACCCGGACCCTGTAAGCGATGGACGATGAACCAGCCCACACCGTCCGGCCGGCCCCCGAACCGGGTGATGAAGTTCCTCAGCCACCCGGGCTGGGCCGGGACCGGTGTCATCGTGGCCGTCGTCGCGACCGTCATCGGCATCATCTTGGGCATGCCGGAAGGAGGAGACAAGGGCGACGGCGGCGACGGCACCCGCCCCCGCCCCACCTCGGCCCCACCCTCTCCGAGCCTGCCGCCGACGACCACCGACCGTGCCACCACCGGAAGATGGCGCGGCTCCCGTGGCGACATCACGGTGACCGTGAGCCGGGCCGAGAAGACCTGGGACGACTATCTTCTGCTGTACGTACGGGTCGACAACAAGGCCCCCGAAACCCGCACCCTCCCCGTCACCGGAGGCAACGCCCAGGCCGTGGACGACCTGGACCACACCTACACCCCCTCCGATGCCGCCGGAGAGACCGTATGGCCGGGCACCGCGCCCGCGCGCGGCTCCTTCGCGGGCGTGATCCGCTTCCGCGAACAGACCGCCCCTGCCGCCACCTCGGTGACCCTCACCTTCAAGGCCATCCTCGGCTTCGGCACCCCCACCCCCGCCGAGGGCGTGACGGTGGCCGGGATCGCGCTCCCCGCCTGATCAGGCGAGTTACGCGGGAGGAATCGGAACACCGTGTTGCCCGTGGGGGATCCGGATCGGTCACCGCGACCCGCGTCCGCCTGCCCGGTGCCGCCACGACCCGTACGGTGACCGGGGTCCCCTCCCCCACGTGCAGGATGACGTTCGTCAGCAACTCGCTGACAGTGAGCCGGAGATCGTCCCCCTGGACCATCCTCCGCACCTCCGCCACCTCTTGGGGAGCGCCGGCACCTCCACGGTGAACGGCAGGATCACCCGTCCGCCGCCTTCCGCAGGACGTCGACCAGTTGGCGTGCGGTCGCCGCAGTGCTGTTGCCGAGCGCGACCAACGGCGGCCGCACCGACCGCCCCGCGAGTGCGAGCGGATCGACGCCGAGCGAGGGCACGGCCCCGTCCTCCTCCCCGCCGCCGCCTGGACCTCCTTCGTTCAGGGCCTCAAGGGAGGGCGGCGGCCACGTCCATGCCAAGACCGGGGAAGCGGCGCCGGAGTTCGACGGTGGCTGCAGGGGGCAACTGCCGCCCTCGTCAGGGTGTTCGATACGGTGGCGCACCCCCCACGCGTGATCCATGCGGGCAATCCCCTGTGCCCGCTTGCAGATGGAGTGAAATGAAACGACCTATTTGGTCCGCGGTCGTCACGGCGGTGACGGCCGTGACTCTCGGCGCGATACCCGCCCACGCCGCTGCGGTGAGCGCCGAAACAGCGCCCCCCACGGCTCCCCCCACGGCAGCCGACCCCATCGACCCCGCCCTCGAGGACCGGGTCGCAGACGGCGGCACGGTCCGCGTCAACGTCGTCACCAGGAGCCGTGCGGACCTGCCCGCCGCCGCCCGTGCCGGCACGACGGGCAAGGCCCTCCAGACTCTGTCCGCGGTGCCCGTGACCACGCTGCGCGTGGACAAGGCCGGTCTGGAGGAGCTGGCCGCCCAGCCCGGTGTCGTGAGCGTCACCGAGGACGTGGCCGTACCTCCCACCCTGGATTCGAGCGTTCCGGTCATCGGCGCGGACAAGACCGCCGCCGCGGGCCAGACCGGCACCGGCAACGCCGTGGCCATTCTCGACACGGGTGTCGCCGTCAAGCACCCCTTCCTCGGCAACCGGGTGATCGCCGAGGCCTGCTTCTCGACCAACGACTCCGCCAACGGCGTCGTCAGCCTCTGCCCCAACGGCACCGAGACGCAGGAGGGGCCGGGCTCGGCCGACGCGGAGAGCGGCCCCTGCGCGACGAGCGGCCTGTGCAACCACGGCACGCACGTCGCCGGAATCGCCGCGGGTAACGGGCAGGGCCTGACCGGCGCGCCCAAGGCCGGTGTCGCGCCCGGCGCCGACATCATCGCCATCCAGGTGTTCAGCAAGTTCACCACCGAGGCGTCCTGCGGCGTCGGCAAGGCGCCGTGTGTGCGCACGTACAGCAGCGACCAGCTCGCGGGCCTGGAGAAGGTGCTGCAGCTGCGTCAGGCCGGGACGCCGGTCGTGGCGGCCAACATGAGCCTGGGCGGCAGCCAGCACACGACGCACTGCGACACCGACTCCCGCAAGCTGGTCATCGACAACCTGCGCGCCGCCGGCGTCGCCACGGTGATCTCCGCCGGCAACGACGCGTACGAGAACGCGGTGGGCGCCCCCGGCTGCATCTCCTCGGCCATCACGGTGGGCAGCACCAGCGACACCGACGCGCTCTCCTCCTTCACCAACCGGGGCCCGCTGCTTGACGTGTTCGCGCCCGGCAGCAGCGTCGTCTCCTCGGTTCCCGGCGGCGCCTACGCCAACTACCAGGGCACGTCGATGGCCGCCCCGCACGTGGCGGGCGCCTTCGCGGTGCTGAAGCAGGTGTACCCGCGGGCGAGCGTCGCCGAGCTGGAGACGCTCCTGGAGACCACCGGCAAGCCCGTCTCGTACTCGACCGGCACCACTCCGCGTATCCGGCTCGACCTGGCGCGGGCGCCGCAGATCACGGACTTCAACTGCGACGCCGTGGAGGACACCGCCGTCGGCGCACCGAAGACGACCGTGGGCGGCGACGCCAACGCCGGTGTCGTCCGCGTGGTCTACGGCGGCGGCAAGGGCACCGCCGAGATCAACCAGGACCTCGCCGCCATCTCCGAGGGCGCCGAGCCGAGCGACTGGTTCGGCGAGACCCTCGCCACCTTCGACTACGACCAGGACGGCTGCACCGACCTCCTGGTGGGCGTCCCGGCCGAGGACGTCGGCACGAACACCGACGCCGGTTCCGCCCAGATCTTCTACGGCGCCACCGGCGGCCTGTCCACCGGCAAGGCCCCGCTCAACCTCGTCCAGGGCACCGGCGCAGGCTCGATCCTGAACTCCGCCCCCGAGGCCGGCGACCGCTTCGGCGCCTCCGTGGCCGCGGGCCGCACCAACGGCGGTGAGCCGTACCTGGTGATCGGCGTGCCCGGCGAGGACCTGGGCACCGTCTCCGACGCGGGCAGCGCCCACTACCTGCGCGGCAGCACCAACGTCGCCATCCACCAGGACAAGCCGGGCATGGGCGGCACCGCCGAGGCGGGTGACAAGTTCGGCTCCGCCGTCGCGGCATCCGCCAATCACATCGTGGTGGGCGCACCGGGCGAGGCGATCGGCACCCTGGCCAACGCGGGCGGTGTGCAGATCCTCAAGCACGACCTGAACGCCGACGGCATCCCGACCCCGATCCAGGGCATCAGCCAGGACGACGACTTCGTGTCCGGCGCGGCCGAGGCGGGCGACCAGTTCGGCGCGTCCGTGGCGGCTGTCGCGTACGCCCCCTCCGCTACGGCCGCCTCGACCGACACCGTCTTCGCGGTGGGCTCCCCGGGTGAGGCCCTGACGGTCGGCACCAGCACCGTCAGCCAGGCCGGCGCCGTCCAGACCTTCCGGGTCACCGAGGCCGGTGCGGTCACCCAGGCCGCCAACTTCAACGCCGAGGTCGTGAACGTGCAGGGCTCGGCCGAGGCCGGCGACAAGTTCGGCCAGAAGGTCGCCCTCGCCAACCTGGCGCCGCACGATCCCAGCACCGCGAGCACCCTCGTCCTCGCGGTCGGCATCCCTGGTGAGGACGTCGGCACCGTCGCCGACGCGGGCTCGGTCCAGACCTTCTACCCGTTCGGTGCCCCCGGGGACACCGACTACTGGATCGAGGCCGGCAACGCCTCCGGCCTGGGCGGCACCCCGACCGCCGGCCACGCCATCGGCAACTACCTCGGCGCCACGGCCTCCCGGCTCTACATCGGCGTGCCCAACACCACTCCGTACGGCGCCGTGTACGACCTGCCCTGGAGCAATTCCACCGGCGGCCGCACCGGCACGGTCGGCACGGTCACCGCTCTCCAGCCCGGCCAGAACGGCCTCCCGGCGTCGGGCGGCGGCTTCGGCTGGGCCATCGGCTGATCGCGCGAGCGATCCGGCCATGACCGGACCCGCCTGAAAAGTGCGGCCCCGGAGGACTCCCCTCCGGGGCCGCACCCGTTTCGGCGGCGGTCGCGGGCTGCGACCGTATCCCTCCCTCCAGTCCGGTGATGGCCGTGATATCCCGTCATTTCCGAGTTCATCCCAAGTAAAGGGCATGTCAAATCCCCTGGTAATGCATGGTGTTGGACGGGTGTTCGTCCAGTGGGACCGCCCCGCACTCGGCAAGGGACGGGGACGGCACAGGAAGCCGACCCCGGCAGAGGAACAGGACCAGTAGGAGCAGACTGCCGGATTCACTCGCACCCCGACCGCCTGTGAGGGATGCGCGGTTGAGCCAACGCGTCTGCGAGCTGACTCAAGGCCCGGATGCACAGCAATGTGGCGATGTCCTTGTCGACAGCATCGGGGGGCGAGGCCCCTAATGGCCAACTGCGCGACCATCAGGTCGAAGAACCCGACGATGAGCTCGCGACCCGCGATGAGCTTGCGAAGTTCGGATTGCCGCTTGAACCGGTCGGCGTTCGCCTTGAGCCATCTCTGTAGCTCGCGTTCGAATTCCGCTCGCTGTTCCTGCCGGGCCTCCAGAGACTTCAGGTCGTATCCCTGTGCCACCAGTTTGGCTGCTTCGTCATCGTCGGGGCCAGCCAGCACTGGGCGTTCGGCCTCCCCCTGGAGCATGGACATCAGAGCGCGGAACTCCGTAGTGCCGATCCGCTCTTCCAGCTCGGCGGTGGCATCACCCCGGGGGCTGCGGACCGACAGCTTTCCGGGCATGCCGAGCGCGTGGCCGAAGCCGATCTCCACCAGGCTCATCGGAGCCGGGGCCACGGCGGACGGGCCGAACAGCGACGTGAGCGCAGCATCGATCTCCCGCTCCAGCACTGCACTGGGCGGCCGGAGGGCGGCGTACCCGGTGAGCTCTTCCATCACGGAGGTCACGTCCTGGCGCTGCTTGGGGTCCTCCACGCGTCCGAGTTCCATGTAGAGCTCGGTCGACAGTACGAACAGGCCCCTTTGACCCCGGACTGCATCGCGGCAGACCTCCAAGGCCGTGCAGTACGCCGCACCAGCGGCCAGGCCCCGTAACCCCTACGGCCGCCCCCGTACCGAGTACGGCCCGGCACCCGGGGCGGGTGCCGGGCCGGGCCGGGGGGGGGGGGGGGGGGGGGGGTCCCCCCCCCCCGGCAGCCCGTGGTTTGTTTTTTCCCCCCTCACCCCCCCCCCCCCCCCCCCCCCCCCCCCCCCCCCCCCCCCCCCCCCCCCCCCCCCCCCCCCCCCCCCCCCCCCCCCCCCCCCCCCCCCCGGGCCGGTGGATCAGGCGGCGCGCCTGATCCACCGCTGGAGCGCGATGTGGGTGCTGTCGTCCAGCGCGCACAGCGCCTCAATGGCGTCGAGGTCACCCGGCAGCGGCGCGATACCGGCCGTGGTGAGAGCGGCGTGCAGCTCCAGGCGGCGGCGGTCCGCCGGCTCCAGCGGCATGGGCAGCCGGCTGCCGGCCGCCGGCGGCGGCAGCGGGTAGTCGCCGGCCGCCAGGACGTCGTCCTGGTCCAGGTCGTCGATGACGATCCCGCGGAAGCGGTAGGTGTCGAACTCCGTCCGCCCCGTCGGGGTCATGGGGAAGGTCTGCAGCCCGGTCATGAGTGCCTCCTCAGTTGTCGTGCCACTGGGGAGAAGGAGTGCGGCGAGGCCGGGATCAGTTGCGGTACGCCCTGTTCTCCACCCGAATGTCCCCTATGCCATCTGGTCACACCTGTGATGAACCGACGCGCGCGCCGCTCCGGCCGCAGGGCCCCAAGGCTCCGCGGACCCTACGATCGGGGCATGTCCAAGCTCTCCCTCTGGTCGCGGGACTCCGTGCTGTCGATCGGGTCCGTGGGGTCCGTGCTCTCCATCGGGTCCGTCGGGTCCGTGCTCTCCGTCGGGTCGATCGGCTCCGCCGTCTCCGTGGCGTCCGTCGGTTCCTGGCTGAGCGCCGGGTCCCTGCTGTCCGCCCAGTCCTGCTGGTCGGTCATGTCCTGGCGCTCCCGCAGGGGTGTCATGGCGGCCGGCGCGGTCGCGGTGCTGGCGACGGCGGCCCTGGTGACCGTCCGCGGGAGAGGGGAGACGGGAACGCCATGACCCATCCGCTGCCGACGCGCGCCCTCACCCGAGAAGCCGCGCGGGCCCGGCAGCTCCTGGCCGCCGGGGAGTGGCGTCCCGCCGCGTCGGACGCCGAGGCGGCGGCGGCCGTCCTGGCCCGCCTCACCGCCCCGCTCCCGACCGAGCGGGCCACGGACCGGGACCGACGGCTCCAGCGCATCCTGCGCACCACCCTGCACCACCTCGACGCGGGCGCCGTCAGCCCGCCCACCGTCGCTCTCCTGGCCGCCGTCGCCCGCGCCCTCCTGCCCTGGCACGCCCACCCGAACCCGCCCGCCGCGGCGGCAGCCCCGCGCTACGCATCGGAGGGGGTACCGCCGACCGACGCGGGCGAGGCCCTGCTCCCCGGTCTGATCACGCTGTTCACCGCCGTGGCCGCGCCCACCCCGCCCGGGACCGTCCCGCTCACGCCCGCGGCCGTGCCCTGGCAGGTCACGTACACGGGCCGGTTCCGTCGTCACGGCAGGCCCGCCCCCGGGGTGTGGACGGCCGAGACCGTCGGCTGCGCGAGGTGCGGAGGAACGGCCGGTCCGTGGACGGTGACCTGCGACTGGCGCCTGATCTCGCTGGGCTGCCCGTGTGGGGTGGTGACCCACGAGCACGGCCTCGCCTTCTCCGAGGTCTGGCTCCTCCTGCCGGACTCATGAGGCGGGCTCCGCTTGCTGTCCCGCCGTCAGCGGCACACCGGCACTGGGGTCACACGGAGGACGCCCGCGAGAGGGACGTCCACGGACTGCCCCGACACACGCAACCGGACCGCGCCTTCGCCGCCTGGCCGGAGCGTTCCGCACCACGTGCCCGCCGAGGTCGTGACCTCGACGAGTCCCACCGCATCCGTGGACTCCGCCGGCCGGTCCCGCTCCGGCCACCAGGCCGCCGAGGTGGCGGCGGCCGTCAGGGCCACGGCGACGAAGGTGAGCCCGATGCCGACCCGTAGCCGCCGGGCGGCGCCCGCGTCACCGCCCGGGTCCGAGGCCCCGAGCAGCGGCCAGGCGGTCCGCGCCACCAGGTACGTCGACAGACAGGCGACCGCCAGGGCGAGCAGCACGAGGATGCCCGCCACCGCCTCCACACCCCTCGGGGCCGCCGTTCCACTCCCGCTCTTCAGCGCGCCGCACAGCCCCACGAACCCCAGTACGGCCAACTGCAGGGACAGCCACCCACGCGCCGAGACCTGAAGCCCGTCACCCGGGCCGTCACCGTTCATGGCGTCAGCATGCGGGACGGAACATCGGGTTCCACATCTGGCACGCCGTAGACACGCACATGGCCGTCGCGCGGGGTTCCAGCCCGACGTGCCCGGTTAGCCGAGCTCGCTCAGGAAGACCAGGTCCTTGCTCGCCGAGGCGACGGCCTTTCCGTCGGGGCTGAAGGCCACGGCCCACACCACGTCACCGTGGCCGTGGACGGTCTCTTTCTGGGCGAGGCTCGCAGCGTCCCACAGGTACGCCTTGTTGTCCCGGCCGCCGCTCAGCAGCGTCTTGCCGTCCGGGGCGAACGCGAGGTGGTCGGGGCGGGTGTCGCCCGCGATCGTGTCGTACGTGCGGGTCGCGAGGGTCCACATCTCGAACGACGACTGCCTCGCGACGGCGAGCTTCCGGCCGTCGGGGCTGAACTCCACCGCGTGCACAGGGCCCTTGGCCGCCGGTTGAGGGTCCTCGAGTTCGACCGGGGCGGTACCGAGCGGGACGTCGGTCAGGGTGAGGCGCTGGTCGTAGCTGCCGACCGCGAGGGTCTTCGCGTCCGCGCTGAGCGCCATCGCGGTCACCCCCAGCCCGTATCCGTCGAGCGTCGCCCTGACGAGGCGGGTCTGCATATCCCAGAGCCAGACCTTGGTGGTCTTCTCGCCCGCGGACGCCAGCGTCGAACCGTCCGCGCTGAAGGCCAGCCTGGTGAGGGAGGAGGCCCCCTTGTCCGGGTGGTCCAGCGTGGCGATGGGGCTGTACGTCGTGACGTCCCAGAGTCTGATCTCGGGGCTGCCGCCTGATGAGGCGAGGGTCCTGCCGTCCGGACTGAACGCCAGCGCTCTCGCGTTGTACTTGGGGGCGGCGAGCATGGCCACGGAGGTGCCCGTGGCGACGTCCCAGACGCGGATGGTGCCGTCCTCCGCTCCCGCCGCGAGCGTCTTGCCGTCCGGGCTGAAGGCCAGGCTCTCGACCGGCCTCCCGTGCCCCTGGAGGCTGACATGCTTCCGGGGAGGTTTTTCGTCGTCGCCCTTCGTGGCGAGCCAGAGGGAGGGGGCGGCGATGCCCGCCGCCGCCGTGACCAGTCCGGCGATACCCCAGCCCAGGGCCTTCCGGCGGCTCGGTCCGGGAGCCGGAGACGCCACCGCTTCCGGGGCCGACGACGTCGGAGCGCTCGCCCACCCCGCACGCGAGTCGTCCGCGACCGGCGCCGACCCCGTACTCGGCCCCGCGACCGGGCCCGACACCGCCACCGTGGGCGTGTAGCCCGCCGACAGCGACCGCAGCCGCTCCGCCACCGTCCGCGCGTCCGGCCGGTCGCCCGGGTCCTTGGACATCAGCGCCCCGAGCAGCTCCGCCAGCGGGCCCGCATGCTGGGGCGCGGGGAACGGCTGGGTGAGGACGGAGACGATGATCGCGGTCAGCGATGGGCCGTCGAAGGGCGGGCGGCCCTCCAGCGCCGCGTACAGCGTCGCGCCCAGCGCCCACATGTCCGCCGCGGCCTCCACCGGCTTGCCCTCCAGCTGCTCCGGGGGCATGTACTGCGGGGTGCCGATGATCGTGTTCGTACGGGTCAACTGCTGCGTGGCGTCCAGGAGTCGGGCGATGCCGAAGTCCGTGAGGACGGGGCGGCCGCCGGCCAGCAGGACGTTGTCCGGCTTGAGGTCCCGGTGGACGACCCCGGCCGCGTGCGCGTGTGCGAGGGCGTCCGCCATGCCGGCGGCGAGCGCGGCGGCCCGCTCCCAGCCGAGGCGGCCCTCGCGGGAGAGGAGCGCGCCCAGCGAGGGTCCGTCGGCGAACTCCATGACGATCCAGGGGGCGCCCTCGAACTCCGTCACGTCGTGCACCGTCACGATGCCCGGGTGCCGAAGCCGGGCGGCGGTCCGCGCCTCGCGCTGGGTACGGGCGATCAACTCGGCGCGCAGCTCGGGCGGTACGGCCTCGGAGAGCACCTCCTTGACCGCCACCTCGCGGTCGAGCACCTCGTCATGGGCGCGCCACACGCGCCCCATCCCTCCGCGCCCGACCGCTTCGACCAGCCGGTAACGCCCGCCGACCAGCTGCCCCACAGCCCCCGCCATGCCCAACTCCCCCCGCCTACAGGATATTGCGACTATCCTTTCACGAGGTGGACCGCCAGGCCCACGATGAGCGCGCTCGACACCAGCGCCGTCGCCAGCCGCCCCCGCGGGCCCGTGAGGCCCCGGCCCAGAAGCGCGCCGCCGGAGGCCAGGAAGAGCTGCCAGCTGGCGGAGGCGGCCAGGGCGGCGAGCACGAAGGCCGTACGGTCGAGGGGCGTCGCCGGGCCCGTGGGGCCCGTCGTGAGGATCAGGGCCGCGAAGTAGATCACGGTCATGGGGTTCAGGATCGTGATGCCCAGGAACGTGACGTACGCCCGCAGCGGCGTGAGGGGGCGGCTCTCGGCGCCGTCGGCGCGGGTCGCCCCGGTCCGTGCCCTGTACGCCCGTACCGCCGTCCAGGCCGCACGCACCGCAAGCCCCACCAGGACCACCGCCGAGAGCCACCGCAGCGGGGTCATCACCGGGGCGAGGAGCGGGACGAGCGCCGAGCCGCCGAGGACGGCCACCAGGGCGTACACCCCGTCCGCCGTCGCGACGCCGAGGGCCGCGCCCGCTCCCGTACGCCAGGTCGTGCGCGCCGTGACCGCCACCAGGTAGGCGCCGACCGCGCCGACCGGGATCGCGATGCCGTAGCCGGCCAGCAGGCCGGCCACCACCGCGCCGCCGCTCACGCGACGGACGGGATCGCGCCTCCGGGGGAGCCGGGCTGCTGCTGTCGGCGGTAGCTGGCGCCGTCCTTCGTACGGGAGAGGTGGCTGCCGGTCACGAGGTAGCGGCGCAGGGCCGGGAAGTCCTCGTGGACGGTGAGCAGAGCCTCGTTGACCTCACGCTCACTGTAGGAACGGGCCGGCTCGAAGAGGGTCTCGGCGAGGTGGGCGAGGAGCTGGGCGCGCCGCGGGGCCTTGCGCGGGATCGCCTTCAGGCGGCCATCGGCGGAGAACAGGTCCGCCACCGGGCTCGGTACGGGATGGGGATGGGAATCGGAAGTCATGCGCCGAAGCGTGGCCCTCGCCGCCCCGCCCGGCAACGCGTTTTCCGCGCGTCAGCGCGTGCCGGCGCGTGCCAGCACGCATCCGCCCGCATCCGCCCGCATCCGCCCGCGTCCCCGCGCGTCAGCGCGTATCCGCATGCACCGCCTCATAAATCTTCGGCTCGGGCCGGGGGAATCCGGCCGCCTGGAAGATGGGCATCGCCCTCTCCACGAACTTCTGGTACGCCTCCGCCGACTCCCAGGTGTCCACCACCAGCCAGCCGTTGTCCGCCGGCCCCCCCCCGCGTGGGAGATGAAGCCGGGGGCCTGCCACCACGGGGCGGAATGGATCTCCCGGTAGCTCTGCTCGTACTGCTCCCGCGTGACGCCCGGCATTTCGGAGACGACGATGACCGCCATGGTGGTACCCGCTCTCTGCTGTGTGGGGGGATGCGGCACTCATCAGTCGAGCACCGGGTAAGGAGCACCGCACCACGACCACAGCCATCCGGACTACCGCCCCAGCCGGTACCTGATCTTCTTCACCAGCTCCCGCAGATCCGGCTGCCGCAACAGGCTGTAATGGTCCGCGTCCAGCTCCACCACCGTCGGCGGACGGGCCGACCAGCCCTCGGTCTCCTCCAGGAAGGAGTAGTCGTCACCCCGCGCCTTGAAGATCGTCACCGGGCAGCCGACCTGTCGCTCCATCAGCTCCCGGAAGGTATACGTGAACTCGAAGGTCTCCTCCACGATCGCCGTGATCCGCCCGATCAACTCCGGGTCCAGGGCCGGGAAACGAGCCGCGACGTACGCGACGAACGACGCGCGGTCCGTGACCCCGGGCACCTCCTCCAGCGCGCCCGCGAAGACGGAGTACAGGATCGTCACGAACCCGGGATTCGCGTACGAGGCACCCCCCGCCGCCGATGAGGACCGCACCTTCGGCGAGCCCGGCGCGATCAGGAACAGGTGCTCCACCTGCTCCCCCGCCGCCTCCAGCAGGTGCGCCGACTCGAAGGCGACGCGCGCGCCGAAGGAGTACCCCCAGAGCGTGTACGGACCGGACGGCTGCCGGCGCCGGATCGCCGCGACATCGGCCGCCGCCATCTCCCGGATCGTGGCGTACGGCGCCTCCCCCCGGTTGATCCCGTACGCCTGCACCCCGTAGAAGGGCCGGTCGATGCCGGTCTCCTCGGCGAGGAAGCGCAGGTTCATGGTGTAGCCGCCGAGCCCCGGCCAGCAGTAGACGGGCGACTGGGCGCCCTCCGCGTGCAGCCGGACGAGCCGGGACGCCGGGGCCGCCGCCGCCCCGTCCACGCGGTGGGCGAGCTTCTCGATCGTCGGGCACTCGAAGAGGATCTGCAGCGGAAGCGAGGCGTCGAACGCCCGGTTGATCCTGCTGATGAGCGCGACGGCGATGAGCGAGTTGCCGCCGGACTCGAAGAAGTCGTCCAGGACGGAGACGGCCTCGACCTCCTCGTACTTCAGCGCCGCCGCCCAGATCTCCGCGAGCCGGGACTCGGTCCGGGTGCGGGGCAGCACGTGCGGCCGGCCGTGCAGACCCGCGTTGACCACGGCCAGCTCGCCGAGCGCCTTGGCGTCGACCTTGCCGTTGGCGGAGAGCGGCAGCCGGTCCAGGACCACGACCCGGTTCGGGAGCATGTAGTCGGGCAGTTGACGGGCGAGGTCGTCGCGGATCATCTCCGCCGGGCCCTTCATGTGGACCGTGTCCTCGTACATGCCCTCGCTGCGCCGCTGCTCCTCGCTGACCCTGCCGCCGACGAAGAAGTACGAAGGACCCGTCGGCAGCCCCGCCGCACCGAGGATCTCGTCCATCCGGCGGGCGGCCGGCAGCGGGTTCCCGGACATGGAGCTATAGCCCGAGGACATGAACCCCAGGCCGTGGCCGCCCAGTTGGAGACGCTGGAGGGCGCGTCCGAGGTCGATGTACGAGAGCCAGGGCTCGGACGTCCGGGCGACGACGGTGATGCCGAAGCTCGCTCGCTCGTAGACCGCCTGGTTGATGGCGATGACGTGCTTCTTCTCGACGAGGGAGGGGGAGACCGGGGAGAGCGCGCCGTCCTCGTACCGGTACTGGCCCGCCGCGAGGCCGGTCACCCGGTCCCCGTGCGCCTGCACGTAGACGTCCACCTCCGGCTCCGTCCGGCCCTGCGCGTCGTACGGGACGATCTCGAAGCCGTCCCCGTCGGCGAGCGGCCTGATGTCCAGGCCGTACCGCGGCAGGATCTCCTCGAAGAGGCCGACCATGTGGCCCGTCTCGATCTCCAGGACCTCGCGGATGTTGTTCCGGTAGACCGGCTCGATGGCCGACGTCTTGCCGAGGAAGCCGACGCGGAGGAAGGGTTCCCCGTCCTCGACGGCCGCGGGCTCGGTCAGATGCAGCCGGTGGTGAACCGGGTGGTAGTAGTACGTCCCCGGCTCCAGGCCCGCGATCCCGCGCACCTCCACGTACAGCTGGGTCGCGTAGAGCGCGCCGGGCGAGGCGTAGCCGTACTTGGGGAGCAGCCGCTCCTCGCTCGTGAACTGGCCGAACCAGCGCAGGATGTCGCCGAGGTCGGCGGCGGTGAGCGTGCCCACGGCCCGCGAGCCGATGCCCTCGGGGCGGCGGGCGAGAGCCGCGAGGACGTCGGCGGCGGTGACCTCGCCGCCCTCGTAGAAGCGGTAGGTCTTGCGGGCGAAGACCGCGCGGCGCACGGCCGGGTCGGGGGTGCGGCCGGGCAGTTCGACCACCGGGAGGCCCGCCAGGTCGGCGGCATCGCGGGTGCCGGCGTTGGACAGCTGGGCCTTGACCTGGAGCTTGCTCTCCTTGGACTGGTGGTGGGCGCCGTGATTGCCCTGGTCCATCAGCGCGGCCTCCTTGGGGAAGAGCTCGACGCAGGCGACGAGGTTCTGGAAGCCGGTGCGGGGCTCGTTCTTGACGATGACCGCGGCGCTCTTCACCCAGTCGTGGTCCTCGATGGCGAGGGCGATCTCGTCCAGCTCGACGCGGAAGCCGCGCAGTTTGATCTGGTGGTCCGCGCGGCCGTCGAACTGGACCGTGCCGTCCTCGTTCCAGTGGGCGAGATCGCCGGTGCGGTAGAGGCGCTCGCCGTCCTCGGTGGTGATGAATCGTTCCGCCGTCAGCTCGGGCCGGTCCAGGTACCCCCGCGCCACCTGGACCCCGCCGATGCACAGCTCGCCGTCGCGTATGCGGAACGTGGTGTCGTGGGCGGGCCGGCCGATGGGTATCGCGGCCGGCCCTTCGGCGACGGTCGCGCGGTCGACCGTGTGCGAGGAGGCGTTGATCGTGCACTCGGTCGGGCCGTAGAGATTGACCAGCTCGACCGCGTCCGGCAGCTCGGCGAGGAGCTGGACGGCGAGGTTACGGGAGAGGATCTCACCGCCCGAGAAGACGCGCCGAAGGCTGGTGCAGGACGCGAACCGCTCGGTGTCGAGCAGGGCCTGGAGCAGGGTCGGCACGCACTGGAGCAGGGTCACCCCGTGCGTACGGACGGCATCGATCAGCCCCTCCGGGTCGCGGTACACCCCGGGCGGACCCACGGCGACCCGGGCCCCGACGCCGGGGGCGAGGATCTCCCACTGGGCGGCGTCGAAGCTCATCGGGGTCTTCTGGAGCACCACGGCACCGGGGCCGAGCCCGTGCTCGGCGGCCATCCAGCGCAGCTGCGAGGAGAGGGAACGGTGCTCGACCATGACGCCCTTGGGCTTGCCCGTGGAGCCGGAGGTGTAGATGACGTACGCGAGCCGGCCCGGCGACAACTCCCGGCTCCCCGGACGTGGTTCGTCCCGCGCCGTGCGCCAGGCGTGCTGGACGGCGTCGTCGAGGGTGACGACGGTGGTGCCGGGCGGGGCGAGCTGGGCGACGCGGGCACGGAAGTGCTCCTGGGTGAGGACGATCCGGGCGCCGCTGTCCTCGATCATGTAGCGCAGGCGCTCTTCGGGGTACTCCGGGGAGAGCGGGACGTAGGCGCCGCCGGAGCAGACGACACCCCAGGCGCCGGTCACCAGCTCCAGGGAGGGTTCGACGTGGACGCCCACGCGGTCGTCCTCCGACACCCCGAGCGCACGCAGGTACGCGCCGAGGACGGTGGCGCCCTCGTGGAGTTCGCGGAAGGTGAGGGTGTCGTCGCCGAAGACGACCGCGGTGTCGTCAGGCCGCTGCGCCGCCTGGGCGTGCAGGAGCCGGTCGAGCGTGGGCATGGAGGTCCCTTCGATCTGCGGGCCCGCGGGGCGGGACGGGGGCGAGGGCGGGGGCGGGGGCGGGGGCGGGGCCGAGGTGAACGGGCCGGGCTGGGCACCGGCCCTGGGCCCCGCCCCCGACGGCAAGGCCGCCTCGCCCGCGCCGGCCCCGTGGGCGCCAGGCCCTTGGAGCGGACGCGCCCGCCAGGGCGCCGTCCGTTGTGCCCACCCGTTCCGCCCCAGCGGAACGAATGCCCACAACGTGGGAAGGCTCTCAGCGGTAGATGAGGAGTTCCTGTTCGGTCGCGCCCGTCAGCTCGTAGCGGGTACGCACCAGCGGGCGGCCCGCGTAGACGCGGATCAGCGTCGGCGCGTCGCCGTGGAAGCGGGCCGGCGGGCGGCCGGCGATCTCGTTGCCGAGGGAGACGGGCCCGGGGCGGTCCGCCAGGACGGCGACGAGCGCCGGGGTCTCGCGGCGGCGGCTCGTGACCGACAGGAGGGGGAGGGCGAGCTCCAGGCTCGCCCCGCCGTAGGCGCCGGGTTCGCCGAAGGCCTCCCGTACGTCTCCGGCGTGGACCCACTCCCCCAGCGCCACCGCGTCCAGCGTGCCGTCTTCCGTCGCCGCGATCACCGGGCCGGCCTCGGTGAAGCCGCGCTCCAGCTCGTCGAGGATGCGGCCGAGCGGCCAGGACTCCCGCTCGGCGACGTCGGCCGCGTTGGCCTCCGGCAGGAAGACGCCCTCCTCCAGGCGGCCCTCGACGATCCTCACGAGGGCCGCCGCGCAGTGCGCGAGCACCTGCCGGGCCGTCCAGCCCGGACAGGCGGTGCGCAGCTCGAACGAAGCCTCGGGGGTGCGCCGCAGCAGGGGCATCAGCGCGTCCCGTTCCGTCCGCAGCAGACGGTCGGGGAGCCACGGATCACGTGTGTACGGCATCAGTAGCGGTAGTGGTCGGGCTTGTACGGACCCTCCACCGGGACGCCGATGTACGACGCCTGCTCGGGGCGCAGCTCGGTGAGCTTGACGCCGAGGGCGGCGAGGTGGAGACGGGCGACCTTCTCGTCCAGGTGCTTGGGGAGGACGTACACGTCGGTCGGGTACTGCTCCGGCTTGGTGAACAGCTCGATCTGGGCCAGGGTCTGGTCCGCGAACGAGTTCGACATCACGAAGGACGGGTGACCGGTCGCGTTGCCCAGGTTCAGCAGTCGGCCCTCCGAGAGGACGATGACGACCTTGCCGTCGGGGAACGTCCAAGTATGGACCTGCGGCTTCACCTCGTCCTTCACGATCCCCGGGATCTGAGCGAGCCCTGCCATGTCGATCTCGTTGTCGAAGTGGCCGATGTTGCCGACGATCGCCTGGTGCTTCATGCGGGCGATGTCGGACGCCATGATGATGTCCTTGTTGCCCGTCGTCGTGATGAAGATGTCGGCCGTCTCCACCACGTCCTCGAGGGTGGTGACCTGGTAGCCGTCCATCGCCGCCTGGAGCGCGCAGATGGGGTCGATCTCCGTGACGATGACACGGGCGCCCTGGCCGCGCAGCGACTCCGCGCAGCCCTTGCCCACATCGCCGTAACCGCAGACGACCGCCGTCTTGCCGCCGATCAGGACGTCCGTAGCGCGGTTGATGCCGTCGATCAGCGAGTGCCGGCAGCCGTACTTGTTGTCGAACTTCGACTTCGTCACCGCGTCGTTCACATTGATCGCGGGGAACAGGAGCGAGCCCGCCTGGTGCATCTCGTACAGGCGGTGGACACCCGTCGTGGTCTCCTCCGTCACGCCGCGGATCTCGGCCGCAAGGGCCGTCCAGTCGATCGTCGTGCTCTTCAACAGCTCCAGAATGACCCGCAGTTCGTCATTGTCCGCCGTCGACGGGTCGGGAACCTCGCCCGCCTTCTGGTACTCCACACCCTTGTGGACGAGCAGGGTGGCGTCGCCGCCGTCGTCCAGGATCATGTTGGGCCCGGCAGCGTCAGGCCAGGTCAGCGCCTGCTCCGTGCACCACCAGTACTCCTCCAGCGTCTCGCCCTTCCACGCGAACACCGGAATCCCCGCCGCCGCGATCGCCGCCGCCGCGTGGTCCTGGGTCGAGTAGATGTTGCACGACACCCACCGCACCTGCGCACCAAGCGCCACCAGCGTCTCGATCAGCACCGCCGTCTGGATCGTCATGTGCAGCGAACCCGTGATCCGCGCACCCGCCAACGGCCGAGCAGCCGCGTACTCCCGCCGGATCGACATCAGGCCCGGCATCTCATGCTCGGCCAGCGTGATCTCCTTCCGGCCGAACTCCGCCAACGACATGTCCGCGACCTTGAAATCCGTGAAGTCGGGCATCTGCAAAGCTCCTTGAGTTCGGATGGTGTTCAGAATGGTGGGGGTCAACGCCGGCCGCCCGCGTTGAAGTAACTCGCCTCGGGGTGGTGCACGACGAACGCGTCCGTCGACTGCTCCGGGTGCAGCTGGTACTCCTCCGACAGCTCGACCCCGATCCGCTCCGGCCGCAGCAGTTCGGCGATCTTCGCCCGGTCCTCCAGGTCGGGGCAGGCGGGGTAGCCGAGGGAGTAGCGGCAGCCCTGGTACTCGGTGCGCAGCATCCCCTCGATGCCCGTCGGCTCCGAGGCGCCGGCGATACCCCACTCCGCGCGCACCCGGGCGTGCCAGTACTCGGCCAGGGCCTCGGCCAACTGCACGGACAGACCATGCAGTTCGAGGTAGTCGCGGTAGCGGTCGGCGGCGAAGAGCCGTGCCGTCTCCTCGCCGATCCGCGAGCCGACCGTGACGACCTGGAGCCCGATCACGTCCACCTCCCCCGCGTCCTCGGCGCGGAAGAAGTCGGCCAGGCAGAGGCGGCGGCCCCGCTGTTGGCGGGGGAAGGAGAAGCGGGTCCGCTCGCCTCCGTCCTCGTCCAGGACGATCAGGTCGTCGCCCTTGGACACACAGGGGAAGTAGCCGTGCACCACGGCCGCTTCGAGGAGTTGCCCGGTCTGGAGCCGGTCCAGCCAGCCGCGCAGCGCGCGCCGGCCCTCCGACTCGATCGTCCCGGCGTCCTTGAGCCCCCACTGGCCCTTGAACAGGGCGTTCTCGTCGAGCCAGGACGCGTACTCGTTGAGCTGGATGCCCTTGACGACCCGGGTGCCGAGGAACGGCGGCTCGGGTACGGGGTTGTCGGTGGCCACGTCGGAGCGGCCGGCCGGCTCGGGCTCCCGTACCTCGAGTACCGGAACCGCCCGCTGGACCACCCGGCGCTGCTTCAGCTCCGGGAGTACGGCCCCGGGCACACCCCGCTTGACCGCCATCAGCGCGTCCATCAGCCGCAGGCCCTCGAACGCATCCCGGGCGTACCGCACCTCGCCTCCGTACAGCTCGTGCAGGTCCTGCTCGACGTACGCACGCGTCAGGGCCGCGCCGCCCAGGATCACGGGGAACTTCGAGGCGAGACCCCGGCCGTTCAGCTCCTCCAGGTTCTCCTTCATGATCACCGTGGACTTGACCAGGAGTCCTGACATGCCGATGACGTCGGCGCGGTGCTCCTCGGCGGCGTCCAGGATCGCGGAGACCGGCTGCTTGATCCCCAGATTCACCACGTTGTAGCCGTTGTTGGACAGGATGATGTCCACGAGGTTCTTGCCGATGTCGTGCACATCGCCCCGCACGGTCGCGAGGACGATCGTGCCCTTCCCGTCCGCGTCGGACTTCTCCATGTGCGGTTCGAGGTACGCCACCGCCGTCTTCATCACCTCGGCGGACTGGAGCACGAACGGCAGCTGCATCTGCCCCGAGCCGAACAGCTCGCCGACCGTCTTCATCCCGTCCAGCAGGACGTCGTTGACGATCTCCAGGGCCGGCCGCTCCTCCAGGGCGGAATCGAGGTCGGCCTCCAGGCCGTTCTTCTCGCCGTCCACGATCCGCCGCTTCAGGCGCTCCTCCAGCGGCAGCGCGAGCAGCTCCTCGGCCTTCCCGGCCTTCAGGGACTTCGCCGTCGCGCCCTCGAAGAGTTCCAGCAGGCGCTGGAGCGGGTCGTACCCCTCCCTGCGTCGGTCGTGGATCAGGTCGAGCGCGACCTCGACCTGCTCCGGTTCCAGGCGGGCGATCGGCAGGATCTTCGAGGCGTGCACGATCGCCGAGTCCAGGCCCGCCTTCACGCACTCATCCAGGAAGACCGAGTTGAGCACGATCCGCGCGGCCGGGTTGAGGCCGAAGGAGATGTTGGACAGGCCCAGCGTGGTCTGGACGTCCGGGTGGCGGCGCTTGAGCTCGCGGATCGCCTCGATGGTGTGGATGCCGTCGCGCCGGGACTCCTCCTGTCCGGTGCAGATGGTGAACGTCAGGCAGTCGATCAGGATGTCCGACTCCCTGATGCCCCACTTCTCCGTCAGGTCGGCGATGATCCGCTCCGCGATCGCGACCTTCGCCTCGACCGTCCGCGCCTGCCCCTCCTCGTCGATCGTGAGGGCCATCAGCGCGGCCCCGTGCTCCTTCGCGAGCGCCGTGACCTGCGCGAACCGGGACTCGGGCCCGTCGCCGTCCTCGTAGTTGACCGAGTTGACGACCGCCCGGCCGCCGAGCTTCTCCAGACCGGCGCGCAGGACCGCCGGCTCCGTCGAGTCGAGGACGATCGGCAGCGTGGAGGCCGTCGCGAACCGCCCGGCCAGCTCCTGCATGTCGGCCACACCGTCACGGCCGACGTAGTCCACGCACAGGTCCAGCATGTGCGCGCCCTCGCGGATCTGGTCGCGGGCCATCTCGACGCAGTCGTCCCAGCGGCCCTCCACCATCGCCTCGCGGAACTTCTTCGACCCGTTGGCGTTGGTCCGCTCCCCGATCGCCATGTACGAGATGTCCTGGCGGAAGGGCACATGGCTGTAGAGCGAGGAGGCGCCCGGTTCGGCGACCGGGGTCCTGGCCGGCACGGCCGCGCCCCGGACGCGTTCCACGATCTCGCGCAGATGCTCCGGGGTCGTACCGCAGCAGCCGCCGACGAGCGCGGGCCCGTACTCCCGTACGAACCGCTCCTGGGCGTCGGCCAGTTCGGCCGGGGACAGCGGATAGTGGGCGCCGTCCGAAGTGAGCACCGGGAGACCGGCGTTGGGCATCACGGACACCGGGATCCCGGCGTGCCGCGACAGATAGCGCAGGTGCTCGGCCATCTCGGCCGGGCCGGTCGCGCAGTTAAGACCGATCATGTCGATGCCGAGCGGCTCCAGGGCGGTGAGCGCCGCCCCGATCTCCGAGCCGAGCAGCATCGTCCCCGTCGTCTCCACCGTGACCTGCACGATCAGCGGCAGGTCGAGCCCGCACCAGTCCAGGGCCCGGCGGGCGCCGACGACGGCGGCCTTCGTCTGGAGCAGGTCCTGCGAGGTCTCGATCAGCAGGGCGTCGGCGCCGCCCCTGAGCAGCCCCTCGGCGTTCTGCTGGTAGGCGTCGCGCAGCGGCTCGTACGTGATGTGGCCGAGGGTCGGCAGCTTCGTACCGGGTCCCATCGAGCCGAGGACCCAGCGGGGCCTGCCGTCACGGGCCGAGTGGGCGTCGGCGGTGATACGGGCGATCCGGGCGCCGGCCTCGGACAGCTCGTAGACGCGGTTCTCGATGCCGTACTCCCCCAGCGCGGAGAGATTGGCGCCGAAGGTGTTGGTCTCGACGCAGTCCACGCCGACGGAGAAGTAGGCGTCGTGGACGGAGGCGACGATGTCCGGCCGCGTCAGGTTGAGGATCTCGTTGCAGCCCTCCAGGTTCTGGAAGTCGTCCATCGTCGGGTCGGCGGCCTGGAGCATGGTGCCCATCGCCCCGTCGGCGACGACGACCCGGGTGGCGAACTCCTCCCGCAGCGATCGACTCGTGTGCGCGCTCATGACAACCCCCTCAGATGCGTCACGAGCGAGGCCGTGCAGCCGACGCCGTACGTCGTCCTGATCCGGTCCAGGAGCGGCTCCCGGTGCAGCCGGTACTCCTGCGTCCCCACGTAGTCGAGGACGGTGGCGGCGACCGCGCAGCCCAGCTGCGCCGCGCACCGCTCCTGCACGCCCCACGCCGTCCCGGCGAGGAACCCGGAGCGGAAGGCGTCCCCGACGCCGGTCGGGTCGACGACCCCGGGGACCGCCACGGCCGGCACGGCCAGGGTGTCGCGGCCCTCGCCGCGGATGCGGACGCCGGCCTCGCCGTGGGTGGTGACCCAGGTGCCGACGCGGCGCAGGATCTCCGCCTCCGGCCAGCCCGACTTCTCGCCGAGGAGAGCCGTTTCGTACTCGTTGGAGAACAGCCATCGCGCGCCGTCCACCAGCTCCCGCACCTCGTCCCGGCCGAGCCGCGCGAGCTGCTGCGAGGGGTCGGCGGCGAAGGGGATCCCGAGCTCGCGGCAGGTACGGGTGTGCCGGAGCATGGCCTCGGGGTCGTCCGGCGAGACCAGGACCAGGTCCAGACGCCCGGACCGGGCGACGACCTCCCGCAGATCGATCTCGCGGGCCTCGGCCATCGCTCCGGCGTAGAAGGTGGCGATCTGGTTCTGCGCCCGGTCGGTGGTACAGACGAACCGGGCGGTGTGGAGCGACGCGCTGACGCGCACCGAGTCGGTGTCCACACCGTGGTCCTTCAGCCAGATCCGGTACGGCTCGAAGTCGGCGCCGACCGCGCCCACGAGGACCGGGCGCAGTCCGAGGACCCCGAGTCCGAAGGCGATGTTCGCTGCCACTCCGCCACGCCTGACCTCCAGGTTGTCGGCGAGGAACGACAGGGAGACCCGGTCGAGCCGGTCGGCGAGCAGCTGCTCGCTGAACCAGCCGGGGAAGGTCATCAGATGGTCGGTCGCGATGGATCCCGTGACAGCGATACGCATGACGTCAGACCCCCGCGGCCTTCTTCAGAGCCTCCACCCGGTCCGTGCGCTCCCAGGTGAAGTCCGGGAGCTCACGCCCGAAGTGGCCGTACGCCGCCGTCTGCGCGTAGACCGGCCGCTTGAGGTCCAGGTCGCGGATGATCGCGGCCGGCCGGAGGTCGAACACGCTCGTCACGGCGTCCTGGATCCGCTCGTCCGGCAGCGTGCCCGTGCCGAAGGTCTCCACGAACAGGCCCACCGGCTCCGCCTTGCCGATCGCGTACGCGACCTGCACCTCGCAGCGCCGCGCCAGACCCGCGGCCACGACGTTCTTGGCGACCCAGCGCATCGCGTACGCGGCGCTGCGGTCGACCTTCGACGGGTCCTTGCCGGAGAACGCGCCGCCGCCGTGGCGGGCCATCCCGCCGTACGTGTCGATGATGATCTTCCGGCCGGTCAGGCCCGCGTCGCCCATCGGGCCGCCGACCTCGAACCGCCCGGTCGGGTTCACGAGCAGCCGGTAGCCATCGGACTCCAGGTTCACGCCCTCCTCGGCGAGCGCCTTCAGCTCCGCCTCGACGACGAACTCCCGGATGTCCGGGGTCAGCAGACCCTCCACGCTGATGTCGGCCGCGTGCTGCGACGACACCACCACCGTGTCGAGCCGTACGGGCCGGTCGCCGTCGTACTCGATGGTGACCTGCGTCTTGCCGTCGGGCCGCAGATACGGGACGGTCCCGTTCTTGCGGACCTCCGTCAGCCGGCGCGAAAGCCGGTGGGCCAGCGCGATCGGCAGCGGCATCAGCTCGGCCGTGTCGTCGCAGGCGTAGCCGAACATCAGGCCCTGGTCCCCCGCGCCCTGCGCGTCCAGCGCATCGGCGCCGCCCTCGACCCGGCTCTCGTACGCCGTGTCCACGCCCTGCGCGATGTCCGGCGACTGCGCGCCGATGGACACCGACACCCCGCAGGAGGCGCCGTCGAAGCCCTTCGTGGAGGAGTCGTAGCCGATGTCGAGGATGGCCTCGCGCACCAGCTTGGCTATCGGGGCGTACGCGGTGGTGGTCACCTCGCCCGCGATGTGCACCTGACCGGTGGTGATCAGGGTCTCCACCGCGACCCGCGCGCCCGGGTCCTCGGCGAGCAGCGCGTCGAGGATGGTGTCGCTGATCCGGTCGGCGATCTTGTCGGGATGTCCCTCGGTCACCGACTCCGAGGTGAACAGACGCCGGCTGCTCATGCCCCGCCCACCTCCGCCGTGGCGCCCGACGTCGCGTCCGACGTCGCGTCCGCCGTCGCGTCCGAGAAGAAGTGGTTCTCGATGGCGGCGAGGGTCCGGATCTCGTCGACCTCCAGGGTCTCCATCTGGATGGACCGGCCACACTGCTGCTCCAGCAGGAAGACGAACTCGACGAAGGACAGCGAGTCGATGAGCCGGTTCTCGATCAGGTCGAGGTCGGGCGCGATGTCCTCGCGCTCGGGGTGACGCTCCAGGATCCAGTTCTTCACCTGCTGCAGGCCGTCGGCCATGGTGCTTCTCCTTCTAGTTACTGGGTGGGGAAGTGGGGGCGATGATGGGGGCGGCCACCGCCACCGCGTAGTCCACGTCGTGGCTGATGGACACGGTGATCTCGGTGATCCCGGACCCGGCGGCCATCTCGGCCGCCGAGCGGTGCAGTTCCACCAGGGGCCAGCCGCCCTCGGAGCGCCGTACGACGATGTCGGACCAGGGCAGGAACCTGCCCCTGACCCGGAGGGTCTTGAAGGCCGCTTCCTTGGCCGCGATCCGTCCGCACAGGCTCAGCACGTCGAGCCCGGTGGAGGTGCGGCAGTCGGCGAGTTCGCCGGGGGTGAGCATCCGCTCGAAGAACACCTCGCCGTACTGGGCGAGGAGTGCGCGGACACGGTTGACGGACACGATGTCCATGCCGAGGTTCGCCCAGCCCAGGCCGCCCGCCGGCGGGGCGACGGCTCGGGCCGGCACGTCAGATCACCGGCCCGGCCGCGTCCCGTACCGCCCGGGTGGCCGCTTCCCAGCTGCCGTGGCGCCGGGTCAGCGCGGACAGCCAGCGCTCAAGACCGAAGGCGACACAGCTGGTGAACGCGGGTCCGCCGGTCGACGCGAGCGTGATCTCGCAGCGCTCGCCGAAGAAGTTGCGGTGCGTGTTGACCGAGGCGATCGCCAGGTCCTCGTACAGGAACTCGTGCTTCACCGGGGTGAGGCGCTGGAGCACCGCCTTGGATCCGCCCTTGTCGAAGAACGGGTCGCAGGCGGCCTCCCGGCGCAGCGGCAGGTCGAGCGCGGCGGCGAAGGCGTGGATACGGTCGGTGAACTCGGCGAGATGCGTCTCGGCGTGCTCGCGCGCGCCGATGGCGACGATCTCCCGCATACGGAAGCCGAGTTGGCGCCGCATGCCTTCGTAGTGGGTCTCCTTGCGGAAGCACCAGGAGCAGACGGTCACCAGCGTGTCGTCGGGGACCTCGCGGCCCTGGTGGTCGAGGTAGACGGCGTAACAGGACGCCGAGGGCAGCCCGAGCGCGGCGGGTTCGAGCGCGTCGCACGGAAAGCAGCCGGTGTCGGTGTGGAAGGGCGCGGTCTCGCGGCGCTCCAGGTCGAGCGGGGCGGCGACGACGGCCTGGTGGGGGAAGTTGTCGTAGTAGTCGAGCCGGGCCAGGTCGGCGGCCGGCAGCAGCGGGGGCATGGTCATCGGGCGGGCGCCCGCGCTCACTCCCCAGCTCTCGAAGGTGTCGTCGAGGAGCCGCAGCAGCGTGGTGGCCTCGGGGCCGAGGGACGGCAGGCCCCTGGTTGCCCCGGGGGCCGCCCCGACGTTCGCGGGGGTCGTCACGGTCATGGTCTCTTCACCTCTCGGGTGATCTGTCGAGCGGGCGCGCTCAGACGACGGGCAGGACGTCGTCGGAGAAGATCCCGGTCTTCAGGAAGAAGGCGAGCGGCTTGCGGATCGCCTTGCGCTCGTACGGGCGGCGGCGCTCGTCGGCGACCAGCGCGTTGCGCAGGGCGAGCGGGTCGGCGACGCCGGCGTCGCGGTAGACGTGCGGGTTGTAGAGGGAGTTGATGCTGTAGACGACGTACCGCTTGAGGTACGCCTCGACCTCCGCGACCCGCTCGGCGGGGACCGCCTCGCGCATCCGGGCGAAGAGCAGCGAGACGAGCTCGCGGCCGAAGGCGATGTGGCGGGACTCGTCCTGGTGGTGGATGCGGTTGACCTCGCGGATGGTGTGGCACAGGGAGTCGTCCTGGGCCATCCGCATGTTGTAGTGGTCGACCAGCTCCTCGAAGAACAGGATGCGGGCGAAGACCAGGAAGTTCTCCACCTCCGGCTCCCAGGCGGAGTCGGCGCGCATCGCGGTGGAGCCGTAGATCTTGTTGCCGTAGCGGCGGCAGAACTCGGCGAAGAACCACATGTGTTCGTTCTCTTCGCCGATGAAGTGGTGGAAGAAGTCGGAGGGGACCTCGAAGCCCGGCATGTGGATCCGGCCGACGACCTCGATGAGCAGCTCGCGGATGCCGTGCACGTTGAGGCTGTAGAAGTTGATCGACTCCCACTTCGACAGCTTCTGGATCGTCTCCTCACCCAGCTCGTCGAAGTACGGCGTGCCGTAGACGGTGAGCAGCTCGGGCGTCATCCACAGCTGCTTCTCGTCCAGCCGGTCGGGCCAGTCGAACTGCTGGTAGGGGTTGTAGTACTCCTCGATGGAGCGGGAGCTGAGCCGCTCCAGGACTTCCATGAACCGGTCGGTGACGGGCAGGGGGGCGCTGACGCCCATGGTCAACTCCTCGCAGATGAAGGGGTGTTCAGGGCCGGACTTCGTAGACCGCGTTGACCGGGGTCTCGGTGGCGCGGCGCCAGCGGGTGAAGCCGGCCTCTTCGGCGATGGCGCGGAAGGCCTTCTCGCCGGAGTGGTTGCCGAGCGCGTGCGGGCCGCGCTGGGCGACCGCGACGGGCAGGCACATCACGGCGGACAGGGCCATGAACATGCGCGCGGCGGGGGTGTTGGTGTCGATGTCGGCGGGCGAGACGTTCGACTCGACGAGCATCCAGGTGCCGTCCCCGTCCAGGGACTTGTGGACGTGCTGGGCGGCGGCGACCGGGTCGCCCATGTCGTGCAGGGCGTTGAAGAAGCAGACCAGGTCGTAGCCGGAGCCGGGGTAGTCGTCGGCGGAGGCGACCTCGAAGACGACCCGGTCGGAGAGGCCGGCCTCCTCGGCGAGCTGCCGGGCGATCGAGATGGCCTCCTCGGAGTAGTCGAAGCCGTGGACCGTGGCCTCCGGGAACGCCTTGGCGATCAGCAGCGTGGTGTGGCCGACGCCGCAGCCGACGTCGGCGACGGTGCCGCCGTTCTTCAACTTGTCCGTGACCTGGTGCAGGGACGGCAGCCAGTCCGGTACGAGCTTGTGCTCGTAGGTGGGCTGGAAGAAGGAACCCATGCCTGTGTCGAGGGCCGCGTCGTGCTCGGCCCAGCCGACGCCGTCGCCGGTGCGGTACGCGTCGACGAGCAGGTCCTCGGTCGCGTACAGCGCCTTGAGGGCGGTGAAGAACCCGGCGGCGAAGGTGACGGCCTTCGGGTCGGCGAGGACCTCGACGTGGTCGGCGGGGAGCGTGTACGTGAGCGAGCTCGGGTGGCGCTCGACGTAACCTGCGGAGAGCTGGGCGTGCAGCCACTCCTCGATGTAGCGGGGGTTGGTGCCGGTCCGCTCGGCGAGCTGCTCGGAGGTGAGCGGGCCGGCCTCGGCCAGCGCCCGGTACAGCCCGAGCCGCTCCCCGAGGGCGACGGTCAGGCCACGGACGGCCGCGCCGGCGTCGGTGATGACCTGCTGGTGGAAGTCGTGGGCGGAGCTCATGCGGCCTTCCCTTCCTCGTACGCGGGCAGGTCGCAGGTGAAGAGGAACGACCTCGGGACGCGGGGCACGGTGCGCGGCGGGACCGGGTAGGGCCAGCGGTCGAAGTCGGCGCCGTCCTCACCGGGCTGCTTGACCTCCCGTACGGCCCAGCCGCAGTCGGCGAGCAGCGCCTCGGGCTCCTCGGTGCCGAAGAGCCACGGATTGCCGTCGTCCTTCAGGGCGTTGAGGAACGGGCGGGAGAGCGGGTTCTCCAGGGCGGCACGGGAGATGACGTCGCCGAGCAGCACGGAGCCGGGCGCGGCGTGCGCGGAGAGCGTCGAGATGAGGGTCCGTACGGCCTGCTCGGGCAGGAAGAACAGCAGGCCCTCGACCACCCACAGGACGGGCTCGTCGCTCTTCCAGCCGGCCTCCTTCAGCGGGCCGGTCCAGTCCTGGGTCAGGTCGACCGGGACGGTGATCCTCGTCCGGCCGGCCGGCTGGGGCTCGTCGGCGAGCATCTTCGCCTTGGCCTCCAGGAGCGCCGGGCGGTCCAGCTCGTAGACGGTGACGTCGTCGGGCCAGGGCAGCCGGAAGAAGCGGGTGTCCATGCCGGCGGCGAGGAAGACGACCTGGCGGATGCCGCGCTCCTCGACCGCCTCGACGATGGCGCGGTCCAGATAGGTGGTGCGGATGGCGAGGAAGGGCACGGTGCCGGCCCCGGCGTAGCGCTCGAGCAGTTCGAAGCCGATCTCGTCGGCGACGGTGCGCGCGTAGGGATCGGCGAACAGCCGGTCCTCGCGCTCGGTCTCCAGGGCGCGCGCTGCGGCGGTCCACTGGGCGGTGCGGGATACGGCCTCCACAGGAGGTCCCCCTTCACTTGGTGGGAAAGGTACGGACGGCCGTGCTCAGGCACTCACACGCGCACAGGCAACGGGGTCCTCGGCCGCGGGCATCGACGACAGATGGCCGGCCTCGGATCCGGCGGGACGGCGCCGGAAGATGCTGTGCAGGATCATGCTGAACACGGCCGTCCCGTCGGCGGCCACGAGCGTGCACCGCGGCTTGACGGTGCCGGTGGCGGGGTTGAACGGCGACGGGGTGGAGCCAAGGATCTCCACGCGGGCGGTGAGGACGTCGCCGGGGCGTACGGGACGCAGATAGCGGACCTCGTCGATGCCGGGCGAGCCCATGCAGGCGCTGTAGGCGAGCAGCCCGTCCACGTAGCGCCGCATGAACAGGGCCTGGGTGTGGAAGCCGCTCGCGATCAGCCCGCCGAACTGCGAGCGGGCGGCGAGCTGCTCGTCGGTGTGGAAGGGCTGCGGATCGAAGCGCCTGCCGAACTCCAGCACCTCCTTCGTGGAGACGGTGACGGTGCCCAGTTCATGGATGTCGCCCGGCTGGAAGTCCTCGAAGTAGCGCATCACGCGCCCCCCTTGACCTAAAAGGTGGTCGTTCCCTGGCATCAACCAATCTACGAATCGCTCATTTATTTTGTCAACCCAAAAGAAGCCCGGATCGCCTTACGCGTCGAGCGCTTGCTCGAAGTCCCCCCACAGGTCCTCGACGTCCTCGATGCCGACCGACACCCGCACGAGACCGGCGCCTATGCCCGCGGCGCGCAGGGCCACTTCGCTCAGCTCCCGGTGGGAGGTGGACGCGGGGTGGGTGACGAGGGTCTCGACACCGCCGAGGGAGAGCGCGAGCCGGGCGATCCGTACCCGCTCGATGAAGGCCCGGCCCGCCTCCCGGCCGCCGGCAAGCTCGAAGGAGAGCAGCCCGCCGCCCCCGGAGAGCACCTTCCGGGCGGTGTCGTACGAGGGGTGGGCGGGGAGCCACGGGTAGTGGACGGCCGCCACGTCGGCGCGCCCGGCGAGGCGCTCGGCGATCACCTGGGCGTTCGCGCAGTGCTCCCGCATCCGCAGCGGCAGCGTCTGGATCCCCCGCAGGGTGAGCCAGGCGGCGAACGGGTCGGCGCAGGCGCCCAGTTCGACCGTCCGGGGCCATACCGCGCGGCGCAGCGCGTCGTCGGCGAAGACGGCGGCGCCGCCGAGGACGTCGGAGTGGCCGGAGAGGTACTTGGTGGTGGAGTGGACGACGATGTCCGCGCCGAGCTCCAGGGGGCGGCAGAGGACAGGCGAGGCGAGGGAGTTGTCGA
The DNA here is from genome assembly GCF_055563935.1 of Streptomyces sp. NPDC029169. Taxonomy (NCBI): domain Bacteria; kingdom Bacillati; phylum Actinomycetota; class Actinomycetes; order Kitasatosporales; family Streptomycetaceae; genus Streptomyces; species Streptomyces sp. NPDC029169. The sequence goes on from NZ_JBVHXA010000002.1 coordinate 427,174, forward strand.
CGAGGGAGGTGATCCCCAGGCGCCGGGCGGCCGCCAACAAGCCGGGAAGGTAGGGCACTTGCCCGGTCGGATTGGCGATGGTCTCCAGGACGAGCAGCCGGGCCCCGCGGGCGGCGGCCTCCTCGAACTCGGCGACGTCGTCACCGGATATGTACGTGACGTCGATCCCGTACCGCGTCGAGAGGTCCGAGAGCACCGCGTAGGTCCCCCCGTACAGGCACCGCTGTGCCACCACCCGGTCGCCGGGCCGCAGCAGGGCGAGCAGGACGCCGCTGACGGCGCCCATGCCGGAGGCGAAGGCGAGGGCTCCGGCGCCGTGTTCGAGCCCGGCGAGGGTCTGTTCCAGGGCGCGTACGGTGGGATTGCCGCGCCTGCTGTACACGTACCGGCCGTCGGGTCCGGCCATCGCCTCGGCGAGCGCGTCGGCCGAGTCGAAGGCGAAGGCGGAGGACTGCACGAGGGGCACGGAGAGCGGCCGGCTTCCGGGCGGGGGCGGCTCGTTGACGACGTGTACGGCCTGAGTGCGGATGTCCATGCGTGTCTTCCTCTCATCAGGGCGTCAGAGAAAAGGGGCCGCCCGATGTCCGGGTCGGACATCGGGCGGCCCCTGGTGCGTGCCGGGTTTCACACGGAGACCTTCGCGCCCTGCGACGGGGCGGGGGCGGGCTCGGCGGCGAGGGCCTTGTCGCTCTTCATGACGAGGAGCGTGATCACACCGCCGACGGCTGCGATGATCGCGGCGCCGATGAAGGCGGCCGAGAAGCCGTCGGTGAGGGCCGGCAGGTCGCCGATCTTGTCGGCGCCCTGGGACATGGCCACGGCGGTGAGCGCGGCCAGGCCGAGGGCGGAGCCCACGTTGTAGGTGGTGTTGACGATGCCGGAGGCGAGGCCGGCCTGCTCCTGCGGGGCGCCGGACATCGCGGCGATCATCGCCGGGATGTAGGCCAGGGACATGCCGAGCGCGGCGACCAGCGAGGCGGGCAGGACGTCGACGACGAAGGTGCCGGTCGGCGGGACGGCCGCCAGCCAGACGAGCCCGGCCGCGAGGACCAGCAGACCGCCGGCGATGAGCGGCTTGGCACCGAACTTGCCGAGCAGCTTCGCGGTGATGGCCGTCATGAAGATCATCAGCAGGACGGTCATCGGGAGCAGGGCCGCACCGGAGGCGAAGGCGCCGTAGCCGAGGACCTGCTGGAGGTACAGGTTGAGGAAGTACCACATCGGGATCCACGCGGCGCCGAGCAGCGTCATCGCCAGGTTGGCCGAGCCGAGGCGTGGGACGCGCCACACGCTGAGCGGCATGAGCGGCTCGCGGACGGACTTCTGGATGACGAAGAACAGGCCGAGGAGAACGACCGCGCCGACCAGCTCCAGGATGGTGGCGGTCGCGCCCCAGCCGACCTCGGGGGCCCGGACCACGGCGAACACGGCGAGCGCGAGGCCTGCGGTGACGGCGACGGCACCGAGGACGTCGACGGAGCCGCGGCGGGACTCGACGGCCGGGAGCAGCTTGGTGGCGGCGAGGGTGGCGAGGCCGATCGGGATGTAGATGATGAAGACCCACTGCCAGCTCATCCACTGGGTGAAGACACCGCCGAGGAACACGCCCGCGGTGCCGCCGGCGGGAGCGGCGGCGCCGTAGAGCGCCATCGCCTTGCCGAGCTCCTTCGGGTCGTGCATGAAGAGCATCATCAGCAGGGTCATGGCGGACGGCGCGATGAGCGCACCGCCGACGCCCTGGACGGCGCGGCCGGCGATCTCGACCCAGGCGGTCTGCGCGGCGGCGGCGAGCACCGAGCCGGCGATCATGACCGCCCAGCCGGAGACGAAGATCTTGCGGGCTCCGACGAGGTCGGAGAGGCGGCCGCCGAGGAGCAGCAGCCCGCCGAAGACGATGACGTAGGCGTTGAAGATCCACTGGAGCTCGCTCTGCGAGAAGCCCAGGTCCTTCTGCATCTCGGGGAGCGCGACCCCGATGATCGAGGTGTCCATGATGACCATGAACTGGGCGGCGGCGAGCACGACGAGTGCCCACCAACGCCGGGGATTGACGGCTGACATGGCCCTGCTCCTTCTCTCGCACATACCCCTAGGGGGTACCTTCGCGGAGCACCGTAGCATACCCATGGGGGGTATGTAAGAGCGAGACGAGGAAGCCATTGGAAGGGACGCCTCCGGCCGCGGACGCGGCACAATGCCTTGCATGACCGCCGACATGACCGCCGAAGAAGGCCGCTCACCCGACCGCGAGTTGCTGGAGCGCTGGACGTCGACACTGCTGGCGGCCCGCGCCGGCCGCGAGGGCCCGGATCCGGAGCCGTACGGCCGGAACCTGCTGGCCCGCTGGGCGGAGCCGCAGCGCAGGTACCACACGGTCGACCACCTGCGGGCGGTCCTCAGCCGCATCGACGAACTCGCCGAACAGGGCGGCGAGGGCGGGGAGCTGGAACTCGTACGCCTGGCGGCCTGGTTCCACGACGCCGTCTACCGCCCGGACCGCTCGGAGAACGAAGAACGCTCGGCGGCCCTGGCCGAAAAGGCCCTGACGGAGGCGGGCCTGACACCCCACGAGGTGGCGGAGGTGGCCCGCCTGGTACGCCTGACGGAGACCCACGACCCGTCGGACGACGACATGAACGGCGCGCTCCTGTGCGACGCGGACCTGGCGATCCTGGCGACGGACGAGGATACGTACGGGGGGTATGCCCGGGCGGTCCGCGAGGAGTACGCCTTCGTCCCGGACGACGCCTTCCGCGAGGGCCGAGCAGCGGTCCTCCACCAACTCCTCTCCCTACCACGCCTGTTCCGCACGCGATACGGCGCGGCGGCGTGGGAGGCGGCGGCACGGAGGAACCTGGAGCGGGAGCTGGAGAGCCTCCGGGCCTGACGGCGGCCGGGCAAGACACGCACGGCGCACTCGCGACCGAACTGGTACGGTATTGCCGTACGACTAGTTGGGATATCCAGGCATGCTCGGAGGTCAGACCGTGTCGATCTCGGCGAACGAGGCCCGCCAGCGTTTCTATCCGCTGATCAAGCAGGTCAACGAAGATCACCAACCGATAGAGGTCACCTCCCGCGAGCACGGGGACATCGTCATCATGTCCGCCGAGGACTTCCGCTCCTGGCAGGAGACGGTCTACCTCCTGCGCTCGCCGCGCAACGCGCAGATCCTCATGGAGTCCATCGCGGAGCTGGACGCCGGCCGCGGCCAGGCCAGGGAGCTGATCGACACAGATGACGCGGAAGGGTCCGCCGCGTGAAGGTCGTTTTCTCCAGCCGGGCGTGGGACCAGTACACCTACTGGACAACAGCCGACCCGAAGATCCTCAAGAGGATCAACCGGCTGATCAAGGAAATCCAACGAACGCCGTTCGAGGGCGCCGGCAAGCCGGAACCGCTCAAGGAGAACCTCTCAGGGTGGTGGTCCCGTCGGATCACCGACGAGCACCGCCTGGTGTACCGCGTGCGGGATGAGGCCGTGGAGATCGCCCAGGCCCGCTACCACTACTGATCCACAACGCCCGGCGCCCAGGCGACCGGCACACCGTCCACATGCCAAGACACCCCCGTACCGGGGAATGTCAGGCACAAACCACCCGTTGACGCATGTCATGCCGTCAACGCCTGCCGAGCCCACCGCACCCGCACCCGCCCCCACCCGCATGCCCCTGGCCGTCTACATCCTCGGCCTCTCCGTCTTCGCGCTCGGCACGAGCGAATTCATGCTGTCCGGCCTGCTCCCACCCATCGCCGACGACATGAACGTCTCCATCCCCCGCGCCGGCCTCCTCATCTCGGCCTTCGCGATCGGCATGGTCGTCGGCGCCCCGCTGCTGGCCGTCGCCACCCTCCGGCTGCCCCGCAAGACGACGCTCGTCACCCTGATCACCGTCTTCGGCCTCGGCCAGGTCGCCGGCGCCCTCGCGCCGAACTACGCCGTCCTCTTCGCCTCGCGCGTCGTGAGCGCCCTCGCCTGCGCCGGGTTCTGGGCGGTCGGGGCCGCCGTCGCCATCGCGATGGTCCCCGTCGGCTCGCGCGCCCGCGCGATGGCGGTCATGATCGGCGGCCTCTCCATCGCCAACGTCCTCGGCGTCCCCGCCGGCGCCTTCCTCGGCGAGCACCTCGGCTGGCGCGCCGCGTTCTGGGCCGTCGGCGTCGCCTCCGCCATCGCGCTCGTCGGCGTGGTCACCCGCATCCCGCACATCCCGCTCCCCGAGACCAAGCCCCGCCTCAAGCGCGAGCTGCTGATCTACCGGGACCGCCAGGTACTGCTCTCGATCGTGATCACCGCGCTCGCCGCGGGCGGCGTCTTCTGCGCGTTCTCGTACCTCGCCCCGGTCATCACGGACGTCGCCGGGATCGACACCCGCTGGGTCTCCGCGATCCTGGGCCTCTTCGGCATCGGCGCGCTGGTCGGTACGACGATCGGCGGCCGGGTCGCCGACGCCCACCTCTTCGGGGTGCTGCTGAGCGGCATCACGGCCTCGACGGTCTTCCTGGCCGCCCTGGCCCTCTTCGCCTCCAGCCCGGTCGCCGTGGTCGCCCTCTCCTTCCTCCTCGGCGTCTCGGCCTTCTACACCGCGCCCGCGCTCAACGCCCGCATGTTCAACCTGGCCGGCGCCGCCCCCACCCTCGCGGGCGCCACGACCACGGCCGCCTTCAACCTCGGCAACACGGCCGGCCCCTGGCTCGGCGGCACGGTCATCGACGCCCACTTCGGCTTCGCGGCGACGGCCTGGGCGGGCGCGGCGATGACGGTCGTGGCCCTCGGAACGGCCGCGCTCGCCCTGCGGTTGAGCAAGCCCCGCTCCTTCCGCGTAGTGATCGGCGCCTCCGCGCAGGAGCCGGAGATGCCCCGCGTATCGTCGCGCTGACCCCGACCGACGGGGTCCACGCGCATGAAGGACCAGGGAATCCAGTGATACGCAGCAGGATCCGGGCCGCCGGGGCGGCGGCCGGAGCGTTCGTACTCGCCCTCGCGGGACTCGCGGGAACGGTGTTCGGCGCCTCGCCCGCCGCCGCGGTGTCGGCGGACTTCACGTACGAAGTGACGCGGAACGCCGACACGTACAACGACGTGCCGGGCACCGAGATCGCGTTCGACGCGCTCGCCGGAGAGAGGTCGTACCTGTGGTCGAGGTACTTCTCCACCGACCCCGTCGACACGCTCGCGGCCGGTGACAACATCGGCAACACCTTCGCCATCCGCTGCCGCAACGCCGACGGCACCGCGCTGCCGACCGGCACCGAGGCCGGGGTGTACTGGGCCGCGAACCTCGTGCCGCCGGGCGAGAGTTCGCTGACCGCCGCCCTGCGCTGGGTGTTCGTCGCGCCCGCGGACGGCAGCTACACCTGCCGCCTGTCGATCGTCTCGTACTCCTCGATCATCGTGAACGGCCGTACGGTCACCATGCGCGTCCCCGCCGGCGCCGAACTGGCCCGCCAGACCGAGCCCGTCTACACCAACATGCCCCGCTGGACCCTGCTCGCGGGCAGCGGCACCACGGTCGCCCGGGGCACCACCGCCACCACGCTCGGCTACACGGTCACCCCGACCGCCGGCAACCATCTCTCGATCTACCAGGACGCGGCCCTTTCCACCTGCGCCGCCGGCTCCTCGATCTGCTCCGGCGGCACGACCGCCTACACCGGCACGGTCGTCGAGACCTGGGTCGAGGCCCAGCCCCGCAACCCGGACGGCTCCCTGTGCGGCGGCCCGATCGCCGGCCCGGTCTCGCGCTGGAACATCACCAACGCCAAGCACCACCAGACCGCGGCGAACACCCTCACCCTGACCACCCCCCAGCTCGGCGGTTGCACCCAGGTCCGCACGACGCTCAAGGTCCGCAACGTCGACGGCAACCCCGTCAAGATCCACGACGGCTACGCCTCCGGCACGATCGCGGCCACGCACGGCGCGGCGATCACCTACACGTCGTAGCGCGGCAGGGCCTCTCCGGGCGCCGGCCGTCCCTTCGGCCGGCGCAGCCCCGCCTCCGTGATGAGCCGTACGAGTTCCTTCGAGCCGATCTCGACGGCGCCCGCCGCCACCGCGTCCGCGTAGCGGTCCGACGGGATGTCGTAGTGGTCGCGCTCGAAGGCGCGGGTCGGGGCGCCGATCGAGGCGGCGAAGGCGTGGAGTTCCTCGTGCGAGACGTCGCTGACCAGGTGCGACCACATGCGGCCGTGGCCCGGCCAGGTCGGCGGGTCGATGTAGAGGGTCACGTCAGACCGCCCAGCGGCGCGACCACGACGCCCGCCTTGCCGCACACCCAGTGCGGGTCCGGGCCGAGCTCGGGTTCGACGTCCAGGGCGTGCGGGTCGCCCGTGGCACAGACCGGGCACAGCGGCCAGCGGCCGTACCGCACCAGGAGCGCGTCCTGGACGTCCTGGGCGACGAGTCCGGCGACGTACGTGATGCCCTCGGGCCACTGCTCGACCCACCAGCGCCGGTGGGTGACGGCGTCCTCGACCAGCGACACGACCTCGGCCGCGGCCACGTCTCGTGCCGCCAGATCGGCGAGGACCAGGGCGCGGGCGGCGTGCAGCGCCTGCTCCAGCGGGTCGATGGCGTCCATGCACACATTCTCACCCGACAAGCGTCAGGGGCGAAGGCCCGTCCCGCATCCGGGACGGAAGGAGACACCTCAGGGGTCTTGACGCTCCCCGGGGGTCTTGACGCCCCCGCCGGCCCGAAAATATCTTTCACATGTGACCAATGATGTGAAGGAAAGTTTCAGCGGCCAGGTGGTCGCCCAGGCGAGCGGCGCCGCCCCGCCCGCCCCCGCCGCCCTCGCGGCCAAGGTGCGGACCCTCGCGCCGTCCATGACCCGCTCCATGCAGCGGGTCGCCGAAGCCGTCGCCGGCGACCCGGCCGGCTGCGCCGCCCTCACCGTCACCGGCCTCGCCGAGCTGACCGGCACCAGCGAGGCGACCGTCGTCCGCACCGCCCGCCTCCTTGGCTACCCCGGCTACCGCGACCTGCGCCTCGCCCTCGCCGGCCTCGCCGCCCAGCAGCAGTCCGGCCGCGCGCCCGCCGTCACCGCCGACATCGCCGTCGACGATCCCGTGGCCGACGTCGTCGCCAAGCTCGCCTACGACGAGCAGCAGACCCTCGCCGACACCGCCGCAGGCCTGGACACCGTCCAGCTCGGCGCCGCCGTCGCCGCCCTCGCCGCCGCCCGCCGCATCGACATCTACGGCGTCGGCGCCTCCGGCCTCGTCGCCCAGGACCTCGGCCAGAAGCTCCTCCGCATCGGCCTGCTCGCGCACGCGCACAGCGACCCGCACCTCGCCGTCACCAACGCCGTACAGCTCCGCTCCGGCGACGTCGCCATCGCCATCACCCACTCCGGCTCGACCGGAGACGTCATAGAACCCCTCCGCGTCGCCTTCGACCACGGCGCCACCACCGTCGCGATCACCGGCCGCCCGGACGGACCGGTGACGCAGTACGCCGACCACATCCTCACCACCTCCACCGCCCGCGAGAGCGAGCTGCGCCCCGCGGCCATGTCGTCCCGCACCAGCCAACTCCTGGTCGTGGACTGCCTGTTCACCTGCGTCACGCAACGTACGTACGAGACGGCGGCCCCGGCCCTCGCGGCCTCGTACGAAGCCCTGGCCCACCGCCACTCGCCCCGCACCCGGTAAACCGCGAAAGAGCCGCACGTGTCTGCTACGTACTCCGAACTGCGCGCCCAGCTGGCCGCCCTCACCACCGAAGCGTTCCGTCCGGAACTGGCCGAGATCGACCAGCTCCCCACCGCCGAGATCGCCGCGCTGATGAACGCCGAGGACCAGACCGTCCCCGCCGCCGTCGCCGCCCAGCTCCCGGCGATCGCCGCCGCGATCGACGCCACCGCCGCGCGCATGGCACGCGGCGGCCGGCTGGTCTACGCGGGCGCGGGCACCGCCGGCCGGCTCGGCGTCCTCGACGCGAGCGAGTGCCCGCCCACCTTCAACACCGACCCCTCCGAGGTGGTCGGCCTGATCGCGGGTGGCGCGCCGGCGATGGTGAAGTCGGTCGAGGGAGCGGAGGACTCTCGCGAACTCGCGGCAGCCGACCTCGACGGGCTGGGCCTCACCCCCGAGGACACGGTGGTCGGGATCTCCGCCTCCGGCCGCACTCCGTACGCCATCGGGGCGGTCGAACACGCCCGCGCGAAGGGCGCGTTGACGATCGGCCTTGCCTGCAACGCGGACAGCGGGCTCGCGGCCGCCGCCGAACACGGCATCGAGGTCGTCACGGGCCCCGAACTCCTCACCGGGTCCACGCGGTTGAAGGCGGGTACGGCGCAGAAGCTGGTCCTCAACATGATCTCGACGATCACGATGATCCGGCTCGGCAAGACGTACGGAAACCTGATGGTCGACGTCCGCGCCTCCAACGACAAACTCCAGGCGCGGTCCCGGCGGATCGTGTCCCTGGCGACCGGCGCGCCGGACGAGCAGATCGAGGCGGCACTGGAGGCGGCGGACGGCGAGGTGAAGACGGCGATCCTGATGATCCTGGCCGACATCGACGCCAAGACGGCCGACCAGCGCCTCCACGACTCCCAGGGCCACCTACGCGCCGCGCTGACCCCCTGATGGGCGGCCACCCCCACGCCGGCGAGGGTACGGCCAGTGCAGTGCACATCCCAGGTCACTCACCGTCGCAGTACGTGTCGGCGGCCGGCCGCACCCCCATACGCAGGAACTCCGTCACCGCCCGGTCCCCGCACGCGTTCCCGTTGCCCAGGTACATCCCGTGCCCGCCCTGGTCCACCGTGACCAGTCGGGCGCGCTCGCCCAGGGCCGCGCGCATCTTCAGACCGCTGGAGTGCGGGGTCGCGGGGTCGCGGAGGCTCTGGATCATCAGGATGTTGGAGGGGCCTTCGGACGTGACCCGCGTCGGCTTCTCCCCCGGTGCCTTCCAGAAGGAGCAGGGGGTGATGTTGGCGGGCAGTCCGGCCGTGAGCGGGTGGCGGGCCCGGTCGGCGGCGACGGCGCGCTCGTGGGCGCGTACGGAACGGGGCCATGCCACGTCGTTGCAGATCACGCCGATGCTGATCGCCGCATCCGACTCCGGCAGGGCCACGGCCAGCGCCCCGGGCAGGACGGGCGTGCCGTCCTGGTCCTGGGCGGCGCGCACAAGCTGGGCGAAGGACGCGAACGCGCCATCGGAGTAGAGGGCGTTCTGCAGCGCCTGCCGGAACATGTTCCCGGTCAGCGGTACGCCGGGGGTCCTGGTCTCTTTGGGCTCCCTGTCCAGACGGGCGGCGAGGTCCAGGACCAACGGCCGTACGTCCTCGGCCCGTTCGGCCAGCCGCAGTTCCCCCCGGGCGGGGTCCGCCGCCCAGTCGGCGAAGTCGGGGAACCGGTCCTCCGCGCCCTTCGCCATGTCCGCGAGCCAGCCCCGCGCGACCCGCTTCGGGTCCGGGTCGGCGCTGCTGTCCAGGACCCAGCGGTCGGTGCGGTGCGGGTACTTCTGGGCGTACTGGGCGGCGACGTACGTCCCGTACGACACCCCCCAGGCGGACAGCTTCTCCTCCCCCAGCAACTGCCGGAGCCGGTCCAGGTCGCGGACCTGGTTCGCCGTGGTGAAGCTGAGCAGCCGCTCCCCGCCGTTGCGCAGACAGGCCTCGGCGGTCCGCCGGGACCGCTCGACGTTCGCGTCGACCGACCCGTCGGCGGCGGGCCACGACCGCAGGTTCACCAGCCGCCGGTCGTCCTCGGCGAGCCCGCAGCGCGCGGTCGAACTCCCGCCCACCCCGCGCGGGTCGAAGGCCACGAGGTCGTACGCCCCGCCCATCTCCCTGGCCAGCGCCGCCCCCTTCTGCGTGAGCCGCTGCACCCCGGAGCTCCCGGGACCGCCCGGGATCACCATGAGCGTCCCGCGCCGCACCTCTGGCCGCGCGCTGCGGATCCGGGACACGGCGAGCGAGAGCCGCGGCCCGCCGGGGTCGCCGTAGTCCTGCGGAACGGAGAGCGTGGCGCACTCCTGCCCCAGCCCCTCGGGCCCGCACGCCGTCCAGCCGAGCCCTCCGGTCCTGGCGGGGCCTGCCGCGTGGGCAACAGTGAGGGAGGCCGCCACAGCGGCGGCGGAGAGAGCGAGAACGAGGCTGGTACGTCCGTAAGTCGTCATGGGCGCAAGCCTCTTCGATCACCCGCCGCCGCCCCATCCGGCGGGCAGGCGGGTAGCGGGTGGGGCCAACCCCCGTACGTACGGGGGGAGTCCACCGCATCCCCTCCTGCCCGGGCTCACCCCGGCCCACACGATTCAGACCAGGCCAGAGAGGACCGTCGAAGACATTCAGCTGCCGCAACTCGACGGCGAAACGTGCTGCCGTCACGAAGTCCTTGTCGTCGTGCAGGACGACGAGATCGTGATGAGCCGCAGTCGCACAGACCTGGAGATCGACGGCCGTCAGGGCCTGGCTGCAGTCCCCCGATCCACTGAGCCGCGGCCTTGGGGACCGCGACGTCCTCGTACTGCTTCAGGTCGCGCGCCGATCTCAGGAACTCCGCCCGTTGCGGGTAGCACGCCCGGATGTCGCCGTCCATCGTCGTCTCGCGCCACAGGGCCGCAAGGTCGCCGTCCCGCAGAATCCGCCATAGCGCCGAGCTGTCCAGCAGGTAGCGCGTCACCGCCGGTGGGCCTCCTGGTCGGCCCGGTGCGCCGCGTCGGCACCCTCGACATCCCAGTCCCGGCCGAGCTCGAGGAACCGGTCATAGGCAGCACCCCGGAGAAGCCGCACCGCGCCCCCGTACGCGGCGTTCAAGGCAGCCGGCCTTCGCGGTTGATCGCTCGCACCCGGGCGCGGAGCACGTCCGCCACCGACGCAGGACTCAACGCCTCGGCCGGGCAGTCCCACTCCCGCCCACCACCGGGCGGTCTCAGCTGCACATAGGGCCCTACGCGCCCCATGACCCGACCGATCCGCCCGTCGCGGGAGTCGATGACGTACGCCCCGATGTTCACCGCCGCGCCTCCCCGAGCACGGCGAGAAGCCGCAGGGCGGTGTCGAGGTTGCACCGACCGAGCTCGACGAGCGGGTACGTGTCCACGGCGCCGGCCATCGTGAGCGGATCGACGCCGAGGGAGGGCAGACCGACCCCGAGGGCGTCGAACTCGCCCTTGAGTCGGCTGACGACTTCCTGCGCGGCTTGCAGACGCTCAAGTGAAGTGGGCATTTTACGGGCCTTTCCACTGTGTGTATCGATTTCGCCTCCACCGAGTGTCCGGATGGAGAAGACTGGGGAACAGTGGTGGAGCCCCAACAACCCCATATGTGCAAGCGGGAGTTGATGTCCATGACCGGACAGCGGAAGCCGGACCCGTCGACCTCACCCAGGGCGATAATCGGCGCGGAACTGCGCCACGCACGCGAACGGAAGGGCCTGAGCCAGGAGGCCCTGGGCGAGTTGCTGTTCGTGAGCGGCTCGTACATCGGCCAGATGGAGGCGGGCACGAGACGAATCCGCCCGGAGATCGCGTCCCAACTGGACGAGGTGTTGGACACGGGCGGCTTCTTCGCGCGGAACTGTGGGGCGGCGAACAAGTCCAAGTACCCGGACCACTTCGCAGAGGCGGCGGAGGCGGAGGCCCGGGCGGAGTCCATCAAGGAGTTCGCACCGCTGCTGATTCCGGGCCTGTTGCAGACTCCGGCGTACGCGAGGGAGGTCTTCCGCGCGTACCAGCCGACGGCCCTCGACGAGACCATCGACGAACTCGTGGTGGCGAGGCTGGAGCGCGGCAGGCTCCTGGACGACCCAACAAAGCCGTTGTTGTGGGTGGTGTTCGGGGAGGCGGTACTGCGGCAGGAGGTCGGCGGGAGGGAGGTGATGGCGGAGGCGTTACGGCATGTGGCCGAGCTGGCGAGGCGGCACAGGGTGATCGTGCAGGTGCTGCCGTTCGGTGCAGGAGCGTACGGCGCGATGGAGGGCTCGCTGAAGCTGATGACCTTCGAGGACGCACCGCCGCTGGCATACCTCCAGGGCCTGAACGCAGGCCTGTTGGAGGACGATCCGGCAACGGTCGCACACCACACGCTCACCTACGATCTGCTCGGGGCTGCCGCGTTGTCACCGCGCGACTCCCTGGCCCTGATCGAGTCCGTGGCGGAGGATTACGCCCATGAAGATCGACATCTCTGAGTACGACCTGAGCACGGCCGTCTGGTTCAAGTCCAGCTTCAGCGGCGGCAGCGGTGGCGACTGCGTCGAGGTCGCCACCTGGCGCAAGTCCTCGTACAGCGCGGGCGACGGCAGCAACTGCCTCGAAGTCTCCGACGAGCGCCCCGGCATCGTCCCCGTCCGTGACTCCAAGGCTCCCGAGGGGCCGAAGCTCGTTTTCGGCACCGCCTCTTGGGTCACCTTCGTGGACGGCCTGAAGTAGGCACCGTAGGACCGCCCTCTCGCGGAGGGCGGTCCACGGCACTGCTCCACAGAAGGTGAGCCAGGACCTGAGAAACAGGTCCTGGCTCACCCTTGCGGCGGGCTTGCCTGACGCCGGCGCAGCGCGCACGAGTCACGGCCCCCTCGGTGCCCCGCCCGCGCCGCCGAGGCGGGGCGGCGGCTCAGAGGTTGAAGCGCTCGATCCTGAGTACCCAGTTCTGGACGCCGCCGCTGCCACCCGCCACCCTGAGCTTGACCCGAGCAGTGACGTCCCGGCCGGTGAAGTCAGGCTCGAAGCGCGCGACGCGGATCAGGGTGTGGTTGGACCACTCGGGGTTGCCCCGGGCGGTGATGTAGCGGTGGTTGTTGCTCAGAGGCTGGGACTGCTCGTCGCCGAAGAAGACGGTCGCCTGCAACAGGCCCTGCCCGTCGCCATCCGTGTCCGACGACAGGGCCTCCGCGCTGAAGGTCGCCACGAAGATCGCCCCGTAGGAGGGAGCGCCCTGCCCCAGCCGGAGGTCGACCGAGGCACCGGGCACGTCGATCCAGGACGTGCTCGTCGTCTCGAAGCGGGTGGTGTCCCACGCGGCGTAGTTGATGTTGGGTGCCTGGGTGATGCGGAAGGACTGGTCCTGCGCCGGAGTGCTCACTTGGTTTCCGCCCTATCTGCTCGGTCGACCCTCGGGTCGACTCCATGACGTGTTCAGACGGTTACTTTCCGCATTGTCGTTCTGTACGCCAAATCCCCTTCAACTGGCAGGAACTAGCCATTCCGCAACCTCGCCACCAGGGCGGCGCCGCTTCACCTCACAAGGAGGCGCGGCCACAAGCCCAGACCGGCTCCCGGCCCCGGCAGGGTTTCGAGAAAGGGTGGGCCGGGGACTCACCACCCCGCCAAGGGTGACCAGCGGGGCATGCACCCCCACCACCCACCCGCCGTCAGCCGCTGAGCCGGTGCCGGGCCGCCCCATTCCACTACCGCGCAACCCCACCCACGCGCCCGCAGGCGCCGAGCAGAGCCGCACCGCCCCGGCCTGGACGCGTGGCCACGCCCCCCGGCAGCCCTCCGAGTGTGAAACGGCGACCGGAGGCGGCGGGTCAAGGGGCGGCGGAGCCGATCGCGCAGCGACGCGACGCAGGAGCGCCCTTGACGCGCCGCCTCCGGTCGCCACGCTCGGAACGAGGGCGGCCGAGCCAGAAGCCCGCGGAGAGCCCGGACCGCGACCGGCCCGGAAACCAGAAGCCCACAAGGGCGGATCCGCGAGGGCGGCCGGCGCCAGAAGCCCGCGACCCCGGGCACACACAGGACCCCGCCCCGGCACCCTCACGTTCAGCCACCTGAACAGCCTTCACGTACAAGGCTATTGACGCGTCCGCGACGGCAGCCCTAACTTCGCCAGAAAGCGCTTTCTCATCCAGTCCCGGAACGCCGTCCATCCTCTTCTGGAGACCCCACGATGCACCTGCGATCCGTCACGACCACAGCCACAGCCACAACCGCAGCCACCGCCTGCGTCAGCCTCCTTGCCGGCACGCTCGTCGCCCTGTCCGGAGCCACGGCCCAAGCCGCCACCTCCACCCTCTACGAGGCCGAGGCCTCCCCCGCCGTCTGCACCGGCACCATCGACTCCGACTGGTCGGGCTTCTCCGGCAGCGGCTTCTGCAACGGCACCAACACCACTGGCGCGCATGCGCAGTTCACCGTCAACGCCCCCGCCGCCGGAACGGCGACGCTCGCCGTCCGGTTCGCCAACGGCACCACCACCGCCCGCCCCGCCGGCCTCGTCGTCAACGGATCCACCGTGCAGACGCCCTCCTTCGAGGGCACGGGCGCCTGGTCCACCTGGGCCACCAAGACCCTGACCGTGACCCTGAACGCGGGCAGCAACACCATCCGGCTCAACCCCACCACCGCCGCCGGCCTGCCCAACATCGACTCCCTCAACGTCACGACGGCCGACGCCGACACCCCACCCCCGACGGGCAGCACCGCCCTCTACGTCGCCCCCAACGGCACCGACGGCGCGTCCGGCACACAGTCCGACCCGACCACCCTCACCTCGGCCGTCAGCCGCGTCGCCGCCGGCGGGACGATCTACCTCCGTGGCGGGACGTACAACCACGCCACGACGATCACCATCCCTCCCACCAACAACGGCACCGCCTCCGCCCGCAAGAAGCTCTCCGCCTACCCCGGCGAGACCCCGGTCCTGAACTTCTCCCCCATGGCCGAGGACCCGGCCAACCGCGGCCTCGCCGTGAACGGTTCGTACTGGCACGTCAACGGCATCACCGTCGAGCGCGCCGGCGACAACGGCATCTACGTCGGCGGCAGCAACAACGTCATCGAGCGCACGGTCACCCGCTTCAACCGCGACACCGGCCTCCAGCTCGGCCGCATGGCCTCCACCACCCCCCGCGAGCAGTGGCCGTCCAACAACCTGATCCTGAGCGCCGAGTCGCACGACAACGCCGACTCCGACGGCGAGGACGCCGACGGCTTCGCCGCCAAGCTCACCGTCGGCTCCGGCAACGTCTTCCGTTACGCCGTCGCCCACCACAACATCGACGACGGCTGGGACCTCTACACCAAGACGGACACCGGCCCCATCGGCCCGGTGACCATCGAGGACTCCCTCGCGTACGACAACGGCACCCTCAGCGACGGGTCCCAGGCCGGCGCCGGTGACCGCAACGGCTTCAAGCTGGGTGGCGAGAGCATCGCGGTCGACCACGTGGTCCGGCGCACGATCGCCTTCCACAACGGCAAGCACGGGTTCACGTACAACAGCAACCCGGGCACGATGACGGTGTCGAACAACATCAGCGTCGACAACGCCCAGCGCAACTTCTCCTTCGACGCGGGCACTTCGGTCTTCCGGAGCAACACCTCCTGCCGCAGCACCAGCAGCGGGACGAACGACCGGACCATCGGTGACGTCGACGCCACGAACCAGTTCTGGTCCGGCACGAACGGCTCCCGCTGCTCCTCGTACAGCGGTGCCATGACCTGGTCCTTCGCCTCGGACGGCCGCCTCGTCGTGGCCTTCGGCGGCCGTACGGTCACCTGGTGACCGACGTAAGGTGACTGCCCCGTCGGCCTCAGTGCATCCCCGCACTGAGGCCGACAACGTCGTTACGGCTCCGTCAGCCCAGCTCCGCCCCGGACACCACCACGACCCCGTACAGATCGGCGATCGTCGCGAGCGCGCTCCGGTGGATCTGCTCGGCGGACAGATCGGCGACCACCGTCCCCAACGGCCGCGTCGCACACGCGTCGGCGACCACCGTGGGCCGGTTCCCGCGCAGGAACGCGCCCTCGGCGGTGAACGTCACGCACATGTGGGTCATGAACCCGGCGACGATGACGTCCTTGTGCCCGGCGGCGTCGATGTGCTCGCCCAGGTCAGTCCCGACGAAGGCGTTCGGGACCGCCTTGACCACGACCGGCTCGCCCTCGATCGGCGCGACGCTCGGGTGGATCGCGCCGATGTCGGCCCGGATGTCGTACGGCGTGCCCTCGCCACCGTCGTTGACGACGTGGATGACCTTCGCGCCGGCCTTCCGCGCCCGCCCGAGAAGCGCCGCGGCGGAGTCGAGCGCGGCCTCCCAGCCGTCCAGCTCCATCACACCGCGGGTGTAGGTGTTCTGGTAGTCGACCAGGATCAGGGTCGCGTCGGCGAGCGACGCGGGCGTCTGGTCGAGACCGTTCAGTTCACGCAAGGTCGTCGTACGCGTCGTCGTACGTGTCGTCGTACCCACGGAAGGAATACCCCCTGGCTCGGCTGCAATTCAGTACGTCTGAAACGCTATGGCCGCCCACGACACGTCGGCAATGTCGCCCAACTTGCAGATACGGACATCAAGCATGAGCTCGCCGGAACGACTCGAACGACTCATCGTCATCGTCCTCTTCGACGGCGTCGACCTCCTCGACGTCACCGGCCCCCCGGAGGTCTTCGCGCTCCTGCGCCGCGAGACCGACGACGCCTCCGGCTACCGCGTCGTCCTGGCCGCCGAGACCACGGCCCCGGTCACCACCTCGGCAGGCGTACGGATCCTCCCAGACATCACGTTGGCCGAGGCGGCCGCAACGGTCGGCATCGACACCCTCCTCGTCCCCGGCTCGGTCGAGGTCGACGGTGAGCGCCGCGTCCACGCCCTCGCCGATCCGACGGTGGTCGACCGGGTGAAGACCCTCGCCGCCCGGACGCGCAGGGTCACGTCCGTCTGCGTGGGCGCGCACATCCTGGCGGCGGCCGGCCTGCTCGACGGCAAGCGCGCGACCACCCACTGGTCGACCGCGCGGCAGCTCGCCGCCGACCATCCGCTGGTCGAGGTCGACGCGGATCCGATCTTCATCCGCGAGGGGGACGTGTGGACGGGCGCCGGGATCAGCGCCTGCCTCGACCTGTCACTCGCGCTCGTCGCCGAGGACTTCGGCGAGACGATCGCGCTGCGCGTCGCCCGGCAGCTCGTGATGTACCTCAAACGCCCCGGCGGCCAGAGCCAGTTCAGCGTCCCCCTCGAACCGGTCTCCACGACACGGCGTATCGAGGAACTCCGGCACCACATCACCCGCCACCTCGCCGAACCGCTCACGGTCGACGACCTCGCCGAGCACGCCCACGTCAGCAGCCGCCAACTCACCCGGATCTTCAAGGACGAACTGGGCGTCACCCCGGGCGCCTACATCGAAGCGGCGCGCGTCGAACGGGCGCGCACCGCCCTGGAAACCACGGACGCCACCCTGGACCGGATCGCGACGGCCTGCGGTTTCGGCACACCCGACACCCTGATCCGGGCGTTCCGCCGGAGACTCGACACGACCCCGACGGAGTACCGCCGCCGCTTCCATACGAAAGCTTCCGTATGAAAGCTTCCGTATGAAAGCTTCCGTATGAACGAACGCTACGGATCTACGGATGCATCCGGGCCCCCTTGAGCACCTTGTCGACCGCATTGCGCGGCCCGTACACGGCGAGCCCCACGACATCCAGCTGATCCCCCGACACCGCCCGTACCGCCGCGCGGTTGTCGCGGTCGTTGCCGGTGGCGAAGAGGTCGGAGGTGAACACCGCGCGGGGCAGCGAGCTGGACAGGGCGCGGCCGTGCGCGGCGGTCAGGACCTCCTTCGTCCCCTCGAAGACGAGGACGGGCTGGCGGAACATGGGCAGGTACGGGGTGCCGTCGGCGTCGGCGTACGGCTCGCCGATCACCTCGGGGAGCTCGGAGCCGAGCCCGCTGACCAGGAACGCGGTGACGTTCAGCCGCTGCCAGGTCTCCAGGTCCTCGCGCAGGAGGACCGCGATCTTGGTGTCGAACCGTACGGGGCCACTCTCAGTCGTCATGCCCCGAGCCTGCCAACCACCATGCGGCCACTTCTTGTACGTTCTTTGCATGGTGGCACGCACGGCGGCACGGCAGGAGGTCTCCGCGTGGCGCCCGCGGATCCCGGGTGTCGTGGAGGTCTTCCACGCCCGTTTCACCGAGCACGTGTACCCGATGCACGTCCACGACGTGTGGACGCTGATGATCGTCGACGACGGCGCGGTCCGCTACGACCTGAACCGACGCGAGCACGGCACCCCGCACGACACGGTGTCCCTGCTCCCACCGCACGTTCCGCACAACGGCTCACCGGCCACCGCGCACGGCTTCCGCAAGCGGGTGCTCTACCTGGACCTGACCCAGCTGGACGAGAGCCTCATCGGCGCGGCGGTGGACGCCCCCGACATCGTCGACCCGCTGCTGCGCGGACGGCTGGGACAACTGCACGCGGCCCTCGCACACCCCGGCGACGAACTGGAGGCGGAGAGCCGCCTGACCCTGATCGCCGAGCGCCTCCGCACCCACCTCCGCCCCCGCCTCGCCGCCCCCACACCCGGACCCCCCGCCCGCGGCGTGGCCCACGCCCTACGGGACCTCCTGGACGAACGCCTGCCCGCCGCCCTGCCCCTGACCGAGGCGGCGAAACTCCTCCACACCCACCCCACCCACCTGGTACGGGCGTTCACCACGACCTTCGGCATCCCCCCGCACCAGTACGTGACGTCCCGCCGCATCACCCAGGCCCGCCACCTCCTCCTCACCGGCCACGCCCCGGCGGACGTGGCAACGACGACAGGCTTCTACGACCAGCCTCACCTGACCCGCCACTTCAAACGCCACGTGGGCACCACCCCGGGCCGCTACGGGACACACGCCTGAGGGCCCGGCCGTCATGGCCGGGCCCTCAGAACATGGGGCTGCAGGGGATCAGTACAGGCCCTTGAAGCCGTTCCAGCCGCCGCTGCCGATGAGCACGCGCGGGTTGTACATGCCGGTGCCGGTACCGCTGTAGCGCCACAGCCGGCCCGACGTGTCGCGGGCCACCAGGTCCGCGCGGCCGTCGCCCGACAGGTCGCCTACGCCAACCAGGGAGGAGTAGATGCCCCAGCCGCCGCCGACCTTCACCCGGGCCGTCACGCCACCCGTCGCCGTACCGTGGTAGCGCCACAGCACACCCGACGCGTCCACGCCCAGCAGGTCGCCCCGGCCGTCACCGTTCAGGTCGCCCGCGCCGACGATCTTCGTGTACGCCTTCCAGTTCGCGCCGATCTTGACCCGGGCCTTCAGCCGGTGGTCCGCCGTACCCGCGTAGAAGTAGACGTCACCCGTCGAGGCCTGACGTGCGACCAGATCGACGAACCCGTCACCGTTCACGTCCCCGGAAGACGTCAGCACGTCGTAGCCGCCCCAGCCCGAACCGAGCAGGGTGTACGGAGACGAGGCCGACACCACGTTCCCGCACCCCGGCCGGTACGACCGCAGCTGGTCGCCCACCCGGACGAGGACGTCGACGCACCGGTCCCCGTTCACGTCACCGGCCGGCACCAGGACCGACGTCGTCGGGAACTTGGCGCCCGTACCGGCGATCCGCGCCGACACGGCACCCGTACCGGTACCCCGGTACATCGACACCAGACCCGCCGTGTCCATCACCAGCAGGTCACCGAAGCCGTCGTCCCCGGCCAGGTCCCGCCACACCGCGGCGCCACCGGACACCGAGACCGCCCCGGACGCCGACAGGTCGGCGTCCTGGCCATCGGCGGGCTTCACGTTCAGAGTCCACGTGTAGGCACCGTTCGCGACGAGCTTCCCGGCCGCGTCCTTGCCGTCCCACACGGGCGCGACCAGCCCTCGGGCCTCGCCACCGGAAAGGGTCCGGACCACCGTGCCGTTCGTCTTCCGCTTCAGCGTCAGCGTCCAGGAGGCGGCGGGCTTGGACAGCGACCAACGCGGCTTCCACACACCGGTCTTCAGGCTCACCGCGGCCGCCACATCGGTGTCGACGGCGGTCAGTGTGCTCGTCGCTCCGCCGAGGCCGACGACGCGGATCGTCTGCTGGGCGTTCACGTAGGCGACCGCCCCGCCGAAGCGGTCGACAGTCCAGCCCTGCCCGTAGTTGGGCAGCTCGGAGGCCACCTTGCCGAGCGTACGGACCACGGACGTGCCCGAGCGGACGTCGGCCACGGTCAGCGTGCCGTCCGCGCTGGTGGAGTAGGCGAGGAAACCGTCACCGAGGTGAGGCTGCACAGAGCGGGGGATCTGAAAGTCGACCGAGGTCTTCTTCACGCGGTCGTACACCGTCGCCGAGGTCCCGTCGGGGCAGCGGGAGAAGATCCACTTGCCCGTGACCTCGAAACCGGAGGACCGGCAGTCGGTGCCCAGGTCGATCGTCTCGACGGTCGCGCCCGTGCGCAGGTCGATCGCGGAGACGGTGTCGTCCGTCGTGGAGGCGACCCAGAGCCGGTTGCCCCACAGCGACTCGTTCGTGTTGTCGGAGAGGCGGAGCACCTTCCCCGCCTCGATGTCCGCGACGACCGAGCGCACCCCGAAGTCATCGGTGCCGAGGAAGTGCACGTACCGACCCGAGGCGCTGAAGAAGCGCACGGGCTTGAGCTTGCGGGCGGTCTCCAGCGTGACGGTGCGGGTGGTCGCGCCGGGCTCGGCCGAGGTCACCTGAGCCGTGACGACGCAGCTGTAGCAGGGCCCGAATCGGTCCGACCAGCCGTCGGTCGTACCCAGAGTGACCAGGCGGCCGTCGCCGGTGTCGACCCAGCGGGCCCCAGAGATCGCCGAGTCGGGGTGGGGCGGGCAGTTCGGGGCGTCGCCGGTCACCGAGCAGCTCCACGCCGGGGCGGCGGTACGCGGCTCGGTGAGGGACAGGTCGTACGCCTGGAGCTTCCGGTAGCCGTCCGCGTGCTCGGTCGTGACCCTGCCGTGCGCGAGGGTCAGACCGGTCCGCTTGAGGGGATTGGGCGGGGTGCTCAGGACCTCCTTCGTGACCGGCGTACCAGTAGCGGTGTCGAGGGAGATCTGCCGAATGCCCCAGTGGCTGGAGTCGGTGCCGCCGACGACGTACAGGTTGCCGTCCGTGCCGGACCTGATGTCGGCCTCGACGCCGCCGCGGACCGCCAGGTCAATGGTGTCACCGCTGGTGAGCGATGTGGCCTTGAGCGGGTTGGCCGTGTAAGAGTCGCCGTAGTGGCCGACGATCCAGTCGCCGAGGATGGCGAGCCACCCGCCAAGGCTGTACGCCGTGTTGGGCAGCTTGACGATCCTGCCCGGGTCGTCGGCGTTCTTGCGGGAGACGAGGAGCGCCTCCACGGTGCTGGACGCGTTGTACAGGACGATCCAGTCGGCGCTGAGGGCTGCCTTGACGCGATATGGCGCGCCGGGGATGTCCGGCAGGCGGACGAGTTCGCCCGCGGCGAAGTCGACCAGGCCGACGGTCCAGGTCGAGCCGACCTGGTACCGGAGGAGGGCACCCGCGTCGTCGAAGGCCAGGACCTCGGGCCGTCCGACGACCTCCTCCGTCGTCCGGACGACGGTGTCCGCCGACGCGTCCGGACCGATACCCAGCAGGTGCAGGGTCAGCACGAAGTTGCCGTCGTCGGTGTAGCTCAGCAGCCGGTTCGCGCCGAAGACCCGCAGCCAGGTGTGGCCGGCGGGCAGGGAGCGAGCGACGGTGGTGCCGGTGGTGTAGTCGTGCACCGTGACCTCGGGGTTGCCGAAATCACCGCCGCAGCCGACCTTGTCGCCGTGGGCGGCGATCCAGTCGGACGAGTCGCAGGTGGGGTGGTGGGCGACGCGCCCGTCGCTCAGGCTCTGCCAGCGCAGCTTCCCCTCAGCGGCGTCGTAGGTCTGGAGGCCGGTTCCGGCACCATAGAAGGACTGCGTCGGCGGTGTGCTGCTGGGCGGCGCGTCGATCGCCACCTCGTACGGTGTGTCGGTCGCGGCCACGGCGACGGGTGTCGCGGCGGCCAGACCGGCGATCGCCAGCGTCGCGCTCAGCGCGAGCGCGACGGCTCTTCGGACGGACAAATACGTGTCCCCTCATACGGGCATGTCATACAGGCGTGCGTGAAATCGGAAGCCACGATGTGGGAGGCGAGGACGGCGCAGTGCGTACGACAACACCCGCCGCGGCCTGGAGCCGGCTCGGTTCCCCCCCCCACTACCGGCAGCCGGATCGTACAACCGTGCAAACTTCCGGCGCCACCAGGTAGAAAACGGCCCGAGGCTCACGCTGCCTTCTCTCTCTTGAGCTCGCGCCCGTACGCGAGCAGCAGGATTTCCTGAGCGGGACGGGCCACCACCCGATCGCCCGTGCCGTACGACCAGTCCAGGTCCGTGGCCCGCAGTTCGGCGCCTTCGAGGTCTGCGCCGAAGAAGCGGAACGTCCTCGGGGCGACGGTCGTCAGCACCGTTCGTAGGCGGTCTTCGGGAACCTGTCGTCCGAGGCCGAGGGCGACGGTGATGTCCAGGCCGTGGATCACGTCGTGGCCGAGCGCCGCCGCGAGGCCGCCCACCGGCGGCTTCCAGGGGTGATGGGCGTTGTCCCGCAGGGCCGCTGCGAGTTGGCGCGGGGAGAGCGCGGCGGCGTCGCGGCGCGCGAGGCGGTCCGTCATACGGTGGAGGTTGCCGCCCGCGCGGGCGAGTTCCCACGCCGTCCTGCCGAACGAGTACCGGAATCCCATGCTCATGTGGGCGGCGACCTCCCGCACACGCCAGCCCCCGCACAGGGTCGGCGCGTCCCACTGCTCATCGGTCAGTCCGTCCAGAACCTCCGCCAGTTCGCGCCTCTCGGCCGCGATCTGCGTACGCACCTCCGCCGCTGCACTCTCCATGATCCCCAGCGTGCCGACGCAGATTCCAGAAGTCCAAGAGCGAGCAATTCCCGTCACTAGAATCCCTGGTTATGGAGCTCCGCCAGCTGCAGTACTTCCTCGCCGTCGTCGAGGAAGCCAACTTCACTCGCGCTGCCGCCCGCCTCCACCTCGCACAGCCGGGGGTCAGCGCCCAGATCCGGCAGCTGGAGCGGGAGCTCGGACAGCCGCTGCTCGACCGCTCGGGCCGGACGGTCACCACGACCGCCGTCGGCGAGGCGGTCGTTCCGCTGGCCCGGGCCGCGCTCGCGGCCGTCGAGGGGCTCCGGCAGACGGTGGACGAGTTCACCGGACTGGTCCGCGGGAAGGTCACCGTCGGACTCGTCTCGGGCGCGGCCGGCGACGCGTTCGATGTGGCGGCCGTACTGGCCGACTTCCACGACGACCACCCGCAGATCGAGATCTCCCTCACCGAGGACACCTCGGAACGGATGCTCACCGCTCTGCGCGGCGGTGAACTCGACCTGGCCGTGATCGGCCTCGCCGACGAGGAACCCCCGCCGGGCGTCAGCCTCCAGGTCGTCGTCGACACCCCGCTGGTCGCCGCCATGGCCCCGGACGACCCGCTGCTCACCCCGGCCGGCCGCGACGCGATCCCGCTGGCCGCGCTTGCGGGCCGCCCTCTGATCAGCCTGCCGCGCGGCACGGGTCTGCGCGGTGTACTCGAACGTGCCTGCGCGCAGGAGGGTTTCCAGCCCTCCGTCGTCTTCGAGGCCGCCGCGCCGCCACTGCTCGCGCGGCTCGCCGCCCGCGGCCTCGGCGTGGCCGTCCTCCCCGAGATGCCGCCCGAGGCGGCAGCCGAGCTGGACCTCCGTACCCTCCCCATCACCGCCCCCGGCCTCCGCGGCCGAGTAGCCCTGGCCTGGCCGACGGACGGCCCGACCGCCCCGGCGGCGAAGGCTCTCCTCACCCGCATGCGCAAGGCCTTCCCCACGGCGCCACCACCAGAGACGAGGCCGGGAAATCCGTGGAGCCTACCGTCCCCAGGTGCGTAACCTGGCCGCATGTATGGCTCCTACAGCAGGACTTCGTTCGTGTGCCTGCCCTGTCGGGCCTCGTACAAGCAGCCCTACGGCGACCAGGACAGCCGTGCCGAGCGGCGCTGCCCGCGCTGCGCACAGCCGCTGATCCACGTCGGCTCCGCCTTCGCCCCGCCACGCAGACGGGACTTGGCCGCTTGGCGCACGCTCTCGGTGCTGCTGAACGCGGGAGTGCGGTTCCACAAGAGCTGCTGCGGTGGGCCGGGGTACCGGCCCCGGACGCTCAGCGAGGTCCGGGAGCGGATGGCGTACGCACGGAAGACGGGCGAGCCGTTCGCTCAGACGCTGGTCCGCCGCGACGTGCAGTCAACTTGACCCGGCCCTAAAGGACCGGGTTTGGAGGTAGCGCCCAGCTGGCTGCTGGGTTGGCTCCTCCGTCCAGACACCCCTATGGGGTGGCAGGGACGCGTGACTCACGCCCCGCAGTCCACACGGTCTCGCCCTTGCGGCCGATGTTGTGGGACGCGTTGTCGTCCGCGTGCATGAGGGCCCCGCAGGACCGGCAGGCGAACGTCGCTTGTGACTGGCGGTTGCGCCGGTCGATGTGACCGCACTCGCAGCACTGCTGGCTGGTGTACGCCGGATCGACGTACACCAGCGGCACCCCAGCCCGCTTGGCCTTGTACTCGATGTACTGGCCAAGCTGGTGGAAGCTCCACGAATGCAGAGACGTCCGCTGGTCCTTGCGGAGCCGTACCCGGCTTCGGATGCCCGTGAGGTCTTCCAGGGCGATACCGGAACCGGTGCGTTCAGCGGTGGTGACGATGGTCTTGGAGACGATGTGGTTGACGTTGGCAGTGTGCCGGGCTTCCTTGCGGGAGCGCCTCTTGAGGAGGCGCTTCGCGGACTTGGTGCCCTTGGCCTGGACCTTCTTCCGCAGATCGAGCTGTCGCTTCCGGTGCCGGTTCAGGCCGCGCCCGGCAGCCCGGTAGCCGGTGGAGGTGGTAGCGATGTTGGTGATCCCGAGGTCGACGCCGATGAACCCACTGGGCTCGTACTGCCCGGCCTCGGGGACATCACAGACGGCGATCAGGTAGAACACGCCCTCGCGTTCGATCAGGTCGGACTCCCCCTTGCGGTGCTCACGGAGCATCTTGAGCGCGTCCGGGGAGCAGGCGAAGCGAACGCCTCTGAGCCGTCCGGCAGTTGTCCAGATCGACACCGTGCCGGCGTCGTACTGCCAGGACAGGCACCGGTCGTCCTACGGCTGCGCGGCCTCGGGCCGGAACGTGATCGGCTTCGACACCGCCTTGACCCTACGCTTCGACCCCGGCTTGCCCAGGTTCCCGGCGCGGATGTTCGCCTTCAACGTGGCGTAGGCATCACGCGTCTTCTTGATGACGTGCTGGGCCGCCTGCGCCCCCAGCCCCCGCGCCTTCAACTCGGCGTAGGTGTACTTCCGCAGCTCGTACTCACGCGGCACATCGCGCTCGAACGCCACACCGGACACCCAGCACGCGGCCTCATTGACCGTACGCAGGGTCGCGAGAAGCGCGGCGGCCTGGTCAGCCTCCGGCATCAGCTTCACCCGCGTCACGATCTTCATACACGTGATCGTAGCATTACTCTATGTCACCACGCTGGGCCAAACCTCAATACCCGCAGGGGTCGTACGGTCGCCTACCGCTCTCTGTCCCGAGCTCAAAGAAGGCATGGCCTCTCTCCGTAGTACGGAGAAAGACCACACCCGGTCGAAAGCAGAGCCTCCCGGCTCAGTACAGCCCCTTGAAGACGGACCAGCCGCCCGCCCCGATCAGTACGCGAGAGGCGTACTGGCCGTTGCCCAGGCTGCTGTAGCGCCACAGCCTGCCGCTGGTGTCCCGCGCGACCAGGTCCGTCCGCGCGTCGCCTGTCAGGTCGCCGACGCCGACCAGGGAGGTGTACACGCCCCAACCCCCACCCACCTTCACGCGCGAAGTGAGACCGCCGGTCGGCGTCCCGTAGTAGCGCCACAGGACGCCCGAGCCGTCCATGGTCATCAGGTCGCCTCGGCCGTCGGCGTTCAGGTCACCCGCACCGATGATCTTGGAGTAGATCTTCCAGCCGGTGCCGACCTTCACTCGCGACTTCAGGCGGTGGTCGGCCGTGCCGGCGTAGAAGTAGAACTCTCCGGTGGAAGCCTGACGGGCGTACAGGTCCACGTACCCGTCGCCGTTCACATCGCCGGGCGAGGTCAGCACGTCGTACCCGCCCCAACCCGAGCCGATCGTCGTGTAAGGCGAGGACGCCGAAAGCACCGTCCCGCAGGTCGGGCGGTAGGCCCGCAGGTCGTTGCCCACGCGGACGAGCACGTCGGTACAGCGGTCGCCGTTCACGTCACCGACCGGCACGAACACCGACGCCGTCGGGAACTTCGCACCCGTACCGGCGACGCGCGACGTGAGTCCGCCCGTGCCAGTGCCCTTGTAGAGCGAGACAAGACCCGCACCGTCCATGACCAGCAAGTCGCCGAAGCCGTCCTCGCCGCCAAGGTCACGCCACACCACCGCCGCGCCCGTGAGGGAGAGCGATCCCGATGCGGTGAGATCGGGGCCGTCGCCGTCGGCCGGCTTCGCGGACAACGTCCAGGTGTACGCCCCGTTGGGGACAAGTCGACCGGAGCCGTCCTTGCCGTCCCAGACGGTCTTGAGAACTCCCCGGGCCTCGGCGCCGGACAGCGTCCGCACGACGGCCCCGGTCGCCTTGCGCTTCAGCGTCACAGTCCAGGAGACGGCAGGCTTGGACAGCCACCACCGCGGCTGCCAGGCAGCCGACTTGAGGTTCGCGGAGGTCGTGGCCGCAGAGTCGGTCACCTTCAGCGGCGAGGTCGGGACCCCGCTGTCCACCAGGTGGATCGCGCCCTGAGCGTCGGACCATGCGATGGTGCCGGTGGCCGGGTCGACCGTCCACTGGGTCGACCCCGTGATCCCCTCGGCGCCCGTGTCGTGGACCGCGCCGGTGGCCAGCTCCCTGACCAGGAGGCGGTTCCCGGAGACGTACGCGAGGAACCCGTCACCTAGTTCACTCCGGGCGTCGAAGTCGAGGTCGAGGGGTGTGCTCGTGCGCGTCTGGAGGTCGTAGACGCCCAGCCCCCGGTTCAGGCAGGACCAGCGCAGCCAGCGGCCGACCACCTCGGCGCTCTCCAACGAACAGCTGGGGATGTACGCGCTGTTCAGACTCGCACCGGACCTGATGTCGTAGCCGGTCAGGTCGGAGCCGTCGCGCGTCCACAGCGTCGTGCCGTCGAGGGAGACCGGCTCGACCGGCAGCTTACGGACGACCTTCCCGGTGTCCGTGTCGATCACGCGGCTCTCGGGGGTCCATCCGGGCAAGGTCGCGCCGACGACGGCCCAGCGGCCCGAGCCCGCGACGAACCTCTGGAGGCCCGTGCCGGCGTCGATCGCGTCGCCGGGGAGCCGGGAGCTCTCGTTCACGCGTCGCAGCGGGACGGCATCGTAGAAGTAGTTGTGCCCGCCGTAGAGCAGGCGGCCGTCTCCCGTCTCGTCGATGGCCGGGCAGCCGTAGGCGGCCTGGCACCCGTCGGGCAGGTCGGTCGGGATGAGGCCCCGGTCCTGGCGGTCGTCGTAGCCGAGGGAGGGTGTCGCGCCGCCCGTGGCGGTAATCGGGCGCGTGTACACGCCGGTCCGACCGCTCGCGGCGACGCCCTCCACACTGGTGAGACGGCCCTGCTCGAAGGTGAGCCGGTGCACCGTGTTCGGCACTTCCGGCGCGGCCACGACACTGTCGCGTTCTGCCCACGCGCGGCCGGTGCTGTCCGCGGTCACGCGCTGCACGCCGTAGTCGGCGGTGCTGGGGCCGCCGTCGACGAGCAGACCGCCGTCGGGCGTGCCGATGGCGTTGCCCCTGGACCGCGCGAGCAGGACGCGGGGCGTGCCGCCGGAGAGCGGAACCGCCTCCACACGCAGGGAGGCGATGCGGTCGTCCAGGATGCCGAGCGCCGGGTCGTGGCGGGCTATGACGACGTCGTCACCGACGAGCCCGAGAATCCGGCTGCCCTTCTCGTCCGTGACCGGCACCTTGAGCGGCGCCTTGGCGAAGTCGGCGCGGTCGTAGACGAAAAGCTCGGTGCCGCTGCGGACCAGCAGCCGCTCGGGAGTGAGGGCGAAGTCGTACGCCGAGAGTCCGGTGGGTATGGAGTCCAGCACTGTGGCACGCGCCTGGGTGGTGTCCACCCAGTACAAATGCCCGTAGTAGCCCATGAGGACGCCGTCGGCGTCGCCCAGCCGAGGAGCGGTGGTCCTGACGCCGTACGGGCTCTCCAGGATGCCGTCGACCAGCCGGTCACGGAGCTCCCCGGATCGCGTGTCGAGGACGTGCAGCGACCTGGTGCCCGCCGTGTTGCCCGCGGCCAGGACGTTCCAGCCGAACACGCCGACGGGGTCGTGGCCCTGGGGCAGGGTCACGACCCCGGACTCCCCGGTCACCATGTTCCTGAGCGTGAAGACGCGAGTGTTCTCGTCATAGCGGGCGACGACATCGGAGCCGGTGCCGTACATGTAGGACCAGCCGAACCACTCGTTGCCCGGGTCGACCGTGACCGGCTTCTCGGCACCGCCGTACGTCCGCCAGGTGGCACCGAGTCCCCGCTCGCTGTGCAGATACCCGTGCGGGCCCGCACTCAGCACGCTGTTCCACACCGGAACGGCGCTCGTGGCGCCGGGTATGACCACCTCTGCCCCCGCATCCGTGGCCGTCGCCGCGTGCGCCGGCGGCGCGACCGGGCCGAAGACCGCCCCGGACACACCCAGGACAGCGGCGGCAAGCAGGCTGCTCAGGGGTCTCTTGCGGTACACGAATCTCCTCGGGTCGTCGTCCTCGTCCCGGGAGAGAGATCGCAGGCGCTTACGGCGGCAGGCAGGAGCACGCACCCATGGGTGCGCGTTCGATCTGCGACGATGCGCCGGATTGGGCGTCGGGAAGACGACGGCCCCAGTGCCCCCCACTGCCGGTAGCCCGGATCGTACAAGGCCGTTGATCGCCCCGTACACCTGGATACGTGTGTCAGACGGGCGAGATCAAGGGCTGCCGCCACCTCCCCGCACCCGCCCGTACATCACCATGTCCACCCGCTCCCCGCCCACCTCCTGCCACGACCGCAGCAGGCCCTCCCGTACGAAACCCGCCCGTTCCGCCGTCTTCGCCGAGGCTTCGTTCCAGGGTTCGACGAGCAACTGGAGGCGGGGGATGCCCAGTTCGCCCATGGCCCAGGCGCTCACCGCCGTCAGTGCGGCCGCTGCCGCGCCCTCGCCTCGGCAGGAGGGGGCGACCCAGTAGCCGAGGGACGCGCGGCCCTCCTCCAGGTCGCGGAGCCAGAGGCCGATCATGCCCGCCGGGCGGTCGTCGCGGCGGCGGACGATGACGAAGGGGTAGCCGGCGCCCGACTCCGAGCGGCTCCACTGGCGGCGGATGTACGCCTCGCCCTGCGACTCCGAGTACACCGACGGGACCGTGTTCGTCAGCGGGATGTACGGGTCCGTCGACGCCTCCTCCACGAGCGGCAGGTCCGCCCGCTCCCACGCGCGCAGCTCGTACGCCCCCGCCTCCAGCCGCGGCACGACCAGGCTCACGTCGTCTCCATCGTCTCCAGATAGGCCGCCAGACGGTCGTACTCCTCCTTGACCCCCGCCTCCATCCCCGTCGCCAGCGCCTGGTCGCGCAGCTCCGTCGACGGCCAGAGCGATGTACTTGTCAGCGCCGTGCCGCCGTCCGGGGTGTCGTCGAAGGTGAGGGTGACGTGGACCGGCGGGCCCGGCATGAGTTCGAAGACCTCGGTGTAGACGAGGCGCTCGTTCGGGACGATCTCCTCGTACGTGCCCGAGAAGACGATCTCCCGGCCGTCGGGGGCCTTCTGGCCCCAGCGCCACGTGCCGCCGACCCTGAGGTCGATGTCGGAGAACACCGTGGGCATGGCGGCCACGCCGTACCACTGGCGTACGTGCTCGGGCTTGGTCCACGCCTCCCAGACGCGGGCCGGCGGGGCGTCGAAGGTCCGGGTGATGACCAGCTCGCGGTCGGACGGTGTCGTCAGCAGCGTGATCATGGATCGCTCCCGCCGGTGAGGGGTCCTCCCACCAGCATCACCCCGAACGCCCGAGGGCGGCACCCCCAGCAGGGAGTGCCGCCCTCAGTCGCGTAGAGCGTCGCGTACTGCGTCGCGTACAGCGAAGAACTACCGAGCCGAGGCTCAGAAGTCCATGTCACCGCCCGGCATGCCGCCGCCGGCCGCCGCGGCGGCCTTCTCCGGCTTGTCGGCGATGACGGCCTCGGTGGTCAGGAACAGCGCGGCGATGGAGGCCGCGTTCTGCAGGGCAGAGCGCGTCACCTTCGCCGGGTCGATGATGCCCTCGGCGATGAGGTCCACGTACTCGTTGGTCGCGGCGTTCAGGCCGTGGCCGACGGGCAGGTTGCGGACCTTCTCCGCCACGACGCCGCCCTCGAGGCCGGCGTTGACGGCGATCTGCTTCAGCGGGGCCTCGAGCGCCAGCTTGACGATGTTGGCACCGGTGGCCTCGTCGCCCGTCAGGTCCGCCTCGAGCTTCTCGAAGACGTTGGAGGCCTGGAGCAGGGCCACGCCACCACCGGCGACGATGCCCTCCTCGACGGCCGCCTTCGCGTTGCGAACGGCGTCCTCGATGCGGTGCTTGCGCTCCTTGAGCTCGACCTCGGTCGCGGCACCGGCCTTGATGACCGCAACACCGCCGGCGAGCTTCGCCAGGCGCTCCTGCAGCTTCTCGCGGTCGTAGTCGCTGTCCGAGTTCTCGATCTCGGCGCGGATCTGGTTGACGCGACCGGCGACCTGGTCGCTGTCACCGGCACCGTCGACGATCGTGGTCTCGTCCTTGGTGATGACGACCTTGCGGGCGCGGCCCAGCAGGTCCAGGCCGGCGTTCTCGAGCTTGAGGCCGACCTCCTCGGAGATGACCGTGCCGCCCGTGAGGATGGCGATGTCGTTCAGCATGGCCTTGCGGCGGTCGCCGAAGCCCGGGGCCTTGACCGCGACGGACTTGAAGGTGCCGCGGATCTTGTTGACGACCAGGGTCGACAGGGCCTCGCCCTCGACGTCCTCGGCGATGATCAGCAGCGGCTTGCCCGACTGCATGACCTTCTCCAGGAGCGGAAGCAGGTCCTTCACGGAGGAGATCTTGGAGTTGACGATCAGGATGTACGGGTCGTCCAGGGACGCCTCCATACGCTCCATGTCGGTGGCGAAGTACGCCGAGATGTAGCCCTTGTCGAAGCGCATACCCTCGGTGAGCTCCAGCTCCAGACCGAAGGTCTGGGACTCCTCGACGGTGATGACGCCTTCCTTGCCGACCTTGTCCATCGCCTCGGCGATGAGCTCGCCGATCTGGGTGTCGGCGGCGGAGATGGAGGCCGTGGAAGCGATCTGCTCCTTGGTCTCGACATCCTTCGCCTGCTCGAGCAGGGCGCCGGAGACGGCCTCGACGGCCTTCTCGATGCCGCGCTTGAGGGCCATCGGGTTGGCGCCGGCCGCCACGTTGCGCAGGCCCTCGCGGACGAGCGCCTGGGCGAGGACGGTCGCGGTGGTCGTACCGTCACCGGCGACGTCGTCCGTCTTCTTGGCGACTTCCTTGACCAGCTCGGCGCCGATCTTCTCGTACGGGTCCTCGAGCTCGATCTCCTTGGCGATGGACACACCATCGTTGGTGATCGTGGGGGCGCCCCACTTCTTCTCGAGGACGACGTTCCGGCCCTTGGGGCCAAGGGTGACCTTGACGGCGTCGGCGAGCTGGTTCATCCCGCGCTCGAGACCGCGCCGTGCCTCCTCGTCGAACGCGATGATCTTGGCCATGTGAAGTGGTCCTCCCGGACATGGGGTGGATAACGCTCCAGGACCGCGCCGACGCCCGCGACGGACGGCCTGCGCACCCGGCGGTTCCTTGCCCCACCTGGCCGCGGACCTCGTCTGCCCGATCCTCGTAAGCACTCTCACCTGCAGAGTGCTAACGCAATGATTAGCACTCGACCCATGCGAGTGCAAGCGACTCTCATGGATCGAGAGGGGCCCACGGAAGCACTCCGGACACGCACGAGGGGTCCGCATCCTGGTCAGGATGCGGACCCCTCGGCGATGAGAACGCGTGAGTGCGTACGTGGTGGCCGATCGCGCCGTGCTCAGACGGCGAGCTTGACCATGTCCGCCTGCGGACCCTTCTGGCCCTGCGAGATCTCGAACTCGACCCGCTGACCCTCTTCAAGGGTGCGGTAACCGTCCATCTGGATCGCGCTGTAGTGGACGAATACATCCGCACCACCGTCGACCGCGATGAAGCCGTAGCCCTTCTCCGCGTTGAACCACTTGACGGTGCCCTGAGCCATGCCTAACTCCCCTATTACTGGCCCTTGCGCGGGACCGCACTTCGCGGACCCGGGTCAGACCCTGCGCCGGAACGCGTCGACCGCGGCTGAATGTATCTGCCCAACTGCCCTCTGCAACAGGTCAATCGGACGAGAATTCTGGGCACGCCGTAAAGGAGAATTCAGGAGGATTGACTGAATTCCGGGGCAAGTCGGGCCCGGCAAAGCGTGCAGAAGGTACACAACACTCGAGCACTTTGGCTGCATCTTGTCGGATGCGGACGCATTCTCATATGCGCCTGGCATGAGCAGCGAAGGGAAGCCGGGGGGACTTCCCCAACTCTACCGCGCTCAACCATGCAGAATTGCCCCCTCCGCTTCTTGAAGCGTAGGGGGCAATTCGGTTGCGCCGGGTAAGGCGAAGGCTCTCAGGGGGCGCTCAGCAGCCGCCCGCGACCGCCGGGATGATCGAGACGCCCGCGCCGTCCGGCGTCGCCGTCTCCAGGCCCTGCTCGAAGCGGACGTCGTCGTCGTTGACGTACACGTTCACGAAGCGGCGCAGCTTGCCCTGGTCGTCCAGGACGCGGGCCGCGATGCCCGTGTGGTTCTTCTCCAGGTCGGCGATGACCTCGGAGAGCGTGGCGCCCTCCGCCAGGACCTCGGCCTGGCCGCCCGTGTAGGTGCGCAGGATGGTGGGGATGCGGACCTTGACGCTCATGTCACTTACCTTTCAGTGGGCGAGGCCGGCGTCGCGGAACGCGTCCAGGCTCGGGGGGATCGTGGCGGTCGCCTGCGAGGTGTCGGCCACCGCGTCCAGCGTCTTGAGGCCGTCGCCCGTGTTGAGCACGACCGTCGTGAGGGTCGGGTCGATGAGGCCGGCCTCGACCAGCTTCTTCGTCACGCCGACCGTCACCCCGCCCGCCGTCTCGGCGAAGATGCCCTCCGTGCGGGCCAGGATCTTGATCGCCTCGACGACCTGCTCGTCGTCGACGTCCTCCACCGCGCCGCCCGTGCGGCGCGCGATGTCGAGGACGTAGGGGCCGTCGGCCGGGTTGCCGATGGCGAGCGACTTGGCGATGGTGTTCGGCTTCTGGGGCCGTACGACGTCGTGACCGGCCTTGAAGGCCGCCGACACCGGCGAGCAGCCCTCGGCCTGGGCGCCGAAGATCTTGTACGGCTTGTCCTCGACCAGGCCGAGCTTGATGAGCTCCTGCAGACCCTTGTCGATCTTGGTGAGCTGCGAGCCGGAGGCGATCGGGATGACCAGCTGATCCGGGATCACCCAGCCCAGCTGCTCGCAGATCTCGTACGCGAGCGTCTTGGAGCCCTCGCCGTAGTACGGGCGCAGGTTGACGTTGACGAAGCCCCAGCCCTCGCCCAGCGGGTCGCCGATGAGCTCGGAGCAGAAGCGGTTGACGTCGTCGTAGTTGCCCTCGATGCCGACGAGGTCACCGCCGTAGACCGCGGCCATGACGACCTTGCCCTGCTCCAGGTCGTGCGGGATGAACACGCAGGAGCGGAAGCCGGCGCGGGCGGCCGCGGCGCCGACGGCGCCGGCCAGGTTGCCGGTGGAGGAGCAGGAGAGGGTGGTGAAGCCGAAGGCGCGGGCGGCCTCCAGGGCCTGGGCGACGACGCGGTCCTTGAAGGAGTGCGTCGGGTTGCCGGAGTCGTCCTTGACGAAGAGCTTGCCGGGCTCGACGCCCAGCTCGCGGGCGAGGTTGTCGGCCTGGACGAGCTTGGTCCAGCCGGGGTTCAGGTTCGGCTTCTCGGCGACGTCGGCCGGGACGGGCAGCAGCGGGGCGTAGCGCCAGATGTTGGCGGGACCGGCCTCGATCTGCTTGCGCAGCGCCTCGGGGTCGCCGAGCGGGAGGTCGTAGGCGACTTCGAGCGGGCCGAAACACAGCTCGCACGCGAAGATGGGACCGAGAGAGAACTTCTCACCGCATTCACGACAGGAAAGTCCGGAAGCCGGACCGAGGTCGACCGTCGGAGCGTCGGTGGCGGGGGAAACAGTCTGTACAGCCATGGAGGCGAGGCCCTTTCTCCTCATCTTTCCCATGACGAATGTCGCCATGAGACGGATTTGGCACCTTCCCTAGCCGGGAGCCTCGCTGCCGCGTGTGTCGCGGACGAGAACCGACTGGAGGGTTGCCGGGGCTTCAACGGGCCGTTTCCCTCTGCCCCTCTGGATGAGCGGTATTCGGTTGTAGGACGCGGGCGGCACCCCGACATGCATCGGGCATCCGCGTTGTTCAAGACTGTAACCGAAGGCATGGACGGTTGAGATGGCCGTCCGAACCGCGAGATGGAGATCACGTGCTGGAGGAAGTGGAGCGCTGGCTGGCCCGGCGGTCCTGGTCCGTGGCGGACCGTTCGCTCGACCGCATCCTGGCGGCGAAGCACGGGACGACGGTCAGTGTCGTCCTGCCGGCGCTGAACGAGGAGGCGACGGTCGGCGACATCGTCACCGTGATCCGCCGCGAGCTGATGACCGAGGCGGTCCCGCTCGTGGACGAGCTGGTGGTGATCGACTCCGGTTCCACCGACCGTACGGCGGAGGTCGCGGCGGCCGCCGGGGCGCGGGTCGTGGCGCGCGACGCGATCCTGCCCCGAATACCGGCCGTGCCCGGCAAGGGCGAGGTGCTGTGGCGGTCACTGATGGTGACCGAGGGGGACATCGTCTGCTTCGTCGACGCGGATCTGCGGGACTTCTCCGCGGACTTCGTCACCGGCATCGTCGGCCCGCTGCTCACCGACCCGGACGTCGACTTCGTGAAGGCGATGTACGACCGTCCGCTCGGTGACACCCCTGGTCAGGGCGGCCGGGTGACGGAGCTGGTGGCGCGGCCGCTGCTCAATCTGCACTGGCCGCAGCTGGCCGGCTTCGTGCAGCCGCTGGGCGGCGAGTACGCGGCGCGGCGCTCGCTCCTCGAGCGGCTGCCGTTCCCCGTCGGTTACGGAGTGGAGCTGGGCCTGCTCGTGGACGCTCTCCACACGGTCGGTCTGGACGCCCTCGCGCAGGTCGACGTCGGGGTGCGCAAGCACCGCCACCAGGACGGGCAGGCGCTCGGCCGGATGGCGGCGGCGATCTACCGGACGGCGCAGCTGCGGCTGTCCCGGGGCCATCTGGTGCGGCCCCGGCTGACGCAGTTCGAACGCTCCGAGACGGGCTTCACACCGCGGACGTACACCGTGGACACGGAGGAGCGGCCGCCGATGATCGACATCGCGGAGTACGCGCACCGCCGCGTGGCGTAACGCCGCATCATGATGCTTCTTACCTAAATTTCCGTTTCATGGGGTTCACCTATCGAATGACCACGCTGCTGGCGGTGCTCGGCCTCGCCGCGGCCGGACCGGCCGCGGCGGATGGGGAGGTCGCGGCCGGCCGGACGGCCACGATCACGTACGCGGTCACGGCCGACGCCCCGACGACCCACCCGCCGCGCCCCGCCCCACACGGCCCCGGCGGATCGATGGCGCAGACCGGCTCCCACGGCGAGCGGCTGTGGCTGCTCGGCGGCCTCGCGCTGGCCCTGGCGGGGACGGGCGCGGTGGCCAAGGCGGCACTGCGCGGACGCGGCGAGCACTGAGGCATGGATTCGCCACATTCGTATACGTACGTTTGAGCGTTTACGTGACGGGCTAGGTTCGCCACATGGCTTCTGTGCTCGTCGCGTCCAATCGGGGTCCGGTCTCGTACGCCCTCGCCGCCGACGGCACGCTCGATGCCCGGCGCGGCGGGGGCGGTCTCGTCTCCGCGCTGAGCGCCGTGCCCTCCGAGGGCGGTGTCTGGGTGTGCGCGGCGCTCGGGGACGGCGATCGCGTGGCGGT
Source organism: Streptomyces sp. NPDC029169 (assembly GCF_055563935.1). Classification (NCBI taxonomy): domain Bacteria; kingdom Bacillati; phylum Actinomycetota; class Actinomycetes; order Kitasatosporales; family Streptomycetaceae; genus Streptomyces; species Streptomyces sp. NPDC029169. The sequence goes on from NZ_JBVHXA010000002.1 coordinate 462,965, forward strand.
CCGGCGCGAGGTCGCCGAGCCCGGCGTACGGATGCTGGCTATCGAACCGGCGGTCTACGCCGACGCGTACAACGGGATCGCGAACTCGGTGCTGTGGTTCCTGCACCACCACCTGTGGGACGTGCCGCGCGAGCCGGTCTTCGACGGGGAGTTCCGGCGCCGGTGGGAGTCGTACCGCACCTACAACCGGGCCTTCACCGAGGAGCTGGCCGCCCAGGCGGACGAGGGTGCGGCCGTCCTGGTGCACGACTACCACCTGGCGCTGGTGCCGGGGCAGCTGCGGGAGCTGCGCCCGGACCTGCGTATCGCCCACATCACGCATACGCCGTGGGCGTCGCCGGACTACATGCGCATGCTTCCGGAGGACGTCCGCGAGGAGCTGCTCTGGGGGATGCTCGGCGCGGACGAGCTGGGTTTCCACACCTGGGAATGGGCGGAGTCGTTCGTCGCCGGCTCGCACATCGACAGCGCGAGTGGCACGACCGAGGGGGTCTGGCGGAGCGGCGATCCCTGGCGCGGGGTGCACCACCGCAGGGCGGGCGGCGAGCCGCGCCGCACCCGGGTCCAGGTGTATCCGCTGGGCGTGGACGGGGAGGAGCTGCGCAAGCAGGCGCACACGCCCGAGGTGGACGGCCGGCTGGCCGCGCTGCGCGCCGAGGTGGGCGACCGGAAGACGATCGTGCGGGTGGACCGCACGGAGCTGTCGAAGAACGTGGTGCGTGGCCTGCTCGCGTACCGGGAGTTTCTCCGGGAGCGCCCGGAGTGGCGCGACCGTGTCGTCCACCTGGCCTCGGCGTACCCGTCCCGCCAGGACCTGGCGGTCTACCGCGACTACACGGCGTCGGTGGCGGAGCTCGCGGAGGAGATCAACGCGGAGTTCGGCACGGACGACTGGCGGCCGGTGATCCTGTCGGTGAAGGACGACTTCGCGCGCTCGCTCGCGGCGTACCGGATGGCGGACGTGGCGCTGATCAACCCGATCCGCGACGGGATGAACCTGGTGGCCAAGGAGATCCCGGTGGTGTCGGAGGCGGGATGCGTGCTGGTGCTCTCGACGGGCGCGGGGGCGTACGCCGAGTTGCGCGAGGACGCGCTGACTGTCAGCCCTTACGACGTGTCCGAGACGGCGCGGGCGCTGCACGACGCCCTGTCGATGGGCCCGGCCGAGCGCGCGGACCGCACCAAGCGCCTGGCCGCCGCGGCGACGGCGCTGCCGCCCCAGCAGTGGTTCCTGGAGCAGCTGCACGCCTTGCGCCAGGGCTGAACCACCCGCACCGGATTGCGTGCCGGTAAAACCCGGAATCCGGCGGCGGATTTGCGCGATCGACCCCTCCTCTCCGCGACTCCTTCCGTGTCAGACTCTGCCGCGATCGTTCCCCCAGACGATCCACAGGCGACAAACAGAACCACGCGAACCATGTGACGCATGCATGCGAAGGGATCGCAGACGTGAAGAGATTTGTCGTGGGCATGACCCTAGGGTCGGCGCTCACCGCGCTCCTCGCCGCGGGGCTACAGCCCGCCGCCGCGCAGGAGCCCCGGGACACCGCGCAGGGGGCCGCCTCCCCGCGCAGCGACAACCGTCCCGGACCGCTCACCAAGCAGCGCACCGAGCTGCGCGAGCAGGCGATCGACAAGATCGCCAAGGGGAAGGCGAGGGCGGACGCCCGCGGCGTGGTCGAGGTCGCGCCCGGCAAGTTCGTGGAGACCGTGACCACCACGGCCGTACGCCAGGAGAAGATCTTCACGATCCTCTCCGAGTTCGGCGAGCAGAGCGCCGGACGGTACGGCTCCACCCCCGGCCCCCTGCACAACCAGATAGCCCAGCCGGACCGGAGCGTGGACAACTCCAACGCCTGGACGGCGGACTTCGACAAGGCGTACTACGAGAACCTCTTCAACGGCCCCGGCGAGTCGATGAAGACGTACTACGAGAACCTCTCCGGCGGCCGCTACTCGGTCACCAACACCGTCGAGGACTGGGTCAAGGTCCCCTACAACGCCTCCTTCTACGGTGACAACGCCATCGAAGACACCGGCGGTTCGTGGGCCTTCGTCCAGGACACCGGCGACGCCTGGTGGAACGCGCAGATCGCGGCCGGCAAGACCCCGGCCGAGATCGACGCGCACCTCGCCCAGTTCGACGTCTGGGACCGCAACGACTGGGACCACGACGGGAACTTCGACGAGGCCGACGGCTACATCGACCACTTCCAGGCCGTCCACGCCGGCATGGGCGAGGACGCCGGCGGCGGCGCGCAGGGCGAGGACGCCATCTGGTCGCACCGCTGGTACGTCAACGGCGACGACTACGGCCTGACCGGACCGGACGTCTCCGGTACGCAGAACAAGGCGGGCGGCGCCCGGATCGGCCAGTCGAAGTACTGGCTCGGCGACTACACCACCGAGGGCGAGAACGGCGGACTCGGCGTCTTCTGCCACGAGTTCGGCCACGACCTCGGCCTGCCGGACTACTACGACACCAACGGCGGCGAGAACTCCACCGCCTTCTGGACCCTGATGAGCTCCGGCTCCTGGCTCGGCCACGGCGCCGCCGCCGGCGCGGGCATCGGCACCCACCCGGGCCTGATGGGCGCCGAAGAGAAGCTGTTCCTCGGCTGGCTCGACTACGCCAACGCGCCGCTCGGCGCCTCCGGTTCGTACACCCTGAACCCCGCGCAGCTCCAGGTCACCGGCAAGGAGCAGGCGGTCCGCGTCGCGCTCCCGGACAAGACGAGCAGCACGAGCTACGCCACCCCCACCTCCGGCACGCACGCCTGGTGGACCGGCTCGGCCGACGGGCTCAACCAGTCCCTCACCCGGTCCGTCCCGGCCGCCCCGCGCGTCACCGTCACGGCGAGCGCCTGGTACGAGATCGAGGCCGACTTCGACTACCTCTTCGCCGAGTACTCCCTGGACGGCGGGACGACCTGGGCCCGCGCGGGCGCGGCCGTCGACGGCTCCTCCGCCGGCAGGTGGACGACGCTGCGGTACGCGTACGACTCCCAGGGCAAGGCCTCGCTGTTCCGCTTCCGCTACCAGACCGACGGCGGTGTCCACTTCGCCGGCGCGTTCCTGGACGACATCACGCTGTCCGCCGGCGGCACGACGCTGGCGAGCGACGACGTCGAGCAGGGCGTGGGCGGCTGGACCGCCGACGGCCGCTGGAAGATCTCGACCGGCACGGAGACGGACACGTACCCGCGCTACTACCTGGTGGAGAACCGCGAGTACGTCGGCAGCGACGCGCTGCTCGCCGAGGGCCCGTACCAGTTCAGCAAGGGCGTCACGGCGCCGGACTGGGTGGAGTTCTTCCGCTACCAGAACGGCATGCTGGTCTGGTACGTCGACCGGTCCTACGACGACAACAACGTCAGCTCGCACCCGGGCGGCGGCTCGGCCATGGCGGTGGACGCCCGTCCGACGCCGTTCCGGTACGCCGACGGCACCGCGCCGAGCAACCGCCGTCAGCCCTTCGACGCGACCTTCGGCCTGGAGGCCACGGACGCGACCTGCCTCCACAAGGAGGCCCTGTCGGGCAAGGGCCAGAGCCAGACGGTCGTGACGATGGCGGCGTGCGCGCCGTCGGTCCCGGGGATCGCGGTCTTCGACGACACGGACCCGAACGCGTACTAAGACACGGCCGCCCCGCAGGCCAGCGTCAAGGTGGCGGGCCACGGCGTGAAGGTCACGGTCACCGGGGACGCCGGTGACGACCTGACGATCAGCGTGGTCAACCCGGCCGCGCACTGATCGTGTAGGGCGGGCGGTACGGGCGGTCCCTCAGCGGGCCTCCCGTACCGCCCTCGCCAGTTCGTCAGGAGCCGGCCTCAGGCCTCCCGTACCGCCTCCGCCAGTTCCGTCAGGAACCGCACCACCCCCGGCGGGCCCGCGACCGACAGGTCGGCGCGGTCGGACAGCTCCTGGACCTCTGTGGAGCCGCTGCACACCAGCAGGCCCGGGGTGCCGTCCGAGCGGAGCTTCTCCACGGCCGCGAAGGCCGGCAGGTCGCCCAGGTCGTCGCCCGCGTACAGGACGGACCCGGCGCCCACCTCCCGTACGTACTCCGCGAGCGCCACGCCCTTGTCCATGCCCGGGGGGCGCAGTTCGAGGACCATGCGGCCGGGTTCGAGGACCAGGCCGTGGCGGGCGGCGAGGCCGGCGAGCGGGGCCTTCAGCGCCTCGAAGGCCGCCTGCGGGTCGGTGGAGCGGCGGGTGTGGACGGCGACCGCGCGGCCCTTCTCCTCGATCCAGGTGCCCGGCCAGGCGCCGACGCTCTCCAGAAAGCCGGGGAGTTCGGCGCGCACGGAGGCCACGCCCGGGTGGACGGCGGAGGCCTTGACGGTGCCGGTGCGCGCGTCCCAGCGCTCCGCGCCGTAGTGGCCGAGGACGACGAGGTGTTCGAGGCCCGGGACGCCGGCGAAACCGCCGTACCGCACCGCCACGCCCGCCGGCCGGCCGGTCACCACCGCGACGGAGGCGATCCTCGGGGCGAGGGCGGAGAGCGCGGGGACGGCACCGGGGTGGGCGCGCGCCTGCTCGGGGTCGGGGACGATCTCGGCGAGCGTCCCGTCGAAGTCGAGGGCGACGACGGCCTTCTCCGGCCGCGCGAGAAGCGCGGCCAGGCCGTCGCGGCCTGCGGATGTGGTCGGGTGCGGAAGGCTGCTGACCATAACGACGACCCTACCGACGCGGGCTCAGCGGCGCTGCTCCTTCTCCGCACGGACCCGGCGCAGCCGGTTGACGGTCACCGGGTCGTGTTCCAGGGCGCGCGGGTCGTCGAGGAGGGCGTTGAGGAGCTGGTAGTAGCGCGTCGCGGACAGGCCGAGCTGCTCGCGCACGGCCCGCTCCTTGGCGCCGGGGCCGGGCCAGGAGCGGCGTTCGAGAGCGAGTACGGCCCGCTCCCGTTCGCCGAGTCCGAAGTCGCTCGTGTCGGTCATACGAACAACCTATTACTCCGCGCTCTCGGCCGCCGTCGCCTCACGCGCGATCTCCCCCAGGACCTCGGAGGGCTTGGCGCCCGGGGCCACGGCCTTGCCGATGTTCTGCTTGATGTTGTCGCTGACCTGGGCCCAGGAGGTCTTGCCGACCGGCGGGAGCTGCGCGTTCGGCAGCTCCGTGAGGAACTCGCGCAGGTTCTTGTGCTCCTCCTCGCTCCTCATACGGGAGGACGCGCTGACGGTCACCGGCAGCAGGTCGTTGTCGCCGGCGAACCTCAGCACGTTCTCGTCGCTGAAGACGAAGTCGAGGAAGTCGCCGATCTCCTCGCGGTGGCCGTTCTGCTTGAAGCCCATGATCCAGTCGGCGACGCCCATGGACGACTTGGCCCTGCCGGTCGCGCCCGGCAGCGCGACCTTGCCGACCTTGACGCCCTTCTTCTCGGCCTCCTGCATGAGCGAGGGGTGGCCGTTGAGCATGCCGACCTCGCCGCGCGTAAAGGCGGCGAAGGCGTCCTTGCGGTTGAGCTTGCCGGGGGCGACGGGGCCGGTGAGCTTCTTCTGGACCAGGTTCGTCTTCAGCCAGTCGAACGTCTTGACGTTCTGCTCGGAGTCGATCCGGTAGCGGTCGGTGCCGTCGGTGTAGCCGTCGCCGCCGCTGAGCAGCCACATCATCGTCTCGGCCTGCGCCTCCTCCGGCCCGAGCGGCAGCGCGAAGGGGTACGTCACGTCTTCGTTCTTCAGCTTCTCGGCCGCGGCGGCCAGCTCGTCCCAGGTGGCGGGCGGCTTGCTGATCCCGGCCCGGTCGAAGAGGTCCTGGTTGAAGAAGAGCAGCCGGGTGGAGGCGACGAACGGCAGGCCGTACTGGGTGCGCTTGTGCTCGCCGGCGGAGGCGAGGGGGGCGAGGAAGTTCGCCTGGACGGGTATGGAGAGCAGCTCGTCGGCGGAGTAGAGCTCGCCGGCGGCCGCGTAGTCGGCGTAGGCGCCGATCTGGGCGATGTCGGGGGCCTGGTCGGCCTTGACCAGCTCGGCGACCTTGCGGTCGACGTCGTTCCAGGACTCGATCTGGACCTCGACCTGGACGCCGGGGTGCTTGGCCTCGTAGGCGGCGGTGAGCGCGTCCCAGTACTTCTTGGTGGTGTCGCCGCCGTTCAGGTCGTAGTCGGCGGCGACCAGCTTCAGGGTCACGTCGCCGGAGTCGTCGCCGGTGAGTCCACAGCCGGCGAGACCTGCGGTCAGGCCCAGCGCGGCGATCGTCGCGGTCAGTCCAGGAAATCGCCGCTGCACAGCGTTGCCCCACCCTCTTGCTCGTCGTTGAGCTGTGATTTTCACAGAGGAGGAAGCATAAGGTCTAAACCACTCAGGGAGCCCCTCGGCGACGGCCATATCCACGACCCGCATTTGTATCCACGCGCAACAATATCGGCGAGTGGACTAGACCTTTCGCGCAAGCGCAGCGAGACTGTTCCCGTGAGACACGTCATCGCCCTCGATGTGGGCGGCACCGGCATGAAGGCCGCCCTCGTCGGGGCGGACGGCACCCTCCTCCACGAGGCACGGCGCGCCACAGGGCGCGAGCGCGGCCCCGAGGCCGTGGTCGAGACCATCCTCGGCTTCGCCGCCGAGCTGCGCGCGTACGGCCTGGAGCGGTACGGACAGCCCGCCGCGGCCGCCGGAGTAGCCGTCCCCGGCATCGTCGACGCCGAGAACGGCATCGCCGTCTACGCCGCCAACCTCGGCTGGCGCGACGTCCCGATGCGCACCCTGCTCAGCGAGCGCCTCGACGGCATCCCCGTCGCCCTCGGCCACGACGTCCGCACCGGCGGCCTCGCCGAGGGCCGCATCGGCGCCGGGAACGGAGCCGACCGCTTCCTCTTCGTGCCGCTGGGCACCGGGATCGCCGGCGCCATCGGCATCGGCGGCACCATCGAGGCGGGCGCCCACGGCTACGCCGGCGAGATCGGCCACATCGTCGTCCGCCCCGGCGGTACGGAGTGCGGCTGCGGCCAGCGCGGCTGCCTGGAGCGGTACGCCTCCGCCTCCGCCGTCTCCCTCGCCTGGGCCGCCGCCTCCGGCGACCCGGACGCGGACGCCGCCGACTGCGCCAAGGCCGTCGAGTCCGGCGACGCCAGGGCCGTACGGGTCTGGCAGGAGGCCGTCGACGCGCTCGCGGACGGCCTGGTCACGGCGCTCACCCTGCTGGACCCCCGCACGCTCATCATCGGTGGCGGTCTCGCCGAGGCGGGGGAAACCTTGTTCACACCACTGCGCGCCGCGGTGGAGGAACGCGTCACGTTCCAGAAGCTGCCCGCCGTCGTCCCCGCGGCCCTCGGGGACACCGCCGGATGCCTGGGCGCGGGCCTCCTCGCCTGGGACCTGCTCTCCCTCGACTCCCCCGACTCGGAGGTATCCGCCTGATGGCCGTTTCCACAGTTCTCGCCGGTGCCCGTGTGGTGCTGCCGACCGGCATCGTCGAGAACGGACGGGTGATCGTCGACGGCGGTCGTATCGCGGGCGCCGCGCCCGCCGACGCGCCCTCGCTCGACCTCACGGGCCACTGGGTCGTCCCCGGCTTCGTCGACATGCACAACCACGGCGGCGGCGGAGCCTCCTTCACCTCCGGCGGAGTGGACGAGATCCTCAAGGGCGTCCACACCCACCGCCTGCACGGCACCACCACCACTGTCGCCTCCTTCGTCACCGGCGAGATGGACTTCCTCACCCAGCGGGCCGGATTCCTCTCCGAACTCGCCGAGCAGGGCGACATCGCCGGCATCCACTTCGAGGGCCCGTTCATCTCCCCGTGCCGCAAGGGCGCGCACGACGAGACGCTGCTGCGCGACCCCGACCCGGCCGAGGTCCGCAAGCTGATCGACGCCGCCCGCGGCCAGGCCCGGATGGTCACCCTCGCGACCGAACTGCCCGGCGGCATCGACTCCGTACGGCTGCTCGCCGAACACGGCGTGATCGCCGCCATCGGCCACACCGACGCGACGTACGAGCAGACCGTCGAGGCCATCGACGCGGGCGCCACCGTGGCGACCCACCTCTACAACGCGATGCCCGGCCTCGGTCACCGTGCCCCCGGCCCGATCGCCGCGCTCCTGGAGGACGAGCGGATCACGGTCGAGCTGATCAACGACGGCACGCATCTGCACCCGGCCGCGCTTGAGCTGGCGTTCCATCACGCAGGGCCGCGGCGGGTCGCGTTCATCACGGACGCGATGGACGCGGCCGGGTTCGGCGACGGCATGTACGACCTCGGCACGCTGGCCGTCGAGGTGAAGGACGGCGTCGCGCGGCTGGTCGAGGGCGGCTCCATCGCGGGCTCGACCCTCACCCTGGACCGCGCGTTCAAGCGGGCCGTGACCATCGACGGGCTGCCCGTCGAATCCGTGGTCCAGGCCATCTCGGCCACCCCGGCGCGCGTGCTTGGCATCGACGACCGTGTCGGATCCCTCGAGCCCGGCAAGGACGCCGACCTCGTCGTGCTGGACGAGGACTTCGACGTCAAGGGCGTGATGCGCAAGGGCACCTGGGTGGTGGAACCCCGACTGACCTGAGCGGGCCGGGGGACTGGGCCAACCGCCGTCTGTTTGGCATGATCGGGACGCGCTGACGGCTGTTCCAGGAACGGGGGCACGGCAGGTGATTCTCACGGTCACCCTCAACACGGCACTGGACCTCACCTACCGGGTCCCCGCCCTCACCCCGCACGCCTCCCACCGCGTCACCCAGGTCATCGAACGCCCCGGCGGCAAGGGCCTCAACGTCGCCCGCGTCCTCGCGGCCCTCGGTTACGAGACGGTCGTGACGGGCTTCGCGGGCGGCGCCACGGGCGAGGTCCTCCGCGCCCACCTGGCGCCGAGCGCCGTCGTCGACGAACTGGTCGAGTCCGCGGGCCCCACCCGCCGTACCGTCGCGGTCGTCGACGCCGCGACCGGCGACACCACGCAGCTGAACGAGCCGGGCCCGCCGATCCGCCCCACCGAATGGTCGGCGCTCACCGCCCGCTACACCGAACTCCTCGCCGGCGCCGAAGCGGTGGCGCTGTGCGGCAGCCTGCCGCCGGGCATCCACGTCGGCGCGTACGCGGAACTGATCCGGCTCGCCCGCACCGCCGGCGTCCCGGTCCTGCTCGACACCAGCGGCGAACCCCTGCGGCGCGGCATCGCGGCCCGCCCGGACGTGGTCAAGCCGAACGCCGACGAGCTCGCCCAGCTCACCGGCTCCCGCGAACCGCACCGCGCCACCCGCGACGCCCGCCGCCGCGGCGCGCACGCGGTGGTCTCCTCGCTGGGCCCGGAAGGCATGCTGGCCGCAACCCCGGACGGCCTGTGGCGCGCGGCCCCGCCGGCCGCGGTCAAGGGCAACCCCACCGGCGCCGGCGACTCGGCCGTGGCGGGCCTCCTGTCAGCCCTGGTCGACAACCTCCCCTGGCCGTCCCGCCTGACCCGCGCGGTCGCCCTCTCGGCGGCGACGGTGCTTTCCCCGGTGGCCGGCGAGTTCGACCGCGAGGCGTACGAGCAGCTGCTCCCGCGCGTGACGGTGACGGAGCAGGCCGAGGCGGCATAGCAGAAGCCCCGCGGAACCGGCTGGTTCCACGGGGCCTGTCACATGAGCCGTACGGCTCAGAGCTCACCCTCGCTGATCTTCACCCAGTCGAAGATCACGTCGCACTGGTTCCCCTGCTCGCAGGAGAGCATGATCGTGTTCTGGCCCTTCTGGAGTGAGACCTGCGACCACGTGGTCTGCCAGTTCTTCTCCAGGTTCGGGTCCGAGGAGTTGATGAAGTTCTTCAGGTTCATCGGACCCGTGTTCGCCTTGCCGTTGACGGTCACGGTGGCGTTGGCGTCCTTGGCCGGGATCGCGTAGCGCACGTACATCCGGTACGTGCCCTCCTCGGGCACCTCCGTCTGCCAGGTGACCGACGAGCCGACCGCGTTGAAGCCGGTGACGTAGGCGCCGTCCGCGCCCTCCGCGCCCTTGATGTCCTTGGCGAGCAGCGCCGTGCCGCCGAGCTTGAGCGTGGCCGCGTCCTGCTGCGGCAGCTCGGCCTGGGTCTGATCGGGGCTGGGCTGGGTGCTCGGCTCCTCGGTGACCTGCGAGGATCCGCCGGTCGGCTTGCCGCCCGCGGCACCGCCGTCGGGGTTCTCGTCACCGCTGTTGGTGATCACGGCGGCAGTGATACCGATCACGACGACCGCGACGACCGCGATCGCGCCGATCAGCAGACCGCGCGTGTTCGGGCCTCGGCCGCCACCACCGCCGCGCTGGGCCGGGATCGGCGACTGCCGGGTCTGCGCGCCGCCGGGGTACGTCTCCGGTGCGGCGTACTGCGGGTGCGGCTGGCCGTACTGCGGCTGGCCACCGAAGGGCTGCTGCTGCGGAACGCCGCCGTACTGGCGCTCGCCGACCGTCCTGACCTGGTTGTACGAGGTCCGGGGCACACCCGGCTGCGCGGCCGGTCCGGGGTAGCCGTAGCCACCGGCCTGACCGGGCGGCTGGGCGCCCGCCGCCTGGCCGTCCGCGTACAGGTAGCCGAACGGATCGTCGTTTTCGGGCGCGTTCGCGCCGTCGTTACCGGCAGCCATCCGGTCACTCCTATCCATGCTCGCCAGCCGTCGCCGACCGGCCGAGCCTACCCCGAACGGGGAAGCCGACGATCCGGCCCTTGACAGGGAAGCGGGGCGTAGGCCCCTATCCGGCGCGGCGGTGGACCTTGGCGCGGGACCGCTTCTCGACGTACATCCGCTGGTCGGCGGAGTTCAGGACCTCTTCGACGGTCATGCCGCACTCGGCCCAGCCGATGCCGAAACTCGCCCCGACCCTGACCGCCCGCCCGTCGACCCGGATCGGCGGAATGATCGCGTTGCGAAGCCGTACGGCGAGGTCGGCGGCGTCGGCGGCGCCGAGGCCGTCGGCGAGGACGACGAACTCGTCGCCGCCGAGGCGGGCGACGGTGTCCCCGTCCCGTACGCCGGTGGTGAGCCGCCGGGCGACCTCGATGAGGACGGCGTCGCCGGTGTGGTGCCCGAAGCGGTCGTTGATGGACTTGAAGCCGTCGAGGTCGCAGAAGAGGACGGCGAGCCCCTTCGTCCCGTCGTCGATGTCGCCGCCGGCGGGGGCGACGCTGTGGACGTGGTGGTCGTACGGGCCGCCGGCACCGGGCCCGGCGTCGAAGCCGAAGCCGTGCTCGTGGCCGTACGGCGCCTCGTAGTCGGCCTCGGGGGTGGCGGCGTGCGGGCGCTCGCAGATACGGGCGCTGAGCCGGGAGCGCAGCTCGGCGCTGTTGGGGAGGCCGGTGAGGGCGTCGTGCGAGGCGCGGTGGGCGAGCTGGAGCTCGTGGCGCTTGCGCTCCTCGATGTCCTCGACGTGGGTGAGGAGGAAGCGGGGGCCGTCGGCGGTGTCGGCGACGACGGAGTTGCGCAGGGAGACCCAGACGTACGTGCCGTCGCGGCGGCCGAGCCGCAGCTCGGCGCGGCCGCCCTCGGCGGAGGTGCGCAGCAGGGTCCCTATGTCCTCGGGGTGGACGAGGTCGGCGAAGGAGTAGCGGCGCATGACGGAGGCGGGCCGGCCGAGGAGGCGGCACAGGGCGTCGTTGGTGCGCAGGAGCCGGCCGTGCTGGTCGCCGCCCATCTCGGCGATGGCCATGCCGGAGGGGGCGTACTCGAAGGCCTGCCGGAACGACTCTTCACTGGCGCGGAGCGCCTGCTGTTCGCGCTCCAGGCGGACGAGGGCGCGCTGCATGTTTGCTCGCAGCCGGGCGTTGCTGATCGCAATCGCCGACTGGGACGCGTACATCTGCAGGGCCTCCTGGCCCCAGGGTCCGGGGTGCCGACCGTTGCGCGGGCGGTCGACGGAGATGACGCCGAGCAGTTCCCGTTTGGAACCGGAGGCGTACATGGGGGCGTAGAGGCGGTCGTGGGGGTGCCACTCGTCCTCGAAGCGGGGGGCGGGGCCTTCGGTGTGCCACTGGGGGACGTCGTCCTCGATGAGGACCCAGCCCTCGGTGTGCGGGATGAACCGCAGGTCACCCCAGGCGACACCCATGGAGAGGCGGCGTTCCCAGGACTCGCGGGAGCCGACACGGCCGGTGATCAGCGCTTCGGCGGCGGGGCTGCCGGCGAAGGCGGCGACGACGAGGTCGCCGTCGGGGCGTACGAGGTTGACGCAGGCCAGCTCATAGTTGAGACCGGCGACGATGCCGTCGGCGACGGTCTGCAGGGTGTCCGCCAGACTGCGGGCTGTATTGAGGTCGGCCACGACCTGATGCAGCTGCCGCAGGGTCGCAAGACGGACGTACGGCTCCGACTCGGTCTCCATCGCTCGCTCTCCCCGAGACCTCGACAGCAACTCCAGGGTTCTCATCGGCTCTCGTGCTGCACTGTCTCCGCCACTGAATCACAGCGAGCTGTGCACCCGGTACACAGGGTCAACAAATACTGCGCTGTGTGACTCAAGTCACAACAGGTGATGAAGGCATGGAGGGGCTGACGGAAAGCGCATCCTGTCTTTCTTGAACGCAAAGGGAGCGTGGGAAAGCGACGGGGTCCTAGGACCGGCGAGGGGGCCGGTCTGGTTCCCGGGGCCGATGTGACGCGCCCTGGGGCGGAGCTAGCGTGCGGGTGTGCTGACGACGACCCACGCCTCACCCCCCACCTCGGATCTGGAGATCCCTCATGCTGAGGGGGTGAGCAACGACGAGTTCCGGGCGGCGATGTCCCGCCTCGCGGCGGGCGTGGTCCTGGTGACGGCCCATGACCCGGACGACGGCCCGCGCGGCGAGGACGTCGGTATGACGGCGACCGCGTTCATGTCGGTCTCCCTGGACCCCCCGCTGGTCCTGGTGAGCCTGCGCAACGGCTCCCGCATGGACGACCTGCTGGCCGAGGTCCCGGTCTGGGCGGTCTCCGTCCTCGCCGACAGCCAGCGGCACGTCGCGGGCCGCTTCGCGATGAAGGGCCGCGTGAGCGACCGCCTCCTCTTCGCGGACATCCCCTTCACTCGGGGCGAGGAGAGCGGGGCGCCGCTGATCGACGGCGCGCTGGCGACCCTCGAATGCCGGACCGAGAACCGCGTGGTGGCGGGCGACCACACGCTGGTCGTGGCCCGCGTCCTGACGTCGTCCGTCCGCTCCTCGGAGGACGCCCCCCTGACGTACTTCCGCGCGAAGTACCGCCGGCTGGCGTGAGGCTCCACCCCGTTGTGGGCATTCGTTCCGCTGGGGCGGAACGGGTGGGCACAACGGAACGGCGCCCTTGCAGGCGCCTCTGCCCCTTGTGCCCGGCGGCCCCGAGGGCCCTGTACAGCGCAACGGCCTCGGGGTGCGGGTCGGGCCCATGAGCGGAACGCGCCCGCATGGGCGCCGTCCCGTGTGCCCACCCGTCCCGCCCCAGCGGGACGATTGCCCACACGGGGGGCCCAAACCCCTAGCCCCAGTCGCGGCCCTGGCGGCCGCGCTTCGTCTCCGAGCGGTGCTTCTTCACCCGCAGCCGGCGCTCGTTGATCCCCCGGGGGATCTTCGTCGCCCGGCGCGGCTTCGGCGGCGGGGCCGTCGCCTCCGCGAGCAGCGCCGCGAGGCGCACCGCCGCCGTCTCGCGGTTGCGCCACTGCGAGCGGTGCTCCGACGCGCGGACCGTCACCACCCCGCCGACCATCCGCGAGGCCAGCCGTTCGAGGGCGCGCGCCTTCCAGACCTCGGGCAGTGCCTCCGTCGCCGCCAGGTCGAAGCGGAGCTCCACCTGGGAGTCGCTCGTGTTGACGTGCTGCCCGCCCGGCCCCGACGACCGCGAGAAACGCCACATGAGCTCGGCCTCGGGCAGCGAGACGGAGCCGCGGATGAAATACGGACCGGACATGCCGTCCATGTTCCCCGGAAGGGGCCCTGCCCGTCATCCTGTTTTGGAACCAGGGCGGCCCCGTCCGCGTTATCCCCGGTGACGACATCACGAAGAGCACGACGAAAGGGACTTCCCATGGCTGTAAGCCTGTCCAAGGGCGGCAACGTCTCCCTGACCAAGGAGGCTCCGGGCCTGACCGCCGTCACCGTGGGCCTCGGCTGGGACGTCCGTACGACCACCGGTACCGACTTCGACCTCGACGCGTCCGCCATCGGTGTCGACACCATGGGCAAGGTCGCGTCCGACGCGCACTTCGTCTTCTTCAACAACAAGTCCACCCCGGACCAGACCATCGTCCACACCGGTGACAACCGCACCGGCGAGGGCGGCGGCGACGACGAGCAGATCAACGTCAACCTCGCCGCGCTGCCCCCGAACGTCGACAAGATCGTCTTCCCGGTCTCCATCTACGACGCGGTCAACCGCTCGCAGAACTTCGGCCAGGTGCGGAACGCGTACATCCGCATCATCAACCAGGCCGGCGGCGCCGAGATCGCCCGCTACGACCTCTCCGAGGACGCCGCCGTCGAGACCGCGATGGTCTTCGGCGAGCTGTACCGCAACGGCGCGGAGTGGAAGTTCCGCGCGGTCGGCCAGGGTTACGCCTCCGGCCTGGAGGGCATCGCCCGCGACTTCGGCGTCAACCTCTGACGTACGTACGCTGACGTACGGAACCCCAAAAGAGCCCCGGCGCGACGCCCGCGCCGGGGCTCTGCCGTTGCGATGCGGTTCTAGTTCGGGCGCTCCGGCTTCCCGTCCCCGTACAGCCACACGTCCCACACCTCGTCGTCGAGGTCCTCGCCCGCCACGTCTTCCACGTAGGCGGTGAAGTCGTCGGTGGTGGCGTTGCCGTGACGGTGCGTCGCGGGCCAGCCGGCCAGGATCTTGTAGAACGTCTCGTCGCCGACCGCCTGCCGGATCTTGTGCACCACCATCGCGCCCCGCTGGTACACGGGCGGGTCGAAGAGGTTCTCCGCCGTGGGCGGTTCGGCGGGCGGGAAGGCCCAGTTGGCGTCGGCCGCGAACGCCGCCTCGAAGCTGCGCTGCGCCGGGGTGTCCTCGAAGTCCTCCAGGTACAGCCACTCCGCGTACACCGCGAAGCCCTCGCTGAGCCAGATGTCCTTCCAGGTGGCGGGCGTGACCGAGTTGCCGTACCACTGGTGCGCCAGCTCGTGCACGAGGATCTCCGGCGTGAACGCGTCCTGCGGGAAGACCGGCCGGGTCTGGGTCTCGAGCGCGTAGCCCGCGTCCCCGGTCCGCTCGACGATCGCGCCCGCGGCGGAGAAGGGGTAGGGGCCGAAGTTCTCTTCCTGCCAGGCGAGGAGTTCGGGGATACGGGCCAGCAGCGGGCCGCTCTTCGCGGCGACGGACGGGTCGGCGGCGGTGAGCACGGGCAGCCCGGACGGGGTCGCCGAGGCCTTCGTCGCGTACCGGCCCACGCCCACGGTCGCGAGATGGCTCGCCATCGGCTCGGCGACGTGCCAGACGGTCGTGGTCCGGCCGTTCGCGGTCCGCTCCGAGGTCCGTACGCCGTTGGTGAGCGCCTGCGTCCCGGCGGGGACGGTGAGGGTGATGTCGTACGTCGCCTTGTCGGCGGGGTGGTGGTTGCCGGGGAACCAGGCCATGGAGCCGGTCGGCTGGCCGAGCGCGATCGCGCCGTCCTCGGTCGGCAGCCAGCCCTCCTTCGATCCGTCCGCGTCGGTGATCGTCCTCGGCTCGCCGGCGTACGTCACCTTCGTACGGAAGACCTCGCCCTTCTCGATGTCCTCGCGGGGCCGGAGCGTCAGCTCGTTCCCGGCCCGGTTGACGGCGGCCGGGGCGTCGTCAACGGAGGCGGATGCGACGGTGAGCCCGGCGAGGTCGAGGTTGAAGGAGCTCAGGTCCTGGGTGGCGCGGGCCGTGATCATGGCGGTGGCGTCGAGCCGGCCGCGCTTCGGGTCGTAGCGGAGGTCGAGCGCGTAGTGGGTGACGTCGTAGCCGCCGTTGCCAAGCTTGGGGAAGTACGGGTCGCGCAGCCCGGCCGCGCCGGGGGTGCCGCGCACCCCACCGACGTCGACGCCGCCGTCAGCGGCGGTTCCGGTGCAGCCGGCGAGGAGCAGCAGCGCGGTGACGGCTCCGAGGGCGGCGCGGGTACGTGGTTCCACTCGCCGATCTTAGGCACGTGGCGCCCGGCGGGTGTCCGGGCGCCACCTCACTCCGTCTACTCGGTGAGTGCCGCTTACTCGGCGAGCGCCGCGACACCCGCCTGGGCGAACTTCTCGTCCAGGTCGCCGCTCGGCGCACCGGCGACACCGATGCCGGCGATCGGCGCACCCTTGACGGTCACCGGGACGCCGCCGCCGAGGAAGAGGGTGCCGGGGATGTCCTTCAGGTTCGGGGCCTGGGCGAGGCGGCCCACGAGGACGGAGGTCGGGGCGTTCCAGGAGACCGCGGTGAACGCCTTGCGCTCGGCCGACTCGTAGGACTGCGGGCCCGCGCCGTCGCCGCGCAAGGTCACGATGGTGTTGCCGTTGCGGTCGACGACCGCGACCGAGACGCGCTGGTTCTCGTTCTCGGCTGCGTCCAGGGTGGCCTGCGCGGCCTTGGTGGCGGCCTCGATCGTCAGGTGGGTGGTCTGGCGCAGGTTGTCGTCGCCCGCGTCGGCCTTCTTGGCGGGCGCGGCGGCCGGGGCGGCGGCGGAGGCGGCGGCCGGGGACGAGGCACTCGCGGAGACGGCACCGAAGGTTCCGGCGGCGACGACGGCGGCGGTGGCGGCACCGATCAGGATCTTCTTCATGACAAGGCTCCAGGGTGAGGCGGGCGGGGGTTTGGCTCTGCCATCGATCCTCCGGCCGGTTCCGGCCCCGTACGGTCCACGGACCGGCTGCCGCCGTCGCGCATGATGGACGACGGGGGTGTCAGCCGATCGGTTGATGCCCCTCTGGTCCTCGTGGGCCAGGATGGATACGTATCCCCAGGTCAGAACCCCGTACAGGACCCCCTGCAGGACCCCTCGGAGAGGCACGTGATGGCGCAGGACCCGGACGAGGACCCGGACGCGCGCTGGCTGGCGCGGGTCATGCACCTCGCCTTCTTCCTCCTCCTCGGCGCGTCTCTGGTCCGCTTCCTGCTGCGGCACCCGTGGGAGGACCGCAGCCCCTGGATCGTCGCCCTCTCCGGCGCGCTCGCCGCCCTCTACCTCCTCGGCCCCGTGCTCGGCACCCGCGCCACCCCGCGCCGGATCGCCTGGCTGTTCACGGTCGTCGCGGTGTGGATGATCCTGGTGGTCCTCGCGCCGAGCTTCGCCTGGTGCGCGGTGCCGCTCTTCTACACCGGCCTGCGCACGCTGCCACCCCGCGCCGCCCTCGTCCTCGTCACCCTCCTCACCGCCTTCGTCGTCATCGCCCAGGTCCAGCTCTCGGACGGCGGTTTCGACCCCAACCTCGTCTTCGCCCCGCCGGCCGTCGCCGCGATCGCCACCGCCGTCTTCGTCCACGCGCAGCGGCAGGCGGAGCGGCAGCGGGCGCTGATCGACGACCTGATCCGCACCCGGCGCGAACTGGCCGCGATCGAGCGCCGCGAGGGGACGCTCGCCGAGCGCCAGCGGCTGTCGATGGAGATCCACGACACGCTGGCGCAGGGCCTGTCCAGCCAGCAGATGCTGCTCCAGGCGGCCGACCGCACGTGGGACAGCGATCCGTCGACGGCCCGCCGCCATGTCCGTACCGCCGAGTCCATCGCCGAACGCAACCTCGCCGAGGCCCGCCGCTTCGTCCACGACCTGGCCCCGGCCGACCTCGCCGAGGGCGGCGGCCTGGAGGAGGCGCTGCGGATGCTGGCGGGGCGCGAGTCGGCCGCGTTCCGGGTCGACGGGGCGGCCGTCCCGCTGCCCGAGCGCGTGCAGTCGGCGCTGCTGCGCATCGCGCAGGGTGCGCTCGCGAACGTCCGCGAGCATGCCGACGCCACCTCCGCCGCCCTGACCCTGACCTACCTCGACGACCAGGTCGTCCTCGACATCGCCGACGACGGCCGCGGCTTCGAGCCGTCCGCCCCGCGCGAGGCCGGGGGCGTACGCGGCCACGGCCTGCCCGCGATGCGGGCGCGGGTGCGCCAGCTCGGCGGCACGCTGACGGTGGAGTCCACCCCGGGCGAGGGCACGGTGCTCTCCGCCGCGATCCCCCTGCCTCTGGAGTCCTGATGTCCGTACGGATCCTGCTGTGCGACGACCACGCCGTCGTACGCGCCGGGCTGCTCGCGCTGCTCGGCAGCACCCCCGACATCGAGGTCGTCGGCGAGGCGGGCAGCGGCGAGGAGGCCGTGGCGCTGGCCGCCAAGCTGCGGCCCGACGTGGTCCTGATGGACCTTCAGCTCGGGCCGGGGATCGACGGCGTGGAGGCGACCCGCCGGATCGCCTCTCCCGATGTGCACGTCCTGGTCCTCACGACGTACGACACGGACGCGGACATCACCCGCGCCATCGAGGCGGGCGCGACCGGGTACCTGCTGAAGGCGGAGCGCCCCGAGGAGCTGTTCGCGGCGATCCACTCCGCCGCCCAGGGCCGTACGACGCTGTCGCCGCCGGTCGCCAGCCGGGTCATGGACCGGATGCGGGGGGCCGCAGGGCCCACCCTCACCGACCGCGAGCGGGACATCCTCGGCCAGCTCGCGCAGGGCCTCGGCAACCGCGAGATCGCCCGGGCGCTCTTCATCAGCGAGGCGACCGTGAAGACACACCTGGGGCGGATCTACGCGAAGCTCGGCGTGGACACACGTGCGGGGGCGGTCGCCGTGGCGAAGGAACAGCGCCTGCTGCCGTAGCCGGGGCCTCACCCCGGCTCACCCGGGCTCACCCGGCCGAGCGTCCCGCCCCCGCTTTTCCCTTCCCCACAACGCGCGTCCTGCTACCCTGCGTTGCCGTTCCAGCGCACTGTGTCATCTCCTCGTGGGGGCGTACGTGAAGATCACCGTCGTCGGCGGCGGGCCCGCCGGCCTGTACTTCTCGATCCTGATGAAGCGGCAGGACCCGTCCCACGACATCACCGTCTACGAGCGGAACCCGGCCGGCTCCACGTACGGCTGGGGCGTGACGTACTGGGCCGGGCTCCTGGACAAGCTGCGGGCGGGCGACCCGGAGTCGGCGCGCGCCGTCGACGAGGCCTCCGTCCGCTGGACCGACGGCGCCGCGATCGTCCGCGACGAGCGGACCGTGCACCGCGGCGACCAGGGCTTCGGCATCGGCCGGCGCCGGATGCTCGCCCTCCTCGCGGAGCGGGCCGAGGCGCTGGGCGTCCGTATCGAGTTCGAGCACGGGATCGCCGGCCCCGACGCCCCGGAACTGGCGGACGCCGACCTGGTCGTCGCGGCCGACGGGGTGAACAGCGCGCTGCGCGAGGCGCACGCGGGCCACTTCGGCGCCGAGGTCGCCACCGGCCGCAACCGCTACATCTGGCTGGGCACGGCCAAGGTGTTCGACTCCTTCAGCTTCGCCTTCAAGGAGACGGAGCACGGCTGGATCTGGTGTTACGCGTACGGGTTCAGCGGCGAGCAGTCCACGTGCGTGGTGGAGTGCGCGCCGGAGACGTGGACGGGGCTCGGTCTGGACGGGATGTCGGAGGCGGACACGCTGAACCTCCTGGAGAAGCTCTTCGCGGACCTCCTCGACGGGCAGGCTCTGATCGGCCGGGCGCAGGCCGACGAGGGGGCGCAGTGGCTGAACTTCCGTACCCTGACCACCCGCGTCTGGCACCGCGACAACCTGGTCCTGCTCGGCGACGCCGCCCACACCACCCACTACTCGATCGGCGCGGGCACCACACTCGCCCTGGAGGACGCCCTCGCCCTCGCGGACGCCCTGCGCGGGGGCGGGGACCTGGACGCGGGCGGAGGCCTGGACGCGGCGCTCGCCCGCTACGGCAGGCGGCGGCGCGCGGAACTCCTCCCGGCCCAGAGCGCGGCCCGCTACAGCGCGCGGTGGTACGAGAACCTGCCCCGCTACATGCGGCTGCCCCCGGCCCAGATGTTCGCGCTCCTGGGCCAGCGCCACTCCCCACTCCTGCCCCACATCCCACCCCAGCTCTACTACCGCCTCGACCGCGCGGCCAACACCCTCCAACCCCTCCGCCACCTGAAACGCCGCCTGGGCCCAAAACTGGCTAGCACACTGCAGGCACGGTCCCGGGGCTGAGGGGGCGCCCTGGTCGCGGGGACGGGGCAGTCCGCCCGTAGGTCCGAGTCCCACCCCACCCATGGGACCATCGTCTCCGTGCTCGACATCGGCTACTCCCTCTCCCGTCGCTTCCCCGACCCCCCGCAGACCGACTACCGCCGCGCGGACGTCCACGCCCTGCGCCACGACCTGTTCTGCGGGGACGTGTACCTCGCCGACCCCGAGGCCGACCGTGAGGTGTCCACAGCCTGGGGATGGGTGCCGGTACTCGACTTCGCGTGGGCGCTGTGCGACATCGTCGAGCAGCTGGACCGCGACCCGCGCGGCAGCCGTTCCTCGCAGCCCCAGTACGCCGAGCTCGACTTCACCGAGTCCTCGGACCGCATGCTCTTCGAGCGCCGCTTCGGCTGGGTGGACGTCGAGGCCGACTGGATGCCGGGCGACGAGCCCCCGCTCACCTTCAGCCACGCCGAACTCCGCCGCGAGGCCCGCGACTTCCTGCACGACCTGATCGCCGACCTCACCGACATGCACGAGGGCCTCGCCGACAACCCGGCGATCTGGGACCTCCAGGCCCGCTTCCCCCGCCTCCCCTGACGTACTCCCCCGGACGCGCGCACTGCTCAGCCGCGATCTCCTCCCTTCCCGTCACCATGCCCTCATCGTGACGTACGCCACTGACAACGCCCCGATGTCACATCCGACGCCCCCTCGGCCGTCCCATACGCGGAACCGACACGAGGGAGTGCGCAATGCAGCGGAACAGCAGGACCCACATCACCGTCATCGGCGGCGGATTCGCCGGACTCACCGCGGCGATCACCGCCGCCGAGGCCGGAGCGGGCGTCACCCTCCACGAGGCGCACCACACGCTCGGCGGCCGCGCCCGCACCGCCGAGGGGCCGTACCGCACCAACGAGGGACCCCACGCGATCTACAGCGGCGGCCCCCACTGGACCTGGCTCAAGCAGCGCGGTCTCCTCGGCCCGCTCGCGCCCCTGCCGCCGCGCGAAGCCATCCGCTTCCGCATCCACCGGGCCGGCACGCTGCGCCGCACCCCGCCGCTCGGCTTCCTGCGCCACACCCTCCGTAAGCCCGAACAGGCCCCCGTCGACACCGACTTCCTCACCTGGTCCACGCGGGTCGCCGGCCCCGAGGCGGCCCGTCAGGCCGCCGCGTACAGCGGTGTCGCCCTCTTCCACCACGACCCGGGCGCGCTCTCGGCCCGCTTCGTGCAGGAACGGCTGCACCGGGCCGCCGCACTGCCGCCCGAGGCGCACTACATCCGGGGCGGCTGGGGGCGGCTGATCGACCGCATGGCCGTCCGGGCGCGGGAGCTGGGCGTACGGATCGAGACCTCCTCCCGCGTCGGCGAACTGCCGCTCGCCGACGGCCCGGTCGTCGTCGCGACCTCACTCGCGGCCGCGGCCGGGCTCCTCGGCGATGCGACGCTGCGCGGGGAGAGCGGCCGCACGGTCCTGTTCGACCTGGCGCTGCGTACCGGCCACGGCGACCCGTTCGTCGTCTCGGACCTGGACGCGCCCGGCTGGATCGAGCGCTTCACCGCGCAGGACCCGTCCCTCGCCCCGGCCGGCGAGCAACTGGTCCAGGCCCAGCTCCCCATCGGCCCGGACGCGTCCAAGGCCGACGGCGTCGCCCACGCCGAACGCCTGCTGGACCTCGGTTTCCCCGGCTGGCGCGAGCGCGAGGTCTGGCGCCGCGAGGCGGTCTCCCACGGTCGTACGGGAGCGGTCGACGCCCCCGGCACGACCTGGCGCGACCGGCCTGCGATCGACCGCGGCGACGGCGTCTACCTGGTGGGCGACCAGGTCGCGGCGCCGGGGGTGCTGTCGGAGGTGTCGTTCACGAGCGCGGTGGAGGCGGTGTCGATGGCGCTCCGGACGAGGACCCTTGACCTCAAGTCCACTTGAGGTTGAAAGCTCATACCCGTAACCCGTCACCGCACCGACTCTTCGGGGAGCCCACCATGCACGCGATCCGCCTCCACGCCTTCGGCCCGGCCGAGAACCTCACGTACGAGGAGGTCGAGGACCCGGTCCCCGGCCCCGGCCAGGTACGGATCGCCGTCGCCGCGGCAGGCGTCCACCTCCTCGACACCGCCCTGCGCCTGGGGCAGACCGGACCGTTCCCCGCCCCCGCCGAACTGCCCACGATCCCCGGCCGCGAGGTCGCGGGCACGGTGGACGCCCTCGGCGAGGGCACGGACGAGTCCTGGCTGGGACGTCGCGTCGTCGCCCACCTGGGCATGGCGCCGGGGGGCTACGCGGAGCTGGCCGTGGTGGACGCCGCGAAGCTCCACGCCCTGCCGGACCACCTCGGCGAGGCGGAGGCGGTCGCGATGATCGGCACGGGCCGCACCACGCTCGGCATCCTCCAGTTCACCGACCTGGGCCCGGACTCGATCGCGATCGTCCCGGCTGCGGCGGGCGGCATCGGCACCCTCCTCGTCCAGTACGCGAAGAACGCCGGCGCGACGGTCATCGGCCTCGCCGGCGGCCCGGAGAAGGCGGCCCGGGTGAAGGAGAACGGCGCGGACCTCGCGGTCGACTACAAGCTCCCGGACTGGCCGGAGCAGGTCCGCGCCTTCCTGGGCCCGCGCACCGCCACGGTCGTCTTCGACTCGGTCGGCGGCGACACAGGCCGCGCGGCGGTCGACCTCCTGGGCAAGGGCGGCCGGCACATCGTCTTCGGCTGGTCGAGCACGGGCCTCACCGACGGCGAACCCCTCACCTTCACGGACGAGGAACTCGCCGCCCGGGGCATCACCTCGGAGTCGGTCCTCGGCCCGGCGATGCTCCGGAAGGCGGGCGGCAACATCCGCACCCTCGAACTCGCCGCCCTCACCGCCGCCACCACCGGCACCCTCCGCCCAGCGGTCCACCGCTTCCCCCTCGCCCAGGCGGCAGCGGCCCACCACGCCCTGGAAACCCGGGGCACGATCGGCAAGGTGGTCCTGATCCCCTAGGCCCCGGCGAACCGTGCACCATACACGGAGTACCGCGCGGCGTAGAATCGGAACACAGAGCGCACCGCCGCGAGGAGGTGACGTCAATGCCCGAAATCCCTGGAATCGGGCACATCACTCTGACGGTCAGCGACGTGAGACGAAGCGCGGACTTCTACAACCGCCTGTTTGACACTCAGACAGTTCTCGATGTGGAAGACGAGTTCGGTCCCTTCATGGCCGTCGCCTCCCCCGCCTTCGTCCTCGGCTTCCGCAACCACGCGACGACGCCCCGGACGGACGTCTTCGACCCGGCACGGGTCGGCCTGGACCACTTCGCCTTCCACGTCGCCGACCGGGCCACGTTGGAGTCCTGGGAGTCCCGACTGGACGAGCAGGACATCACCCACTCCGGCATCGTCGAGGACCCTTCCGGACTCCACCTCAACTTCAAGGACCCGGACAACATCGCGCTGGAGTTCTACCACCCGACCCCGCCGGCCTGACTCCCACGGCCGAAGGGGCGCAGCGCAGGGACGAGGAGGACCCATGTACGTCGTGGCCCAGCACAAGATCTTGGAACCCGAGACAGCATTTCCCCGCGGCCAGGCCCTCATCGACGGCATCGGAGCACCCGATGGCGCCCGGGTGCTGCAGTTCTACCCGCACGTCGAAGGATCCGCCGTGACGTGCCTCTGGGAGGCACAGTCCGTCGAAGACATCCAGCGCTTCGTGGACACGACTCTCGGGGACTCGAGCGTCAACATCTGCTACGAGGTCGACTCGGAGAAGGCATTCGCCGAACGCCCGGACGGCCTGAGGCCGTCGTCAGCTCCTGCCACCTGAGAGGGCTCACCCCACCCGACCTCCTACACCCCCCGTCCCCAGCTCCCGCAGCGCCCCGTCCGTCAGCCGGTACACCGACCACTCGTCCTGCGGCCTCGCGGGCCGTGGCATCGGCAGAGGGGCCGGTGGGCCGCCATGACCGTGGAGGAGCTGACGGCCACCCCGCCCGTGTGGCAGCGGGAGCGCCTGGCCCGCAACCACCCGGGGAGCCAGGACCGCCGAGACCTCCGGCGCATCGAACTGAGGGAGAGCGCGGCGGGCCGTGTGGTGTCCGCCCTACCGACACCCTTCCGTCTGCCCGTACATCGGGTCCACCCTTCTGGTGGCCTCGCCCGGGGCGTCGCTCTTCACCCCCCATGTGGGCTGTGGACGGCTGGGCTCGACGGCCCGCCAGGAGGCCCAAGTACCGGTGCTCCTAGGACCTCTCCGGCCGATCACGTGCTGCTACTGGTTGTCCGAATCGAGAGGTCCACCACCCACATCAGGCTTCGCATCGCGACCACGACAGGTGGCGAACCGGTCCAACAACCGGATCGCCATGTCGTGGTTGTAACAGTGGGCCATGTCGTAGGCACTTTCGCCGTCGAGGGTTACAGCCGGGTCTGCGCCGTATGCAAGAACGATCGCGGTAAGGGCGCTGTCGACCGGTTGTCCTGACTGGAGAGCTGAGTCCCCTTCCAGGTCGATGGCGTGCATCAGCAGGGGAGGCCCGGGTGGCCCTCGGCGCGCGGCTCCGTGAGCTGCGCGCCGCGGAGACGGGGCGCCAGACCGCCACAGCCGACGACCTCCAGGCATGGGCCCAGGCAACAGGACACCCGGACGCCACCGATGAACTGATCACCCGCCTGCGGACCCTGGAGTCCCGGTCCCGCTCCTGGCGGCGCCAGCTCGCCGCCGGGCACAAGCCCGTCCAGGACGCTCTCACCGTCGAGTACGAGCGGTCCAGAACGCTCCGGGCCTGGGAGGGCTCCATGGTCGTCGGGATGCTCCAGACACCCGACTACGCCCGCCACGTGTTCAGCCGGTACGTCGACCTTCACCAGTCCGTCCGGGATGTGGAGGAGGCTGTACGGGCCCGCGTGAGGCGCCAGGAAATGCTCTACGAGCCGGGGAAGACCTTCCACATCATCATGTGGGAAGCCGCTCTCCACGCCCTGGTCTGCCCGCCGCCGGTACTGGCTGCCCAACTCGACCGGCTCATGGGTGTGCTGGGGCTCGACACCGTCACCCTGGGAATCGTCCCGCTGGGCGCCCCCCTCAAGCTCCCGCCGGCCAATGCGTTCTGGCTGTACGACGACCGCTTGGCCATCGCTGAGGACTGGCACGCGGAGCTGTGGCTGGACGACTCCGCGACCGTCGGCGTGTACCAGCGGGTCTGGCAGACACTCGCGGACTCCGCCGTCTATGGGGCGGAAGCCCATCGCGTGATCACACGCGCCCGGCGGGCACTCGACCTCAGCTGAGAATCACCCCGAAGAAGCCCCGGCGTCGCTCGAATCAAGACGAATCAGGGCCGCCAAGCAGCACCCGGAGCTCATACCGTCCCGGTGTGGTCCGAGGCATTCGGAGCGCTGGAGGGGACGGTGAGGCATGGCCGAGAAGTGGGGACCGACCGCCAGTCGGTACGCGGTGGACCGTAACGGGCCGCTGGGTCGGGTGGACCGCCGATACGAGGGCGTGTACCTGCATCCGCCGGGCGGTGGCCGGGAGTGGGCGATCCCGCCGGAGGAGCTGCGGGAGCCGACCCCGGAAGAGCTGGCCAAGGCCCGCTTGTTCGCCACCCCGGTGTCGGTGGTGGAGCAGTGACGGTCCGGACGGTTCTCCGGTTCGTGACGCACCGCATCAAGCGTCACCCGGAGTCGGAGGCCACGGCGTCGGCCCACTGCCTGTACGGCGGGTGCGATTGGGAGGCCCGGCCGGACACTGACGTGAACAAGGTGGACGACCAGTGCATGGAGCACACGGGCCGCCACAGGCACCACACGACCTTCGCCAGGAGATGCGAGGACGTGGCCCTGGTGGAGCGGCTGGAGGGCTCCCCGTGAGGTGGCTCCGGGCCCTGGCCGTCACCCTCGCCGGCGCGGTCAGTGTCGCTTGGGAACCGCCGGAGGGAACGTCCGCCCCGGGGTGGGACGGCCCGCGTGGGTCGCCCGGGCGGACACCGCATCAAGCGGGTGCCAGAACGCAATGCACAACCGAGAGGAGCACGGCATGGGATGGGATGGGGAACGGGTAAGGGCGGGAGCGGAGGCAACGGACGGCACTCGGGCAACAAGGACCCGGGCACGTCCAAGCCGTCGTCGGACACGGCCAAGCCGAAGGACCCGCCGAAGCACAAGAAGGACTAGTGCACATGACGACAACGGATCTCGCAGCGTCCGAGCAGATCGCCATGCGCGATCTGCTCGGCGCGGTGAACAACGACGTGGTTGCGGGCCGCCTACACCAACGATTCCGTGGTGACGCAGGTCAACGACGGACACGACCACGGCGACGGTGAGCGCTGGGCGTCGTCGTCCGCATCGGCCCCGGACATCGTGTTCCGCATGCTCAACATGCTGGCCCTGGCCGATGTGACGCCCTACCCGCCCGCCCCCAGCCTGTGGAGCGCGTCGTCCGTCAGCCGGTTCACGGTCCACTCGTCCATGGACACCGCCCCGAGCGACTTGTAGAACTCGCGGGCCGGCACATTCCAGTCCAGGACGCAACACCGCTGTTTCTGTGCCCCGTAACGGGCCTCAGTCCACGGATGCGACTCCTCGCAGACGTTGGAAGGGCCCCATGCCAAGCACACTGGCGCACGCCGTCTCCGTCATCTACCTGCGGCTTTCGCACGAGACGTTCGTCTCCGACTGCCTGGAGGGCCAGGAGGCGGACTGTGTCCGCAAGGCCAAAGAGCTCGGCGCGACGGAGGTTGTGATCTTCCGGGAGGTCATCACGGCCTAAAGGCGAAGGTCCGCCGTCCCGAGTTCGACGCCATGGCGGAGTACGTGAAGGCGCACCACCCCCAGTTCCTGGTGGCCTGGAAGTGGGACCGCGTGTCCCGCCAGGGCATCCGCCAACTTGCCGACGTGGTGGAGCTGGTCGAGGACACGGGAGTCCGGTTCGTATCCCTGAAGGACAACCTGGACTCCGCCAACCCCGGCTGGGTCACCCTGGCGTCCTTCCTCGCGGAACAGGCGAAGGAGGAGGCCAAGAACATCCAGATCCGTGTCTCCGCCCGCCAGCTCCGGGACCGCGAGAAGGGGCGCTGGATGAAGGAGCGCCCGTTCGGCTTCATCGTCAACAGTGACCGGCACCTGGAACCCCACCCCGTGGAGGCGAAGATCGTACGGGGCATGGTGGAGGAGTTCTTGGCGGGCGGCACCCTCCGCGGCATAGCGGTACGCCTAGCGGCCGACAAGGTCCCGACCCTCCGCTACACCAAGCGCGCGGAACTCCTGGCACGACTGCGCAGCGCAGACCGCCACGAGGAGGCCCACCTCCTGGAGACGGAGTCCCCCATCCGCTCCCGGAACTCATGGGGCCTGACGACCGTGCGCCACATCCTCACCTCCCCGGTGACGGCCGGGTACATGGTCCACGAGAAGAAGATCGCGGAAGACGCCGAAGGCGAACCCATCCGCGTGGGCGAGGGAATCGTCACGGACGTGGAGCACCGCCGCATTCTGGCCCGGCTCAGTGCCGCAAGGGCACGGTGAGCAAGCGGACCGGCAAGGGCGGCTCCCCCGGCCGCCCGGTCACCTTCCTGCTCGCCGGGTTCATCCGGTGCGGAGACTGCGGCGGCGCCATGGCGGGCAACCGCCGCAAGCCCCCGCGGCGCTCCTACTACCGGTGCGGCGCATCAACGCACGGCCACCCATGCACACAGGGGAGCCACGGCGCCCAGAACCTGGAACGGCTGGTGGCGGACCGAGTCCTCTCCAGGCTTTCGGCACTGGATGAGGACGACCCGCTCCTCCAGGCCGTCGCGCAGCGCTGGCTGACGACGTACGCGCCGGAGTACGACGCCGAACGAACGGGATTCGACAGCAAGGTCCAGACGCTCCGCGCCCGCCTGGAGGCTCTGGAGGGAGCCCGCTGGGAGCGCGGCGAGTTCGACGACGCCGAGGGGCCCGCGCGCTACGAACGGCTCCGCTCCCGCATCTCGGAGCAACTGGCGGCGGTGGAAAACGCCCTGTCCAAGCTGCCTCAGCCCGTCATCGACCTGTCCATGCTGCTCGACCCGGAGGAGGCCATAGAAGCGCTGTCCGCCGGACACGGGCGCAACTTGGAATCACGTCGGGACGTACTGGGCCTGATCCTCCGGCGCGCGTACGTAATCGAGGGCGGCCAGAACATCCACCCTGTCTGGGTCGGCGAGGAGGACACCTACGCCCCGACCCGCAAGGGCGAAACCGCCGGTGGCGCGCTCGCTACGGCGTAGCACCCCACGCAACATCCGGGCCCGTCTCTCCCGTCGGGGAGAGACGGGCCCTTTCGCGTGTTCAGACACGGCGCTGGGACCCCACATCTCGCCGTTTCTCATCCACCCGCCAAGCAGAGCGGGCCTGTAACGGCGCTCAGTACATGGGCACTGGGCGAACCGCCCCCTGGGCGGGACCTGAGCCGGGCGCCGGCCAGGACACCCGGACACAGACCACCGCTAGAAGGAGCACTCCGTGAACGAACGCGACGAACGCGACAAGCAGGCATTTCGCTTGAGGGATCTCCTCTCCACGTACGGACGCACGCGAAAGCACCTGCCCCAGGCCCCCGCACGGGTGCATGAGGCATGGCGGAAGGTCCGGGAGCTGGCCGACGCAGCCACCGACGCACTGGACGCCTGGGCCATGCTCGAAACCGAGGCCCAACGCCTGACCCGAGCCCGTCAGGCAGAGCACCGGGCATTCCTGGCCGGTGAAGGTCCCAAGCCCAAGGGCGCCTACAAGCCGATGGATGTCGCGGCCCGGCGCGCTGACCAACTTCTGGAGTGCTCGGCACGGGTGGATCTCGTCCTGACCGCACGGTCGGCGTTATGAGGACCTGCTGGCCGACCAAGCGGTCGCAGAGGAAACCCGAGCCACCCTGATTGCGGAGTTCGACGGCCTTCAGGACAAGGCACGGGAGGCGGTGGAGCTGGCGTCAACCACCTTCTACCAGTGGTTTCGGATACGCGAGGCGCTGTGCCAGGTCACGGCAGACCTCGGGCTGGCGGGTGGCCCGACGGGTGAGGTTCCGAGCATGGGCAACGAGCTGCATCGATGGTTCTCGGAAGCGCAGGATGCATGGCCGACCTTGGAAAGGCTGCTGGGCTCCAACGATCCGATCGGCTCGGGTCGCTGGGCGGCCATGACCGGGGAGAAACTGGAAGCGGAGCCGCCCCTCTGGGCCCGCGAACGCCTGGCCCAGAACCACCCTGGCAGTGCGGATCGGAAGCAACTCCGCCGTATCGAAATGAAGGAGCGGGCTACCGGCCGACTGGTGTCCGCACTTGAGGTACCGGCCGACATGACTCAGGAGGAAGCCAGGGAGTTGCTGCCAGAGGTCGGTATGCCTACTAAGACGTCGTTTCTTATGGCGTGATCGTTCGTTGAACCGTGCATGACGGATCTCGTTGAGCGGCTGGTGCCGGACGAGTTGTGGGTGTTGTTCAGGCGGGTGGTGCCGCCGACAGTGGTCACGCGTCCGCAGGGCGGTGGCCGACGCCGGGCCGGTGACCGTGAAGCCCTGGCTGCGATCATCTTCGTGGCGACCTCGGGCTGCACGTGGCGGCAACTGCCGCCGGTGTTCGGCCCCGCCTGGCCCACGGTCTACCGCCGGTTCGCTCAGTGGAGCCGGGACCGAGTCTGGGCCAGGCTGTATCGCGTGATCCTCGACGAGCTCGGGGCGCGGGGCGAGTTGGACTGGTCGCGGTGCGCGATCGACTCGGTCAGTCTGCGGGCCACAAAAGGGGGCCATTGACGGGACCGAATCCGACCGACCGCGGCAAGTTGGGATCGAAGATCCACCTGATCACCGACAGGAACGGACTACCGCTGTCCCTGGGCATCTCCGGCGCGAACATGCACGACAGTCAGGGCCTGGAGCCACTCGTGCGTGGCATCCCGCCCATCCGGTCGCGCCGCGGACCTCGGCGTCGGCGGCCGGCGAAACTGCACGCGGACAAGGGCTACGACTATGACCACCTGCGCCGGTGGCTCCGTCGGCGGGGTATCCGTCACCGCGTTGCCCGCAAGGGGGTCGAGCCTTCACAGCGGCTGGGCCGCCACCGGTGAGTGGTCGAAAGGACAGTGTCCTGGTTGGCTGGCTGCCGACGTCTGCATCGCCGTTATGAACGCAAGGCCGAACACTTCCTGGCCTTCGTCGGCATAGCCGCAACCCTCATTGCCTACCGCCGACTGAAGCGACGAAGCGCCTGTCACAAGCGGGAGAACACGGCCACGTCGTAGCGTTCGAGGACTGGCCGGGGCTCGCCCAACGCCTCGCTCCCAGCCGCGGCCTTCAAGCGGACAAGGCCCCGGCGGAACTCCTCATCGGTGAGATGGGTGAACTTCGACTGCGGCCGACTGACCAGCCGGGCGTGGTACTCCGCCAGGCTCGCTGCGACCGGCTGGGCAAAGGAGGTGACCTCGTCCAAGGTGAACCCGGCAGAGACGAAGTCGGCGACCACTTCCTCTTCGCCTGGGAAACGCCGCTCGTCGATCACCCGGAGCTGCGGCCAGTAGTCGTACACCAGCGCATCCAGCCGTTCGCGGAACGTGGTGCGGACGACCACTCTCCCGCCGGCGCGCAGCACGCGGACCAGTTCCCTGGCTGCTCGCGCGCGGTCGGGGATGTGATGGATCACGCGAGACATCAAGGCCAGGTCGAAGATGCCCACAGCGGCGGGCACCGCCTCTGCCTCCCCCGACAGATACCGCACCGCGGGATGCGGATGATGCCGTCGGGCCTCGGCGAGCATCACCTCGGACGCATCGAGGGCCGTCACCTCGCTTCCCTCGATCCAGCGAGCCATCGCGGCCGAGAAGACGCCCGTTCCCGATCCGATCTCGACGATGGACGGCGATGACCGCTGCACGTAGGAAGCGATCAGCTCGACCCAGGCCCGCAGCGAGGCCTCGGGCATCTCGTTGCCACGCTCGTAGGCGCCAGCCAGTCGCTCATCGTCATAGACACGGCTCATGGAACCGATCCTCACCCAGGGATCACACTCAAACAAGAACGCCTCCGCACGCCACAGATACCAAAGGAAACGACGTCTAACTGACGGCGCCGGACCGAGTGAGGTCAACTCTCCGGATCTCCCTCCGCGGGCTGTGTGTCGGCGCCGAAGAACCGACCCCCTCTTGCGCACTCCACGTAACTGTCACGGGCGCGGACGGTCACATCTGAGGCATTGAGAAGCAAGAAAGCTGCTTCCCAGCCCTTCTTCCCCTATGTGTGTGACAGGGAAGAAGGAGCGGGAAGCAGCTTTCTTGCTTCCCGGGACGCGAGAGCGTGCTGGGCCGACTAACAGCCCTGTAACGCGGATCAGTTGGGCGGCCAGAATAACGTTCCGCGACGATGCCTGGTGAGGTTACGGAAGCAGAGTACGGACCGCTACCCGCATAAGGTTCGACCGCCCGCCGCCGGAGCCGTCGGCTCGTTCGTTTAGCAACAGCGTCAGGACACTTCCGGTGCGGCTCGGCTGAGCATCACCGGAAAGGCCCCGAAACATGCCCCACCCGCCAGGTGTTCGAGGCGGGTGGGGCATGCCGTGGACGGGCATGATCATCCCTCCGGCATCGGCCTCATCTGGATGCCGTGCTGCGTGGCGATCGCCATGAGGCGCTCGGTGTCCGGCGGTTCGGTGGACGGAGTGGGCAGTTCATTCGCTGTGGCAGGCTCGCCGGCCTCGGCGAAGAACTCCTCCATATACCCACCCGGCGTGTAGACGACGAGGAGGCGCGACGTCTCAAGAGGCTCGAACCTTTCCCAGGTTCCCTCGGGAATGTGGAAGAAGGATCCCGGACCGGCTTCGATCGTCTCCTCGTTGATGTGGTAACGGATCCTGCCCTCCAGAACATGGACGCTCTCGGTTCCGGGGTGGGTGTGGGGCGGCGGGCCCCCGCCCACGGGAATCGTCATCTCCACGACGGTCAACGCACCACCCGTCTCGTCGGCGGATGCCTTCACGGTGTACAGGCCGTTCAGCGCCCAGAACGACCTGCCCTCGCCCTGCTTGAGTGCCACGGTCTTCTCTGCCATGGGAAAAGCCTCCTCGCCCTGATCTCCCTCCTTCCAGCGTCTGACTTGCGACTACTCGCCGCAACCCCGACGCGGGGTACCAGGGCTACTTGGACCGGGCGTGTTCAGCCCCTACGTCGCCGCCGGACACAGCGGGGTCCGGTCCGAGCGAGGTGCCGACGGACCTTTCGCACCTGGCGCGCATGTCACCCAACGTAACCATGCGGCGGCTGCATGACTCCCCCGTCAAGTGACCGCCAGTGGGGAATCACAACTGGCCACTAACACCCCTGACCAGCCAACGCAGCCGCGATGGGGGATAGACCAACTACGGACGTCGGCGCGGAGCTGGCCCCACGTTTTCATATCGGGAGGGCACCGTGGCATGGGAGACCAGCGACCGGCGGTCACGCCTTCCCAGTGACTGGCCCCAGCGTCGGGCCACCGTGTTGAAGCGCGACGGGTACCGGTGCGTGACCCTCCTGGTGGAGGGGGCGCGGTGCCCCGAGCCCGGGACGGATGTGGACCACATCGTCCGCGGGGACAACCACGACGTGACCAACCTTCAGGCTTTGCGCGGCTGGCACCACCGGCGTAAGACAGCACGGGAGGCGGCGGAAGCCCGAGCGGCCATGGTCCGTCCGACCGTCCGCCGGCCGGAGCGTCCGCACCCTGGAGACCTCTGATCTGATCTCCGTTCGTCGCCGGAATCGCTGTAACTCTGAGTGATTCCGACCTGGGGGAGGCCCCCCGGATCGAGCCGAGACGGATCGAAGCGTGATAGCAGTCCGGAATCTGTACGGGTTCCAAGGTCCGCGTGACGACCCAACGGACACTTACTAGGCGCCTGACCTGCGATTACCTACCTGCAAAAGGTCCGCGTGGCCCCTCCGAACCAGCGCTAACCGCCTTTTCGGCTCACCGTTCGTCGCAACCAACCTGGCCTCCTGTTCCTCGGCACGCGCCGGGGAGCCGGGGGCCTTTTTTCGTCGGTCCCGAGAATCATTGCGAATCACGCAGGACAGGGAAGCAGTGCCCGCCCCATCCTGGTCGGGACTTGTCCGCTGGTGGGAGGGGAACGGCAATGGCACGGCGACTCCGGTTCATCGGTACCAACTCCGGCAACGACGGATGCCCGACCCTGTACGAGGACCTGGACACCGGGGAGGTCCTGGTCCAAGGCGACGCGGTGACCGACCCCCAGGACGTGGCGCAGCTCCGGAACGTCAAGGATGGGGAGGGGTTCGTGGTCGTCCCGCGCGTGCTCCTGGCCGACTTCGCGCCCCGGGACGCGGAAAGGACGCCCGTGCTGATCGGCTTCGAGGAGTTCGCCGGGATGTTCCGGACCTTCGCGCACACGGCCTGGCGCCTGGAGACCCGGCGTCGCTACCAGTCGGACGAGGAGACGGAGACCTACCAGCGGTTCGTCCGGGGCGAGGACGCCGGCTGGGACCTGAACGACCCCTGGTGCGTGTCCCGGCGTGAACAGTCCGCCCTGGGCAAGCGCTTCGAGCGGGTACGGATCGCCGACAACCCGCCCACCCCCGGTCAGCGCTACCTCCTCGACAACGCCCGCCGCAACAGCGCAGTGGGCGAAGACATCCGCAACCTGTGGCGCTCCGATGCCGAGCGGCTCCAACTCCCCGACGACGACTTCTGGCTCTTCGACTCCCGGGTGATCGCCCGGCTCCACTTCGATGACGACGACCGGATGACCGGCGTCGAACTGGTCACGGACCCTGTCGAGGTCGCCCGCGCCTGCCAGGTACGGGACGCCGCGTGGCACCACGCCGTCCCGTACGAGACGTTCGCGGAACAGGTGCCGTCCGCCGAGTGAGCACCGACTTCCAACAAGCAAGAGTTGCCCTCGGTGCGCGGCTGCGCGAGCTGCGCACCGATCGGCGGCTCACGGGCCGCCAGTTGGCGGTTCTGCTCGGCTGGCCCCAGTCCAAAATCAGCAAACTGGAGACCGGCCGCCAGACCGCGACGGCGGACGATCTGCTGGCGTGGGCGGACGGCACCGGCCATCCGGAGGCAGCAGAGGAGCTGATCACCCGGCTTTGGAGCCTGGAGTCCCGCTCCCGCGCCTGGCGCAGACAGCTCGCCGCGGGCCACAAGCCGGTCCAGGACACGCTGACGGCCGAGTACGAGCGCACGAGGACGTTCCACGTCTGGCAGGGCTCCACGGTCGTGGGGATGCTCCAGACCGCCGAGTACGCCCGCCACGTCTTCACCCGCTACGCCGACCTCCACCAGTCCGTACGGGACACCGAGGAAGCCGTACGGGCCCGCGTGAAGCGTCAGGAGATGCTGTACGAGCCGGGGCGCACGTTCCACATCGTGATGTGGGAGGCCGCGCTCCGGGCTCTCGTATGCCCTCCTCCCGTGCTGGCCGCCCAGCTCGACCGCCTGGCGGGCGTCCTCGGGCTGGACACCGTCTCCCTGGGCATCGTCCCCTTCGGCGCCTCCCTGAAGATCCCCCCGGCCAACGGTTTCTGGCTGTACGACGACCGCCTGGTGATCGCGGAGGACTGGCACGCGGAGCTCTGGCTGGACGACGCGGACAGCGTCGGCGTCTACCGGAAGGTGTGGCAGGCACTCTCCGATTCCGCGGTCTATGGTGCCGACGCCCACCGCGTGATCGCTCGCGCCCGGCGGGCTCTCGACGCTCCTTGAGAATCCACCGGAAGATCACGGACCAGCCCGAGAATCCCGGCGAATCAGCCCCCACAGAGCCGGGCACCCGGCCCTAGCGTCCCTCTCATGGACAGCTCGCACGAACTGGAGACAGTGACCCCGAGCACGGTCGTGGAGTCGCTGCGCGAATCGCTGATGGCCGCTGGAATCGTTCTCCCCTCACTGGGCATCGACCCGGCACCGCCGGGCCCCGGACTGGTGAGGCTGGGAAGTGTCCGCCCCGACGTGGCCATGAAGCTGGCGCAGGTCGTGAAACGGGGCAACGCATGAACACCCGGGACAGCCAGGGAAGCCGTACGGAATCCGGTTGGGTGCGGTTCGAGGGCCCGGACCTGAGTCCCGGCAACGCCTTGAAATGGCGTCCGTGCGAGTGCGGCCGACCGGTCTGTCCCGAGTACCGCCCGGCCACTGGCAGCACCCAGCGGCTGACCGCCAAGGTGACCGAAGCGAACCGGCGGAGTCGGGGGACGGCGCGGTGAGCGCCCTACCGGAACCACCGCCAGAGTCCCGGGACGACATAGCTGCCCAGCTCCATGACCTTCGAGAACGCGGCGAATGGGTCGCCCAGCTCTCGCGCCACCTGACTCCGGGGAGTCCCCTCCTGGAATTCCTGGCGGAGGCTGGAGAGCAACAGATGCAGGCCGCACTGCGCTCCCAAGGCCCTCGCTCGCGGGTCGGGCTGACCCTCACCCTCACAGACTCCGCCCCGGTGACCGATCCACCGTTCAGCCGGGGCGGCCCACACCACCATTCATCCATCACGAGAAGGAGCACGTTCATGGGCGGACAGCACGGCGGAGGCACCGGCTCGGGCCAGGGCGGAAGCCAGCAGGACGACGGCCAGTCGGGCGCCGGGCACGGCGGAGGCGGCTCGGAGGGCCAGGACTCCGGTCACAGCGACACGAAGGGCAGCGGCACCAAGTGACCGAACGCGCCACGACGGAGGCCGGCCCCCAGCGAACTCACGGCCGCCCACGCCTGGTGGGACGACCAGGGCCGCCCGGACTTCGAGCGGTTCGGGCTCACCGTGAACCCCGACGGCACCGCCTGGGCCTGGTCCCCGGAGCACCCGGTCCCGGCCGTCGGGTAGCCGGACAGCCCACCCGCCCGGTTCCGCCTTCTCGCGGTCCCGGGCAGGCGTCCGGCGGCTACTCCGCCCCGCCCAGCTTTCGGAGCGCGTCGTCCGTCAGGCGGTTCACGGTCCACTCGTCCATGGACACCGCCCCGAGCGACTTGTAGAACTCGCGGGCCGGCACATTCCAGTCCAGGACCGACCACTCCAGGCGCTCGTACCGCCGCTCCACACAGATCCGCGCCAACTCCGCCAGCAGAGCCTTCCCGTGGCCGCCGCCCCGGCTCGAGGGGCGGACGTACAGGTCCTCCAGGTAGATCCCGTGGACACCGCGCCACGTCGAGAAGTTCAGGAACCACAGCGCGAAGCCCACCGGCTCGCCGTCGTCCGTCTCCGCGATGTGGGCGAAGGCGGCGGGCTGGGGGCCGAAGAGGGCCTCGTGGAGCTGCTCAGGAGTCGCGCGGACCTCGTGCAAGGCCTTCTCGTAGTCGGCGAGCTCGCGGACCATCGCGTGGATCACGGGGACATCGGCAGGTATGGCGGTACGAATCATGGGGCCACCCTGCACCCGATCCCCCCGCGCGTGCCAGCAGCGTCGCCGCCGCCCCCACCCCGATACGAGGGCCCCGTCCAGTACCCTCCCGCCCATGGTCAGCAGGAGCAGCACGGTCGGCACGGTCAACGGCGGCATCTCGTTCTGGTTCGCCCAGCAGGGCGCCCCCGCCCCCCGCGAGCCCCTCCCCGGGGACGCCACGGCCGACGTCTGCATCGTCGGCGGCGGCTACACCGGGCTGTGGACCGCGTACTACCTCAAGAAGGCCGTCCCCTTCCTCAACATCACCGTCCTCGAAGCCAAGTTCTGCGGCTACGGCGCCTCCGGACGCAACGGCGGCTGGCTCTACAACGGCATCGCCGGCCGCGACCGCTACGCCAGACTGCACGGCCACGACGCCGCCGTACGCCTCCAGCACGCCATGAACGACACTGTCACCGAGGTCATCGACGTCTGCGCCGCCGAAGGCATCGACGCCTGCATCCACCGCGGCGGCGTCCTCGAAGTCGCCCACTCCCCCGCCCAACTCGCCCGCCTCAAGGCCTTCCACGCCGTCGAGATCGCCTTCGGCGAGAAGGAACGCGAGCTCTACGGCGCCCGCGAGACCGCCGACCGCATCCGCATCGCCGGCGCCGTCGGCTCTTCCTGGACCCCGCACGGCGCCCGCCTCCACCCCGTCAAGCTCGTCACCGGACTCGCCGACGCCGTCGAGGCCCTCGGCGTCACCATCCACGAGTCGACACCCGTCACCGAGATCAAGCCCAAGCACGCCATCACCCCGTACGGCACCGTCCGCGCCCCGTACGTCCTGCGCTGCACCGAAGGCTTCACCGCCTCCCTCACCGGCCAGCGCCGCACCTGGCTCCCGATGAACTCCTCCATGATCGCCACCGAACCCCTCACCGACGCCCAGTGGGACACCATCGGCTGGAACGGCCTCGAAACCCTCGGCGACATGGCCCACGCCTACATGTACGCCCAGCGCACCGCCGACGGCCGCATCGCACTCGGAGGCAGGGGCGTCCCCTACCGCTACGGCTCCAAGACCGACAGCGACGGACGCACCCAGCCCCAGACCATCGACGCCCTGCGCGACATCCTCATCCGCTTCTTCCCCTCCCTCGCCGGCATCGGCATCGACCACGCCTGGTCCGGCGTCCTCGGCGTCCCCCGCGACTGGTGCGCCACGGTCACCCTCGACCGCTCCACCGGCCTCGGCTGGGCAGGCGGTTACGTCGGCTCCGGCGTCGCCACCACCAACCTCGCGGCCCGCACCCTGCGCGACCTCATCCAGCAGGACTCCGGCCAGTCCGGCCCCACCGACCTCACCGCCCTCCCCTGGGTCAACCACAAGGTCCGCAAGTGGGAGCCGGAACCCCTGCGCTGGCTCGGCGTCCAGACGATGTACGCGGCCTACCGCACCGCCGACCGCCAGGAACTCACCACCCACACCGCGGAAAC
The DNA here is from genome assembly GCF_055563935.1 of Streptomyces sp. NPDC029169. Classification (NCBI taxonomy): domain Bacteria; kingdom Bacillati; phylum Actinomycetota; class Actinomycetes; order Kitasatosporales; family Streptomycetaceae; genus Streptomyces; species Streptomyces sp. NPDC029169. Next base: position 500,752 of record NZ_JBVHXA010000002.1, read on the forward strand.
CTCCCGCATCGCCGCGATCGCCGACAGACTCTCCGGCCGCTGACAGAACGAGAAAGGGGCCCGGACCGGCAACCGCCGACCCAGGCCCCACTTCCGTACTACAGAGCGTCAGAACAGAGAGTTGTACGAACTGCCCGCGACCCCGCCCCAACCCGTCCCGAGCCGCGCGCGAGCGGCATACGGCGCCGCCGCGTTGCCCGTACCCCGGTACAGATAGAAGACACCGGAACCGTCCCGCGCGACCAGATCGGCCCGGCCGTCGTCGGTGAGGTCACCCGGCGCGGTCACCAGCGGGTACACACCCCAGCCGCCACCGACCTTCGTACGCGCCGCGAACGGCGCCGCCGCGTTACCCGTACCCCTGTACAGCCACAGCGCACCGGCCGAATCCCGGGCGATCAGGTCTGCCTTGCGGTCACCGGTCAGGTCGCCCGCCCCGGTCACCTGGTTGTAGATCTGCCAGCCGGCGCCGACCTTCGTACGCGCCGCGAACGGCGCGGTGTTGCTGCCCGTGCCCCTGTACAGCCACAGCGCACCGGCCGAGTCCCGGGCGATCAGATCCGCCTTGCCGTCACCGGTCACATCGGAGACGCCCGTCAGCGAGTTGTAGACGCCCCAGCCGCCGCCGACCTTCACGCGCGCGGCGAACGGCGCGTACTCGTCGCCGGTCGTCCGGTAGTACCAGAGGACACCGGCGCCGTCGCGGCCCACCACACCACCGCCGGTGGCCTGGACCGTGATCGGCGAGAGCTTGGTGAGCGCGTTGTAGATCTGCCAGCCGCGGCCGACGCTCTCGACCCAGTCGGCGAACGGCTCGGCGGCCCTGCCCGTGCCATGGTGCCAGTACAGCAGGCCGTTCTTGTCCCGGGCGATCATCGCGTGGTGGGTCGGCACCGGACGCGAGCTCTGGATCGAGAAGGTGCTGCTCGTCTCGGGGTTACCGGTTCCGAAGCTGTACACCTCGTACGTGGCGTAGGTGTCGATCTTCCACGCGGCGGCCGCAGCACCGGCCTTCAGGGTGTAGGAGACGGTGACGTCCTTCGGCGCGTCGCCCGGGTCGACGTCGCAGTAGACGCCGCCGTACCCGATGTCCCCGTAGCTGTGCTCGCAGGAGGCGATGTCCGAACTGACGGAGACGCCGGTGATCTCAACCTGGCTCTCGTCCTCCTCCCACCACCGCTGCCCCTCGGCCGGCATGAACCCGATGTCGAGCCTGCCCTTGTCCACCGCGTGCAGGGTGACCGACTGGGTGACCGTGCCACCGGCCGGCAGCCCCGGCGTGTTCATGGCCAGCGTGTTCTGCGCGACGTGCTCCGCCGACTTCACCGTCACCGTACGAGCGGCATGCCGACCGTCCTCGGGAACACTGCCGACGATCTGAGCCTCCTTGACGGCCTTCGCAAGGTCCGCGCCGCGCGGGGCATAGACGACGCCGTAGTGAAGCGTGGTGCCGTGCGCCGCCGACGCGGCAGCCGAGACGTCGATCCCCGGGAACGGGCTGTTCTCGTTGACGGGGCACGTGTACACCCCGGTGACACCGGCCCGCGGCGCGCACGACTCCTCGTACAGCTCCAGCGCCATCCCACTCGGCAGACCCGCCTCCGTCCAGGCCGGGTCGGTCAGCGGAGCCTTGCTGAGGGCGTAGACGAGAGTGCCGTCGACGGTCCCCTCCACGCCGCTAGGAGCAAGCTCGGCCCAGCCCTCCCCGGGCTGGAGCACCTTGTCCTCGACGGTGAACCCGTAGAACTCGTCGGCAGCGACAGCCGTACCGGCCGTACCGGTGACCAGGCCGGCCACCAGCAGAGCGGCCGTCCCCCCGAGAGCGAAGATTCTTCGCACGAAATCAGTCCCCTGTGATGTTCGAAGAACGAGAGAGCGCGCGTCGGCCGTCCACGGCCGCGGCGACGCCAGGCCAAGATCCCCCCTGGACGCGACCGCAACGTACCCCACACACCCCGGGGCCGCGCATGAGTGCGCGTACTCACGTCAGCCGCCCTCTCACACACAAGTGTCCCGGACCTGAGTGGTCCGGGACACGAGATCGCTGGAGCCCCCTGTCGGATTCGAACCGACGACCTGCTGTTTACAAGACAGCCGCTCTGGGCCGGACTGAGCTAAGGAGGCATTGCACGCATTCACCCGCGCGCGAGGCCCTCCCACTCTACACAGCAGCGCGAACGACCAACCAGGAACCGGACTTCCGTTCCGACCAGCCGGCGAAGCAAACAGAAAAAATCTCTCCGCCTCCGGCTGCTGACAGATCGGACACCGTCAAGGTAGCGTCACGGGAAGTTCACTCCGGTGGACTAGACCCATCACTTCCTTCCACTACGGATCGTCCGGCACGTTCCTGCCGGTGAAGGGACACATCACCATGGCTTCTGTCACTTTCGACAAGGCGACCCGGCTCTACCCGGGTTCCGACAAGCCCGCCGTCGACCAGCTCGAGATCGAGATCGAGGACGGCGAGTTCCTCGTCCTCGTCGGCCCGTCCGGCTGCGGCAAGTCGACCTCCCTGCGCATGCTCGCCGGTCTTGAGGACGTCAACGGCGGCTCCATCCGGATCGGTGACCGCGACGTCACGCACCTGCCGCCGAAGGACCGGGACATCGCCATGGTGTTCCAGAACTACGCGCTGTACCCGCACATGACCGTCGCCGACAACATGGGCTTCGCCCTCAAGATCGCCGGCGTCAACAAGAGCGAGATCCGCGCCAAGGTCGAGGAGGCCGCGAAGATCCTCGACCTCACGCCGTACCTGGACCGCAAGCCGAAGGCGCTCTCCGGTGGTCAGCGGCAGCGTGTGGCCATGGGGCGCGCGATCGTGCGTGAGCCGCAGGTCTTCCTCATGGACGAGCCGCTGTCGAACCTCGACGCCAAGCTGCGCGTGTCCACCCGTACGCAGATCGCGTCGCTCCAGCGTCGCCTCGGCATCACGACCGTGTACGTCACCCACGACCAGGTCGAGGCCCTCACCATGGGCGACCGCGTCGCCGTCCTCAAGGACGGGCTGCTCCAGCAGGTCGACTCGCCGCGCAACATGTACGACCGTCCCGCCAACCTCTTCGTCGCCGGCTTCATCGGCTCCCCGGCCATGAACCTGGTCGAGGTGCCGATCACCGACGGCGGTGTGAAGTTCGGCAACAGCATCGTCCCTGTCTCCCGTGACGCGCTCTCCGCCGCCTCCGCCAAGGGCGACACGACCGTGACGGTCGGCATCCGCCCCGAGCACTTCGACGTCTCGGGCGCCACCAGCAAGGAGGGCCTGGCCGTCTCCGTGAACGTCGTCGAGGAGCTCGGCGCCGACGGTTACGTCTACGGCTCCGCCCGCGTCGGCGGCGAGGACAAGGACCTGGTCGTCCGCGTCGGCGGCCGCGCCGTCCCGGAGAAGGGCTCCACGCTGCACGTCGTGCCCCGCCCGGACGAGCTGCACGTCTTCTCCACCTCGACCGGTGAGCGGCTCTCCGGCTGAGTAGCCTGCGCTTCCGAACGGCCCCGTATCTGTTGCTGATACGGGGCCGTTCGCGTACCCACCCCGCATGTCGACAAATACCCCGGCAGAACAGCCAATTCAGACACCCGCGTCAACACGGGATTCGAAAAGTCGCCTCGAACCATCCCCCGCGAGAGTGACTAAATGTCGCCATATCTTCACTGACCGCTACGCTCGCCTGCGTGACGCACACTGCCCGCCGTATCGGCCGCTCTCTCGCCCTCGTCCTGCCCGTCGTCCTGGTGCTCTCCGGAACGCTCGCGGTGTCCACCGTTCCGTGGGCCGGCCAGGGCTCCGACACCCAGATGCTCACCGCATCCTCGGAGGACGTCTCCGTCCCCGCCAAGTCCCGTGCCCCGCAGGATATTCTGCGCGACCGGCTCCTCGCAGAGCTTCAGGAGAAGGACCCCGGAACGGCGCTGACCCACCTCCAGCGCGAGGTGGAGAACAGCCCGTCCCTCGCCAAGCACTGCATGTCCATCGCCCGCGCCCTGGGCAAGGCGGCCGTCCGCCACTACGGCCCCGCCCGCGCCCAGTCCTACTCGCGCCCGGTCTGCGACACCTCGTTCGCGACCGGCGTGATGTTCGCGAGCTGACGCCACGTCCCTGACACGTCCCTGACACGTCCCTGACACGTCCCTGAAGGGCCGCGATGCGACCCCGAAGGGCTCCCACGGGCCGCCTCGCGAGGTGCGCATATCGTTCCCGGTATGGATACCTTCCCGACGCAGGCCGTGGTCCTGGCGGGCGGCCAGGGCTCGCGCCTGCGCCCGTACACCGACGACCGCCCCAAGCCGATGGTCGAGATCCCCGGCACCGGGACCCCGATCATCGGCCATCAGCTGTCCTGGCTCGCCGCCGAGGGCGTGACGGACGCCGTCGTGTCCTGCGGCCATCTCGCCGAGGTGCTCCAGGAGTGGCTCGCCTCCGCCGATCTGCCGCTGCGCGTGAAGACCGTCGTCGAGCCGGAGCCGCTCGGCCGCGGCGGCGGCCTCAAGTACGCCGCCGCGCACCTGCCCGAGCCCGGACAGCCCTGGTACGCCACCAACGGCGACATCTGGACCCGCTTCTCCCTGCGTGAGATGGCCGCGTTCCACACCGAGCGCGACGCCACCGCCACCCTCGCCCTCGCCCGCCCCCGGATCCCGTGGGGCGTCGTCGAGACAGACGCCTTCGGGCACATCACCGACTTCATCGAGTCGCCGCCGTCGCCATACCTCATCAACGCGGGCGTGTACGTCTTCTCCGCCGCGTTCACCGAGCTTCTCCCCGAGCGGGGCGACCACGAGCGCACCACGTTCCCCCGCCTTGCCAGGGAGCGCCGCCTCGCGGGCTTCCCGCTGCCCCAGGGGGCCTACTGGCGGGCGATCGACACGGCGAAGGACCTGACCGAGGCGGCGAAGGAGCTGGCCTCTCAGAGCGCCTGACAGCCCTTCGTACGAGAGTCAAGGGACGTACGAGAAGGGCGGCACCGCATCCGCGCGGTGCCGCCCTTTCCCGTAGAACCAGTTACGTCAGCCCAGCAGGCCGCCGATCGGGTTCCGGTTGCCGCCCGACGTCGAGCCGCCGCTCGGGGGCTCGCTCGTGCCGCCACCGCCGCCGCTCGTCCCGCCCGTGCTCGTCGGGCCGGAGCTGGTGGACGGCGGGGCCGCGGGCCGCGACTGGGTCGGCGTACGGGTGCCGGTGCCCTGCGTGGCGGTCGGCCGGCTCTCCTCGATCCGGCCGGTCTCCCGTACGGTCTCGCTCGGCGAGGCCTTCTCGTCGTCCTCGCTCGCGCCGTCCGCGCCGGACGTCGCCGACGGCTTGGGCCGCGTGGAGGTGGACTCGGACGGGGTGCGGTCGCCGGGCTCCTGCGGGAGGGGCTGGCCGGGAAGGTGGTTGATCGGGTCGTCGTTCGGGCCGGGCACGGTGACCATCTCGGTGGACCGTACGGCCCCGCCGAGCACCGAGCCGGTGAGCAGCGTGAGGCCGACGACGACGGAGGCGACGAGCGTGCCGCGGCGCAGGACGCGGCGGCGCAGCTCCCACAGCTCGGAGCGGGGTCCGAGAGTGCGCCAGGCCTCGCCGGCGAGGCGGCCGTCGATGGAGTAGACGGGGGCGCCGGCGATGATCAGCGGGGACCAGGCGGCGAGGAAGATGATGTCGGCGGAGTCGTAGACCGGGACGGTCTTCCAGCTGACGGTCAGGAGCAGCGCGGCCGACAGCAGGGCGCCGATGACGGCGGCGACCCGCTGCCAGAGGCCGAGGACGGTCAGGACGCCGACGACGACCTGGAGGAAGGCGACGGTCAGTCCGGCGCCGACGGGGTGCTGGAGGGCGAAGTCGCGCAGCGGTTCGGCGAGGGCCCAGGGGTGGAGCGAGTTGAGCCACTTGACCATGGAGCCGCGCTCGCCGCCGTCGAAGTAGACGGGGTCGCAGAGCTTGCCCATGCCGGCGTAGATGGAGATGAAGCCGAGGAAGACGCGGAGCGGGAGGAGGACGACGCCGAGGTTCATCCGGCGCCCGGGGTAGTAGGCGTGCCGGACCGGGTCCGCGCCGTGGCGGTTGGCGGGGGCGCGGTAGTCGTCGTCCCCGTCCTGGCCGGCCTCGTGTCCGTCCGCGTAGGCCGCCTCGTGGGGCCCGCCGTACGGACTGCCGTCGTACCGGCCGTCGTACCGGCCGTCGTACGGGCTGCCGCCGTGCGGCCCGTCGTAGGCGCCTTCGGCGCGCCGCATGGGCGGCAGGAGCGGAGGCCCGTCGGCGGGGACAACGGGGGTCGGCATGGTGTCGTCGATGCGCGGGATGGCCTGGGTGATCCCCGCGTCCAGCGGTTCCAGCGTGGAGACGGAGGACTCGCGTACGGCCTGGAGCAGTCCCGTGGCGCCGGGCGCGGACTTTCCGGTCCATACGACGGGCCGGCGACGGCCCGCGGCCGCACCCGCCTCTGTACCCGCCGGGGTTCCCATGGCGGAGAGCCGGGAGGCGGCGGCGAACTTCGGCTGCTGGGCCGGCGCGAGCCGCACACGGAAGCTGGCGTGGTTCACGATGACCTGCGCGGGATCGGAATCCACTTTGAGCATGCTCAGCGCGGGCTGATCGTCGAACCCCGGCCGGGGCGTTCTGGTGTCCACACTCATCTAACCGAGTGACGCGGGGTTTGGACACTGCCTTGACGGTCGGGAAATGTCCGAGACCCGTCAAGATCGCCTGCTATGGGCCGGGGGACGGGCCCGGGTACGGGCAAGGGCCCAGCTCAGCGAGCTGGGCCCTTGCCCGTGACGGTGCTGCGAGATCAGTTCGCGCGGCGGCGGGCGACCTCGTAGAGGACGATGCCCGCGGCGACACCGGCGTTCAGCGACTCGGCGCCACCGGGCATCGAGATACGGACGCGGTAGTCGCAGGTCTCGCCGACCAGGCGGCCCAGGCCCTTGCCCTCGCTGCCGATGACGATGACGACCGGGCCGTCGAGCGCCTCCAGGTCCTCGACCGTGTGCTCGCCGTCGGCGGCGAGGCCGACGACCGTGAGGCCCTCCTTCTGGAAGCCCTCCAGGGCCCGGGTCAGGTTGGTGACGCGGGAGACCGGGGTACGGGCGGCGGTGCCGGCCGAGGACTTCCAGGCGCCCGCGGTCATCCCGGCCGCGCGGCGCTCGGGGACGACGACGCCGTGACCGCCGAAGGCGGAGACGGAGCGGACGATCGCGCCGAGGTTACGGGGGTCGGTGACGCCGTCGAGGGCGACGATCAGCGGGTCCTCGTGGGCGTCGTAGGCGGCCGCGGTGAGGTCCTCGGGGTGCGCGTACTCGTACGGCGGGACCTGGAGGACGAGGCCCTGGTGGTTCAGGCCGTTCGTCATCCGGTCGAGCTCCTGGCGCGGGGCCTCCATCAGGTTGATGTTGCCCCGGTCACCGGCGAGCTTCAGCACGTCGCGGACGCGCTCGTCGTTGTCGATGAACTGCTGGACGTAGAGCGTGGTCGCGGGGACGCCGTCGCGCAGCGCCTCGAAGACCGGGTTGCGGCCGACGACCATCTCCGAGGTGCCCTTGGGGCCGCCGCGGCGCGGGGCGGGGCGGCGGGCGGCGGCGTGCTTGGCCTGGGCGTTGGCGATGCGGTTCTTCTTGTGGCCCTTGCGGGCGGAGGCGGGCGGCGTGGGGCCCTTGCCCTCGAGGCCCTTGCGCCGCTGGCCACCGCTGCCGACCGTAGCGCCCTTCTTGTTGGACGTGCGGCGGTTCCTGCGCTGGCTGTTCCCGGCCATGACTACCTAATCCTCGGTGTTGCGTACATCGGTCTGTACATAGGTCTGTAAGTGAAGTGTGCCGCCCGGCTGGCCGAGCGGCACATCATCAGCGGTTGCCCAGCGTCCAGCGGGGGCCGTCGGGGCTGTCCTCGATGGCGAGGCCGGACTGGCTCAGCTGGTCGCGGATCGCGTCCGCGGTCGCCCAGTCCTTGCGCTCGCGGGCCGACTCGCGCTGCTGGAGCACGAGCCGTACGAGGGTGTCGACGACGCCGTGGAGCTCCTCGCCGCGGTCGGTCTCCTCGGCCCAGTGCGGGTCGAGGGGGTCCAGGCCGAGGACGCCGAGCATGGCCCGGACCTCGGCGAGGCGGGCGATCGCCTCGTCCTTGTCGTCGGCCGCGAGTGCGCTGTTGCCCTGGCGGACGGCGGTGTGGATGATCGCGAGCGCCTGCGGGACGCCCAGGTCGTCGTCCATCGCCTCGGCGAACGCGGGCGGCACCTCGGCGGCGGGCGGGACGGGCTTGCCTGCCTTCTCGGTGGCGCGCTGGACGAAGCCCTCGATGCGCGCGAACGCGGACTCGGCCTCGCGCAGGGACTCCTCGCTGTACTCGATCATCGACCGGTAGTGCGGGGTGCCCAGGTAGTAGCGCAGGACGATGGGCCGCCAGTTCTTGACCATTTCACTCACGAGCACCGAGTTGCCGAGCGACTTCGACATCTTCTCGCCGCTCATGGTGACCCAGGCGTTGTGCACCCAGTACGAGGCGAAGTCGTCGCCGTACGCCTGGGCCTGGGCAATCTCGTTCTCGTGGTGCGGGAAGATCAGGTCGAGGCCGCCGCCGTGGATGTCGAAGGCGGAGCCCAGGTACTTGTGCGCCATCGCCGAGCACTCCAGGTGCCAGCCGGGCCGGCCGCGGCCCCACGGGGTCTCCCAGTCGGGCTCGCCGGGCTTGGTGGCCTTCCACATGGCGAAGTCGCGCGGGTCGCGCTTGCCGGTGATGCCTTCCTCGGCGGGCTGGCGCAGGTCGTCGATGTCCTGGTTGGAGAGGGAGAGGTAGCCGGGGAACGAGCGCACGTCGAAGTAGACGCTGCCGTCAGCCTCGTAGGCGTGGCCCCGCTCGATGAGCCCGCGCATCATCTCGACCATCTCGGTGACATGGCCGGTGGCGCGGGGCTCATAGGTGGGCGGCAGGCAACCGAGGGCGTCGTAGCCGGAATTGAAGGCGCGCTCGTTCTCGTAGCCGATGGCCCACCAAGGGCGGCCCTGGTCGGCGCCCTTGGTGATGATCTTGTCGTCGATGTCGGTGACGTTGCGGATGAACGTGACGTCGTAGCCGCGGTACGCGAACCAGCGGCGCATGATGTCGAAGTTCAGCCCCGACCGGATGTGCCCGATGTGCGGGGCGGCCTGCACGGTGGCACCACAGAGGTAGATCGAGACACGGCCCGGTGTGAGCGGGATGAAGTCACGGATCTGCCGGGCGCTGGTGTCGTACAGGCGAATAGTCACCACTCCAGGGTAGTGGGCGTGTGGTAGTGCCCCGCGACCTATTCGGCGTCGCGGGGCAAATTGTGCCCGGTGTGGGCATACGTTCCGCTGGGGCGGAACGGGTGGGCACACCCCACGGGGGCGGTGCGCGTTCAGGGATGGGTGCCCACGGGCCCCGCCCGTCAGGCCGTACGGACCACCAGCGCCGTCGCGATCGCAGCCAGCCCCTCCGCTCGGCCGGTAAGCCCGAGCCCGTCCGTCGTCGTGCCCGAGACGGAGACGGGCGCGCCGACCGCCGCGCTCAGGGCCTTCTGCGCCTCGTCGCGGCGCTTGCCGACCTTGGGGCGGACGCCGATGACCTGGACGGCGACGTTGCCGATCTCGTACCCCTCGGCGCGGACGATCCGGGCGGCCTCGGTCAGGAGCGTGACGCCGGAGGCGCCGGACCACTCGGGGCGGGAGGTGCCGAAGTGGGCGCCGAGGTCGCCGATGCCGGCGGCGGAGAAGAGCGCGTCGCAGGCTGCGTGGGCGGCGACGTCGCCGTCGGAGTGCCCGGCGAGCCCGTACTCCTCGCCCTCCCACAGCAGCCCCGCGCACCACAGCTCGCGCCCGCGCTCGAAGGCGTGGACGTCGGTGCCGATGCCTACCAACGGCATCACGGGGCGCTCAGAAGCCATCGTTGGCCCTCCGGCGGGCGAGTACGGCCTCGGCGAGTACGAGGTCGAGGGGGCGGGTCACCTTGAACGCCTCCTCGTGGCCGGGCACGACCACGACGGGCGCGCCGAGCCGCTCGACCATGCCGGCGTCGTCGGTGGCGCCGTCACCGGTGAGGGCGACGGTCGCGTGGGCGTTGACGAGGGTCTCGTAGTCGAAGCCCTGCGGGGTCTGGACGGCGCGCAGCCGGGAGCGCTCGGGCGTGGCGACGACGCTCTCGGGGTCACCCTTCCGCTCCGCGGGCTCGACCTCCTTGACGGTGTCGGCGACCGGCAGGGCGGGGACGACGGCGACGGCTCCGTCCCGTACGGCCTCGATGACCGCGTCGACGGTGTCGACGGGGACCAGCGGCCGGGCGGCGTCGTGGACGAGGACGGTGGTGACGCCCTCGGGCAGCGCTTCGAGGCCGAGGCGTACGGATTCCTGGCGGGTGTCGCCGCCGGGGACGACGAGGTAGTCGGTGCGCTCGGGCAGCGCGTGGGCGTCGAGGAGGTTCTTGACCTCGGCGGCGCCGTCCGCGGGGGCAACCACGACGACGAGGGAGACGGCGCGGGAGGCCGCCATCGCCCGGACGGCGTGGATGAGCATGGGGGTGCCGTTCAGCGCGCGGAGCGCCTTGGGGGCGCCCGGGCCGAGGCGTACGCCCCGGCCCGCCGCGGGGATCACCGCTGCGGTGCGCGCGGGACGCGTTTCGTCTGTCATCGGTTGCACTCCGGCAGGTTTGTTTCCTCGGCCGACATGGGTATGGCCTGAGCGTCTGGACGCGACGCCTTGGCCGGGCCCTTTCCGTGACGACGGTCGGGGCGTTGCGCGTGACACCGGGGCCGTGGGATGCGAGGGGGCAGGGGTACGGGAGCTTGCGTCGACGGACGCGCGTCACGAGACGACAGCGTCACCTCACCCGGAGACGACAACGTCACCTCACCCCGGCCCGGAGGACACCCCGGCACGAGACGGCACGAGCCCCGGACGCCGGGGGCGAGATCTGGGGCGGCATGAGACGAAACATGCCGCAGCGCCCGGCGACAGCGCTGTGTGTGGCACAGCACGTCAACGGGCACCGCGGCATCGCTTCGCTCAGGACGCGAGGACCTCGTCAAGGAGAGCCTCGGCCTTGTCCTCGTTCGTGTTCTCCGCGAGAGCCAGCTCGCTCACCAGGATCTGCCGAGCCTTGGCGAGCATGCGCTTCTCACCTGCGGACAGTCCGCGCTCGCGCTCGCGGCGCCACAGGTCGCGGACCACTTCGGCAACCTTGATGACATCGCCGGAGGCGAGCTTCTCCAGGTTCGCCTTGTAGCGACGGGACCAGTTGGTGGGCTCCTCGGCATACGGCGCGCGCAGCACCTCGAAGACCCGGTCCAGCCCGTCCTGACCGACCACATCGCGAACACCGACGAACTCCGCATTGTCCGCCGGCACACGAACCGTCAGGTCGCCCTGGGCGACCTTGAGCACCAAGTAGGTCTTGTCCACGCCTTTGATCTGGCGAGTTTCGATGGCCTCGATCAGCGCGGCCCCGTGATGGGGATAGACCACGGTGTCGCCAACCTTGAACGTCATGTGACAGGTACCCCTTCCGTGGCTATCCAGGGTAACACGGATACGGCATCTTCTGAATGGCGTTTTCGCAGGTCAGGGCATATCTCGGGGCTTGACAACAGCGGAGCGGACGTGCTGCGGAGGGCTTCCGGGGGGCGGTATTCGCAGGTCGGAGCGGCTGTGCGGACGGAGAGAAACCTGCACGTTACGCCCACCCGGAGGCCTCCAGGGGAGGCTGGATGTCCCGTTTTGCCGGGTTCGGCGCGGTCATCTTCACGTACTCCGTTCGAGGATCGGTCACCCGTACGGATGCTTCCCGGACCGAATCCCGAATTGATCACCCGACGGTGTGACGCGGGTTTTCTTGTGAGGCGGGCGGCGGAATGCGCGGACGGCCGTCGAATTGATCAAGTCGGTTATGTGAACGGAGCGTCAATACGACGTGATCCGGCCATCGGGGGCGCAGCCGTGAAGGTGACCGCGACGACGGTCGGGAAGACGGTCATGGCGGGCGTGGCGAGCGCCGGGTGCGCGAAGGGGCGGGTCGGGTGCGGGACGGGGAGGGTGGCTCGGTAACCTAAGCCCGCTGACGCACCTTTAGCTCGTCCTTAGCCGGTTGGTCCTCAGCTCGACCCCAGCCGGCTCGTCCATGCCCGTCCGTACGTCCTAGGAGTTGCCGCCGCCGTGAGCCGCAGCCTTCGACGCGGCGCCCTCGCCGCCTCCGCCATCGTGATCTCGATCGCCTCGCTGTCCGCCTGCGGCGCCGGCAATGACGCGGAAACGCTCAGCGTCCGGCCGGACAACGCCGCCGTCACCGTGGACGACGTCAAGATCCAGAACGCGCTCGTGATCACCCAGCCGACCGCCGGTGCCCCCGGCCCGGCCGTCGTCTCCGCGACCGTGTTCAACAACGGCCGCGAGCCGCAGACGCTCGACTCGATCACGCTGGCCGGCTCGCCCGCGCCCGTGAAGCTCAAGGCCGCCGAGGGCTCGGGCCCGATCACGATCCCCGCGGGCGGCTCGGTCGTCATCGGTGGCAAGGGCAACGCCACCGCCACGATCGAGAAGGGCCACGAGGCCGTCGAGGACGGCGGCGCGCAGGAGCTCGTCTTCAAGCTGAGCCGGACCGGCGACGTGAGCATCGACGCCTTCGTCGTCCCGGCGGCCGGCTACTTCAAGGAGTACGGCCCGACCGAGATCCCGCAGCCCCCGGCCGCCAAGCCGACCGGGACCGCCACCGCGACCCCGACGGGCGAGGCGGGCCACGGCACCGAGGCGGGCTCCACCGCGACCCCGACGGGCGAGGCCAGCCACGCGGCGGGTCACTGACGCACGCATACGCGAAGGGGCGCCCCACCGGATACTCCGGCGGGGCGCCCCTTGGCATTCGTACACGTACGGTTTACGGCTCGAACTTGTAGCCCAGGCCCCGCACCGTCACCAGGTACCGCGGCGCGCCCGGGTCGGGCTCGATCTTCGCCCGGAGGCGCTTCACGTGGACGTCGAGGGTCTTGGTGTCGCCGACGTAGTCCGCGCCCCAGACCCGGTCGATCAGCTGCATACGGGTCAGGACACGGCCGGCGTTGCGCAGCAGCATCTCCAGGAGGTCGAACTCCTTGAGCGGGAGGTCGACCTTGCCGCCGGAGACCGTGACGACGTGGCGGTCCACGTCCATCCGGACCGGCCCGGCCTCCAGAGCGGCGGGGGTGACCTCCTCCGGCTCACCGCGGCGGCGCAGGACCGCGCGGATGCGGGCGACCAGCTCCCGCGAGGAGAAGGGCTTCGTCACGTAGTCGTCGGCTCCTATTTCCAGCCCGACGACCTTGTCGATCTCGCTGTCCTTGGCGGTCACCATGATGACCGGGACGTTCGAGCGTCCGCGCAGCTGGCGGCACACCTCGGTGCCGGGCAGCCCCGGCAGCATCAGGTCGAGGAGGACGAGGTCCGCCCCGTTGCGCTCGAACTCGTCGAGGCCGTCGGGCCCGGTCGCGGCGACCGCGACCTCGAAGCCTTCCTTGCGGAGCATGTACGACAGGGCGTCGCTGAAGGATTCCTCATCCTCGACGACAAGCACTCGGGTCACGGAAGGACCTCCGGGGCAGGGAGCGGTTCGGTCATGAGATCGGGGGTGGGGGACGAAGCCTCGGACGAGCGGCGGTCACGTACCGCGCCCGCCTCGGGCAGCCGCAGGGTGAAGGTGGAGCCCTGGCCTTCGGTGCTCCACACCGTGACCTCCCCGCCGTGCGAGGCGGCCACGTGCTTGACGATGGCCAGGCCGAGCCCCGTACCTCCGGTGGCGCGGGAGCGGGCCGGGTCGACGCGGTAGAAGCGCTCGAAGATGCGCTCCTTGTCCTTGTCGGGGATGCCGATGCCCTGGTCGGTGACCGCTATCTCGATGAGGTCGCCGCCGGGCGCGGCCACGCGGCGGGCGGCGATGCCCACCCGCGTACGGGCTGGTGAGTAGTTGACGGCGTTCTCGACGAGGTTGCCGAGAGCGGCGGCGAGCTGGCCGCGGCTGCCCCAGACGCGCAGGTCGGCGGTGCCTCCGGAGACCATGGTGATCTGCTTGGTGGAGGCGGTGTGCCGGGAGCGGTCGATGGCCTCGGCGACCAGTTCGTCCACCCGTACCGGCTCGGAGTCCTCCAGCGGGTCGTCGTTCTGCACCCGGGAGAGGTCGATGAGCTCCTGTACGAGGTTGGTCAGCCGGGTCGCCTCGATCTGCATGCGGCCGGCGAAGCGGGTGACCGCCTCGGGGTCGTCCGAGGCGTCCATGACGGCCTCGGAGAGCAGCGAGAGCGCACCTGTCGGAGTCTTGAGCTCGTGACTCACGTTGGCGACGAAGTCCCGTCGTACCGCTTCGATACGGCGGGCCTCGGTCAGGTCCTCGACGAGGAGCAGCACCAGGCGGGAGCCGAGCGGTGCCACCCGGGCGGAGACCGCGAGGGCCTCGCCGCGTCCCGTACCGCGCCGGGGCAGGTCGAGCTCGACCTGGCGTATCTCGCCGTCGCGGCGGGTGTCGCGGGCCATGTTGAGCATGGGCTCGACGGCCAGCTTTCCGCCGCGGACCAGGCCGAGGGCGTACGCCGCCGAGCTGGCCTTGACCACGGAGTCGCTCTCGTCGAGCACGACCGCGGAGGAGCGCAGCACGGAGAGCACGGTGTCGACGCCGGGCGGGAGCACCGCGTCGGTGTGCAGGGAGGTCCGGGTGGGCCGCGCCTGGTCGCGCTCGCTCCAGCGGAACGCCAGCATGGCGATCACGCCGGTGCACACCCCGGCGATCGCGGCCAATGCGGCGACCGCCGCGTTCACGTCCATGCCATCCAGGTTATGCGGGACGACAGACTCTCTCCCAGCCGTCCGAGTGGCTGCTCGAACAGTCGTCGCCCAGAGTTCACCATGGGGACTGTGGGGGTTCATTTGAACCGAGCGGAACGGCCGCCCGCGTCGCCCAGAGTTCACCGAGGAGAAAGGGCTCATTCACTTCAGGTGGAGACGCCGGACGCGTAGGGGCCCGAACGTGGGAGCGTGGGGGTCCGAGTCCGACTGGGACCCCAAACATCTGTGAGAGAGGGACATCGATGCGGGACGCGTACCACGAGGAACTTGACTCGATCGGCGAGGGCCTGGTCGAGATGGCCCGCCTTGTCGGGTCGGCGATCGGGCGCGCCACGACGGCCATGCTCGACGCCGACCTGAAGCTCGCGGAGAGCGTGATCGCCGCGGACCAGAAGGTCGACGACCTGCAGCACGACCTGGAGGCGCGGGCGATAGCGCTGCTCGCGCGCCAGCAGCCGGTGGCCACGGACCTGCGGATCGTGGTGACCTCGCTGCGGATGAGCGCGGACCTGGAGCGGTCGGGCGACCTGGCGCAGCACGTGGCGAAGCTGGCGCGGCTGCGGTTCCCGGACACGGCGGTGCCGCGTGACCTGCACGCGACGATCCTGGAGATGGGTCAGCTCGCGCAGCGCCTGATGGCGAAGGCGGCGGAGGTCATCATCACGAAGGACGTCGACCTGGCGCTCCAGCTGGAGCAGGACGACGACGAGATGGACCTGCTGCACCGGACGCTGTTCCAGCACCTGATGGACGACCGCTGGAAGCACGGTATCGAGACGGCGGTCGACGTGACGCTGCTCGGCCGGTACTACGAGCGGTTCGCGGACCACGCGGTGTCGGTGGCGAAGCGGGTCGTGTACCTGGTGACGGGTGAGTACGCGGACGAGCTCCAGCAGAGCGACGCGCCGGTCGAGGGCGCGTAGCCCGTAGCCCGCGCGGGCGGCGTTCGCACTCCTGTGCGCCGTTGATGCGCCCGGTGGGGTGGGCATGCAATGGGGTAGGCGACGTACGCCTTCGAGGAACCCGGAGGAACCCCATGGCCGAATCCGCCACCACCGACACCCCGCAGGAGACCCCGCACGACGCGGTCTTCCTGCCCGTCCTCGGCGCCTGCGGGTGCGGCTCGGGCTGCGGCTGCGGCTGCCAGTCCGGCGGGCCGTGCCAGTGCGGGGGCTGCTCGGGATAGAGCGCGACGGAGGGGCCCCGCCGGGATCACTGGGATCACCGGGCGGGGCCCTCGCCGCCGGCATCCGACGTCGGCATCAGACGTCGAGGACGCCGACGGGCTGGTTCCCGGTGGTCTCGCCGGTCGGGCGGAAGCCGAGCTTGCGGTAGAAGTCCCCGGGCCCGTCCTCCCCGTCCTCCCACGACACGTACATCAGAGTGCCGCCGCGCCGCCGTATCTCCTCGCGGACGGCCTCGACGGCGAAGCGTCCGTACCCCTTGCCCTGGTGGCCGGCGGCGATGTTGAGGCGCCAGAGGCCGCTGCGGTAGTCGTCGGGGTCCTTCTTGGGGGCCCACTGGATGTCCAGGAAGGCCATCAGGAAGCCGACGAGTTCGTCACCGTCGAAGATGAGCCGGGGCCAGGCGGGTTCCCCGAAGGCGTACGCCTCCGCCAGTGAGGTCGCGACGGGGGCGACGTTCTTCTCTTGGTGAGGGTGAACACGCAGGTCGAGCGCGGCGTCGACGTTGTCGGGGGTGATCTTCTCGAGGCGGAGCGCGGTGGTCATGCGCGGACCCTACCGACGAGTCACCCTGGCGGTCGCGCCAATAAAACTGCCTTGTACTACTGGGTAGTTCGTCCGTTCATTCGATCCTTGTCCGGATTGCTTGACATCTGCCCATGCACCCGAGAAGCGTGGCCAGAAGGTTGAACCTGGAAGGTCGAACGACATCATGACAATGACCAGGAAGAGAATAGGAACGGCGCTCGGCGCGGCCATAGCGGCCTGCGCCCTTGGCTTCGGCACCGCCGGCACGGCCGCCGCCACGATCGAACCGGTGGACATCTCCTGCGAGAACAAGGGCGGCGGCGAACCTGGCGGTCACCAGCCGACCTGTAAGAACGACACGCACACGCAGGAGAAGGAGTTCCGTAACCCTGCGGGTAACGCCCCGGGTGGATGGAACAAGTGAGGTAACCACACACTCTCGACACCACACTCTCGACACCCGAACAGCACGACCCCCTGCCCGGGATTTCCGCGGACAGGGGGTTTTTCGCGCCTGGGCCGGATTTACAGGTAGGGGCGGGTGATCAGCTCGATCGCGTGCCCGGCGGGGTCCTTGAAGTACACCCCGCGACCGCCGTGCCCGTTGTTGATCTCACCGGGGCGCCGCATCTGCGGATCGGCCCAGTGCTCGACGCCGCCCTCGCACAGCCGCTGGTACGCCCGATCGAACAGCTCGTCGTCGATCAGGAACGCGTAGTGCTGCATCTGGATATCCACCGGCGGCTCGGCGAACTGGAGCAGCACGCCGTCGGTGAGCTGGATGTTGAGGAACGGCCCCCAGGACGGCGCTTCGGGAAGCTCCAGCAACTCCCGGAAGAACCGGGCCGACTCGTTGCGGTCCTTGGCGGCGATGATGGTGTGGTTGAAACTGACTGCCATGCGGCTGACCTCGCTGTTGTTCGACACGAAAGAAGGAAGGGACTCGCGGTGCGGAAAGCACCGAGGGAGGTCCACGTGCCGAACGAAGGGGGTCGCGTAAGCACCCCCACGAGGCGGTCAGCCGTCCACCGGCTGACCCATCCGTGTGTGGCGCAACAACGCCGATCCGGTGTTCACACAGGCGACCCTATGTGACCCCCAGGGCCAGCAACAACGGCTTAACCAGGCGGACTTACCCTCTTCGGCTGGCCGACTCCCCTGGGGCAAGCACGACAGCCGGGTGAGCGTGTTCGACCTCCCCCAGCAGACCGCGAGGCCCGCGGCGAACGCCGCGGGATCCTCTGACCTGCGGTTCCGCCGTCAACTTCCTCTGAGACACGTCACTTCCGCCGCTTGCTCGCCTTCGCCGTGCGCTCGGCTTCCTTGCGTTTCTGGACGGTGTAGGAGGACCAGTCGCCCCGATGTCGATCGCACCTCGATGCCCCGATCATGGCGAGGCGCTGACACCGGGTGCCCTTCAGCGTTACCGCTCCACATTTGGACTGCGTACGAGCCACGATCCCCACCCCTGGTCTCGACTGACGTACGGACCAATCCAGGGTCGCCAGCTGCGCCCAGCCCCGGAAGGCGCACGCCCATACGAACCGATGCACACCGGCTTTCCCGAGGTGCATGGGGGGCGGAAACGGCGGCGCGGGCCCAGATCACGTTTGTGCCGCAAGAACAAGGCCCTCACCCAGCGACAAAGTCGCCAGGTGAGGGCCTTGATCACGCGTCGTTCTACTTCTTGCCCTGGTTCTTCACGGCCTCGATCGCCGCCGCCGCCGCGTCCGGGTCGAGGTACGTGCCGCCCGGGTTGAGGGGCTTGAAGTTCTCGTCCAGCTCGTAGGTCAGCGGGATGCCCGTCGGGATGTTCAGGCCCGCGATGGCCTCGTCCGAGATGCCGTCCAGGTGCTTGACCAGCGCGCGCAGGCTGTTGCCGTGGGCGGCGATCAGGACCGTGTGGCCGTCCAGGAGGTCCGGGACGATGCCGTCGTACCAGTACGGCAGCATGCGCACGACGACGTCCTTCAGGCACTCCGTACGCGGGCGCAGCTCCGGCGGGATGGAGGCGTAGCGCGGGTCGTCGGACTGCGAGAACTCCGTGCCGTCCTCGAGCGGCGGCGGCGGGGTGTCGTACGAGCGGCGCCAGAGCATGAACTGCTCCTCGCCGAACTCCGCGAGCGTCTGCGCCTTGTCCTTGCCCTGCAGCGCACCGTAGTGGCGCTCGTTCAGACGCCAGGTGCGGTGGACCGGGATCCAGTGGCGGTCGGCGGCCTCCAGCGCGAGCTGCGCCGTGCGGATGGCGCGCTTCTGGAGGGAGGTGTGCAGTACGTCGGGCAGCAGGCCGGCGTCCTTGAGCAGCTCACCGCCGCGGACCGCCTCCTTCTCGCCCTTCTCGGTGAGGTTGACGTCCACCCAGCCGGTGAACAGGTTCTTCGCGTTCCACTCGCTCTCGCCGTGGCGGAGGAGGATCAGCTTGTACGGTGCGTCGGCCATGTGTCCAAGCCTAATCGACGGCCGACGCGGCCCGCTCACCGCCGGACGCTTGACGGTCCCCGTCAATTCGGTGGCGCCCGGGAAGCCCCTGCCCGTAAGTTACGGATCTGGTTAGCGGCACTTACACGCAGGGGGACCGGCCACACATGTCCATCGACTCGCTCAGACGATCAGCCCGCGCGACCGTCTCCGGTCTCCCCCACGGCTTCTGGTGGCTCTGGCTCTCCACCCTCGTCAACCGGACCGGTGCCTTCGTCCTTACCTTCCTGTCCCTGTACCTCACGCAGGAGCTCGGCACCTCGGCCTGGTTCGCCGGACTCGTCATCGCCCTCCACGGCCTCGGCGGCGTCGCCGGTTCGCCGCTCGGCGGCACGCTCACCGACAAGTGGGGCCGGCGGCCCACGATGGTCACCATGCACCTGGTGACGGCCTCCTGCGCCGCCGCCCTCGCACTGGTCTCCACCGCCTGGGGCGTCGCCGCCGTCGTCCTGCTGATGGGCGTCTCCATGCAGGCCGTCCGGCCGTCCATCCAGGCGACCATCACCGACATGGTCCCCGAGCACGACCGCCGCCGGGCCTTCGCCCTCAACTACTGGGCCCTCAACCTCGGCTTCGCCGTCGCCGCCTTCGGCGGTGGCGCCGCGATCTTCCTCGGCTACCGCACCCTGTTCGTCATCGAGGCCGTCGCGGTAACGCTCTGCGCCCTGATCGTCTTCCTCCGCCTCCCCGAGACCCGCCCAGAGGCCCGCCGCAACACGGCCGGCGAGATCGTCGAGAAGGACCGCGTCAGCGTCCTCGACGTCCTGCGCGACGCCCCCTTCCGTACGCTCGTCCTCCTCAACCTCCTCGTCTGCCTCGTCTTCACCGCCCCCTGGGTCGGCCTGCCCCTCTCGATGGCGGCGGCCGGTCTGGAGCCCGGCGCGTACGGCGCGGTCATCGCCGTCAACGGTGTCGTGATCGTCGCCTTCCAGCTGCTGGTCAACAAGGTGACCGACAAGCGCTCGCCGGCGATGCTGCTCACCGTCTCCTCGCTGCTCTTCGCCCTCGGTACGGGTGCCACCGCGCTGGCCGGTACGCCGCTGGTGTTCGCCGCCACCGTCGTCGTATGGACCATCGGCGAGATGGTCCACGTCCCCACCAACGCCGCCGCCACCGCCAAGCTCGCCCCCGAGCACGCCCGCGGCCGCTACCAGGGCGTGATGGGCATGTCCTGGGCGCTGTCCGGTTTCCTCGCCCCGATCCTCGCGGGCTGGGTCGTGGACGGCCCGGGCCCGGACGTGCTGTGGATCTCCTGCGGGGTCATCGGCTGCATCGCCGCCCTCGGCTACACCACCCGCCTCCGCAAGGCCCTCGCCGACGACGAGCCGACGGACGACACGCCCCCCTCGCCCGCCCCCGACAAGGCCGACGCCCCGAAGTCCGTCAGCGCCTGAAGCCCGCCACCTCGGTGTGGAGCGTGACGGTGCCGCCGCCCAGCAACTCGGCCTTCCGGCGCACCTGCTCCACGACCGCGGGGCTCGGCCGACCGTAGACGTCGATGGATCTCATGCGGATGAGCGGACCGAAGGCGCGGAACTTCGGTCCACCGAGCTCCATGTGAAGCTCCATCGACGCCGAATCGGGGTGGACGGCCACCGTCGTCATCGTGGACTCGGACTCGTCGATGAAGAAGTGGTACGCGAGCAACCGCGGCTCACGCTCCTCGACGAACGCGGCGAGGTCCCGCATCAGCTCCCTGACCTCCGCGAGGCTGCCCTCGCGGAGGTCGGAGCGGTCGACGTAATAGATGGGTTCCGCCATACCACCGAAGCTAGCGCCGCCCACCCCTCCGGGCCCGCCGACCACGCGCTAGCCGAGCGCGTCCGCCCTCTCGGCCAGTCCCCTCAGCTCGGACGGGGCACCCTCCCAGCCATCAGCATCAGTTCACGAATGGCCTCGCGGGTCGCCGTGTGCCCGCGGATCACGTCGGGGGCGATCTCTTCGGCCTTCAGCAGACAGTCGAGAGCGGCCCCGAACTGGCGCCGCTGGACATGGGCGCGCCCAAGGTCCATGAGAAGCCGCGACCGCCGCTCGGCGGACAACTCTCCAGCGTCCAGGTCCTTGGCGATGTCGAGCGCCTCACCGGCATCGCCCAGGTCGACAGCAGTGGAGACGGCCTGGACCTCGACGTTCGTCGGACCGAACTCCAGGTTGAAATCGTTCCGCTCCACCCCGATCCGCGCGGCCACCACCCTGGCCTTGTCGATCTGCTGCCGAGCCTCCGCCCGTTCGCCGGCGCGAGCGTGAACCACCGCCAGTGCGGCTCTGCCCGGCATCACTACGGTGGGACGGCGAGCCGGTCCGCGTCCTGGACCTCAACTCCTGATGTCGTAGCCGGACACCGTCCTGTGGTCCCGCCCTGATTCCGGTGGCGCCACAGGACGGCCGCGCGGACAGGACTCCGAGGCTGACCAGTCGGACGCCCTGGGCTAGCGCCTTTGTCCGTGTTCGACGGCGAGTGCCTCCGCTGAGCTCAGGGCGGCTGTGGTAGCACCGCCGATGGCGTACACGCAGATCTTCTTCGACCTCGTCGCGTCCTTCCTGGGGCAGGGTGCGGTCGCCCCGGCCAGTTCGAAGCGGGGGTGCCCAGCGACGGCAGCGTCCGCCACGTGTTCGTGGCCGGGCTGTAGGCCTCCACCGAGTTCAGGGCTCCGTCGGTGAAGTTGAAGCCGCCGATGGCGTACACGCAGGTGCCCTTCAAACCGTCGACGTCCCTCGGGCAGGGCGCGCTCGCCCCTCCGAGGGCCACCCGGACCGTGCCAAGAGACGGCACCGTCTTCCACTGGTTGGTGGCCGGGCTGTAGGCCTCCGCCGTGTTCAGGACTTCGTCGGTGAAGTTGAAGCCGCCGATGGCGTACACGCAGGTGCCCTTCAAACCGTCGACGTCCCTCGGGCAGGGCGCGGTCGCCCCCGCCGGGGCGTCGCGGGCGGTGTTCAGCGACGGCAGCGTCCGCCACGTGTTCGTGGCCGGGCTGTACGCCTCCACCGCGTCACCGAAAGCACCGCCGACGGCGTACACGCAGGTTCCCCTCAGGCCTTCGCCATCCTTGGGGCAGGGCGCCGTCGTCGCTGCCAGGAAGCTGCGGGCGGTGTTCAGCGACGGCAGCGTCCTCCACGTGTTCGTGGCGGGGCTGTACGCCTCCACCGTGCTCGTGTCGAAGGCAGGGTCCGGCCACGCGGGACCGGTGAAGCCGCCGATGGCGTAGACACAGGTTCCCCTCAGGCCTTCAACGTTCTTGGGGCAGGGCGCGCTCGCCCCCGCCAGCGCATAGCGAGCGGTCGGCAGATCGGGCAGCGTCCTCCAGGTGTTCGTGGCGGGGCTGTACGCCTCCACCGTGTCCAGCGTGGAGGCATCGCTGTTCTGGCCACCGAAGGAGTACACGCAGGTGCCCTTCAGCTCCTTGATGTCCTTGGGGCAGGGCGCGGTCGTCGCCGCAAGGCCGTTGGCGGGGGTGGACCGCTCGGGCACCGCCTGCCACCCGTCCTGTGCGTGCGCGAGTGTGGTCGTCAGGGCGAGCAGGGCCGTCAGGACTGCCACGAGCAGCCCACGCGAGATCTTCATGTGCCCATATGAGGCACCGGTACGGCCTCAGGGCGATGCGGACGGACCCGCTCGGGCGACCTCATTCACCTGTACGTGGCGGCGCGCTGTGCCTCGTACAGGTTCCGGGGGCGGACCGCCCCCGGACTCCCGTACGCCTCCACGCGCGCGTGGAGGTCGCCCGCGAAGTCCGGTACGTCGATCTGGTCGAACTCCCGCACCTCGCTGATGCCGGCCGTCGCGCTGTACGGGGCGATCGTGTCGATCTTGACCAGGCCCGCGCGGCCGTTCGTCACCGTCACGTTCCAGTGGGTGAAGCGGGCGCCGTACAGCGGGCCGGCCGAGGCGTCCCCGCCGTGCCGGCCGTTGTTCTCGACCGTGATCTCCGTCCGTACGTTGGCGAACGGCATGCCCCGGTGGGTGTCGAAGGTGCCCATCTCCATCACCCCGCGCGACCAGACGTTGTAGCTGGAAAGGCCCTCCACGTTGATGCCGTGGAGCTGGGTCCCGGGCCGGGCGGGCGTCGTGCGGGCCGCGATCGCGAAGTCCTCGATCAGGTTGTCGTGCGCCCCCTCCCGGCAGAAGTACGGGTGGTGGGAGCCCCGCCCCTCGACCCGGGTGCGTCGCAGCGTGCAGGCGGAGGCGGCGACGAGGCCGAAGCCGTTGTCCACGTGCCGTACGACGATGTCCTCGGCCCAGCAGTCGTACGCACACTGGAACGTGACGCCGTTGTAGCCCTTGTCGAGGAGGTGGACCGACTGGGGTGTCTCGACCGCTTCCAGCGTCAGGCCCTCCACGCCCGAGCCCGTCAGCGGCTCCGCGAGCGTCGTCAGGCGCGGGTCCCACTCCGGGCGGACGTCCAGGGGGAGGGGGCGTTCGAACGTGACCTTCCGGCCGACCACGGACACCACCCGGACCGGCCACTCGTACGGGACGTAGCTCGTCAGCTTGGTCTTGTCGTCCCAGTTGTACGCCTCCGGGCCCGCGCCGCCGCCCGCCATGTGCTCCAGGAGCGTGTGGCCGACGTCGTCGGACAAGCGGAGGAGGACGATACGGCCCCGGCGCAGCCCTGACGGGTCGTCGACCGTGACCGACCAGTCGCCGCGCCGCGCCGGGCGGACCGTGGTCAGCGTCTCCCACTCGTCCCGCTTGTTGCCGGTCCAGCCCTCGAAGGGCCAGGCCCGGGCGCGGATCGCCGCGACGAGCGAGGCGTGCCGGGCGTGCGGGGCGAGCCAAATGAGGCCGCCGGCCCAGGACCAGGCGGACTTGTCGCCGCCGTAGCGGGAGCCGTACTCGCCGATCAGTTCGGTGAGGCTCTTCGTCGCGACCAGTTTCGTACGGGCAGATCCCGCGCCGCGCAGCACCACACCGCTGTGGCCTATGTGGAGGAAGCCGTCGATGCGGTACGTCCCGGGCGGGACGAGCACCGTGCCGCCGCCGCGCTCCCCCGCCTCGGCCAGCGCCCGGTTGATCGCGGGGGCGGAGTCCGTCGAGCCGTCGGGCGTGGCTCCGTAGGAGAGGACGTTTGCGACGACGGGTGGCCGGGCGGGACGGGTGGCGCCGCGGCGGGCGCCGGCGCGGCCGACGTAGGGGATCTGGGGGTGGGTGTACGGGGCGTCCGTGTACTCCTCCCAGAGCGTCGCCGAGCGGGCCGGTGCGAAGCCCGTCGTCGCCGCCACCCCGACCGCCACCGCGCCGCCCACGAACTGCCTTCTGCTGATTCCCATGAGCCCGCCCACCCTCCCAAATTCATGGATGTGAACCATGTTCAGATTCGCGTCGGCGGCGAGCATGGCACGGCCGGGCAGGGGACGGAAGGGGTCGTGCGCGCCTAGCGTTTCTGGGTCAGATGCCTGAACGCGTCGAGGGCGCTCGGCTCAGCTCCCGGCGGAGGGCGGCGGGCACTGGGCGCGTGGCGTCGGCTCGGTGGCCCTGGGCCGTACCGTCATCGTGAAGTCGTCCGTCTCGTACGCCGCGGTGTTGGAGTTGGCCGGATCCTGGAACGACCCGTCCGTGTCGTCGCAGAACACCCGGGCCAGCTGGGTACCGGGTTCGGCGAACACCCGGCCCTCCGCCGATCCGAGCCGCACGTTGCGGATGCCCGGGTTGCCGTCGATCACCATCCAGCCGTTCGGGTTGGTGCTGAAGTGGCGCAGACGGACCAAGGGGATCGGCCCCAGAAGGGGGCGGCCGACGGTGGCCTCGATACGGAAGGGGGACGGTGTCGGGGCCGGGGCTTCGAACGTGAAATGGGCGTGGGTCTGGGTGGGGCCGAAGGCCAGATCCCAGCGCAGGTTCGGGACGTGGACGGCTCCGCGTGTTTCTTCGCCGCCCTCGTCGCGCAGGGCCTGGACCAGGTCCCGATTGTCCGCCACCAGCCACAGCTGATAGGTGAAGATGTCCGCCGCCGCCGGCTCCTCGCCTTGCGGTGCTGCCACCGGGACCCGGAACGCGGCATAGGTCGTCTCCCGGGGAGTCGAGGGCTCCCCGTTCGATCGGGTGACGGTCAGCGTCTCGCAGTGGATGCCGCCGATGCCCAGCGGGACGACCTGACGGGTCGGATCGGCGGGATCGGGCTCGGTCTGGAGGATGAAGTCCTCGGGTACGAGTGGGCGGATGTTCTCTTCCGGGACCTTCGGGTTCGCGCTGACGGAGACGCAGTTCTCCGCGTGCCCGAAACCCGTGGGCGGGTCCTGCGCTCCGGCTTCCGGTACGCCGCCGAGAGTCGGCAACGACATGACGACCACCGCTACCGCCACCACCAGCCTCCTCATGGCTGGACCTGGGGGTGGGGGTAGAAGAAGCTGACGCCCACATCTGGGTCCCATCCGGGGATCGCGGCACGGTGGTTGAGAATCGAGACGGCCAGGGCGTCGTTCCTCGGTTCGCCGTCGTCGGCGAGCCAGAAATGGATGTCCCACAGCCGCCCGTGCTGGATACCGGCCGGACAAGGTTCGGGGGCACACTCGGTCGGGAGGATCGGTTCCTGGCCGGCGGCCTCACCCTGGACGTCCTCGTCGGGTGGCACGGGGATGTTCTGCCAGGTGTCGTACGGATGGATGCTCCGTTCGTGGACGAACCAGTCCGACCGGACCATGCACCTGCCGCCGGTGCCGTCGAGCCCCGCCGGATGCACGCCCGGGGTGTAGCTCTTGGCGTACGCCCAGCCGACGAGCCGGTACGGGAAGTCGGGACCCTCCGGGTCGATCGCCTCCTCCTGCGTCACCCCGCGGCGCGGTGCGTAGAACAGGACGGAGGGCTTGCCCGGGACGACCACATCGGGTGGGAAGGCCACAGCGTCGACGATGCCGACCCCCGTTCCCTCGGCGCTGGCGAACAAGTGGTCCAGGAGGTTGTAGGCCGTGCCGCTGCCCGGGTCGGGAGCGCCCAGGGCGGCCAGCTCGGCCTCGTTCTCCAGGATCGTGTGATCCGTATCGGGCAGGCCGGCCAGCTCCTGACCTTCGTTGAGCCGGTTCAGTACGTCGTTCCGCTCGGCGCGCAACGCGGCTCGCCGTTCGGTTCCTGTGCAGCGTTCGGACTGGGCGGTGGTGGCATCCGCCGGAACGGTGGCGGTCAGCGTCAGCAGCAGGCCCGCAACTGCGGCTGCGGCCAGGCAGCGCCTCGGTACTGCCCCTCGCGATGTAGCCATGAGTTACTCCTCCTGCACAGACCGTACAGAAGTTCCTGGTGATCGGCTCGACGGAAGAGGCGCCCAGCGCGTTGAGAGTGTGATCACACATGCGGCCGCAGGTGTGGTGCTGCTGGCAGGATGGCCGCGACCCAAGCGATGGCGACCGAGGAAGCCGGTGTGAATCCGGCGCGGTCCCGCCACTGTGACCGGGAAGCGACTCCCACGCATGGCCACTGCCCCACGGGGTGGGAAGGCCGGGAGAAACGATGATCCGGAAGCCAGGAGACTCACGTCGTCGCTACCTCGCCGACACCGGGGCGGATTTCCCCGGAGGAGAGTGGTGACCTCGCCATGTCCGCAGTGCTGAGCACGCCTGATATCCGTTCCGCCGAAGAATCCACGGGCGGAGCGCGCGTAGGACTCATACCCCAACCGGCCTGGCGGGACGACGCCGCCGCCGCACTCGCATGCATCGCCCTGTGGGCGTTGTGCGTCTGGACGTCGACCCACGTGCGAGCCGACCAGGCGCTCCACACCGCCGCGTTGTTCGGCCACTTGGCCTCCCTGGTCATCGGATTCGGCGCCGTCCTGGTGATCGACTACATGGGTCTTCTCTGGCTGCTCGGCAAGCGCAGCCTGCGCGAGGTCCTCGCGCTCACCGCGTGCCTGCACCTGCCGGTGTGGTCGGGAACGGCGGGCCTTCTGTTCACCGGCGTCTTCCTGCATCCGGATCTGAGTTCTCCGCTCACCTGCGCGAAGCTGGCCGCCGTGCTGGTCATAGCCCTCAACGGCGTGTGCGCGTGCGCGCTCCATCGCCGACTGACCCGACTGACCCGATCGCAGGACGACAGACCGGCGGCCCGGCTGCTCCTTCGAGGGGCCGCCGCAGCCGGCGTGTCGCAGGTCGGATGGTGGGCGGCCGTCGTCATCGGCTTCCTCAACAGTCGAAGGTGATCAGTCCCGCCGCAGTCTCCGACGAAGGAGCCCCATACGCCCGCTCCGCTCTGGCGCCGCCGCACGTGAGCCAGACCCAGGCTGCTCCAACTTGATCGCGGGGGCGGAGTCCGTCGAGCCGTCGGGCGTGGCCCCGTTGGAGAGGGGTGGGTGTACGGGGCGTCCGTGTACTCCTGGGAAGGGGTACGGAAGGAGTCGTGCGCGCCTAGCGCTTCTGGGTCAGATGCGTGAACGCGTCGAGGTTCCGCGTCGACTCGCCGCGCGAGACCCGCCACTCGTACTCACGCCGGATCGCGCTCGCGAAACCCAGCTCCAGGAGGGTGTTGAACGAGCCGTCCGCCGCCTCCAGAACGGAGCCGAGCAGCCGGTCCAGCTCCTCCGGCGTGACGGCGGCCAGCGGCAGCTTGCCGGTCAGATAGATGTCGCCGAGGCCGTCGACCGCGTAACTCACCCCGTACAGCTTGAGGTTGCGCTCCAGGAGCCAGCGGTGGACGCCCGACTCGTTCTCGTCGGGGTGCCGGATGACGAAGGCGTTCAGCGAGAGGGAGTGGCGGCCGACCTTGAGCGAGAGGGTCGTGAAAAGCTTGCGCGTGCCGGGGAGTTTGACGACGTACGAGCCCGGTTCCGGGGACTCCCACTCCAGTTCCGCGTCCTTGAACGTGTCCTCGATGACCCGCCGTACGTCCTCAGCTCGCTCAGCCATGGTGCGAGCGTACGCGACGGCGGTGATCGTGCATCGCCGCCGTGTACACGTCCGCCGTGCCCGAGGCCGCCGTGTCCCAGCCGAAGGACTCCGCGTGCCGGGCCGCCGCCGCACCCATACGGGCGGAGAGCGACGGGTCGGCCACGAACCGCCCGAGCGCGCGGGCGTAGTCGGCCGGGTCGTGGCCCTGGACGAGGAAGCCGGTGACGTCGTCCCGTACCGCGACCGGAAGGCCGCCCACCGCCGCCGCGACGACCGGGGTGCCGGCCGCCTGCGCCTCGATGGCGACCAGGCCGAAGGACTCGCTGTACGAGGGCATGACCAGCACCGATGCCGCCCGGAACCAGTCCGCGAGCCGGTCCTGGCGCACCGGCGGGTGGAAGCGGACGACGTCCGCGATGCCCAGCCGGGCGGCCAGCTTCTGCAGCCCCTCCGGCTTGGCGAGGCCGCTGCCGCTCGGGCCGCCGACGATCGGCACGAGCATGCGCGAGCGCAGGGAGGGGTCGCGGTGGAGGAGCTCGGCCGTGGCGCGCAGCAGGATGTCGGGGGCCTTCAGCGGCTGGATACGGCCCGCGAAGACCGGGACGAAGGCGTCCTGCGGCAGTCCGAGGCGCGCGCGGGCGGCGGCCTGGCCGTCCGCGGGGCGGAAGTGGTCCAGGTTCACGCCCGGGTGGACGACGGCGACCTTCCCCGGCTCGGCGTCGTAGAAGCGGACGAGCTCGTCGGCCTCCTCGGCCGTGTTGGCGATCAGCCGGTCGGCGGCGGAGACGATCTGCGTCTCGCCGATCACCCGGGCCGCGGGCTCGGGCGTGTCGCCCTCCGCGAGCGCCGCGTTCTTGACCTTGGCCATGGTGTGCATGGCGTGGACGAGCGGGACGCCCCAGCGCTCGGCGGCGAGCCAGCCGACGTGGCCGGAGAGCCAGTAGTGGGAGTGGACCAGGTCGTAGTGGCCGGGGCGGTGGCCCGCCCAGGCCTGCATCACGCCGTGCGTGAAGGCGCAGAGCTGGGCCGGCAGCTCCTCCTTGGCCAGACCCTCGTACGGCCCGGCGTCCACATGCCGTACGAGAACGCCCGGCGCGAGCTCGACGGCCGGGGCCAAGCCGCCGGTGGTGGCCCGGGTGAAGATCTCGACCTCGATGTTGATCGCGGCCAGGCGCTTCGCCAGCTCGACGATGTACACGTTCATGCCGCCGGCGTCGCCGGTGCCCGGCTGGTGGAGCGGCGAGGTGTGGACGCTGAGCATGGCCACCCGGCGCGGGGTCCGGTGACGTCCGGGGAGCCGGAGTCGGGACGGCGTCGCCAGGGAGCCGGCGAGCCGGGAGACGTACTGGCTCACGTCGACGGTCCTTCCGCTGAGTGGGGGCGTAGCGGGCACAGCAAGACAGACGCACGGCGCCTTGCTAGCGGGACAACACCGGAATGCGGCGATCCATTTCCGTTTTGCCAATTCATTGCCGTGCCGTCGGGGAGTACAGCGCCCTACCGTCGTGGGGCGCAGCGCCCCGTACCCTCGTTCCATGGCCCCGCGCACCACCCGACCCGCCCCGACCCGCCCCGTCGGCACGGCGACCCGCGGGACCACCAACCCCAACCGGCTGCGCCGCATGGACCGCTGGATCGCCGCCACCCACGGCGCGGCCCTGCGCCGCTCCGTCACCCCGCCCGTCGCCGTCGACCTGGGCTACGGGGCCGCCCCCTGGACCGCCGTGGAGCTGCTGACCCGGCTGCGGACGGCCGATCCGCGTACCGAGGTCGTCGGCATCGAGATCGAGCCGGCCCGGGTCGCCGCGGCCCGGCCGTACGAGCGCGCGGGGCTGACCTTCCTGCACGGCGGCTTCGAGGTGCCGGTGCCGGGCGAGGTCGCGCTGATCCGGGCCGCGAACGTGCTGCGGCAGTACGACGAGGACGAGGTCGCCGCCGTGTGGGCGCGGCTGTGCGCGCGGCTCGCGCCCGGGGGGCTGCTCGTCGAGGGGACCTGCGACGAGATCGGGCGGCGCCATGTGTGGGTGGCCCTGGACCGGACCGGCCCGCGAACGGTGACCTTCGCGACCCGGCTCGGCTCGCTCGACCGGCCCTCGGACCTCGCGGAGCGGCTGCCGAAGGCGCTGATCCACCGCAATGTGCCGGGCGAGCCGGTGCACGCGTTCCTGCGGGACTTCGACCGGGCGTGGGCGGCGGCCGCTCCGTACGCCTCGCTCGGCGCGCGGCAGCGCTGGATCCGGGCCGTACGCGATCTGGCGGCGGACTGGCCCCTGACGGACGGCCACCGGCGGTGGCGGCAGGGGGAAGTGACGGTGCGCTGGGAGGCGCTGGCGCCCCGCTGAGAGGCGGATGTACGCCAACTGCGGGTGAATTTCGTGTGCGTCGGGAACGCGACACGCCCCTCACCCGTCCCCTGTGGGGGAAAGTGACCCGACAGGACCCGGTATCCCCTGTTGCTTTCACGTTTCGCATGGCACTATCGCGAAGGTCACCACGAAGTTACTGACGGTAAATCAGATTCCGCTGCCGGGTGCGGTCCGTACGAGGGGGAGCTTGTGAACCGACGCCGCTGTGTCAACGCCGCGATCACCGTGGTCTGCGCCCTGACGGTGCTGGCCTCGCCCGCCCTGACACTCCAGGCCTCCGCGGCCCCATCGGCGCCATCCGCCCCGCACGCACCGTCCGACCCGCTGCCGCCCGCGCTCCCGAAGAAGACGCTCGACGAGGTACGCAAGGAGATCGACGGCCTGTACCGGCAGGCCGCCGTCGCCACCGACGCGTACAACCTCGCCGAGGAGCAGACCAAGGAGCAGTCCGCCGAGATCGTGCGGCTGGCCCGGATGATCGTGGCCGGCCGCGAGAAGATCGACGCGCTCAAGGCGCAGGCGGGCGCGGCGGCCCGCGCCCAGTACCGCAACGGCGGACTTCCCGACACTGCCCAGTTCGTCCTCACCGACGACCCGCAGCTCTTCCTGGACAACGCCGGCCGGTTCCAGGAGGGCCAGAAGGCCACCAAGGACCTGCTCGCCGAAATGGACCGGACCCAGGCCCAGTTGACCGTCTACGCCAAGGACGCGGGCGCCAACTGGACCAGGCTGGAGGCCAACCGCGTCAAGCAGGCGGCGGCGAAGAAGGACATCAACGACAAAATAGCGGCGGCGAAGAAGCTCGAGTCCGAGCTGGCGGCCGAGGAGCGGGAGCGGCTGCGGCGCCTGGAGGAGCAGGAGCAGTACCGGGCGCAGACCGCCTGGCTGGACACCGGCGTCCTCAAGGGCCTGAACGCCACGGCGACCCCGCAGGGCAAGCGGGCGGTGGAGTTCGCGACGGCGCAGATCGGCAAGCCGTACGTCTGGGGGGCGGAGGGGCCGTCCTCGTACGACTGCTCGGGGCTGACCCAGCGCGCCTGGGACGTGGCGGGCCGGTCCATCCCGCGCACCTCGCAGGAGCAGTGGCGGCTGCTGCCCAGGGTGGACATCAAGGACATGCGGCCGGGCGACCTGATCGTCTACTACAAGGACGCCAGTCATATCGGGATGTACGTCGGGAACGGGGCGATAGTGCACGCGCCGCGGCCGGGACGGGACGTGACGCTCGCGGGTGCGGGCTCGATGGAGATCCTGGGAGTCGTCCGCCCGGAGTGACGCCGGTCACCGCCTCGGCGTGATGTTCGTCATGGGTCGGCGGGCAACAACCTCCCCATGCGCGGCATATGCCAACGGCTCATCGGTGCTCATGGCGTGATCGCCATTCCGTTGCGCGCCGGGGTACCGCTATGGTCCCGGTCTGGCGGGACGTCGTTCGTCGTCCTGCCGCGCCCTCGGGGGGAGGGAAGGAAACCGCGACCGATGCCCGTACCCGTACCGCGTCAGAGAATCGTCTCTGCTGAAGCGCCCGGCGCTGTCACCGCTGCGCACGGTGCGACCACTGCGACCACTGCGACCGCTGCGACCGCTGCGACCAGTGCGGCCACTGCGACCACGGTGACCGCTGCGACAGGCACCGATCTCACCCTGCTGGTCGTCGAGGACGACCCGGCGGGTGCCCTCGCCGTACCCGAGATGCTCGACGCCGTGGACGGGACCCGCGTCCGGATCCGTACCGCCCGGAACCTCACCGAGGCGGAGCGGCTGCTCACCGACGACGTCCACTGCGTCCTGGTCGACCTGGCCCTGCCCGCCCCCCGCGCGACCGGCGACGACCCGCTCGCGCCTCTGCGCCACATCCTGCGCCTCGCGCCGCGCCACGCCGTCCTGGCGCTCGCGGCCTCGGCCGACGCGGAGCTGGCGGCGGAGGCGGTACGGGTCGGGGCGCAGGACCACCTCTTCCGCGAGGAGCTCGACGGCCGGCTCCTCAGCCGGGCGATCCGGTACGCGGTCGAGCGCAAGCGGGCCGACGCGGTGCAGGTGAAGCTGACCGAGTCACGGCTGCGGGCCCAGGAGAACGCCCGGCTTGAGCGCGGGCTGCTGCCCACCCCGCTCCTGGAGGGCTCCGACCTGCGGTTCGCCGCCCGCTACCGGCCCGGCCGGTCCCGCGCCCTGCTCGGCGGGGACTTCTACGACACCGTCCGTACGCCCGACGGCACGGTCCACGCGATGATCGGCGACGTCTGCGGGCACGGCCCGGACGAGGCGGCGCTGGGCGTGGAGCTGCGCATCGCGTGGCGGGCGCTGACCTTCGCGGGCCTGTGCGGGGACGAGCTGCTCTCCACCCTCCAGCAGGTCCTGGAGCACGAGCGGGAGAACGAGGAGATCTTCGCGACGCTCTGCACGGTCGACATCGCCCCGGACGGGCGCCGGGCGGGCCTCTGCCTGGCCGGACACCCCACCCCGCTGATCGCCCGCAAGGGCCGCCCGGCGCGGCTGCTCCCGTACGAGGACGGCGGCCCGGCCCTCGGCCTGCTGCCGCGCGCCCGCTGGCCGCGGCGCCAGGTGGAGCTGGGCGGGTCGTGGAGCCTGCTGATGTACACGGACGGCCTGATCGAGGGCCGCTCGGCGGGCCCCGGCTCGCCGCGGCTCGGCCAGGACGGGATGGTCGAGATGATCAACCGGCAGCTGGCGGAGGGCCTGCGGGGCGAGGAGCTCCTGGAGGCGGCGGTGGCGGAGGTGCGGTCACTGAACGGCGGGGAGCTGACGGACGACGTGGCGGTCCTGGCACTGGAAAGGGCCCGGGGATAGCCCCGGGCCCGTTTCCGCGCTCTGTCTGCTCTGTCGGTCTGCGCGCTGTCGCTCAGCGTCCGCCGTTGTAGGGACCGTACGGACCGTCGCTGCTGGAACCGCCGCGGCGGCCGCCGCCTCCGCCCGAGACCTGCTTGAGCGCGGGCCGGACGTCGACCATGAAGACGATGGCGGCGATGAGGCCGGCGATCTGCAGGAAGAGCATCGGCAGCAGCAGGTTCAGGGCCAGGTTGATGCCCAGGATGATCAGCCAGAACTTCTTGGTCTGCTTGTCGGCGGCACGGTAGGCGTCCTCGCGCGCCATGGCCGCGAAAACGAGCGCGGCGACCGCCATGCCGATGAAGACGAGACCGATCACCAGCCAGAGGATGGAATCGAATCCGTTGGCCAACATACTGAGCACCGCCTAGTGAGTGAGTGAAGCGCCTCGCGGCCAAGGTACCCGGTACAACGCACCGGCCACCCTCTTTGGTGCCCCGGATTACTTCTCGGGACTACTTCTCGGTGGCTGAGACCGTCTTCTTGGCGGGGGCCTTGCGGGCGGCGGGCTTGCGGGCGGCGGGCTTGGCAGCCTCGGCCTTCTTGGCCTCGGGCTGCGCCTCCTTGGTCTCCGCCTTGGCCTCCGGCTCCGGCTCGACGACCACGGCGATCTCGGTGATCTCCTCGGCCACCTCACCGCGCCACGCCTTCACGGCCTCCTCGCCGTGCGCGGCGACCTCCTCGTACTTCTCGCGCGCCTTGACCGCGTACTCGGCGGCGACGCCGACGCCGCGCAGGGCCAGGTCCTGGGCGGTCTCGCCGAGCTTCTTGAGGTCGGTGTCGAGGCTGCCGACGACCTCGGCGAACTTCGACTGCACGGTGGCCTGGGCCTCCTTGGCCCGGTCCGCGACCTTCTCCTGGACGGCCTTGGGGTCGGTCTTGCGCACGGCGTCGATGCGCGCGGGCGCCTCGGCGGCGATCTGCTCGATCAGCCCGGGGACCTTCTTGGCCTGCTGGACGGCGAGGTCGGCGGTACCGGCGGCGAAGTAGAGGGGGGTACGCAGTTCGTCGATGATGGCCATGGTGGTGGTCCTCCCGGATGTGTACGTACTAGCTCGCGGTGGGTTCGGCATCGGGAGTGGCGTCGTCCCCGGCGACCGCCTCGGCGGCGTTCTCCTTGCGGAAGGAGTCGTAGATCTGGAGCAGTACCTGCTTCTGCCGCTCGTTGATCGAGGGATCGGCGAGGATGACGGCACGCGTCTCCAGCTCCTCCCGCTCCTTCTCGTCGAGGATCCCGGCCCGCACGTACAGCGTCTCGGCAGAGATCCGCAGCGCCTTGGCGACCTGCTGCAACACCTCGGCGCTGGGCTTGCGCAGACCGCGCTCGATCTGGCTCAGATAGGGATTGGACACCCCGGCGGCCTCCGCGAGCTGCCGCAACGACAACTGCGCGGTGCGCCGCTGCTCACGGAGATACTCGCCAAGATTGCCGACGTTGAGTGATGCCATGCGGCGACGATCCCACCCCGCGCTAACTATTGCAAGCAGGCGCTTGCAATAGTGTCGCGTGTCACGGGGCGCCTGTCTGTACCAGGGCTCAGTCGGCGGCAGGGGCTCCGAACCACTTCGGCAGCACGGCGAGCAGATCCTGCTGGTCCTCGCCGGCCCAGGCCACGTGGCCGTCGGGGCGCAGCAGTACCGCCGGTGCGTCCAGTTCCTCGCTGACGTCCACGACGTGGTCGACGCGGTCCGCCCAGCCCGTCACCGAGAGGCGGCCGGTCTGGTCGAGGAGGAGGGCGCGGCCGGTGTGCATCAGCTCGTAGAGGCGGCCCTGCTTCAGGTGCACGTCCCGCAGGCGGCGGCCGAGGAGGTCGTGGCCCTCGCCGAAGTCGTAGCGGACGTCGACCGCGGTGATCATCCCGGTCACGTACCGGTTCACCTCCTCGAAGTCCATCAGCTTCGAGAACAGTTCGCGCAGCGCCGTCGCACCCGGGTCGGTCCCGAGGAGGGTGATCTGCGCGCGGGTGTTGTCCAGCACACGGGCGGCCACCGGGTGCCGTTCGGCGTGGTAGCTGTCGAGCAGCCCCTCCGGTGCCCAGCCGTCGACCGCGGCGGCCAGCTTCCAGCCGAGGTTGAACGCGTCCTGCACGCCGAGGTTGAGGCCCTGTCCGCCGGTCGGCGGGTGGATGTGCGCCGCGTCGCCGGCCAGCAGCACCCGGCCGACCCGGTAGCGCTCGGCCTGCCGGGTGGCATCGCCGAACCGGGACAGCCAGCGCGGCGCGTGCGCGCCGAAGTCGGTGCCCGCGACCGCCCGCAGCTGCTGCTTGAACTCCTCGAGGGTCGGCGCCGCGCGGTCCTCGGACACGCCGTCGGCGGGGACGATGAGGCGGTACGAGCCGTCCGCCTGGGGGACGGCGCCGAACCGCAGCTGGGTCTTCTGGACCTCCTCGACGACCGCGGCGACGGTCGCCGGATCCTCCGTCAACTCAATGTCACCCAGCAGCGTCTCGACGGTTGCGGGCTGACCGGGGAAACCGACCCCCAGCAGCTTGCGCACCGCGCTGCGGCCGCCGTCGCACCCGACGACGTAGCGCGAGCGCAGGCGCGTGCCGTCGACCAGCTCGACGGTCACCCCGGCCCCGGCCCCATCCTCGTCCTGGCTCAGCCCGACCACCTCGCGGCCCCGCCGGATCTCGGTACCGAGTTCGAGCGCATGCTCGTTGAGCAGCCACTCGGTGACCGGCTGCGGGGTGGCCAGGCCGTACGGGTGCGCCGTGTCCAGCCGGTCGGGCCACGGCTTCATGATGCCGCCGAAGAGACCGCCGGCCTGGAACTGCTCACTGACCGCACGGAACCGGTCCAGCAGGCCGCGCTGGTCCATCACCTCGACGCTGCGCGCGTGCAGGCCCTGCCCTCGGGACTCCTTGGTCGGCTCGGTCAGCTTCTCCAGCACGACCACGTGCACGCCGTGCAGTCGCAGCTCGGCGGCCAGCATCAAGCCGGTCGGTCCGCCGCCGACCACGATCACGTCTGTGTCGAACATGAAATCCCCCATTGCGCGCGGAGCTACTTGTTTTCGCTCGGTTCCGGCCTAGGCCGACGATTCTGCATCGCACCGGGGGCCTTGCCGCAAGGCCCCCGGTGCGCTATACGTTGGGAGTGGCAAGGAGTGGTTTTTCTCCTTGCCCTTTTTCGTTTCTCGGGGGCCGCGTTCGTTTCTCGATGGCCTTACGTACGCGCCATGTAGCCACTTTTTTGTGGGTACTTGGCGCCGGGCGGCGAGGCGGCGAACCTGGTGGAGGGCGGTCGCCGGGCCGCTTGGATCCCGGGAAGACGGAGGGGGTGACGGTGCGGATGTGTCAGGAGACCGAGCGGGCCTCGGTGAGCTTCTCCAGACGGCGGTGGCCCCACTCGGAGAGCGGAGCGAGCGCCTCCGCGAGTTCCCCGCCGAACTCCGTCAGGGTGTACTCGGTCTTCAGCGGAAGCGTGTCGTACACCTCGCGGTGCACCAGTCCGTCGGTCTCCATCTCACGGAGCGCCTGAGTCAGCACCTTCTCGCTGAGGCCGGGCAGCCGACGGCGCAGCTCGCCGGGACGTTGCGGACCGGATTCCAGGAGCCAGAGCAGGGCCGTCTTCCACTTTCCGTCGATCACGGCGATCGCGGCGGTCACTCCACAGACGTTCGTGTCCTGGGCCCGACTGCGCGTCACCCTCGCCCCATTTCTCACCAATCATCATCATTCTTACGGGAGTTGGACCATGTCCTCACACATCGATCAGCCCACCGTCCCCTCCGTCACCGTACTCGGTCTCGGACCCATGGGACGGGCCCTCGCGGGCGCCTTCCTGGACGCCGGGGTGCGCACCACCGTCTGGAACCGGACACCGGGCCGGGGCCGGGATCTGGTCGCGCGGGGTGCGGCAGGCGCCCCGTCGGCCGAGGAGGCGGTCGCGGCGAGCGGGCTGACCGTGGTCTGCGTCGTGAACTACGACGCGGCGGACGCCATTCTGCGGCGCGACGCGGTCACCGACGCGCTCAAGGGGCGCACGGTGGTCAACCTGACCGCCGACACGCCGGACCGGGCCCGGGACACCGCCGCGTGGGCGGCCGAGCACGGCGTCCGTTACCTGGACGGTGCGATCATGACGCCGACGGGCACTATCGGGACGCCGGAGGCGGTGTTCATCCACAGCGGCCCGGAGGAGCTCTACCGCGAGCACCGTCCCGTACTGGACGCCCTCGGGGGCACCCACACCCACCTCGGCGAGGAGATCGGCCGGGCGGCGGCCTACGACATCGCGCTGCTCGACATCTTCTGGACCGCCATGTCGGGGTACGCCCACGCCCTCGCGGTCGCACGGGCGGAGGGGATCACCGCGCGGGAGCTGGCACCGTTCGCGCGGGGCATCGGCTCGATCCTCCCGCCGATCTTCGACGCGACCGCCGAAGAGGTGGACAACGGCACCTTCTCGGGCGCGGACAACCCGCTCACCTCGGCGGCGTCGTCCATGGCCCACATCGTCCACGCCTCCGAAGCCCACGGCATCGACGCCGGCGTGATGCGCGCGGCCGAGGGCCTCGCGCGCCGCGCCATCGGGAAGGGCCACGGCGACGACGGGTTCATCCGGATCACCGAGCTCCTGGGCCGGGGTCCGAGGTACAGCATGTCGTCCGCTTCCTGATA
Source organism: Streptomyces sp. NPDC029169 (assembly GCF_055563935.1). Lineage (NCBI taxonomy): Bacteria > Bacillati > Actinomycetota > Actinomycetes > Kitasatosporales > Streptomycetaceae > Streptomyces > Streptomyces sp. NPDC029169. Next base: position 538,372 of record NZ_JBVHXA010000002.1, read on the forward strand.
ATCCACGACGGATCGAGTCCGGTCGTACCCTGGCTGACATGACAGCCATGGCACCCACCCGCACCGAACCGGACCTGTCCTTCCTCCTGGACCACACCAGCCACGTCCTGCGTACGCAGATGAGCGCCGAGCTCGGGGAGATCGGGCTCACCCCGCGGATGCACTGCGTCCTCGTCCACGCCCTGGAGGAGGAGCGCACCCAGGCGCAGCTCGCCGAGATCGGGGACATGGACAAGACCACGATGGTGGTGACCGTCGACGCCCTGGAGAAGGCCGGGCTCGCCGAGCGCCGGCCGTCCAGCACCGACCGGCGGGCGCGGATCATCGCGGTCACGGAGGAGGGGGCGAAGGTCGCGGCGGAGAGCCAGAAGATCGTCGACCGGGTGCACGAGAGCGCCTTGACCTCCCTGCCCGCCGAGGAGCGCGAGGTGCTGCTGCGTGCACTGAACCGCCTGGTCACCGGGCATCTGGAGACGCCGGTGGAGGGTGCGAGGCCGGCTCGCAGGGCGCGTCAGAAGGGGTAGCGACCCGCGACCCAACGACCTCGATCCGTAAAAGATAGTCTGCAACAGAACTATCTGTTACGGTCTTTCCTGTTGCCTCGCCCACGACAGGAGAGACCGCAATGCCTGCCACGCCCAAGCCCTCCCTCGCCCTCGGCGTCCTGGCCACCGGGATGCTGATGACGATCCTCGACGGCAGCATCGTCACCGTCGCCATGCCGGCCATCCAGAGCGACGTCGGCTTCACCCCGGTCGGACTCAGCTGGGTCGTCAACGCCTACCTCATCGCCTTCGGCTCGCTGCTGCTCCTCGCGGGCCGCCTCGGCGACCTGATCGGCCGCAAGCGGATGTTCCTCGCGGGCACAGGGGTGTTCACCGCCGCCTCGCTCCTCGCCGGCGTCGCCGCCTCCCCCGGCATCCTGATCGCCGCCCGCTTCCTCCAGGGCGTCGGCAGCGCGATGGCCTCCGCCGTCAGCCTCGGCATCCTGGTCACGCTCTTCACCGAGCCCCGTGAACGCGCCAGGGCCATCGCCGTGTTCAGCTTCACCGGCGCGGCCGGCGCCTCCCTCGGGCAGGTCCTCGGCGGCGTCCTCACCGACGCGCTCACCTGGAACTGGATCTTCTTCATCAACCTCCCCATCGGCATCGCGACCCTCCTGGTCGCCCTCCTCGCCCTGCCCGGAGACCGCGGCCCGGGCCTGAAGGCGGGCGGCGGCGCGGACGTCGTCGGCGCGTTGCTCGTGACCGCCGGACTGATGCTCGGCATCTACGCGGTCGTCAAGATCGAGGAGTACGGCGCCGCTTCCGCCCACACCCTCGGCCTGGGCGCCCTCTCGCTCGCCCTCCTCGCCGCCTTCGTCGTCCGCCAGGGCAGGACCGCGAACCCGCTGATGCCGCTGCGGATCCTCCGCTCGCGCAGCGTCGCGGGCGCCAACCTCGTGCAGATGCTGATGGTCGCCGCCCTCTTCTCCTTCCAGATCCTCGTCGCGCTCTACCTCCAGAAGGTCCTCGGTTACGGCGCCGCCGAGACCGGTCTCGCGATGCTGCCGGCCGCGGCCGTCATCGGCGTGGTGTCCCTGGGCGTCTCGGCCCGCCTGATCGCCCGCTTCGGCGAGCGCGCCGTCCTGCTCACCGGCCTCGTCCTCCTCGTCGGCGTCCTCGGGCTGCTGACCCGCGTGCCCGTGCACGCCTCGTACGTCACCGACCTGCTGCCCGTGATGCTGCTGGCCGCCGGGTTCGGCCTCGCGCTCCCCGCCCTCACCTCGCTCGGCATGTCCGGCGCGAAGGAGGAGGACGCGGGCCTGGCGTCCGGCCTGTTCAACACCACCCAGCAGATCGGCATGGCGCTCGGCATCGCGGTCCTCTCCACCCTGGCCGCCTCCCGCACCGAGTCCCTCACCCGGGCCGGCCGCCCCGCCGCCGAGGCCCTGACCAGCGGCTACCACCTGGCCTTCGGGGTCGGAGCCGGTCTCCTCCTCGCCGCCCTCGCGGTCGCCTTCACCGTCCTGAAGGCCCTGAAGACCCCGAAGACCGACCCGCACAAGGTCGCCCGCCAGGAGGTCTCCCTCACTCCCTAGACCGGTTTCCGCCCGCCGAACGCCGACAGGGTCCGCTCCAGCGCCGGCATCGCCCGGACCACCCGCCGGGAGCGGATCAGGGCGTCCCAGGCGGGTTCGAGCTTCTTCCAGCCGCCCGCGTACGCGAGATGACGCATCCGCTCGTGCGGGCCCGGCTGGGCGGCGGCGCCCCTCCAGATGTTGCTCCAGCGGTAGAAGTCTCGGTACGCGCGCCAGTAGCCGTCCTCCAGTTGGCGCGGGGTCATGCCCACCGGGCGGTAGACCACGTGGCGGGTGTCGTAGAGGTCCCAGTCGCGGTGCACGATCCGGCCCTCCGCCTCCATCTGCTTCCACAGACCTGTGGACGGATACGGCGTCATGATGTGGAAGGTCGCCGTCTCGATGCCCTGCTCCACCGCCCACTCCACCGTCCGGTCGAAGACGTCCGGCCCGTCGTGGTCCAGGCCGAAGACGAAGCTGGCGTTCACCATCACGCCCACGTCGTGCAGCCGCCGGACCGCCGCGTCGTAGTCCCGTCCGATGTTCTGGTTCTTGCGGCGCTCCGCGAGGTTCGCGTCGTTCACCGTCTCGAAGCCGACGAACAGGCTGCGCAGCCCCGCCTCCGCCGCCTTCTCCAGCAGGTCCGGCTCAAGGACCGACTTCACCGTGCCGGCCGCCTGCCACAGCCGGCCCATCCCGCGCATCCCGTCGAACAGCGCCTCCGCGAACCGCCGGTTGCCAAGGAGATGGTCGTCCAGGAAGTACAGATGCCGCCCCGGCAGCCGCTCGATCTCGGCGAGCGCGTCGTCCACCGCCTGCGTGTAGAACGACTTGCCGCCCTCGAAGAACGCATCCTTGTAGCAGAAGTCGCAGTGGTGCGGGCAGCCGCGCGAGACCACGATCGAGTTCGGCACGAGGTAGAGGTGACGCTTGATCAGGTCCCGTCGTACGGGCGGCAGTCCGGCGAGCGTGCGCGTCCTGGAGTCATACCGGCGCAGCGGCGCCCCGTCCCGGAAGTCCTTCAGGAACAGCGGCCAGATGTCCTCACCCGGCCCGGTGAAGATCGTGTCGGCGTGCTGCGCCGCCTCCTCGGGCAGCGAGGTGACGTGCAGCCCGCCCATCGCCACGTGCACGCCGCGTGCGCGGAAGTGGTCGGCGATCTCGTAACTCCGGCGCGCGGAGGTGATGTACGGCTGGAGCACGAGCAGGTCGGGCGTGGGCAGGGACTCGATGTCGATCCGCTCGACGTGCTCGTCGTACAGGGTCACCTCGTCGTCCGGGTCGAGGTACCCGGCGAGCGTCGCGAGGCCCAGCGGCGGGAAGAGCGAGTACTTGATGGGCCGGAACAGCGGGCTCGTGGCCTCGGTCAGGGCGGGCAGGATCATCGTTACGCGCATGACAGCCCAGACTCGAACGGCTACGCGACTGGTTCCAGGACGCGCGGGACCCTCCGCGTCAGCCCCACCCCCACCAGCACCACGACCATCCCCGCCACCACCCGTACCGTCAGCGGCTCGTCGAGGACGAGAGCCCCTAGCGTCACCGACACCACCGGCAGCAGGTAGCCGACCGTCGCCGCGCTCGTCGGGCCCTCTTCCGCGATCATCCGGTAGTTGAGGTGGAAGGTGAGACCGGTCGCGAAGATCCCGAGGACGACGACCGCCCCCACCCCCGTCCACGTCGGCCGGCTGTCGCCGCCGGACGCCAGGGCGGGCAGGCTCAGGACCGTCGCCGCCAGCAGCTGCGCGGCGGAGAGCGCGAGCGGCGCGGTGCCCCGGCCGGCGAGCCGGCGGGCCATGTACGCGAAGGCCACCGCGTAGCTCGCCGAGGCCGCGAGCAGGGCGAGGGCACCCCGGCTCATCAGGCCGGCCCCGCTCCACGGGGCGAAGATCAGCAGGACGCCGGCGAAGCCGAGGACCAGACCGCCGAGCCGGGCCGCGGACAGGCCCCGGCGCTCCGTACCGAGCCCCAGGCCGATGAGCAGGGACCAGAGCGGGGTGGTGGCGTTCAGGACGCCCGCGACACCGCTGTCCACGGTCTGCTCGCCCAGGCTGAACAGGAAGAACGGCAGGGCGTTGCAGAAGAGGGCCGCGACCGCCAGCCGCCCCCAGGTCGCCCGGTCCCGGGGCAGCCGCTGCCCGGCCGCGTACGCGAGCGCGAGGAGCACGCCCGCGCCGAGCAGGCACCGTACGACGGTGATCCACCCCGGGGTGAGGCCGTGGTCGAGGGCCAGCTTGATCCACAGGAAGCCCGAGCCCCAGAGCAGGGCGAGCACACCCATCCGTAGCGCCGACGTCATGGCCTCCACGGTCCTCGCCCGGACTCGACAGGACAAGCGAAGGATCGTGCATCCAGCGTTAAGCTGTGCTACATGCTGGATGTGAGACGCATGCAGGTGCTCCGGGCCGTCGTCACCAGCGGCTCCGTCACCGCCGCCGCCGCGAACCTCGGTTACACCCCCTCCGCCGTGAGCCAGCAGATCGCGGTCCTGGAGAAGGAGGCCGGCATCGCCCTGCTCGAACGTTTCGGCCGGGGCGTCCGGCCCACCGCCGCCGGGCTGCTGCTCACCGAGCACGCGGCCGTGATCGGCCGCCAGGTCGCCGAGGCCGAGACCGCCCTCGCCGATCTGCGGGCCGGGCGCACCGGCCAGGTGACCGTCCGCTACTTCGCCACCGCGGGCGCCGATCTCGTCGCCCCCGCCCTGGCCCGCTTCCGTTCCGAACACCCGGGCGTACGGGTGGACTTGAGGATCACCGAGGGCGCGACGCGCGACGAGGAGGCGGACCTCACGCTCGTGGTACGCCCCCGGGGCGCGGCGGCCGACGGCGGCTTCCGCCTCGTCCATCTCCTCGACGACCCCTACCGCGTCGTCCTCCCCAAGGGCCACCGGTTCGCCGACCGCCGGCTCGTCGACCTCGCCGACCTCGCCGACGAGCCCTGGGTGGGCAGCGAGCGCCCCGGGCCGTGCCTCGACGCCGTCCTGGAGGCGTGCGCGGCGGCCGGGTTCACGCCGGACATCGCGGTGGAGTGCGAGGAGTACGCCACCGCCCAGGGCTTCGTCGCGGCCGGGCTCGGCATCAGCCTCATCCCCCTGACGGGCCTGGGCAGCCGCCACTCGAACGTGGTCGTCCGCCGCGTGCGCGGCCCGGAGCCGGTCCGCTCGATCCATGCGGCGGTACGGGAGTCCTCGCTGGCCCTGCCCGCCGTACGGGGTCTCCTGACCGCCCTTCAGGAGGCGTAAGCGCTCAGGCAGTCAGGCAGCGGCTCGCTGTGGACGACGTCGAGGCGGCAGACGGCCCGGGTGAGGACGACGTACAACGAAGTCCTGGCGGTTACGGCAGCGCCCAAGAGCCTGTTCCGGCGTCGAACCGCATGACGTCAGAATATGTCGGGGCACCACGGCCGGCGCGAGGCCCGCAGCAGCACGTCCGCACGGGCGGCGGCACCCGCCGTCAGCTCCTCGGCCCGGCCGAGCGCCGCGAGCCGTACGACCGACTCGTCACCGAGCGAGAGCGTGCCCAACTCGGCGATGTCCAGCGTCAGATCGGCCGGCTCGGTCGTACGGGAGCACTCCGCGCCCTCCGGAGAGGCGTCCAGCCGGTAGCGCCCGCCGGCCAGGCCGTCCGCGTCCCGCAGCTCCAGGACGAGGCTGCCGGAACCCGCGTACGTACGCCCCTCGAGGACCTTGGCGACATCCAGGACCCTGACCCACAGCATGTCGGCGTGGCTGAGGACCCTGGCCGCGCGCGGGTCGGGGAGGAGCAGGGGGAGGAGGTCGTCGGGGGCGCGGTAGCCGGACCTGACCCTCGTCACCCAGTCGATGGAGCACAGGTACCGCCACAGCGCCCGCTCGGCGGCCGGGGTGCAGGCGATCAGGTCCCGGACGGTCGCCGTGTTGACCGGCTGCTTGCCGTCGTCCCACTTGTCGTCCGACCGGTAGGAGGCATAGCCCTCGACCGCGCCGGACTCGGAGCGGTAGACCGCGTAGAACGGCTCGGTCCAGGGTTCTCCCTGGTAGCCGAGGCCGGTGCCGCGCTCCCAGTCCTTCGCGTCCCGGTTCGGGACGCCGGCCCGCACGCGGGCCAGGCGGCGGTGCACCTCGGGGCCGATCTTGCGGATCTCGGCGCCGTCGGAGAGGTCGATCGAGCCGCCGTCCTCGGGCCGCCCGGTACGGCGCGGGTCGAGCCCCGCGCGCGTCACGTCGACGTCCCACTCGGTGCCCCAGGTCGCGGGACCGAAGCCGTACCGTCCGTAGATCGGGTACTCGGCGGCGATGAGCGTGGCGACGGCGTCGCCCCGCTCCTTCGCGGCGGCGAGATCCGCCGCCATGACCCGGCGGAGCACGCCGCGCCGGCGGTGGGACGGCGAGACGGTCACCTGACTGACGGCGTCGGCGACGAGCGAGCCGCCGCCGACCGTGGACAGCTCCTGCGTGAACGTACGGAAGGTCGCGACGATCCGGCCCCGGTCGAAGACACCGAGCGTGCGGGAGAGGTCGACGTGCGCCAGCCACCACTCGACCTCCTCGTCCGTGACGACCGGCGGCCGGAGAAACCCGGTCTTGAGCGCCCGCCGCCAATCACCGAACTCGGACTCGCCCACCGGGCGTACCTCAAGACTCATACGGGCGAGGCTATGCGCGCCGAACGCCCCCCGCACCCGAGTTTCCCGGGAGGGGCGGGCGGGTCGGGGCCGGGTGGTTCAGGCCGGGCTCAGGTGGGCGACAGGCAGGCGCGGCTCAGGCCGACACGGATGCGGCCTGCACAGCTCCTGCCCGCGCAGCTCCCGCCCGCGCAAGTCCAACCCGCGCAGGTCCGGCCCCCGCAGCCCCGGCACGCGCAGGTCCCGCCCGCGCAGCTCCTGCCCGCGCAGCCCCGGCACGCGCAGCTCCCGCCCGCGCAGGTCCGGCCCCCGCAGCCCCGGCACGCGCAGCTCCCGCCCGCGCAGCTCCTGCCCGCGCAGCCCCGGCACGCGCAGCTCCCGCCCGCGCGAGTCCGGACCGCGCAGGTCCCGCCCCCGCAAGTCCCGCCCCCGCAAGTCCGGCACCCGCAGGTCCCGCCCCCGCAGCCCCGGCACCCGCGGGTCCGGCACCCGCAGGTGCCGGGGCTGCGCGGTCAGGCCAGCAGGTCGTCGACCTGGGCCTCGCCCTCGCGGTAGCGGCGGGTGATCTCCGCGCTGCAGTCGTCGGCCGTCCGCTGGAGCTCCTGCCGCCGCCGCGAGATCTGCTGCTCGTACCCCGCGAGCCGCCCCATCGCCGCGTGCAGCTCGTCGTCCGTCCGCGCCCCGAGATCGGACAGTTCGACCTCCGAGAGCATCTCCGCCGCGAGCCGCCGGTACTCCTCGCTCCGCGGCGTCGACAGCGTCACGTGCCGCGCCGACGAGCCGCGCCGCGACGGCGCGTCCGCGAGGATCTCCGACAGCCGGTCCAGGACCGGCGACTCCGGATCCGTCCGCCGGGCCAGCTCCGCCCGCAGGATGTCGATACGGCCCTGCAGCATCCGCCGCACATAGCTGAGGTCCGCCTCGTCGCCCTGCGCGTCCCGACGCAGCGCGCGCAGCTCCGGCAGCCGCAGGGCGGCGATGTCCGGCTGCCGCCGCTCCGGCAGCGCGGGCGCGCCGGCCGTCCGCTGCGCGGGCGGTCGTACGCCTACTCCCAAACGGGCCGGCGTCTGCCCGGCGCCAGGTGCACTCATGTGAATCGTCCCCTCGACCGGTGCGGAGCGCACCGCCTCCAGGCATGGTGCCACTCCCACACGCGCGCGTGCAGGCGCTCTGCACCCGTTCAGCCCCTATGCGCCGGGTCGGTAGGTTGGTGTTTATGCGTGCAGTGGTGCAGAGGGTGGACGGCGCAAGCGTCGTCGTGGCGGGCGAGACCGTCGGCGAGATCGTCGGCGAGGGGCTGTGTGTGCTGGTGGGAGTCACCCACGACGACACCCCGGAGAAGGCGGCACAGCTGGCCAGAAAGCTGTGGTCCGTCCGGATTCTGGAGGGAGAGAAATCCTGTTCGGACGTTAATGCGCCCTTGTTGGTGATTTCTCAGTTCACCCTCTACGGGGATGCCCGCAAGGGCCGCAGGCCCACCTGGAACGCCGCCGCGCCCGGCTCGGTCGCGGAGCCGCTCGTCGACGAGGTCGTGGCGCGGCTGCGGGAGATGGGCGCGCACGTGGAGACGGGCCGGTTCGGAGCGGCGATGCGCGTCTCGCTCACGAATCACGGCCCGTTCACGGTCCTGATCGAGGTCTGAGGCCTACGGCTCGACGACCGTCTCCTGCGCGGCGGCCGTCTCCCCGGCCATCAGCTCCGCGTCCACCGGCACGTTCCGCTTCACCAGCGCCAGCGCGATCGGCCCCAGCTCGTGGTGGCGGCCAGAGGTCGTGATGAAGCCCAGCTGGCGGCCCTCGGCGCCGTCCGACGCGAGCCGGATCGGGGTGCCGTGGCCCGGCAGATGCACCTCGCTGCCGTCCAGGTGCAGGAAGACGAGCCGGCGCGGCGGCTTCCCCAGGTTGTGGACGCGCGCGACGGTCTCCTGCCCGCGGTAGCAGCCCTTCTGCAGATGGACCGCGCTGCCGATCCAGCCCAGCTCGTGCGGGATGGTCCGGTGGTCGGTCTCGAAGCCGAGCCGCGGCCGGTGCGCCTCGATCCGCAGAGCCTCGTACGCGAGGATCCCGGCGGCCGGCCCGTGCGTAGCGGCGAAGGACTCCAGCTCCGCGCGCGGCAGGAACAGATCGCGGCCGTGCGGGGTCTCCCGTACGAGAACACCCTCCGGCACCCCGGCGATGGAACCGGCCGGCAGATGGACGACCGCGAACTCGTCCGTACGGTCGGCGACCTCGACCCGGTAGAAGAACTTCATCGACTCCAGATAGGCGATGAGCTCGTCCTGCGTGCCGGGCTCCACATGCGCCCAGACCGTCTCGCCGTCGTCGACGAGGTACAGCGCGTGCTCGATGTGACCGTGGGCGGAGAGGATCAGCGCCTCGGTGGCCTGTCCGGGCGGCAGCTCGCTGACGTGCTGGGTGAGCAGCAGATGCAGCCAGCTCAGCCGGTCGTCCCCGGAGACGGTGACGACACCGCGGTGCGAGAGGTCGACGAAACCGTCACCGGCGGCGAGGGCGCGCTGCTCGCGGAACAGGTCGCCGTAGTGCGCGGCGACGCCTTCGTCGCGGCCTTCGGCGGGGACGGCGCCGGGCAGGGACAGCAGAGGGCTCTTCATAGGGGAAAGCCTACGACTGCGAACCGGCGTCCTTGTTCGAGCAGTCCTGGCACCGGCCGAAGATCGCGAAATGCTTCATGTCCGTCTCGAACCCGAAGGTCTCCCGGAGCTTCGCCTTGAACTCGGCCGCGATCTCGACATCCGCCTCGATGACGTTCGTACAGTCCCGGCAGACCAGATGGAGGTGGTGGTGCCGGTCGGCAAGGTGGTACGTCGGCGCGCCGTGCCCCAGGTGGGCGTGGCTGACCAGACCGAGCTCTTCCAGGAGCTCCAGGGTCCGGTACACGGTGGAGATGTTCACACCGGAGGCCGTCTTGCGGACCTCGCCCAGGATGTCGTCGGGCGTCGCGTGCTCGAGCGTGTCGACAGCCTCCAGGACAAGCTGGCGCTGGGGCGTCAGCCGGTAACCACGCTGCCGCAGGTCGCTCTTCCAGTCGGTGCTCACCACGCCCCCCAGTGTATGGAGGGCGTGGCGGAATCCCGAGCGGTCTCGAGGTCTTGCTTGATGCTCGACGTCTTACTTGAAGAAGGCGATGCCGTCGTCCGGCAGATCGCCCAGGCCGCGCGCCATCTCCGCGACCTCCTCGGGCGTCACGACCTTCTTCAGGTGCGCCGACATGTACGGGCGCAGCGGGACCTCGGGGGTCGCCTTCTCGCCCACCCACATGAGGTCGCCCTTGACGTAGCCGTAGAGCCGCTTGCCGCCGCTGTACGGGCCGGAGGCCGCGGTGCGCGCCACGGCGTCCGTCACCAGGTCGATCTGCGGCTTCTTGTCGGCGAGGTCGCCGTACCAGATCTCCACGATGCCCTGGTCGCGGACCATCACGATCTCGACCTTGCGGTCCTTGTCGACCCGCCAGTAGCCGCTCTCGCTCTCCAGCGGGCGGATCTGGTTGCCGTCGTTGTCGAGGACCCAGGAGTGCGAGCGGTACTCGATGAAGTCACGGCCGTCGTGGCTGAACGTCACGGACTGACCGAAGTTGCACTTCTCGGCACCGGGGAAGTCGGCCACGCCCGCGCCTTCCCACGTCCCGAGGAGGAACGCGAGGGGGACGAGGTCCGGGTTGAGGTCGGACGGGATCTGGATCATCAGCAGCTCTGTCGATCTGTAGAGGTGATTAGCGCTGGCCCTGGTACAGCTTCTTCACGGCCAGACCGGTGAACGCGAGCACGGCGACACAGACCAGGGCCAGGAGAACTTCGAAGAAGATGATCACGGGTGTGCTCCTCGAATGAGCGTGAAGGCAGAACGGGCCGGACCCCAGCTTACTGGGCGGGGGCCCGGACCGTTCTGTGAGGTGGGACAAGGTCTGCGGATCAGCCCAGGAGCTGGGCCTGCAGGGCGACGGTCTGCTGGAACGGGACCGTGAGCGCCTCTCCCTTACGGGACTGGGTGACCAGCGCCAGGGTGTCGCCGGCCTGGATGTAGGCCCAGCGGGTCTGCTCGGGGCCGTAGGGCTTCGGCTCCTCGTACGCGTACGTGTCGGTGTACGGCACCGTGACCTGGGTCGCCAGCTCGTCGTAGATGTCCGCCGCCTCGACGCCGTCCAGGAGGGTCTCGTCGGTCTCGCCGAAGTTCAGCCCGTAGTCCTTGAAAGCCTCGGCGAAGGCCACCGAGTTGAACCGCAGCAGGTGGATCCGGGTCGTGGTGCCGTCCGGAGTCGTCCAGCCGCGGGCGGCGATGTGCCGCAGGGCGGAGTCGGCCAGTGCGTCCTTCAGCTCGGCGCGGCGGTCCTTGCCGTAGAGGGAGAGGTACTGGTCCACGGTGACCCAGCCGCCGTTCAGCTTCGGATCGGCGGTGGCGCCGGCTGGGGCGGGCAGGAGGAGCTTGCGCGGGTCCGCGTGGTGGACCTCGCCCTCATTGCCGAGCGTGTAGGGGCGCGGCGTGCCCTCGGGGAGGGCGGGGAGGCTGAGCTTCGGGTAGTCCCAGCGGCCGTCGTGCTCGGTGGCGAGACCGGGCACGTCGGTGCGCTCCATGGACGTGATGCCGAGCGCGGTTCCGGCCCCGACGCCTCCGCAGACCACGACGGCGGCGGTCCAGCGGGCGACGGCCCACAGGAGGGGGCGGCGGGAACGCGGGGGCGCGGGCGCCTCGGCGTCGGGGGTGGCCGCCTCGGGCGCGGGGGCCTGGGCGTCGGGGGCGACCGCCTCGGGGGCCTCGGACACGAGGGCCCCAGACACGGGTGCCTCGGGGGCCTCGGGCGTCTCGGGCACGGGGGCCTCGGTCGTCTGCTCGGTCATACGTACTCCCCCGGGGACGTGATGTGGTCGAGCTGCTTCTTCACCAGACCCGCGACCTCGGACCTGTCGAGCGGCTTCCCGCCCATGGCGCTGACCGTGACCAGGTTCTCGGCGTCGTACGCCACGCAGAACATCCCGTCCAGCTCCTCCTCCGCCTCCTCCTTGTTCTTCTCCTTGCTCTTGGGAGCGAGGAAGCAGGCGGAGTTCTTGTGCCCGGCGACCTTCGGGCCCTTGGGCAGCTCCAGGAGCTCGGCGAGTTCCGTACGGAGCTCGTACATGTCCCGGATCAGCTTCTTGTCCTTCATGCGCGCGACCGTCACCGTCACCACAGAGCTCTCGTCCATGCCGACGAAGGAGCGGGCGGCGACCCCCTTGAGGCCGATCTTCTCGACCCGCTTCTCGAACTCACGCCGCTTCTTGCCCGCGAGCCCCTTGCCCTCGGCCTTGAGCTGGGCGACGGCCTGCGCCTCGGACAGCTCGGAATCGTTGCCGTACTCGTCCATGTCAGGGCCGAGCCGATAGCCGTCCGGTACCGGGAGCAGCAGCTTGCTCAGCTCCGTCGTCGCCCTGCCGCGGGTGACGGCGGTCTTCGCCGGGTCCTCGCCCTGCGACTTCGGCTCCTCCCAGACGATCGTCGGCGCACTGCGGTCGGCGGAGGAGACGGTCACGCCGGTGTACGTCAGGCCACCGCCGACCGTGCCCACGACGAGGACGGCGGGCAGGACGACGGTCAGCAGCTTGCGCCCGCGGACGCGCTTCTTCGGCTCCTCGGCGGACACGTCATCGGTCACGTCGTCGGACACGTCATCGATCACGCCGTCGGCCAGATCGTCGGTCACGGTGCTCCGGTCCTCGCTCACAGGCGCCCCAGCTGCTGCTCGGCCACCGAACTGATGTCCTTCTTGGAGATCTTCTTGGTGTCGTACATGAAGATCGCGACCATGACGTCGCCGCGCTGGAAGTAGGCCCTGGCCTCGTAGCGATCCAGGTAGCCCGCCTCCTTCTCCACCGGGAAGACGTAGAAGCGGCCGTTGGTGGAGCCCCTGAGTGCGTCGCCCCCGTAGCCGGCGTAGTCCTCGTCCGGCATGTAGTCCATCTGGCTTTCGGCATGGTCCAGCGCGCCCTGCTCGGCGCTGGGCCGGTACTGCACGAGGCGGATCTCGGTGGAACGGTGCTCACCGGTCGTCCACGCGGTGACGGCGACGCGCCGGATCCCCTGCTCCAGCTGGTACGACAACGCCCTTTGGGGCGAGTTGAACTCGGAGGCGTACTCGGTGGCCGACATCCAGCCGTCACCGATCGGGAACTCCGGAGCCTTCGCGCCGGCCGGCTTCGGGAGCAGCAGCTTTCGCAGGTCCCCGTCCGTCTTGACCTTGCGGTCCTCGGCGGCCGTCAGCGGCTCCAGGACCTGCCCCTTCGGCAGCGGCTTCGGGTACGCGAGGTCCGGCTGGTTCAGGGCGGGCAGCGGCGTCGGCTCACGCTCGGCCTGGATTCCGTATCCGACCGCCGTACCGCCAACAGCGCCGAGTACGGCGGCGACGGCGATCAGCGCGACCGTGCGCCCCACTCTCCGCTTGGGAACGGATTTCGGATATTGGATACTTTCTTGGGTATTCAAGGCCCCCCCACGAGACCGTAACGGCGGATTCCGTTAATCCGCGCACCCACCTGACAGGTGAGTGGTACATGAGGTTGCACTGCTTCGCATTACAGTTCGGTACATGGCGAAGAAGCTCGTGATCAAGGTGACCGCCGGGGCCGACGCCCCCGAACGCTGCTCCCAGGCCTTCACCGTGGCGGCCGTCGCCGTTGCCAGTGGGGTCGAGGTCTCGCTCTGGCTGACGGGCGAGTCGTCGTGGTTCGCGCTCCCGGGCCGCGCGGCCGAGTTCGAACTCCCGCACGCCGCCCCGCTCCCGGACCTGCTCGGCTCGATCCTGGCCGCCGGCCGGATCACGCTCTGCACCCAGTGCGCGGCCCGCCGCGAGATCACGGAGAAGGACGTCCTGGAGGGCATCCGCATCGCCGGCGCCCAGGTCTTCGTCCAGGAAGCCATGACGGACGACACCCAGGCCCTGGTGTACTGAGTCAGCTCTCCCGACGCTTCTTCCCGTCGAGCTCGTCCCACCACTCATCGGACTGCGGATCCCCGGACGGATCGTCCCACCAGCGGTCCTCCGGTCCCCGCCGGTTCGCGATCATCGCGGCGACCGGCGGGATGAGCATGGCGACGACGCACATCCCGATGGCCACGGGCATCGAGAACAGCCGCACAACGGCCCAGGCCCCGACGAACAGCACCAGGCAGACGCCCATCATCCAGAAGTAGGCGTGCCGACGACGCGCATACATACATCCAGGTTATGCCGGGGCAGACCAAAGGGCCGTGCCTCTAAGTCCCGGATGGCGTCCAACCCCCCAGGAGGCACGGCCCTTCGGCCGGTTCAGCGGTGCGGTGTCACACCGCGATGGCGACCTCCGCGAGGCCGCCCTTCTGGGCCACGACCTGGCGGTCGGCGGTGCCGCCGGGGACCAGGGCGCGGACGGTCCAGGTGCCCTCGGCCGCGTAGAAGCGGAACTGGCCGGTGGCGGAGGTGGGGACCTCGGCCGTGAACTCGCCGGTCGAGTCCAGGAGGCGGACGTAACCGGTGACGGGCTCGCCGTCCTTGGTCACGTAGCCCTGGATGGTGGTCTCACCGGGCTTGATCGTCGAGGCGTCGGGGCCGCCGGGCTGCGCTCCACACATGATTTCTGTCCTTAAGTCCGTGCGTCCGGGTGGTCTTACTTGTTGGCGCCGAGCTCGATCGGCACACCGACGAGGGAGCCGTACTCGGTCCACGAGCCGTCGTAGTTCTTGACGTTCTCGACGCCGAGCAGCTCGTGCAGCACGAACCAGGTCAGCGCGGAACGCTCACCGATGCGGCAGTACGCGATGGTGTCCTTCGCCAGGTCGACCTGCTCGTCCTCGTAGAGGGCCTTGAGCTCGTCGTCCGACTTGAAGGTGCCGTCGTCGTTGGCGTTCTTCGACCACGGGATGTTGCGGGCGCTCGGCACGTGGCCGGGGCGCTGCGACTGCTCCTGCGGGAGGTGGGCCGGGGCGAGCAGCTTGCCGGAGAACTCGTCGGGCGAGCGCACGTCGACGAGGTTCTGGGCGCCGATCGCGGCCACGACGTCGTCGCGGAAGGCACGGATGGAGGTGTCCTGGGGCTTGGCCCTGTACTCGGTGGCCGGGCGGGCCGGGACCTCGGCGACCAGGTCGCGGGAGTCGAGCTCCCACTTCTTGCGGCCGCCGTCGAGGAGCTTCACGTCCTGGTGGCCGTAGAGCTTGAAGTACCAGTAGGCGTAGGAGGCGAACCAGTTGTTGTTGCCGCCGTAGAGGACGACCGTGGTGTCGTTCGCGATGCCCTTCGCCGAGAGGAGCTTCTCGAAGCCCTCCTGGTCGATGAAGTCGCGGCGGACCGGGTCCTGCAGGTCCTTCGTCCAGTCGATCCGGATCGCGTTGCGGATGTGGTTCTTCTCGTACGCGGAGGTGTCCTCGTCGACCTCGACGACGGCCACCTGCGGGTTGTCGAGGTTCGCCTCGACCCAGTCGGCGTCTACCAGGACGTCGCTGCGGCTCATGCTGTTTCTCCTCCGGGGCAGTGTTCGGCGGTGTGGTGCGGTGCTGCGGTGGTGCCTGCGGTGTCGCACGGGGTGGTGCGGGTACGCGTCAGTGCGTGCGTACGGCTACACGGGGTGGCCCCGACGGAGTGTCGAAGGGCCTCGGGGATACGGGACGTGAGCGTCCCGCTCAGATGGGGCGACAGAGCATGGCGGCGATGCGGCACAGGTCTACTGCCCGCCGCTTCGTGAGATCCGCCTGTCGCTTCATGCCCACGATCGTAGGGACGGACAGGCGGCCGTGTCACCGGTGTGTCGTATTTTGAGACGCGATCGTCCGAGATGCGGGACGCGATCGCAGAGAAGCGGTGTGCCGCCCGGGTCCGGGGTGGTCCGGTGGTGTGGTCTTTCTACGCATCGGACAGTGCCGTCTCAGTATGTGGCGGGGCGCGGTGGAGGTCGCGTGGTCGTACGGGCCCCGCTTCACCCCGCCAGCGCCACGTCCGAGCCCGTCACCTCGATCGCCACGCCGTCCTCGCGGGCCTCGATCTTCTGGAGCTTCATGCCCGCGGGCAGCCCGCCGATCTCACGGTCGAAGTCGGTGCGCTGCCGGATCCGGGACTCCACTACCGGAATGCCCTCGCCCGGCACCTCGTCGGCCCGTACGCGGATCGTGTCGCCGTCGACCAGGGTCACCGAGGAGACGACGCTGCGGGTGACCGTACGGCCCAGGATCTCGATCCCTCCCGTGACCTTCAGCTTGCCGTCGCCGCCGTAGGCGATCTTCACGTCACGGTCGGCGGCCGCTGTCAGGTCCGCGTACGAGATCAGTGCGGTCCCGGTCAGGGTGCGCGCGCGGGCGCTCGTGAACGCGTCGTTCACCGTCACCTCGTGGAGCGCGGCGGTCAGCTCGCTGATGCGGATCTTCCGGTCGCCGGCCGTGGCCTCGACGCCGGTCAGCACCACCTCGACCTCGTCGAGCCGCTTGTCCATGACCTGGGTCAGGAACGGGAAGCCCTTGATGTCGACGTCCGTCGAACCGGCCCGCGCGGGGCCGAGCCGCACCCGGTCGGCGGCCTCGGACTCGGCGTAGGCGACCGCGAGGCGGTCGACGCCCACGAAGATTCCGCCGAGCACGACGGCCACGATCAGCAAGATGCGCAGTGCTCGCATGGCCTGCCGCCCCCCATGAGATGTCTCCGGCCCCCGACACGAAGATCGACGTGCCGCGGGGCCGGATGGTTCCCGGACGTACTCAGGCGGACGTACTCAGGCGAGCGCACGCCCGAGGAGATACACGGCGGGGGCCGCGGCCGTCAGCGGCAGCGCGACGCCGGCCGTCATGTGCACGAAGCGGGACGGGTAGTCGTAGCTCGCGGCCCGCAGGCCGACCAGCGCGCACACCCCGGCCCCCAGGCCGAGCAGCGCGCCGGAGGTGCCCAGGTCGGTGAACCCGCCGGCCGCGATACCGGCGCCCGCGGCGGCGAGGAGCGCCACGACGACGGAGACCGGGCCGGGCAGCGGGAGGGCGCGGGCGACGACGGTGGCGGCGACGGCGAGGCCGCCGACGACCACGGCGTCGGGCGCGGCGCCGAGGTGCCCGGTCGCGACGATCGTCAGCGCGGCCGAGGCGACGGTGGCCATGAGGCCGTACATCCGCTCGTCGGGGTCGGCGTGGCTGCGCAGCTGGAGGACGAGGGTGAGCAGCACCCAGACGCCGAGGGTGCCGATGATCGCGGCGGGCGCGTTCTCCCGGCCTGCCGCGAGCAGGACGACGTCGGCGGTCAGGCCGCCGGCGAAGGCGAGGGCGATGCCCTGCCGGGCCGGCCACATGCCGTTGAGCCGGAACCAGCCGGCGGCGGTGACGGCCTGGAGCAGGACGAGCGGGACGAGCAGCCCGTACGAGCCGAGCGCGGCGCCGCCGGCGAGCAGGACGCCGAGCGCCGCGGTGAGGGCGGCCGGCTGGAGCCCGGGCTCGATGATCGGCGAGCGGCCCTCGGCCCGGGCGCGCTGGGCGTCGGTGAGGCGGGTGTGGCCGGAGGTGGTGGGTGCGGAGTACACGGGCGCGGGCGCGGGATCCGCCGGACCCACGGGGGCCTCGGGCGGCAGCGCGTGCGCGGGCTGCGACGCCAGATACGCCGGGTCGTACGCCACCGGCTGCACTGCCTGCTGGGGCGCCTGCTCGACCACCGGCTGGTACTGCGTGTCCCAGGTCTGGCCCTCCCACGTCTGGGTGACGTGCGGGTCCTGGTACTGGGGCTGATACCCGTACGGATCGGGGTACGGCTGCTGCTGATCGCTGCTCATGCTGTGCGGTTCACCCTCCTGCGAACGGCGGGAGCACCTCGACCGTGCCGCCCTCGGCAAGGCGTACGGTCTCATGCGCGCGGGTCCCGACGGGGTCGCCGTCGATGAGGAACGAACACCGCTGGAGTACGCGGACCAGCTCGCCCGGGTGCTTCGCGCGGGCGGCCTCCAGCGCCTCGGCCAGCGTCTCGGCGGTGTACGGCTCCTCGGCGACACCGGCGGCGGCCTTGGCCGCGGCCCAGTAGCGGATGGTTCCCGCTGCCATAGCGGCGCTCCCTTCGTTCGTGTGCGCGCCGCTGTCCATCATGGGCTATCCGCGCGTGAGCCAGTGCCCCAACCGGCGCAGCAGCTCCTCGTCCGCCGCGTTCTCGGCGTGGCCCATGCCGCGCTCCAGCCACAGTTCGCACCCGGCCGCCTCCGCCAGCGTCCGCGGGTGGTCGACGGGGAAGTACGGGTCGCGGTCGCCGTGGACGATCAGCAGGGGCGTCGGCGCGATCAGCGGGGCCGCCTCGACGGGCGACAGCGGTACGGGATCCCACGCGCGGCTGTCGATGCGGGTGCCGAGGCCGTAGCGGCCGACCAGGCGCCCCATCGGGCGGGTGATCACCCAGTGGACGCGGCGCATCGGAGGCGTACCCCGGTAGTACCAGCGGGCGGGCGCGCTCACGGCCGCGACGGCGTCGGCGTGGCCGCCGGTGTCCCGTTCCAGGGCCGCGTGGCGCAGGACGATCGAGCCGCCCATGGAGAAGCCGAGGGTCGCCACGCGCGCGTGGCCGAGCTCGCGGGCCCAGCGCACCGCCGCCGCGAGGTCGAGGACCTCGCGGTCGCCGACGGTGGAGCGGCCACCCGATCGGCCGTGTCCCCGGAAGGAGAAGGTGAGGACGGCGGCGTGCCCGGCGAGGGCACGGGCGGCGCGGCGGAGAGCGGGCCGGGCGGCCGAACCGGTGAAGCCATGGGCGACAACCAGCGCCGTATCCGCGACCCCGCGCGTACACGGTTCGTAAACAGCCTCGATACGGACGCCGTCTTCGGTGAGCAAAGTGGCACGCTGGAAGCCGGGTGTGGTCGAGGAAACATCCACGATGTGAAATCGACCCTCTGCCTCGGAACTCATGTGGGCTATTCTGCTTGGCAGAGGATCCGGGCGACGTAGCCCCCGGGTCCTTTTGCGTTTCCGGACCGTTGTTACGGACGGATGAACAAAGGCTCTCAGGGCGCGAGAGCCGGCAGTGAGCAACAGTGATCGAGCAGTGAGCAAGTGCCGCAGTAGTCCTCGCAGGGACCGAGGAGGAACCGACGTCATGGACGAGCGAAACAAGCACGACCGAACGACGACCCAGGCAGGTGGGGCGCGATGAGTTCACTGCTGCTCCTGACCAACGCCCTCCAGCCGTCGACCGAGGTGCTCCCCGCACTCGGCCTGCTGCTGCACAACGTGCGGGTGGCCCCCGCCGAGGGCCCCGCGCTTGTGGACACCCCCGGCGCGGACGTCATCCTCGTCGACGGCCGCCGCGACCTCCCGCAGGTGCGCAGCCTCTGTCAGCTGCTGCGCTCCACCGGGCCGGGCTGCCCGCTGATCCTCGTCGTCACGGAGGGCGGTCTCGCGGCCGTCACCGCCGACTGGGGCATCGACGACGTGCTGCTCGACACCGCGGGCCCGGCCGAGGTCGAGGCCCGGCTGCGGCTTGCGATGGGGCGGCAGCAGATCGTGGCCGACGACTCCCCGATGGAGATCCGCAACGGCGATCTCTCGGTGGACGAGGCGACGTACAGCGCGAAGCTCAAGGGCCGGGTCCTGGACCTGACCTTCAAGGAGTTCGAGCTCCTGAAGTACCTCGCGCAGCACCCGGGCCGGGTCTTCACCCGCGCCCAGCTCCTCCAGGAGGTCTGGGGGTACGACTACTTCGGCGGCACCCGTACGGTCGATGTCCACGTACGGCGGCTCCGCGCCAAGCTCGGCCCCGAGCACGAGTCCCTGATCGGCACCGTCCGTAACGTCGGCTACCGCTTCGTCACCCCGGAGAAGGTCGAACGGGCGGCGGAGGAGGCGCGGGCGAAGGAAGAGGCACGGGCGAAGGAAGAGGCCCGGGTCAAGGGTGCCGCGCGCGATGTCACCCCCTCGGAGGACACGAACGTGGCGGAAGCCACAGTGCGACCTGCCGGTAGGTAGGTCACCCCGCGTAGACTGCCGCGCGTGGCCAAGGTGACGCGGGATGACGTAGCGCGACTGGCGGGTACTTCGACCGCGGTCGTGAGTTACGTCATCAACAACGGACCCCGGCCGGTAGCCCCGGCCACGCGCGAGCGTGTCCTCGCCGCCATCAAGGAGCTGGGCTACCGCCCCGACCGGGTGGCCCAGGCGATGGCGTCCCGCCGTACGGATCTCATAGGCATGATCGTCCCGGACGCGCGCCAGCCGTTCTTCGGGGAGATGGCGCACGCCGTCGAACAGGCCGCCGCCGAGCGCGGCAAGATGGTCCTGGTCGGCAATTCGGACTACCGGGACGAGCGCGAGGTCCACTACCTCCGGGCGTTCCTCGGGATGCGGGTCTCCGGTCTGATCCTGGTCAGCCAGGGCATGAGCGAGCGGGCCGCGAGCGAGATCGAGGCCTGGGACGCGCGCGTGGTGCTGCTGCACGAGCGGCCCGAGGCGCTGGACGACGTGGCCGTGGTCACGGACGACATCGGCGGCGCGCAGCTCGCGACCCGGCACCTCCTCGAGCACGGGCACGCGTACGTGGCGTGTCTCGGCGGCGTCCCGAACACCCCGGCGGTCGGCGACCCGGTCGCGGACCACGAGGAGGGCTGGCGGCGGGCGATGCTGGAGGCGGGCCGCTCGATCGAGGGACGGCTCTTCCAGGCCCCGTACAACCGCTACGACGCGTACCAGGTGGCGCTGAAGCTGCTCTCCGGGCCTGACCGGCCGCCGGCCATCTTCTGCGCGACGGACGACCAGGCCTTCGGCGTGCTGCGCGCGGCGCGCGAGCTGCGGATCGACGTGCCGACGGAGCTGGCGGTGGCGGGCTTCGACGACGTGAAGGAAGCGGCGCTGACGGATCCGCCGCTGACGACGGTCGCCTCGGACCGGCCGGCGATGGCCCGGGCGGCGGTGGATCTCGTCCTGGACGACTCGCTGCGGGTGGCCGGCTCGAAGAGCGAGCGGGTGAAGCAGTTCCCGTCGGCGTTGGTGGTCCGCCGCTCCTGCGGCTGCGACGGCTGACCCCTTGGGCTGAGCCCTTATATCGGGCATACAGGCTTCTGTCGGGCTTCTCAGGCCGTCCTCAGGAAGCTCTCATGTACGGCTCCGAGAGTCGTATCCATGACGGACTACCAGCCCCAGCCGCAGCAGCCGTACTACCCGCCGCGTCCCCCGTACGACCCCACGCAGCCGGTCACGAACGACCCGGGTACGACGATCTGGCCGTCCGGCGGTCAGGCGCCCCCCGCCCCCGCCTCCCGCCGCCGGGCCAAGCGGGGCGTAGGGCTGATGGCGGCGGTGGCGATCGCCGCGGCCGCGGTCGGCGGCGGCACGGCCACCCTCGTCCAGCAGCTGACCGCGGACAGCGCGCCCACCGCGTCCGGCGTCAACGGCACGAACGTCTCCGCGAGCAGCAAGGGCACGGTCGCGGGCGTGGCCGAGGCCGTCTCTCCCTCCATCGTGGAGATCTCCGCGACCTCGGCCTCCGGCAAGTCCACCGGCTCCGGCGTGATCATCACGGGCGACGGCGAGATCGTCACCAACAACCACGTGATCTCCGGCGCCTCCTCGATCGGCGTGCAGCTGTCGAACGGGAAGACGTACGAGGCAAAGGTCGTCGGGACCGACCCGGACAAGGACCTCGCGCTGATCAAGCTGGAGGGCGCGTCGGGGCTGAAGGCGGCCACGCTCGGGAACTCCGACCAGGTGAAGGTCGGCGACGAGGTCGTGGCGATCGGCTCGCCCGAGGGCCTGACCGGCACGGTCACCAGCGGCATCGTCTCCGCGCTCGACCGCGATGTGACGGTGGCCAAGGACGACGGCGGCCAGGGCCGGCAGCAGCGGCCGCAGTACGACCCGCGGCAGGGCTGGCCCTTCGAGTTCGGCGGGCAGGAGTTCAACGGGGACACGGGCTCGTCGAAGACGACGTACAAGGCGATCCAGACCGACGCCTCGCTCAACCCGGGGAATTCCGGCGGCGCGCTGATCAATATGAACGGCGAGATCATCGGGATCAATTCGGCCATGTATGCGCCGAGTTCTTCGAACGGTTCTTCGGCCGGCAGCGTCGGTCTCGGATTCGCCATCCCCGTGAACACCCTCAAGGCCGACCTGGACAACCTCCGGGACGGCGGCTCGAACTGAACGCGTGCGAGGCTGGCACCATGACTGGCCCGGTGAACGAAGGCGACCGCATCCTCATCGTCGACGACGAGCCCGCCGTGCGGGAGGCGCTGCGGCGCAGTCTCGCCTTCGAGGGGTACGGGACCGAGGAGGCCGTCGACGGTGTCGACGCGCTCGCCCGCATGGAGTCGTACGCCCCCGATCTCGTCGTGCTCGACGTGCAGATGCCCCGGATGGACGGGCTGACGGCGGCGCGCCGGATCCGGGCGTCCGGCTCGACCGTGCCGATCCTGATGCTGACGGCGCGGGACACGGTCGGCGACCGGGTGACGGGGCTCGACGCGGGCGCCGACGACTATCTGGTGAAGCCCTTCGAGCTGGACGAACTGTTCGCCCGGATCCGGGCGCTGCTGCGGCGCAGCTCGTACGCGGCGGCCACGGAGGCGGCGCCCGAGGGCGACGTGCTGACCTTCGGGGATCTGCGGATGGACCTGGCGACCCGCGAGGTGACGCGGGCCGGGCGGGCGGTGGAGCTGACGCGCACGGAGTTCACGCTCCTGGAGATGTTCCTGGCGCATCCGCGCCAGGTGCTGACCCGCGAGCAGATCCTGAAGGCGGTGTGGGGCTTCGACTTCGAGCCGAGCTCGAACTCGCTCGACGTGTACGTGATGTATCTGCGGCGGAAGACGGAGGCGGGCGGCGAGCCACGACTGGTGCACACGGTGCGGGGCGTGGGCTACGTCCTGCGCGGCGGAGGCCCGGAGTGAGCGGTCCTGTGACGTGGTTCCGCTCGCGTCCACTGCGGTCGCGGCTCGCGCTGCTCACGGCGACGGCGGTCGCGGTGGCGGTCGCGGCGGTGTCGCTGGCGTGCTGGTTCGTGACGCGGGCGCAGCTGGAGGCGGAGCTGGACTCGTCGCTGCGCAGCAGCCGACTGGACGCGGGGTCGGTGCAGGCGCTGCTTGCGACGTGCCGGGCGCAGAGCGAGACGCCGGTCCCGACGGCCGGTTCGTACACGGTCCAGATCATTCTCACGAATGGGACGGTCTGCACGTCCGGGGCGTCGCCGGTGCCGGCGCAGGAGAGCGATCTGGCGGTGGCGCGCGGGCAGGTGCCGTACGCGCTGCACACGACGAAGGCCGACGACGGGACCGAGATGCGGGTGTACACCTACCCCGCGCAGCAGGGCCCGATCGGGATCGGCATCTCCGTCGCCCGGCCGCTGTCGGAGATCGACAACTCGATGTCCACGCTCGCCTGGGTGCTGCTCCTGGTCTCCGGGATCGGCGTCGTCGGCGCGGGGGCGGCCGGTCTGTGGGTGGCGCGGACCGGGCTCGAACCGGTGAACCGGCTGACGGGCGCGGTGGAGCACGTGGCCGCTACGGAGGACCTGACGGTACGCATCCCGGCGGAGGGCGAGGACGAGATCGCCCGTCTCTCGCGCTCCTTCAACGCGATGACGGCCGCGCTCGCGGTCTCCCGGGACCGCCAGGCGCAGCTGATCGCGGACGCGGGCCACGAACTCCGTACCCCCCTCACCTCTCTCCGCACCAACATCGAACTCCTCGCGCGCAGCGAGGAGACGGGGCGTGCGCTGCCGCCGGAGGACCGGCGGGCGCTGATGGCGTCGGTGAAGGCGCAGATGACGGAGCTGGCGGCGCTGATCGGCGACCTCCAGGAGCTGGCTCGCCCGGACGCGGTACAGCCGGGCCCCCTGGAGGTCGTACCGCTCCACACGATCCTGCGTTCGGCGCTCGCCCGGGCGCGGCTGCGCGGCCCCGAGCTGACCTTCGTCACGGACCTGGCGCCCTGGTACGTCCGGGCGGAACCGGCGGCCCTGGAGCGCGCACTGGTGAACGTCCTGGACAACGCGGTGAAGTTCTCGCCGCCGCGGGGCACGGTGGAGGTGACCCTGATGCGCGGCGAACTGACGGTCCGCGACCACGGCCCGGGCATCGCGCCGGAGGAACTCCCCCACGTCTTCGACCGCTTCTGGCGCTCCCCCTCGGCCCGCAGCCTCCCCGGCTCGGGCCTGGGCCTCTCGATCGTCGCCCGCACGATCCACCAGGCGGGCGGCACGGTGACCCTGACGGCGGCCGAGGGCGGCGGCACGTCGGCGGTCGTCCGCCTCCCGGGGGCACCGACGCCCCCGCCCGGAAGCTGACCAAACCTCAGATCCGGCGGCGGACCTCGGCTGCGAACTGGGTCGCGCCGCCGGCCGCGAGCCTGTCGAGCAGCCCGTGGACGTCCCGGGGCTCGCGCCGGTAGCGCGCGACCTGATGCCGAAGGACCGACAGGACGAGGACGGGCTCGAGGTCGAGGACGTCGAGCAGGAAGTCGTCGGGGTGCAGCACTTCGACGTCGTACGGGGCGGTGGACTCCTCGGGGAAGTCACGCACGTTCAGCGTGACAACGGCCTGGGCCTCGCCCCGCACGGCGGCGGCCAGGACGTGGCGGTCCTTGGGGTCATTGCTCATGACCGGCACGAGGGCTTCGTAACCCGTCACGAGGCTGTCGGGGAAGTGCCGGGTCAGGTTCTCGACCAGGTACTTCGCCGTCTCCTCGTTGCGCTTCTCGGCGATGTTCCGCCGAAGTTCTTCCAGAATGTCGGCCGACCAGAGCGGCTCGTAGATCTCGGCCTCGGTCAGCCGCAGCAGGGTGTCCCTCAAGTAGTTCGGAAAGAGGACACAGGTGTCCAGAACGACGCGCAGCACATCTCTCCCGGAAGATCAGTCGCCGTACAAGCCGGCTTCCTCTGTCAGTTCGACCAGCTCGTCCAGGCCCGTACGCCGCCTGGATCGGCGTAGCTCGCGGTAGGCCAGGACATCCGCCAGCAGGACGCGGCGGTGCCGGCCCGGCCTGGCAAAGGGGATGTCCCCTTGGTCCAGGAGCTTGACGAGCGTCGGGCGACTCACGCCCAACATGTCGGCTGCTTCCTGAGTGGTGAGAGTGGTCTGCTTGGGGGCGACGGTCACCGCCTTCCCCTCGGACAGCGCGTGAACGACGACGAGAAGGGCTTCGTACACCTCTGCGGGCAGCGCCTTGGTCGTGCCGTCGGGGCCACGCAGGAGGGCCGGCTCGGACGCGCTCGGCGCCTTGTCGAGAAAGGCCCACAGCTCCGCGATCTCGGCCCGGTGCTCCGGGAGGAGGGTCTTGTCTTCGGCTGTGCTGTGCATGGTGTCGTCTCCTTCGAGGCTCGTTCCAGCATGAGGCATATTCGAAAGAAACGCAAGCAACGAAAGAACCGAAACCCCTGGAGCAGGTACGACGCCCCCGCCGTCAGTTGTGGCGGAGGAGGGACTCGACCAGGCCTGAGCGGGTGTTCGGGAAGTCCATCGGGACGATGCCGAGGGCCTTCCAGGTGGTTGCCGGGCCGTCCAGGAAGCTGTGGACGCGGGGGTTGAGGTTGTCAGAGTTCCAGCGGGGTGGCAGGGACGCGGATGTGCTGACGAAGTTGATGTACAGCTTGCCGGGCTGCTCGACGGCCTTGCGGAAGTGCGCCTCGATCTTGGGGTACTTGGCGTTCGGCAGGGCGTTCCAGTCGTCCTGGATCGCGATGGCCCCGCCGTCCCACCACTTGAGGCCGGGCAGTCCCCCGTTGTCGGCGATGAGGACGACCTTGCCGCGGGCCTCGCCCAGGGTGGGGACCGTGGCGCCGATGCGGAAGAGGGAGCGCCAGCCCCGGTTGTCGAGGTAGTCGGTGAAGATGGCGCCGAAGGTGGCGTCGGAGTCCGACGAGTATTCCTGCTTGACCCGCATCAGGACGGTCTCGGAGGGGTGGGCGGCCAGGAAGTCGCGGCAGGCGATGAGCACGTCGCCGAACATCATGTTCTGGTACGAGGCGCCGTGGTGGATGGCGAAGGAGCCGCCGGTGACCCGGCAGCGGATGTCGAGGAAGCGGATTCCGGAGGCGAGCTGCTGGGCGATGGTGGTGTTCTGGCACTCGGACCAGAGGCCGCCGAAGCGGGCGCCGGAGTCGTGGGTGCCGGGGATGGTGAGCTTCTGGAGCGGGGTGGGGTCGCCGTGGCCGGCCATCCAGTCCTGGAGCCCGAGGGCTCCCTGGGTGCACGCCCGGGCGGGCGCGGCTCCGATGAGGACGGTGGCGCCGGCTGCCGCGGCTCCCGCGAGAAGGCTTCGTCGGTCCATGCGCGGAGTATGGCGCGTACGCGTCAAGTTTGCCCAGAGGTACGGGGGTACGCGAAAGGGCGGCGGCCGTCTTGCACGACCCGCCGCCCCCTCACCCTACGGACTACTTCACGACCGTGATGCGCCGTCGCCAAGGAGTTCGCCGCCAGGTACGCGTTGAACAGGTCCAGGACCGAGGCGCTGACCCGCTTGTTGCTGCCCTTCGCCAGCGCCGCGAAGCCCGTGATGCCGGCGGACTGCAGGATCTTCGGCGAGCTGGCGCCGATGTCTCCGGGACAGTGACCCGGCCGAAGGCCGGTTCCCGACGGGGAACCGGCCTTCTTGACCATTCAGGTGAGATTCACGCGCACATGACGTGGGTCACTGAGTGACGGTGAACGCGCACCAGGGTGTCCAGGCCGAGACCTGGTTGCCGCCGACCGTCTGCAGGCGGAACTGGTATGCACCCGGCTTCAGTTCGCCCGCAGCGAGAGCGAGGT
Source organism: Streptomyces sp. NPDC029169 (assembly GCF_055563935.1). Lineage (NCBI taxonomy): Bacteria > Bacillati > Actinomycetota > Actinomycetes > Kitasatosporales > Streptomycetaceae > Streptomyces > Streptomyces sp. NPDC029169. The sequence goes on from NZ_JBVHXA010000002.1 coordinate 564,732, forward strand.
TGAAGACCATGCCGTTCGGCCAGATCCGCTTGGTCTTGGTGATGAGCGCGGCCTCGCCCGGCTTGGCGACCTCGAAGGTGGCCCGCAGGGAGTGGTAACTCCTGTTCTTGCCCGCGTCCTTGCCGAACTCGGTCGGCGAGGCGGCGAGCGCGCCGCCGCGCGCGCCGGAGAGCACCGGGGTCGGGCCGCCCTCGCAGAACTGCGCCTGCTCGTACGGTCCGGCGAAAACCCGGAGAGTCCCCGGCACGCTGGGGTCGGCCTGCGATCCCGTCGCGTTCGCGCTGGCGACCGCGACGAAGACGAGCGCGGCGATCACACCGGCGGTCGCGACGCCGACGCGTCGGAGATGCTTTCTGGTCACGGGAAGACCGTCCTTTCCGGTACTAGCGCGGAACGTAGTAGAGGTGCGTGGAGCCGTCGTAGCCGTTCGCACAGCCGTAGGAGTTCCAGATGAGCTGGCCGTAGGTGTTCTCCGCCCCGTAGTCGTCACACCAGTACCAGGAAGCGTGGGAGCCGTCATACAGGTTCCCGACGGTCGTGGCACCCATGGGTTTGATCAGCCATTCCTTGCCCACGGTGGTGAGACGGGGGCTGCTGTACACGGGTGTCTTGTCGTTGTAACTCGTCGGGCCGTAGGAGTTGTTGATGATCTGGGCGGCGGCCTTCCGGCCTGTCGCGACGCCGAGGTCGCCGTCCCACTGGTAGTGCACACCGAGGTAGACCCGGCTTCGGGCGTTCTCGGTGGCCGCCGCGCTGAAGTTGGGGAAGGTGCGGGAGACCCCGACCGCATGCGGATCGTCGGTGGTGCCCGTGAAGGAGATGTTGTCCGTGCCGAAGAACTGCTTCATCGACTCGGCCCATGCTCCGGCGAAGGTCGCGTGCCCGGAGATGTAGGCGGGGAAGGGCGGGCTGAAGCGGTTCCCGGCTTCGTCGGCTGAGAGCGGTTGCCAGGAGCTGTTCTGCGGTGTGTCCGGGTTGCCGTCCGAGTCGGCCAGCTGGATGGCGCTCTCGGGCCGCCACAGATCGATGGGGGTCTGGTATTTCTGGTCCCAGGCGGAGATCCCCGCGTCCGCCATCGCGCCCGCGACCAGTGCGAAGAGCCGGACGTTGGCGAGCTGGTCGAGTCCGCGCTGCGCGGAGACGATCCGGGTGTGCTCGAAGAGCTGACCCGGCGGCTTGTATGTGCCGTTCAGGTCGTTGGCCCAGAACCAGGCTATCTGGGTCTGCTCGGCGGTCCGTGTCGTGCTGTTGGCCGCGCCGAGCTCCGCCACCTCCTTGAACTGGGCCGTGTAGGCAGGGCTCGTCAGCAGCTCGGGCATCGTCGCGAACCCGCCGGGCTGCTGCGGACGCAGGTCGGCCGCCGTGGTCTTGAACTGCGTCCACGGATAGTCGCCGTAGTCGATGAACTTCTTGACCTTGCCCCAGTTCGGAGTCGCCGCCGCACCGGAGCCCGTCGGCCGCCACTGGCCGGGTTCGGTGCTCGGGGTGTACGGCGTGGCATCCGCGGATCCGTCGCCGGTACGACGGGCGATCATCGCCGCGGCGGCCTTCTCGCCGACGCTCTGGCCCTCCGTGGTGGTGGCGTCGACCGGCTCGCCCGTGCGGGCCGCCGTGAGGTAGGGGGTGAAGTCGAGTGCGGGGAAGGCGGATTTGAGGACGTTGTAGGCGGCGTGGTCCATCGCTGCCTCGACGTTGGGAGCGACGCCGGCCTTCACGCTGATGCCGGGGGTGTAGAGCGCCCCCAGGCAGTTTTCCGGCTTGAAGCCGCCGCTGCTGTGGCAGCGGCCGGCGTTCGCGGCGTCGTACATGGCCAGATGCATCATGGCCCCGGCCCGTGCCAGGGGTCCCGGAGCGCCGCCCGTGGTCACGTAGGCGTCGATCAGCGCCTGGTTCCAGTAGAGGACTCGGTCGCCTGTGGTTGAACTGGCGTGCGCGGGCGCCGATATGCCCATGCATGCCAGAAACAGCGCCAGGACGACGGTGATGGAGCGTCTGGCAGGATGTTTCACAGTCTTGCCCCTCCAGAGATCCCAGAGATCATAGAAACTGATCGTGTCGACAAGATCACATGCAGCATACGATCAGCGTCCGCCCGGGTTGCCGGTCCGGAATGAAAAATGCCGCGTGAACATGGCTGGATCACGTCCAGACGTCTTCGCCTGTTGAGCCCGAAGTGGCCTCCGGACACGGCGAAGGGTCCGGGGGCAGCGCCCCCGGACCCTTCGCGCGGTCGGTTACTTGATGACGTTCACCCGGTCCGCCGCAGGCGCCTGCAGCGGGCTGGTCTCCGTGGAGTTGGCGGCCAGGTAGGTCTCGAGGGCCATCAGGTCGTCCTGGCCGACATGCAGGTTCGCGCCCTTGGCCAGCTCCGAGAAGCCGTCACTGCCGCCGGTGAGGAAGGAGTTGGCGGCGACCCGGTAGGTCTTCGCCTGGTCCAGCGGGGCGCCCGCGACGCGGATGGAGTCGGTGACGATCCGGTCCGCGCCCGTCTTGGTCATGTCGAGCGTGTACGTCAGACCCGACGGGGCCAGGATCTTCGGGGCGGCCGCGTTGGCGCCGGAGACCTGCTGCTGGAGGACGGTGAGCAGCTGGGCGCCGGTGAGGTCGACCAGGTTCACCGTGTTGCCGAAGGGCTGCACCTTGAAGGCCTCGCCGTACGTCACCACGCCGTCGCCCTCACCGGCCGGAGAAGCCGCGTGGACCAGGTCGGCGCGCACGCCGCCCGGGTTCATCAGCGCCACGGACGCGGCCGGGTCCACGGTCTTGGCGTACGCCAGCTGGGCGTCGGCGATCAGGTTGCCGAGCGAGGAGTCGTCGAACTCCAGGGTGGTCTTGATGTCCGAGGCGATGTGACCGATCGGGCGGTTGGCGATGGGGGCCGCCATGGTCTGGTAGCGGCTGATCAGCGACGTCATGTCCGGGGCCGCGTTGTTCCGGTACACCACGTGGTTGGCGGACTTCACCGTCGTACGGACGATGTCGCCGGTGCGGCGGTCGTACGTCAGCGACGTGTCGGTGTAGAGCCGGCCGAACGAGGCGGCGGAGGTCACCGTGCGCGGGTTGCCCTCCGGGTCCGGGATGGTGCACGCGTACGCCGTGTGCGTGTGGCCGGTGACCAGCGCGTCGACCTTGGCCGTGACGCCCTTGGCGATGTCGACGATCGGGCCGGAGATGCCGGAGCCCGCGCCGGCGGCGTCGCAGTCGTAGTTGTACGCCCCCGAGGCCGGGAAGCCGCCCTCGTGGATCAGGGCGACGATGGACTTCACGCCCTGGCGCTGGAGCTTCGTGGCGTAGTGGTTGATCGTCTTGATCTCGTCGTGGAACGTCAGGCCCTTGATGCCGTCAGCGGTGACGATGTTCGACGTACCCTCCAGGGTGACGCCAATGAAACCTATCTTCACGCCGTTCTTCTGCCACACGTACGTGGGGTCGAGGATCGGCTTGCCGGTCTTGTCGTCGGTGACGTTGGCGGCCAGGAACGGGAATTCGGCGCCCTCGAAGGTGCGGCCCTCCGCGTAGCAGCCCTCCTTCGGGTGGCAGCCGCCGTTCTGCATGCGCTCCAGTTCGGTGCGGCCCTCGTCGAACTCGTGGTTGCCGACGCCGGTGACGTCCAGGCCGAGGCCGTTCATCGCCTCGATGGTCGGCTCGTCGTGGAAGAGCGCCGAGGTGATCGGGCTGCCGCCGATCAGGTCGCCTGCAGCCGCGGTGATCGAGTAGGGGTGGCCCGAGCGGGCCGTGCGCAGCGAGTCGGCCAGGTACTCGACGCCACCGACGCCGTTGATGGTCTTGACGGTGCCGTCGGGCTGGATCTCCGTGAGCCGCGCCGAGGAGCTCGTGGGAGGCTCGAGGTTGCCGTGGAAGTCGTTGAAGGACAGCAGCTGGACGTCCTGGTAGCGGCCGGACTGCTTGCCCGAGCGGCCGGCCTCGCCGGCGCTCGCGGTGCCCGGCAGCGCTGCTGCGAGCGCTCCCACGGTGGCGAGGCCGGCCACAGCCGCGAGGAGCCGGTGCGTACGGCGTCTGCGGTGCTGGTGCTGAGGAGTGGTAGGCATGCGCCCCCCTGTGGTGCATGTGAAGTGAAGTCTCGGTCCGGGCGCAGCCTAGGGTCAACGCGCGTAGCGCAACAGGGGGTCACGGGTTACGAGCTGATTGCCTTTGTCACTCCGCGCGGCGTACGCCCCGCCCGGCGACCGCCGGAGCCGCACCCGACCGCCGTCCGTCCACCACCCGTCCGCCACCCGTCCACCACCCGTCCGCCGTCCACCTGACGGTCTCCGGGTGATCTCCCACGGGCCGAAGCGACACGGCCGTAGGCTCGGAGCATGACTCCTGACCCGACACCGGCCCTTGAACCCGGACGGCAGATCCACACCCTCGACGAGCTCTCCCCCGAGCAGGTCCAGGACGTCCTCGACCTGCTGGAGGCGGCCGACCGCGCGGACGGCGTCCACGCCGTCTCCGAGCAGGGACGGCTGTATCTGCGGCACGGCCGGCGCGAGGGCGTACGGCACTTCCTGCTCACGGTCGGCCCGCACCTCTACGGCTACGCCCAGCTGGAGGACACCGACCCGGTGGAGGCCCCGGCGGCCGAACTGGTCGTGCACCCCTCGCACCGCGGCCGGGGCCACGGCCGGGCGCTCGGGACCGCGCTGCTCGCGGCCTCGGGCAAGCGGCTGCGGGTGTGGGCGCACGGTGGGAAGTCGGCGGCCCGGCACCTGGCCCAGGTGCTCGGCCTGACCCTGTTCCGCGAACTGCGCCAGCTGCGCCGCTCCTTGGCGCCGCTCGACATCCCCGAGCCGGTCCTGCCGGAGGGCGTCACGGTCCGCACCTTCGTACCCGGCCAGGACGACGCGGCCTGGCTCGCCGTGAACGCCGCCGCCTTCGCGCACCATCCCGAGCAGGGCTCGCTCACCCAGCGGGACCTCGACGACCGGATCTCCGAGCCATGGTTCGACCCCAAGGGCTTCTTCCTCGCGGAGAAGGAGGGGCGGCTGATCGGCTTCCACTGGACGAAGACGCACGCCGAGGATCAGCTCGGCGAGGTGTATGTGATCGGGATCCTGCCCGAGGCGCAGGGCAGCGGCCTCGGCAGGGCGCTCACGGCGATCGGGCTCCGCCACCTGGCGGCGCAGGGGCTGCCGACGGCGATGCTGTACGTGGACGCGGACAACACGGCGGCGCTGACGGTGTACGAGCGGCTGGGCTTCGTCACGCACGAGGTGGACCTGATGTACCGCACGGAGTCGTGAACACGGTCTGAGCGGGGGGCGGTTGACACCGTCTGAGCAGGGGGCGGTTGACACCGCCCCCTGCTTTCCACCACCCTTTCACTACTTGATTAGTGAAAGGGTGGTGGAAGAACGACATGCTCGAGTACCGCATCGACCGGCGCAGCGGCGTCGCCACCTACCTCCAGATCGTCCAGCAGACCAAACAGGCCCTCCGTATGGGCCTGCTTGAACCGGGCGACCGGCTGCCCACCGCGCGCGAGGTCGTCGAGGCGACGGCCATCAACCCGAACACGGTCCTCAAGGCCTACCGCGAGCTGGAACGCGAGGGCCTCGTCGAGGCCCGCCGGGGCCTCGGCACCTTCGTCCGCGCGACGCTCGGGACCAGCCCTGCGGACTCGCCCCTGCGGGGCGAACTCGCCGACTGGGCGCGCCGGGCGCGGGAGGCCGGCCTGGAGAGGGACGACGTGGCCGCGCTCTTCACTTCCGTACTGAAGGAATTCTTCGAGGGGGACGCATGACCAGTGGTACGGCCCTGAGCACCGAGGGCCTCGGCAAACGGTACGGAGGACGGGGACCCGGCTGGGCCCTGCGAGACTGCACCTTCGCTCTCCCCGCCGGCCGCGTCTGCGCGCTCGTCGGCCCCAACGGCGCCGGCAAGTCGACGCTCCTGGCCCTCGCGGCGGGTCTGCTCAGGCCCACCGAGGGCACGATCCAGGCCCCCGCCCGCGAGAACCTCGCGTACGTCGCCCAGGACAAGCCGCTCTACCCGCAGCTCACCGTCGCCGAGACGCTGCGGATGGGCCGCGAGCTCAACCCCGGGCGCTGGGACGGTGCCGTGGCCGAGCGGATCACCGGCGAGCTCGACCCCGGCGCCCGCGTCCGCAGCCTCTCCGGCGGCCAGCGCACCCGCGTCGCGCTCGCCCTGGCGCTCGGCAAGCGGCCCGACCTGATGCTCCTCGACGAGCCCATGGCCGACCTGGATCCGCTCGCCCGCCACCAGCTCATGGGCGTCCTGATGGCCGACGCGGCCGAGCGCGGCACGACGGTCGTCATGTCCTCGCACATCCTCGGCGAGCTGGAGGGCGCCTGCGACCACCTGCTCCTCGTCGACGGCGGCCGGATCCGCCTCGACGGCGCGATCGAGGACCTCCTCGCGGCGCACACCCTGCTCACCGGCCCGGTCGCGGACCTCGCCCCGCACACGGTCGTCGAGTCCCGTACGACGGGCCGTCAACTGACCGCCCTGGTACGGAGGGAGGGCCCCGTCGAGGGCCCGTGGGACACCACCCAGCCATCCCTGGAGGACCTCCTCCTGGCCCACCTCCGCGCCACCCGCACCCCCGAAGGAGCCTCCGCATGAGCAGCCTCGCGTTGAAGGGCCCGTACTGGGTGACGGTCCGCCAGCACCGGCGGGCGCTGTGGGTGGCCGCGGCGACCGTCGCCCTAGGCCTGGTCTGCGTGGGAGGCCTGCGCTTCTGGGACTCCCGCGTCCCGGGCACCAACCAGGACAACGGCTACGCCCTGCTCCGGATCGGCATGGAGTACTTCGCCGTGGGCATGGTCCTCCTCCCCCTGCTCGTCGGCGCCTTCGTCGCGGGCCCGATGGTCGCCCGCGAGCTGGAATCGGGGACGTACAAGCTGGCCCTGACCCAGTCCGTCACCCCGGCCCGCTGGCTCGCCTCGAAGCTGCTGACGGCCGCCGCGGTGACGGTGGTGGGCACGCTCGCGCTGATGGCCGTCTACGGACTCGGCCTCCCCCGGGTGGCGGGTGACTGGCAGTTCACCTGGGAGGAGCGGGGTACGTACGAGGCGACCGGCCCCCTCCTCGTGGCGCAGGCCCTGCTCGCGCTCGCGGTCGGCGCGCTCGTCGGCCAGCTCGTGCGGCGCACGGTCGTGGCCATGGCGGCGACGGGGGTGACGGTGGGGGCGGTGCTGCTCACGCTGAGCGCGCTGCGCTGGGATCTCCTGCCGGTGCAGACGATCACGGGCCCGTACGGTCCCACGCTCTGGGTGCCCGACGGCGGCTTCCCGACGGAGTCCGGACTGCTCTCCACCACCGGGCAGCGGCTGCCCCTCTGGTACTGCCCCGAGCCGCTGAACGGGAGCGGGGTGTGCCGGGCCGACGAGGGCATCGCCGCCCAGTACGTGGACTACCACCCGGCCTCCCACTTCTGGCCCACCCAGCTCATCGAGACCGGCATCGTCCTCGCCCTCGCCGCCCTCGCCCTCCTCGCCGCCTTCCGGGTCCTGCGCACCCGGCACCCGTAGCACCCCGGCACCCGTAGCGGCCAGCACCCGTAACGCCCGGCACGGGTAACGTACGGATCGAGCCACCGAAAACCGGTCGGCGGGGCCTTCAGGGGCCCCGCCCCCGATTCCCGCACGTCATGTCGTTGTTACCAGCCATTCAGACGCGCTTGCGACGCTCACGCAATGCAGCCCGCCGTGCCTCCTCGTGCCCAGGGGCGCCCCCAGGGGCTCCCCAAAGGGAGACTTCCCGCGCCCACGGCCCGCTCCGACGCGCCTGACCACCCCTTCGCGCGGAAGAATGGGGCCATGAGCCACCAGCCCGCCGAGGTCCCGGTCCAGCCCTCCGCCACGCCGTCCGCGAAGAACGCGAAGAACGCGAGGACGTCGCCGAAGGCGTCCCCCAAGACGTCCGCGAAGAAGCCCGCGAACGGGCTCCCGAACGGCGAACCGGCCACGCAGCAGAACGCGCAGCCCACGGTCGGTTCCATAGCCGCGCACCGCCCGTACGCCGTCCACCCGGGCCCGGCCTCGGACCTGGCACCCGAGCTGGACACCGACGTCGACGCGTACGTGGACGAGGGCACTGCCGGAGAACTCCCCCAGGGCCGCTTCCTCGACCGCGAACGCAGCTGGCTCGCGTTCAACGAGCGCGTCCTCGAACTGGCCGAGGACCCCAACACGCCCCTCCTCGAACGGGCGAACTTCCTCGCGATCTTCGCGTCGAACCTCGACGAGTTCTTCATGGTCCGCGTGGCCGGTCTCAAGCGCCGCATCGCCACCGGCGTCGCCACCCGCTCCGCCTCCGGGCTGCAGCCCCGCGAGGTCCTGGAGCTGATCTGGACCCGCTCGCGCGAGCTCATGGCCCGGCACGCCGCCTGCTACCAGCAGGACGTCGCCCCGGCCCTCGCCGACGAGGGCATCCACCTCATCCGCTGGCCCGACCTCACCGAGAAGGAGCAGGCGCGCCTCTTCACCCTGTTCCGCCAGCAGATCTTCCCGGTCCTCACGCCGCTGGCCGTGGACCCCGCGCACCCCTTCCCGTACATCTCCGGCCTGTCCCTGAACCTGGCCGTGGTCGTACGCAACCCGGTCAGCGGCCACCGGCACTTCGCCCGCGTCAAGGTTCCGCCCCTGCTCTCCCGCTTCCTGGAGGCCTCCCCGCAGCGTTACGTCCCGCTGGAGGACGTCATCGCGGCGCACCTGGAGGAGCTCTTCCCTGGCATGGAGGTGCTGGCCCACCACATGTTCCGGGTGACGCGGAACGAGGACCTGGAGGTCGAGGAGGACGACGCCGAGAACCTGCTCCAGGCCCTGGAGAAGGAGCTCCTGCGCCGCCGCTTCGGCCCGCCGGTCCGCCTGGAGGTCGAGGAGTCCATCGACCCGTACGTCCTCGACCTGCTCGTCCGCGAGCTGAAGGTCTCCGACGCCGAGGTCTACCCGCTGCCCGGCCCGCTCGACCTGACCGGCCTCTTCGGGATCGCCTCGCTCGAGCGGCCCGAGCTGAAGTACCCCAAGTTCGTCGCCGGCACCCACCGGGACCTCGCCGAGGTCGAGTCAGCGTCCGCGCCCGACATCTTCATGGCGCTGCGCGAGCGGGACGTGCTGCTGCACCACCCGTACGACTCCTTCTCCACCTCCGTCCAGGCCTTCCTGGAGCAGGCGGCCGCCGACCCGGACGTCCTCGCGATCAAGCAGACGCTGTACCGGACCTCCGGCAAGTCCCCGATAGTCGACGCCCTGATCGACGCCGCCGAGAACGGCAAGCAGGTCCTCGTCCTCGTCGAGATCAAGGCCCGCTTCGACGAAGGGGCCAACATCAAGTGGGCGCGCAAGCTGGAGGAGGCCGGCTGCCATGTCGTCTACGGCCTCGTGGGCCTGAAGACGCACTGCAAGCTGTCGCTGGTCGTCCGGCAGGAGGGCGACGTGCTGCGCCGTTACTCGCACGTCGGCACCGGCAACTACCACCCGAAGACGGCCCGGCTCTACGAGGACCTCGGCCTGCTCACCGCCGACCCGCAGGTCGGCGCCGACCTCTCCGACCTGTTCAACCGGCTCTCCGGCTACTCCCGCCGCGAGACCTACCGCCGACTGCTCACCGCCCCGAAGTCCCTGCGCGACGGTCTGGTCTCCCGGATCCACAAGGAGATCGCCCACCACCAGGCGGGCCGGCCGGCGTACGTCCGGATCAAGGTCAACTCGATGGTCGACGAGGCGGTCATCGACGCCTGCTACCGGGCCTCGCAGGCGGGCGTCCCGGTCGACATCTGGGTCCGCGGCATCTGCGCGATCCGCCCGGGCGTCCCCGGCCTCTCCGAGAACATCCGGGTCCGCTCGATCCTCGGCCGCTTCCTGGAGCACTCCCGGATCTTCGCCTTCGGCAACGGCGGCGAGCCCGAGGTCTGGCTGGGCAGCGCCGACATGATGCACCGGAACCTCGACCGGCGCATCGAGGCCCTGGTCCGGGTCTCCGACCCGGCCCACCGGGCGGCCCTGACCCGGCTCCTGGAGACCGGAATGTCCGACACCACCTCCTCCTGGCACCTCGGCCCGGACGGGAACTGGACGCGCCACGCGACCGACCCCGAGGGCCAGCCGCTGCGGCACGTCCAGGAGATGCTCATCGACGCGCGGAGGCGCCGGCGTGCAAAGCCCTGACCACCTTTCCGCCACTGCGGGCGTCACGGCGGGAGAGGTCCTCTCCCCCTACCTCCAGGCGCGGGCCGGAGACTTCCTGCGCGCTCTCCGCCTGCACACGGAGAGCGGCGCGGACACGGCCGGCGCGGCGGAGGCCGCCCGGTCCCTGCGGGCCGCCGCCCGCCGCATCGGCGGGACGCTGCACACCTTCCGGCCGCTGCTCGACGCCCCCTGGGCCGACCAGCTCCGCACCGAGCTGACCTGGCTCTCCGGCACCCTCGCCCTGGAGCACGCCTGCACGGCACGCCTCATCCGCCTGGTGGACGCCCTGTCCCGCCTGTCGAACGGCGGGCAGGGTCCCGTCCCGGCGCCGCGGGGTACGGAGGGGAGCAGCGGGGGCCCGGTCCCGGCAGCGCGCGGTACGGAGGGGAGCCCCGGCCTGCCGAGCGGGAGCGGTCCCGTCCCCGGGGCGCGCGGTACGGAGGCGGGCCCCGGTCTGCCGAGCGGCGGGAGCCCCGTCCCGGCAGCGCGCGGTACGGAGGGGGGCCCCGGATTGTCGGTCGGTGCCGCCCGGGCCGGTGCCCTGCTCGAACGCCAGCTCACCCTGGCCCGTACGCGCGCCCACTCCGCCGCGCTCCAGGCGCTGGGCTCCTCCCGCTTCCACGCGGTCGCGGACGCGGTCGCGCTCCTCGCCTCCGAGGTGCCGCTCGGGCCCGCCGGGTCGGCCCAGGCCCTCGAGGTCCTCGACGCACCGGCCGCGGTCGTCGAGCGCCGCCTCATGGAGGCCGTGTCCGGCCTGCCGCTGGCGCGCGCGGCCCACCCGTACAACGCCGACGCGCTCGCCCTCGCGGCCGGCGAGGCGCAGGACGTCCCCTGGCACCAGACCCGGCTGCTGCTGCGGCTGCACCGGTACGCGTGCGAGGTCCTGCACGGCGGCGCCGCCCCCGACCCGGTCCTCGGCGAGGCCGGCCGGGCCCTGGACCGCCACCGCGACGCCTCCGAGGCGGCCGCCGCCGCGGCCGCGGCCGCCCGCACGCCCCGTATAGCCCCGGCCACCGCGTACGCACTGGGCGTCCTCCACGCGGACCAGCGCCACGAGGTCGAAGCGGCCCGCTTCGCCTTCCAGCGCGCCTGGCAGCACGCCACGGCGCCGGTGCCGTGATCCGGGCGGCGGGCTGCGTCCTCTGGCGCCCGGCCCCCTCGGGCCAGGGCATCGAGATCGCTCTGGTTCATCGACCGAAATACGGCGACTGGTCGCACCCGAAGGGGAAGCTGAAGCACGGCGAGTCGGCCGAGGAGTGCGCGGTACGGGAGGTACGGGAGGAGACAGGCCAGTCCTGCATCCTCGGCCCGCGCCTCCCGACGGCCCGCTACCTGGCGGACGGCCGCCCGAAGGAGGTCGCGTACTGGTCGGCCGAGGCCCTGGGCGGCACATTCAAGCCATCACGGGAGATCGACCGCGTCGAGTGGTTCACGCCGACGGAGGCCTGCGCCCGCCTGACCCAACAACGAGACCGCGAGCTGGTCGACGCACTCCTCTCGCACTAGTCGCGGGCAACCTTTCCGCTGCCCCACCCGCCCACTCCCGTGTGGGCAATCGTTCCGCTGGGGCGGAACGATTGGGCACACGGAACGGCGCCCCTGCGGGCGCGTCCGCCCCGTGCCCCCGGCGCCCACGTGCCCCGCGCCCTTGCCCGGTCGGCCGCCCGCCCAAGGGCCCCGCACCGCGCCTTACGACACGGTTCACTTTCCGTTCACCCTCTCCCGTCGGCCGCTTCACCTGTTCTGCCTAATTTCGGTCGTACAAGGTGCGCAACCCCAGCGCTGCGCCCCCAACCCCGACACACGCCGCCGTACAACGTTCAGGACACCCGGTCCGCGGCAGGCGGCTTCTGGAAGGAACACCCGAAAGTGAAGCTTTCGCGCAAGAACGGGCTTCGCGCCTCCGCGATCGGTGCCCTCGTCGTTTCCGGCGCCCTCGTCCTGTCGGCGTGTGGTTCGGACAACAACACCGGCGAGACGCCGAACGGCGAGAAGACCACGGCCGCCGCGTCGAACATCAAGTGCGACGGCGCCAAGGGCCAGCTCCTCGCGGCGGGCTCCTCCGCGCAGAAGAACGCGATGGACCTCTGGGTCAAGAACTTCCAGGAGGCCTGCTCCGGCGTCGAGGTCAACTACCAGGCCATCGGCTCCGGCGGCGGTATCACCAAGTTCAACCAGGGCCAGGTCGCCTTCGCGGGCTCCGACTCCGCCCTGAAGGACGAAGAGGTCGCCGAGTCGCAGAAGATCTGCAAGGGCGGCAAGGGCATCAACCTGCCGATGGTCGGTGGCCCCATCGCCATCGGTTACAAGCTGGACGGCGTGGACAACCTGGTCCTGGACGCCCCCACCATCGCCAAGATCTTCAACACCGACATCAAGAAGTGGAACGACCCGGCGATCGCCAAGCTGAACCCGGGCGTCAAGCTGCCGGACACCAGCATCCAGGCGTTCCACCGCTCCGACGAGTCGGGCACCACCCAGAACCTGGGCAAGTACCTCTCCACCGCCGCCCCGGCCGACTGGAAGCACGACCCGAAGACGAAGTCGTGGCCCGCCCCGGGTGGCCAGGCCGCCAACGGTTCCTCCGGTGTCGCCACCGCGGTCAAGGACGCCGAGGGCTCCATCGGCTACTTCGAGCTCTCCTACGCGACCGCCAACAAGATCTCCACGGTCAAGGTGAACACCGGCGCCTCCGCCCCGGTCGAGGCCACCCCGGAGAACGCGTCCAAGGCCATCGCCGCCGCGAAGGTCAAGGGCACCGGCTCCGACATGGCCCTCTCCCTCGACTACGCCACCAAGGCCGAGGGCGCCTACCCGCTGATCCTCGTCACCTACGAGATCGCCTGCGACAAGGGCAACAAGGCGGAGACCCTGCCGACCCTGAAGGCGTTCCTCAACTACACCGTCAGCGAGGAGGGCCAGAAGGTCCTCGCCGATGCCGGTTACGCCCCGCTCCCGGCCGACATCGCGACCAAGGTCCGCGCGATCGTCCCCACCCTGTCCTGATCCCCGGCCGGGGCCGGTCCGTCGCCCACGAGTGACGGACCGGTCCCGGCATCCGGTGCACCGCCGCCAGGAGCCCGTACATCCGTACCGGCTCCGCAGACCGGAGAAACCAGAATGGTTACGACAACCACACCACAGATACGAAACAGCCGGCGCGCCAAGAGCGCGACGCGCCCGGGCGACCGGGTCTTCCTCGGGCTGTCCCGGGGATCCGGCATCACCCTCCTGGTGATCATGGCCGCGATCGCGGGCTTCCTCACCTACCGCGCGGTCCTCGCGGTCTCCCAGGACTCCACGAACTTCTTCACCACCTTCGAGTGGAACCCGGCGGCCAACCCGCCGGCCTTCGGCATTGCCGTCCTCGCCTTCGGCACGGTCGTCTCGTCGATCATCGCGATGGTCATCGCCGTGCCGGTCGCCATCGGCATCGCGCTGTTCATCTCCCACTACGCCCCGCGCAGGCTGGCCAAGCCGCTCGCGTACGTGGTCGACCTGCTCGCCGCCGTGCCCAGCATCATCTACGGCCTCTGGGGCGCGATCTTCCTCGTGCCGTACCTCGACGGGCTCAACCAGTGGCTCGACGAGTACATGGGCTGGACGTACATCTTCGACAAGGCCAGCGACGGCGTCGCCCGCAACCTCTTCACCGTGGGCATCCTGCTGGCGATCATGATCCTGCCGATCATCACCAACGTGACCCGCGAGGTCTTCCTCCAGGTCCCGCAGACGCAGGAAGAGGCCGCCCTCGCCCTCGGCGCCACGCGCTGGGAGGTCATCCGGATGTCGGTCCTCCCCTTCGGCCGCTCGGGCATCATCTCCGCCTCGATGCTGGGCCTCGGCCGCGCGCTCGGCGAGACGATGGCCGTCGCCGTCGTGCTGTCCCCCAGCTTCGTCTTCTCGGGCCACCTGCTCGACCCGGGCGGCGGCACGTTCGCCCAGAACATCGCCGCGAAGTTCAACGAGGCCGACGAGTTCGGCCGGGACGCCCTGATCGCCTCCGGTCTCGTCCTCTTCGTCATCACCCTGCTGGTCAACGGCGCGGCCCGGTGGATCATCGCCCGCCGCAAGGAGTACTCGGGGGCCAACGCATGAGCCACAACGCCGTACAGGACCGTCCTCCCGTGACCGTCGCGGTGAAGCACGATCCGCTCAAGCACTCCCGGCTCCCCCGCTGGACCCCCTTCGCCACCGCCGTAGGGTCGATCGCCGCCGCTGTCGGCCTCGGACTCGGCGCCGGCTGGCACAGCAAGATCCAGTGGGGCCTGATCGCCGCGCTGTTCTTCGTCCTCGCGACGTACGCGATCACCTCCAAGGTCGAGGGCACCCGCCAGGCCAAGGACCGGGTCGCGACCAGCCTCGTCTGGGTCTGCTTCATCCTGGCCGTCGTCCCGCTGCTCTCGCTCGCCTGGGTCACGATCAGCAAGGGCATGGAAGCCCTCGACCCGTACTTCCTCACCCACTCGATGAACGGCGTCCTCGACGCCGAGGCCGGCGGCGGTGTCTACCACGCGCTGCTCGGCACGATCGAGCAGGTCGGCATCGCGACCCTGATCGCCGCGCCGATCGGCCTGCTGACCGCGGTCTACCTCGTCGAGTACGGCGGCGGGAAGCTCGCCCAGGCCGTCACCTTCTTCGTCGACGTCATGACGGGCATCCCGTCGATCGTCGCGGGTCTGTTCATCCTCGCCACCTGGAATCTGATGCTGGGCTTCGGGCCCTCCGGATTCGCCGGCGCGATGGCCCTCGCGATCCTGATGATGCCGGTCGTGGTCCGCTCCACCGAGGAGATGCTCAAGCTCGTCCCGAACGAGCTGCGCGAGGCCTCCCTCGCGCTCGGCATCCCGAAGTGGCGCACGATCCTGAAGGTGGTCCTGCCCACCGCGATCGGCGGCATCACCACGGGCGTCATGCTCGCGGTCGCCCGCATCACCGGTGAGACGGCCCCCGTCCTGCTCCTCGTGTTCGGTACGAAGCTGATCAACCCGAACCCCTTCGAAGGCGCCCAGTCCTCGCTGCCGCTCTACGTGTACGAGCAGTACGCGGTCGGCACCGACGCCGCCGTGTCCCGTGCCTGGGCCGCAGCGCTCGTCCTGATCGCCTTCGTCATGATCCTCAACCTGGTGGCCCGCGGCATCGCCCGCTGGAAGGCCCCCAAGACCAGCCGCTGACCGCGGCCACCCTGGAAGTGAATTGATATGGCCAAGCGAATCGACGTCAGCGGCCTCTCCGCGTACTACGGCGCCCACAAGGCGATCGACGACATCTCCATGACGGTCGAGCCCCGCTCGGTGACGGCCTTCATCGGCCCCTCCGGCTGCGGCAAGTCCACGTTCCTGCGCACCCTGAACCGCATGCACGAGGTCACCCCCGGTGGCCGCGTCGAGGGCAAGGTCCTCCTGGACGACCAGGACCTGTACGGCGCCGGGGTCGACCCGGTCGCCGTGCGCCGCACGGTCGGCATGGTGTTCCAGCGCCCGAACCCCTTCCCCACCATGTCGATCTTCGACAACGTGGCGGCGGGCCTGCGGCTGCAGGGCAGCTACAAGAAGGCGCAGCTCAACGAGATCGTCGAGCGCTCCCTCAAGGGCGCGAACCTCTGGAACGAGGTCAAGGACCGCCTGAACAAGCCGGGCTCCGGCCTCTCCGGCGGTCAGCAGCAGCGTCTGTGCATCGCCCGCGCGATCGCGGTCGAGCCCGACGTCCTGCTGATGGACGAGCCCTGCTCGGCGCTCGACCCGATCTCGACGCTGGCGATCGAGGACCTGATCGGCGAGCTGAAGGAGCGCTTCACGATCGTCATCGTGACGCACAACATGCAGCAGGCCGCCCGCGTCTCGGACCGTACGGCCTTCTTCAACCTGGCGGCCGTGGGCCAGCCGGGCAAGCTGATCGAGCTCGACGACACGGAGCGCATCTTCTCCAACCCGAGCGTCCAGGCGACCGAGGACTACATCTCCGGCCGCTTCGGATAAACGCTCCCCCACACGTCCTGCGGTGCTGCATGGCGGTGCCACCGCAAGACGAAATGGGCCCGGCTCCCCACAGGGAGCCGGGCCCAACCACGTTGTGGGCATACGTTCCGCAGGGGCGGAACGGGTGGGCACAACGCCACGAGGGCGGCGCCCCTTCAGGCCCGTACACCCCAGGGGCCTGGGCCCGTCACCCGAAGAACAAGCGCACCACGTAGAAGCTGAGCGCCGCGACCACCGCGGCGGCCGGCATCGTGATGAACCACCCCAGCACGATGTTCTTCGCAACCCCCCACCGCACCGCGTTCACGCGCTTCGTGGCGCCCACGCCCATGATCGCCGACGTGATCACATGCGTCGTGGAGATCGGCGCGTGGAACAGGAACGCCGAGCCGAACATGATCGACGCCCCCGTCGTCTCCGCCGCGAACCCCTGCGGCGGATCCAGCTCGATGATCTTCCGGCCGAGCGTCCGCATGATCCGCCAGCCACCCGCGTACGTACCCAGCGAGAGCATCACGGCGCACGCGATCTTCACCCACACCGGGATCTCGTCGCCCGCCTGCTGCACATCCGCGATGACCAGCGCCATCACCACGATGCCCATCGTCTTCTGGGCGTCCTGAAGACCGTGACCGAGCGCCATGCCCGCCGCCGACACCGTCTGGGCGATGCGGAAGCCGCGCTTCGTCTTGTGCGGGTTGGACTTGCGGAAGATCCACATGATCAGGCACATGACCAGGTAACCGGCCAGCAGACCGACGACCGGCGAGATGAACATCGGGATGACGACCTTGTCGAGCACGCCTCCCCAGAGCACCTCCGTACCACCGGCGAGTGCCGCGCCCACCATGCCGCCGAACAGCGCGTGCGAGGAGGAGGACGGCAGACCGAAGTACCAGGTCACCAGGTTCCAGATGATCGCGCCGACGAGCGCGGCGAAAAGGATGCCCATCCCCTTGTCACCGTGCGGCGTCTCGATCAGGCCCTCGCTGACGGTCTTCGCGACCCCGCTGCCGAGGAACGCTCCGGCGAGGTTCATCACCGCGGCCATCGCCAGCGCCGCTCGCGGGGTCAGCGCCCGCGTCGAAACAGACGTGGCGATGGCATTGGCCGAGTCGTGGAACCCATTGGTATACGTAAAACCGAGCGCGACACCGATGGTCACGATCAGCGCAAAGGTGTCCACGAAGCTCAGGACTCCTTGACCGCGATGGTCTCCACCGTGTTCGCCACGTGCTCGAATGCGTCGGCCGCCTCTTCGAGGACGTCCACGATCTGCTTGAGCTTGAGCACGTCCATGGCGTCGTACTTGCCGTTGAAGAGGTGGGCGAGCAGCTTGCGGTGGATCTGGTCGGCCTGGTTCTCGAGCCGGTTGACCTCGATCCAGTACTCGGTGAGGTGGTCCATCGTCCGCAGGTTCGGCATCGCCTCGGCGGTCAGCACGGCCGCCCGCGCCAGCACCTCGATCTGCTGCTCGACGCCCTTGGGAAGCTCTTCGACGTTATAGAGGACGACCAGGTCGACGGCCTCCTCCATGAAGTCCATGATGTCGTCGAGGGAGGACGCGAGGGAGTAGATGTCCTCGCGGTCGAAGGGCGTGATGAAAGAGGAGTTGAGCTGGTGGAAGATCGCGTGGGTCGCATCGTCACCGGCGTGTTCCGCTGCCCGCATCCGCTCCGCGATCTCGGCCCGGGCGGAAGGCTCCGCCCCGAGCAGTTCCATCAGGAGCTTGGAGCCCGTGACGATGTTGTCCGCGGATGCGGCGAACATGTCGTAGAAGCTCGTCTCCCTGGGGGTCAGACGAAATCGCACGTGGGGTCCTCGGGGTGCTGGGTTTCGGTCAGGCTGATGCTAGGCGCATCATCCGGCCACGGCTAACCGGCGTCCCTTCAGTGTCGCCCATCAGGCACAGTGAACTGCCACGGGCCCCCGCGCGGATCGGCGGGGATCGGTACCATATACCCACGAGGGGTATACACACCCTTTCTGGACAACGGGAGTACGCGATGACGACCACCGATGCGGCCGAGCTCACCCCCGACACCGCCGCACCCCTGACCGACCACGACCACGGCGTGCACGGCTACCACAAGCAGAAGGACGAGCACCTCAAGCGACTGCGCCGGATCGAGGGCCAGATCCGCGGTCTGCAGCGGATGGTCGACGAGGACACTTACTGCATCGACATACTCACGCAGGTCTCGGCCTCCACGAAGGCCCTGCAGTCCTTCGCGCTCCAGCTCCTGGAGGAGCACCTGCGGCACTGCGTCGCCGACGCCGCGACCAAGGGCGGCGACGAGATCGACGCGAAGGTCGAGGAGGCCACGAAGGCCATCGCGCGGATGATGCGTACCTGAGAGAACCGGGGCCGAGGACGACGGCCCCGGTTCTCAGGTCAGCAATGGTCGGCCCGCTCCATCGCGGCCCCGACCCTCAGCACCTCGTCGATACGGTCCGCGCTGAGCCGCTCCCCCTCGACAGCCGATGCCGCGATGATCAGCTCACCGCACAGCTCGATCTCGGCGAGAGCGACGTAGTCCTGGTCAGTGGGCACTGTCGCGGTACTGGGCGGAGCCACGCGCATTCACCTCTTCCTGCCGGCGTCGGTCTCCCAGCGTAGGGAGCGGGCCACGCACCGCGCATGACACGTCCGGACCATTTGGGAATGGCCTGCGGGTGGCTTCCGGTGACCGCTACACCTTGATCTTTCCGGCGTAGATGTCCTTACGGTTCGGCAGCCGTACGTCGACGGGGGTGCCGAACCCGTACAGCAGCGTCGTCGACGCGACCGCGACCGTCCGCCCCTGGTTGGCGAAGCTGAACTGGTGCCGGACCTTGCGCAGCCGCCCTTCCCCGTCCAGATACGCGTCGAAGGGGACGGTGTCCTTGGCGAACCCTTTCGCCGCCGCGGCGAGCGCCCCCCGCACCTGCGGCGAGGCGGCACGCGCGGCGACCGCGATGTCCGTCACTCCGCGATAGTGGCTGACTTTCACCCCTGCCAGATCGACCTCGCCGACATACGTCACGCGCTGCGCACCGCGCAGCAGCTCGGCGGCGGCGGCCGGGTCGGTGGCCCCGTTGGTGACGAGGTTGCCGTCGTCCAGGGTGGTGACGTCCACCCGTACCCACTTGTCGGCGGGCACGCCCGCGCCGCGGTTCTTCATATAGAGCGCGCCGGGGGCGAGAAGCTCGGTGATGGGCCGGTGCTCGCTGGCTCCGGCGGCGTCCTTGGGCAGGACGACCTGGAGGCGGCCGGTGCGGCGGCGGAAGTCGTAGCCGCCCTCGCCGCGGATGGTCACGCGCGTCCCGCCGGCCGCCATCTCCATGCTGGTGCTGGTCTTGGAGGTCCCGGCCCGGGTCAGCACCTCGGCCGCGCCCCGTACGGTCGCGGTCGGGTCGCCGCCGGGCTTGGCGTCCTCGGGGCCGGCGCATCCGCCGGCCATCAGTGCTGCGGCGACGGCCCACGCCCCGCCCCTGCGCCCGTACCGCTGCACCACCATCGCCTGCCAACCCCCAACGCCGTACCACTGCTTGTCCGGGACCCGCCCGATCCGCATAACGACGGCCTGGGCGACCCGTCACGCGCAGTACGGTGGATACGTGCACCAGCAGGCCCCGCATCACACGACCACGACGGAACGCGGCTCTTTCGCCGTCGCCCGGTGCAGCTGCGGCTGGACGGGCCCGGCCCGGAGATCACGCGGCAGGGCGAGGACGGACGCGGCGACGCACACGGAGGACGCGCGGCGGACTGCCTAGGCCCGCGCGGGAGCTTGGTCCCCGGCGTCACCGGTTGTTATGTTCGACCGGAATGGACCAGCCAACGGGGGATGGTTGCGTGATCCGGGCCCTGATCGTCGACGACGAGATCCTGCTGCGCACCTGTATGCAGCAGATCCTCGAATCGGAGCCGGACATCCATGTGCCGGCGACCTGCGACGGCCCGGACGCCGTCGCCGCGGTCGCGGCCCACCGCCCCGACGTGGTGCTGCTCGACCTGCGGATGCCAGGCACCGACGGCCTCACCGTGCTGAAGGCCCTGCGCGCCCAGGAGGCTCCGCCCGCCGTGGCCGTGCTGACCACCTTCTCCTCCGAGGAGGACGTCACGGGGGCCCTCAGCGCCGGAGCCGCGGGCTTCCTCCTCAAGGACACCGCACCCGACGAACTGATCCATTCGGTACGACTGATCGCGGCCGGCGGCACTGTGCTGTCGGCGCCGGTCGCCCGGTCCGTCGTCCAGGGATTCCTCGCCCAGGGCCCCGCCACCGCCGCTGCCCACGACACGGCCCGGCCGGACGCGCTGACCGCGCGCGAACGCGAGGTGCTCGCCCTGCTGGCGGACGGGCTCCCCAACACCGACATCGGCCGCCGCCTGGGCCTGAGCCCGGCCACGACCAAGGACCACGTCAGCGCGATCCTCGGCAAGCTCGGCGTGGCGAACCGCGTCCAGGCCGCGGTCTACGCCCACCGGTCGGGGCTGGCGAGCACGGCACCCTGGACGTCCGCATGAGGTTCCCGCCCGCCGCGCAGACCGCGGTCGTCCTCGGGGTCTCGACCGCCGAGGTCGCCACGACGTGGCGCGCGAGCGCCCCATGGGAGCTCGCGCTGTACGGGTTCACCTGCGGAGCGGTCGCCCTCAGCACCCGGTGGCCCACCCTCGCGCACCTGGCCACGCTGCCGGTCGCGTGCACCGGCTATCTGCTGCTCGCGCCCATGCTCACCATGTACCGGGCAACCTACGCGGCCCGTTCCCGCGCGACGATGCTCACCTGCGCGGTGCTCCTCTTCCTCGCTGCCCTCGTCTCCTGGAACCCGGCGCGGCTCGACGAGCCGCTGTCCTTGGAGTTCGCCCTGGCGGCCTTCATGTACTCCGCACTCGTCAGCGCCGGCCCGA
The DNA here is from genome assembly GCF_055563935.1 of Streptomyces sp. NPDC029169. Lineage (NCBI taxonomy): Bacteria > Bacillati > Actinomycetota > Actinomycetes > Kitasatosporales > Streptomycetaceae > Streptomyces > Streptomyces sp. NPDC029169. The sequence continues at coordinate 585,758 of NZ_JBVHXA010000002.1, forward strand.
CCGCGCTCGGCTCGCTCGGGCGGGCCAAACGGGAACTGTCCACGCACATCGCGGACCTGGTCGCGGCGCAGGAGCGCGAGCGGCTGCTCCTCGCCCGCACGGCGGTGGCGGAGGAACGGGCCCGGCTGGCCCGCGACATGCACGACTCGGTCTCGTACCACGTCAGCCTGATCGCCGTACGGGCCGGAGCGCTGGAGCGGACCGCGCCGGACCCGGAGAGCAGGGCGGCGGCCGCCGACATCCGGCGCCTCGGGGGTGCGGCGATGACCGAACTGCGGCGTCTGGTCGGCCGGTTGAAGGCCGGACCGGGCGACGCCGGAGACCGGCCCGGGCTGCGGGAGGTGCCCGCGCTGATCGAGGAGAGCGGGCTCGACGTGTCGGCGGAACTCGGGCGGGCGGCGGCGGGCGAATGGCCGCCGACCGTGCAGGAGGCCGCGTACCGCATCGTGCAGGAGGGGCTGACCAACATACGGAAGCACTCCCCTGGTTCGCCGACGACGGTGACACTCACCGCCGCGCCGGCGCCCGGCCCGGCGGCGCTGCTCGTCGAGATCCGCAGCGGCCTGCCCCCGGAAACGCCCGCCCCGGCCCCGGAACCGCTGCCGGGCAGCGGCCTCGGCCTCGCCGGCCTGCGGGAACGGGCGAGCGCGCTCGGCGGCCGCCTGGAGACGGGCCCGACGGACGACGGCGGCTTCCTCGTCAGCGCGACCCTGCCGTGCCCTGCGGGCGACTGAGCCCGGACGGGGCGGGGGTGGGTGAGCCGGTATGGGCAGGCCGTACGGGCCGGGTCGTAACGGCCGGGTCGTAACCGTCCGGCGATGACGGTCGCGCAGGTCCGTCCGTAGGGGCCCGGCGGTCCCGGTCAGGCGGTTTCGCGCCGGCGGTAGGCCCAGGCGCCGACCAGTCCGAGCAGCAGGGTGAACACCCCGTACACGGCGAGCCCGGCCCACGGCGTGAGGTCGCTGCCGAGCATCGCCTGCGCGAACGCGGCGTCCTCGGACGTCAGAGAGCCGTCCGGGGCGCCCGCCATCGCGGCGCGGGAGGCGGCGAACGGCAGCCATCCGCCCAGCCCCTCGACGTCGAGGAGTCGGCCCGCCAACAGTCCGGTGAGGCGTTCGGCGACCAGTGGCCACACGACGAGGACGAGGACGGTCCCGGCGCGGTTGCGCACCAGCGCCGCGACCGCGCCGGCCACCACCGGCCAGCAGGCCATGACCAGCACGAAGCGCAGCAGCGCGGGCAGCGCCTGCCCCCATGCGGGCTGGGGCACTCCGGCCACGGCGAGGGACAGCGCGGCGGAGACTCCGGCGAGCAGGGCGGAGGCCGCCGCGACGGCGGCGATGAACACGGCGCCGACGCCGAGCTTCGCGCCGTACGCCGTCGTCCGGGAGGCGGCGGTCAGCCAGGCGGTACGGGCGGCGCCCCGCGCGAGGTCGGTGCTGACGGGCCCGGTGGCTACCGCCATGAGGAGGAGGGCGAGCATCGGCACCTGGGTGGCGGCGGGCGACCACTGGAGGGCGTCCGCGACGGCCGCGGGCGTCGGGGCGGCTCCCGGCTCGGCCGACAGGAGCAGCGCCACGCCGTTGCCTACGGCCAGGACGGCCACGACCGCGAGCAGGATCCAGGTGGACCGCAGGCCACGCAAGTGGCGCCACTCGTAGGCGGCGGCGCGGCGCAGGGCCGTGACCGCCGACGGGGAGACGGGCGGCGGGGCGAGCGGGGACGAGGACGCGAGCGGAGAAGCGACCGGGGATGCGGACGGCAAGGTCATCGGATCTGGAACTCCTCGTACGCCACGGAGAGGTAGAAGTCCTCCAGGGAGGGGGGTCGTTCGTCGAGCCAGCTCAGCACCACCGACTCCGCGGCGGCCAGGGCTCCCACCCGGAACCGGTCGAGGCCCCGGATCGCGATCCGGCCGCCGTCCAGCGGCTCGGTCGTCCCGCCCGCCCGCTCCACGAGCTCCGTCAGCCGCTCGGGCTGCGGGCTCTGCGCGGTGACCGTCCCGGTCCGCGCGCCGATCTCCTCGACGGTCGTCTCGGCGACCACCCGGCCCTGGGCGAGGACGATCACACGGTCGGCGAGCTGCTCCGTCTCCCCCAGCAGGTGGCTGGAGACGAGGACGGCCCGGCCTTCCCGCGCGAGAGCGCGCAGGAACGTGCGCAGCCAGAGCAGCGCGTGCGGGTCGAGGCCGTTGGCCGGTTCGTCGAGGACGAGGACGCGCGGATCACCGAGCATCGCCTGGGCGATGCCGGCCCGCTGGGCCATGCCGAGGGAGAGCGCACCCAGGCGCAGTCCGGCGGCTTCGCCCAGACCGACCATGTCGAGCACCTCGTCGACCCGGCGGCCGGGCAGGCCCATGCCGGCGGCGACCATGCCCAGATGGGTCCGCAGCCGGTGCGCGGGGTGGCCCGCGACGCCGCCGAGGACCGCGCCGACCACCTGCCCGGGGGACTTCCAGTCGGTGAGGGGCCGACCCAGGAAGTAGGTGCGTCCCTCGCCCCGGATGAGGCCGAGCATCAGCCGGATCGCCGTGCTCTTGCCGGCTCCGTTGGCGCCGAGAAATCCCGTCACCGAACCGGCCGGGACGTTCAGGGAAATGTCGTGGAGGACGGTTTTCCGTCCGAATTCGCGGCGCAGGGAATGGGCGGTCATACCGGTCTCGTCCACGGATATCGCTTCGGCGGTGTTCACCAGGGCCATCCGTGCGTGTTCCAGGCGGCGAGTCCGATGACGACGAGGGCGACGGCACAGCTGCCCCCGCCCCAGCTCGGGCTCTTCTTCGCGACGGCGCAGTAGAGCATTCCGCCGAGGGTCAGCAGAAGTCCCGCCCCGTACAGCAGCCAGCCGGCGTTGCGCCCGTTCTCCCCGGACACGAAGAAGAACGCCGGAAAGGTCAGCGCGAGCAGAACCATGGGTACGGCGAAGAACGAGTCCACCGGAGTGGATCCGGATTTCCTTGAGGTCATGTCGCGCCTTTCGTGTCTGTGTGGGGGGTGGGCCGCCCCCGGGTCTCGGGGGCGGCCCGGTCTGATCAGCCGACCCAGTTCAGGAGCTGCTCCCAGACCCAGGCCTGGGTGCCGGCGCCCAGCGCCCACCAGGCGGCCCGGACGGACCAGTGCTGGTCGCCCATCCACCGGTTGAAGGCCGCCTGGCCTTCCTTGGCCTTGGTCGCGGCCTTCTTGAACAGGCCGCCGGTCCGCTTCAGGAGCTCCAGGAACGCCTTCCCCTTGGAGCTGCCGGCCGCTGCCATCCGAACGCCCGCGACGTCGGCGGACGCGGCCGCCGGCATCGCGGCGGAGCCGCCGAACGCACCGACGGACGCCACCGAGCCGGTCGGCGTGTACGTGGCGACGGCGGCGACCGGGGCGGCCGGAGCGGCGGTCTGGGCCGCGCTGGCCGCCGGGGCCGCCACGCCGATGGCGAGGGCCGCGACGATCGAAGCGGTGGCTATACGGACTGACTTCTTCATTCTGGTGTCTCTCCCTGAGCGAACATCACTTACGGGAGACAACTCTCGTCAGCCCAAGGACCCTTTCTCTATTGTCTGTTAGGGAGGGTCAGACTTCCGTGGACCTCCGCGTGCCGGAGAATGGAGAGGGCCGTCGCGTCGCCGCGCGAGCGGAGTTCGAGTTTGGCGACGATGCTCGCCACATGCGCTTTGACGGTGCGTTCGGAAATTCCGAGCCTGCGGGCCAGCAGCCGATTGCTCTCACCGAGTCCGAGGAGGTGCAGCACCTCCTTCTCCCGGCGGGTCAGCTGGTCGATGTCGGGAGCCGCCACGGACAGGACGTTCGACGGCCCCAAGTGGCATGCATGAAAAGAGTCCTGGGTGCCTTGGGAATCGGGTCCCCGTGATGCTGCTGCCGGCAAGGCCATGAGTTTTTTCCCCGTGATCAGTCGCGAACAAGCGGTCGCGGCCCTCCCGTGGTCGGCGGAAGGACCCCGTCCCGCCATACTTCCATCCGCCGGATCGGCCGGTTTCATCCGCGGGGAGGGCCCCGGACGCACGCCACCCCCGCCGGATGGCGGGGGTGGGTCCCGCCGGACGGCGGGGGCGGAGCCTCTGGAGGGCGTTCGGGTCAGGCGGCGAGGTCGTTCTCGCCCGGGCCGGAGCCGATCCGGGGCTCGGGGATGTCGAGGGTCTCGGGGAGCGCGGACCGCGCGGCGGCACTGCGGGAGCGGACGAGACGGGCGCCGTGCCGGGAGCGGGCGACCGCGGAAACGATCGGGGTCAGCAGGGCGTGGGCAAGGGGGGCGAGGAGCAGCGCCACCGCCGTACCGAGGGCAAAGCCGCCGATGACGTCGGTCGGGTAGTGGACCCCCATGTAGACCCGGCAGAAGCCTTCGGCGAAGGCGAGGGCGATGGCGACGAGGCCGAGCTTGCGGTGGGCGACGAAGAGACCGACGCCGATGGCCATCGCAAGGGTCGCGTGATCGCTGACGAAGGAGAAGTCGGTCTTGCCGGCGACGAGGACGTCGAGGCCCTGGTGGTCGTTGAACGGCCGGGGCCGCTCGACGAACCCACGAATCGGGACGTTGACGAGCAGGGCGACGCCGGCGGCCAGCGGAGCCCAGACGAGCGCGGCGACGGCGGAGACGGAGTCGGTGAGGGTGCCGCGGCGGCGGACGCTCCACCAGCACCAGAGCGCGACGAGGACGAGGCCGAGCATGATCCCGTACTCGCCGACGAAGCCCATGACACGGTCGAACCAGGGCGGGGCGTCCTGCGCCAGCCCGTTGATGTCGTAGAGCAGGCTGACATCGGGGTTCGAACCATCCGATGCGAGTCCAGCCACTGCGGCCCCTTGCCTTGTCATGATCGGTCGAACGAACCGCCTGAGGCGGGCGTTCCGTTCTTCCTCGTAGATCACCCTGACGTTACCGAAGAGTGACGCGTCATCGCAGCTCAGGGCCTGCGCTTGACGGAGAGTTCCGGCCAGGACGCCGACGTCGGGCGACGGCCCGTCAGGCCTGCGGCAGATGCGTGGGAAGCGCCGCGGCCCCGTCCTTCGTCACCCTGGTGGCACCAAAATAGTCAGGCGTGTCGATCTTGTCGAAGCGGATGACGGCGCCGGTGCGCGGCGCGTCGATCATGTAGCCGCCGCCGACGTAGATGCCGACGTGCCTGATGGCGCGGGAGTTCGTCAGGTCGTCGGAGAAGAAGACCAGATCGCCGGGGAGCAGCTCGTCGCGCGAGGGGTGCGGACCGGCGTTGTACTGGTCGTTGGCGACGCGCGGCAGCTGGATCCCGACGGACTCGTACGAGGCCTGGGTCAGCCCGGAGCAGTCGAATCGGCCATTTTGAGCCGCGGTTCCGGTGCCGCCCCAGAGATAGGGGGTCCCGAGCTTCTGCTGCGCGTAGTAGATGGCACCCGCGGCCTGCCGGGAAGGCTCGACGCGCCCGACGGGCCGGGCGAAGCTCTTCTCCAGGGACCGGATGATCCTGACGTAGTTCTGCGTCTCGCTGATCCGGGGCACGCCACCGGACTTGATGACCCGGTAGGCGCCCGCGTTGTACGCGGCGAGCATGTTGTTCGTCGGATCGCCGGGCACGTCCTTCACGTAGCCGGCGAGCTCGCAGTCGTACGAAGCGGCCGACGGGATCGCGTCCTTGGGATCCCACACGTCCCGGTCCCCGTCCCGGTCTCCGTCGATGCCGTGCCCGGCCCAGGTGCCGGGGATGAACTGGGCGATGCCCATGGCGTTGGCGGGCGAGACGATCCGCGGGTTCCAGCCGCTCTCCTGGTAGAGCTGGGCGGCGAGCAGGGCCGGGTTGATGGCGGGGCAGAGGTTCCCCCACTGCTGCACCAGCCCCTGGTACGCGGCGGGCACGGCCCCCTTGGCGAGCGCCACGGTCCCGTTCTTGGCGTCCCCGGCGCCCCCGATGAGCCCGGCGGCCGCGGAGTACGTCCCAACGACGAGCAGCGCGACGAAGCTCAGGCACACGCCGAAGACCCCACCGGCCACCAGCCACGCCTTGCGCGCCCTACGCACCGTCAACCACCTCTGGGGTCTTGGCAGTCCTTCGAGCGACAAGTCTAGGTGCGGCGCCCGTCCGACGGGTGGGCGGACTGTTACCCGTTTCGGACAAAGTCCCGCAACCCCGGCCGGTATTCGGGGCGTCTCTGGTCGCGTCGTACAGCTGGATACGGCCACACAGAGGGATGACCATGAACCACAAGAGGACGGCAAGACTGGCAGTCGCGGCCCTGACGGCGACCCTGCTGACCGCCTGCGGCCCGGACGACGGCGGTCCCGACGGCGCCCCGGGGGCCCCGAGCCCTACGTCGGCCGCGCCGACTGCCCGGCCGACCGCTCCTCCCACCACCCGACCCACCGCTGCCGCGCTGACGTGCGATCAGCTCCGGAACGCCTACGTGCAGACCGCCCGCGTCAAACTGCCCGACTACCCCCTCGACTCGATGCGGCTGACCGACGGCCACTGGGAGGGCGAGGACGGCGTCCAGGTCGACCTGGTGGAGCCCCCGTGCGCGACCGGCCAGCTCGTCGGGGACGACGCGGCCGACGCCGTGGGCGTCGTGAAGGTCACCGCTGACGGCACGGGCCGCTTCTTCACCCTGGTCGTGTGGCGGAACGACCACGGGACGCCGGTCCCCTTCGCCACGGAGTCCTTCGGCGACCGCACCCCGGTCGTCTCGGTCACGGTGACCGGCCCCGTCGTGACGGTCGTCTACCGCACGCGCCGCGACACGGACCCGCCGGTGGCCAACACCCTGACCCGTACGGCCGTCTACCGCGTCGTCGGCACGGACCTCCAGGAAGTCAGCCACGTCGACACCCCGTACGTCGGGGGCTGACGGAAAGGGGGCGGGTCGGCGTCACTCCTGCCGGGCCGCCCCGTACACCGGGAGCCCCTCCGTGGACAGACGGAGCGAGAGCGGCGCGGGCAGGACGACCTCCTCGCCGTACTTGCCACGGCACACGTCCTGATACCCACCGCCCTCGGGCCGGGTGTGCAGGGCCCAGGTGCCGTGCCGGGGGTTGATGACGAGGAGGGCCTTGACGCCGGCCACGGCGTACCAGTCGTCCTTCTGGGAGATGTCCCGGGCCTTCTCCGAGGCGGAGAAGACCTCGACGGCCAGCTCGACGTCAAGGGGGGCGAGCAGCCAGTCGTCGGACTCCAAGAAGTCCGCGGGACAGACGGTGAGATCCGGCGTCACATAATCGTCGGGGTCACCCGGCATCTCGATCGAGGCCATCTCCACGGCGACGAGGGCTTCCGGCAGGCTCGGCGTGAGTGCCTGGTCCAGCCGGCGGATCGCACCGACGTGCTTCCCCCTCCGAGGCGGGGCCACCACGAGACTTCCTCCCACGATCTGCACGCGCAGACCGGTCGCTTCCTCGATCCGCTCGGCAACCTCGCGCAGCCGCCCGGGAACAGCTCGCAGGGAACGGGGTCCGAACATGGACAACCTCCGTGCGTGGGCCTCGGACATTACGGCCTCCCGTCGCACATCGACATCATTAGCCTACGTAAAGTCACAGTAGATCGCCCCACTGACAGTCGGGCTTCCGCGCGCACTCGACCCAGAGCAGCTTGCCGCCGGTCCCGTGCAGCCCGCCCTGGAGCTCGTACGCTCCCCAGTTGTCCGCGCAGAGCTGTACGAGGAACAGCCCGCGCCCGCGCTCGGCGTCACCGTCGGGCGGCTGGGCCAGCGGCCCCCGGAAGGGCGGCGGGATGACGGGATTCGCGTCCCAGACGCTGAGCCGGAGCCGCTCGGGGCCGTGGAGGGCGCGGAGGCGGAGGGTGTACGGCTCTGAGGAGTAACGGTGCGCGTTGGTGACGAGCTCGCCCGCGAGGAGCTCGGCGGTGTCGATGAGCCCGCCCCCCATGCCGTGCGCGGCGAGGACGGTACGGAGCGTACGGCGGGCGACACCGGGGGCACGGGGGTCGTTCGGGAGTGTGAGCGTGTAGGCCCAGGGTGCGGTGGGCGGGGATACGGTTGCGGTCATGGAAGTCTCCGGTCGGGGAGGGAAGTTGGATGACGTCGTGATGGGGCCTGGTGACGAGGCCGCTCCGTCGAGCGGGGTACTTCCAGGCGGGTGGCCTGTTAAGACGGTAGGGCGATTTCAAGGATTCCTTGCCTGATTCCAAGGAATCCGCCCCATCCTTCATCCGTGTGAGTGACCGGACACCACCCCTTCCCCACCAAGGAGTTGCGACATGACGCGCAGGGTCGCCCCTTCCGCCCGCCGCGTGCGCCTGGCCACCGAACTGCGCAAACTGCGCGAGCGCGCCGGCATGACGTCGACCGAGGCCGCCCGCCTGATCGGCACGAGCGCAGGTCAACTGAGCAACATCGAGACCGCCCGCTTCGGCGCGAGTCCTGACCGCGTCCGAGCCCTCGCACACGTCTACGGGTGCGCCGACCAGCTCTACATGGACGCGCTCGCGAACATGGCAGCCGAGCGGATGCGAGGGTGGTGGGAGGAGTACCGCGAGCTTCTCCCGGCCGGCCTGCGCGACCTCGCTGAACTGGAACACCACGCGCAAGCGCTGCGCACCGCGTACACCGCCCACATCCCGGGACTCCTTCAGACCGCCGAGCACGCACGCGAGGTGTTCCGCCAGGTCGTGCCCGAGCTGTCGCCGCCCGAGATCGAGCATCGCCTCTCGCACCGGATGAAGCGCCAGGACGTCATCTTCCGGGCCACCCCCATCCCGTACTCGACGATCATTCACGAGGCCGCACTCCGCATGAAGTTCGGCGGCCCGGAGGCGGCCCACCGCCAGCTGGACCACCTGCTTCGCATGAGCGAGCGCCCCCATATCTCGGTGCAGGTCATTCCCTTCGACGCGGGGGCATTCCCCGGCTCTGGGCAGTCGGTCTGTTACGCGTACGGACCCGTACCTCAGCTCGACACGGTCCACCTCGACCAGTCGCACGGCCCGGCGATGCTCGACACGGAGGCACAGTTGGACAAGTACCGCACCCTCCTGGACCGCATGGAAGCCGTCGCCCTGAGCGAGACGGCCTCGCGGGAACTCATCCACGCCATCGCCAAGACCCTGTGAGAGGAACCGCCATGGAAACCCTGCCCGGCTGGCAGAAGTCTTCGTACTGCGGCGAGGGCGACGCCTGCGTCCACGTCACCGCCGCGCCCGACGGCCACGTGAGACTGACGGAGAGCGCCGACCCCACCGGCTCCATACTCACCGTCACCCCCGACCGCTTCCGCGCCCTGCTCGACGCCCTGAAGGCGGGCTCCCCGGCGGCCGGCGTCACGGTGGCCCATGGGCCAGGGGACGCCGTACGCCTCCGTGCAGACGACGGCACCGCCACCGTCACGACTGAGGCCCGGAAGTGGGACGCGTTCGTGCGCGGCGTGCGCGACGGGGAGTTCGATCACTTTGCCGATCGGCACCGACGCCGGATCGTGAGGCGCGGGCGGGTGCGTCAGTGATCCTCGGATGCGAGAATCCGGCCGTCGAGAGGAGCACACCCCATGGCACGCACAGGCGCACGGCGCAGGAGAAGGCCGGATGCCAAGCCGGCGCGGCGGGTTGTCGTCGTGGCCGCGGGAGTGGCTGCGGCTGTGGCGGTGGCCACCGCGGCGTTCGCCGTCCAGGGCCAGGACGGCGGCGAGCGCGGCGTCGTCAAGAACGACGGCGAGGTCGTCGAGTACGGCGTGACCGAGGACGAGAGCCGCAAGCAGCAGGAGTACTGGACCGAGGAACGCGTCCGCGAGGCGGTGCGCGACTCCAAGCCGCTCGGGCCTCTCGGGATCGAGCGCGACTGAGGGCGACGGCCGTGAACAGTGCGGCGGGCGCCCACCAGGAGGTGAACGCCCACCGCTGCTGTGCCCGTGGGCGTCAGCTGTTGATCTTGTAGATCAACGACCTCGCTTCGGAGCCGTGCTCGGAGGAGAACATGTAGTTGTCCGACCAGTTGCCTGCGCTGTCGACGTGGCGGTGGCTGTTGACGCCCACGATCTGGATGTTGCCCGAGGCCACGCCCGTGACCATGGGGCCGCCGCTGGAGCCGTGGCCCATGTCGCAGGTCAGCCGCAGCCGCTCGTCCAGCAGATCCCAGGGGCCGCCGTCCACGGTGTTGCCCCGGCAATACATCATGTACTCGCCGTCGTTGAAGTCGGAATCAGGACGGTTGTAGCCGTCGAACGGGTAGCCGAAGGAGTGCACATCGGTGTGCTCGGGCCCGTTGCTGAAGTTGTATCCGTAACCGCCGACGAAGTCCTGAAGATTGCCGAGCGCAAGGTCCTTCTTGACGATGATGGCGCCCATGTCCGATGAGTAGTGGTCGCTGTAGTCGACCCACTTCGTCGGGACCATGACCCGGTCCTGGACCCACCAGTGGAGTTGGGCGAGCTTGTTGTAGCCGGGAAGGAACACGAAGTTCTTGTAGAAGGCGCCGCCCTTGCCGCTGTGGAGGCAGTGAGCCGCCGACCATACCGCGTTCTTGGTGTCGGACACGATCACCGAGGCGCTGCAGTTGGCCGTGCCCTTGGGCGTCTCGAAGATCAGCTTCCCGGTTGCGCGGTACGGCCACGTCAGCTCGTTCGAGACACGCACGGAGCGGGACACGGTCGGTGCGGCGGCCGTCGTGGAAACCGCCTCAGGTCCGGTGCTGCCCGTGCTCGTGTCCTTCGGCGGCACCGCGTTCGCCGATACCGGCTGCGCCTCGGGGCCGGTCGTGGTGGTGCTCGTGGTGGTGCTCGTCGCGGAAGCCGGGGCCGGGTCGGCCGTCGGGGTGTCCAGCGGGTTGGCCAGGGCCGTCCTGACGCGCTCCGGAGTCCAGAAGTCGCGTATCTGCTCCGGGGTGCTGGTGGCGACCTGTTCGGTCACCACCGAGGAGGGCTCCGAACCGGAGCCGGAGACGTTCGCCGTGGCGGGGGGCGCGGTGAACACGCCGAGGCCGATGGTGGCGGCGGCGAGCGCCGCTGCTGTGCCGTGCTGGAGTCGGCGCAGGCGTCGAGACGCCATGGTCGTGCTCCTCTCACTGTGAGAAAAGTCGGGACTGACGACTCCTCTACGCGGTCAGGGCACCAGCCCCGCGCCACAGTTGAGTGATCTGGAGCACATAGCCGGAAGGAGCGTCGGGCCGACAGGCAGATCGACGACGGGTGGGAGTGCCGACGTCGGCAGGTCAGGAGCCGCGGGCACGGCCGACAGGTCCGGCAGCTCCGGCAGCTCCGGCAGCTCCTGGACCGGGTCGGCGAGCACGGTCGACGGTTCCGGAGCGGGCACGACCACCCGCGTCGTACTGCTGTCCGTACGCCGATGGGCCGTTGGTCGACTCGACGGCCGCAAGGAGCCGGGCGCCGCATCCGCCCCGGCGGAGAGGGGAAGCCCCTGTGGGTCGTCGTACCCAGCGGTGCGGGCAACCGGGCCGGACCCGCGTGGCTGCGGCGGGGCGGCCGCTCCGTCGCCCTCGGAGGGCGCCACCAGAACCAGCCCCGTGATGACCAATGTCGCCGCCATGGAGGCCAAGGCGACGGCCGACGGACCGCCTTCCGCACGTGGACGCCCGCGCCACAGTCCCACGGCGACGGCCAGTGTCCCGGCCAGCACCGCACGCAGCGTCCGCCGGGCCCTGGCCAGTAGCGACTCGACGGCCTTGCAGGTCAGGCCCATCCGCTGGGCAACCTGAGCCACGTCCAGGTTCTCCGCCTTGAGTCGCAGCGCCTCCGCCTGGCGGCCGGGCAGCTCTACGCTCTTGAGGGCGAGCCACTTCGCCTCGGCCACATCACACACGGCGTCCTCGGGGGACACAATCCCGGAGGCGGTCGGCATCGAGCGGACACGCAGGGCCACCCGGGCATCCCGGCTCAGCTGCCGGTACCGATCGACACACAACCGGATGGTGACCGATGTCAGCCAGGCGGCAAGTCGTTCGCGGTCCACGTTCGGATGTTCCGCCGCCCGGACCATTGCCTCGTGCACCGCGTCCTCGGCGTCCTCGATGCTGGCGGACCGCCTTCGTGCCACCCTCAGCAGCTGTTCACGGTGGCTCCACACCTGCTGCCAAGGGTCCACCGATCCCGCACAGGGCCGGCCGGAACTCACAGGGTCGATCGTGGGCAACCGCATGCCTCTCTCGTTGCCGCGATCAGAAACCGGGGGCGTGGTGAGAGGCCCCTGAGCGGACTCGTATGTGCGTGCGCACTATACGAGCAGAGGTGCACCGGACCACCCACCACCCCGAACCGCCGCCCTTACTTACGGGCGACCCCCGCGTACATCGCGACCTCGTCCGCCGGTGACTCCGGGCGCCACCGCGAACAGGAGACGACGCCCGGGGCCAGGAGTTCCAGGCCGTCGAAGTAGCGGGCGATCCCTTCCGGGGTGCGCTGCGTCAGCTTCGGGGTGCCGTGTTCGTTCCAGAACGCCACCGCCGCGTCGACGTCAGGCATCGCCGGGTGCTTGACCGTGTGGGACAGGACGAGGTGGCTGCCCGGTGCCAGCGCGCCCATGAGCCGACGGACGATGTCGTACGACTCCTCGTCGTCCTCGATGAAGATGACGACGCCGAGCAGCATCAGAGCCACCGGCTTGTCCAGATCCAGCGTCTTCGCCGCCTCTGCCAGGATGGTGTCGACGTCCCTCAGGTCCGCGTCCAGGTAGTCCGTCCGCCCCTCGGGCGTACCGACGAGCAGCGCCCGCGCATGCGCCAGCACCAGCGGGTCGTTGTCCACGTACACCACCCGCGAGTCGGGGGCGACGCGCTGGGCGACCTCGTGCGTGTTGTCCGCGCTCGGCAGAGCCGTACCGATGTCCAGGAACTGACGGATCCCCTCCGCCTCCGCCAGGTGCCGTACCGCCCGCCCCAGAAAGAGCCGGTCGGCCCGCGCGTAGTCGCCGATCCCGGGGTGCAGCTCCCGGATCCGGTCGCCGGCCTCCCGGTCGACGGGGTAGTTGTCCTTGCCGCCGGTCCAGTAGTTCCATATCCGGGCCGTGTGCGGCCGAGACGTGTCGATCCGCGATTCGATGTCTGTCACGGCACCAACGTAGAACACCCTCTTGCCCAACTTCCTGACCAGGCAGGCCTCTTCGGGTTCCGGACATGACCCGTCAACCACCTTCGACCCCCCAGTCGCGGACAGGCTGCTCCATTCGGGCCGATCGCCACCCGAATCGCGGCCCGAGGTGTAACAACGACAGTCATTGCCCGGAGTCACCCTCCGTGATACACAGAGTGACCATACGCTTCTTCGCATCGAAACCGGCCAGACCTCCGCAGGTCAAGACGGTCGGATCGGCCACGTGTGCGGGAATCGGGTAAAGAGAGCCGTCAAGCCGTCACACGCGAGCGGTTTCATCAGCGAAGATAGGGCGATGACCCATGCCATCCGGTAGGGGCGACGAACTACCCAACAGGGGCGGTGAGTTATATGTACCTGGCGGCCGAAGAGGGCGACATCACCACCATCATCGGTGGAATCGCTCCGAACTGGGGGCCTTTCGGGAGCCTTGGCAACGAAGCCAAGGTGATGATCGAGGTCGTGATGGCCGTGGCCATCCTGCTCTGTCTCGGCATCGCCATCTGGGGAGCGGCCAAGCAGCGTATCGGCGCGACCGCCCTCCGGGACACGTTCAGCGCGGAACAGGGCAAGGGCCTGATCGTGGCCGGCCTGACCGGCGTCTTCATCATCGGCTCGCTGGGGACGCTGTTCACAATCGTGTACGGGATGGCCGTCTAAACACCGAGGTCACGTTCCCTGATGTCCAGTCACCACACCGCGCCCGCGCGGAGACCAGCACGGCTTCTGTCGTACCCGCGAACGGTTGAGGGGGCGTACCCGTCATGAGCCTCGGCGACGACAACGACGGCTTCGGGGGCGGCATGGGCGGCTCCGGCCACACCCGTACGCGCCTCCCGGAGGGCGGCACGGGCGACCCGTACGACGGCACCCGCCGCCCGGCCCGCACCTCGCGCTCGCTCATCACGGTGGTGGGTGTGGTGGTCCTCCTGATCGCCGCGATCGCCTTCGCGAACAGAGGGGGTGCGGACGGCGAGTCGGGCGAGAAGTCCGGCTCCGCGAACCCCTCGGCCAAGCAGGCCCCAACGGCGGCGACGGGCGTCAGCCCGGTGGCGGGCAAGAACGGCGCGATCCCGATGGGCTTCGCCCAGGACGAGCAGGGAGCGCAGAGCGCGGCGACGAACTACGCGGTGGCGCTGGGTTCTGACGGGATGTTCAAGACTGACAGTCGCCACCAGATCGTGGACACGGTGTACACGCCGGAGGCGGCGGCGCGCTTGAAGGGCCCCCAGGATGCGGCGTACTCCGCCGACTTCCTCAAGAAGCTGGGCCTGGACGCGGGGGGTAACCCTCCGTCGGGCAACACCTTCGTGTCGCGGACCATCCCCGTGGGGACCAAGGTCGAGAGTTTCGACGGCAACACTGCCAAGGTGTCCGTCTGGTACACGGGCCTGATCGGCATGTCGGGACCCGGGTCGACGGACCCGGTCAGCACCACCTGGAAGACGTGGACGTTCGACCTGCGCTGGACGAACGACGACTGGAAGATCTCCACGGACACCCAGACGGACGGGCCCGCACCCGTACCGGGCGACGTCGCCGCCTCTACCGCCGACGAGATCAGCAAGGCCGTGGAGGAGTTCGGAGGCTTCACCTATGCCCGGTAGCCCTCGCCCCGTTCGCTCCGTCGTCGCGGCGCTCGTGGCCGTGCAGACGGCAGCCTTCATGTTCGCGGCCCGCGCCACCGCCGCACCGACGCCCACGCCGTCACCGAGCACGAGCAACGATCCGTGCGATCTGCTCATCGGCCCGGCCAAGGAGTACTGCACCAACGGCCAGAACGGCGGCTCCGGCGGTGGCCGCACCGCCCCCGACCCCACCGCCGCCCTGGACCCCCTCGCCTCCCTCGCCCGCGGCTGCGCCGACGCCGCCGTCGCGATCGTCGACGCGCTCTCGCAGGCCGTCAAAGAGACCGCCGACGTCGACTTCACGAACATGGCCTTCCTCGGCCGGTACGCCATCGTCTTCGCCGCCGCCACCTTCCTCACCCTCCTCCTCTGGCTCCTCGCCGTCGCCAAGCGCGCCATGCGCGGCGTGCCCCTCACCACCGCCATGTCCGAGGCCATCGGGTTCCTCTGGCTGACCGTCCTCGCCTCCGCGTTCACCCCGCTCATCCTCTACACCGTCGTCAACGCCACCGACGCCGTCACCGAGGTCATCGCCTCCGGCACAGGACAACAGACCGACGTCTTCTTCGGCAGCTTCAAGGAGGCCCTCCAGAAGGGCGACGCCATCGGCGGCGGGCCGATCATGCTGATCATCGTCTCGCTCGTCAGCATCCTCGCCGCCGGCGTGCTCTACCTCGAGCTCTTCCTGCGCGCCGTCATGCTCTACGTCGGCGCCCTCCTCGGCGTCGTCGTCTACTCCGGCCTCGTCGACAAGAACATGTGGGGGCACGTCCGCCGCTGGGCCGGGATCATGATCGCGATCATCCTCGTGAAGCCGGTCATCGTCATCGTCCTCGGCCTCGCCGGAGCGCTCTCCTCCGGGACCGGGCCCGACTCCTTCTCGGCCGTCGTCTCCGGGCTGGCGATCATCCTGCTCGCCATCTTCGCGTCCGCGATGATCTACCGCTTCGTCCCCGGCTTCGGCGACGAGGTCATCGCCTCTCGCAACAACCGCCTCCACCGCGCCGGCGAGAACGCCGCCGCCGCCGTCATCTCCTCCCCCGCCTCCCTCGTCTCCCAGGGCATCAAGACCCACAGCAGCCGCGGGGACGGCGGCAACAGCGGAAGCCAGAACGGCGGCGGCAGCGCCCCGCGCCCCGCCAACCCGCTCTCCGGTGGCGTCGCCGCGCACAGCAGCCGCGGCGGCTCCGGGGGCGCCGGGGGCGGCGGCGGATCTGTCCCCTCCGCCGCACCCCCGCCGCGTAGCAGCAGCCCGACATCGGGCACCCCGCACAGCAGCCGCAAGAACACAGGCACAGGAAGCACAGGAGGTGGAGGGCGTTGACGACCCAGTCCCAGCCGGTCGCGCCCCGCCGTACGTATCTCATCGGCCGCGCCCGGCCGAACGCGATCGTCGGCAAGAACCGCGAGACGGGCGAGATCGCCCTGATCATCGCCGGCGCGTTCCTCGGCATGATGAGCGGACTCCTCGTCCCCGCCCTCACCCTGCGGATCGTGCTGCTCGTCGGCTTCCCCGTCCTGGCGCTCGCCGCCGTGTACGTCCCGTACAAGCACCGCACCTTCTACAAATGGTTTGAAATCAACCGCAGTTACAAGCGGTCCCTCAAGCGAGGCACCGCCTACCGCTCCGCCGCCGCCGAGGCCGGCACCCGGCTCGACGGCCGCGAGGTCGAGGTCGGCCCGCCGCCCGGCATCGGCCGGATCAACTGGCTCGCCGCGCCCTTCGGCCCCGACGAGATCGCCGTCCTCCTCCACGCCGACCGCCGCACCGTCACCGCCGCCATCGAGATCGAGGGCCCCGGCGTCGGCCTGCGCGACAGCGAGGACCAGGAAGCGCTGGTGGACCGTTTCGGCACGCTCCTGAAGCACGTTGCCAACGGGGACGGCTTCGTCACCCGCCTCCAGATGCTCGCCCGCACCCTCCCCGCCGACCCCGACGCCCACGCCAAGGACGTCGCCCAGCGCGGCGACCCGCAGGCCCCCGGCTGGCTCCAGGAGTCGTACGAGCAGCTCCAGTCGATGGTCTCCACCTCCAGCGAGCAGCACCGCGCCTACCTCGTTGCCTGCATGCACTACACCCGCGAACTCGCCGCCGAGGCCAACGCCATGGCCCGCGCCGCCCGCCACACCTCCGGCGCCCGCAAGCTCGACCGCGACGCCGGCCTCGCCGTCGTCATGGCCCGCGAGCTCACCGACATCTGCGCCCGCCTCGCCGAGGCCGACATCCGCGTACGGCAGCCCCTCGGGCAGTCCCGGCTCGCGTCCCTCGTGCACTCCATGTACGACCCGGACCACCCCATCGACCACATCCAGGCCATGACGAAACGAAACGCTTGGCCCGCCGAACTCGACGCCATGGAACCCACCTACCTCCAGGCCAAGACCCGCGAGTCCTCCACCCGCGCCCCCTGGTGCCACGCCACCGCCTGGGTGAAGGAGTGGCCGATGACCCCCGTCGGCGTCAACTTCCTCGCCCCGCTCCTCGTCCACACCCCGGACGTGATCCGTACGGTCGCGGTGACCATGGACCTCGAACCCACCGAGGTCGCCATCGAGCGCATGCTCACCGAGAAGACCAACGACGAGGCCGAGGCCTCCCGCCAGGCCAAGATGAACCGCACCGTCGACCCACGCGACATCGCCGCGCACGGCCGGCTCGACCAGCGGGGTGAAGATCTCGCCAGCGGCGCCGCGGGCGTCAACCTCGTCGGGTACATCACCGTGTCGTCCCGCTCGCCCGAAGCCCTGGCCAGGGACAAGCGCACGATCAGGGCCTCCGCCGGCAAGTCGTATCTGAAGCTGGAGTGGTGCGACCGCGAGCACCACCGGGCCTTTGTGAACACCTTGCCGTTCGCGACCGGCATCCGCCGCTAGCGCCCGAAGGGGCCACCCCATGCGAGATCCACTCTCCGCCCTCACCGAAGCCTTCACCTCCTTCCTCTTCGGGAAGGTGGAGACGACCCGCCTGCCCGTCCGCACCTCCACCGGCCAGGCCCAGGCCGTCTACCTCCCGACGGCCGCCCCCGGCCTCGGCGACTCCGGCGTGATCATCGGCCGCGAGGTCTACAGCGGCAAGGGCTACATCTACGACCCCTTCCAGCTGTACGGCCAGCAGCTCCCGGCCCCCCACTGGCTGGTCCTCGGCGAGTCCGGCAACGGCAAGTCGGCCCTTGAGAAGACGTACGTGCTCCGCCAGTTGCGGTTCCGCGACCGGCAGGTCGTCGTGCTCGACGCCCAGGGCGAGGACGGCGTCGGCGAATGGAACCTCATCGCGCAGGAGCTGGGGATAACTCCCATCCGCCTCGACCCGATGGTCGCCGTCGACGCCGGCATCCGGCTCAACCCGCTCGACCCGTCGATCACCACGACCGGGCAGCTGGCCCTGCTCCGTACGATCATCGAGGTCGCGATGGGCCACGGCCTCGACGAGCGCTCCGGCTTCGCGCTCAAGGTCGCCCACGCGTACGTCGTCGAGCACATCACCGACCGCCAGCCGATCCTCACCGACATCGTGGAGCAGCTCCGGCACCCGGAGGCGGAGTCGGCGGAGGCGATGAACGTCGACATAGACGACGTACGCGCCTGGGGTCTGGACGTGGCGCTCGTCCTGGACCGGCTGGTCGACGGCGACCTGCGCGGGATGTTCGACGGCCCGACGACCGTCGGCATCGACCTCGACGCGCCGCTGATCGTCTTCGACCTGTCCCACATCGACCGCAACTCCATCGCCATGCCCATCCTCATGGCGATCGTCGGCGTGTGGCTGGAGCACACCTGGATCCGCCCCGACCGGAAGAAGCGCATCTTCCTGGTCGAGGAGGCCTGGCACATCATCAACAGCCCGTTCGTGGCACAGCTGTTCCAGCGGCTGCTCAAGTTCGGGCGCCGGCTCGGCCTGTCCTTCGTCGCGGTCGTCCACCACCTCTCGGACGTCGTGGACGGGGCGGCGGCCCGGGAGGCCGCGGCGATCCTCAAGATGGCCTCCACCCGCACCATTTATGCCCAGAAAGCCGACGAGGCGAGGGCGACGGGACGGGTGCTCGGCCTGCCACGGTGGGCGGTCGAGATCATCCCGACCCTCACGCCCGGTATCGCCGTCTGGGACGTCAACGGCAATGTGCAGGTGGTCAAACACCTCATCACCGAGAAGGAGCGACCGCTCGTCTACACCGACCGCGCCATGACGGAGTCGTCCGTCGACCCGTCCGTCGACCCGGAACTGGAATGGGAGACGGAACAGCGCGCGGCCCTCATCGAGCAGCAGCTGAACGACCCGTCACGGTCCACGGTGGCGTGAGATGAGCACGAAGTCTCAGGGGTCTCGGGAGCGGCAGCAAGGGGGGATCCCCGACGGGCTCGTACTCGCCCTGGTCGGCATCCCCGTCGGCCTGACGGTGCTCGTGTGGACGGCGACCGGCCTGGCGGCCCTCCTCGCGAAGGGCGCCTGGCCGGAGGGGGTCGCCTTCACCCGTACCCCCATGGCCGTCCGCGCCCTGCTCGGCCGGCCGCAGGACCTGGCGGGCGCGTGGCCGGACACCCCAGCGGCCGAACTGTCGGGGTACGGGCTGTTCTGGGGGCTGCTCATCGGCGAGCTGATGGTGCTGGTGGTGCTGGTGGTGTTCGTGGTGGGGACGCTGGCGCGCTGGAGGACGGTACGGGCGGGGAGGCGTCGCGTTCCGTCGTACGGTACGAGGGCGGCCACGCGGGCTCCGAAGGCGGAAGCCGAGGCGGAGGAGGCGGAGGCCGAGGCGGAGGAGGCGGCGGAGGCGAAGGCCCCACCCGCTCCCCGGAAGCCCCCGAAAGAGACGGCCACCCCTCAAGCCCCGGAGGCCCCTGAGACTCCTGAGACTCCTGAGGCCTCCGCCGGAATCGTCTACGGCACCCCCGCCACCCGCCGCCCCGCCGCCGTCCAGGCCGTCCAGGACGCCGAAGGCCCCGTCCTCGTCGTCACGTCCGACCCCACCCTCTGGGCCGACACCAAAGACGCCCGCGCCAAACTCGGCCCCGTCCTCGTCTACGACCCCGGGCACCTCTGCGACACCCCCGCCCGCCTCCACTGGTCCCCGTCCGCCGGCTGCGAGGACCCGGCCACGGCCCAGGAACGGGCGGTCGCCCTCCTCGCCCCCGTACGCCCGCCGTCCCGCCTGGACGCCGCCGTCGCCGACACCGCCGAAACGCTCCTGCGCTGCTGGCTGCACGCCGCCGCCCTGGACGACCGCGCCTTCAAGCAGGTCCACCGCTGGGCCCAGGGCATGGGCGCCCACGAACCCGTACGGATCCTCCGCACGCACCCCAAGGCCGCCGCGGGCCACGCCGGACTCCTGGAGTCCGCGCTCACCGCGCATCCCGAACGGCGCGACATGGCCCAGGAGCTGACGGCCCGTACGCTCTCCGCGCTCTCCTCGGTCCACATCAGGGATGCCTGCACCCCAAATCGAACTGATTCGCTGTCGCTGGAATCTTTCGTCGCCGAAGGGGGCACGCTCTATGTGGTCGGTGAAGCCATCGAGGACCCGCGCACCCGCCCCGGCGCGATGCCTCTGCTCACCGCCCTCGCCGCAAGCGTGGTCGAGCACGGCCGCCGCATGGCCGCACGGTCATCCGACGGTCGGCTCGACCCACCACTGACGCTCGTCCTCGACGACGTCGCCGCCGTGGCTCCCCTTCCCCGGCTCCCGGAGCTGCTGGCAGGCGGCCAGGACCAGGGACTCCCGACCCTGGTCCTGCTCCGCTCCCGGGAACAGGCCCGCGCCCGCTGGCCGGAGGCGTCCCTCAGCCCCTAGTTGCCCACGGGCCGCAGGATCTCGTACTCCACCTCGCACGCCGTGTCGTCCCCCGCGATCGCCACCGTCTCCCCCGTCGCGACGAACCCGAACCGCCGGTAGAAGGCGGCGGCCCGCGCGTTGTCCTCGTGGACGTACAGCCGCACCCGCCGGATCTCCGGCTCCGGCAGCGACCAGGACCACTCCACACCGGCCCGGAACAGCGCGTCGATCACACCCGTACCACGCGCCTCCGGCCGCACGTACACGCCCACGATGTGCGTCTGGTCGATCTTCGCCGGCTCCCCGAACCGCACCTCCTCCGACGGCCGCTCCACCAGCAGCGAGATCGTGCCCACCCAGCTCCCGTCCGCGGCCTCGGCCACGAACTGCCGGACGCTCGTCCCGCTCTCGGAAGCGCCCTCCGCCCGCTCCCGCCAGTAGGACTCGGGCCGCTTCACGGCGTCCTCGTACGTGTCCAGGAAGGCGATGTGCGCCACGGGGTCCTGGAGGGCGGCGAGCCGGATGTCCCGCGTCTGCTCCCACTCGTCGGCGCGGATGGTACGTATCAGATAGTCGTCCATCCCCCGATCCTCCCCGCCACTCCCCACCCCCGACAAACCCTTTCTCGTACCCCGGTACTACGCCCCACCACCGCTTCCCGCCCACGGTCGGACGATCCCCCGCCCCCCGCTCCGTAGCGTCGTGGACATGATCCGAGCTCACGAACTCACCAAGCGGTACGGAGCCAGGACCGTCGTCCAGGACCTCAGCTTCACCGTCCACCCGGGCACGGTCACCGGCTTCCTCGGCCCCAACGGCGCCGGAAAGTCCACCACCCTGCGCATGCTCGTCGGCCTCGACGCCCCCACCCGCGGCCGCTCCACCATCGGCGGCCGCGCCTACGCCACGCACCCCGCACCCCTCACCCAGGTCGGCGCTCTCCTGGAAGCCCGCTCGCTCCACCCCGGCCGCAGCGCCTTCCACCACCTCATGGCACTGGCCCACACCCACGGCATCCCACGCTCCCGCGTCGAACACGTCCTCGGCCTCACCGGCCTCACCGAGGTCGCCCGCCGCCGGGTCAAGGGCTTCTCCCTCGGCATGGGCCAGCGCCTCGGCATCGCCGCCGCGCTCCTCGGCGACCCGGCCACCGTCGTCCTCGACGAGCCCGTGAACGGCCTCGACCCCGAGGGCGTGCTGTGGATCCGTACGCTGCTCAAGTCCCTTGCCGCCGAGGGCCGTACGGTCCTCGTCTCGTCCCATCTGATGAGCGAGATGGCACTGACGGCCGACCACCTCATCGTCATCGGCAAGGGCCGGCTCCTCGCGGACACGACCGTCGACGCGCTCGTACGGGAGTCCGGCGGCGCCTCGGTCAAGGTCGTCACCCCGGACCCGGCGCGGCTGCGCGCGTTGCTCCCAGAGGCCCGCATCACCGAGGAGTCCCCCGACACCCTCCGTATCACCGGCATGGACTCCGTACAGATCGGTCGCACCGCCGCCACTCACGGCATCCCCCTCCACGAACTCACCCCGCAGACCGCCTCGCTGGAGCAGGCGTTCATGGACCTCACCCACGACTCGGTCGAATACCAGGGAGCAGCCGCGTGACCACCGCGTACAAAGTCACCCCCACCCGCGTCCTGCGCTCCGAATGGCACAAGCTGTGGACGGTCCGCTCGACCTGGATCACCGTCCTCACCTCGGTCGCCTTCCTCCTCGGCGTCGGCATCCTCATGGGCGCCACCTACACCGCCGACGGCGGCGACTCCGACGTCGACACGATCGTCCTCACCCTCTACGGCTCCCAGCTCGGCGGTATCTGCCTCGCCGTCCTCGGGATCCTGGTCACAGCGGGCGAGTACTCGACCGGCCTGATCAGAGCCTCACTGACCGCCGTACCGCGCCGGCTCCCCATCCTGTGGGCGAAGGCCACGGTCTTCACGGCGGTCGTCTTCACGGTCTCCTTCGTGGCCGCCCTGATCACCTTCCTCACCGCGCAGATCTTCCTCTCCGACACCGACCAGGCGGCCTCCCTCGCCGACGACGGCGTCCTCGCCGCCATCGTGGGCAACGCCGCCGGAGTCACCCTGCTCAGCCTCATCGCCCTGGGTCTCGGCGCCGCGCTGCGCTCGGTGCCGGGCGCCATCGGCGCCTTCATCGGCGGCGTGCTGATCCTGCCGGAGGTCCTCGGCATGCTCCCGTACGATGCCGTCGAGACCGCGATCCGGTACTTCCCCACCCAGGCGGCCGGCGTCCTCGGCTCCGCCGACCCGATGTCGAACGCGGCCTCCCCCGGCGGCGCACTGCTCGCCCTGTGCCTGTGGGCGGCCGCATCCTTGATCGTCCCGGCGCTGTTCCTCAAGCGGCGGGACGTATGAGGATGACCGGGTGACCACGGACAAGCCTGATGTCGGGGAGGCGCTCAGCCGGTACCTCCAGCGGCAGACCCAGCGCGTACGGGCCTTCGACGCGCGCCGCCCCTGGGTCTGGGACATCCTGCTCACCGCCTTCTGGACGGGGGTGGCCCTGGTCGACGCGGCGGGCGGCTGGCGGAACATCGCCCGCAACCCGTCCGTCCCGGTCTGGCTGGTCGTCGCCATGACCCTGACGCTCTCGGTCCCGCTGCTGGGGCGCCGCCGCCGGCCCATGGCCGTCCTCGCCGTGATGGCCTGCGCCTCACTCGTCAGCAACTGGACCGGGGCCTTCCTCCAGGCCGGCTTCCTCCAGTCCATCGCCGTCTTCGGCATCGCTCTGCGGCTGCGCCTGCGTACGCTCCTGTGGACGCTCGCACTGATCACCCCACCGATGGTGGTGGGCGCGATCCGCTACCCCGTGGGCAGTTGGGACCAGCAGATCGTCCCCACCCTGTGGGCGTACGCGATGGTCGCGCTCCTCGGCATCGCGGTCCGCTCCCGCAAGGACTACACGGCCGCCCTCGTCGACCGGGCCCGGCGCCTCGAAGTCGAGCGCGACCAGCAGGCCCAGCTGGCGGCGGCGGCCGAACGCACCCGGATCGCCCGCGAGATGCACGACATCATCGGCCACAATCTCTCCGTCATCACCGGCCTCGCGGACGGCGGCCGGTACGCGGCGGCCAAGAGCCCCGAGCAGGCCGCCCAGGCCCTCGACGCCATCGGCACCACCAGCCGCCAGGCACTCGCCGAACTCCGCCGCCTCCTGCGCGGCGAGGCCGTACGTGATCCCCAGCCCACGCTCGCCGACCTGGACGAGCTGATCGCCGGGGTACGGACGGCGGGGCTTTCCGTACGCCTGGAGATCCGCGATAAGCCCGCACCCGAGGCCCAAACCCTGGCGACGGGCGCACAGCTGACGGTCTACCGGATCGTCCAGGAAGCCCTGACGAACACCCTCAAGCACGCGGGCCCCGGGGCCGAGTCCTCCGTCCTCCTGTCGTACGGCCCAGAGGAGCTGACGCTCGAAGTGACGGACACGGGCGGCCCGGGGAACGACACCATCGGCACCGGGCAGGGAGTTACGGGCATGCGCGAGCGAGCCGCCCTCTATGACGGCACACTCGAAGCGGGCGCGCTGCCGACCGGCGGCTGGCGTGTACGACTCCGACTCCCCCTGGAGGATTCCCCCTCGTGACGACGGTGCTCATCGCGGACGACCAGCCGATGCAACGCTTCGGCTTCCGCATGCTGTTGGAGAGCCAGGACGACATGACGGTGGTCGGCGAGGCGTCGAACGGCACCGAGGCGATCCGCCTGGTGGACCGGCATCACCCCGATGTCGTCCTGATGGACATCCGGATGCCGGGCCTCGACGGCATCGAGGCCACACGCCGCATCGTCGCCGCGGGCGCCCGAACCCGCGTCCTGATCATCACGACCTTCGACCTCGACGAGTACGCCTACGACGGCCTCCACGCCGGCGCCAGCGGCTTCCTCGTCAAGGACGCCCAGCCGGAGGAGCTGCTGTCCGGCATCCGCGCGGTCGCGAGCGGCGACGCGGTGGTGGCCCCGAGCCTGACCCGCCGCCTCCTGGACGCGTACATCCACCACCTCCCGACCACCGCCGGCCCGCCCCGGGAGGATCCCCGCCTGTCGACCCTCACGGACCGGGAACGCGAGATCCTCACGGTCATCGCCCAGGGCTGGACGAACACAGAGATCGCCGAACGCCTCCACCTGGCGGAATCGACGGTGAAGACCCACGTGAGCCGCATCCTCGCCAAAACACGCGCCCGCGACCGAGTCCAGGCGGTCATCCTGGCCTACGACACGGGCCTGGTGACCCCTGGCGTCAGTGGTACGGATTCAGCCGTGTCAGATCGAGATCGAACCCGAAGGGCTCCGGGATGCGGATGATCTCCCCGAACTTCCGGTCGGTCCGGGTGTGGTACCTGTCGTGGTTCGGTTCGGAGAACAGAGTGGCCGTGGAGTCACGGGCATCGACGATCAGGTACAGCGGAATCCGCATCACGGCGTAGTCGGACAGCTTGGCCACCCAGTCGTTCTCCGGGTTCGAGGGCGAGACGATCTCGACAGCGATCAGCGCCAGATCCGCCGTGGCCGTGTTCCCCTCCTCCTCCATGATCTCCTCAAGCAGGTAGGTGAGGTCCGGGTTACGGAGCTTCGCCGTGTACGGCTATCCGAGGTTCGTGTTCTCCGTCGGCACACAGCCGCTCGGGCTGTGGGCGTCGAACTGCCGTCGCAGATGGAACAAGTTGCGCTGGTGGATCATCGTCGGCACGGCCTGCATGATGATCGTGCCGTCGCTGTACTCCACCTTCACGCCCTTGGGGGCGATCCACTGAGCTTCTTCGAGTTGGCCACCGATCGGGTGATGGGCCGTGAAGCGCAACGAAGCCCCCGAGCTGTTGATCGAGATGTCTGACGTCTCAATCACGTTGCTCGGGGGCCTCGTTGGTCATCCATCCTGCAGCACTCGACCTGCCGCATGCGCTCGTGGAGTGGGTCACCATGCTGGTTGTCACCCGTGAGGGCGACCGGCGCTGCAAGCTCCGTCCGTCTCAGCGGGCGATGGTGGCACTGGTGTACCTACGAGAGCACACCACTCTTGCGAAGATCGCCGCCGGGTTCGGCATCAGCGAGTCCACCGCCCACGCCTACACCAGCACGGTCGTCGACCTGCTTGCCGAACGAGCACCGGGTCTGCTCAAGACGCTGCGCGAGCACGATCCCGACTTCATCCTGCTCGACGGCACCCTCGCCGAGTGCGACCGGGTCGGCGACGGCCGGGCCGACTACTCCCACGAACACCGGCGCCACGGCGTGAACGTGCAGGTCGTCACCGACCCCGGAGGCCGGCTGCTGTGGCTCTCGCCCGCCCTGCCGGGCCGCACACACGACCTGACCGCCGCCCGCACCCACCGGATCATCCGGATCTGCGAGCGCCAGGGCGTTCCCATTCTGGCCGATCTCGCCTACCAAGGTGGCGGACCGTGGCTGACGACCGGCATCAAACGCAAGCCACTCCAGGAACTCACTCCCACCGAAAAGACCCTCAACCGGGCGCTGGCCGCAGCACGAGCGCCCGTTGAACGCGGTGTCGCGATCCTGAAGTCCTGGCGGATCTTCCGCAGGTCCCGGTGCAGCCCGAACCGCATGACGTCAATCGTCAAGGCCATCCTCACGTTGGAGCGGCAGCGCTGGAGAAGCTCAGTGAGCGCTTCGTCTGGCGATGACCGCCGCATGAAGCGCTCACGCGGAACCGAAACCCCTGGGGTCAGTCCTGATCTTGGGTGTACTGAGCCGCGTACCAACTGGAGTCGATGGCGGGGTTGCGCAGCGCCCCCCAAAATCGGTCGTCAGGTATCGGTGGCAGTGGCGGATTGCCCAAGTCCGCATGCAGATCCGCACGCCAGTCGAGAGTGAAGTGGCTCCGGGTCTCCGCGCTCTCGCACACGGATCTATAGGGGGATCCCCAGAGCCCGAGGGCCATCTTCTCCGCGGCCCACCTGCGAGTGACGTCTCGGCCGGTGTCAGCCTGTGCGAGCACCGCGCGGAGTCGCAAGGCGAGCGGGCCGGTTTGGTCCGGCCGCGGTAGGGCCACACCACGCTCCCACGCGTCCAGGGCTGCCTTGACCTCCGGGTAGTTGTTCAGCCCCGTTTCGACCGCCAGTCTGCGCAGCTGCTTCCGCGCGGCCTCAACCACCTGCTCATACGGCAGGACTGCGATCAGTGCACCGAGTTCCTCATGTCCGTCCAGGTGGCTCACGTGGAGGAGGTCGGTGGGATTGTGGGACAGGTCCAGCTCTGGCAGCTGCTCATCCGGTGCGGGAAGGGGCTCGTCGGCACTGCACTCCGGCCTGGCAGGCAGAGGCGCCTCCCAGAACAGTCGGCCGTTGAAGGTGACGACACCAGCCTCCTGGCCGCACTCAAGCGTGTCGGCCAGTTCGGCCAGATACCCACCCAGCGAGTCGGCCTGCCCAAATCTGGTGCCGGTCTCGTCGAAGAACCGTCCGATCGCACCGAAGGAGTCCCGCTCAGTACGGCAATCCATCAGAAGACCGTCCGACGTCACGTCGTAAGAACCGAACTTCACGTAGTCGTGAAGCCAGTAGCCCTCGGTCTCCCCGTCGAGGCCCTGGTCGATGCCGCGCATGAACGCGGTGTCCCCGAGGATTCCGCTCACTCCGAGCAGCCGGTCGCCCGTACTGAACCGGAAAGCCTCAGGTCCCTCCAGCGCCCCGTTGTGCCGTTGGAGTGAAGCGACCAGGTCCGGAGGAAAGGTGACCCCCAGTTCCTGTTGCGCTGCTGCGATCTCCTCGTCTCCTGCGGGCGGCCGAAGCGTGGCAAAAGTGCGGGGCGCGTGCTCGCGCAGCCACGCGCCGATGCGAGTCCATGAGTCCTGGACCAGGTCTGATGTCATAAGGCCGACCTTAGAGCCAGCGGCTGACAACAGCTTGATCGTCGCTCACCGGCCTTGCCGCCGGGTTGGCGTTCAGGCCGGCAAGCTCGAGTGGACCCTTGTCCCGGCTCACCAAGCTGCTGGCACCGGACGGTGCAGCCGCCCACTCGACACTGAAGCGCTCAGTCGCATTCACCCGATCGGTGGCCAACTCGAAGAAGCTCGCTGAGCTTCTTCGAGGAGGGGCAGGTGCTGCGGCTTGATGGTCACGGTGTCCTCCAGAGGGTCCCCGAGCCAACGTATCGGAACGCAGAAAAGCCCCGCACCAGAAGGTGCGGGGCTTTCCCACAATGATTGTTCGGCGGCGTCCTACTCTCCCACAGGGTCCCCCCTGCAGTACCATCGGCGCTGAAAGGCTTAGCTTCCGGGTTCGGAATGTAACCGGGCGTTTCCCTAACGCTATGACCACCGAAACACTATGAAGTTGGAACTCCAGCCGGCAAGGCGAGTTCGTTACTTCAGAACTAACACAGTGGACGCGAGCAACTGAGGACAAGCCCTCGGCCTATTAGTACCGGTCAGCTCCACCCATTACTGG